>JAFDIV010000003.1 GCA_019307815.1 Deltaproteobacteria bacterium
ATTTCTTTTGTGTTTTTGTGGTTTGATTGCGTAAGGCATGTCCGTAACTTCCTCCGTATTTTCAAGTAGTTACGGACCGCCCTCACTAACTGATTGAAATGTCAAGCAAAAAATGACGCCGCCATGAACTTTTTCTCAAACTTTCCACTCACCTTATGCAAAAACTTAACCGGACATTACTGGGTTCATGTGTGCTTTCTCAATTTGATCCTGCAGAAGGTCTCTTGTTCATCAACATCCAGTAATTCATAGGAAAAGGCCTTAAGCACCTTGAATAAGTCCTTTTTCATGTCCAGATCCCCAACCAAGATCTCCACCACTTGATTAGGCAGAAGCTCCCTGAACACCTTTGTGAATTCCAATAAGGCAACAGGGCTTATGAACTCTCTAAGATCAAGAAATTGGTCTGGAACGATTTCCAAGTGAGCCTCTCGTTTCTACGTTTTCGCCCTTGTATCAAGCAAAGGGTGTGCCATGATTAATGCCTTTACATGGATTCCAACCCCAAACACTTGAACTTGTCTTTCCCTTGGAGTCTGTGTCGCAATGTCATGGCTAGGTGTAGGCCCTGCCTGACCGTTTCTGCCCTGCTGGCAGGCGAGGGGCAGGGGAGAAATCTTGAATCGGCAACTGGGTGATAAAAAGGGGTTTCTCACTGAGTTTATCCACCACAAATCTTAGGCGGATTTATCCCACCAACCTGTGGGACTCGAAATGACATAAAAAGACAAAGGCACTGTTACTGCAGAGTGTCTTTAGGAAGGCAAAGGGACTTCTTATAGTTTTTTCTTGCCATTTGAATGTTAAGATATTATTTTTAACACATGTTCAAAATTAAACAAGAGGAAGGTCAATGTTTAAACAGAATTTGAACGTTTATTGGAAAACCGTGGTGGAAACTATCCAGGACGGGATCATGATTGTTGACAGGAAAGGTACGATCGTGTCAGCCAACAGCGCCTTGGAGAAAATAACTGGTTACGGGGAAGGAGAGCTTGTTGGGAGCCAATGCACGATCTTGAACTGTGACCTTTGTGAAGTGACGGTGGACAGAGGCGGCGACCAATGGTGCCGTCTTTTCAGGACAGGCAGTGTTAAGATGCGGAAGTGCGTGTTGCAACGAAGGGACGGCAGTTTTGTCCATGTCCTTAAAAATGCGGCACTTCTTCGGGACAAGGAGGGGGAAGTCATCGGGGCAGTGGAGACAATAACTGATATAACCGAGATAGTGGAAAAGGAATATGAGATTGAAGCCTATAAACGTGAGCTTCAGTCACGAGACGGATTTCATGGAATTTTGGGGAACTCGAGCCAGATGCGGCGAGTTTTTGATCTAATTGAAAACATTGCACAATCCGATGCCCCCGTTCTTATCTTGGGTGAAAGCGGCTCGGGTAAAGAACTGGTAGCCAAGGCCCTTCATGACATCGGTCCCAGAAAGGACAAGCCCTATGTGAAGGTAAACTGTGCTGCCCTCAATGAATCTTTGCTAGAGAGCGAATTGTTCGGCCATGTGAAAGGGGCCTTTACAGGGGCTTATCGAAGCCGCCAGGGGCGTTTTGAGGCTGCTCAAGGGGGTGATATCTTTCTGGATGAGATAGGCGACCTGCCACTTTCCACTCAGGTAAAATTACTTAGGGTGCTTGAGGAAAAGATCATCGAGAGGGTAGGTGATAATAGACCCATCCCTGTAGATGTACGGATCATTACAGCAACCAACAAGGATTTGCAATCTCTTGTAAAGGCGGGAAATTTCAGAGAAGACCTCTTTTTCAGAATCAATGTGATTCCTATCCATTTACCCCCATTAAGGGAAAGGCGCGAAGATATTTCACTTCTTGCAGAGGCCTTTTTCCGTAGGATGAAACTAAAGACAGGGAAGGAAATAAAAGGTATTACCAAGGAGGCCATGGCCTTGTTAATGACCTATTCCTGGCCAGGGAATGTTAGAGAACTGAGGAGTGCGTTTGAATACGCCTTCGTGGCATGCCAGGAACCCCTGATTCAACCTTACCATTTTCCGCCACATATTTATAATAGAGAGATCCCTGTCAAAAGGGGAAAGAATGTCATTATCATAGACAAGGAAGAGCTGAAGAAACAGGAGCTCATTAAAGCGCTTGAGGAAGCTGGAGGCAACCAATCCAAGGCGGCCAGGATTTTGGGAGTGTCTCGTGTCACTGTATGGAATCGTATGAAACGATTTGGGATTAATTTGAGAAAAAACGTGACCCATTAGTTGATTTTGGTACATATATTGCCTCTGTTAGATAGTAACTTGGCAGCGCCTCCTTCCTTCCTGCCGCGACGCTCGCGGCGTAGGCAGGTTGCTAAGTACCCCCAACCACGCAGATCGGCCACCCAAGCCCCCTTGGGTGGCCGATCCCTTTTTTGGGTTGCTAGAGCTTGAATAAATTCAAACAGTGATCTGACTATTAATCCCCTATAATCTTGCTATCTCCCTTATGGGAAGGAAAACTGCCTCACTCATGTTCTCCAAAGTGAGGGCTACGTCGCTTTATTTTCTGGACAAACAATGGAAATTTGCGCACAAAAAGGGAGGCAATCAGTAAAAATGATCGAGGAGTCCTATGGGAATAGTTAATGAGCTCAGCGCCATTCCCCTTTTTGATGGCCTCCCTGAGACCTATTTGAAAGAGTTGGCCATGATCGTTGTGGATCAGATCTTCAAAAGGGGCCAAGAGATTTTCTCAGAAGGGGACGAGGGCACGGGTTTTTACGTGGTTATTTCAGGGAGGGTGAAGATCTACAAGGTGTCGTGGGAGGGAAAGGAGCAGATCCTTCACATTTTCGGCCCTGGCGAACCTTTTGGTGAGGTACCGGTTTTTGAAGGGCAGCGATTCCCGGCCAATGCGGCCGCATTGGAACAAAGCCGCATCTTCCTTTTTCCGAGGGAGGCCTTTATTCGTCTTATTAGGAGAACGCCTGATTTGGCCCTTAGCATGCTGGCCACCCTTTCCAAACGCCTCCGGCGCTTTACGCAACTAATCGAAGAGCTCTCCCTCAAAGAAGTCCCCGGCAGGCTGGCTGCTTATCTCACCTATTTGAGCCAGAAAACAGATGGGGCCCAGGAGCTGGAGCTGGAGCTGGATATCTCCAAGGCCCAACTGGCCAGCCTCCTTGGCACCATTCCCGAGACCCTTTCCCGTATCCTTGCAAAAATGAAGAAAAGGGGGCTCATTGACATGGACGGCCCCCGGATCAAGATTCTGGATCCCGAAACCTTGGAAGATATTGCAGAGGCAGGAGGAGGGCTTTAGGCGGAGACAGGGGGCTTAATGCTTTGCCATGAGATGGGCCACTGCTTTTTCCAGTCCATCAAGGGTAAGCTCGAACATGGGAAAAATCTCCCGGATTATCTGAATCGTTCGGGTGTAAGGCCATTCCTCTTCCAGTTTGGGGTTCAGCCACACAGAGTGGGGAAAGGTTTTGGCAATGAACCGAAGGCGTTCGATGCTGGGCCTTGTGGAGCGCTCCTCAAGATGGATTGACCCGTCGGTTGCCATGAGTTCATAAGGTGCCATGCTGGCATCACCAACAATGATAAACCGGGTCTCAGGGTCCAGTCGGGCCAGTTCATCTACCCGGAAAGGTTTGCGGTATCTTTGGGGGTCTTCCCATATATTGTCGTAGATGGTGTTATGAAAATAGAAGGTCTTTAGATCCTTGAACTGGGCCCTTGCATAGTTGAAAAGGGTTTGGACTACCTCAATGTATGGGTCCATGGACCATCCGCCATTGTCTATGGCCAGGATCACCTTCAGCCGATCCTTCAGGCTCCGCTCAAAGACGATCTCGATCTCGCCAGCGTTTTTCATGGTCTGGTAGATGGTGGCATCAATATTGACCTGATCTTTTGGCCCCACGGGCACCATGTGACGGAGCCGCTTTAGGGCCTCGCCCATCTGGGATTGGGTTAGGGGGCCTTCCTGGGAGTAGTCTCTATAACGCCGATCAAGGGCCACCTTCACCGCGGACTTGTTCCTGGAGACCCCTCCCACGCGCATACCTCCAGGATGATAACCAGAGTGGCCAACGGGCGATGTCCCGCCTGTACCGATCCAACGGTTGCCGCCGTGGTGGGCCTCTGTCTGCTCTTTTAGCCGATCAAGGAAATACTGCACAAGTTCTTCAGGGGACAATCGACTGAGTTGGCTTTCATCGATGCCCAGCGCCTCGGCAAGTTCCTTCGGGTTTTTGAGCCACTCCTCCAGCATAGCACGAGCCACTTCTGTCAGCTCTACGGCGTCCGGTTCCTTGAGCTCAGCCCCCTCAAAATAATGGGCAAAGACCTGATCATAGAGGTCAAAATATCGCTCGCTTTTCACAAGAATAGCCCGAGCTGCTGTGTAAAAGTCATCAATGGAATTTACGAGCCCCTTGCTCAAGGCCTTCTGGAGCGTAAGAAAGGATGTGGGCGTGACAGGAATCCCAACCTGTCTAAGGGTATAAAAGAAATTCACAAACATGTTAGCCCTTTTCCCCTTATATCCTGAATCGGCCTACGGCCTGCCGCGCCATGGCGTAGTCTTGGCTTTTCTTGAAAAGCACGCCAAGATACGGTACTTCTCCTTTGACCAGGTCTTTTACCTGGAAATCAGGATCCGATCGTAATGCCCGAATCCAGTTTATCAGTTCCCTAGTGGCCGGCTTTTTTTCCACCCCTCGCAATTCCCTCAGGCGATAAAAGGTCTTTATGGCACTGTCCATGAGGTCTCTGCTGATGTCAGGAAAATGGACGTTGACGATCTGCCGCATCATGTCAGGCTCGGGAAAGGCAATGTGGTGAAAGTTACAGCGGCCCAGAAACGGGTCAGAGAGATCCTTTTTGGCATTGGAGGTGATAATGATTACCGGTCGGTGCTTGGCCTTGACGGTTTTGTCTATCTCAATGATGTCAAACTCCATTTGATCCAACACGTCCAACATATCATCCTGGAAGTCCGTATCCGCCTTGTCTATTTCGTCGATCAAAAGCACTACCCGCTCGTCAGAGACAAAGGCCTGGCCGATCTTGCCCATTCGGATGTAGTCTTCGATGTTGCTCACATCCCTTTTGGAGTCGCCGAAACGGCTATCATTGAGACGGGTCAAGGTATCGTATTGATACAGGGCATCCACCAGCTTCATGCTGGATTTGACGTTTAGCACAATGAGCCTCATGTTCAGGGCCTCTGCAATGGCATGGGCAAGCATGGTCTTGCCTGTACCAGGCTCTCCCTTGAGCAAAAGGGGCATCTCCAGCTCCATGGAGATGTTTACAATCTTTGCCAGTTCTTCGTCCAACACGTATTTGGAGGCGCCGGTGAACTTCAGAACAGAGTCTTTTGTTGCCATAGGTTTACTCCTTGATAATCCAGATATCTTTTCATAAATGGTTTGAAACATAGGGTGATATTACTTAATGTTAAATCAATCGGCCCAAAAGCGTAAGGGGCAAAAGGTTTAAGACTACAAAGTTTAAAATTGCCACAAGGGCAATTTTGCATCATAATCTAAAACTAATAAACTACTCCGCTGCAAGAAGCGGGTATTGAGAATTCTGGCTCCTGAATTCTTGTCCTCGGATTCCCGGCAGGTCCGAGTCAATCTCATTGCTACGCAGCAAGCTGCGGGTAATTAAATCTTAAAATAAATAACATAATCATGCTATAGAGATAGTCAACCTATTGTTTTTCATTACCAATGTCAAGCGCAGGGGAGGTATTATGCCATTAGCCTTTGAATCTGTGACCCACGGCCAAGTGGCCTTTGGATTCTTTAACATTGATACGGATATGCTTCTTTTGGAGCATTATTTCCTTTTTGCGCCAGAGTTTTGTCAGTATATACGTGAACTTGCCCGAAGCCCCGAACCTGAAGCCTTTTCATCCCAATGGGAGGTGTATGACATTCCGGATCGGGAAAGGATCGGGGATCTAATGGGCGCCATACACGGGATACGTTTTACGGGTTTTATCGGTCGGGTATATCAACGTTTTCCCTTCCCCAAGATCCCTGAAGCCTTTAAGCAGCAACCAGAGGGTTACAAGAATAGGAATATTGTAGAAGAGATTATACGGGAATATGCCGTGGAGGTGCAGATCCCCTTTGTGGCCCAGAACGGGCGCGGCCACGTACAAATCGGGGAGTACGAATTCCAACGACCATGGTTTTTTGAGCTGGTCCGCTATGTGTGGCTGGGGGGATACCCCCGATGGAGGGATGGGCTCAGGCCTGAGTATGTGATGAAGATGAAACAGGAGATTATGGGGAGCAGGTCCGGGTTTTTCAATGGAATCGTATTGGATGAGCTGTAATGGTGCAAGAGAAGCTGATCAGGAAGGTCAAACAAACTATTAAAAAATACGACATGATCCGGCCCCACGAGAAAATCATGGTGGCTGTATCAGGTGGACCTGACTCCATATGCCTTTTGGATGTGCTCTATAGATTGACAGAGACATTCCAGGCTCAGTTGATGGTGGCCCATTTTGATCATGGGCTACGACCCGGTGAAGACCAAGAAGAGACCAGGTTTGTGGAGCGCATTGCCCAAGGCTATGGATTGCCTATTCATACCGGAAAGGCAGAACCCATGCCTTCTAAGGGCTCGGTGGAGGAGCATGCAAGGAAACAACGCTATCGATTCCTGGAAGAAGTCAGAAGGCAGCACCAGGCCCACAAAATTGCCATGGGCCACCAGCTCAATGACCAGGCCGAGACCGTGTTGATGAGGCTTTTGCGGGGAAGCGGCCTCTCCGGCCTGGGAGGCATCCCGCCAAAACGGGACCATATTATCATTAGACCTCTCATCGAGACAACCAGGGAGGAGATTATGGCCTACCTTGGGGCCAAGGGGCTCACCTGGGTACAGGACTCTTCCAACCTCAGCACCGCTTACTTGAGAAACAAGATCCGTCTGGAACTGATTCCCCTGTTGAAGAGCTATCAACCTAACATCATAGAGACCTTGGGTAGAAGCGCCGAGATATATCGCCAGGAGGATGCCTGGTTCCAGGCTGAGGCCAGAGACTGGCTAATGGAGCACGCCCGGTTCGGCCCCAATGGCCAAATCACTACCTCCATCTTCCATCTGAGCACCCTTCCAGCCCCCTTTCAAAGGAGGGTCCTACGGGAGATGATCAGAACGGCCGCTGGCGGCCTTCGAAGAGTCTCATTGGACCACATCCGCCTTGCCTCCGAACTTGCCAAGAGCCCCTCAGCCCAGGCAGAGATCATGCTCCCGCGGGGTCTTGTGATCAAAAAGAGGTACGACCACCTGATTGTGGAACCGCGCCGTATTCTTCTGGGAGATTACGCCTATACACTTGAAGGGCCTGGATCGCATTTTCTAGGAGCCATAAATAGTACAATCAGTGTTCAGGAGGGATCCAGAGGCCAGGACCTGGAACTTGGGCGATCCTGTTGGGAGGCCTACCTGGATGCAGATAAAATCACCTATCCGCTGATGGTGAGGAATTTCCGGCCCGGAGATCGCCTTATCCCCCTGGGGATGCGGGGCCATAAGAAGGTCCATGACCTGTTCGTGGATTTAAAGATTCCGTTGGAGATTCGAGCCGTGCTTCCAATCCTTGTTAGTGATAACAGGCTGGTCTGGGTAGCTGGGCTCAGGCTGGATGACCGGTTCAAGATCACAGGGCAAACAAAGAGGGTCTTATATGTTAAATTACAGGGAGAAATTGTAAGGAGTTTCAATCCGGAAGGGCAAGAGAGGTCAGATTGATAGCAAAGGGCAAACTTCACCTTCTCCGCCTCTGGCGGCTTCAGAACAATGGGTGCGACTAAAGGCTACAAGAGGTTTACCAACCGGAAAAGCACGGCCAACTGAGCCAGTCAGTCAACCAACTTCTTGTTTATAGGCAAACGTAGTGTTTGCGAAATCCATAAACCCCCTCTTTTGATGACTTACCTTGGGTCGTTTTGCGCGGAAAAACCTGATCAGGTACGCCCATGCCTTTTCATGATCCATGTGGTTGCCACATGTCTCAAAGGTGATGGCGGCAAAATTATACTCCGGCCATGTGTGAACAGCTAGATGGGACTCGGCGATGGTTACCGTCCCGCTTACCCCCCAAGGTTGGAAGGTATGGAAGGACTCACCCACCACCTCTGCTCCCATGAGTTCTGCCGCCTCAAGCATGCCCTGCCTGATCAGTTCCGCATCCACAAGCCTTTGACGGTCGCACTCATATAGATCGATGAGAACAAGGTCGAGTAAGGCATTCAATTTCCCGCTCTCACTTTCTATATGGTGATTTAGGCCTTGAAGTTCCCAGCTCCTTTCAATGGACTTTGGATCTTCCAATCCTGGGACAGATCCGTTTGGAAATTTCCAGGCTCACACAAAATGCTCTGTATATGCTAATTTCACCCGCGAGTCAAGAAATAATCATGCAGGGGCTCGGGAATTTTCCCAGAATTTTTTTAAATTCTTTCGAAAAGGGGGCCGGATGATTCCTTTTTCCGTAATGATTGCAGTCACATACTTGGAAGGCGTAATATCAAAGGCAGGATTAAGGGCCCTGAGGCCGGGAGGGGCAAGGCGTTGCTTTCCTACTCGATAGATCTCTTCCGGAGCCCTTTCCTCAACCGGTATCATATCCCCGCTTTTGAGGCGAATATCCACTGTTGACATAGGGGCAGCCACGTAAAAAGGAATACCGTTGGCCTTGGCAAGGACGGCCACCTGGTAAGTACCGATTTTGTTTGCCACGTCGCCGTTGGCAGCTATGCGGTCTGCACCTGTGATAACCAGATCGATGCGCCCTTTTCTCATAAGAAACCCTGCCGCATTGTCTGCGATAACAGAGACCGGAATCCCATCCTGCATAAGCTCAAAGCTCGTAAGCCTGAGGCCCTGCAGCCACGGCCTAGTCTCATCAGCAATCACCTTAATGTCTTTGCCTTTTTCGTGGGCAGCGCGGATCACTCCAAGGGCAGTGCCATACCCCCCGGTCGCAAGGGCCCCTGCATTGCAATGGGTAAGAACAGTGGCCCCCTTTGGAACAAGCTTTTGCCCATACTGCCCCATTTTCTTGTTACACTCTATGTCTTCTTCCAGAATTTTCTCAGATTCCGTCCTGAGGGCCTCTTTGATTTCATCCACCGAGCACTCGGCCATGGACTCCACAAGGTTTTTCATTCGCTCCACTGCCCATTGAAGATTCACGGCAGTAGGACGAGCAGCGGCCATTTTTTCGCCCAATATCAGGAATTGTCGCCGAAAAGCCTCATAGGACCTAGCACGAATCCTGTTCGCCCCAAGGGCAAGCCCCATCCCGGCTGCAATGCCTATAGCAGGAGCCCCCCTGATCACCATCTTCCTTATGGCTGCAATCACCTCCCCGCCCCTCTTACAGACATACCACTGGACCTTGTTGGGCAATTTCCTCTGATCTATCATCCAGACCTCTGAGTCGTGCCATTTTATCGTGGGAATCATTATTTATTCCTTCAGCTTGCTATCTTGGTTCAGGGTGTGGGATCATTCGACCTTATCTTCTTCAAACAAAAATAATTGCTTGTCATCAACCTTATTTTTTCTGCTTGTTTTTATTTTCTCGCGGGTCCTGTCCGAGGCAATTCCCCTCGATGCGCTCTCATGCTGGTCGACTAGCTTTCCCTCGTCAGCCTCATGGCCCAGCTCTTTTAGCATTGATGCAGGAATAACGAATCCCTCTTCTGTCTCATAGAATTCAAACATTCTAGCGATCTCAGGCCTGCACAAATCCCTATGGCCGTGATACAAATCCAGGCTCTGTCTTATGCGACGAGCTTTTGAGCTTACGGTACTCTTCTTTGTTTGAAAAAAGGATATAATTTCATCGCTTGAAAGATAATCGTCGCCCTCAGGGTCAAACAAGAAATTAAGCTGTGCTATAGCATAAACAATTCCTACTGCCCAAATTTCTTTTTTCCCTTGCGCCAATGAAAGTTCTTCAGATTGACTCACCATATCACAAAGCCTAAGGGCATAGCCCTCGTTTAGGCAACATTTTTTGTACCTTTTCCCGCTACCACAAGGGCACGGATCATTTCTCCCTACTTTCATGCCCTATCTCCTTTCACGGATGCATCATATGGCTACCCCCCCAAAAATGGCAAACAAAAGTCCATGATACCGAGGTCCAGGCGCATTACAAGATCTTGAAGTTACCAATTATTGGGATCTCCACGGAGAATATGCAAGCAAAATAAAGTGGCCTCCTCGTATGCTCAAGCCAAAAAAGCGATTCTGGAATTTGACTCATTGTGCAATAATTAAAGACGATCCAGCAATGAGGAAGTGAGAAAATGAAGATAGCAGTTTCGTCAGAGGGTCAGGAACTGAACTCAAAAGTTGCCAACAGGCTAGGACTGGCCCCCTATTTGATTATTGTTGATCTTGAAACCATGGAGCACAAGGCTGCAGAAAATCCTGGCCACGCGGGGACAGGTGGCATGCAGGCAGTAGTACTAGCAATCAAGGAAAATGTCCAGGTTGTGCTTACAGGTTATTGCAGTCCAGTGGCTGAGGCATATTTGAAGAAAAACGGCATCAGAATTGTCCGTGGCGCAAAGGGGACGGTCAAAAATGCAGTAAACGAGTATGCAAAAAAACATAAGGCCCTAAATAGTCTATCAGGGCACTTTCCTATTACGAGCAAGACACGGGAAAAGGTGGCCGAAGCCATGATAAGGACTGCCAGGCAGTTCGGAAAAATGCTCCCGATCTTGATTGGTGTTATTTTTCTAATGGGTCTGCTTAAGGCATTTGTTTCAAAAAAAATGCTCCTCTCAGTGTTTTTCGGCAATGTTATATGGGATACTGTTAAAGGAGCGTGCCTTGGGAGCATCCTGCCTGGCAATCCCATCAACAGCTACATCATAGGAGGAGAGATGCTGGAAAACGATGTAAGCCTTTTTGCCGTCACTGCATTTGTGATGACCTGGGTCAGCGTAGGACTGGTTCAATTGCCTGCTGAAATGGCGGCCTTGGGGCGGAGGTTTTCGCTCATAAGAAATGCCGTTTCATTAGTAGTTTCTATTGGGGCGGCTATAGTGACTGTTTTTATATTTAATCTTATTAGGTGATAATATGTTACGTTCCCTTACCTTTCCCTTGGCTGTAGCTGTAATTTACGGAGTGACATTCATTGTGGCGCCTGCCGGCGCCATGCAAGCCCTTAAGGCCAGTACGTTTATTCTTGTAAGAGTCGGTATTGCACTCAGCTTGGTGTTTTTCCTAATATTCGCTCTCAACCTTTTTGTCAAACCGGCCCATTTAGTCAGGCTTCTTGGAAAAGGCTCGGGGCCGAAAGGAATTCTCATTTCCACAGTTGCAGGTATCCTATCAGTTGGTCCTATCTATGCTTGGCATCCCCTCTTACAAGAGCTAAAGTCAAAGGGTATGAGGGTATCCCTAATCGCAATATTCCTCAATTGCAGGGCAGTAAAACCGGCACTTTTGCCTGTGATGATATCTTACTTCGGAAGTATCTATGTGTTAATCTTCACTTTCACAATGATTTTGGCCTCATGGATATGCGGCTTGGCCGTTGAGATGGCTGTGCGTGAATAGAGGGCTGGGATAAGCTGGCCCCCTTTGTAAAAACCTCTCTTGTTTGAGTTTAAGGTTCCAAATCTCTGGCCAACCTTTGAATCTCCTCTTCATCGGGACATGCTGTGGAACATCCGATATCCAAGAGCTAGACCAGCGCGATATTTACTTTCAGTTCCCTCTTCATTGGGACATGCTGTGTAACTTTTGATGCCTTGGAGGCCATAAACTGGGCGATAAACTCCTTTCAGTTCCCTCTTCATTGGGACATGCTGTGTAACTTTTTGTGCGGTATCGAACCAAGGCATGCCCGCAACCTTTCAGTTCCCTCTTCATTGGGACATGCTGTGTAACCATTCCAGATGAAGTGCTTAATAACCTTTATGATCTTTCAGTTCCCTCTTCATTGGGACATGCTGTGTAACCTTTCTGAGCGGACTATCTATAATCACCAGAAAGACTTTCAGTTCCCTCTTCATTGGGACATGCTGTGTAACTTCTTTATTCTTCGGATTTCATCATCCACCGTTTGTCTTTCAGTTCCCTCTTCATTGGGACATGCTGTGTAACCGAAAGGAGATCCTCGCTTTCGGGACATCCTAGAGACTTTCAGTTCCCTCTTCATTGGGACATGCTGTGTAACTAAACAATTGACTGTTTGCCGATCTGTTTTAAGGACTTTCAGTTCCCTCTTCATTGGGACATGCTGTGTAACTGTTCTAAAAGGGCTTATGAGAAACAGCCTATTTGCTTTCAGTTCCCTCTTCATTGGGACATGCTGTGTAACTTAAGGTTATTAAAAATCATTCTGAATTAGATCAAGACTTTCAGTTCCCTCTTCATTGGGACATGCTGTGTAACAGTTGGAAGAGGCCGGAGGTGTTACCCTTTTTGAGGCTTTCAGTTCCCTCTTCATTGGGACATGCTGTGTAACTTATAAATCCTCCATGTTAGGCATTAGGCGCAAATGGCTTTCAGTTCCCTCTTCATTGGGACATGCTGTGTAACCGCTGAGCCTGACCATGGCATAATAGGAGACTAAAACTTTCAGTTCCCTCTTCATTGGGACATGCTGTGTAACCAAATATGATGGCTCGAATAAGCAAACTGTTCTAGCTTTCAGTTCCCTCTTCATTGGGACATGCTGTGTAACAGCATATTTCATTGCAGTTCCTTTGCCAGTGGCAGAGCTTTCAGTTCCCTCTTCATTGGGACATGCTGTGTAACTATTCTACAACTTATGGTGAATATCCAGATAACTATCTTTCAGTTCCCTCTTCATTGGGACATGCTGTGTAACTTTGGTGTGATCCCGAATAGCAATCGTATGTCTAGGCTTTCAGTTCCCTCTTCATTGGGACATGCTGTGTAACTTTTCAATAGATTCCTTAGTTATTCCACGTTTATAACTTTCAGTTCCCTCTTCATTGGGACATGCTGTGTAACTTATATTCCTCACTTCCAATTTTCATTTCCATGTCTACTTTCAGTTCCCTCTTCATTGGGACATGCTGTGTAACCTAGATTTTGACAAGATAACCAAACCAAAGAATGTCTTTCAGTTCCCTCTTCATTGGGACATGCTGTGTAACTCTATCAGACCAATATATTCAAATATCGGAGAGTGTCTTTCAGTTCCCTCTTCATTGGGACATGCTGTGTAACCCCAGCATATAACGATGAGGGGAGCTTTAGCTCCTAACTTTCAGTTCCCTCTTCATTGGGACATGCTGTGTAACGGTATAAATAACTACATAGCCCCAGCAATATTATACCTTTCAGTTCCCTCTTCATTGGGACATGCTGTGTAACTGGGAAATTAAAACCAGCTCAGTTGGGCACTGAGACTTTCAGTTCCCTCTTCATTGGGACATGCTGTGTAACTGCTGGGGGTCCCCAGCGGTATCCATCTCCGTTGCCCTTTCAGTTCCCTCTTCATTGGGACATGCTGTGTAACATCCTCTTATTCGCAATAAAGCAGCTTATTTACTTCTTTCAGTTCCCTCTTCATTGGGACATGCTGTGTAACAACTAAATTATTGCAGTCCATGTCTGACCAAACTCCTTTCAGTTCCCTCTTCATTGGGACATGCTGTGTAACCAAGGAAAAATCGGGGCGATGTCCCCGATTCATTGTCTTTCAGTTCCCTCTTCATTGGGACATGCTGTGTAACAACTGTAGAAGATTATTATACATTCGCAAGTCATGACTTTCAGTTCCCTCTTCATTGGGACATGCTGTGTAACATCCTGCTCGCGGGCTCTTCCTGAAAGCTAAGACATCTTTCAGTTCCCTCTTCATTGGGACATGCTGTGTAACTCTACGTCCCACCATGAGGTGGCGTCGAAGTCTTCCTTTCAGTTCCCTCTTCATTGGGACATGCTGTGTAACTGACGTTAACCGATGGCCGCCGCGGCCGCGTCATTACTTTCAGTTCCCTCTTCATTGGGACATGCTGTGTAACATTTGTGGCGAGCCCCTGGAGGTCATCACGAACGAGCTTTCAGTTCCCTCTTCATTGGGACATGCTGTGTAACACTTACTGATAATCAACTATGATATCCTGTCCAGTTCTTTCAGTTCCCTCTTCATTGGGACATGCTGTGTAACTGGATCAGGAACATTGGCGACATTATCAGATCCTTTCTTTCAGTTCCCTCTTCATTGGGACATGCTGTGTAACTTCTGCAGTTCCTGGTGGACCATCACCACATAAAACCTTTCAGTTCCCTCTTCATTGGGACATGCTGTGTAACTGAGCAACAAATAGGAAGGATCCTCAAAACCATGCTCTTTCAGTTCCCTCTTCATTGGGACATGCTGTGTAACTGAAAGGATTGCTCGATGAAGTGTATTAAAAAAGACTTTCAGTTCCCTCTTCATTGGGACATGCTGTGTAACAACAATAGGGGGTGCGATCGGACAGGTTTTCACAAACTTTCAGTTCCCTCTTCATTGGGACATGCTGTGTAACGGAACGTGATGGTTTTATTGGTCTAAAGGATTTTCCCTTTCAGTTCCCTCTTCATTGGGACATGCTGTGTAACAATCTGTCTGTTATGTCAATTACCTTGGGCATATTCTTTCAGTTCCCTCTTCATTGGGACATGCTGTGTAACTTCAGGAAGTGAACTTCGTCGAACACTATAGCCTTCTTTCAGTTCCCTCTTCATTGGGACATGCTGTGTAACACTAAGGACAAAATCGTTCTAATCTGTAAATGAAAGGCTTTCAGTTCCCTCTTCATTGGGACATGCTGTGTAACTACAATAGCGAATATTACCTTAAGTGTTCACACAACAGCTTTCAGTTCCCTCTTCATTGGGACATGCTGTGTAACGTATCTGAGCAGACCCAGAGGGAGGGAAAGAAGTTTGCTTTCAGTTCCCTCTTCATTGGGACATGCTGTGTAACGTCAGGCGAGTGCTGACTCGACAGATGAGAAGTCCATCTTTCAGTTCCCTCTTCATTGGGACATGCTGTGTAACCATTGATGAAAAGTTGGATCTTATGACACAGGCATCTTTCAGTTCCCTCTTCATTGGGACATGCTGTGTAACAGATGCACAAGGGCAAAAAAATATTAGCAGATTTTTGTTGATGAAAACAATGTTTTTCGAAAGCTCACTTTTCGAGCAAAAAGCCAGGAGGCTTGCGAAATCACCATACATCGCGGCAATAATTCTGGTACTCACAGTCAGTACACTTTGCCCTCGAGGAGGCCGCTTGGGGAAATCTTTCGTTCACTATCATCTCTCTAATCCGGCTTAGGGTATTTAGGCACTCTACCTTCACCTCTTCTGAAAGATCAAAGACAACCGCATCCTTTTGCGGGATGAGGTATATGAAGCCTTTCTCCACAGGCCGACCAAGCTGGTCCTCTAAGATAAGGGCATACCCTCCAAGCTGGTAGAGATGGTTCTTGTGCGGCCTCCCTCTGGTGAATTTGAAGTCAACCGGGTATACCGCTTCATCGGTCTCTATTGCCATATCCAGTTTTCCTGAGAGTCCAAGGGAAGCCGAGTGCACCCACCAGTTGAATCGCCTCGTGCCTTCTGCTAGGCCGTATACCCTTAGTTTCCTTCTTCTTTCCAGTAGCTCCAAGTCTTCTTGCGCGGCCTTCCCTTTTTCCATCTTATATGTCACGGCCTTGTCCACCGGCATGACATACTGGTAATAGACCACCCGCGGACAATAATAATACTGCTTGAGGTCACTGACCTTGAGTTCAGGCCTATTCGTTTCCATCTTCTTCTGCGAATTCAATATACTCCTTGTATTCCCTAAAATCCTTTTCACATACGGGTTGAATCAGGACCTTGCCATTCGCTCCCTCAAGGTTGTCCCTCAATCTTAAGGCCAGCTCTTCCCTCTTGTTCTTGGAAAGATACCCAACAAAACCGCTGAACTGCGTCCTCTCAAGACCAAAGTCCTTGCATATACGGGCGGCCCTATTCCTAACCTTGTCTTCTTCTATGTCGTAAAATACGTAAACGATCACCTCTCCCGGTCGCCCCACAAGATCGAGGGCGTTTATGCCTGTCTTGATCATTTCGTGTTTCTTTATGATCTTGCCCATGCGCTCGTCCCAAGGAAGGCGGTTATCTTCACCTGACAGCCACCCTCCTTCACCATTTAAAGGAAAAAGGCTTGTAATTCCGCTCTCCTCTGAGGAAGGCTGCCAGATTCCTGGCCTGTATCTGGATGATGGAGCGAATCTGATATTTCTTACCCTGGTATGTCTCCCTCGTCTCCAGCCTGTTAATTACCTTCTGACTCAAATTCTTTCTCGTTTCTGCATCCAGAAGCCCCCCTTCCATTTTGATGCTCTCTCCCAGGTTGACATGGGATATGACCGTCCTGTCAACCACCGGCTGCCTGAACTCCTCCACCAGATCAAGCACCAGAGAAGGTTTTCCCGGCCTGTCCACGTGCAGGAAACCTGCGAAAGGTTCAAGCCCGGCGCATACAACAGCCCCCCAGACATGGCTGTACAAGATGCCATACCCGTAGTTGAGCATGGCGTTCACCTTGTCTGTGGCACCCCTGTGCACACGTCCCATGAACTCCACCTTGTCTGCGATAATCTCCTGGACCCCTTCCCAGTACACCCTGCTTGAGCTGCCTTCCAACCCCAAGAGTTCCTTCCGGATGTTTTCCACGCTAGAACCCTTGAGCGCTTTGACTCGCTTCACCCCTTGTCCCAGCAACTTTGCCTTTTCTTCTATGATCTTGTGCCGCTCAGGTGTGGATTTTTTCAGGTACTTTCCAAAGTAAAGAAGCAGCTTCCTTTGGTTGTTCAGCTTCCCAAGTACAATCAGTCTCGAAAACTCGGCTCCCCTTTCGTCATCAAGAGCCAGAAATTGTTCCCTCCTCGCCTGGATGGTGGCTGAAAGCATTGGCGAAGTGAGCTTTGCAAAGGGTCTACCATTGCCGTGGAGAAAATTGATATGGATCCCACGAGCGCAAAGCTCCATTATGAGGTCGGAAGACAGGGTAATCCCTCTCGATGCGACGGTCACCTCGCTCAGCCGGAAAAAGGGAAACTCATAGATCAGATCCTTTCCCTTCTTCACGATGAGGCGGTCGCTCTTCTTGCTCAGAAACAGGCCAAAACCTGAAAGGATGATTTGCGCGGCATCTCCAGATCGGACGAGGCTGATCTCGTCACTGACAACCAGGTCTTCTTCCAGATCCCTGTCCACAATTATGGGAAGAGGCTTTGGCTCGCCAGTGAAAAGGTCGTATTGTGCCGGGATGGTTTTCTCTACCTCTTGTGCTCTTCCCCCCAGTTGAACTACCTTGCCTGCAGGACCTGCCTCCTGTACTTTATCTCCCATGGCCAATCCCCCAAGGATCTATCTCTTATTTTTGATTGATATTAAATAAAACGGCATAAAGGATAGCAGGCTTTAATAAACTTTGGACTATTTTAGCTATCGCAACCACATTCATACCATCCTTGACCAAAAGCTGCCGCTTTGCCCACATGGACATACTGTCCCAGCCATAGGAAGGGCCAGAATTCTTGGAGATCTCCCTCGTATACCACCTCGCCCACCCAGCCTTTCAGTTTTTGCGTGATCCCTCGGTGCTTGGAATAACGGCTCTCTTCGACCCATTCCATGTCTTGATGGACTGTGCGCACCTCCTCGGCCCTCTTGCCAAAAACGCGGAAATCCATCTCCAGGGGCGTTCCGCAATAAAAATACGAAAGGGCATTGATCCTGTCCCTCAGTCGCTTCATGAGGGCACCGAATGTGGGTTGCGCCCATTTTCCCCTTTCCTTGAGAAGCACAGGGGTCAGGAAACGCACCCGGACCCGATCCTGTTTCAGCTCAGGAGCCTGTTCCAGCCGGACCTCCTCCTGCGGTGTGTGGACAAGATTACTGCCGGCCCTCATGACCTCCTGGGCGGTCCCCGAACCGGGCAGGCACTCCACCAGGCCGATGTTAAACCTCCCCCTTCCAACTCCTATCCCCCTTCCGCCCAACTCGTTGAAGGACACGATCACGTAGGGAAACAGGTCCCGGCATTTCCCAACCAGGACCATCTCGAAGCGCAAGGGTTCCCCGGGCTCGTAGACCTCCTTGCCGTCCAGGGGAGGCTTGATCACAAAGGGCCTCGGGATGTCACGGTTGAGCCGCAGGCGTTCGGCCGCTTCGGGCACCTTCGGGGCGAAGACCACTCCGTAGGGGCAGGTCGAGTGAATTTGGCATGCATCACAAGAGGCCTCTTTTGCCGCGCACACAAGGTTCTTGAGAGAGACCCCAAACGCCCCGCGCAAGGTGATCCCTTTGTTCATCCGGGGAAGCCGGATGGGCTCCTCAGGTTCCAGGGTGAGCCTCAGGTGCCAGAGGGGACAGATGGATTTGTTCCTAAGCATAAAGCCTCCTTCCTGTCACAAGGCCAGGGTCGGGGCAAAGAGCTGGACCAGGGACGACCTCGAGATGGCCGACCTGACCATCAAGAATCCATTCCTGCTGTCATTCTGACAGTCCAAGGCCTTTCATCTTTTCACGAATGGTATCGAGAATGGATTCCCCCTCCCGACTATACGGCATATCCGCCCCTGTAGACCCCACATCATCCTTGACAAACCTTCACTCTACGAGTTAGATTATGATCTAGTAAAACTGATTTGCCGAGGTAAACCGCAATGCCAATCGTAAAAATGTCCTCCAAAGGCCAGATCGTCATCCCCATAGAGATAAGGAAGAAGCTGGGCATAAGACCGGGCCAGCGAGTGAACCTTACCGTCGTGGACGACAAGGCCTTCATCACGCCCCTCCCCGAGGATCCGATCAAGGCCCTGAGAGGTATTCTGAAGGGCAAGCCCTCCATGGCCCAAGCCTTGGTAAAGGAGCGAAAGCAGGAGGTCGAACGTGAAGAGGAAATCACTGCTCGATTCCTTCGCCGTTCTGGCGTGGATCCAAGATGAGGAGGGGGCCCAAGTAGTCGAAGACCTCCTGTACGGGGCCCAACGCGGTGAGGGGCAGATCATCATGAACATCATCAACCTCGGCGAGGTCTTCTACCGCTGCGCCCGGCTCCAGGACCTCCAATTCGCCCGCGACATCCTGGAAAGATTCCGGCTGTTGCCCATCAGGATAGTTCCCTGCCCCAATGATCTGGTCCTCCAGGCTGCGGAGATCAAGGCCGAATATCCCATTGCCTATGCTGATGCCTTCGTCGCCGCGACCGCCCTGAGCGAGGACGCTCAAGTGGTGACCGGAGACCCCGAGTTCAAGAAGCTCGAACACCTCATCCAGGTCCATTGGCTCTCCTGACGCAGACAAAGCCAGGCAAAACACTCCCCAACGCCCAAAGCACCAGCCTTTGCAATCCCGCCCATGATCCGGCATGACCCACAGGATACCTAGCTGTCCGCTCAAACCAACTTCCTGAGCGATGTGCCAAACGCCCCGCGGAGGGTAACCCCCCTTGTTCATCCGGGGAAGCCGGATGGGTTCTCTCGGGGAGAAGGCAAAACGCAGGTGTGTGAGATAAAACCCAGGATCGCTCATGGATTGCCGTTCATCTTCTTGTTTCCATTTCTTCATATAATGTAAATCCTCGACTTGAACGTACAGGTCTAAGGGGCAATACAACGTGGTGGAAGACCCGGTCCTTGCCTGGCTTGATCTTTTTTGCGTGATAAATGTTTACGTGATCAAACGTAAGGCCAGGGCCGCAGTCGTCCACCATTTGCAGCGTGCCCAGTGGGAAAGTACTGCCCACGCTTTCGGTCAATACCGTGAACCCCTCCGGGAATTCTCCCACCTCCACAGGTGGCCGCACCAATTGGATGAATCCGCCCCGCTTGCCGATATAATTGAGCTGCAAGAGGAGCGGCGTCAGTTCGGCGTGCGTTATGCCGGATAGGGCCAATGTAAGCGGACCACCGAACTGCACGTATTCCCGAAACCCGATACTGGATTGATAAGGCCACTTGCGCTCTGTCTTTGCCTCGATGATCAGCCGCTCCTTTTCAGCCTTGAGGTCGCGAATCGCCGGAAAAAGCTCTTGTCCTCGTTCCATCCCCTGGGTGCGGATGGCCGCATCCAGCAGTCCCATTTTGATGGCAAAAGGCGTGGGCACGAGGAGGGATTTTCCGCCGGAGGAAGTGGCCGTATAAGGTCGAAGACTGAAGAACGCGGTGGGCTGATACTCAGCTATCGTCCACATAGCCTATTCTCCCTTTTGTCTACACTGTCATTGCAAATGGGGAACTCGTCTCAATCAGTTCCTGCATCAGCTCTGCGAAATCGCCCAACGTAGCGAAGCGCTCGACATGGACCGCCCCCGGATGGAGCTTGTTAAGCGCACTGGCAATGCACTGGATCTCCTCCAGGTAGGCGGCGTTGAGTGGGCTGACTGTGGGTGCGGGGAGGACCTGGGTGGTGTAAGTCACGGCGCCTTCAAACGCTACGATGTGGGGCAACTGCGCTGCCCGCATGGCACCCTTGGGGTGGATAAAGGTATAGACCAGACTCTCGAGCAAGGCCTTGTATCGATTCTTCCGTCCTTCCTCATTGATCGCATACTTGCGGCTGATGTCGTTAAACCCGATCCGGTTGATCTCGTGGTGACTGACTACGGCATAAATACCTGAAGAGGCAGGTCTATGGAAGGGCGTCTGCCCCAGGTTGGCCTTGCGGGCCTCTTCCTCGCTTACTGCCGTCCGCGCGGCTTCTCCTCGCTCGGTCATATACTTGACGTGGAAATAGGAGTCGGTCTTGGTTGCCTCGGGCAGTCCCACCACCCAGCCAAACTCGACCACACTCTTTCGGGGGGTGGAGCGGTCGGCGGTGATCAGATTGCCTTCAATGTCATCCAAAGTGCAGCGCTTTAGCATCAGGTCAATGGCCTCGACGTCGCTTTTGCCTTTGATCAGAGTGGTATACTCTGAGTCGGCGCTGATGCGGTTGGCATCAAAGACCTGGCAGGCGGCACATAGGGGCAGTCCCTGGCCGTTGCGGGCGATGTGGTACAGGTGCTCGGCCTGGATGTGCTTGAACATGTCCCCACTGATGGCGTTGACATTGTACAATTGCCCGTCTGCTCCAACAATATCCACCATGCGGGTCTGTATCTGCGTTCCCTCGCTCCCTTCGTTATTCAAGCTGTGCATGTCCAATGTTGCCCGGGCGCAGATTGAGAGAGAATACACTTGATTGGTCATGGCTATTCCTCCTCTGTTGCAATTTCGTTTTCCCTGGGTTCGGTTCCGAGTTCTTCGGCCTCGTGGGGCTCGCGGGCATAGCCGAAGGCCACCAGCAGGTTGGCCACCGTTTGGGACCCATATTCATCAACCAATGAGACCACCTGCTCAATATCTTCGGTCGTAACTTGTGCGCGATGTACCGGCGGGTTGCCCTTGTACCGCTCGTAGACCTGCATCGTCTCCCGATTGTAATCATAGAGAAAATCGCTCAAGGTTTGGATAAAGCGGGCCGGGTACGCGGCCTGGCGCAGCAGTTCGGCGCCCAGTCCGTAGCGGATATCGTATGGCTGCGGCGGATCGCCGCCGCGATCTTCTGGAATCCTGGGCTGTCCAGAATTGCCTTGAGTTTCGCGTTGTGTCCCATGATCAATACCTCCAGGTTGCTGGTTGAAAGACGAGGCGCCCATCTCCCCTTGTCTATTCTTGACATGGTTAATTGGGCGTAACCGCCTGTAAACTGGAAAAACGGTTTTATGTCGTGGCCTGAGAGGAAATCCCGGTAGAGTTGCAGGAGCCGGTATTCGTCGGCATTGCCCTCCTGCAGGCTGTCCACGATCCGGCGGTGCTCTTCCAGCGCTCCCCGATATGCACGGCCCTGGGCTTCGTTCGTGACCTTCATCCAGCGGGGCAGGTTAATTCCGGAGAGGTTGAGCAGAGCCACGGCGCTGCCCATGTCCTTGTAAAGCGCCATGTCCATACCCGCGACATAATCACCCGGCTCCTCCCCCCAGCGGACATCGGCCAACTGGCCGGCAAGCCATTGGTCAAAGAAGGCCTTCGTGTACCGCAGTGCCACAAGGACATCCAGTTTGACCGCGCTATTACTTCCTATGGCCCGGTTGAAAACTGTGTAGACCTTGTCGTGGGTGTCGAGCGTGATGTTGACCGGGTGCAAGACGTAGGTCTTGCGATCTTGTGGAGAGCGCCCTGGGCCCGGCCTGGCTGCCCTAATGATACGCGGCACTCCGGTACGCCGCATGCCCCAAAACTTGAGGAATTCCAAGAGCCAGAAGGAATCCGGGTTGCCGAGCTGAGGGCCGTCAGCCTTGGGTCGATTGATACCCTTGCCCATGGCAGGGTTGAGAGCCTGGACAGGAGTGACGTTTTTCAACTTGATGCCGTGCGCTTTGCTCAGCTTTTCCCACTGCTTCTCCGCGGTATCCACGTCATTCGGTGTAGAGGCGAAAAGGGACAGGAGCAGGCGCACAAGGTCGGGGAAGCAGGTGCGGCATTCGAACCAGGCCGAGAGCACCTTGCAATAGGCGTCCATCGCCCTCATCTGATTGATCAGTTCCAGGAACGGCAGGTCGGAGCGTGGAGCAAGGGCATGGACTACAGCCAGCTCGGGGTACTCGTCCACTGTCGCACCTGGGTGCTTGGCCTCCTTGGCAAGCTGCTGGCGGGCCGCAAAAAACTCGCTGCGGCGCTCCCGCTCGGCGTTATAATCCACCACCTCGCCAGGCCAGCCATCTGGCGGCTGCTTCTTGCCGGCCTGGATGAAGGGGAGATCACAGAACCAGGCGATCGCCTCAAAGCCTTTTTCAATAGAGTCTTCCAGTGTGATGGCGTAGACACTGCCTGCGTCCTGCACGCGCACGATGGCCTCTCCAAGGTTCTCCTGCAGCAGCCGCTCCAGGAGGGAGGCGACCCCATAGGCAAGCAGGACATCAGCAAATGTATCAGTTGCCTTGTCTACGTAGTATGTGGATTGGTACATGGGTAGGACCTTTCCATTTCTCAGCGGCTAAACCTCTCTCGCCCGCAGCATCCGCTCGGAGAAAAGCTCTGGTATTTCGCCCCCCTGAGTATGGTGGTAGGAATCCATACCCTGCTATTATTCCTGATAGCGGGAGAGAACTCCATTCTCCCTTAGAATTATTTTTGCCTCGTCCAGCAATATTGACCCCGGCGCCCAACAGATCTGGCCTCTTGTTAGTTCATTCCCAAATGAATCACTTTGTTTGGTTTCTCTCCCGACCAGGACTTCTACCTGTCCCATTGCTTTGACGTTATCTACGAGCGTATGGGCAAGCAGAGTTTCTCCAGCTTGTATCTGCCAGCAGGGTCGTGAATTGTTGGGACGCACAAGGTCGCCCTCCGGGAGATTGTTTTCCTTGAATTCTTTTGACCGAACCAAACCGAAGCCGTAGTGCCTCTCTCCGCCAATCTGTAAATGGCTGAGCCACGAGTCCCATTTCGATTTATCTCCAAGCAACGGCAAAGCAATTTCATCCAGAAAAACCCATCCGCCGATTTTTGTCGGAGTAGCCACTTCTTGGCCAGCGGGTTTAACAGGATGATACGGTGCGATGAACTCCACCTCATGCAGGCTGCCTTCGGCCGCTGAGGTGGTTGAGGCATTTAGGGCAGTGGTGACGTGGGCGTTCAGGTAGCGACGCTCGAATTCGACAGAAGCATAAAGGCCATATTTCAGCTCGCCATCCTCGTAGTGCGGAGCGAGGGATGAACCGCCCTCTTCTATAAACCAGTAACCAAAAGCGCAGTGCATTTGGACCCAGTTCCCCACAGCCCGGTAGTCATCGGGACGCTTGGTTTCGAGCACCTCTACAGCAAAGCCCCGCCTCGTTAGGGCTTCCGTCACAGCGCCCCAGAGATTCCGGGCGGGGACGTAGTACCGTGTTCGCTGCACATTCCCGACCTTGTGGTAACCAATGTGTAAAGGACTGCGCAATTCATAAGTCACCTTATACATCTTCCAAGCCATATGCACCTCCTACCCCAGAGCCTTGGCGTGGTAGCGGGCATAGATGAGGGCCTGCTCCAGCAGCCGCTTGGCAAGGAGGAGTTGATCGAGGTCGCCGGCCAAGTGCTCGCGTACGGCCGCTAGGGGTTCGTCGACATTTTCAAAGCCCTTGACGCCAGCCTGCTTTAACAATTTTTTGGCTTGATCGCGCAACTTGTCGGCGCCTGACTTTTCGCGCTGGCCGCGCGAGGCCTGATACAGGAAGAAGGCGTAGACCCCATCCTCCTGCAGTACGCCGAGGGATTTTGTGATGTGGTTTTCGGCATTCTTGCCGATTGCCTCGTGCACTTGCTCGGCCATTGCCCAACCAAATTTGGCGCACAGTTGATCCAGATTCTGCCCCGTCATGGCGCATCTCCCGCGTTGAGATTCCACACGCGCAGCCGCCCCATCCCGCGGGTGTTCATTCCCCCTACGCCAAGATGTATAAAGAGAGAGAGGCCGTCCTTCACTGTGGTCTTCACTTTGTCGATATCGCCGTTAGGATGGTCGGGATCGCTGAGCGGAATAACCGACTCGGTCCCCTTTTTGCCATTTTTCTCAACGGTTCTGGCGATGCGATAGTACTTGGGGTCGCTGATCACCACGTCAAAATACAGCACGCTAGCACGGGGTAGGGCTTCGTAAGTGAAGAGCGCTTTCTCGGCCGCAGCGCCGGTCTGCGGGTCAATGCTCACCGAGGTGCGCACCTCCAGGTTGTCGTTTACGATATGGCCAAACATCTTGTTAGAAACCAGCACGGCGCATTTGAGAATCTCCTGGGGAACACCGGGAAACTTTTGGGTATCCAGGGCGAAGTTGTTTCCCGCCACCTCCAGCATCAGCCAGCCCAGGTTGAGTTTGCCGCTCTGCTGCACGCCAGCGGCAACGCGCACCTTGCCATCGTCATCTATTTTGGGCGGATTTTCAATGCCCGCGCTGCCCAGAGCGTCCGCGCAGGTGATCCAGACGGGGCCAGCCAGGGAGTGGACGGGGAAGAAGAGCAGTCGCGCGTCGAAAAACTGCGCCAGGCCCTGGAAACTGCCGCCTTCGCCTTTGGAAAAGCCAAAGGTCACACAGATGGGGCAATCGGGCCGGCCGCAGTGACCTTGGAAACCCCGGTCTTTGTCAGCCTGCCCCTGGCCAGCGCAGCCGGGGAACTTGCCCTCTTCCTGCATCGCGGCGTAGGTGCGTGCCGCACCGGAAAGGCTGGTGCCGGGAATTTTGGGGAGATCTGTCCCAGGCTCGCGCACGATGCTCATGTCAACGCGCCCCAGGCGCATCCCGCCCGTCCCCACGTGGATTGGGTCGAGGGCGAGGGCTAAATACTTGGTTACGTCAGATTGATAAACCATTTCACGCCTCCTTGATCTTCAGTTTGAGAATGTGCAGATAAAGTTCCAGGCAGCGGGCAAACCGGCCACTGATCACGTCTTCCGGTGAAACTACATCGGGCAAAGGGTTGCTTTCCTTGTCTTTACGTTCAAACAGCCCGCCCTCCTTGAGCGTTGTTCGCGTCAGACGCCTAAACTCCTCGCTGTCCTTGCCCCAGGTCGCGCCTTTGCTTTCCAAGAGCGCCTGCACATTGCGCAGGCCGGTATCGGTGATTCCACTCTTTTTCAGGGCGCCCCACATCTCCATCAGCCGGGGGAGCTCCTCCAACAACAGCACATCTTGCTGCGGGTCGAAGCGGAAGCGCTTTGCGGTGTGGTCCAGCCAGAGGTAAGCCAGGCGCGAGGGGGTAACCTCAACCACGTCGTGCTGCTTCAAGTCGTTCACGTGCACAAGCCAACTGCCATTTTGCTGGAAACGATACCGGCGGCGATCCGCGGTGCCATCGGCGAACTGTTTGACGTAAAAGTAGGGATACCAGTAGTCTGGCGTCGTGCCGTCACCCATCAAGGTTGGGATGTTCCATTCAACACCATTTGTAAATGTGATTTGACCGTTGGTCACGTCCTGCGCCAGCGTCCACGATTCCTCTTCCAGGGGAACTGCCAGCATCCGCCGCGCAGTATCCATCGCTGCCATCAGCGGCATTTTACGTGGGAAGAAGACGATGCCCAGGAAAAGCGGCAGGCGATTTTGGACTTTGCCCATCTGGTTCTGGTATTCGCTCTTGATTTTTTCGGCAATTTCCAGCGCCTCGGATGCTGGTACGAGGGCCATGAAGCGGTCGGGGGATTCCGGAAGGGAAAGGTAAGGAACATACGTTTGGATCGGTTCGCCGCTCAGGGATTGCACATGTTGAACGGTAAAAGTTCGTGTCCGAGTGGGCCGATCGGGGAGGGAGACCGTGCACATGCGCCCGTGCCATTCCCTGACCAAACCGGGTTCATCTTTGGCCTGGGAAACGCCCAGTTGCAGGTTGCTGATGGTGATAAAACGCTTCTCCTGGTCCTGCCAGAGGAGGCTCACCGCTTTGCCGTTGATGGTCCCGTCGTAAGGGGCACCCTCTTGCCAGCCGCCTGTAGTATCTGGGATAACGGCCACCCTCGCACAGCGAAGGGGGTCTTGCCCACCGAAAGATTGCCCGGCCAAGATGCTTCCCAACACTGTCTCTGTCCAGAATCGCTGACAGGTCTCCCAGACGCGGCGCAGCCGGGCCGGGGATGGGTTCTTGGGTGTGCAGGCGGCGGGATTGTTCTCAACCGCCTTGACCAGCATGGTCTGCACCAGGTCGCCGGAAAGCCAGCGGTCCAGGCCGAATTTTCCCACGATCAGCGCTACCCGGCCGTTGTGGTCGGCGATCTCGTCGATCCAGATCGTTTGCTGAGGATTGCTTTCCCAGGCTTTGATGCGGGACACACGCCGTTTCAGGCACTTCTCACATGCCTGGTTGCCCTCGCGCTTGGGCCGCAGGCAGCAGACGGGGCAGACCTCCCATTTACCTGGCCCCACCGTCGTCCACTGCTGCTGCCAGCAGGCGCTTAGATTTTGGCTATCGAAGGGCTGCGCCAACGCTTCTAGCGCTTCCTTGCGCGCCTTGCCCAGGATACCCTTGAGTTGCTCAGCGGCGGTATTGCCGTCACCCTCCGTGACAACAATGCGCGGGGCGAGTTCCATCTCCACCTTTTCCACGCGGCGGCGGATTTCCTGCGCCAGGTCAGCGGGCAAGTCCAGATCGGGGAAGGTGAAGTAGATGCCGCTGGTGTCGCGATAGATTTCGTTGCCGAGGGGGTATACCTCCTCGATCAGTTTCTTGACCGTTTCACAGGCTTTCTCCACGGCGCGCCGGTAGCCGAGCAGGTCACCGATTTTGATCGCTTTGGCGTAGAGACCGAGTACATCGAAATTGATGCGGAGGAGGCGCCAGCGGAGATCGTGGTCAATGACCTTATCTGACCAACTTTTCCACTGCCTTATGTCTGGCTGCTGGTTCCCAAGCAACGCTCCAGCAATAGCTGGTTTGAAAAGTGCGCCGACGATCCAACTCCAGTCTGACAGGACTACTTCATTGATAGGTCGGCGAGTATCTCCTAGACCGGAAACGAATTCGCTCAGAATCACACCGCGCTTAGGGGGAACAAGTAACCCCTGAAGGCGGTTATCCAAACTTTGTGGAGATGTATTGACAACAACCTTCTGCCCTTCATAGCCGAAAGCGGTGCTGATGAATACATCAGGCCAAGTTTGATCGCCTTGACCTTTTGGTGGATCTTGCTTGTCTACATGGGCTTCGTTGTGACATACGCCGAGGACCGCCGCAAGCCACCCCGATTTTCCATCCAATAACTGAGAGCGATTTCTAGCAGTAGCGAACCCCGGCGTTCCAAGCATGATGAGTTCAGCTAGGGAATAACTTTCACTGAATAAGCTAATGGTTGCATTCTGCAAAAAGTTCTTGAGGTTGCGAGAAATGAAATCGGCCGCTTTCGGAGTTTGCGCATTCAAAACGTTATTCAATACATCCGGCTTTCTGAGTGATGCCGCTGCTTTGCTCAGGCGGATGACAGAGCCTGGATTGTCTATAATGGCCTTGTAAGCATGGTTGTTCGACCACCTTTTCTTTCCTTTTGTCGCATTTGACTCGACATGTAAATTGCAAAATTTCCCCCCATCATGCAGCAGCGCCGCCACCTCCGCCAGGAGCAGGGCGTCGCGGTTATCGGCCAGTACTTTCAAATCAATCGTCATCGGTCACCTCTTGGACAAGTTGTTCGATTCGATCGAGGATATTTTCGGCCGTAGTCAGGGCCTCTCTGGCTTCCTCTTCACCAAATAACTCCCAGGGTAAACGACCACCGAATTCGTCTCCATAATCCGTCTGCACATGGAGCTGCGGACCTAGGGGCTGCCCCATTTCGGCTACATGTTGTACCTCATTCCCCCAGCGAGAGGGAATCTGTTGGCGGGCAACAAGTTCCAGCAAGATGCGCGCCGGATCATGTGTTTTTGGAACCGGTAGGAACACTCCAATCAGGGCTTTCAAGGCGTTCTCGACTGCTAATTGGGCATGGGATACCGTGGCGCGCCACCGGCGCAAGCTGAGGTCCTGTCGGGCCTCGTCCAAAAAGCCGCGAGCCAGTTCAAGGCGAAACGTAACGTTCTCTTTCATGTCGTCCACTCCAATGTCCAATGGCGTTGCGGGTTATCCCGCCAGAGCCAGATCCATTCGTTCTCGCCAATGGCCTGGCGTTCCAACCCCAAATCGGACAACTGCTTGCGCAAAGCGGACAGACGAACGGACAATAAGGCGTCGGTATTGTCATAGAGCACAATGCCATCCAGGGCGATGTCCAGTGCAAGCGGTGTGACCCGAGCGAACCATTCTGAGGAGGTATACGCCAGGATGTTGACTTGATGTCGCCAGGACTGAGGAAGCAGGGCGAGAATCTGTTTTTGGCGATGCCAGGGGGAATCAGGAAGGTTTTCGGCGATGAGCAGCAGATCCCAATCGCTATCGGGGCGGGCTTCGTTGCGCGCCCGCGATCCGAACAACACAAGCGCCAGCAGGTTGTCGCCCAGGCCATGGTGTAACGATTCAACCACAGGAGCAAGGACGGCGAGATTATCCTTCGGGAACTTGTGGGAAGTCTGACTACTCATTGCGCGTCTCCTTGCTCTTTCAAAAGCGTTTCCACAAGCTCGCTCAATCCGGCGAATGAATCGAACTCACGCTTCAACCAGATCGGCTCCGATGGTTCAACAGGCTTGGCAACTTCTGCAGGGGGTTTCTCCGTTTCTTTGATGCGGATTTGAACAAAGCCATCATTGACTGACTCTTCCGCCACCCCATACCCACTGTTGCGTTTGGCAGAGAAGCCGTAGGTGAGGAACATCGCTTTTAGACTTTCAGCGACCAGGTTCAGGTCTTCCAGCGCCTGCCGTCGGATGTCGGCTTCGTCCCTGCCGATCAGATCAAAGGGGACATAGAGCAAGGAGAAAGTGCCGTGCGCTCCGGCGGGGACACTCTCAAACAGAATTGGGTTTTTCCCCACACGGCGTTTGCGATCGTGGGGATTGATGATTTCAAGGCTGGTTTCAGTAAAGAAAGTCGGGTAGAAAAACAGGCGCCCAGCTTTGCCGTCTTCTTCGCCGCGAATTTCACCAAAGAGGCGCTGCATTTGTTCTTCATTTTGTTTATCGTGTCCCAACTGCCAGAGTGCCGAATACAGGTTGCCTTTCCAACTGGTGGAGCGCACCATCGGCAACTGGAAGACTTTATCGCGCACAATGGGGTTGTCGATGATGTAGAAGGGATTATCGTCTTTGGAAATGTAGGGCCTGGTAAGGGTGAAGGTGAACTGCAGAAACCAGGAAAAGGGCGGAAGGGGATTGAGCTCAATAGTCGGACTTGCAATCATCTGCCAGAGCTCATTGCTGGGTTCAGAAAAAGAAATTTTGTCTGCTTTTTTGCTCCATGCAGCACGCAAGTTGTCTGCATCCTTCTTTTTACCCTCTGCTATCAGCCGATGGTAATGGACAGTAACCCCATCAGTATTTTGAGGGTTGCGTTTATCCAATTCAACGAAATAGTCTATGCTCATTTTGTTCCTCCTGCGCCCTGTTCCAGAATATCTTTGCCCAATACCGCTGAGATTTTTTGGGCTTTTGTATCGAAAACGTGTCGCATGTACTCTTCCAGCATGGCTATCAATGCCTGTGGGGTGGGTAATCGGTGTTGGAGCTCTGGCGGCAAAAATGCCCAAACGCGCAAGATATAAACCTCTTTGCTTTCTGGCTTCTGGTAAGGCATTCCAAAGAAGACGCGGCTGGCTGTGCGAAAATCATCATCAATTTGTCCTTGATTGTTACCCCTTCCCCATTGGGAGCGGGGACCTAAAAGGATGTCGAGTTCTTCCAATTTTTGAGGATCAGTTGTTTCCTTCCAGCCTTTGCCCTTAAGCCATTGGCGCATCCCAAAGTTGCCTGTGCCTTTGTAACGCAAATCAAAGGCGCAAGGAATGTAACGATTCTTCTCCCTTTTGTTGGTCTTGCCGATGTGCGTCCTTTCTGTTGTGAAAGCGTTCAATTGGCTTTTGGAAATCTCAAAAGTGAGGCTGACCAGTTTACGCAGGTCAAACGGCGTTTCAACGACAGGGCCACTGGAACGAAGTACACCCATTCGGAGTTTGGCTTGTAAATCTTGTATCCCTCTCTCCAGGGTGATGTCATTCACCTGCATAGGAAAGACAAATTGCCCAAAGCCATGCTGCAACCTCGCCCCAATGCCACCATATTCAGCCGCAACGCGCAGGATCAGGGCAAACTGACTCCTGGCGTACTCTGCATCGGACCGGCGGGAGACAAATTGAAAGAGGAGTTCTCCATAGGGCACTTGTAACGAGTCAATATTCTGATTCTCGCCGCCGAAGACGCGTTTTAGCCACCCTTGATTCATTTTGATGGTTGTGCGAAAGTGCAAGGGGGTCATAGGTACTTCCATTGCTCTCAACTGAAATAGCCGTGCCCAACCTGTTGTCCCAAAAAGGTAACAAACCGGGCACACGCTATTCAGTCCAGCGTTGATAGCTTCGGCTTCAGGCTTACCATCCCTTTTAGCTTGTTCGTAAGATTTGGCATCGAACTCACATCGCGTTTTTGGGTCTTCACTCGTCGGATCACATGCATATCCTCCTAGGCCTCGCACAATGGCCTCATACCACCACCGCAGTGAGCCAATGATGCCGGTCTCGTGCAGGCGGTCGCATGTCCGATCCACCCCTCCGGTCCAGAGCGGAGTCAGTGTCCTTATTTTTATGTCCATGAGGTCAAGCCTCCCTTCATAATCCTGGTTTTAGGTTTGCGGTCGCACGCCGTTTTGTAATGCCCGCTGATCGGCCATTTTGACCACCCGCGCCAGGAGCAAGTAGGGCAGTAATTCGGCATCCCGTCGGGGCCGGATCAGCCGCCGGGACAATTCCCCTTCCTGAAATTCCCACCTTATCCCCTCTACGTCTCCCAGCAATCCCTTGAGCGCTGTCTTGGCCACAGGGTGGGCGCGGAAAGGGCCGTGGCGGCCGTTGGCCCCGGCACTGTGGTGCCTGACGATGGCCGTCAGTGCGGCGCGTGCCAACGCCGGGTCAGGGGTGCGGGCCAGCAACCAGTCCATTGCCGCTGCCGCGCCTGACGCGGCGTGGTTGGGCCTCATTCGGCTTAACTTCCTGTTCAGGGCTTGCTCCGGCCCGCTCTGCTCGTCGTAGTCCGTGTGCGCTACCAGATAACCTTCTGGGACTTGCAGATTTTGGCCCCGCACCCTGCCCACCTCTTCCTGCCAGCGGTGGGCCCAGTCTTGCCATTTGACGTCCAGCTTGCCCACGTCATGGAAAGCGATGACCCACCGAGCCAGGCGGTGCAGTGTGCCTGCCGGCCATCCATACTTCTGCTCCATCCGGCGGGCAGCATAGCCCAATTCTTGGGCCAGCGGCAGCCGTTCCACTCCCTTGTCTCGGTCGAAAAAGGGATGCTCGTAAGCCCCTAGCATCCGGGCCACATGTTCCTGGAAAGTCTCGCGGTGGTAAGGGTTGGGCCACCCCCTGTCCCTCTCCCGGAGAGGCGAGGCCCACTTCCCATCGCCAAGCACACCTAGCCGGAACCCGGCCTCCGGGCTGTAGGTGGCCAGGCGGGGGTTGACTGCCAGGATCAGCGCGCCGAGCAGCTCATCCTTGTTCAGGATGGGCCGCCATTGCCAGGCGGTCCTTTCGCGGGAGGACTCCTCCTCGGGCAGCGGCTCCGCCGTCATCAGCACCCACTGTTCATTCAGCTCCTCCGCCAGAGCTTGCAGGCCGTCGAAGGCTCCAAAGAGACTTCCGCGAAAGAGCCCGAAGCCTTCGTAAGCCCACGGGTTCTCAATGCGCCCTGGCTCAGGATGAACGATGACCGTGCGGCTTTCCACGTCGCGGATTAATTGACGCGCCGCCCCTTGTTCTTGCATCTCAATAGTATTTGCAATGCGATGAGCAACGGTAAAGCGACTGGCCCTGAGACCCTCCAGCAGGTGTTGATCCGCCTCCTCATGGGCCGCATTGACAATTGCCAGTTCAGTGTGAAAGTCAAACACCTCACCGGAACGCTCGGCAAGGGCTGCCCAGGTCTTCTCACAGATTTCCGTCTGGATGCCGAGATAGGGGGCGTAGTTGGGACCACCATCCTTGTTAACAGGGAGGCGGTAGACCCATACATCCCCCTCCTCCCCCTCGTAGCGGGCGCAACGGCCTGCCCTTTGGACGATTGAGGCGGCCGGGGCCAGCTCGGTATGAAGCCCCTGGCAGGTAATGTCCAGCCCCACCTCCACGACCTGGGTCGCCACCAGGATGGCGCTCTGGACGGTGTAGATGCTCCTGTCCTTGCCGAACTCGCGGCGCAGCCACTCTTCCTGCGCTTCCCGGTCGCTGCGCAGGAAACGACTATGGAGCAGCCGCACCTCAACCCCAGATCCGGCGATCCGACGCAGTTCCTCGAAGAGCGCCTGGGCCCGCTCCACCGTGTTACAGATGACGATGGACCGTTGCTTGTGCCTGTCCAGCACCGCCCGGGCCGTCAACCCGGCCTCCACGGTATGCACGCGGCGTGTTTTCTGCTGCGAGGGCATGGCGGCCAGTTCCTCCGGCAGCAACACCAGCGGCTCGGCATCCAGCTCCCGGGACAGAGCTTCGATCATCTGCCCAGAGAGCGTGGCGCTCATGGCGATGAAAGGGACGATGCCGCGAAGCAGCCGCAACAGATGCAGCGTGGTCGGCAGACTTGTCTGGGGATCAAACAGGTGGAACTCGTCAAAGACCAGGTAGGAGCAAAGCACGGCCCCGGCGTTGAGGTTTCCTTGCCCCAAGCTGAGAGAATACGGAATGTTGAGGAAATTGCTCAGAGTTTGGTCAATAGTGGTAAAGATCAGATTGCCCTCAAGGCGGGGGTCCTCGGGGCGGCCGCCGGTCTGGACCGTCACATCCATGGGGCGAGTGAAGCCGAAATTCACAGGCCGGTCCTTGTATTCGTCCCAAAACTGGTTGGCTAACACCCGCAGCGGCACGGAATAGATACACTTGCGGGGAAAATCTTCGCCATACTCCCAAGCACGGAAGAAAGGGAAGAGCGCGGCACGAGTCTTGCCTGAGCCGGTTGGCGCCTGAAGAATCACGGACCTGCCAGATAAAATCAGTTCGCCGACTTTTTCTTGGAAAGGATATAATTCCATTAACCTGAAGTGAAAAGTATCAAGGGCCTATAGCCCAGACCTCTGAACTACCCCATGTTTCGCAAGGAGAAAGTTACCCACGTCCGCTCTTTTAGAACGGTGTCATAGACCACAAAAACAAAAAGTGGATCATCCCAGCCTGCCAAGTTTTTCCAATCCTACTATTCGCTTTTGACAGATCCGGTCACACAGGCTCAAAAATTTTACAAAAATTTCTCATTCAAAAACCCGGCCTCCGCCAGCAAAGTGGAAATACCCTTCCTGGGTTATATTTAAAACTTTTAGGAGTATTAATAGCCAGTTGCAAAAACATCTCCTATGGTTGGCGCGTTTCTCAGGAAGAAGCACTCATTACTGGGTACCTATTAAAGTTGGGAGCCCCTATTTAGCAGGTGCGGTGTTGTTCAGGAAAGAAAGAAGCAATGTCCGACTAATAACTCTGGTTAATTAGACCAAATTTAACGAGATTGGCTCACATTGTCAAGTAAAGCCCCTTCTGACCTCCTTTCTTGAAGAATTCTTAGAATATTTGATCATAATCGAGTGTTACACCCCAACTGCTCCCGTGGTGATGCGATGAATGTTTCTTCTGGGCCACGCACTCAGGGGCGCAATTCGTGCGGTTGCCTTGACCAGGTTACTTGAGACACATCGCCTCTGGCCTAGAGAAGGAGAAGGAAGATGGGCAATTGGAGTCAGATTTCAACACATAGCCAGGAAACGCGGTCAAAAGATCCCGGGGCAAGGTGATCAATCTTTCGTAGATTGTCTTATTTCGATGGTTTTGGTATAATTTTCTATGTCTAATAGAATTCAGAAGAATTTTTTCAACCCTTATCTAGGGACTAGTGAAATGACCTTGAAAGATATCGTCTGGGACTACCCACGGCCTTTAGACGACAAACTATGGAGGGCTAGGAGGATGGCCGAATACCTTCCATTTGTCCTTGATAAGCTCACCCGCAAAGACAAGGAAATCCTTCTGGAACACCTCGACAAGATTGATCTCCCCGAGGAACGAAAAGAATTCATAAGACTGGTGTGCAGTGGAAAATAGGGTACTCACTGAAAAACAAAAACTTTTGATTGCAAGTCTCCCTGAAGAAATATTGGACGGGTTTTATCTTACGGGAGGGACCGCCCTTTCGGCCTTTTATATCGAGCACCGCCTTTCCATGCATATGGACTTTTTCACTGATAAAAAAAAGGGCATTCCCCCTGTTGAGTATCTCAGGGCGATGTTGAGGAAGGTTCCATACCTAGAGGCTGTCCATTTTGAACGCCTCTTTGATCGAAGGATTTTCAGGCTGAGCTTTAGTGGCGGCGATATTTTGAATGTGGAGTTTACACTATATCCGTTCAAAGGCCTTGGACAAAGAAAGAAGATAGGAAGGCTCTGGGTTGACAGCCCGCTTGATATAGCAACGGGTAAACTGTTTGCCATGACAGACAGGTTCGATCCAAAAGACTTTGTTGATCTCTACTTTATTCTTCGGGATTTCGAATGGACATTGAATGAGCTTTTAGAAAAAGCCACTTTCCGTTTCGAGGTAAAGGGCTTACAATATACTGTGCCAGAGAGATTATTGCTGGTACGGAAAATCGAGACAGATGACTTGCCGATTATGCTTAAAGACTTAGATATCGAAGAGATGAAAAAATATCTTATGAGTAAGGCCTCTGCTTTGGCCGGAGCGTGAACTTTTCTGTGGTGGTACGCCCCGGCTGTGGCCAGGGCAGTACCACTCTGGGCTGATCAGGGCTGTTCACTCAAACTATACGTTCCACCCATCCATATGAATCAGGCTTTTCCGCATACTGAATGGCCACAATCTCATCGTAGAGCCGTTGAGAAAGCTCTCCCATCCTTCCGCCTGCAATCACATAATCTTTTCCTTTATATGTAATTTGACCAACAGGTGATATCACTGCCGCTGTACCGGTACCAAAGGCCTCTTTCAAGCTGCCGTTTTCAGCAGCCTCAACAACTTCGTCAATTCTTAGGGATCTCTCTGAAACATTAATTCCCCAGCCCTTAAGGATGCGCAAAACAGAATCACGGGTGATCCCGGGGAGAATGGTGCCAGTCAAAGGTGCTGTGATGACCTCGTCGCCTATTACAAAGAACATGTTCATTGTCCCCACTTCTTCCACATATTTCCTTTCCACAGCATCCAGCCATAGGACCTGGGTAAACCCCTTCTCTTTTGCCTTTTCGGCCGCCAGCAGGCTAGCTGCATAGTTACCCGAGGTCTTGGCCTCGCCGGTTCCCCCAGGAGCCGCCCTTACGTATTCGGTCTCTACCCAAATCTTCACGGGATTGAGTCCTTCTTTGTAATAGGCTGCCACAGGGCCTATGATGATGTAGAAGACATAGGTATTTGAGGGCCGCACACCCAAATGGGGCTCCGTAGCAATCATTGTGGGCCTAATGTAAAGGGACGTGCCCCTGCTTCTGGGGACCCATTCCTGGTCAAGCTCAATTAATTTTTTAAGCCCTTCCATCACAAGATCCGTATCCACCTCGGGCATGCACAGCCTTTGGGCAGAGCGGTTGAGCCGGGCCACATTATCCCGTGCCCGAAAGAGATATATGCCACCGTTTTTTCCTCTGTATGCCTTAAGTCCTTCAAAGATCTCCTGACCATAGTGCAATCCCATGGCCGCAGGATCAAAACAGAGATCTCCATATGGCTCAATGCGGGGATTGAACCACCCCTTGCCTGCCTCATAATCCATGAGGAACATATGGTCGGTGAAGATATCACCAAATCCCAGTTGAGACTCATCCTGAGGTTTGGGCTTCAACTGAGCTGGTTTTGCTTTTGTGATGCTTATTTCCATGGCACTCTCCCTCACTTATATGATTCACATTATACGAAGTATCTCATAGCACACCTTTTGAGGAAACACAACTGCTTAGCCCCGACCAGGTATCTGTCAAAGCCCCTGACATTCACATCCCCTTGAGCTTACTTCTTAAATTCGTCCGCATTAAGAGGTACCTCTGACAGGATCCATCTTTTCACGGTAATTACCTGGGGCTTGTGCAACATCTTGGCATAGAGGTCTCCTTCGTCTTCCTTGTCCGGGGCTCCCAGGAGGATCCCTTGGATCCTGTTTCCGTCCGACACCTGAACCTTCATCCTAGGCCGGTCAAGCCCGTAGGCGCGCAGGTCTTTGGCAGATTCCTCCACGATACGCGAGGCCTTGGTGGTGGCAAGGCGTGAAAGAATGGCGTAAACCTTGTCTCTGCTGGCCTCAAAGGTATGATTGTTGTGGAAAAACCACTTGTCTTCCTTCTTGGTAAGAACCCACCTGCCCCTTTCTCCATCTATCACAAGCTTTTTGACATGGTTGGGTGCAATGGTAACCAGCCGCTTATCCCGCAGGTCAAAGAGATCCACGTCCAAGTCAAACTTGTCAGCAAAGGCGATGGTATATACGGTCTGATTTTGTTTCCTCTTTACATAGACATCATCACCCAAAGGTGTTACATCACCTATCAGCAGCTCCCCTGACTCCTCCTTTCCCTTATAGCCAATGACCACTAAGGGTTTCATTAAGCCAAATATAGAGAGGTCTTTTGGTTGCTCGGAAATTTTTCGGGTCCATTTCAAGGTGGCCAGCTTATCAATGAACTTGGTTATCGCTATGAGGTCCGCATCTGTGCGGATGGGGCTCGTAATTATCCAATGATCCTGCTCATCCTTGCCCTCCCTTTGAACCACAATCCGTACGGTTCCTTTCTTAATAGTAAGATATTGCAGCTTTTCTTTGTTGATCTTAAAAAAGGTCCTGAAGGATGCCCGTTCTGCCTTTTTTCCTGCTTCTTGGTGTCGTTCAAAGAAATAAAGGCCTGCTAGGGACAGGGCTATTAGCAGATAGATCCAGGTGGCCCGGGTGCTCATCGGGACCTCCTACGGAGCCATGTCCAAATGCCAAGGACAAGCACCACCATGGGAATACACACCACCGGCACCCAAAACAGGATGATTCCCTGGCGCCGGCTAAGCATAAGGGCCTCAATGGGGCGGTGTTTCTTTGGAATGCTGATCAGCCCCTTCCTTGCAGCCAGATAGTGGACCGTATTGGTTATCAAGTCCGCGTTTCCGGAAAGCTGAAAATATCGATTGCTGGCGCAATCCACATCCCCAAAGACCACAAGGCGGCCCTCGCCAGTGATGTGCAGTATTCCCTTTCCCTTTTTTTTCACTATGGGTGGTCTGAGTTCACATATGGCTGCCAGGCATAGCGGTCCTTTTCTGTCCCCCGTATCAAAGGTGACACGTCCTGCGGCTATGGAAGCCTTGTCCATTTCACCCCAGGCATGCTCTGAGGTATAGGCCAGGGGAGTTACGGTGATCCCCTTTGTTTTTACAGGTACAGGCTCTATAGAACGGGCCATATAGAAAAGGGATGTAAGTTTAAACCCATGGGTGATTTTATGGTCACCATAGTCAGCCACCATGGGCAGCAGATAGTCTCCTCCCATGACCCGGCTTAGCTTATCCACCACCATATCAGGGTAGATCCGGATGCCAAACTTCTCCAGAAATTCCTTGAGCCCAGCATCATGGTAAGGTTCAAGGAAAAGGAGGAGCCTTCCACCAGAGCATACATAACGCTGCAAGCTTGCTATTTCTTCCGGAAATAGAGATGTTTGGGGGCCTGCCAGGACCACCAAGGCCGCGTCACGGGGAATTCCTTGCTCCATCAGATTGAGTGCTGAAAAGGCGTAGTCTTGTTTGGAAAGGGTCTCTGCAAGCAGAGAAAGAGGCTGTGGGCCTGTTCCTCTGAAGTCACGCTCTCCATGTCCAGTGATCCAATAGACCTTTTGGACCTTTCCGTGCAAAAGCCTTACCAGGGCATTGGTGATATGCTCTTCGTCCGCAATGTTTGTCCGCTGGGTCCTTCCATACCCTTCCAGGATAAAGGTGTTCACGTCCCTCACCTCATATTTTTTGGCAGAGGCCGGATTTCTTTCAGGATCAATAAGCTCATATCGGATGGTACGGGCATAGTAGTGGTAGGCGGAAAGCAGTTTTTTAGCGTCTTCTTCCTCTTGAAATCCTTTACGGACAAAGGCCATAATTTTTACAGGTTTGCTAATTTGTTTCAGGACAGCAATGGTTTTGTCAGATAAGGTGTATTCCCCGTAGGAGGTCAAATCCCACCTTATATAGTGCCTTTCGGAAATCAGTACGAGAAATACGCAGATACATAGTACAAAGAGAGAGGTTGCTACGTTGTGATATGAGCCTCGCCAGTATCTCGCCTTCAAGAATCGTAATGTCAAAAAGAGCCAGAAAAGGACAAAAAACATATAATACAAGATGTGCTTGGTATCCACAACTCCCTTAGAAAAGGGCTCAAGATGGGTTACAATGGAGATAAGCTCCACCACCCGACCAGCCACAGGTCCCAAAAAACTCTTGGCCCAAACCAAGGCCCAGAACAACAAAAGGGCACCAAAGCTGAGCACGGCAGCAATGATTTGGTTTTCCGTTAGAGAGGAAGTGAAAAGTCCCAGGGCGATAAAGCTGGACCCAAGAAGGAAGATACCTATATATCCTGAAATGACCACTCCCCAGTCCAGGGAAGCAAAGGACTCCAAAAGAATCATATAAGACAGGGTCCCAGCAACCATGATGACAAGCACAAGAAGTGTGGCAAAATACTTGCCCATTAAGGTTGCCACATCAGAGAGGGGATAGGTAAACAGGAGCTCGATGGTCCCGGTTTTCCTCTCCTCTGAGTAAAGCCTCATGGTTATAAGTGGAAGCATCAAGAGAAGGATTGTTGAAAGATCCCCAAAAAAGGGTGTGACCACCATGTGGGTCAGGTTTAGTCTCTCGGAAAGGAAGGGATCTTTAGTGGCTTGGAAGCTTAGGATGTTGAAGTACAGGGTGTCGGTGTAAAAGAAATATCCTGCCACTACAAAGAATATGAAAGAGGCAGCGTAAAAGATGGGTGAAGCAAAGATCGAGTAGAGTTCTTTCTTAAATACAACTAAGGCGCCTTTCATGTCGCCTCTCTACCTCCTTGATCTGCCGCCTCTTCGGTCACTAGATGCACAAAAACCTCTTCCAGGCTTAGATCCCTGCTGGTCATCTCCATGAGATCCCAACCAGAATTCACTACAGTCTTAGCGATCAACGGGCGGATTGTTTCGTCTTGGATACTTTCAATAAGGAACTGCCCCGGTTTTTCAGTAGGTGCTATCCTTGTTATCCCTTTTATGGAGGCAAGCTTCTTCATCAGTTGCTCCTGAGGGGCCCGTACCAAGATAAGTGTCCGTGTTCCTCTTTGAATCTTTGCGGTGAGGGCCTGAGGGTGGTCTTCTGCCACGACCCTGCCCCTGTTCAGGATGATCACGCGCTCACAAAGCTGACTTACCTCGGGCAGGATATGGGTGCTTAGCAAGATAGTCCTTTCCCCGCCTAGATTTTTGATGAGTTGTCTGATCTCTACGATTTGTGCTGGATCAAGGCCAGTTGTAGGTTCGTCCAGGATCAGGATCGGAGGATTTCCCAGAAGGGCCTGGGCCAGACCGACTCTCTGCTTAAGTCCCTTGGACAGATGTTTGATCAATCTGGTGTCATGTTCGCCCAGCCCGCAATCTTGGATCACCCTGTCTACTTCTTTGCGAAGACTCTGCCCCCTTAGACCCTTGGCAGCCCCTGCAAAGGAAAGAAAGAAGCGAACACGTAGATCTTCATATAAGGGTACATTCTCGGGAAGGAATCCTATCTTTTGTCTTACCTTCAGACCCTGGACCCTGGTATCAAGCCCATGGATTTTGGCACTTCCCTGGGTGGGCGGCATAAAGCAGGTAAGGATCCGAAGGATGGTGGTTTTGCCAGCGCCGTTGGGGCCTAACAGCCCAACGATCTCGCCTCGGTCGATCCGAAAAGAGACCTCTTGAATCGCCGGCTTAAGGCCATAATATTTTGTGAGACCGTCAGCAACAATCATGGTGGTGCTCTGCAAAAGTGGGCTAACTCGTTGACCGTTATCCGTTCACCGTTGACCGCACTAAGCGTTTAGCAGTCAGCGAACTCCCCGCCTATGAAGTGTGGCGGAGGAGCTTCAAATGCCCTAATCTCCAAAATATCCGAATATGGACATGGCGGAGTTTTGACATTTGAAATTTGGCATTTGACATTGAGTTTATACTGCTCCTAAGAGCAGGAAAGAGAAGTCATAATGCTTAGGGCAGTTTCCCAATTTCCCGTTTCCTCCTATATGGATACCAGCTCGTAATCCCGCGAGCCTAACCCAAGCTCTGCCGCATAATCGAGCTGTATGGTCCAGTCAATCTTCGGATAGAGGGCTCGAAATTTATCCTCTCCTGGTTGCTGGCCGCTTGCCATACACGAGCCCTTTGTAGCAGCTTGGCTGTTGACTAGATCCGCGGCTGCTTGATCAATGGCCACGGGGTCAGTTGATGCAAGGATACCTATATCTTGGACAATGGGCGCATCGCTATGTCCGTAACAATCACAGGCGGGGGAGATGGAGGTAAGGAAATTCAGGAAAAAGGCCCTGTCCTTTTTGCCCTGAAGCACGGCCGCTGTGTATTCCACCATCTTCTTTTGGAACAGGGGAACATCTTGGCTCCACTGGATATCAATGGCCTTGTTGGGGCAGATTAGTATACATTCCCCGCATCCAATACACTTTTCCGGGTCAATCTTGGCCTTTTTCTCTATAAGGGAAATGGCCTGTTGAGAGCAATGGGCCACACAGTCCCCACAGCCCACACATTTCTTCCGCTTTACCTTTGGGGCCATATCAGAGTGTTGCTCCAGCTTGCCGCGCCGAGAGGCGCAGCCCATCCCAAGGTTCTTTATAGTCCCACCAAAGCCAGTTAGCTCATGGCCCTTGAAATGGGCCACGCTGATGAGGGTATCGGCCTCTGCAATGTCCTTTCCCACATAGGCCGTTTTTATGATCGCCTTATTGATCTCCACTTCCGTATAGGAGCCCCCCCTGAGGCCGTCAGCAATGATAATGGGGGCGCGCACCACTGAGTAACTGAACCCATTTTCGATAGCCGTGATGATATGAGAGACACTATCGCTCCGAGTCCCTGCATACAACGTATTAGTGTCAGTAAGAAAGGGGTTCCCACCCAATTCTCGAACCCTTTCCACCACCTGCCGAATGAAAATGGGGCGAATATAGGCGGTATTGCCCTTTTCACCAAAATGAAGTTTTATGGCCACCAGGGCACGCGAGGGGATGACCTGCTCTAGGCCTGCAGTGTCCATCAAACGAGCTAATTTGGCCAAGAGGTTTTCCTTATTAGAGGCCCTTAAATCGCTGAAGTAGACCTTGCTGGCTGGCATGGCTTTGCTCCTTTCTTAATCGGAAGATGAACTATGTTCACATATTTGCGTAGCGCACAAAGGTGAGAATTTGATCAAAAAACACATCTATATACCTTATCACTTTCACGATAGCCTATAAATATCATTGGCTGAGGTGTCAATGCTGAAACCACAGCCAATCCATTTTTTCCATTGACAAGAAAAAGGCCCTTGCATTAATAAGAAACGATATATTTCTGGGAATTTTGTTTGTCACCAATTAGTACCTATCCAAAAATTGTCATTTTCGGAGAGGAGTAGTCGGCCTTCAGCTCTCAGCAAATAAGACACTAAGCTGACCGCTGAGGACTTTATTCAGCCTGCGTGCTGTAAGCCCGCCTCATCGTGGGCAGGCAGGAGATGCTCGATTTATGGATGGAAACTAATTGGACATTCCATTAGAAGTGGAAGAGGACATGGGGATCAGCCCTGAGGAAAAGGTAATGAAAGCACAAAGCCATTCATCTGAGCCAGCTGCAGTTGCCCACCTAGGGACTGGGGTAAACGTTATTTTAACCCTTATCTTTGCCCTGTGCTTATCTATTTCGGTTTTTGCGGGGAGTGGGGTTTATGCCCAGGGACCTAAGAAGATCCTAAGTATAGAGGCATATGATATGCTTAATACGGTCCCAGATACCTATTTGATTGATATCCGCACTAGGGCAGAATATCAATTTGTCGGGCATCCGGTTGGTGCTTATCTGTTTCCATATGTCTTCTATACCAACACCCTTGGAAGAGACGGTGAGCGCGTCTGTTATCTTTTTAATGCGAAAAATAAGGCCTTTGTTCAAGAAATAGGAAAGGTATTTAAGAAGACCGACAACCTGTTGATTATCGGCAGAGACGGCACACGCAGTGCCTTGGCCGCAAAAGAACTTGTGGAGGCGGGGTTCAAACATGTCTTTGATGTGGAAGACGGGTTTGAGGGCCCCCTATTTCCATCCTTTAAGGATGCGAACAAGGACAAATTTTACCGACAATTGGCCAAGCGAAACAAGATCTTTGGGTATAATCATAGAAGACATTATGGATGGCAATGGTGGGGATTACCGTGGACCTATGTCATGGATCCAAAATATCTTTATCCCCCTGACCTAGCCCCTAGAAAAAAGTAAGGAGGTTATCCTGATGGATAGTGAACAGTTAGTGGAGCTTCTTAATCAGGTGGAAGAGAAGGGGATAAGCTGGGAGAAACTGGAGGAAGATCTCAAGATTTCGCGAGAATTGCTGAATCTTTATGCCCAGTCTGGGCCTGTGCCTCCTCGCATAATTAATAACTTAAAAAAATTTATTGACGAAAATTAACTGACTGCCTTTCCAAAATTCTGCCAATGGATCTTTGACATATTGACAAGGAAGGTATCAGCTATTAATTTTTGTGCTAAAAAGACTTAGGAAGCAGAAAGGAGTTTTTGGTATGGGCGATTTGCTCGAGGTCACAGATGAGAACTTTGAGGAGGAGATCCTTAAATCAGACATTCCTGCCCTGGTGGACTTTTGGGCTGAATGGTGCCCGCCCTGTAAGATGGTGGGGCCTGTGGTGGAAGAGTTGGCAAAGGAGTACTACGGAAAGATAAAAATAGGGAAGATGAATGTAGATGAAAACCGTCAGACCCCTGCAAAATATGGTATCAGGGCCATTCCCACCTTAATTTTGTTTAAGGACGGCAATGTGGCACAGACCATAGTGGGGGCTTTGGGCAAGGGCGCCATTGAGGAGGAACTCAAAAAGGTCTTGTGATTTTTCCCCGACGCATGTTTCATGATAAAATAATTAATTTCAGCCCCGGCTTGGCCAAAGGCAAAGACGGGGATTTTATTTTTGAAAGGGCGGTATTTCCATGAGGGATCTGATTATTGTGGGCGGTGGACCTGCCGGTCTCACAGCGGGCTTGTATGCCGCAAGGGCGAGGGTGGATGTGGTACTATTTGAAAGGATGGCTCCAGGCGGACAGGTTCTGTTGACAGACATTGTGGAAAATTATCCTGGTTTTCCTGATGGCATATCCGGCTTTGAACTTATGGACAAAATGAAGCGCCAAGCCGAGTCCTTCGGACTCCCCATCGAAAACCGGGAGGTTCGGGGCTTTACCCTGAGCCCTGATAATAAGGTAGTATCCACGGATAAAGGGGACGAGCAAACTAAGGCCCTGATCCTTGCCTGTGGCGCCAATCCAAAGAAATTGGGCATCGAGGGAGAACAGTTGCTCATAGGGAAAGGGGTTTCTTATTGTGCCACCTGTGACGGCCCCTTTTACCGGGACCAGGAGGTGGCCGTAATCGGCGGTGGTGATACTGCGGTGGAAGAGGCCCTATTCCTTACCCGGTTTGCCTCGAAGGTCTATTTGATCCATCGCCGAGATCAACTCAGGGCTACCAAGATTCTCCAGGAACGGGTAATAGGGCACGAAAAGGTCCATATATTGTGGGATACCATCCCTGTCAAGATCCTAGGGCAGACGGGGGTGGAAGGCATTGAGATACAGAACGTAAAAACTGGGAAGACCTCAGTATTGAGGGTTCAGGGTGTGTTCGTATTTATTGGCTTTGAACCCAACAGCGAGCTCATTAAGGGCTTGCTGGAACTAGATAATAGAGGATTCATAATAACAAACGCCGAGATGGAGACCTCTGTGCCGGGTGTATTTGCTGCTGGGGATATCCGATCCAAGAATCTGCGCCAAATATCTAATGCGGTGGGTGAAGGGGCTACGGCGGCCTTTGCTGCAGAAAGGTATCTGGAAAATATTCACGGATGAATAAGATATGTCTCGAAAATATGGATTGCCCGCAACTTTTATCGCTCTTAGCATGATTGCTATGCTGATGAGCGGGTGTGGCCTTTACAATAGCCTGTTTGGTGGTGAAGAGCCTGAAACTCCGCGCGCCCTTATGGAAAAGGGCATGGAAAGCCTGCAAAGTGGCCACTATGACAGTGCTATAGACGCCTTTGAAAAGATCAAGGATCGCTACCCTTACAGCCGTTATGCCCTGACGGCCGCATTGAAATTGGCTGATGCCCTTTATAGAAAGGGTTCATATGATGAGGCCTATGATGTCTATGACGAATTTGAAAAGCTTCATCCAAAGAACCCAGAGATTCCGTATGTGATATATCAAAAGGGGATGTGTCACTTTAGACAGGTGGGATCTATTGACAGGGACCAATCACACACTGTAAAGGCCAAGGAGGAATTTGAAAGGCTCATTAAACGATTCCCCCGCAGTCACTATGCGGCGCTTGCGGAAAAACGCCTGCGCTGCTGTTATATTGATCTGGCTGAACATGAGCTGTATGTGGGGCGATTCTATTTCAAGATGAAGAAATATCAGGCTGCAAGGGGGCGATTTCTCTATGTTCTAAAACACTATCCTGATGTGGGGCAATACCATGAGGCTCTGAAATACCTTAGGATGTGCGAAGAAAAATTGGCCGAGGAAGAAGACAAACAAGCCAAAAAGGATTAACTTGCTGCCTCTTTTACGATTTTATACGCCTGGTCAAGGGCCTCACCCAGCTTATCAGGATTTGGCCCTCCTCCCTGAGCCATATCCGGGCGGCCGCCCCCTTCTCCCCCCACAACTTCAGATAGTTCTTTTATAAGATCCCCTGCCTTGAAGCGGTCCACCAAATCAGGGGTGACCACACAGGTCAGCATGGCCTTTTGTCCCTTTTTCGCGCCAAGGACAATAATGCCCGAATGGAGCTTGTCTTTCAATCGATCAGCGGATTCACGTAACTCCTTTGGGGAATCGGCTTCGATTTCTTTGGCAAGCACCTTGACCCCTGAGATCTCCTGCACCTCAGAGAGGATATCTTCAGATTTTTTGGTCAACAGCTTGGCCTTCAGGGATTCAATCTCCTTTTCCTTTTGTCTAAGGTCCTGGAGCATCCCCTTTACCCGGTCTTGCACTCGGTCAGGCCCAACTTTTAGCAACTCTGCCATGACCTTCAATTGCTGGTCCTGGGCCTGATCATGCCTGAGGGCCCCCTCGCCCGTAAGGGCCTCGATCCTTCTCAGGTTGGCTCCAACCGAACCTTCATTAATGATACGGAACAGGCCAATATCGCCTGTCCTGGCCGTATGGGTGCCACCGCAAAGCTCTTTGCTCACCCCATCACCCATGCACACCAGTCTTACCCGCTCACCATACCGCTCTTCGAAGATAGCCATGGCCCCAGTCTTCATGGCCTCTTCCCTCTCCATCTCGGTAACAGTAATGGGCAGGTTTTCCCTGATTCGCTTGTTAACCCATCTTTCCACCTCTTGAAGCGTGTCCAAGCCCACTTGGGTAAAGTGAGTAAAGTCAAACCGAAGCCTGTCTGGAGAAACAAGAGAACCTGCCTGTTTTACATGCTCACCTAGGATTTCGCGCAGAGCAGCATGAAGGAGATGAGTAGCCGAGTGATTAAGGGCTGTGGCCTGACGTCGTTCCTCATCCACCTTAGCCACAACTTTGTCGCCAACATTCAACTTCCCTTTCTCAAGGAGGCCTCGGTGTACAATCAAGTTTTGTCCTACCTTTACGGTGTCTTGTACCTGAAGCACCACTCCATCAGAACTAATAATTCCCTTATCACCCACTTGGCCTCCGGACTCGCCATAAAAAGGAGTTTGGTCCAAGACCACCTCGATCTCTTCTCCTTGTTGGGCTGCCTTTAATTCCTTGTCTCCAGAGACAATAGAGACCACCTTGGAAGTCGCCTCCAGCCTCTCGTAGCCCAGGAAGCCGGACTTAAGGCCATGGCTGAGGAGTTTCTTGTAAACCTGGGGAATATCCTCTTCACCACTGCCCCTCCATGAGGCCTGGGACATCTGTCGCCTTTGTGCCATGGCTTCTTCGTAACCCTTGATGTCTACGGTTAGGTCCTCATCTCTGGCAACATCCTGTACAATGTCTATGGATAGGCCATAGGTATCATAGAGCTTAAAGGCAACGGCGCCGGGTATAAGGGCTTCCCTTCTTTCCTTGACCTTTTCTATTTCCTCGTTGAGCACTCTCATGCCATAACGTAGTGTATCTGCGAATCGGTTTTCCTCGTTTTTTACTAGTCCCTCTATGAACTCCTTGGATTGGACCAATTCATCATAGTCCTGACCCATTACTTGGATGACTCTGGAACAAACTTGGTGCAGGAATGGGGGCTCTAATCCTAGGTTTTGGCCGAACCTAAGGGCCCGCCGTATGATCCGGCGCAATACGTACCCGCGGCCCTCATTTGAGGGGAGAACACCGTCTCCAATCAAAAAGGCGGCTGCCCTTGAGTGATCAGCAATCACACGGAATGCCACATCCTGCCTGTTATCATTGCCGTATTTTTTGTTGGAGAGCCTTTCCACCTCTCCAATAATATCCTGGAACAAGTCCGTATCATAATTGGAGTGGACCCCTTGTACCACGGCTGCTATGCGTTCTAATCCCATGCCTGTGTCAATATTGGGGCTGGGTAGGGGGACAAGGCTGCCGTCAGGCTGGCGATCAAACTGGGTAAAGACCAGGTTCCATATCTCCAAGTAACGATCACAGTCACAGCCTGGAGCACAATCAGGCCTCCCGCAACTAAGCTCTTCGCCTTGGTCAATTAAGATTTCTGAACAAGGTCCACAGGGTCCCGTATCCCCCATGGCCCAGAAGTTATCCTTCTCACCCAAACGCACTATTCTCTCATGCGGGATGCCGATTTCCTTGTTCCATATGTCGTAGGCCTCATCATCATCTTTATATACAGAGACGTATAGCTTGTCTTTTGGGAGTCCGAAACCCTCTGTCAGGAGCTCCCAGGCCCACGCTATGGTTTCCCTCTTGAAATAGTCGCCGAAGGAAAAATTCCCCAGCATCTCGAAAAAGGTATGGTGCCGTGCTGTGTACCCCACGTTTTCAAGATCATTGTGTTTTCCCCCGGCCCGCATACATTTCTGGGAAGTAACGGCCCGGGTATAGGCCCGTTTCTCTTCGCCCAGATAAAGCCTTTTGAACTGGACCATTCCCGCATTGGTGAAAAGTAGCGAGGGATCATCGTGCGGAATCAATGAGGAACTGGGCACAAGCTCATGGCCCCGTTCTACGAAAAAATCAATAAATGCCTGTCGTATTTCTCTAAAATTCATTATGATGACTCTTCCACTCCCTTTTTCTCTCGTAATGATTTTAATCCGCTTTTTTCAAGAATCAGATTACCAATTTTGTCCCTGATGTCTGTATGTTCGGCCAAGAAGCGTTTCACATTTTCTCGACCTTGCCCGATCCGTTCATCCCCAAAGGAATACCAGGAACCGCTTTTTTCCACAATCCCCATTGAAACACCCAAGTCCAGGATGTCACCTTCCTGGGAGATCCCTTTACCGTAAATGATGTCGAATTCCGCTTCTTTAAACGGGGGGGCAATCTTGTTCTTGACCACCTTCACCCGAGTTCTGTTTCCCACAACCTCATCGCCTTCCTTGATGGCACCGATACGTCGGATATCCAGGCGCTGGCTGGCATAGAATTTGAGAGCATTTCCTCCTGTGGTGGTCTCGGGATTTCCGAACATGACCCCGATTTTCATTCTAATCTGATTAATGAAGATGACACAGGTCATGGATTTGCTGATGGTGGCCGTAAGTTTGCGCAGGGCCTGGGACATGAGGCGGGCCTGCAGCCCCACATGCTGGTCACCCATATCCCCTTCAATTTCCGCCCTTGGTACCAGGGCCGCCACCGAATCGATCACCAGCGCGTCAATGGCCCCGCTTCGAACTAGGATCTCTGCAATATCCAGGGCTTGTTCCCCGGTGTCAGGCTGGGAGACCAACAGGCTTTCCACGTCAACGCCCAATTTTCTTGCATAGGATATGTCCAGGGCATGTTCAGCATCTATAAAGGCCACCATACCCCCTTGTTTCTGTGCTTCGGCTGCAATGTGAAGCGCCAATGTGGTCTTTCCCGAGGACTCCGGACCAAAGATTTCCACGACCCTTCCTCTAGGGACACCACCAATGCCCAGGGCCAAGTCCAGGGACAATGACCCGGTGGAAATGGCCGGAACATCCAATACTGGCCGATCTCCCATCTTCATGATGGAGCCACGGCCAAACTGCCTCTCAATTTGAGAGATGGCCTGCTCTACTGCTCTTTCTTTGTCCATGGGATCCCCCTTTCTGTCCATGACAAGGGTTACTTACAAAAAGCCCGCCTGTTTGTAAATAAAAGATCATGAGTAACATGGACCGTTGCCCATTATTTCTTTCCCACAAGAGGCCAGGTCTGGAGCTTAGTATAGCGGGCTCCCTCTGGCCTTAAATCACTCCTGAAAAGGGTCAATTCCTCCAGTCTGCACAGGGGGCTGTTCACCTCCTTGTGCCTGGAAAGAATCCCTTGTAATAAATCCCCACCACGGGCTCCTTTCCGGAATCTCCCCAAGGTAAGGTGGGGGCGGAAGGTTCGTTTTTCCTCTTTGGCACCAAAGGAGATCATGTGTTTTTGGAGGGCGTTGCGGAAAAAACCCATCCTTTCCACATCCCCTTCCACACCTGCCCACAAGACCCTTGGAGTGCGAAGGGTTCCAAAAATGCCAAGGCCCTTCAGGCGAATCTCAAAGGGTCCATACTTCATGCATACGGCGTGGACCTTTTCGCCAAGGGGGGTTACCTGATCCTGATTTACATTTCCCAAAAATATGACTGTCAGGTGAATGTTCCCTGGCCTCACCCATCGTACATCAAGTGGGCTGTTAACGAGTTCGTCGTATACGGTGTCGATAACCCCTCTTATCTCACGTGGCAACTCAAATGCCAGGAAGGAACGGATTGTTTGTGACATATCTTCTGACCCAATCAAGTGCCATGGTAGCGCTTTGCTGTTTTACCTCTTCCCTGGTTCCCCAAAACCTATATCCTTTGGCAAATATCTTATCCCCTGTGGCAAGACCGATGAAGACCATGCCAACTGGCTTTTGGGGTGTGCCCCCTGTGGGTCCAGCGATCCCTGTGACGGCCAGGCCCAAGTCAGCACCCAAGGCATCCCTTATGCCCAAGGCCATCTCCCTGGCCGTGGCCTCGCTGACCGCCCCATGTTCCTCCAATGTTTTTTCTTTTACCCCCAATAACTGTATTTTTGCCCTGTTACTATAACATACAATGCCTCCTTGAAAGTACTCGCTGCTGCCGCTTACGTTGGTGATCCGGTGACCGATGAGGCCCCCTGTACAGGACTCTGCAAGGGAAAGGGTGAGTTTGCGGTCCACCAGAAGCCTTCCCATCACTTCTTCCATGCTTTCATTTCCTTGGGCAAAGATATAGGTGCCCATCACCTGCCGTATCTCTGCTTCCACCCGATCCAGCTCACCGGAGACCGTGGCTTCGTCTTCGCCCCTGAGACTCAGGGTGATGTGGATTTCGGGAAATTGGGGATAGAAACCCAATACCACGTCTCCTGTCCTATCCTCAAGCTCCCGAAACATCTCCGCGATATGGGGCTCGGTCAAGCCATAAAGTTTCAATATCCTGGAGCGTGTCACTGGTATTTCGTCATAGAAGCTCAGGAGTTCCGGAATAACCACCTTATCCATAAGGTATCGCATCTGCTCTGGCACGCCAGGTAGGAAATATAACCTCACCCCCTTTTCCACCAGGCAGAAACCACAGGCACGTCCCTCCGGGCTGAGCAGCCGAGAGCCATTGGGCATCCAGGCCATCTTTTCAAGAGAAGAGGTGATGGTCAGCCCTCTGGCCTTCGCATACTCTTCCAGGAGTCGAAACATTTTTTGGTCTAGGCTCAAGGGGCGGTTCAAGGCCTTTGCCACAATTTCGCTCGTTTTGTCATCCTGAGTAGATCCAAGTCCGCCTGTGACAATGATGAAACGGGAATTTTCCAGGGCCCTTTCCAGGGCCTCTGCCACCATGGGATAGTTATCCCCCACGGAGGTGATTCTAGTCACCTTCAGGCCAGCGGCCGTGAGCCGACCTGCCGCATACCAGCCATTCAGGTTCAAGGTTCTTCCCGAGGTGAGCTCATCGCCTATGGTAATGATTTCGCCGTACATGAATGGCCTTTTTTGGCTATTGCGTTGATCTCATTTATTTCATGGCCCGGCCGCCGCAAAACCAGTGGACTTTATTATACCCCTATTGAGGGCATCTTGAAAGCCAGTGAACAGATTAATTAGAGAAAAAAGACGATCCCTCCCACTATTGCAAGCGTATAAAGGCCTGCCAGGAGGTCATCCAATACAATACCCAAACCGCCCCTTACACGCCTTTCCACCTGCCTGATGGGAAAGGGTTTCAGGATATCGAACACCCGGAAAACCACAAAACTCAGGGCCAATATCCCTGTGGACAGGGGCAGGGCGAAGGTAGCCAGGAGATATCCTGCCACTTCATCAATTACTACCTCTGGTGGATCGTTCTTGTTCAGGAGCTCGGATGTTTTTGATGAGGTTGCTACTGCTATACCGATAATGGCCGCCACAACAACCCCACGGGGGGAGAGGGGCAGGATGTGAATCAGGATGGCCGGAAGTATGGCGCCCAAGGTGCCAAATGTGCCGGGCACGCCGGGCAGCAGGCCGCAGAAGAACCAGGAAGAAAGGGTCAGCGCCACCTTTTCACCAAGCTGTGCCCTTTGCATTGCGGCCCAAAAGGTCAACGGCTCCAGTGAATCTTGTCTCATCAATCACCTGTTATAGGTAGCTTGCCATTTGAACTGGTTGGTTTCATGAGCGATTTAGAGCCTCTATCCAGGCGTAAACTTCTTTTAGGGGTATCTGATGCCTTTTAGCAATTTGTCGGCATACCTCGTATTCAGGGACAATCCGATCAGCTCCCACGGCCTCGCGGATCCTTTTGACCCTCATGGGGCCCCAAGGGCTGTCCACTTTCTCTTCTGACCTTGCCAGGGTTGTCCTTTGCACATGCTGGAGACGAACCCCCAGCGTGGTGGTTTCTCTAAAGATGATGTCCGTGAGCCTCTCGTGATCATTGGGTTGGGCCATGACCTGGATATGTACGCCAGGGCGATTCTTTTTCATGTGCACAGGGAAAAATGCCACATCCAAGGCCCCTGCCTCAAAGAGCTGCTCCATCAGGTATCCCAATAGCTCTGGCGTGGAATCATCAATGGTGGTCTCCAAAAGGGAAACTATCTCTGTGGCCTTTGGGGCCTCCTCTGAGACTTCACCTATGATCATCCTCAACACATTGGGACGATCAGTCAGATCCCGGGTTCCTGCACCATAGCCCGTTTCAAGGATCTGCATGGGGGGAAAGGTCCCAAACTTCTCTACTATTTCTCCTAGTAGGGCCGCCCCCGTTGGTGTGACCAGTTCCTGGCCAAGCCCTGAGTCATACACGGGGATGCCTTTCAGAAGCTCTACAGTAGCTGGCGCGGGTAAGGGGATTTTTCCATGGTCGCAGTGGGTAAATCCTGATCCCAGGGGCAAGGCAGAGGCAAAGACCTTTGCAATGCCCATGGCTTCCAACCCTGTTAAAACCCCTACAATATCCACAATAGAGTCCACTGCGCCGATTTCATGGAAATGGATCTCTTCTGGAGGGCACCCGTGAATTTTCGCCTCTGCCTTTGCCAGATGCTCAAAGACCTGGGTGCTCCTCCTTTTTACGGTGTCGCTTAGAGAAGATCCTTGGATAAGGGCTCGAATAATGGAAAGGGTTCGGGGGGCCTGATCTTTTTCACTTCCTTCGAGCCATATTTTGGTAGCGGAGATCTGCTTTTTCAGCACTTTATTGGCCTTCAGTTGATAGCCTTCGATGCCAAGGCCTGCAAGCACTCCTCTTATCACATCTACATCCAGCCCGGCATCAATTAGGGCGCCTAGGAGCATATCGCCACTTGCCCCTGAGAAGCAATCAAGATACGCGATTTTCATGTGAACCTCCTGAGAGGAGAGTCCCTTTAAGCCGCCCAAGAACCCATTGTCAGCCCAAAAACATCAAAGCAGCCCTGCCATGGGGGCAAGGCTGCTTTGTGAAGGACGGTAAGGGCAGGGACTTTAATGTTTGCCTAGGCGGAATATGAGCCGCCGATTCCCCAGAGAATCTAAAGGGCCTCTGCAATAAGCTCGGAAATATCCTTGATTACTATCTCATCCTCTTTGTTAGTGGTTTTTCGGCTGTCTTCCAACATGGATATACAGTAGGGACAGGCAGTGGCAAGAATCTGGGCACCGGTTTCGCATGCCTCATGAATGCGCAAGTCAGAGAAGCGCCACTCGGGCTTAGTCTCCATCCAGAGCCGCCCCCCGCCTCCACCGCAGCAGAGGCTTTCTTTTCGAATGCGTTTCATTTCCACAAGGTTGCCTCCGGTTACAGCAGAGATCAGATCCCTAGGCTCGTCATAGATGTCGCTGTGCCGTCCCAAATAACATGGATCGTGATAGGTTACCTTTTTATCCAGGGTTTTGGAAAGCTTTAGTTTGCCCTGTTCCAGGAGATCCGCAAGCAGCTTGGTATAGTGGATAACTTCGAATTCACCTCCCATCTCTGGGTATTCCTGAGTGAAGGTATAAAGGCAGTGGGGCGAGGTGGTGATAATCTTTTTCACGCCCTTGTCTTTAAAGAGTTGGATGTTCTTTTGAGCGGTGTTCATAAAAAGCTCTTCGTCACCTATTTTCCGAACCGATTCCGCACAACAGCTCTCTTCCTGCCCGATAACGCCAAAGCTGATACTGACCTGTGAGAGGATCTTCACCAAGGAGCGGGCAATATTACGGCTCCTTTGATCGTAAGCAGAGGTACAACAGACAAAAAGGAGATATTCAGTCCCTTCTTCAAATTGTGGAACCTCCAGACCCTCCATCCATTCGGTCCGTTTTTCTCTGGGTTCTGACCACGGATTTCCCTGGCTGTGGACGCTGCCTGTTACAGTCCTTAGCACGCCAGGAATGGCACCTGTCTCAGCGATCATGGCCCGCATGGCCTTGACCACGTCAATGATGGTGACCCCTCTGGGGCATTTGAGGACACACTTGTTGCATGTGGTGCATCCATACAGGATGTCATCCGATTCATAGCCTTCTACTCCGAGTTGGGCCATTCGAATCAGACGCCTGATATTGAAAGGACCATCCACGATACGCCACGGGCAGGATCCAGCGCACATACCGCACTGCATACAAAGGTTGAGTTTTTCCGCACCCATGGCCACCAGGGCCTCATTGACTTCGTACAAGGGGGTAAGGGCTTCCATGATTTTCTTATCTCCTTTCCACAAAGAATTTTGAGGGCTATGTGCTGCCTCCTGTTGGTCTGTGAAAAATGTGATTTTTGTAACAAAGTGGGTGGTCTCATGTCAACTCCCAAAGTCAAATTTGCCTGTATACATGTATCTCCCGTCTTGGGCCTGCCAGGTCGCTAATCTATCCTTTTGCATGCTTTGACTTTGAAAAAGTGCTGAACATAAAGAACTTAGTGTTGCTGAATGAGCGTAGGTAAAAGGCATCATTCCTCATTGCCTTAGAAGGAAAGATTTATCTTGACATTTGGCTTTATTGGTGTATAGTGCTTAGATCAAGTTAAATTTTGATAACCTTGCGCTTGACAGATAAGAGGGGGTTTGTCATGCGAAGGATTTTTAAAATGTGCCTGCCTATCTCCCAATAAGGCGAGTTTGCCTTGTTGGGAGCACGCTTCATTCACACCATCAAGTAAACTGACAATGATCTGCTACCCAGGAGACTCCTATGGGATTCAGCATACCGGATTTAATAGAGGCTCTAGCAACCTTGATAGTTGCAGTATTCGTTTCCGTGGTTTTGGTCAAGCTCGGGAGACTAATAGATAAATACAGTGAAAAAAAGGATGATCAAGTGAAGTAGATCATTGCATAGAGAAAGGAGGTGATGATGAACAGCTTATCAAGGGCCTGGAAAAATAACTAACATAATAAAGGGAGGTGAGGAAGGTGCAAGAAGTAGTTGCTAATGTGCTTAATAGTGTTGGATATCTCTTGGTATATGTGGGGGTTTTTGTACTACTTGTCAACATTGGGGCTGCAATCAAGTCAATGGGAGAAAAGATGTAGCGAAATATAGCAGGTAATAAACAAAGTGATCAGAAGGGAGGGGTGAAGGATGCAACAGGTAGTTGCCAATGTGCTTAGCAGTGTTGGATATCTTTTGGTGTATGTAGGAGTTTTTGTGCTGCTTGTCAACATTGGGGCTGCAATTAAGTCGATGGGCCAGAAGATGTGAAATGGCCTTGGGGATGCTGGCCTTTTGTCCGTGTAACTCTAGGGCAGGGACCCTAAATGAAACCGTAATAAGGGCAGCGATCCCCATTCTGTTTGGTTTATTGCTGCCTTGTAATGAAGGGAAGAGCGATTGTGCGGCGGGATGCCCCGCTATCGTTATCTATTTGGCTAAGCCCTAGCAGAAGGATTATTTCCAACAAACAAGGGGGGATGAGGAGTGGATAACCTAGACCGTTTTAACGAGGCTGTAAGCAATATCGCCGTAAGCTGGAGAAACGTATTTGTCTTTGTAGCTTTTGTTTATGTGGTAGGAACGATCTTTGCTATTAGCGGCGGTAGTGCAGTGAGCTGGATTATTATTTCATGGATAATTATTGCTATCATTGCGGCCTTAATTTATTTCAGAAAGGGGGAGAGCAAAGCAGAGCCTGAGGAAATGGTATAGGATGGTGATTTCTGTCAGCTGATATTGACGCCCCCCGTAAGAGCTATATGTGGCAAACGAGTAAACTTATGACATCCACTGCATTTTTCGGTGGATGTCTTGTTTTGGCAGCATTGTGAAGGGGTATATTTCAGTTACTCAAAGGGCCTCGCAGAGGAGAAATCCGGGACGAATGAGGGCTTTGTCTCTAAATCCTGCCTCAAGTTTTCAGGGAATTGCACATAGAGTTTTTCAAATCCAAGATCCCTCGCGTGGTTCAATATCCTATCAAATTCCTCCCTGGTTACAGTACGATTTAAGGAAGAATCCTTTTGAGGACGAACAGGGTAATACTGGCTCATTATGCTGAGGGGAAGTCTCTTCCCAAATTCCACAAAAAGCATTGTAAGGGCCTCGCAGGAGTTTTCCACGTACCCCGGCAGAATCAAGTGGCGCACCAACACCCCGGTTGTTCCGATGCCCTCTTTCCTTTCTGTTGTTAGATAACCCTTTTGCCTCAGCATTTCCTCTATGGCAGCCAGCGCAGTGCTGGGGTAGTCGGGACAAGCAGAAAGCCGTTTGGCAAGGGATGAGTGAGCGTATTTAAAGTCTGGTAAATATATATCTGTGAACTCCCCTGCCAGCTTAAGCATCTCGATGGATTGATATCCTGACAGATTCATGACAACAGGCAGGGTAAGTCCCTTCTGCCTTACCAGGGAAATGGTCTGAAAAACATGAGGGAAAAAGTGGTCGGGCGTAACAAAGTTTACGTTGTGCACCCTGAACCTATGGATCATATGAGAGATCCTGTTGGCAAGCTCTTTGGGATCCATGGGCTCGCCTATGCCTTCATGTGAAATCTGGTAGTTTTGGCAAAAGCTACATCGCAGGCTGCACCCCGTAAGAAACACGGTGCCCGAGCCCCTTTTTCCTGTAATAGGAGGCTCCTCACCCATGTGAGGACCCACATAGGCCACCTTGAGTTGATCTGTTTGCCGGCAATAACCCGCCCTTGGGGTGCCAGCTTTTGGGATCCTGGCAACACCACAGTTTCTTGGACAAAGCTTGCACTCTTTGAGTATTTCGTAAGCCCTATTGGGCTGTTCCATTCTTAGTTGCTCCGGATGGCCCATGTGCATTCAGTGCCTGCCAAGCCTATCTTTTACTCCTGAATACAGGAGATCTACTCTTCTCATATCATGCATTGCCTCCACATGAAAACCCTAAACGCAGGAGCAAATCCCATGCAAGAGAGTCAAGGGATCCGTGGATTGATTTGTCCCTTGCCTGAGGGTGATTTTTATTGACAAAGGGAAAAATTGAAGCTAAAAAAATTAATTTTGGCTGAATCGGAAAGGATGAATTTGCTTCCCTTCTCCGAGGCCCTGTTTCCCCATGTAGTGGGGAGATTATCCGCCGTACAAATTCGTGCGGACGAGGAAGGGGGGGTAACATGAGAGAACAACTGGCACCCAAAACAGAGGTAGCACCATGGGGGCTCCTTACCAGTTTGGATATCTATGAGTGCAACCCACGTATTATCCGGGATGCGGATGAAATACGCCGTTATGTTCTGGAATTGTGCGAACTGATAAAAATGCGACGCTTTGGTCCTTGCCAGGTGGTGCATTTCGGTGAAGACGAGCGCGTGTCTGGATATTCCATGATACAATTGATAGAGACTTCTCTTATAAGTGGGCACTTTGCAAATCTCACCAATGCTGCATATATCGATATCTTTAGCTGCAAACCATATGACCCGGAAGAGGTGGCCCAGTTTACCAAGGCCTTTTTTCAGGGAAAATCCATGACCATCCACGTGACCCGTAGGATGTAATGGACGACTCTTACTTGCGGAAAGACCCTTCTACCCATGACCCATGAGCTAATTGAATTATCCAGCAGAGGCCTGCGTGGGTCTGTGGTAGCTGGTATCATTCTTGCTGCTGGTACAAGCTCTCGTATGGGCGTTTCGAAGCAACTCCTGCCCATAGGTGGGGTGCCCTTAATTTGCCACATGGTAAGCCAGGTCCTTTCCTCTCACCTCGATCGTGTGGTCATGGTATTGGGGCATGATGCCGAAAAAATGAAGAGGGCCCTTTTGGATTATTGTCCACATCCGAGGATAGAAGTCGTGGTAAACCCAGAATATCCCAAAGGTATGGCCTCCTCCATTAAGAGAGGTTTGAAGGTGGTGCAGGATGATTGTGATCACGTAATGATCATCCTCGCAGATATGCTGCATATTGACGCACGCCTCATTAACATCCTTCTCAAGGGCTATTTGAAGTCGGGCCGGGATCTGGGTGCAATTAGGATCCAGGCGCGTCGATCCCATCCAGTTATCTTCAGCCGCCGATTTTATCCTGAGCTCCAAAGGTTGGAAGGGGACGTGGGAGGAAGATCCATCTTTGAACAATATGCACATGAGGCCTGCTTCATAGACGCTCCCCCCACATACAGGGAAATGGATCTCGACACACCCGAAGATTACAGGAGATATCAGAGCTTGAACTGGAAATAGGACCTCACAAGAAAACGCCTCACCACAGACGGATCAGCAAGACAACGGTCTTGGAAACAATGTTAGGGAGCAAGAAACAAAAAAAGCGGGAAATGTCCCCGCTTTTTTTGTTCACGAAGTCCCAAAACCACTAGCAGAGATGATCAGGCAGGGCCGATTTCGATCTTTTTCATGGTTTCGGCTTTGGTTTTGGGCATCTTAAGGGTCAACACCCCTTTTTTATAAGTGGCCTTTACCTTGTCAGGATCAACTTCGGCAGGTAATTGAATGGTTCGTAAAAAGGCACCATAACTTCGTTCTATTTTATGGAAGTTTTCGCCTTCCTCCTCGGTTTCCTGTTTGCGTTCGCCCTGGATCTTCAGGGTATTCCCGCTGAGGGACACATCAATATCCTTGGGATCCATACCTGACAGCTCTGCCTTTACAATGATTTCCTTGGAGGTTTCCGACAGATCAATGGCTGGCAGCCATTGGCCTTCTTCGCCTCGGAAAAAGGAAGGTTTCCATTCAGCCAACCGGTCAAAAAGCCTGTCCATTTCTCGTCTCAACCTGTCCAATTCCTTGCCCTCACGCCGTGGTAGCAAACTGACCATTTTTTTCACCTCCTTTCATGCCCATCAGGGTCTTGAAGACAGAAGGGAAAAGCAATACAAAAGATAATCTCCCCTTTCATGATGTCAAGGGTGGCCCCTAGAGGGGTAGGAGTTGACAAAAGGCAGGGGGCGTCAATAATTTTACCAGCATGGGTCCTAAGGGGCGTTGGACAACTTGACTAGAATGAATTTGTTTTACCAGGATGGTGCGTCCGGGGTTGTGCCATGGCAGAAAAGGACTACTATAAGATCCTGGGGGTATCCCGGCAGGCCAGTGCCGAAGGCATCCGGAACGCCTTTCGTAAACTGGCCAAAAAGTATCATCCCGATAAGGCTGGCCCTGGAGGAAAGGATCAGTTTCAGGATGTGATGGAGGCCTATGAGGTCCTCTCTGACCCTGAAAAACGAAGCTCCTATGACAAGAGACTCAAGGAGCAGGAACAGGGATTCACGTTTCGAGGCCGTAGTCCTGTCTTTGATTCAAGCCCATTCTTTTCCCGCCGGTGGCCCTTTGACCCGTGGCCAACCCGTTCCCCATTGGGTCAAAGGTTCACACACCCTCAGCCTGACTTAATTCTTGTGCTTTCTCAGGAAGAAGCCGAGAAAGGGGGTACTATTGACGTAGAGGTTCCCTATTACACTTCCTGCCCAGAATGCGGCGGAAGCGGTGAGTCCTGGTTTTTCCCTTGTGTCACTTGCCTTGGCGAAGGGCTTATCAAGGAAAAAAGGAAAGTTCGTATACGCATACCGGCAATGGTGGAGGATGGCTCTGTAATTGAGGTGCCCCTTCAGAGGATCGGGGTCATGAAGCGGTTCTTGCGGGTTCTCGTTGAAATCCATTGAGTATCCAGGCTTGTAATTGGCCTTGAAGCCACCTGCCTTGGACAAGGGGTGTTAGTCCAGCCGCTTTTTGAAGCGATTTACCGCACCTGAAAAGACCACAATTCCCAGGATGGTCATCGCCAGGAACTGAGGCCACAGAATTTCCATGCCTATGCCTTTGAGGAATATGCCTCGAATTATTACAAGGAGATAGCGTAAAGGGTTCAGGTACGTAAACCACTGGACCACAGTGGGCATGTTGGCGATGGGAAATACAAAGCCGCTCAGCATAAAGAAGGGCATGGCGAAGAAAAAGGTCGTCATCACTGCCTGCTGCTTTGTGGATGAGACAGTGGAAATGAAAAGGCCGATTCCTAAGGTGCTGAGCAAGAACAGACATGTGGCCAGAAAGAGCAACGGCACACTCCCCTTCATGGGCACATCAAACCACAGTATGGCGAAGACGGTCACAAGAACCATTTGGGATTCCACCAGGATGATATAAGGGATGGTCTTGCCCATGATCAGCTCAGAAGGTTTGAGAGGTGTTACGATGAGCTGCTCCATGGTGCCGCTTTCCTTTTCACGTATTATGGCCATGGAGGTGAACAAAAGGGTCAGGAGCATTATGAGGAAGGCAACTATGCCCGGGACATAGAAATTGCGGCTGTCCAGGTTTGGGTTGTACCATGTCCTTATGCGGGCGTTCACACTACCGTATTCCATTGTCCGGGCATAGAGTTCGTGGATGAAGCGTTTGTTAAACTGCTGCAGTACGTTCATGGTATAGGCGATACGAACAGCGGCCATATTGCTTGCGCTGCCGTCAACCAGTATTTGGATGGATGCAGTCTTACCTTTTCTCAGAGTGGCACTGAAATCAGGGGGGATTTTTACGGCCATGTCCACCTTGCGCCGCAGCAGCAGTTCTTCCATTTCTCCCGGATACTCGCAAAAGCGGGTTATTCGAAATGTCCTGTTGCCGTTAAAGGCATCTATAATCTGCCTGCTTTCAGGTGTTCTGCATTGATCCAGCAACGCTACACGGATGTCCCTTACATCAGTTGTTACCACATACCCGAATATGATTAACTGGATCAAAGGGGAGATCACTATAAGGGGCCTGGTCCTCTTATCTCTAAATAGCTGTATGAATTCCTTCCTGACCAGTTCCTTTACTCGAATCCAGTTCACCTACAGCCCCTCCTTTTTAAGGAAAAATACGTTGAGCACGGAAAGGAAAGCGAACATAACCACAAGAACTGCGTAGTCACGCCACAGGTAATGAATTCCCAAATTGCGGAGATAAAGGCCGTTGAGGATATTGATGAAATAGGTAGCAGGAACCACCTTGGTAATGAGTTGGAGAATCCTGGGCATATTGACTACAGGAAACACGAAGTCTGAGAGCAGTATGGAAGGAAGATAGGTGATGAGGATCGCCAGTTGATTGGCCACCTGCTGGGATTTGGTCAGGCTGGAAATTAGGAGCCCTAGAGTCAGGGCCACGGCCAGATATATGGCAGAGGCCACAACAAATAGCCAGAAGCTGGATTTCATAACCACTCCGAAAAGGATCTGTCCCATGAAGACTGCTATGAATACATCCATCATGGCAATCAGGAAATAGGGGATGGCCTTTCCTACTAGGAATTCCTGGGCGCGGATGGGAAGGGACCGTATGGTTTCCATGGTGCCATTTTCGTACTCTCTGGCAATTACGAGGGATGTGAGTAAGGCTCCCACGATCATGATAATAATGGCAATGATTCCAGGGACTATAAACAGGCGGCTTTCCAGATCCTCGTTGAACCAGACGCGGACTCTCGCGTCAATGGGGGTGTTAATTTCCTCCAGTCCTTGCCGATCCAGGAATTCAACAAGGCGGTGTGCATTGTAGTCTTCCACGAACGCTGTAACGTACCCCCTGGAAATACCCGCATAGTTGGGGTCGCTTCCGTCAAGTATGAGTTGAACCGGCGTCTCTCTGTCAGAGCCCATACTCCGAGTCCAGCCCGCTGGAATTACAATCCCAAGCTTGGCTTTTCCTCTGTCTATGTAATCACCCAGCGCTCTTGTATCCGGAAGCCATTGGACTACCTGGAAATAGGGAGAGGCGTCTAGCTTTTGAATAAAATCCCGGCTCAAGGGGGTGTTGTCATGATCAACAACCACGGTCTCCACGTTGTCCACATCAAGGCTCAGGGCATACCCGAACATGAGGATCAGGAGCAAGGGGATAAAAAAGGCCAGGTAGAGGCTTCGGAAGTCCCTGATCAGGTGGTAATATTCCTTTCTTGCGACGGCCTTGATGTTAGTCGTGTTCATGTGCCTTCACGTTTTGTCAGCGCAATGAATGCGTCATTAAGGGTAGCCGAAGGCTTATCCGGAAAGAGCTCTGTGATGATCTTCCTTGGAGCTCCACTGGCTACGATGCGGCCTTCATTAATCAGGACGAGCCTATCACAGTTCTCTGCCTCGTCCATGTAATGCGTAGTCACGAAGATGGTAACACCTTGATTTGCAATTTTCCGGATAAAGCTCCAAAAGCGCCTTCGGGTCAAGGGATCCACCCCAGAGGTGGGTTCATCCAGAAAAACGATCTTAGGTCTATGGAGCAGCGAGCAGCCCAAAGCCAGGCGCTGCCGCCACCCAGGAGGAAGGTCTCGGGTCAGGCGGTTTTTGACATGGCCTAGGCGAGTCATATCAAGGGCCCATTGGATCCTCTCATCCCATTGTTCCCTGGGAACGGCATAAATGCCCAGGTAGAAACGGATGTTTTCAAAAGGCGTCATGTCTTCATAGAGGGAGAATTTTTGAGACATATAACCGATGTTCTGCTTGATTTCTTCTGGTTGGGTGAAGATATCCAGGCCGGCTACGGTTCCGTATCCGGAGGTGGGGGTAATGATGCCGCAAAGCATCCGAATGGTGGTGGATTTTCCCGCACCGTTTGGTCCAAGGAACCCGAAAATTTCGCCGGTCTTGACGGAAAAAGATATCCTGTCCACCGCGGTGAACTTCCCGAATCTCTTCACCAAATGCCTCACCACTACAGAATCACCATTTGAATCCGTCATGGCCAAGGGCCTCGTCCGCTTCCTCTATTCTTTTGAGCATTGCCTCTTCCAGGGTGGAGTACCTGGAGCGAATCTCTTTTGGGGTTGCCTCTGCCAGGATTTTTGATCGATGCATGAGCAAGATACTGTCACATTTTTCTCCTTCATCCAGGTATGCCGTGGCAATGAGGATAGTCATGCCCCGGCGCTTCATTTCCAAAAGCATGTCCCAAAACTCTTGTCTTGAGACGGGATCCACACCGTTTGTGGGCTCATCCAGGATAAGCACGCTTGGCTCATGGACAAGGACGCAGGCAAGCCCCAGCTTCTGCTTCATCCCTCCGGATAGATCCGCCGCCCTGCGATCCAGGAAAGGAAGGAGATTGGTAAACCCCAGGTAGGTCTCTACCCTCTCTTGTCTCTGGCTACGGGAAATGCCGTAGATGTCCATAAAAAAACGTAGATTTTCCATAACCGTTAGGTCGGGGTAGAGCCCAAATCGCTGGGGCATGTACCCGATCAGGTGTTTCACCTTGGCCCTGTGTTTGGCCACATCCAGGCCTTGGATCTTGATACTTCCCTTTGACGGCGTGATCATGGTTGCTATCATTCTCAGCAACGTGGTTTTGCCTGCTCCATCAGAGCCCACTAATCCCTTGATGGTTCCTGTGGGCACCTGGAACGAGGTTTCCGAGACTGCGAAGATCTGGCCATAGTGCTTGGATACTCCCTCCACTTGAACAGCTATGTCTCGTGAATGTGGGGAAGTACCCTCTTTATTCGATGTATCAATCAAACCATGCATCAGCAGGCATCCCTGGCTTGAGCTCGAGATGAGGATTGGGGATGGTGACTTTCACCAGGTATACAAGCTTTACCCGTTCTTTATGGGTTTGGATAATTTTGGGTGTGAATTCGGCCTCGGGAGAGATATATGATACATATCCTTCATAGGTCTTGTTGGGGAAGGTATCCGTTTTAACGCGCACCTTTTGCCCAGGTTTAATATGACCAAGCTCTGGCTCTCCCACAAAGACCTTTAAATCCACTGTGGACAAATCGGCTATAGACATGACCTCGCGGGCAGGGGAGACGACCTCACCAGGTTCCACATTCCGGCTGGTGATGATACCTTTGAAGGGGGCCTTTAATTGGGTGTATTCAAGGTAAAGTTCTGCCAGCCTTTCAGCGGCCCTTACCTCCTTTAGCATGGCCTTGGCTGCCTTCAATTCATTTTTGGTGATCTCTATCCTTTTGAGGTTGCCCCTGGCCTGTTTAAGTGCTGCCTTGGCTGCTGCCAACTTGGCCCGGGCCGCCACAATGGATTCGCGCCGGAAACCCTCTTCCAAAAGAGAAAGGGCCTCCTTGGCCTTTTGGTACTCCTTTAAGGCTGTTTTGTATCTGAGCACAGCGGCATCCCGCTGTTTTTCTGAGATGGTTTTTTGCCTATAAAGCCGCTCGGATCGGATTTTGTCCTTTCTTGCGTCCTCCATCCTGAGTTTGGCTGCTTCCACAACTCGCTTGGCCTCTTCCACTTGTTGGATTCGATACCCTGTTTCAAGCTCCTGTAGCTTTGCCCTTAAGACGGCCACATTTGCCTTGGCTCGGGCTACCTCGTGGGGCAAGGTGGCCTTATAGAGCTCCAGGAGGGATTCGAGGCGCCGAACATTTTCTTCGGCCTGGGTGGTGGCAGCGCGGGCCTGCTCAAGCCGCGTCACAAATTCGTCCCTTTGAAGTTCTGCCAAGAGCTGCCCTTTTTCCACCTGCATTCCGTCGTCAACCAGTATCCGCTGCACCCGGCCGCTGACCTGAAATGCCAAGTTTGACTCAGTGGCTTCTATGGTTCCGGAATAGTAAAGACGAACGGTTTTTTGCCTCCACTGTCCGTAATATACGAATGTGGCGATACCCAAAAATAGGACAATAAAAACGACCGCGATGAGGGATTTTTTCAAAGGTCGCCTCCCAAAGGCTATTGGTGCGATGCCTATATAACACTCCAGGAGGCCTTTATCAAGTTAAGTCGCTCAGCATGACTCGGGTGTCTCCAAGATAATTTGAATCTAAGAATCTTAGCAGTATTCTCCCCTAACCATATTTTGCATTACGTTTTTGGTTATGATATTGAATACTAATTAAGAGTTTTTCAAAAGAGCTGCATTTTTTCCCTCAAGTATGCGGCCCGCCCTGGTAACCGGAGTCTGACTCCGTGTCAAAAGGCCTTTGGGAGGTGGACCAATGTCGGACAAACCCACCCATGAAGATCTCAAAAAGAGGATCAGCCAACTGGAACAAGAGGTGGAGGAGCTCACGAAGATTAGTGAGCGTTATAGGCGTCTGTTTGAAGATGCCTCGGTTCCCCTCTATCAGACCTCGTCGGACGGAGAGATTCTTTATGTGAATTCTGCAGTGGTGCGATTGCTAGGGTTCCCGGACAAGGAGAGTTTGATGCATGTTAATGCTGGAGACCTAGAGGACCCAGAGGTCCGGAGAAAAATGCATGAGATGCTCAGAAGGGGAGAAATTGTTCAAGGATATGAGACCAGGGTTCGTAGATACGACGGGAGTTTCATCTGGGTCAGGGATACAAGCCGGGCTGTCTTTGATTCGGAAGGGAATATCTTGTACTTCAATGGGTCCCTGGAGGACATAAGCGAGCGCAAGAGGGCCGAGGAAGAGATTCAGAAACGCCAGAAGTACTTGGAGTCTGTGCTAGAGAGTGCCCCTGATGCCATTATAACCGTAGATTCGTCTCATCGGGTCATCGAATGGAATCCAGGGGCAGAGCGGATTTTTGGGTACACAAAGGAAGAGGCGAGGGATAGGGATCTGGATGAACTCGTAGCCCGGTCGGATGTAATGGAGGAGGCAAAGGATTTTACTAAGCTGGTCCTGTGCGGCAAGGCCCTAAATCCAGTAGAGACAGTGCGGTACCGAAAAGACGGCACCCGGGTGGATGTAATCGCCTCAGGGGCCCCTATCATGATAGGTGGGCAATTGGAAGGGGTCGTTGCAGTCTACAAGGATATCACGGAGCGAAAAAGGGCGGAAAGGGCCTTGCAGGAAAGCGAAAAGCGGTATCGTTCCTTGTTTGAGAGGCTTCCGGTGGGCCTTTTTGTCACCACCCCTGACGGCCGCTTTTTGGATGCTAATCCGGCATTTGTCAAGATGGTGGGTTGTCCGGATCTGGAGACCCTATTAAACACGCCTGTGCTGTCATTCTATCACATTCCTGAGGAGAGGACCACGTGGAAGCGTATGATGGAGACCCAGGATGAAAAGGTCGCTATTGAATTTCGGATGAGAAGACTGGACGGAAGCCCCATTTGGGTCCGAGAAAGCGCACGGGCAGTGAGAGACGAGACAGGCCAGGTGGTCTGTTATGAAGGTGTGATGGAGGATATCACTGAAATCAAACAAGCGGAACAAGAAAAAGAACAACTCCAACAGCGGCTTATACATGCCCAGAGAATGGAGGCAATCGGGACCTTGGCAGGCGGTATTGCCCATAACTTCAACAATTTGTTGATGGGGATCCAGGGCCACATCTCTTTGATGCGGCTGGATATGGAACCGGATCACCCATGCCAGGAAAACCTGAAAAGTATGGAGCAGTTAATCCGAAGCGGATCCAGGTTGACGAGCCAACTTCTGGGCTATGCAAGGAAAGGGCAGTTCGAAATCAGGCCATTACACCTGAACGAGATCATAAAAGAGACGGCTGAGACCTTTGGCTCGACGCGGAGGGAAATTCGGATCCATCTGGATTTAGATAAGGATCTTAGTGGGGTCCAGGCGGACCAGGGCCAGATGGAGCAGATGCTGCTGAACCTTTTTGTGAACGCCGCAGAGGCCATGCCGGGTGGTGGAGAGCTTTTCCTGAAGACCCGGAACGTCACTGAGGCGGCGATGAAGGGAAGACCTTATAAACCGGCCCCCGGTAACTATGTCATGATAACGGTCACGGACACAGGTATTGGTATGGAGAAAGAGGTTATGGACCGCATATTTGAGCCCTTTTTTACTACAAAGGGATTCGCCAAAGGCACAGGCCTGGGGCTGGCCTCAGTGTACGGGATTGTAAAGGGCCATAAAGGATATATTGATGTGTTTTCGGAAAAGGGGAAGGGCACCCGATTTGAGATCTTTATTCCCGCCTCAAAACAAGAGGGGGCTCTGCGTAGGGCAGATGTAAAAATCGGCGACATCTCGAAAGGCCACGGGACCATCCTTTTGGTTGATGACGAGGAGTTCATTATTCAGGTGGGAGCAAAGATGCTAGAATCCCTCGGGTATCACGTGATGGTGGCCACAAGCGGGAAAGGGGCTCTGGCTATATATGAAAAAGAGAAAGATCAGGTGGATCTGGTTATCCTAGACTTGATTCTACCAGAAATGGGAGGCGGACAGATCTATGACCGCCTCAAGGAGATCAATCCAAAGGTCAAAGTACTTCTGTCCAGCGGATACACTATCAATGGCGAGGCAAGCGATATCATGGCCCGAGGGTGCAATGGCTTCATCCAGAAGCCCTTTGATCTGAATGAGCTTTCCCAGAAGTTAAGTGCCATCTTGGAGTCATAAAATGGCAGAGCATCAATAATGCCTACTCAAATCCTTCCTTTTCGGCCAGGATATCAAGGTGAAGAGTGGCGAGATATTCCAGGTCCATAGGGGTTTCCAGTTCAAACTCCCTACGGTCCACAGTCTTTATATACCGTTTACATACCCTGCAAAAATATACCCGCAGGCCTTGCTCACCTTCACTGTGAAAATACCCGAGTGCTTGCTGATCCTCATTCTTGCAAAAGGGGCAATTTAGCCTTGGATATGTCCATTCTTCACCGCAGAGCTCACAATGCAGATGTCTTTTACCTTTTTTGTCCAGATAGCCCATATTAGGCTCAGACCCACAGATCGGGCAGTACCCATAGTCCCAGGCCTGCTTGTCCAGATTCGAAGAGCAGGCAGATCGAATAGCATCCAAGGATGGTTTGAGGGAGAGCTTGGCAAGGAAGTAGAGTCTTTCGGTCTGTAGCCCCACCTCTTTTGCTTTTTTATTGATTGCCGGATGGTCTTTGTTGAGGATAGCCGAAAACACAGATTTGGCCCAATCCTTGTCCTCATTTATCTTCTTTAGGCATGCCTGGAGGGCCTCGGTTTCTTGTGTCTTTTTGTCCTGGCAAAGGTGCTCCATAATTCGTGACAAGGCCCTTGTGGCCCCGCCAAAATCAACTGGCAGATTCTCCCGGGAGAAAAGGGGAAAACCTTCATCCTTTTTGAGTCGGCGAAGGCTTTCTTTTTCCCAAACCTCAGGGACTGTTACAGGAATATCTTCCATTAATTGGAGGAAGGTCTTGTAGGAGTGGAGGATATCTTTGGAGAAGGGCCTTTGGCGGACAATGTAGTTTATGGCATCTTGCAGATGTGGACTCATAAGGAAGGTTTCCTTTCTTATGCTGTTCATGTGGCAATCTTTTTGAGCAATTTCTTTAACTAATTGTGCAGTTTTTGAAGCTGATTGATCAAAGCCTCAAGATGGGGCCTTGTATTGATATTATGTACATCAATATAGCGAATAACACCTTTCTTGTCGATCACGAAGATGGCCCTTTCGGCCATTCCATCTGAGCGTAATACCCCAAATAGGGAAGCGACTTTCCCATGGGGCCAGAAATCAGACAGCACTGGAAACCAGAGCCTTCCCATTTCCCTGGTCCAGGCATAGAGCGTTGGGATATTGTCCACGGTGATACCCAGAAGAACAGCATCGTACATATCAAAGAGATCCTTTGCAATGTTATACCCCGGCCACTGATCAGAGCATACGGGCGTCCATGCGGCTGGAACAAAGGAGATAACCACATTCTTCTTGTTCAAGTATTGATGAAGCGAGATCTTTTTGCCAGTTAGGGAAGGGAGGGTAAAATCAGGAGCCCTATGGCCCACCTTAACTTTGAGTTCGCTGTCCCGTGGTTTTAATAGGCCCGGGTTATACACTTTGTCCTTAAAGGCAAGAGAGTGGGTTTGAGCTGATGTGGGGGCACACATGGCTGCTATAAGAAACATAGTCAATATCACAACAGGCTTGCTCATTATATGCCTCTATCATTTCGTTGATTTGTTGGTTATGGTTTCAAGGAACTTATCAAGATCTTTGATCTTGCCCAGTTTGGAAAAGATAACCTTGGGCACTCCTGAAGAGGAGTTGGATACTACAATAAAGTAAGGGGTTCTGACCTCTCCTAGGCATTTGTGTACTGCGAAATTTTTATCAGGCAACAAAGGAAAGGGCACCTTAAATTTCTTCTTGAAGAAATTTACCTCAAAAGGTGTGTTCCCTGCGCCAATGCCCAAGATCTTAATCTTGTTTTTATATTGAGGAGAGCTTTCTATTTTCTTGTACAGATCATTCAAGCGGGGAGCTTCGCGTTGGCAATAGGGGCAATACATGCTAAATATCTCTATTATTACTACGGGGGCCTGGACCTGGGATATTGTAAAAGGCCCAGTGCTGCTCAGCCCAAGGTACTGCCTTTCGGCAGGTATAGTTGGGGCAGGAAGCTTGAAGGCAGCAAGGGGCCTGCCCACCTCAGGAGCTGGCCTTGTTGCCCCGTAATTCATCGGAGCAAAGAGAAATATGGATATAACGGCAACTATGGTAATAATGCGGGGTTTCATGTTCAGCTCTCCTGATTCTTACAGGGGAAAAGTAAAGGGACACCCGATGGGTATCCCTTTACAGTCAAGAGATTAAGAAACCATCAACTAACCAACTTATTGATGGCTTGCCACTCCCTGGCCAGTTCCTTTAAGGATCGGCCAATCTTCCTCATGGCCATCTTACGGTCCATGGCCTTGGGCATAGGTTCGGCCTTGGCAAAGGTATAGTATTTTTCTGGCTTGTCGGCCAGGAGATAAAATACTCTCAGGTCTTCAATACCAGTGAGAGTGGCGTTGGGGTACTTGGCCTTGGCCTCTTGAAACCTAGCCTTTGCCAACTCCACCATTTTGTCCCTGTCGCCGAAATTCATGGCCCCAGTAGGGCATGTCTTTACGCAGGCAGGCAGAAGCCCATTGTAGACCCTTTCAAAGCACATAGTACATTTGGCCAGATAGCCGGTCCCCTTTTGCGCCCTAGGGATATTGAACGGGCAGGCCTCTATAATATCCTTGGCGTTTGCCTTTTTGAGCTTGTCGGTATAAAGGACAGCCCCTGTTTGGCTGTCAATAATAATGCCTCCAGGGACCATTTCATCGGCAGTCTCTTTGCACGGTGGCTCAACGCAGTGTCTGCATTGATCAGGAAAGAAGTACCATACCGGTTTACCATCAGGACCCAGATGCTCCTGAAACCTAATCAGCTTATAGGTATAGAAGGAGAGATCCTGCGGATTCTGATAACTGCCAACATTTTTGGTCTTTGTTGCAGGTAACTGGTTCCACTGTTTACAAGCAATCTGGCAACCCCGGCATCCAATGCATAGTGTGGTATCGATGAAAAATGCTTTTCCGCTCATTCGATCACCTCCTTTCTATATCTTTCTGATATTGACCATAAAGGCCTTGGTTTCAGGGATCCGGGTATTGGGATCACCGGTTGATGGGGTGAGCAGGTTGGCCGAGTCTCCCCCGTCCTTTGGATATACCCACCCATAATGCCAGGGCAGACCCACCTGGTGGATGACATTGCCCTGCACCTTAAACGGACGAAAACGTCGTGTTACTAAGGCAACTGCCTTTAACTGGCCCCGTGCAGATTCCACAATTACCTTTTCGCCATTTTTTATACCCTTCATTTGTGCAAGCTCCTGGCTCATTTCCACGAACAACTGCGGCTGGGCCTCAAGAAGCCAGGGCTGCCAACGGGTCATTACTCCAGTTTGCCAGTGCTCTGAAACCCTGTAGGTAGTAGCCACAATGGGATACCGTGGGTCGCAGGTCCTGTATATGTCCATATCCGTTGAGTATTTAGGAATCACAGGGTTGACGAGCTGGCTGGACAGCAGGTTTTTCTCCACTGGGCATTCCAGGGGCTCATAGTGCTCGGGGAAGGGCCCGTCGGCTCGGCCTGGACCAAAGATCCGGCCATGACCTTCCGGCTTCATGATAAACGGATACTTGGTCTTTGGGTTGAGAGTTCCGTCGGGTTTTAGCATGGGTGGCCATCCACCGTCGGGTACATCGCCCACCCAGCCGCCTTTTCCTCCCTTGGCCGTGGGATCCCACTTGATGACAGGATGTTCCTTGTCCCACGGGTTCCCGTACATGTCCACAGAGGCGCGGTTATAAAGGATGCGGCGGTTGACTGGCCAGCACCAGGCCCATTCTAAGTTAAGCCCGATACCGGATTTTTCCCTCTTACGTCTTGCGGCCATATTTCCTTTGTTTGTATAAGAGTTGCAGTAGAGCCAGTTGCCGCTGCTGGTGGAGCCGTCTGCCTGGAGATAGGCGAAGCTGGGGACCAGATCACCCTTCTTGAAATGTTTTCCTTTGACCGTTACATCCTTCTGGAAGTAGCCGTTAATCTCTTTGGCCACCTTATGAGGATCATAGCGGCCGCGGGTGGTATAACCCCACTTGAGATTCAAAATGGGCTCGGGGAAAACAGCCTTTTTCCCTTGCTTGATGTCTTTTTTGTAGAACCAACGAATCTTTTTGAACAGATCGATCATAATGTCGCCGTCTGCCCTGGCGTCACCCGGAGGCTCGGCGGCCTTATAACGCCACTGCATCCAGCGCCCACTATTGGTGATAGAACCCTCTTTTTCCACTGATACAGCGCAAGGAAGGAAGAAGACTTCTGTCTTGATTTCCTTGGGATTCATGCCTGGGCCCTTCCAGAACCATCCGGTCTCATTGGGAAAGATGTTTACATTGACCATCCAATCCAGTCTGGTTAATGCCTTTCTGGTTTTATTGGAATTCGCACCGGATGCCGCAGGGTTTTGCCCCCATGCAAAGAACCCGGTGAACTCACCCCTGTACATGGCGTCAAACAGATCCAACCAGGTATAGGTCTTGCCGTCATCCAGCTTAGGCAGCCAACTATAGCCAAAATCATTGGCAGGTGTGGCCCTGTCACCCCAAAAGCTTTTAAGTAGACTTACCGAGTATTTCGGATAATTGCCCCACCAATTGGCACTCAGTGGGTCGTTGGTCTTTGGGGTATATTTTTTGTTGTAAGCGGCCAGTGTTGACTGAGATGCCTTGGGCGTTTTGAGATAGCCAGGAAGGATGTGGAACAAGATGCAGTGGTCAGTGGAGCCCTGCACATTGGACTCCCCCCTCAGCGCGTTTACACCACCTCCAGCAACGCCTATGTTGCCCAGCAAGAGCTGAATTATAGCCATGGTACGAATATTCTGGACCCCTACGGTGTGTTGGGTCCAGCCCATGGCGTACATGATGGTTCCAGCCTTTCCCTTTTGCCCTGTGGCCGAATAGGCCTCATAAACCTTCAGGAGATCCTCTTTGGGCGTCCCTGTTATAGAAGAGACTGTATCCAGGTCGTATCGGCTGTAATGTTTTTTCAGCAACTGAAATACGCAACGAGGGTGCTGCAAGGTGGGATCCTTTTTGGGAATGCCCTTTTCATTTTTGACAAAGGCCCATTTGCTTTTGTCATACTTGTGGGTGGCAGGATCGTATCCAGAAAAGAGGCCGTCATGGAAATCATAGCTGTCTGCCACAATAAAGCACGCATTGGTGTAGTTGGCCACATACTCTTTGAAATACTTATTATTTTGAAGGATATACTTGATCATGCCTCCCAAAAAGGCAATATCCGTGCCTGAGCGCAGAGATGCATAGATATCGGCCTTGGAAGAGCTTCTAGTGAATCGGGGATCCACACTGATCAACTTGGCGCCTCGTTTCATGGCCTCTGTTACCCACTTGAAGGAAATGGGATGGTTCTCGGCCGCGTTGGAGCCCATGATCAAGATGCAGTCACTGTTGCGGATATCGATCCAGTGATTGGTCATTGCGCCGCGTCCGAACGACTCTGCCAGAGCCGCAACCGTAGCGCTGTGTCAGATACGGGCCTGGTGCTCGATATACACGAGCCCCAGGGCACGCATCATCGCCTGAATGAGCCAGCATTCTTCATTGTCAAGGGCGGCGCTGCCCACATGAGCAATCCCGTTGGTTCGATTGACCACTTGACCCTTGGCGTTACGTGCCGTGAAACTGGCGTCCCGGCTCTTTTTTACCCTAAGTGCAATCTGCCATAGCGCCCAATCCCAGCTCACCTTTTGCCAACGGGTGCTGTAAGGTGCGCGATACAAGGGTGTGGTAACACGATTTTCGTTGTTTACCAATTGGCTCAAGGCCGCGCCCTTTGCGCAAAGGGCACCTTCATTAATGGGATGATCCGGATCACCTTCAATGTTAATGACCTTGCCTGCCCCCGCCTTTCCGGTGTGTACGATTACGCCACAGCCCACGGCACAGTAACAACATATGCTCGTGGTTTCCTTGGCATAACGGATCTTCAAGGTCTGGGCATGGGATCTTATGGGCTTGAGATCAATGCCTAGGCCCAAGGCCATTACACCGGCGGCGGAAGCCCCTGTAATTTTAATGAATTGACGACGTGTGAGCTTCATGGGACCCCCTTTCTATGATAGTTAACAAAAAAACAAGAACCCGACAAAATAATGATTAACCATCGAAAATTTTCCTGAAACCACTAGCACCTAAGGCGTTTTCGCCTTAATCCCATGTAAATTGGCTCTTTGAAGCAATGAGATAGATAGCAAGTCTGGGGTGAATAGGTAGGCCTATAGGTAGGGCGTTATTCCTAATCTGTGCCCTTTGCACTGGCATCTTTTGCCCTTATATGGAAGGTTTATACTAGCCTAGACAGAGATTTATTGCCTATCATAAAGAAAGAGGCTTCGTCAATCTTTTTTTAAATCAACAAGTTATGTCAGACATGATATAAGTTGTGCCACCCTAATAATAAGTTAGCCGCCTATGGAAGACATCTCCCCTGGGAAAAGCTCGGATTGCTCCCTTACTATGCCGTGGGAGTAGGGCTTCATCAATGTGGCCTTCATAAACAATGAAGCCAGCTCTTGATCAGTTGCCCCTTTACGAAGGGGAGTCTTTATGTCAATTTCACGACTTGATAGTAGGCAGGGCCTCAGATGCCCTGCTGCGGTAAGTCTAAGTCTGTTACAGGTTTTACAAAAATGGTTGGTCATCGCGCTGATAAAGCCTATCTCGCCTGTTGCCCCTTTAAAGCGGTAACGCTCTGCCGGGCCATCGTGTGGGGATTTTTTTACTGGCTCTAACACTCCCATACGCTCGAGTCTTTGTTTGATATCCTCTGAGGCAATGAACCCTGGCGTAAAGTGACTAGGACTAGAGCCAATGGGCATGTATTCTATGAAGCGGACGTGATAAGGATTGTTTAGGGAAAGGGCGGCAAAGGCCTCTAGCTCATCCTCATTTATATTGCTCATGACAACCACGTTGATCTTAATGGGGTTGAAACCCATATCCCGTGCCGCTTCTATGGCCTCCCATACATGATCGAATTTATCAAAGCCTGTAATGTCCCGGTAGCGGGCCCTATCCAATGTGTCCAGACTAATGTTTATGCGGCGTATTCCTGCATCCCAGATATGTTGGAGTTTTTCCTTGAGCAGCACCCCATTTGTGGTTAACCCTATGTCCTCCAGCCCTTCAACTGATGCAAGAGATTCAAGAAAGTGCATGATTCCTTTCCTGATCAGGGGTTCTCCACCGGTAACTCGAATCTTGGTTATCCCGAGAGAGACAGCAACTCGTGCCAGCCGCAAGATCTCTTCATATCGAAGGATCTCCTCATGCATTAGCTTGGTGATTTCTCCCCGCGGCATGCAATAGAGGCACCGGAGGTTGCATCTATCAGTAACAGAAATCCGAAGATAATTTATTCTACGATGGTAGGAATCAATCAAGCTCATAGTCTTTTTATCCATTCTATGGGTCTTATTCTTAAACAAAAAGGTAGCGGCCTTTGACCTTTTTATATATAACCTGCTGGTGTAGAGTCAACCTCAAAGCATTTATCCTTATGATTTATGCCACAAAGGCTCAGATACACATGGAGGAAAAGGTATGTCTGAAAATGTCATTGTGGAGCAAAAGGAAGGCGTGGCGCTTGTGAGCCTTAATCGCCCCAAGGCCTATAACGCCTTTGACCTGCCTACAATCAGGCGTCTTGCAGAAGTCTTGCTTGCTTTATCATTGGATAGCACTGTTTCAGGAGTGGTGATCACGGGAAAGGGCAAGGCCTTCTGTGCCGGAGGGGATTTGAGGTGGATCGCATCATATAAGGATGACTATGGTGCTGCATTTTACGAGCTGGCAGCCACATACCACCAGGCGATTTTGGAGATCAGGCGAATGCCCAAACCAGTCATTGCGGCTATCAACGGGCTGGCAGCAGGGGGAGGGTTTTCCATGGCCCTTGCATGCGATTTTCGGGTTATGGCCTCATCGGCCGTACTCAAACAGGCCTATACATCCAATGGGTTGAGCATTGACGGGGGAGGAACATTTTCACTGCCACGGATTGTAGGGCCGGCTAAGGCCATGGAGATCGCCGCCTTTGATCCTGTGATAAGGGCTGACCAGGCCCTTGAATGGGGCTTGGTAACTGAGGTGGTAGAAGAGGGAGAGAGTGTTAAAAGGTCAATGGAGATGGTCCAGAAAATAGCTGAGGGATCCCTTTCCTCTTTTTGGGCATCCAAGAAATTGATGACCGATTCGTTCAATACCAGTTTCGAGGTACAGCTTGAGCAGGAGAGGAAGTGGCTTTCTCGGTGTGCTGATCACCCCAATGGCAGGGAAGGGATTACGGCATTTTTGGAAAAGAGGGAGCCGAAGTTTGTTTAGAAGTCAGGCGCTTGTTTATTCCGGCTCCTGACTACTAACTCCTTGCATTAGCTGATGGCTGAAAGCTGAAAGCTTCCTTGCCTCAATCCACCTTATCATAATGTGTAAAATGCATGGTGAAGGTCCCTCTTCCCTGGGTGAGAGAGCGAAGTGTGGTGGAATAGCCGAACATCTTGGACAGGGGCACGCTTGCAGTGATAACTTGCACAGGGCCTTTCTTGGCAATGTTTTCAATCTTTCCTTGTCTGCTGTTCAAGTCACTAATCACCTCTCCCATAAATTCCTCGGGTACAAGTATCTCGGCCTCCATAATGGGTTCTAGCAAGATGGGAGAAGCCTTTTCACAGGCATTTTTGTACGCCATAGTGGCCGCCACCCGAAAAGCCATCTCATCGCTGAAGGTTTCCTTGATCTTTATATCTCGAAGCACAGTCTCCACATCTAACATGGGGTAGCCCATAATCACCCCAGCATTTTGGGCCTCGGAGACCCCTTGTTGGATTGCTTCTAGAAATATGTCGGTGAGCTCTGGGCTCTCGCAGCGGTCAAGGAATCGATTACCCGTACCTCTGGGAAGGGGTCTAACCTCCAAGAGCACTCCAGCGTAATGTTGCTGACCGCCTATTTCGCGCTGGAAGATCTCTTCGTGGTGTGCCAGTTCGGATATGGTTTCGCGATAGACTACTTGGGGCTTGCCTTGGTTGGTATCAATGGAAAATTCACGCCTTACCCTGCCCATAATGATTTCAAGGTGGAGCTCTCCCATGCCGGAGATAACAATCTGGCCGGTTTCCTCATCAATTTTGTGCTGAAAGGTGGGATCTTCATCAGCCAGCTTGTCCAGTGCATCTATGAGGCGATCGTGATCCTGCACCTTCTTTGGTTCCACGGCCATGCTGATTACCGGATCAGTAAACTGGATGGGCTCAAACAGGATAGGTTTGCCCTCTGTACAGAGGGTGTCGCCAGTAGAGGCCTCTTTTAATCCCATGGCAGCAACTATATCACCAGCTCCGGCTTCGTTGATGCGTTCCCTCTTGTTTGAATGCATGCGCAGCAGGCGGGCCAGCTTCTCGCGCACGTTTTTTCTGGGGTTATAGACCTGAGCACCCACCTGAACTTTGCCGGAATATATCCTCAGATAGGTCATCTTCCGTCCCTGGTCCAGCATTACCTTGAAGACCAGCGCAGAAAAGGGCCCCTTTGGGTCAGGCTCTCGAGGCTCTTTTTTGTCAGAGTTTGGAACCTCCCCCACAATGGGTGGGATATCCAGAGGTGATGGGAGATAGGAAACAATGGCATCAATAAGGGGCTGAATGCCCTTGTTCCGCAAGGCGGCCCCGCAAAGCAGAGGAACAAGCTCCAGGTTGATTGTGGCCCTTCGAATGGCCCTGTGAAGCTCTTCAGCAGAGATTTCCTCTTCCCCTAGATACTTCTCCATGATGTGATCATCTTTGTCAGCCAAGGTTTCCAGGAGTTGATCACGGTATTTTACGGCCTCTTCCTCCAGATCTGAGGGAATGGGCACTTCCTCGTAATGGGCCCCAAGGGTCTCGTCCTCCCAGACAATGGCCTTCATTTTTATGAGATCAATGACCCCCTGGAAATTGCTCTCTGCTCCCCATGGAAGCTGAAGGATCAGAGGCTTGGCCCCAAGGCGCTCCTTTATCATCTCTACGACCCTGAAGAAGTCGGCTCCCAGTCGATCCATTTTGTTCACAAATGCTATTTTCGGCACTCGGTATCGGTCGGCCTGATGCCAGACAGTCTCTGACTGAGGTTCAACTCCCCCCACCGCACAAAACACGCCAATGGCCCCATCCAGTACGCGCAGGGACCGTTCCACTTCAATGGTGAAATCCACGTGGCCCGGGGTGTCTATGATGTTGATATTATGTCCTTTCCACAGACAACTGGTTACGGCCGATGTGATGGTGATACCGCGCTCCTTTTCCTCCAGCATCCAGTCCATGGTGGCTTCGCCATCATGAACCTCGCCCATCTTGTGTACCTTTCCCGTATAATAAAGGATGCGCTCAGTGACAGTGGTTTTCCCAGCGTCAATGTGGGCGATGATGCCGATGTTACGTGTTTTTGACAGTTTCTGTTTTGCCACAACAGCCATGGCTTTTGATTGTGCCTCGTTACTGCTTTAAAGTCAGGATCATTTGTTCCTACTCAAGAGGGCCAGAGATGTCATAGTGAATTTGCTGCCGGGTATGAGAAGTCCAAAAGACCTTTTATGGGGCCACCGACAGCGGCCTTTGACATAAAGGGTAAATCTAGGGTATCTTACCCATGCTGTCAAGGTGGTATGGTTTCAATGTCAAATTCCAAATGTTAAATGCTAAAAGGGGTAGGGAAAAGGTCAAAGGTGAAAGGAGAAGGGTTAAGCAATTGAGTGAGCGAGGAGAATGCATTGGCTAGTACCGGGCAGCATCTCAGAGAAATGTACGAACTGCTGAATCAGCACTTCGGCCCTCAGCATTGGTGGCCTGGGGACACGGCCTTTGAGGTTATGGTAGGGGCGGTCCTTACCCAAAATACCAATTGGGCCAATGTGGAGAAGGCCATTGAAAATCTGAAGGACAGTGGAGATTTTACCTTAGAAGGTTTGTATAATATGTCTGAGGAGAAGCTGGCTGCCTTGATACGGCCCGCTGGCTACTATAACCTGAAAAGCAGGCGGCTGCGGAACCTCCTTGGCATGATCGTGAGGGACTACGGCGGGGATCTTTCCTCATTTTTTGAAGAGGAAACAGAAACACTCAGGGAAAAGCTTCTCTCAGTAAAGGGAATCGGGCCCGAGACAGCCGACAGTATCCTCCTTTATGCGGCACATCGACCCGTGTTTGTGGTGGATGCCTATACTCATAGAATTCTCTCACGCCATGGCATGGTGCTGGAAGAGATCTCCTATGAAGATCTTCAAGAGTTGTTTATGCGTCATTTGCCGCCAGAGCCCGATCTGTACAACGAATTTCATGCCCTTATCGTAAGGGCTGGAAAGACCTTTTGCCGGAAAAGGCCCCTGTGTATCAGTTGTCCATTGAAGGACTGGGGTCCTGTCAATATATCTTCATAAATGAAAGGGTAGAGTAAAAAAATGATTGCATCGTATTTAAAGGCACTAAGGGCACCCTTTTTGGCTGGCTCCATCGTACCTGTCTTGATCGGTGCCTCAGACCGTTTCTCCACCGCCCATGTCTCTTTTGTTGCCTTCTTGGTGACGTTGGGCGGTGTTGTTTTCCTTCACCTAGGCGGCAACCTGATCAATGACTATTATGATGCCCGTGGCAGCGATCCGGTGAACTTAAAGGTCACACCTTTTAGCGGTGGGAGCCGAGTCATTCAGGACAAGGAGGTGGGTCCCACCGCCATTCTAATATTGGCCCTGTGTTTTTTTTGTCTCGCCCTTGCATGCGGAATCTGGTTGACTTTCAAGGGCAGGGGGTACGTGATGGTGATTGGAGTGGCGGGGTTGGTGGCTGGGTGGATCTATTCTGGGCCTCCGCTCCAACTGATGTCCAAAGGATGGGGCGAAATCCTGATCTTTTTGGCCTTTGGGCCTCTTATAACATTTGGCACATATTATGCCCTTTCAGGAGATTTAAGCATGCGGGCATTTTTGTTAGGAGTTCCCCAAGGGTTCTTGATTACAGGGGTCATATGGATAAACGAATTCCCGGATTATGAGGCAGACAAGCAGGTGGGCAAACAAAACCTTGTGGTTCGGCTTGGCCTGGAAAAGAGCAGATATCTTTATGCAGTAATAATGCTGCTGTCCTTTGTATGCATCCTTGTATATGTGATTGCTTCCTACATGTCATATCTTGCACTTGTGGCGTTTTTCTCCCTCCCGTTTGCGCTAAAGGCAATTCATATTGCTTGGCATCACTATGGGGAACATGACAGGATAATTCCAGCCCAGGCCCTTACCATCCAGACACTTATTGTCCAAGGCCTGCTTTTGAGCGGCACTTTGGCCCTCAGCAAATGGTTTTGAGAGAGATCCCGCTACCATTGCCAATGGGTGTGGAATACACATGATGGTTGGTCCAGGCTCACACAGAAGATCCATTTTATTGGGTATAGGCCTTTGTTTTGTGTTGGTGATGTTTTTGGCCTTTGGCTTTGGTTACTATGCTGTAACACCCAAGGACAGGACCGGCCAGCCAAGGATCTTCCTGGTGAGAAACGGGGCCTCGTTGAAGGAAGTGGCCGCAGAGCTTCAGGACAAAGGACTTATATCAAACAAGTACCTATTCATCCTGTGGGGTAGGATCCTGGGTTACAGTAAGCAAATCAAGGCCGGGGAATATCAGATAAGTGCTTCCATGACGCCTGTGCGTATTTTGGCTACATTTGCAAAAGGGACCATTCTCACCCATATGGTAACAGTTCCCGAAGGGTATACCATGGCCCAGATAGCTCATTTGCTTTCAGAAAAGGGGATTGTTCAGGAGAAAGATTTTCTGAGGGTATGTAGGGACCCCAAGATCATAAGCAAATATGGAATAGAGGGAGCTACCCTGGAAGGATACCTGTATCCGGATAGCTATCAGTTTAGTCGCGGCCTGTCTCCAGAAAAGGTCGTGGACGTAATGGTCCATCGCTTTTGGCAGATGGTTACTCCTTATATTGACAGGGCCAAGGAACAGGGATTGAGTGTAAAACAGATGGTTACCCTCGCCTCTATTGTAGAGAAGGAAACGGGCCTGGCCAAAGAAAGGCCCCTAATTGCCAGTGTCTTTTTGAACCGGCTCAAAAGGAAAATGAAGCTGGAAAGTGATCCCACAGTAATTTATGGCCTTCCTGATTTTAATGGCAATCTTACGCGTAAAGACCTTGCAAAGAAAACACCTTATAATACCTATGTGATTCGAGGGCTGCCTCCTGGGCCCATAGCAAACCCAGGGATAGATTCCATAAGGGCAGTACTTTATCCGGCCAACACAACTTACCTCTATTTTGTCTCCAAAAACGATGGAAGCCACTATTTTTCCAGCACCTTAAAAGAGCATAACAGGGCAGTACTCCTGTACCAGAAACACCGGCCCAAGAGGCATCAAAATAGGTCTTGACAAAACAAGATTGTATACAGTATACGATCCCACATATCCATCCATAATAATAATGTGGTAGTGCCATATGCTGATGCTCTAATACCTTGGATAATGCACCAGCATCTGTCTTGGCCTACGAGGAGGGAGTTCACGCGTCCCTTAAATGTGATCCAACTGTGCAGGAGGCTCGCCATGGACCTTTTCAAGAAGATCACAGTCCTTTCTTTGGAACAGGCCACCGTGTTACCTTATCTTACCTTTTTGTTGGCCCAAGACGGAATGAGGGTCATCCGTATGGAACACCCCATATACGGGGATCCCAACCGTCTTATTGGGGAGGATGTCTTGGGCGAGGAAAGGATGAATTCCTATTTCCTCTGTATAAATGCGGGCAAAAAGGCCATTACCCTGAATCTGGCAGAGCCTGAGGGCAAGGAGCTTTTTAGGGAGCTGATTCAGAAGCTCAACGTGGATATCTTCGCAACAAATCAATTGCCGCGGAATTACAAGAAGCTGGGCATTGACTACGAATCCATGAGACAGATAAAGCCGGATATTATCTGGTTGGGTGTAACTGGTTTTGGCCCAGATAGTAACGAGGCAGCCTATGATCCCATTTTGCAGGCCCGTTCCGGTCTGATGGATTTGACCGGTGAAAAGGACGGAGATCCGCAGGTTCTTGGAATACCTCTCCCTGATATGGGGACCAGTGTTCACTCCTACGGGCTCTTGATGAAGGCCCTATACAAGAGAGAAGCTACGGGTCAAGGCTCGTGTATAAATATGTCCATGTTCGAGTCATCCGTCTCTTGGCTTACGGTTCCCATTACCCAGACGGCAAGTTTTGGAAAACGTATCACCAGAAGGGGAAATACCCATGAATTCTTCGCACCAGTGTCCGTTTACCAAAGTAGCAATGGGTATGTATATCTAGCGGTGGGCAATGACAGACAATGGAAATCAATGGTGAGCTTGGATGCCTTCAAGGCACTGGACAAACCAGAGTACGAAAAGAATGAAGGCAGGATTAAAGATGTGGAAAATCTCAATAGGGCCATTAATGAGATTACCAGAAACTACACGTCCGAAGAACTGATTGAGTTCTTCAAATCCATAACAGTCCCTATCAGTAAGATTCACACTGTTCCGGAAGTGCTTCAGGATCCTCTTGTGGAAAAAAGGCTGCTTTTTTCCAAGGATCCTGTTACAGGCAAAAAGATCACCCTGGCCCCAGCGCCAAACATGACCCCGTTTTTGGAGGCCTCGAGCAGAGAGCTCAGCTTTCCGCCTCGATTCGGAGAACATAACCGAGAGGTATTCTGCGAGATTATGGGGCATACAGAGGATGAATTAGAAAAATGGAAGGAGAAAAAAGTCATTTAGAACCACCACATTTAACTAGGATGGAGTGCGACCATGAACATTATTGTATTGGTTAAGCAGGTACCAGACACAACAGAGGTTAAACTGGACCCTAAGACAGGTAATCTTATCCGTGAAGGGATAGAGAGTATCATCAATCCTGACGACCGCTACGCCATTGAAGCGGCTGTTTCCCTCAAAGAGAGGCATGGAGGTAAGGTGACCGCCATTTCCATGGGACCTCCCCAGGCCATTGATGCCATTTCAGAGGCCATGGGCATGGGTGTGGACCAGGGCATTTTGCTCTCTGACAAGGCATTCGCCGGAGCAGATACCTGGGCCACTTCCTTTACCTTGGGAAAGGCCATTGAAAAGGTGGGAGAATTTGATCTTATCATTTGCGGCCGTCAGGCTATTGATGGAGATACGGCCCAAATCGGCCCCCAGGTGGCGGATTACTTGGATGTGCCTCAGGTGACCTATGTGTTTGATATAGAAAAGGTGGAAGAGGATGGCATTGTGGTAAAGAGGAGACTGGAGGACGGATTTGAGCGGATACAGTGCAGTCTGCCTGCCCTTTTGACAGTGATAGGGGAGCTCAATGAGCCTCGTTATCCCCTAGTGGACCGTTTGCTGGATGCTTGTAAGGAAAAGGCCCCCATCGCTGTATGGAATGCGGCTGACTTGGGAGTTCAGGTCAGTGAGGTGGGGCTGTCAGGGTCCCTTACACAGGTCATTAAGACCTTTGCTCCAAAGGTGGAAAGGCAGGGGCAGATACTTGAAGGTGACACCCAAACGGTGGTTGGTGAGCTGTTGGGAAAACTGAAGGAGAATAGACTTATATAACAGGATAAAGCCAAAGGAGACATGACAATGGCTGTATGGGTTGAAATTGATCTTTGTAATGGTTGTAAACGCTGCATTAAGGCTTGCCCTTATGGGGCAATGGAATTTGAAGATAATAAGGCCCATGTGACAGAGCGCTGCACTTCTTGCGGGGCATGTATTGAGGTATGCAAGCAGGAAGCCATCAAAACGGACGTCAAACCAAAAGAGATCCCTGACTTTAGTGATAGAAAGGGTGTCTGGGTTGTTGCGGAACAAAGAGGTGGCGAGTTGAAGCGGGTCTCTCTGGAGCTATTGGGTAAGGCACAAGAGCTGGCTAGTGCGTTGAATCAAGAAGTGGCTGCCTTGCTGTTGGGCCATAAGGTATCTGGCCTGTGTGAACAATTGATCGAATACGGCGCTGAGAAGGTTTACCTGGCTGATCACCCTGAACTAGCAGACTACAGGACCGTTCCTTATACCGATGTGGTTGAGTCTTTGATAAGACAGTACAAACCGAACATCCTGCTTATGGGTGCTACCCATATTGGCAGGGATTTGGCCCCTAGGGTCTCTAGAAGGGTAGGTGTAGGGCTTACCGCTGACTGCACTGAATTGAACATTGATCCTGAAGAGAAAATCCTGCTCCAAACGCGGCCTGCCTTTGGCGGGAATGTCATGGCTACAATTGCCAACCGTTATTCCCGACCACAAATGGCTACGGTCCGTCCAGGTGTTATGGAGGCCAAAAAACGGCCTGGCCTCAAGGGGGAAGTTATTACCCATGAGGTCCACTTGTCCCCCAAGGGCCTGGAAACGAAGATTTTGGAGGCTGTAACTGAGAAGAAAAAAGGTGTCAATTTGGTGAATGCCAAGGTGATTGTTGCAGGAGGCAGGGGCGTCGGTGATGCCAATGGATTCAAAAAACTTGAGGAGTTGGCAGAGGTGCTTGGAGGAGAACTGGCAGGTACCCGCGTTGCTGTTGAAGAAGGCTGGATACCGGTGGAGCGTCAGGTGGGGCAGACGGGTCAGACGGTAAGGCCGGAGCTGTACATTGCCTTTGGGATTTCAGGGGCTATCCAGCACCGCGCTGGGATGATGAATTCCAGGTATATTATTGCAGTGAATAAAGATCCCCGAGCGCCCATTTTTCAGGTGTCGGATTGGGGTATTGTGGGTGATTTACACGATATTATCCCGGAGATGATTAGCCGGTTGAAAACGCAGTGAAATGGCGGAGGAAGGCATGTTACGGTCAAAACCAGAAGAGTTGATTAGAAAGTCCATTGCCAAGTTTGTGGATAATGAGCTGATTCCAAGGGCCCAGGAGATTGATGGCAAGGGTGAGTTTCCCATGGAGATGTTCCAAAAGATTGGCAAGATGGGGGTCTTTGGAATCAGGTACCCGAAGAAAAAAGGAGGAAGCGGGGGAAACACTACCCTATTTTGTATTATCTGTGAAGAGCTGGCCAGGGGGCTCATGAGCGTTGCAGCCATCACGGCCATGCAATGTCTCATGGGTACCAATTTTCTGTTCCATTACGGGACCGAGGAAATGCATGAGAAGTATTTCCTCCCTGCCATGCGAGGAGAAAAAATCTCATGCTTTTGCCTTACTGAGCCAGAGGCAGGATCAGACCTTGGCAATGTGAGCACCCTGGCAACCAAGACAGAAGACGGCTTTGTAATAAATGGGATGAAAACATGGGTTACCAATGGCCCGGTGGCGGATTTTTATACCGTGCTGTGCCAGACAGATCCGGCGAAAAAGTTGCGCGGGCTGAATTTCTTCTTTATTCCTCGTGATACACCTGGATTTTCCCATAGCAAGCCCTTTGACCTGTTGGGTACGAGAACTTCAAAAATTTCAGAGATTTCATTCAATAATTGCAAAATACCACATGAGTATCGCCTTGGAGGGGAAGGCCAAGGTCTCAATAATTTGCTCTCTATTTTGGCGGAGATCAGGACCATGACAGCGGCCCTTGCTATCGGACTGCAGCGGGCCGCACTGGATGATTCGATCCGTTATGCCCATGAGCGGGCTCAGTTTGGGCGTACTATTAGTAAGTATCAGTTGATCCAGGCCAAAATTGCCAATATGGCCACCAATCTAGAGGCCTCGAAGCTATTGACATATAGGGCAACCCGTATGATTGATGATAACCTTTCCTGCCTTAAAGAGGCTTCTATTGCGAAGTATTTCGCCACCGAAGCAGCATGCTCGGCTGGAGATGAGGTAACACGGATCTTCGGGGCTTATGGGTATTCCATGGAATACAGTGCACAACGCTATTATCGAGATAACCGGTTCTTGCTCTACGGTGGAGGAACCCACGAAATTTTGCAGACTAACATTGCCAGATGGGCGGGCTTATAGGTGCCTGGTGTTATTTCTAGTGACAGCGGGAGATAAATGTGGATATCTTCAGGGCAGTACCTGAGAGAAAATCCCTTGGGCAATTTGTTTACGAGGAGCTCAAAGGAGCCATCATAAATGGACAGCTTGCCCCAGGTGAACGAGTCGCGGAAAGCCGTATCGCTCAGGCCATGAAAATAAGCCGTACGCCTGTAAGGGAGGCCTTTCACAAACTTGAAAGAGAGGGCTGGATACGGCATTTGCCCAATAGTGGCTTTTTTGTGGCTGGCCTGAGCCGCCAGGATGTGGAAGAGACATTTGGAATCAGGAGTGCACTGGAAAGCTATGCTGCCCGACTTGCAGCCATTCGGCATACACCAGATGATCTGGTTCCCCTGCAAAAGAAGATTGAAGAATATCAAGAGCACATGGAAAAAGGAGATATCCAGTCACTTTTCAGGATCAACACAGAGTTTCATGACCTTCTTTACGCCTTGAGCCAGAGCCCGAAGCTGATCAAGATGATCAATGATGTAAGGGATCAAATCTACCGGTACAGAAGGGTGATTTTGAGGGTGAAGGGTATGGCAAGACGGAGTAATGAAGACCATAAATTGATGCTCCAATTTATTAGCAAAAGGGATGCCGAAGGTGTGGAGAAGCTGGTGAAGGAACACATACTGAGGGGGCAGAATGTGGTTTTGAAGGAATTTGATATGTGCCATTCAGACTGAATTCTTGGAAAAATGGTTTTGCGCGAAGAAATTTGAAGGTAGGAGATTATGAAAATGGCTGAAAGAAAGATTAGGGTCTTGTTGGCCAAGCCGGGCTTGGATGGACATGACAGAGGAGCCAAGGTGGTGGCACATGCCTTGCGAGAGGCTGGTATGGAGGTCATATACACAGGCCTTCATCAAACAGTGCCCAGCATTGTAAGTCAAGCAATACAGGAAGATGTTGATGTCATCGGACTTTCCATAATGTCTGGGGCCCATATCCCCATATGCAGGAGGTTGATGGACCTGCTCAAAGAGAAAGGGATTCAGGATAAGCTGATCGTGGTAGGAGGCGTGATCCCCAGCAGGGATATTCCTGTGCTCGAAGAAATGGGGGTGGACGGCGTGTTTCCGGGGGGCAGTTATTTCAAGGACATTGTGGCATTCATTCAGGATAATGTGAAAAAGTAGCCCCGCATAGCGATGAAAAGGCGACCGCCTGTTCCATCGTTTTGCAAGACACGTTTTGAGAGGTGCATATCAGGAACTTTGAGGATGAAGATTCTTTACGTTCAATAAGGAGAAAGCCATGGGAGTAGCAACATATATCAAAGACGAGAAAGATGCCATCAAAGAGGTAATCTTGCAATCGGGTATCAAGGTCAAGCCGGTCTATACGCCTGAAGATTTGGAGCGTATAGGATTTGACTATGAAAAGGATCTGGGCGACCCGGGAGAATTCCCTTTTACCAGGAGTCTCTATCCCTTGGGATTTAGGAGCCGCAATTGGACTACGCGTCAGTACACAGGGTTTGGCACTCCTGAGGAGACCAACGAACGTTTCAAGCTCATGATATCCCATGGCCAAACGGGCCTGAATGTGGCCTTTGATCTGCCTACCCAAATGGGCTATGACTCGGATGATCCCATGGCCGAAGGGGAAGTGGGCCGGGTCGGGATGGCAGTGGACTCCCTTCAGGATTTCGAGATAGCATTCAAGGATATTGAGTTAAACAAGATCGGCTCTGGACTCACCATCAATGCAGTGGCCTCCGTTATGCTTGCCATGTATCAGGCAGTAGCAGAGAAATTCGGTTACAAAAAGGAAGAAATATCGGCAACACCCCAAAACGATATTCTCAAGGAGATGGTGGGAAGGGGTGCGTGGATATATCCAGTGGAGCCTGCGGTGAGGCTCATTGGAGATACTATTGAGTATTCCATGAAGGAATTGCCTAGGTGTAATCCAGTCTCGGTATGTGGGTACCATATCCGAGAGTCGGGCTGTACTCCGGCCCAAGAGATTGCCTATGCCTTTGAGATTGCCTTTGCCTATATAGACAATGTGGTGGCCCGTGGATATAAGGCAGAGGATTTTGTGGGCCGATTCTCCTTTAACCTCAATATCTATGGGAATCTCTGGGAGAACGTGGCCAAGTTCAGGGCGGCTCGGAAGCTTTGGGCAAAGCTTTTGAGGGAACGTTATGGTGTCCAAAAGAAGAGAGCCCTCTTTTTGCGTGGTATCTTTGGTGGAGGGGGCTCGGGCATGACCAAACAGCAGCCTGAAAACAACATTGTGAGAGGGGCCTATTATGCATTGACCGCAGCCCTTTCAGGGGCTCAGACAACAGCACTGTGTTCTTTTGATGAGGCCTACACCATTCCTACCAAGAGAGCTGCGCTGATCTCTTTGAGGACGTTTCAGATCCTGATGGATGAAATCGGTCTTAGGGATACGGTGGACCCATTAGCAGGCTCCTATTTTATGGAAACCTTGACCAAGGAAATGGAAGAAAAGATCTTGGAGGAGATGGAAAAGATAGAAAAGATCGGGGGAATGATAGAGGCAGTATCGTCAGGATACGTTCAGAGGGAAGTGGCCCGCCAGGCCTATGAATATGAAAAGAAGCTCCAGGAAGGAAAGGTGATTAAGGTGGGTGTGAACAAGTACACCGAGGGTGAAGACATGGAAGTGGAGCTGCATGAATACAATGAGGAGTGGGCCCGCCAGCAGATCGAACGCCTAAAGGAGCTTCGCAGAACCCGAGACAATAAGGCCGTGAAGGATGCCTTGAAGGCCTTGGAAAAGGCTGCGAGGGAGCAAGAAAATGTCATGCCCTATCTGGTTGAGTGTTGTAAATGTTACGCAACAGTAGGGGAGATGGCCAATGTGTTCCGAGATGTCTTTGGCGAGCACGTGGAGCCCAATATATTTTGATTTGACAGGGATTTGATAATGCCTTTTCCTTTGCCTTACTGGTTATCTCATTCAGAGCGGCAGGGAATCGAAGAGATTTGGCAGCCTTGAGTAAGCCTCTTGTGACAGATCTTATACCTTTAGACAAATTCCCCTAGGATCTTGCTAATAGCTAGTGGGTTGGAATGATTAAATCCATGAATACAGCTTGGTGGGTTGAGCGCTGGAGTGACTTGCACCCAAATAAGCCCGCAATCATTTTTGAAGATCAAACCATTACCTATGGGAGGCTTCATGCACGGATAAATGCAGCAGGATGTTGGCTTCAGTCCCTTGGCATAGAAAAGGGCGACAGGGTGGCAGCCATGTTGAGCAATTGCCCTGGATTTATTGAGCTCTATCTTGCATGCTCCCGGCTGGGTGCCATATTTGTTCCTATCAACTTTCGCCTGGCCGCAAAAGAAGTGGAATATACGCTGAGGAATTGCAGGCCAAGACTTTTTGTGTTCGGAGCAGAATTTTCCGAGGCGCTGGCAGGGCTTGACTTTGGCGATTATTTGCCTCCCATGTTAGTGGCAGTTGTGGGAGATGGTAGCTCCAGGCCTGAAGCACTCGATTATGAAAAGGGCGTGGCCGCCTTTGAAGGCAAGAAGCGTTTCCTTACTTCTTCAACCGGCCCAAACGACCCTGAAGAAGCCCAAGTGATCATGTACACCTCAGGGACTACTGGAGAACCCAAAGGGGCCGTGCTATCTCATAGGAAGACCTTTTTCAATTGCCTCAATGCAGATATATTCTTTAAGCTGAGTTTTGATGATATCATGCTTATTATCCTTCCTCTTTTTCATTCTGGAGGGCTTTTTATTCAGGCTTCCCCCTGCCTTTATAAGGGAGCCACCATGGTTATCCATCGTAAATTCAATGCAGAGAGAACCTATGCAGATATTAACCGGTATGAGGTGACCAAATTCCTGGGGGTCCCCACCATATACCGGGCTCTCTTGAGCCTGGATGACAGGCAGCGAGCCGATACCTCTTCATTAAAAGTATGTGCCATTGGAGGGGAAAAGACCACCCATGAATTGTTGATACGGTGCAATGAGGCTGGTTTTCCTGTGCGCCAGATCATGGGGCAAACTGAGACTTCTATTCTTTTATGGGCCTCGGAGGAGGATTCTTTATCCCGGCCAGGAACAGTGGGAAGGCCCGTGTTTCACGCAGAGGTCGATCTGGTGGACAGAGAGGGCCGAAGTGTCAAGCCTGGTGAGGTTGGGGAGATTGTTGTTCGGGGATCCATTATGATGACAGAATACTGGCAAGATCCTGTAAGGACACGTGAGACTATCAGAAATGGCTGGTTATATACAGGGGATTTGGCTTATATGGATGAAGAGGGCTATTTCTATCTTGTAGATCGGGCCAAGGACATGTATATATCAGGGGGAGAAAATGTTTATCCTGCCGAAGTGGAACGAGTGCTCAGGGAACACCCGGGGATTGAAGATGTGGCTGTAGTGGGAATACCAGATGAGACCTGGGGAGAGGTGGGTCATGCCTTTGTAATAAGGAAGGCCGGGCATAACCTCTCGGCTCAAGAGGTGATTACATTTTGCGATGGTAAGCTGGCCCGCTACAAGTGGCCGAAATCAGTTTCATTTGTTGAGTCATTTCCTCGTACAACACTAGGCAAGGTGAAGAAACATCTTCTCGTGAGGCAGGCCCATTGAAGAAAGGGTTTAGAGAAAGTTTGTGGTTTTAGAAGGAAAGGGGGTGGGAGAGAAAAGTCGTGTTGCAGTAACACAGTGGAACAATTCATTTAATCATAAGGAGGTTATGCCATGCGTAGAATAGCAGTGATCTTGTCAGCGATTTTCCTTGGCACACTTTTGATGGTGGCTTTAATGCCCGGTCTATCTTTGGCTGGTCCTATCAAATTGACTTATGCCAATTTCCCACCAGCCCCCACCTTTCCTTGTGTGCAGATGGAGCGGTGGAAAAAGGAAGTGGAAAAGAGGACTAATGGCAAGGTGCTTGTTCAGACCTTCCCTGGGGGCACGCTTTTGGGTGCCAAGAACATGATGGACGGTATTATCGCAGGATTGGCCGATATTGGTTGTCTGTGTATGGCCTATCAACCTGGTCGCTTTATGATTACCAATGCCACAAGTCTGCCTCTTGGTATCCCCAACTCTCTAGTGGGAAGCTTGGTGCTATGGGATATCTACAAGAAATACCAACCTAAGGCCTTTTCAAAGGTAAAGGTGCTCACCATGTTTACCACTGCCCCCTCGAACATTATGTCAAAGATTCCCATCCGGACACTCGAAGACATAAAGGGGGTTAACTTGAGAGCATCGGGCGGTGCCGCCCAGATCTTAAAGGCTTGGGGAGCCAATGCCGTAGGAATGCCCATGTCGGCAACTCCAGAAGCCCTCGAAAAGGGCGTTGTCAAGGGACTTTTTTCCTCTCTTGAGGTCATGAAGGATTTCAAATACGCCGAGCTTTGCAAATATGTCACAATAACTGATGCCGTAGTGTACCCGTTTGCCGTTGTCATGAACATGAGCAAATGGAATTCCCTGCCAAAAGACGTCCAGCAAGTCTTTGAAGAACTGAGGACCCAGCAGGCGGCATGGACCGGTGTTTATATGGACAAGCATGTTAAGCGGGCAATGTCTTGGTCTAAGAGAAAGCAGGGCGTTAAGGTTATTCGTCTTTCCAAGGCAGAAAAGGCAAAGTGGGACAAGCTCTTGGAGCCCATTGTAAACAAGTGGATCGAATCAGCTGAGGCAAAAGGTGTGCCGGGTAAGGCCCTTGTTAGGGATATAAAAGCGTTCATGAATATGTATAGTGGAAAGTAACCAGAAGGAACATTGGGAGCTGCGGGCCTTTAAGGTTTCCCGCAGCCCCATCATCAAGGGAAAGGGCTATGGAACTGCTCAATAAGATTAACAGGGTAATTAACGGCGTTTTCATGTGGGTGGCGGGTATAGTGCTTGCTACCATGATCATACTCGCCTGTGCCAACATATTTTGTCGTATCGTGTGGCTGCCCATTAGGGGAACCTTTGAGCTGATGGGATATTTCGGTGCGGTAATCACCGCCTTTGCCCTTGGCTACACGCAGCTCAAGAAGGGTCACATTGCAGTGGATATTGTGATTTTAGGGTTCCCGAAGAAGGTTCAGAGAATCCTGAATGCCATCAATTGTGGCACATGTGTTGGTTTTTTCATAATTGTGGGGTGGCAGATTTGGAGGTATGCCACTAACTTGTGGAGGACAGGAGAGGTGACGGAGACCCTGAGGATTATCTATTATCCATTCACCTATGCTGTGGCCTTGGGGTGTTTTGCCTTGGCTTTTGTGTTTCTGGTGGAGCTCTTGAATTCACTTGTGGGTAAAAAGGAGGATGGGAAGTGAGCATAACAGTTGTCGGGATCATAGGAATCGTCCTCCTGCTTGTGGTGCTGTTTGTATTTGGTATGCCCGTTGGATTTGCAATGGGCATAGTAGGTTTTTGCGGGTTTTGGTACGTGGTTTCTTTTAATGCTGCCGTGACTATGGTGGGGACTGACGTCTGGGTGACCTTTTCCAAATATGGGCTCACAGTCGTGCCTCTCTTCATTTTTTTAGGATACCTTGCATTCAACTCCGGTATTGCGGAGAGATTATATGATGCGGCGTATAAATGGTTTGGTCACTGGCGCGGAGGGCTTGCCATAGCCACCATAGGAGCGGACGAGCTGTTTGCTGCCATCTGTGGCTCCAATACGGCTACGGCGGCAACCATGGGAACAGTGGCCCTCCCTCAGATGACGAAGTACGGTTACAGTACACTTTTGAGCAGCGGCACGGTGGTTACCGGTGGAACCCTTGGGACGGTGATGCCTCCCAGTGTGGTGCTGATCATCATCGGGTTGCAGACACAGCAATCCATCATCAAGCTCTTTTTAGGTGGGATTTTGCCTGCCGTGGTTTTAGGTATACTTTTTGTTTTGACTATTTCGGTCCTTTGTAGGATCAGGCCAGAGCTTGGGCCTGCAGGGCCAAAGACTAGCCTTAAGGAAAAAATCATTTCTTTAGGCGGGATTATTGAGGCAGTGGCCATTTTTGTGGTGGTGATTGGCGGCCTCTATGCAGGATTTTTTACTCCTACTGAGGCGGGGGCTGTAGGTGTGTTCTTTACCCTTTTGGTCACTGTGCCTACGGGGCGGCTCAAATGGAAAGGCGTTATTGACTCCATTCGGGACACACTTAAGATTTCCAGCATGGTCTTTTTCTTGGTTACCGGGGCGATTATATTCGGTCGATTTCTGGCCGTGACGAGATTACCTTTCAGCGTGGCCCATTTTGCGGCATCCCTTCCTGTCTCAAGATACGTGATCCTTGCGATCGTGTTGTTCATCTATCTGATTGGAGGGTGCTTTGTAGATTCCCTGGGCTTTCTTGTGCTGACCATCCCTATCTTTTTTCCCTTGGGCATGGCCCTTGGCTTTGATCCCGTCTGGTATTCCATCCTGCTGACCATGGTGACCACGATGGGAGCCATTACTCCACCTGTAGGGGTAAATATCTATGTAGTGAAGGCCTTGGCCCCAGAGATTGAGCTATCAACCATTTTTAAGAGCGTAAGCTTTTTCTTAATGGCTTGTATTGTGAGCATTATCATTTTGATCATGTTTCCACAGATTGTGTTGATAATCCCGCAAATGGCTCGCTGAGCAATGGCGTGGATATATATTGTGATGAGAGGTGAGGAGGAAAATGACCAAGCGTTTCATGCCAACATTTACGTCTTATGATGAACTAAGGCAATTGCAGACAAAAGGGCTGAAATGGACAGTAAAACATGCCTACGAAGGCTCTCCTGTCTACAGGAGGAAATTGGAGGAGGCGGGGGTGCATCCTGAGGATATTAAGGATTTGGATGACCTGAAAAAACTTCCATTTACCACAGCTCAGGACCTTCAGGAGGGATACCCGTTTCCCTTGTTATCAGTGCCTTTTGAGAAGGTCGTGCGTATTCATGCCTCTTCTGGAACAACGGGAAAGAGGAAGGTATTATGTTATACCCAAAAGGACATTGATGACTGGACCCATTTTTTTGCCCGCTGTTATGAGATGGCAGAGTTGACCAAAGAGGACAGGGTGCAGATCGCCGTGGGCTATGGCGTATGGACAGCAGGGATTAGCTTCCAAATGGCATGCGAAAAATTTGGGGCCATGGCCATCCCTGCAGGACCTGGAAACCTGGATATGCAGTGCCAGTTCCTGGTGGATTTTCAAAGCACCGTGATGTGCTGCACAGCATCCATGGGTCTGCTGATGGCCGAGGAGGTCCATAAGAGGGGCCTGAGCGACAAGATTCGTCTCAAAAAGATGATATTCGGCTCAGAGCGCTCCAGTGATGCCATGAGAAAGAGAATCAAGGAACTTCTGGGCCTTGAGCACATGTTTGATATTCCAGGCATGACAGAGCTATATGGCCCTGGTACAGGGCTGGATTGTACGTATCACACGGGAATCCATTATTGGGCTGACTATTATATTTTGGAGATCCTAGATCCGGAAACTCTACAGGAAGTGCCTGAGGGCCAGACCGGAGAAATGGTGGTGACCACCCTGCGCAAAGAGGCAGTACCACTTATTCGGTACCGGACAAGGGATTTAACGCGGCTGATCGCCGGTGAGTGCCCGTGTGGCAGCCTGCTGCCGCGGCATGACCGTATCTTGGGGCGGTCCGATGATATGATTATTTTTCGTGCTGTAAACATTTATCCGGGCCAGATTGAGCATGTGCTCTCTGGAATCGAAGGTATAGGGAGTGAGTATCAGATTATTCTTGATAGGGGACCAGAGGGGAAGGATTATATGACCATTAAGGTGGAACGGGACCACAGGGTCGATAAGAACAAGGATCTGAAGCTGCAAAAGAGGATTGGAGAGGAGATCAAGAAACAGATTATGGTGAGCGCAAAGGTAGAAATCGTAGACTACGCAAGCCTTCCAAGATCTGAAAGAAAAAGCAAACGGGTCTTTGATAACAGGGAGTAAACTGAAGAGTGAAAAACATATCAGAGGATAACCATAACCTGTAGGAGTTGCCATGAAGAGATTTGACTACTACCAACCTGAAAGCCTCAAGGAGGCATATCAGTTAATGGAAAAATTCAAGGGTGAGGCACTGTACGTGGCAGGTGGTACAGATGTGATTGTCCGTATTAAGCAGCGAGCTATCGAACCGGAGGCCCTTATTTCATTAAGGGGCCTGAAAGAGCTTAGAGGGATCAAGGACAATGGAGGCCTGACTCTGGGAGCTGGTACGTTGTTTCGAGATATTGAAAGATATCCCCTAATAGCGAAGGAGTACCCTGCACTTCATCAGGCCGCGTCAATGTTGGCCAACCTACAGATACGAAACGTTGCTACAGTGGGAGGGAACTTGTGTAATGCTGCGCCCTCGGCCGATTCGGCACCTCCACTGATAGTGCTTGGGGCCATGGTGGTGCTGGAGGGGCCTGGAGGCAAGCGGAAGATGTCCCTTGAGGATTTCTTTACTGGCCCGGGACAGACAGCAAAGGAGCCCCAAGAAATCATGAGGGAGATTCACATACCTGAAAAGGATGCCAATACTGCAACGGTATTTTTGAAGATAGGACGTGTCTCACAGGACATTGCCATTGCCAATGCAGCGGCCTTGGTAACAATGGAAAACAAGGTCTGCAAGCGATGCAGGCTGGCAGTAGGGGCAGTGGCCCCAGTGCCTTTGAGGCTTAAGGGTATTGAGGAGAAAATAGAAGGTGAGGAAATAACCGACGATTTACTCCAAGAGGTAGAGAAGATGGTTTGTGATGCGGTCAGCCCCATCACAGATGTTCGTGCAACAAAAGAATACCGAAGAACTGTATCCGGTGTCCTTGTAAAACGCGCCATTGCACAAGCTGTGGCCTCTTTGGAGGGTTAAAGTATATTATTGCATTGTGTGGAGGTAAATGGATGAGAAAGGTTATTAGTTTTACCCTTAACGGTTACAATGTATCTGCAGAGGTAGAGTCGCACAAGATGCTTTTAGAAGTTTTGAGGGAGCATTTTGAACTTACAGGCCCAAAGGAAGGATGTGGCCAAGGTGAATGCGGGGCTTGCACTGTACTTGTGGACGGGTACAACGTGAATTCTTGCATATACCCTGCTTTTGAAGTGGATGGCAAATCCGTGGTCACCGTTGAAGGGCTCTTGAGGGAGGGCAACAAGCTTCACCCAATCCAGCAGTCATTTGTGGAAAATGGAGGGGTACAGTGCGGATTCTGTACGCCTGGCATGATAATGTCCGCAGCGGCTCTTTTAAATGAGAACAAGGACCCATCAGAAGAGGAGATAAAGAGGGCAATATCAGGGAATCTTTGCAGGTGTACAGGGTATGTCCAGATTGTGGAATCCATAAAGAAGGCTGCAGAGATGATCTGATGTCTTAAAAGATTTAATGGAGGAAAAGATGAACCAGTTGCGTTTTGTGGGATCAAATTTGCCAAGACCTGATGCCCCAGATAAGGCGGCGGGAAGGGCCCTTTATATACATGATCTCAAAAGGCCCAGTATGCTTTATGGAAAGATCAAGTACAGTGAGTACGCACATGCCAAGATTAAACACATTGACACAAGTAAGGCGGATAAGCTCCCGGGTGTCCGCGCTGTAATTACTGGGTATAATACCCCGGAGATTCGTATCGGTTTTATCAGGGATAATTTTGCCTTGAAGAGGGGAAAGGTTAGACAATTTAGGGATGAAGTGGCAGCCGTTGCTGCTACAGACCCTGAGATCGCCGAAGAGGCCATAGACCTTATTAAGGTGGAATACGAGGAACTGCCTGGTGTGTTTACTCCGGAAGATGCCTTGAAAGAGGATGCGCCACTGATCCATGAAGAGGACCCCAGGGGGCGACCACGGAAGGACAATATTGTCCCGGTCCCCTGGAAGTTTGTATCAGGAGACGTGGAAGAGGCAAAGAAAAAGGCAGCCTATATCGCGCAAGGGCATTTTGAGACACCCTTGATCCAACAATCATGTATGGGCACGGCCGGCTGTATTGCGGAATTTGACCTTCAAAACAACCTCACCATCTACACAAAGACGCAGATTCCCTTTTTGGCCCAAAACGATTTTAATAGGGCATTAGCCGCCATGGGGCTCAAAGGTAAAAACACACGAGTGATTGTTCCTACCCTAGGCGGTTCCTTTGGTACAGGGCTTGATACCCATGCCTATGAATATATCGCCATTCTTCTGGCCTATAAAACAGGGAGACCTGTCAAGATAGTTCTGACGCGCGAAGAAGAATTTACAGCATTGTCGCCAAGGCAACCTACCAAGACGGATATTATTCAGGGCTGTGATAAAGATGGGAAGCTATTGTTTCGGGAGATTCGGATGCTGCTTGACAATGGAGCTTATACTTCTTGGGGTGCCACCACACCCAGCGTGATGATGCTGCCCATTTCTTCCATGTATCGGGTTCCCAATGTGTATTACGAGACAACGATTGTTTACACCAATAACACCTTTTGTCAGGCCATGAGGGGATATGGAAACCCACAAGCCACTTGGGCCATTGAGAGCAACCTTGACGATTTGGCCGAGGAGGCGGGCATTGACCCCTTTGAATTTCGTATGATCAACCGCAATGTCCCTAATGACATTACACCTATGGGTCTTCACATATCCACTTGTGGGCACAAGGAGTGTCTGGAGGCCGCCGCAGAGAAGCTAAGCTGGAAAGAAAAACGCGGCAAGGGCAGAAAGGTTGCCCGGGGTGTAGGTATGGCATCCCTTTTCCATGTGGGGGGATCGGGCCGTGTTTATCGATCAGATGGCACTGGCGTTATCATGAAGTTGGACGATTTCGGTAATGTCTCTGTGATTACGGGCGGCGTAGAGATGGGGCAGGGATTGAATACCGCCCTTACCCTTGCTTCCGCAGAGGCCCTGGGCGTTACTCCAGATAAGGTGACAGTAGTATGGGGAGATACGGCCACATGCCCGTGGGATGTTGGGACTCATGCCAGTAGAGGAGCCTTTACCGCATGCAATGCAGCCATTATGGCAGCTGAGAAGGCCCGGAAAAAGGTCTTTGAACTCGCTGCGGAGCACTTTATGCCGAGAGTGAAAAAGCAGCTGGAAAAGAGGAAAAAGAAAGATCCAGACTTTGAGATACCTGATCTAGACTATGAGAGAGTTCGCGATCCATCCGAGTTCGATATGAAGGAGAACATCATTTTTCTCAAGGAGGAACCTGGTAACCCCTTCCTAAAGGTGGCCTTAGAGGAGATATTGAGGGCTGCTCACTTTAAACAAGAAGGCACCATGATTGTAACTGAGGCCTTTTATGATCCTTGCAATGAGATGATTGATCCAAGGACATGCAAGGGAAACCTATCAGCTACCTACATCTTTGGAACACAAGGTGTAGAGGTGGAAGTGGACTTGGAGACTGGAAGGGTCAAAGTGCTTCATGTTGTGGCAGCGCACGACGTGGGAAGGGTATTAAGCCAGCAAGCCATTAAAGGGCAGATATACGGTGGAGTTATCCAAGGACTGGGCTATGCCCTTTGTGAGGAATACAAGACGGACAAAGGGCGTAACTTAAATCCAAATTTTTTGGACTATAAGATTTTTTCAGCCCCGGATGTGGATTTCCCCATTGACATAGAATGCATTGAAACCATTGACCAGGAGGGGCCTTTTGGGGCCAAGGGGGTCGGCGAGCCTGGTCTTGTGCCAACGGCCCCTGCCGTAGCCAATGCCATATTTGACGCCATTGGGGTGCGGATCCGATCATTGCCCATTACTCCAGAAAAGATACTAGCGGCGTTGAAGGAAAAGGCGAAAGGCTAAGGGTTCAAGGCAAAAGGATAAAGGAGAAAAATAGGAGGAGGAGGAGGAGACCAATGGCCGAGAAGAAGACATTATACCAGATCCGATACAATCCGCTGTTGATACAACCAAGTCGGGGTCTTCCCAAGGAGGTGGCTATTATTGGGGCAGGCACCATTGGCCCTGATATCGGCTATTATGTAAAAAGCGCACTTCCCAATATCCGGTTATATCTGGTGGATGTGGTGGAAGAGGCGCTCAAGGCAGCCGAGAAGAGACTTACAGGTTATGCCCAAAAGGCGGTGGACAGAAGAAAGATGAAAGAAGATAAGGCCAAGGCCGTCTTGGAAAATATTGTATATACCATTGACTATGATCAGATAAAGAACTGTGACTTGGTCATTGAGGCAGCTACGGAAAATATTCCGTTAAAGCAAAAAATCTTTGAAACCGTTGAAGGCCTTGTCAAGGATGATACTATTATCACTTCCAATACGAGCTCTATTCCCGCAGATCGGATATTCAACAAGATGAAGAAACCTGAGCGGGCTACCATTACGCATTTCTTTGCACCTGCATGGAGGAGCTTGCCCGTGGAGGTGATTCTATGGGATAAGGTGGGTCAAGAGGTGGTAGACTATCTTTTTTGGTTTTTTGCCAATACCGGTAAGGCCCCAATCATTACAGATAATGCCATTTGTTTTATGTTGGACAGGATTTTTGACAATTGGTGCAATGAGGCAGCTTACTTGTTGAGTCAGGCTACTGCAAGTCAGATTGACAAGGTAGCCGAAGAGTTCGTGTTTGCAGGTCCTTTTTATGTGCTGAATATGGCAAATGGAAATCCAATTATTATTGAAACAAACACCTTGCAAATGGAAGAAGGCGATCACTACAAGCCTGCCTCCATCCTTGCCTCCGTAGATCGATGGAATACCCATAGGCCGGGGGCCAAGGTGGAGGTTCCTGAATCCCTTCGCAATGTAATAAGGGACAGGCTGCTAGGGATTCTTTTTTCCCAATCATTCGATATTATTGATAGGGGGATAGGTCTTAAGGAAGACTTGAATTTTGGTTGTCAGGTGGCCCTGGGATTCAGGAAAGGGCCCCTGGATATTATGAGAGACTTGGGGGAAGATGAGGTCAACCGCATCATGAAAAATTTTGCCGAAGCGCGGCCCGGTTTCCCCCAGCCCAAGGAGTCGTTTTCTTTTTACCAGGCTTTCAGTCGTTTCTTGCTTGTAGATGAGATAGATGGCGTAAAGGTGATCACCATCAGGAGACCACAGGCCATGAATGCCCTCAATGATGAGGTTATGGATGAGATTCTGAGCGTCTTTAAACAATATGAGGGTGATCCTGAGGTAAAGGGTTTCGTGATTACGGGTTATGGAACTTCGGCCTTTTCTGCTGGCGCGGATATCGGAAAGTTTCCGGAAATGCTCGGAGATTTTGAGGCATCCGTAGAATACTCGAGAGATTGTGCGCAGGTGCAACTCTATATGGATAAGATGAACAAGCCTGTGGTAGCCGCCATAAATGGTCTGGCCCTGGGGGGAGGGCTTGAGCTAGCCATCCGCTGCCATGCCATAGTGGCAATGAAAAATGCAAGATTCCAGTTCCCCGAAATAACCCTTGGCATAGCGCCGGGGATAGGCGGATGTGTGGTTCCTTATAGAAGATGGCCCGCGGGGGCCGAGCTTTTCCATGAAATGCTCTGTCTGGCAAGACCAATCGATGCAGCCAAGGCACTAGAGCTGGGAATTGTGGAGAAAGTGGCAGACAGTTATGGGGAGCTCATAAGTGTGGCTGTAGAAAGGGCGAAAAGCCTCTCTGAGAATATCCCCAGGATCCCGGATGGTAAGGTGGAAATACCCGAAATCAAACTTCCTGACCGCCCAATGGCGGGAAACCTGGCTTTGAGCAAAGAGGCTGTGGAAATAATTTCAGAGACCATAAAGGAGGCCGCAGCTGCGAATAGCCTGGAGGAGGCATTGGAGATAGGGTACAAAGGCTTTGCCCGAACTGCTTGCACTGAAGCGGCAAAAGAGGGTATAGGTGCATTTCTGCAAAAGAGAAAACCCGAATTCAAGAAGTAACAGGAACAGGTTGATTTTTGTTAGCTGGAGGCAGAGGATTTATCTGCCTCCAGTTGATATCCTGGTTGTCTCTCACTAAACCTTCCTCGCTCCCAATCCTTTTTGTGCATGCTTTTCATTTTCAGGTGACTGAACCCGCTCCTGGTGAGGTGACAATAACCAAAAAATTTTAGGGGATGTTAAAATGGGAACAAGGCCCAAAAGAAAGATGGCCGCCAGCCGCTCATATCCGGCCACATCTGTTCATAAAACCGAGGAGCGTGAAATATCTACTTTGGGTAAAAGGCTATCGGCGGTTAGTGTCCCAGGGGAGCTAGCCCCTGTATTCCTAAGGGCCCAGAGCTATGTCAGGCAATATTTTAAAAGAAAAAAACAGGTTCCCAGCAAGGCCCAAATAGAGGTTTCCGGGGAAAGGTATATCCTGGTGCGGGCAGCATCCATGTCAAAAGAATTTTTTGATTTGGTCACTTCCCTGTATCAGGACAGGGGAGAAGATGAGGCACGGACTGTGGCATCGAGTTTTCTATTTGACATGGCCCACGCAATCGGCAAGGCCGATGCCAAGAGTTTCTATTCTAAAATGGGGGTCAGCAAACCTGTGGAAAAACTCTCTGCTGGCCCAGTGCATTTTGCCTATACAGGGTGGGCCTTTGTAAAGATACTGCCTGAATCCAATCCAAGTCCTGATGAAAATTATTTTTTGATTTATGACCATCCTTTTTCATTCGAGGCAGACACGTGGATGAAGAGCGGTAAAAAAACTGACTTCCCGGTTTGTATTATGAATGCAGGATACTCCTCAGGGTGGTGCGAAGAGAGTTTCGGTTTGCCCTTGGTGGCGGTGGAGATAGAGTGCCAGGCCAAAGGAGATGAGCATTGCCGGTTTATTATGGCACCACCTTCCAAGATAGAAAGGTATCTAGACAAATATAGCCCTCATGGATATCTAAAGTCCCAACATGCTAGCCCCATAGCCATTCCCGAATTTTTTCAGCGGAAGCGTCTGGAAGATGAATTGATGAAAAGTGAAGAAACGGTTCGTGCCCTACTAAATGCCCCAAAGGACCGAGCCCTGCTTTTGGACCGAGAGGGAAGGATATTGGCGCTCAACGAGACCGCAGCAAAGGCATTTGGCAGACGCGCCGAGGACCTTATCGGACAGAACGCCTTTGATTTGTTCCCTCCCAAGTTGGGCAAAGAAAGACGGGCTTATCATGAACGTGTTGTACGCACAGGAAAATCAATTCGCTATCAGGACAGAAGGGATGGCCGATGGATGGATACCACTGCTGACCCCATTTGCGATGCTCAAGGCAGAGTGGCGAGGGTAGCAGTGGTTAGCCGTGATATGACCGAATACAAGGAGATCCAGGATGCCCTGAGAAAGGAAAAAGAGTTCAATGCCACGTTGATTCAAACTTCACCGGCATTTTTTGTGGCCTTGGACCCTAAAGGACGAACCTTGCTTATGAATGAGGCCATGTTGGGAGCCTTGGGCTATAACCAGTCGGAAGTGGTGGGGAAGGATTATCTGAGCACCTTTGTTCCCGAGGCAGATCGGAGGGCCCTAAAGGAGATCTTCAGAACCCCGGCAGAGGAGGATAGACCCAAAATCATTGAGAGTAGGATGGTTACCAAGGACGGGAGAGAGCTTATAGTGGAATGGCACTGCCGGCATGTGGTCAAAGAGGATCATGAGTTGGATTACTTTTTTGCCCTTGGCATTGATGTGACAGAAAGAAAGAAGGCCGAGGCTGAGCTAATAAGACATCGTAATCACTTGGAGGATCTGGTCAAAGAGAGAACGGATCGGCTGATGCGTATGAACCAGCAACTCCAAAAGGAGATTGCGGTTCGGGCCGAGGCTGAGAGGGCCTTACAAAAGAGTGAGACCATGTTGCGGGCCATCTTTGATCAGACATTTCAATTTATTGCGGTACTGAAACTGGACGGGACCGTGATAAAGGTCAATAAGACGGCCGTGGATTTTGTCAATGCCAAGGAAGAGGAGATCAATGGGAGGCCCTTTTGGGCAACACCCTGGTGGACCCACTCCAGAGAAGAGCAGAATCGGCTAAAGAAGGCCATAGGAGAAGCGGCCTCTGGTGAACTGGTCCGGTTTGAAACCGTACATACTGCGCCAGATGGGCGTGTCATGAGCATCGATTTTTCTGTAAAGCCTGTAAGGGATCGAGCAGGTAAAATCGTACTTCTTATAGCAGAAGGTAGAGATATCACTGCCCTCAAGAGCGCTGTAGAGGATCTTCGAAAAAGAGAGCTTGAGCTTGAGGTGCAGTCCCGGCGTCTTGAGGAGGCCAATGTGGCCCTCAAGGTGCTTTTGAAGCAAATGGAAAATAAGAAAAGAGAGGATGAAGAGAATGTCTTGTCCAATGTTAATCAATTGGTCCTTCCTTACCTGGAGAGGCTGAAAAGAACCAACCTGGATAAAGACCAGCGGATTTTGGTGGACATGCTTGAGACAAACCTTGGTCACATTACCTCACCCATGGTCAAGCGGCTGTCCTCCAGTGTCTTGAATCTTACCCCTATGGAAATACGCATCTCACATCTGGTGAAGGAAGGGCTTACCAATAAGGAGATCGCCGAACTTTTGGGAACCTCTTTGAATACAGTGACCACTCACCGCTACAAGATTCGAACCAAACTAGGTCTGAGAAACAAGGGGGTCAATTTGCGGTCATACCTGTTGTCATTAGAGGAATAGTTATATTTTATCACTATTTTATAATTAAAATAATAGGCTTGATCCAGTAAGGTGTTTGCTTTAAAAAGGCCCAGTAGGGTCTCAAAGGTCTGCTTAGAAGGGAGGGTTGGCATTGAAGGTTCTGGTGAGTGACAATTTGAGTAAGGTGGGGGTGGAGATATTTCAACAAACCCCTGGCATAGACGTGGATGTGAACACCGGGCTCAGCCCTGAGGAGCTCAGATCTGTCATAAGGGACTATGACGCCTTGGTAATCCGTAGTGCCACAAAGGTTACAGCGGACATTATAGGGGCTGCTGACAGGCTCAAGGTGATAGGCCGGGCAGGTATTGGGCTTGACAATGTGGACATCCCTGCTGCCACACAGCGTGGCATTGTTGTTATGAATACTCCCGAGGGCAACACCGTTACCACGGCCGAGCATACTATAGCAATGATGATGGCGCTGTCCAGAAACATTCCTCAGGCTACAGCATCCCTCAAGGCGGGAAAGTGGGAGAAGAAAAGGCTTCAAGGCAAGGAGCTTTTTAACAAGACCTTAGGTATTATTGGTGCCGGACATATCGGCCGCATAGTGGCGGACAGGGCAAAGGGTTTGAAGATGAACGTTATTGTGCATGACCCTTATGTAAGGCCGGAGACATTGTCTGAGCTGGATGTGGAGGGAGTGTCCCTTGATGAGCTTCTGAGTCGCTCTGATTACATTACCATCCATACGCCCAAGACTCCTGAGACTGCCAATTTGATCAACAAGGAGACCCTGGCCAAGATGAAAAAGGGGGCCATGTTGATCAATTGTGCAAGGGGGGGCATTGTTAATGAGGATGATCTGTACGAGGCACTGAAGTCCGGGCATTTGGCAGGTGCTGCCCTGGATGTATTTGCAACTGAGCCTCCTGGAAAGATCAAACTCATGGAGCTTGGCAATTTCATCTGTACTCCTCACCTTGGTGCTTCCACTAAAGAGGCCCAGGACAATGTGGCAAGGGATGTGGCGAATCAGATTGTGGCCTATCTCCTTGAAGGTACGGTCAGGAATGCTGTCAATGTGCCCAGCATCAGTGGCGAACTGATGCGTGTGCTCAGACCATATGCCCTTCTGGCCGAAAAAATGGGGTTGCTTCAGGCCCAATTGGCCCAAGGGGGTATCCAGGAGATTCAGATCAGGTATGCGGGCGCGGTTTCTCAATATGATGTTACCCCTATTACCACTGCAATGCTTAAGGGGCTTTTGACACCCATTTTGAAGGATGAGGTCAACTTTGTTAACGCCCCTGTGATTGCCTCAGAGAGGGGGATCAAGGTGGTGGAGTCAAAGACCGAGACCTCTGAAGACTTTGCTAGCCTAGTGGTAACCAAGGTTAAGGCCACAGAGGATGAACATATTGTATCAGGAACCATATTCGGGAAGAATATTCCGCGAATTCTAAGAATAAATGACTTTTATCTTGAGGCATTCCCTGAAGGGCATAACCTTCTTATTAAGAACAAGGATGTGCCAGGGGTGCTAGGTTCCATCTGCTCGACCCTGGGCGCCCAGGGTTACAACATAGCCCGTATGCATGTGGGGCAAGATAGGGAAAAGGGTGAAAATGGTGTTTTTCTGGCTACAGACTCCCCTGTCAAAGATGATGTGATTTCACAGCTTCGCGACATTGAGCATGTCCTTTCAATCCAGAGGATTGACCTATAAAGTTGGTTTTGGGCCCACCTGCCTGTGCAGGTGTAAACAGGAACCATTTTAGAACAAGGAGGAGTCATGGAGGTAAAAAAGATTGTATTGCCAGAGTCGGAACTGCCACGCCAATGGTACAACATCCTGCCGGATATGCCTACGCCATTGGAGCCACCACTTCACCCTGGGACCGGACAACCCATTGGTCCGGAAGATCTAGCCCCCATCTTTCCCATGCCACTGATCGAGCAGGAGGTGAGTCAGGAGCGTTACATTGATATCCCTGAGGAGATTTTGGAAAAATATCTGATCTGGAGACCTACGCCCCTTTACAGGGCCTACAATTTAGAGAGATACCTGGACACTCCTGCCAAGATATATTTCAAGAATGAGGGGGTTAGCCCTGCGGGCAGCCACAAGCCCAATACGGCCCTTGCCCAGGCCTATTATAATAAGATCTCAGGCACCAAGAGGATCACCACAGAGACCGGGGCCGGCCAATGGGGTAGCGCCCTTTCATTTTGCTGTGCCCTATTTGGTCTTGAGTGTAAGGTCTTTATGGTCAAGGTGAGTTACAACCAGAAGCCCTATCGCAGGATCATGATGGAAACTTGGGGGGCCACATGTATTGCAAGCCCCAGTAATGAGACCGAGGCAGGTAGAAAGATTCTTGCGGAAAATCCAGATTCTCCTGGGAGCTTGGGGATCGCCATCAGCGAAGCAGTTGAGGCAGCCGTGGCTGACCCGCAGACCAAGTATTCACTGGGGAGCGTGCTCAATCACGTAATGTTGCACCAGACCATAAATGGCCTTGAGACCCAAAAGCAAATGGCCATTGCTGGCGACTATCCGGACGTGATCATAGGATGTGCCGGAGGGGGAAGTAATTTTGCGGGGAACTGTCTGCCCTTTGTAAGGGACAAGATTAATGGCAAGGATATTGATATCATCGCTGTGGAACCCGCTTCCTGTCCCACCATGACAAGGGGGCCGTTTGCCTATGACTTTGGTGACACGGTTCAGATGACCCCGCTGCTTCCAATGCACACCTTGGGCCACAGCTTCGTGCCAGAGCCCATTCATGCGGGTGGTCTGAGGTATCATGGCATGGCTCCCATAATAAGCCAATTGGTACTCGACGGCTTGATCAGGCCTGTTGCCATTCCTCAACTTGAGACCTTTAAGGCCGGGATTATCTTTGCCAGGACCGAGGGATTTATCAGTGCCCCTGAGACGGACCATGCAGTAGCCATGGTCATTCGGGAGGCCCTAAAGGCAAAGGAAGAGGGCAAGGAGAAGGTTATCCTCTTTAATTGGAGCGGTCATGGCCTTGTTGATATGGCGGCATACGAGGCCTATTTGGCAGGTAAGCTGGCCGATCATGAGCTGCCCGAGGAGGAGATTGAAAGGGCGCTCAAGGACATTGAGCCATTGCCGAAACCCAAACAGGCCCAAAAATGATTTTTAGGTAACAAAGCGAATGGATGGCCGGAGGCCTAGTAGGGCCTCCGGGCCTATTTTGAAAAGGGAGAGAAATGGAAAAGCCAGTTGAACCCCCAGGGGATGATTATAAGATCCGATGCCCGAGGCTAGGGCATCAAATCTTCTTTTCCTACTGCAAGGTTGAAAACCAAGGGGGACCTTGTTATAAGATCTTGGATTGCTGGTACCGGCACTTTGACGTGGAAGGATATCTGCAAAAAGAGCTGACATCTGAGCAGTGGGATAGGTTGGTCAACCGACCAGCCAAGCCGAAGATGCTTTCTCTGATTGAGCTGATCGAACAGGCAAAGAAACGAAAGAAGGAAGCGGAATCATGAGGGAACAGATCTTTTTGGGAAATGAGGCCATTGCACTTGGCTTATTGGAAGGGGGATGCCAGGTTTTGACGTCCTATCCTGGTACTCCCAGTTCAGAGATTTTGCCCGGTGCTGTAAAGCTGATTCGTTCAGAGGGACTGAATACCTATACAGAATGGTCCACCAATGAAAAGGTGGCGCTGGATAATGCCTTTGCCGCCGCCATAGCGGGCAAGCGGGCTGCATGCTGCATGAAACAGGTGGGATTGAATGTGGCTGCAGATTCCCTGATGAGTGCAGCGTATCTGGGGACTGTCGGAGCCCTTGTCATTATTTCCTGTGACGACCCAGGGCCCCATTCCTCGCAGACCGAGCAGGACAGTCGACTTATGGCCAGACTTGCAAAGGTCCCTGTGCTGGATCCTTCAACCCCGGAAGAGGCCAGGCAAATGGCCGCGTTTGCATTGGATTTAAGTGAGCAATTTAAGGTCCCTGTGGTCCTGCGGCCCGCGATCCGGGTGTGTCATGCAAGGCAAAGCATCTCTTGGGAGAGACTTCAAAACAACGAGACCAAGGCTGCTTTTGAGAAGGATCCCACCCATTGGGCAGCTACCCCTCGTTTCCGCTTTCTATTGCATAAGGAATTGAATAAGAAGCTGGCGGACATGAGCCGCATGTTTGATAAGCTGGAGAGGTTTAATTTTCATGACCTTGAGGAAGGCAAGAGATATGCCTTGGGTATTATCGCAGGGGGCGTGCCGTATGCTGTTGTGCGGGATATCTTTAAGGAGGGAGACAGACACGATATTCCCGTACTTAAGATTGGTACCCCTTATCCATTCCCTGAACGGTTGGCTGAGGAATTCCTATCTGCATGCCAGAAGGTATTGGTGATCGAGGAGACCGACTCGGTCATAGAATATTTCCTCCGGGATAAGCAAAAGGTCCTGGGCAGGCTTTCGGGACATGTGCCTTTAGAAGGGGAATTGATCCCTGATGTTATTTATAACGTTATAAATAGGACCTTAAAGGAACTCAGCCTAGATCCTTTGGCAGAGGACTTGGACACCAGTGGGGCAGAATTGGTCAGCAGCCTGGAACTCCCTGTCCGCCGGCCCACTCTGTGTCCCGGCTGTCCCCACAGGGCCTCTTTTTTCTCTATAAGGAAGGCAAGGCCAAAGGCCATTTTTACATCGGATATTGGTTGCTACACCCTTGGCCTTAATCTGGGCGGTGTGGATACCTGCCTTGATATGGGGGCGGCTATTACCATGGCATCAGGATTTTATCAGGCCTTTGCACAGGATGGGGCTGATCAGCCCATTATAGCCACAATTGGGGATTCCACCTTTTATCACTCAGGGACCGCTGGTCTACTCAATGCCGTATATAATGACGCCCGATTTGTGCTGGTTATCCTGGACAATGAGATTACGGCCATGACAGGTATGCAGCCAACCCCTGGTCTTGGTGTGCGAGCTGATGGGTCCAAAGGCAGGGCTATCTCCTTGGAACAGGTGGTCCGGGGATGTGGCGTGGAATTCCTTGAGATAGTGGACCCATACGATATAAAGGCCATGACCCGCGTGGTAAAGAAGGCCGCTGAATACGTGAGCGACCCCAATGGAGGCATTGCAGTCATTATCGCAAGGCATCCCTGCGTGATCGCTTACCGGGATCAGGCCATACCTGAGCGGAAAGAGCTTACTGTGACAGAGGATTGTGTGGAATGCAACTTGTGTATTGAAAGATTTGAATGTCCTGCTCTCTATAGAGACGAAAAACTGGGGCGTACAGCCATAAATCCTGTGCTCTGTTCCGGATGCGGGGTTTGCATTGATGTTTGTCCAAAAGGCGCTATTGTGGAGGTGCGGAAGTCAGATGGAAACGGTTAATTTTGTACTTTGCGGCTTGGGTGGACAAGGTGTGCTCTTTATGACAAAGATCTTGGCCGAGACCGCCTTAAGCAAGGGAATAAAGGTCATGGGGGCAGAGACCCACGGTATGGCCCAGAGGGGGGGCTCAGTTATTTCTCATTTGAGATTGGGTGAAGTACAAAGCAGCCTGGTAAGATCCGGGACTGCGCACTTTTTGCTTGCATTGGATGAAAATGAGGCATATAGATATCTGCCTTTTCTGGGCAGAAAGGGCAGGCTTTATGTCAATGCAGATCCAGGGCTGTTTCCTCGGCAGGAGGTGCGGCCTTATATAAAAGACAAGGGGATTACTTACCATTGTCTGCCGGCCACTAAAGAAGCCGTGGACCTTGGTGCTCCCATGTCGTCCAATCTGGCCTTGGCAGGGTTTTTTTCTGCATTTGATGAAGGGCCCTTCTCATCCGGGGAAATCAGGGAGACGATTGAGAGGATCAGTCCCAGTAGATTCCGAGATTTTAATTTGAAGGTTTTTGATGCCTGCCATGCCATAGGCAGGGAAAACATGCCGTAAGGAGGACTCAATGGAAGCAAGTAGGATTCATAACTTTAATCCTGGACCCGCTGCCTTGCCCCTTCCTGTTTTGGAGGAGATACGGAATGAGTTTTTGAATTACAAAGGCTGTGGCATGTCTGTCACAGAGATAAGCCATCGATCCAAGTGGTTTGATGAGATTATTAACGGTGCTGTTGAGCGGACCAAGAGGTTGCTCCATATGGGGGATGACTTTCATGTGCTCTTTATCCAGGGAGGGGCAAGTCTGCAATTTTGCATGATACCCATGAATCTGTCCCTTCCGGGCAGGCCAGTGGATTACATCAACACGGGCACATGGTCTACCAAGGCAATCAAAGAGGCCCAGATCCAGGGAAAGGATGTGCGAGTAATTGCCTCCTCTGAGGATGCCAATTTTTCCTACATCCCAAAGGACTATTCCGTGGACCCGGATGCCGCCTATCTACACTTTACCTCCAATAATACGATCAAGGGCACCCAATGGTCCACGTTTCCTGATGCAGGAGACGTTCCTTTGATAAGCGATATGTCCTCAGATATCATGAGTAGGCCTTTTGATGTGCGTCCTTTTGGGTTGATTTATGCAGGGGCGCAGAAAAATATCGGGCCCGCGGGTGCTGCATTGGTAATTGTGCGAAAGGATATGCTGGAGAGAGTGCCCGGGGATATACCCACCATGCTTAAGTACACGACCTTTGCGGAAAAGAACTCCCTTTTTAATACGCCTCCCTGTTTTGTCATCTATGTCATCAGCCTGGTGCTGAGGTGGCTGGAGGAGACTATTGGCGGCCTGGAGAAGATGGAGCAGATTAATAAGCAAAAGGCCGCCCTGCTCTATGATCTGATCGACCAGTCCGATTTCTATCGTGGTACTGCAGCACCTGATAGCCGCTCACTCATGAATGTGACCTTTCGACTTCCCAGCGAAGACCTAGAGGCTAGGTTTGTTGAAGAGGCCCTCAAGGAAGGATTGGGGGGACTTAAGGGGCATCGCTCCGTGGGAGGCTGCAGGGCATCCATATATAATGCTGTTTCCCTGGAGGCGGTGACCGCGCTCAGAGATTTTATGGTGGAGTTTGAGCGTAAGAACGGCTGATCCCCTTGGGCTTTCTTTTACAGACTGTATTCTCACCTACGTTCTTGGGTCGGAAAAAACGGATACTTCTCGCTTCCTCCATCATATGGGTGCTTATGGGAGGGGAGGTATCCGTGTGTCCATATCGTGGCCTTATCTTTACCGATCATGGAAGCGCATATCGAGCACTAACCCTGCAGCTTACTGCAGGGGGGCAATTTTCCTTGACAAGGGAGCTGTCTAGTGCTATTAGGTAAATCGTAAAGTATTTGCAGAGTTGACAATAAAAGCATGTTATTCCAATAAGATAACTACCTAACATCAATATTTTAAAGACATCTTTTTAAGTGAGTTGGGTTTCTTTTTTAGGTTTTTCTAGTCTTTTTGCATATTTTTTTGCATATTTTTATGTGATGAAAGGCTTTGGCATAATTTGCCTAGGAAAAATAAATTAATAAATTCAAATTATTGTATGGCCTAAACCAATACTTTGTTTTCTTTGCCTAATGTTACTAGGGGAATATGGCCAGCATCAGAAACCAAAAAGAAACGACCAAGGCCAAGATTATTGAGTCTGCAAAAAAGCTTTTTGCTGAGCAGGGGTATCAAAAGACCACCATCGTGGATATATCCCGGCAGGCAGGACTTTCAGAGGCCGCCCTTTATGAGTATTTTCAGGGAAAAGAGGATCTTCTCTTAACCATACCTGACCTGTGGGTGTCGGAGCTGTTAAGGGATCTAGAAGAACAGCTCTTTGGCATAAGAGGGGCCTTCAATAAGTTGAGAAAGTATCTGTGGTGGAATCTAAGACGGATAGAGCAGGCCCCGTTGGACGCCAAGATTGTCTATCTTTTCCTTAAGACCAATGCCAACTTCATGAAAACGGATGTCTATTCCAATGTAAAGACCCTCTATTCCTATCTGTTGGACATCTTCGAGGAGGGAAAGAGGACCGGGGAAATGAAAAAGGATCTGGATCCGCATCTGGCTAGGACGATTTTTATCGGTACCATGGACCATATCGTGACCCGGTGGCTGTTGAAGGATATGTCCTATTCCTTGTTTGAGAACCTTGATGAGATTTTTGAAATGCTTGTGGATGCCTTTCGAAACAGGGAGGGCGACGCCTCCTATTCGGAAGCGGGATAGGCTTGGAAAAAGCCGCACCAAACACTATTAAATTCAAGAACCCCAAGATAAAGGAGGGCTGGTAGATGGCGAAACAACTATTTGAATGGGATTATTCATCGTATCCCGGGGCAAAAAAGTACCCCCATCTCTTTAAACCGATTCAGTTGGGGAACCTTATTATCCCTAACCGAATCAAGTATGCGGCCACTGAGGACAACTTCAATGATCCTGACGGATTCATTACAGATGCTGATGTGGCCTACATGAGAGCCAGGGCCGAAGGTGTGGTTGGTGGGCTCTGTTTTATGCAAGGTGTGTATATGGATGAGCCTCGCAGAGGACAAGGGTATGTGGGACAGGCCGCTGCCTGGGACGACAAGTTTATCCCTGGACTCAAGCGCATCGCCGATGCCATCCACGGTGAGAAAGCAGTGGCTGGCTTTCAATTGATGCACTGCGGCAGGGTAGGTGGCGTTGCTGTGCCTTATGCACATGGCCCCTCATATGTTCCCCAGCGTCTCAGGGTGTTCACGCCGGTTCAGGAGATGACTAAGGAGGACATCAAACAATGCATCAAGGAGCATGCAGATGCCTGCAGAAGGGGCATTGAGGCAGGTTTTGACGTAATCGAGATTTCGGGCATTGTGGGATACTTAATTTCCAATTTCATCTCTAATTACACCAACCGCCGGACCGACGAATATGGTGGGGATATCCGAGGCCGGATGCAATTCGCCGTGGAAGTTATCCAGGCATGTAAAGAGGTCTGTGGAGATGAGTATCCCTTGGGCATTAGGCTGTGTGCTGAAGAACTGTTGGATGACGTGAGAGGTAACACTCCCGAAGAATCCATGGAGACTTACAAAATCGCTGAAGAGGCTGGTGTGGACTATATCAGCGTTACAGCCGGTTGGCAGGAATCCATTGTGCCCGTTATCAGTCGAGATGTGCCGATGGGCTCTTGGATCCATTTGGCAAAACGGGCCAAAGAGCATGTGAAGGTCCCTGTCCAGATGGCTTACCGCCTGTTCTATCCTGATCTTCCCAACGAGGCCATAGGTAAAGGTGAGCTGGACATGTGGGAGATGTGCCGGCCCATGATTGCGGATCCCTATATGCCTAAAAAGATCTTGGAGGGCCGGGAGGAAGAGATCCGCTTCTGCGTGGCATGTAACCTCTGTCTGGCCAGGCTATTCCGAGATGCACCCATGACTTGCTACATCAACCCCCTTTGCGCTCACGAGCATGACGAGAATTTCTATCCCAAGCCCGTGGAAGAGGATGACAAGAAAGAGGTCATGATTGTGGGTGCTGGACCGGCTGGTCTTGAATGCGCCTATGTGGCAGCACAGAGGGGCCACGAAGTGCATGTGTATGACAAGAGAGAGCAGTTGGGAGGCACCATCCTTGAGGCATCAAAGGCCCCATACGGTGATGACGAGCTCATGACCTGTATCAATTACCAGAAGGTGATGTGCGAGAAATACGGCGTCCAATTCCACTTAGGTACAGAGGTAACTGAGGAGCTTATCCAGGAGGAAATGCCAGATACGGTGGTTTTGGCCACAGGCCCTGTTTATCCTCAGCTTAAAGGGAAGGTAGCTGAAGGGGCCCGTATTGTGAACGTCCTGGATGTGCTGGCAGGAAGAGTGGAGGTCGGGGACAATGTGGTTGTATGGGGCAACCGAAAACCTGGCATTGGTGTGGCCCTGTTCCTGGCCAAACAAGGGAAGAAGGTTACTCTGGTGGGCAAGGACAAGACCGCCGGTTTTGACGTGAACCCATCATTCAAGTGGCGTTACATGATTTATCTCCGTCAGAATAGGGTTACTGCTTACAATGACTGTGATATTGAAGAAGTGGGTGAGGGCGAGGTGATCGTCAGGACCTATGACGGCTATCGATTCCCTGTGGCCTGTGACACGGTGGTTATATCCGAACGTGAGGCAAATGAGGGACTGAAGCAGGCCGTTCAATCCGAAGGAATCGAGCTTTTTGTTATCGGAGATGCATTGGTGCCTAGAAACATGTCAAGCGCCGTGCATGATGGGTATAGGGTTGGTCTCAGGATCTAAAGAGGAGGTTAAAAATGCCAGTAAATGCAGAAAAAGAAATTACCACGCTGTGGAGAAATCTTCATAATGCGCAAGGCGAGATTTGCAAGACCTTCTATCGGTGGAGGGAGGCGGCCCTGGAGATCGCCGGCCCTGATGCCGATGAAACGGAGGTGGCCCTGAAGGCCATAAGGGTAATTGGTAAGGACATTGGAAAGAGCTTCCTTCCCAGGCTGAATTGGTTAAAGGGCGAAGAGGCCTTTCTTATGAATCTGGGCAGGGCCTTGGCAGGGATATGGGCCAATGAAGGGGCCATCACCTCGGTAGAAAAGGGTGAGAAAGAAGGAGAGGTGTTTATCAAGTGCACGAGAGATCCATGGCCCACCTATGCCAAGGAGTATGGCGTGCCCATGGAAGAAGTTGCTCAATGCAGAGAAAAGCTCTTTCAGACCATCCTGGAAGACGTGAGCCTATTTTTCAACATCCCTTTGGCCATTGAGATGCTGAAGGCTATTCCCAGAGGGGAGGGGATGTACCTTTTTCGACTTTATAAGGCAGAATAAAGAAAAAATAGGGGGTCAGCAATGGCAGCTCAGATAGATTACGACAAGTGTAATATGTGCGGAGGAAATACAGATCCTTTGTGTGTAGAGGCATGCCCTGATTCGGCCATCAGGGTACAGGACGGCCGTGTGGTTGTAACAGAGTTCATATGTGAAGATTGCAATGAATGCGGCTGTGTGTGCCCGGATGAGGCCATTGAAGTGCCTTTGGACAAGGTAACCTTTTAATCGGGTGAATATATTTTTGGATTGCAAGATGGGGCCTCAGGCTGAGGGCCCCATCTGGGCAATAATGTGACAGGAGTGTGAAATGAAGGTAAACAAGGTGGATCATATATGTATTGCTGTGAAAGATCTTGAGGCGGCGCGGAAAATTTGGGAACCCCTTCTTGGAAAGTCCGGCCCTGATGATGCTTATGTGGATGAGCCGGAAAAGATACGCGTAGCCAGATACTGGGTGGGTGAGGTAGGCTTTGAGCTGATGGAGTCCACCACGCCCGATGGAGATGTGGCAAAGTTTATTGAAAAAAGGGGTGAGGGTGTGATGCTCATCAGTTTTAATGTGGATAACACCCGTGAGGCAGTAGCAGAGCTGCAGGAAAAAGGGTATCCCTTTATTCCCGACTCCCGTGGGGAAATCGCAAGACCATTCAGAGACTGCGAATTTGCCTTTATTCATCCTAAGAAGTTGAATGGGGTGTTGACTGAGATTATTGATTATAAGTGGGATGAGCTAAAGAAATAGCTGAAAGGCCTTAACCCTGGTCTATGGGCACATGGGTGCGAGTTGATGGGAAAGCGCAGGGCTGAGTGCTCAGCTCTGCTGATTAGAGACGGATACTAAATAAATAGGATATGCCAGCATGGCTAAAAAGTATAAGACCTTTGAGGTGTATTTGATCCATGTGGATCTGGATCGGTGTGATGGATGCGAAGAATGTGTGAAGTTCTGCCCGGTTGATGTTTTTGATTTTTCGATCAAGGCATATCCGAACCGACCTCAAAACTGTTTGGGATGTGGTACCTGTGTGGCTGTCTGTAAGTCTAAGGCTATTATATTGACAGAGATATAAGGGCTACAATTCAAAAAAGCGGCACTGCTGTTTTCATTAGAGGCCTGCCCTCAAGACCTCACCAAAGCACCTGCATGACCCATGCGCCTTGATAGCTAAAGGGCCTTGGCAAATCTTGCGCGCAGACTACTGGCTTCCCATCCGTTGCCAAGACAGAGAACGGGCAAAGCCAGGCATATAAATTTTGTAAAATCGCAAAACTCACGTTACGTTGGAGCGAGAGACACCAATGGAAGATGCGGTTCTTATAATAGGAGCTGGGATTGCAGGGATCAATGCTGCCTTAAATGCCGCTGATTACGGGTTCAAGGTATATCTCCTTGACGATACCCCTAGTATTGGCGGTGTCATGGCGCGGCTGGATAAAACATTTCCCACCAATGATTGCTCTATCTGCATAGAAGCCCCAAAGATGTATGAGGTGGATAACCACCCGAACATTGAGATTCTTAGCAACACGGAAGTCCGAAAAATAAAGAAGGGCAAGGACGGATTCAAGGTGCGGCTGGTAAAAAAGGCCAGATTCGTGGATGAGGAAAAATGTACTGGATGCGGCGCATGCGTTGAGGCCTGCCCGGTAAGCGTGCTCGATGAGTTGGACGGAAAGGTGGGAGGTAAAAGAAAGCTGATCCATTTGCCGTTTCCCCAGGCCGTACCGAATGTGGTGGTTCTTGATCCTGATTGCCGCTATGGAAGGATGAGGGAGCAAGGGGCTTGTGTTGGAGGATGTGTAGTGGATTGCAGCCAGTGTCGCGAATGCCCCATTGCTCTTTGTGTGAAGGCATGTGAAAAAGAGGGGAAAGATGCTGTAAGGCTATGGCAGTCCAATAAGAATATCAATCTGGAAGTCAAGAGCATTATTGTGGCCTCTGGCCTCATGCCGAGCGAACCCCCAACAGGTCTTTTTGGATATAACGAATATGACAACGTGATCACTAACATGCATTTCGAGCGACTCATGAATGCGGGGGGGCCAACCGGGGGAGAAATTATTCGGCCCTCTGACGGAAGGCATCCAAAAAAGATTGCCTGGATACAATGCGCTAACCGGGGCTTGGCAAAAGGGCATCTGCCCTACTGCTCTAAGGTATGTTGTATGGTTGCCAACAAACAGACCATTATCGCCAAGGAGCATGACCCTGAGGTTGAGGCCATTGTGTTCAACATGGATCTTACAGCCTATGGGAAGAATTTCTGGGAATTTTACCAGAAGGCCAGGGAGCAGGGCGTAAGATATATCAGGGCCAGACCCTTTGCCGTGATGGAAGATCCACAGGCCAAGAATTTGATTGTGTCTTATGAAGATCGAGACACAGGCCACCTGATGGAAGAGGAAGTGGAACTGCTAGTTTTGTCCGTTGGCTTGATCCCAACAGATCGAAACAGCAAACTGGCTAAGGCCCTGAAGCTTAAATTGGATAAATTCGGGTTTTTCAGGGAAAAGGATCCCCTTATATCCCCATTGGAGACAGAGATGGAGGGCATCTATGTGTGTGGGGGAGCATTGGGTCCCATTGACATCTCTGAGTCGGTCGTTCAGGCCTGTGCAGCTAGTATGAAGGCCGTTCAAAGGGTTGGTCAGGCTTCCCAGTGAGCTGGATGATAATTAGTGCTGTTGATCGAGAGGCCAGCTTGCTTTGGGTGGGTCGTATGATGTTTCACAGGAGATAGGTCTCATGCAGGATGAGGTGAGAATAGGAGTATTTGTCTGCGACTGCGGTTCAAACATCGCCGGAGTGGTGAATGTTCCTGAGGTTGTGGAATATGCCAAGGGATTGAAAAACGTGGTTTTTGCAGATGAAGGCAGGTGGTCATGCTCGGTGGATTACCTGGAGAGCATGAAACAGCTTATAAAGGAGCACCGTCTCAATCGGGTGGTTATAGCGGCATGTACGCCCAGGACCCATGAGCCCTTATTTAAACGCACGGTTAGGGAGGCAGGGCTGAATCCTTACCTTTTGGAGTTTGTCAGCATCAGGGAGCAGTCCTCTTGGGTCCATATGGATGATCCCAGTGCAGCTACGGAAAAGGCCAAGGATCTGATACGAATGGGGGTGGCCAAGGCAGCGCTTTTGGAAGAGGGTGAGGAGATACGGCTTCCTGTAAAAACGGAATGCCTGATAATCGGTGGGGGTATCGCGGGTATGACAGCGGCTCTTCAAGTGGCCGCACAGGGATTTCAGGCCATTATTGTGGAAAGAGAGCCGCAACTGGGAGGCACCCTGAATCGTTTGCATAGTATTTCCCACGAGGGACAGTACTATGATGCTGCGCGCTTGGTAGAAGAAAAACGAGGGCTTATAGAGTCATCTCCCCATATCCGAGTCTTTACAGACACCACTATCCAAGAAGTGGAAGGATATATCGGCAATTATCGGATAACGGTGAGCCAGAACGGGAAAGAGGAGTCCTTTGAGGCTTCCACCATCATTGTGGCCACGGGTATGAAGGAAATCGAGCCCTTTGGCCAATTTCAGTATGGAGAGCATCCTGGTGTCATCACCCAGTTGCAGTTGGAGGAAAAGCTGGAGAAGGATGATTTCACCTCAGTTAACAGCGCGGTAATAATCAATTGCGTGAATTCCAAAAACGACAAACGAGGCTGCTGTGCCATAGGGTGTCCAACCTCACTGAAGAACGCCCTTGCCCTTAAAGAACGTAATCCCTCCATGGATATTTATATTCTCTATAGGGACCTTAACCTTGTGCGAAGGGAGAGCGCTGGCGTGCTAAAGGCCAGAAAGGCAGGGATCAAGTTTATCCGGTTTTCTGAGGAACAGTACCCAGAGGTCCAGAAAAATGGCGATCAACTTATGGTCCATGTGTATGACAACTTGCTGCAAAAGGAGGTGGAGATCCCGGCAGACCTTGTGGTCTTGACAACGGCTCTCAAGGGTGATGACAGCGTGGAAGAGATCAGGGGCCAGTTGAAGGTATCATCCAATGCGGACGGTTTTCTGCAAGAGGCCCATGTGAAACTTGGCCCTGTTGATTTTGCAAGTGACGGATTGTATCTGTGCGGGTGTGCACGCTCGCCGAAAGGCGTAAAAGATAGTATGGACGAGGCTGTGGGTGCTGCCATGAGGGCATCGATTCCCATGAAAAGGGGATATATAGAGGCTGAAGGAATTGTGGCGGATATTGATCTGACCGATTGTAACAAATGCGGCCTCTGTTACAAGAGATGCCCTTACAGTGCCATAAAACTGGACGAGGAAAAACAACCCGTGGTGATAAAGGCCCTTTGCAAAGGCTGTGGCCTTTGTGCGGCTGACTGTCCCAAGGAATGTATTACCATTGTCCATTTTTCGGAAGAGCAAATTTTGGCCCAAGTTGAGGCGGCATTGGAAGAGAGGCCTGAAGATAAGATTATTGGGTTTGTATGCCATTGGTGTGCGTTGGGCGGTGTGGATATGGCAGGGGTCAGCCGTCTGCAGTATCCCCCGAATGCAAGGTTGATCAGGGTTATGTGTTCGGCCAGGGTCTCTATCAAGATGATTGAGCGGGCATTTGAGCTGGGCGCAGCCGGCGTACTGGTGGCAGGTTGTGAATTTCCCACATGTCATTATATCTCTGGGAATTATGCTGCTGAGGTAAGGGTTAAGCGTGCGAGAAAAAGGCTGGCAAAAAAGGGCTATGATCCTGAGAGGCTGTGGAACATTTGGTGCTCGGCTGCCGATGGCCCTAAGTTTGCCAACACCATGCGAGAGATGACAAAGGCCCTAGGGCTTGGAGGGTAATGAGAAAAGGCAAAAGGCTCAAGGGGAAAGGCAAAGAGGGGATTAAGGGAAGGGGAAAAAATCTGATCGCTGAAAGCCTATCATGATGGAGGAAAAAAATCACATTATGAGTGATGCTCATGTTGACATAAAGGTGAGGGATTTTGCTAGGCAGGTGGTTGAAGAATTCGGCGAGGAGCGCATGTATGCCTGTTTTGAGTGTGGGCAGTGCGCCGCCTGCTGCCCTGTGCACAGGGTGAATGCCGAATTCAGCCCTAGAAAAATTATTCATATGGTGCTTTTGGGGATGATGGATGAGGTATTGGACAGCAGAGTCATATGGCTTTGCTCCACATGTTATACCTGCCAGGAGACCTGCCCCCAAGGCATAAAGGTTACTGATTTGATCATTGCCATCAGAAATATGGCCTATGAAAGGGGTAGCTTCCCTGATGGTATAAAGATGCAGGCGGATTTGATTAGTGCAGAAGGCAGACTCTACAGCCTGGATGAGTTTGATCAGAAAAAGCGTCAGAAGGCAAATTTGCCTCCAGTTTTGTCCAGGGTTGAAGAGGCAGTGAAGCTGCTGGAGGATAGGAAATGAGATATGCTCTTTTTTTGGGCTGCACTATCCCGGCTAGGTCCAGAAACTATGAGATGTCAGCTCGTGCAGTAGCAGAAAAGCTTGGGATTGAGCTGCTGGATATAGAGGATTTTTCATGCTGCGGGTTCCCCTTAAAATCCTCTGACAGGGCTTCTGCGGAGCTCCTTGCTGCCAGGAATCTGGCATTGGCAGAGGAGCGAGGGGTTCCCATTGTAACCTTATGCAGCTCTTGCAATTCTATGTTAGCCGAAACAGCACATCATCTTTCTCATTCTGATGAAGATTTACACTTGGTGAACGAACAGCTCCAAAAGGTGGGCAGGGAATACAAAGGGAACACAACAGTAAAGCATTTCGCAAGGGTTTTGCTTGAGGATGTGGGGATTGATCGGATAAAAGAAAATCTTGTTCAGGATCTTAATGGGATCCCCATAGCAACCCATTATGGATGCCATTATATCAAGCCCACGGAAATATACCCTGGAGGAGAAAACCCAGACCACCCGGATTCATTGGATCAGCTCCTGGAAGCAGTGGGCGCACGAGCTGTGACCCACGGTATGGAAAGGGATTGCTGTGGCGGGCCCGTCCTTGTGACCGATGAGCAGACTGCGCTGGCCATGGCAAAACAGAAGCTGGACAAGGTAAAGGCCAGCGGTGCTAAGGCAATGACCTTGGTATGTCCCTTCTGCAGCGTAATGTATGATGATAATCAGAAAAGTATTGAAGCCCAATTTGATGTTTCCTATCAGATTCCGGTGTTGTATTTGCCTCAGGTGATCGGCCTAGCCCTGGGTCTGGATCGAAAGGTGCTCGGGCTGAATTTGAACGTGGTTAAGACCAAGGCCTTTACAGAGCAAATTTTAAGTGAACAAGGGTAAAGTCCCATGCCATTTTGCTATGTTCCCAGAGATGAAGTTGAGCTGCGAATTGCGAGACTGCAGAGCAGCTTGCAACATCAAGGCATAGATGGTGTGCTTATGGTCCAGGGCGTGGATGTGGCCTATTTTTCGGGTACTCCGTATGCTGATTTTGTCTATTTGCCTGCCGAAGGGGAACCCCTGATTCTTTATGAGCAAAGCAATGCTCAGCGGGAGCCTTCTTGTGAATACCTTCCTATCAAACGCATTGAAGATATACCTGGTGTATTGGAAGAAGCCTATGGGAGGACTCCATCCACCCTTGGCCTGGAGCTTGATGTCGTATCGGCCAAGGAGTTTGAGGTTTACAGCCGGATTTTTGATGTGAAGAGATTGGTCGATGCCTCGCCTCTTATTTTAAAAGTTAGAGCCATAAAATCGGAGTGGGAGCTGGAGCAAATGGGTAAGGCGGCCCAAATCACCCGGCAGGTATTTGAAAACATTCGGTCAGTCATAAGGCCGGGGCTTACAGAGATGGAGCTAGCTGCCAAGGCAGAGGCCCATGCCCAATGCGTGGCCCTTGCTCCCATAGATATAAGGGTCAGGGATTATAAGACCGAGGGGTATCCGTGGCATGTCCTGAGTGGGAAAAGTGGGGGAATGGTTGGGTTGTTAGATTCTCCTACGAGTGGTGAAGGGACCTCTGCTGCATTTCCCTGTGGTGCAGGCTTCAAGCCCATTGGGGAGGATGAGCCCGTAATGGTGGACTTTGCCTATGAGTTGAATGGGTATCATATGGATGAGACCCGGATGTTCTGTGTGGGAACTATGTCAGATCTTGCCCGTAAGGCCGCGGAAGCAGCTATTGAAATCCATGACTGGGTGCTTGAACATGTAAGACCAGGTGTGACCGTGGGTGAGCTTTTTGAACATTCTGTGGCAAAAGCCAGGGAATTGGGTTATGAAGAGGAGTATCTTGGCCCCCTTGGGTACAAGGTGAATTTTGTGGGTCATGGCATTGGCGCGGAACTTGTAGAGTATCCTGTTATTGCTGGGAAAAAGGAGGACGAACTTCGGCCTGGCATGACATTCGCCTTAGAACCTAAGATCGTATTTAAGGACCAATTTATCGCTGGGGTGGAAAGCGTATTTACAGTGACAGAGAGAGGCTATCAACTGATCAGCCAGGTGCCGGTGGAAATTTTTATTTGTTGAACAGGGTTTGTTTTGCAGCAAATGGTTTTTACGGTTCAGTCAACTATTCCGTCATTTTGAGTAGTAGCAAAGGCGAAATATTTTATCGATTTCAGAAAATAGGATAACCTGGCTCACAGCGGTTTTTTTGGAAAGGGATTAAGGATAAAGGCCAAAGGAAAAATTCAAACTTAAGAACAAGGAGAACACCTATAGGAAAGCTGAGAAATGGACCTTTAGCCTTTGCCCTTTAACCTTGTAGTATTAAGGCGGGTGCTGAAGGTACCCAAAGGTCTGCCTGTTGCAGGCAGGGATATTCCTATTTCCAGTCCCAAGCACAATATGATGAAGGGAGGTTTCCATGTCTGGCAAGATATACCGCCTTGGGTGTGATATTGGAGGGACCTTTACGGATTTTGTACTCCTAAATGATGCCACGGGTGAGATCCATATTAATAAGTGCCTCACCACGCCTGCTGATCCCTCGGATGCCGTTGAACAAGGCATTAGGGAGCTGGAAGAGAAAAGGGGGAAGTTTGTCCATGAACTGGACGAGGTAATCCATGGCACAACCCTTGTGATCAATTCCATCATCGAAAGGAAGGGCGCTCGAACCGGGCTCATTACCACAAAAGGTTTTCGTGATGTTTTGGAGCTGGCCCGAGAGATTCGATATGCTCCATATGATATCTTTGCAGAGTATCCCGAGCCTCTTGTCCCCCGGCGTTTTCGGCTGGAGGTGGATGAAAGGATCCGAAGTGATGGCACAATACTAAAGCCCTTGGATCCAGAAGAGGCCAGGCAGGTGGTAAGGCAGCTTCTTGACATGGAAGTAACATCCATTGCCGTGTGTCTCCTTAACTCTTTTGAAAACCCCACCCATGAGCTTATGATCAAGGAGATTATTCAAGAGGAAGCCCCGGAGATTTCAGTGTCCATTTCCTATGAAGTGCTCCCGCAGATCAGGGAATATGAGAGAACCAGCACCACCGTGACCAATGCCTATGTAAAGCCCCTTACGGGCAGATACTTGGCAAGGCTTTCCAACAGGCTCGCTTCCATTGGGTTCCAGGGCAAGCTCTTTATCATGCTTTCCAGCGGAGGGATTACGTCCGTTGAAACGGCCTCCGAGTTTCCGGTAAGGATAATCGAATCAGGGCCAACAGCTGCAGTTATCTCCGGTCAATACTTTGGAAAGCTATTCAATATTCAGGACATGTTTTGCTTTGACATGGGTGGGACCACGGCCAAATCCTGCCTGATCCAGGGAGGGGTAGCCGGAGTAGTGCCCACCTTCGAGGTGGGGCGGGTGCAACGGTTCATGAAGGGCAGCGGTCTTACCATCCAGGTGCCCGTGGTGGACCTTATGGAGATAGGAGCCGGAGGAGGAAGCATTGCAAAGGTGAGCAAGATGGGCACGCTTCAGGTTGGCCCTGAAAGCTCTGGTGCAGACCCCGGCCCCATTTGTTATGGCCGCGGCGGGACAGAGCCAGGGGTAACAGATGCAGATCTTCTCCTTGGGTACCTTGATGAGAATTACTTTTTGGGCGGGGAGATGAAGTTGGACAAAGAGGCGGCCAGGCGTGGCATCGAGGAAAAGATCGCCAAGCCCTTGGGAGTGCCTTTTATCCAGGCCGTGTGGGGAATTCATGACTTGATCAATGAGACCATGGCAGGGGCCGCCAAGACACACATTGCCGAAAAGGGAGGCAATCCCAAGATCGTAACAGTCATTGCCTTTGGTGGAGCCGGACCTGTTCACGCCTATGGCCTGACCAAGAAGCTGGGAGCCCCAAAGTTTATTGTGCCGCCCAATGCAGGTGTGGGATCGGCCTTGGGCTTTTTCACCGCACCGCGGGCCTTTGACCTTGTAAGGAGCCATAAGGTGACCTTGAATGAGGCGGATTTTGAGGAGATTGAAAAGCTTTTTCAGGAGATGGAAGCCGAAGGCGCAAGAACCCTGCAAAAGGCCGGTTCAGGCGAAGAGGTGCGTTTTCAAAGATCTGTGGATATGCGGTTTGTGGGCCAGGGATCAGAGACCAACCTCCCACTTGAGGAAGGCGACTTCCGCACCATCAGTAAAGAAGATATTCGACGCAGATTCGATGCTATATATGAAAAGCTTTACGGCCGTACCTATCCAGAGTCTCCTGTGGAATTTATCAATTTTAAGGTAAGGGCATTGTTGCCAGAGCGCCTCCTTAAGCTGCCAAAGCTTGAGAAAGGCAATGGAAGATTAGAGGATGCCATTAAGCGAACGCGGCCTGCCTATTCAGGGATAGCAAAGGACTTTATCCTGTTTACTGTTTATGACCGATACAAGCTTTTCCCAGGGGCCAAATTCAAAGGACCGGCCATTGTTGAAGAAAGGGAATCAACAGTGGTAATCGGCGAGGATGCATCTGTGACCGTAGATGAGTACGGTTTTCTCTGGGTCGATATAGAGGAGGTGTAGACATGGGAGAAAGATTTGATCCGATCACCCTTGAAATCCTATGGCGGAGATTGATATCCATCGTGGACGAGGCTGACAGTGCTGTGTCCCGAACGGCCTTTTCCAGCCTTCTTCGTGATGCCCACGATTACACTTGTATGTTCACTGACCGCAAAGGAAGAGAGCTGGCCCAAGGCACGTTTGCCACACCCGGGCAGTCAGGGGCCATGGCCCTGGGCATAAAGACATTGGTCAACAAGCTGCCTCCTGATACCTATAAACCCGGAGACATATTTATCACTAATGATCCTTGGGCACTGGCAGGCCACCTGAACGATGTCTGTGTCATCAGTCCCATTTTTTATAAGGATAGATTAACTGCCTTTACCGCCTGCGTGTTTCATCATTCAGACATAGGTGGAAGGGTATCGTCTGATAACCACGACGTCTTTGAAGATGGTCTCTTCATCCCTCTGGTCAAACTCTACGATGGCGGCAAACTGAATTCAGCGGTTTTGGAGATGATCCGATGGAACGTGAGAACTCCTGATGAGGTGGTTGGAGATATCCGCTCGCAAATCGCAGCCAATCATGTGTGTGCGGAAAAGATCTGCCAGATGCTGGAAGAAAACGACCTTGACAGCCTCGACGACCTAGCCGACGAAATCATCGAGAGGACAGAGAGGAGCATGAGGGAGGCGATTGAAAAGATCCCGGATGGTATATATCGGGCCGAGGGTATAGTTGAGCAAATGCCTGCCCGCAGTTCGGGCGGGGAAGGTAAGGAGGACGTGGTTATAAAAGTTGCTGTTGAGGTGAAAGGATCTGACATTGTTGTTGATCTGGCAGGTAGCTCACCTCAGGTGGATTGGGGCGGCAATGTGGTCTACAATTTTACCTATGCCTATGTGTTTATGGCCCTTAAGAGTATGTTTGATCCGGACATCCCCAATAACGACGGATGCACAAGGCCCATCAAGATGAAGGCGCCTGAGGGCAGTGTTGTGAACTGCAAGTTTCCTGCTGCAGTGGCAGCCCGGATGCAAATAGGCCATTTTGTCACAGAAATCATTTATCGCGCCCTTGCTAATGCACTTCCTGACCGTGTGATTGCAGGAAGCGGTGGCACACCGGCTACCATGAACGTGTTCTATGGTAAGCGGAACAATGGTGATCCGTGGCATTCAGTAATCATCAGGGGAGGCGGCATGGGAGCCAGCGCCAAGAGTGACGGCAATTACGTGTATATCTTTCCAGCAAATGGGGCCAATACACCGGTGGAGATCTTTGAAAGCGATACCCCCCTAATCGTTGAGAAAAGAGAGCTTCTTCCTGATTCTGGAGGTCCGGGCAGAATGAAGGGAGGTCTTGGTAGGAGAGTAGTTTTTCGTGTGCCCGATGACGAATACGCACCCATTCCGCCTGTGAACTTAGGTATTCAGTCGGGAAGGTTCAGGTATCCGCCTGAGGGGCTTTTTGGAGGGAAATCCGGGGCAAAGGCCCAGTTTCTGGTAAATGGCAAACCTGGCAATCCTTATGGCCTTACTCAATTGCAGCCAGGGGATGTGGTCATTATGGACGCAGCAGGCGGGGGCGGATATGGTGATCCACTGGAAAGAGATCCAGATATGGTGAAAGAGGATGTGCTTCAAGGCTATGTCACCATGGAGAAGGCCCGATCCGAATATGGTGTCGTGATTGATGAGAAGACCATGAGGATAGATGAAGTGGCGACCAAGCAGCTCCGGGAAGAGATGAAGAGCAGCTCTTCATCAATGCCAAATTCCAAATGACAAATGCCAAATTGCCCTGCCAATAAGGCGCGGCGGAGAGCTACATATGGTTTGACATTTGGGTTTTGACATTTGTCATTTCTGTTTCCCGACGTGTGGAGCAGGCTTTTCTATTAATACGACCATACTAGTTTGCATATGTTCTCAAGATGCCCTCCAGCACTCCTCCGGCTATGGCAAGGGATTTCTCCGAGATGGTAAAACAGTGGTCCACCACGCCCCGAGGGTCAATGTCCCCTATCTTGAGCCCTTGGGGCACCGTGATTCCGGGGTGAATAAGCCCCCTGATTGCACCTGCAATTGAGGCCTTTACCTCAACGCCAGCAACGTATCCCACCAACTCACCTTTTTTTACCGTGTCTCCGATCTCCTTGGCGCTTTCCCAACGGCCTGCCGCTGGTGCCCTGATTACCCTTTCGGCCCCTATCCCCATGACCTTGCCAGGGATGCCCGAGTCAGGGGCAGCAGGACCTTCTGTGATCAGCCTCCCAAGGTAGTGCCCCCTCTGGGTTTCCACCACAAAGTGTGCATCCACACCGGCCTGGAAACCGGGACCCAAGGCAATAACCAGGGGTGCATCACCGATGGATGTGCCGGTATTTCTCTTGGCCATAATGGCATCCACCAACACCTCTGGTTTTATGGTGGATAGGGAAGCACACTCCGGGTCCACAATGACCGGGATAACACCATCCTTCCATAAGGCGGTCGCCTGATCTGGTGTTTGAACAAGGCGAGCTGTCACTCCTTCCACTTGGCTGGATCCCTCATAAACGGCCTCACAAAAGGAGACTCGGCGCCTCACCGCAAGGGGCATGGCAACTTCAGTGACAAGTACCTTGAAGCCACAATTGTGGAGCCGCCATGCCACACCTGAGGCCAGATCTCCGCCGCCTCGGATGAGAACCCGTATATGGGACAGAGTAATATGTTTATTTGTCATGATTAAATCCTTTTATGAGCTAAGGTTTTCTTGATACCACCATACTCCAGTGAAGCGGAAGTATCAAGTTACTATTCATCTCATAGGTATCCAAAACAGATTCAAGTCGTTATTTTAATGATCAAGGTGTGGGGAATGGTGGGCGGAGAGAGGCACAGGTTAAAGGCCAAAGGATAAGCCATTACCCATTGGGGCCAATCCTGAATATAGCATTGGTGTTTGGGCGATGGGGGCTGGGGGTTATTTTTTCGCGCAGAAGAAAAAAACTTGACAAATCCATTTCATTGTATTTAGCATATAGCCGATTACTATAGCGAAGATGTTGTAAGGATTATTAAAGACATGCCGAAAGCTATTGCAAACAGCATTATCGTCATTATCAGCGCAACAGGGATAATTATATCCCTGTTGCTTGTCGTCTTGCTTGGGAGGCTTAAACGCCCGGGCCTGATAATGACGTAACTTTCGGCAGCTCACTAGGTTCAAAAAAATCCGTTATCAGGCCCAGCCTGGTAACGGATTTTTTTTGGCATGAAACAGACTGACTGGGAGAGAATAAAAAATGGCAAGGGAAATCCTTCTTTATGATACGACACTTCGGGACGGGACCCAAGGGGAGCAGGTAAGCCTTTCGGCAGAGGACAAGATTCGTATTGCTACTAAGTTGGATTCCTTTGGAATACACTATATCGAAGGGGGTTGGCCGGGGTCCAATCCAAAGGATGCCCGCTTTTTTGAGATGGCCAAAAAGCTGAACTTTCATGCCAGCAAAATCACTGCCTTTGGCAGCACGCGGCGGCCAGATCTGTCTGTTGAAAAAGATGCCAATATCCATGCCCTTTTGAAAACAGAAACCCAGGTGGTGACGGTTTTTGGTAAAAGCTGGGATCTTCATGCCTCCCGCATCCTTGGGGTCACCTTGCAAGAAAATTGCAGGATGATTGAAGAAACTGTGGCCTATCTCAAGCGACAAGGACGGGAGGTCATCTATGATGCAGAGCACTTTTTCGATGGGTACAAACAAAACTCCTCCTACGCCATGGAAACTATCAAGGCGGCACAAGAAGGTGGTGCTGATATGATCGTGCTCTGTGACACCAATGGTGGCAGTATGCCAAAAGAGATAGAACAGATCATGGCCGAGGTCCTTCCTAATCTATCGGTCCCTGTGGGCATTCATACCCATGACGACTGTGGCCTTGCAGTGGCCAATTCTTTGTCTGCTGTGGAGGCAGGAGCTACCATGGTCCAGGGTACGGTCAATGGATATGGGGAGCGGTGCGGCAATGCAGATCTTATTGCGCTCATTGGTAACCTGCAACTCAAGATGGGCTATACCTGCCTGGAGCCCGGTAAGATAAAACAACTCACAGAACTGTCGCGCTATGTGAGTGAAGTGGCCAATATCCCACCTCTCAGCCATAGGCCCTTTGTGGGTAAAAGCGCATTTGCCCATAAGGGGGGCGTCCATGTTAGTGCCATTATGAAAGAGCCTGCTGCCTATGAACACATTGACCCGGCTACTGTGGGCAATAGAAGGAGGGTTTTGGTATCTGATCTTTCTGGCAAGAGCAATATTGAATACAAGACACGGGAGCTTGGAATCAAACTGGGTGGCAACGGCTATACCAGCGAAAAGATCGTCGAGGAAATCAAACGGCTCGAGGATCAGGGATATCGATTTGAGGCGGCGGAGGGCTCTCTTGAACTACTTATCAAGAAGGTTACGGGTCAATTTGAAGAACCTTTTCGGTTAGAGTCCTTGAGAGTAAGTATTGAAAAGAATCGTTCAGGGCCCAGCACGTCACAGGCCACCATCAAGATTTCCGTGGGAAATGATTATGAAATAACGGCGGCCGAAGGGGATGGGCCTGTAAATGCATTGGACAATGCGCTGCGCAAGGCCCTTACAAAGTTCTATCCCCAGATTCGGGAGATGGGCCTGGTGGATTTCAAGGTCCGTGTTATTGATGGAAGCGACGGCACTGCTGCCAAAGTAAGGGTGCAGATCGAATCGAGAGACTCCAAGGAGATCTGGACTACGGTAGGAGTGTCGGAAAACATTATAGAGGCTAGCTGGCAGGCGCTGGTGGACAGCGTGCAGTATAAACTCTCAAAGATATTGAATGGGAAATAGAAAATGAGTTCGACAAATCATCACAGAAAGGGAGAAGGGAGTGAGGTACACGCCGCGGGTCCCGGTTTGAGGCAGGATCCGCGGCCCATGCTCCATGGAGAACCTCTGGGATATTTCTCTTGTTGAACAATATACAGATGAAAGGGAGGTTTTTCATGAGCGAAAAAGTGATTGTCTTTGATACCACATTGAGGGACGGGGAGCAGTCCCCGGGAGCAAGCATGAATGCGGCCGAAAAGCTGCGTCTGGCAAGGCAACTGGAAAGGCTTGGGGTGGATGCGATTGAGGCAGGGTTTCCAGCAGCTTCCCAAGGCGATCTGGAGGCAGTGGCTCTAGTAGCATCAAAGATCCAAAAGGCCGAGGTTACTGCCCTTGCCAGGTCTTCCAAGGACGACATTGACCTGGCCTGGAAGGCCGTAAAAGAGGCGGCAAAACCCAGGATTCATACCTTCTTGGCCACCTCGGATATCCATATGCGATATAAACTCAAGATGAGCCGCGAGGATGTAATCCGGAGCTCTGTTGAGGCAGTTCGATATGCAAAGTCCTTTACTGAGAATGTGGAGTTTTCGGCAGAGGATGGCTCACGCAGCGACCGTGATTTCCTTTGCAAGGTCTTTGAGGCAGTGATTGAGGCTGGAGCCACCACAGTGAACTTGCCTGATACGGTGGGTTATGCGCTCCCTGATGAGTTCGCTGAGCTGGTAAGATACGTTATTTCGCACACGCCCAATATCCACAAGGCCGTTTTCAGCGTTCATTGCCATAATGACCTCGGCCTTGCAACGGCCAACACCCTTTCTGCCCTGAAGGCAGGGGCCAGGCAGGTTGAAGTCACCATAAACGGTATTGGTGAGAGGGCGGGTAATGCCTCTCTTGAGGAGGTGGTCATGGCCCTCTATACCCGAAAGGATCGTTTAGGGCTGGATACCTCCATTGAGACCAGGGAGATATATTCCACCAGCCGTCTTGTGAGCATGGTCACAGGGATAATGGTTCAGCCAAACAAGGCCATTGTGGGGGCCAATGCCTTTTCCCATGAAGCGGGGATACATCAGGACGGAGTTTTGAAGAACGCCCAGACATACGAAATCATGGCCCCGGATATGGTGGGCATATCCAGCAATACCCTGGTTTTGGGAAAGCATTCCGGAAGACATGCCTTCAAGAAAAAGCTGGCACAGCTCGGCTATGAGTTTAGCGAGGAAGAGGTGGACCGGCTTTTCGCGAAATTCAAGGAGCTTGCAGACAAACGCAAAGAGATATTGGATGAAGACATTGAGGTGCTGGTGGCAGAAGAGGTGTTGCGTGTGCCTGATATCTATGAATTGGAATATCTCAATGTGGTCAGTGGTACGGTGGCTGTGCCCACGGCTACTGTAAAGTTGAAGATCAGGGGAAAGGAGGCTCAAAATGCCGGATTCGGCGTAGGACCCATTGATGCCACCTTCAACACCATTGCCAAGATGACGGGAAGCCGGTCCAAGTTGCTCCGTTTTACGGTTAACGCCATTAGCGGTGGTATGGACGCCCAGGGAGAGGTGACGGTACGGCTCCAGGAAAATGGGCTAGTGGCCTTGGGAAAAGGCGCAGACCCGGACATCATTACGGCAAGTGCCAAGGCCTATGTGAACGGGTTGAATAGGCTTGAATATCTGAAACGCAACCCGGCCCTTTCTGCAAAGGATGCGGTGGTTTGAATTACAGAGGGATCGGTGCATAGAGGGAAGATGATAATGGGAATGACTATCAGTGAGAAGATCTTGGCGGCACATGCTGAGCAGGACCTTGTCAGGCCTGGGGAATTCGTTGAAGTGAAGGTAGATCTGGCCCTGGCAAATGATATCACGGCCCCCCTTGCGATCCAGGTGTTCCATAAGCTGGGGGCGAGCCATGTGTTTGATCCGGAGAGGATTGTGCTTGTCCAGGACCATTTCGTGCCAAACAAGGATATTCCTTCGGCACAGCAGGTAAAGACCATGGCCGAGTTTGCCCGTCGCTACAGGATCAGAAACTTTTTCGAGTTGGGTGAGACAGGGATAGAGCATGTTATTGTGCCGGAAAAAGGTCTAGTGACCTCTGGTGACTTGGTCATTGGGGCAGACAGCCACACATGTACCTATGGGGCCCTTGGAGCCTTTTCAACAGGAGTTGGCAGCACTGACCTGGGTGTGGTCATGGCAACAGGCAAGATTTGGCTTAAGGTTCCCCGGTCTATAAAGGTCCTCTTTTCAGGCAAGCTTCCCAAGTGGGTTCAAGGAAAGGACTTAATCTTGGCCACACTGGGCCGGCTGGGTGTTGCGGGTGCGGTTTACAAGTCCATAGAGTTTGCCGGAGAGGTTATAAAGGGACTTTCCATGGCCCAAAGGTTTACCATGGCAAATATGGCAGTGGAGTGTGGTGCCAAGAACGGTATATTCGCCCCTGATGAGGTGGTGAGGGAATATGTCACTGGCCGGGGTCAGCGGGAACCTCGGTTTTTTCAAAGTGATGATGATGCGGTGTACGACGAGGTGGTGGAGATAGAGGTAAGCCATATGGAACCTCAGGTTGCCATGCCGCATTCCCCGGATAATGTGACAGCTCTGTCCCAGTTAAATGGAGTAAGGGTGGATCAGGTGTTCATTGGCTCCTGTACCAACGGCCGATTGGAGGATTTGAGAGTCGCCGCTCGCGTGCTCAAAGGTCGTCGAGTGGCCAAGGGCACAAGGTTGATCATAATTCCAGGGTCCTCTGATATCTACCTTAATGCCGTGGGGGAGGGCCTAATTCAGGATTTTCTAGAGGCAGGGGCTGTTATTGGACCTCCTTGTTGTGGGCCTTGTCTCGGAGGCCATATGGGGGTCTTGGCAAAAGGGGAGACGGCCATTTCCACCTCAAACAGAAATTTTAAGGGGAGGATGGGACACCCGGAAAGTCAGGTATATCTTAGCAACCCGGCAGTGGCGGCTGCCTCGGCTGTTATGGGAAGGATCGGCTCGCCGGAGGAGCTATGAAAAAGGTCAAAGGCGAAAGGGAAAAGGAGGAAGGCTGTCAAAGATTGTCATTCCCGCGCCCGCCTGCTGCGGGCAGGCAAGCGGGAATCCAAGAGCCGTAAATACGCAGATGATAACTACTATAGATGCATCAGGGGATATGGATCTGTTTCCTTCAGGAATTACCCATCAGCGCAACGCCCTTGCCTGGCGGTAGACAGGCGGGTAGGTTGCTGATGGCTAAACGCTGATAGCTTTTTTTCGGTGAACGGTCAGCAAAGAACGATGAACACCGGAGGTTGACGGCGGATTGCACACTGTGTTGCTTAGAGCAAATTTCAAAAGGCAACTCATCATTGGAGGATATATGATCATTAAAGGCAGGGTTTGGAAATTTGGCGATCACATTGATACGGACCTCATCATCCCGGCCAGGTTCTTGAACACTTCTGATCCGGAACAGTTTGCACGGCACTGCTTTGCTGATGCAAGGCCTGATTTTGCCTCTCATGTGAAGGAGGGTGACATTATCGTTGCGGGGGTCAATTTTGGGTGTGGCTCATCCCGGGAACACGCCCCTCTGGCATTAAAGGCCGTGGGTATCCGAGCAGTCGTGGCCAAAAGCTTTGCGCGGATTTTTTACCGTAACGCCTTTAACATTGGCCTTCCCCTTTTGGAATGCCCTGAAGCCTACGAGCAACTGGAGGAGGGCATGCACATTAATTTGGATCTAGTGCGGGGGCTTATTGAATCGGAAGATGGACAGACTCTTACAGTAGAGCCAATCCCCGAGTTCATGAGAAAGCTGATAGAGGCAGGTGGTCTTTTGCAATACGTAAAAGGAGTGAAAGGCTCATGAAAGGAACAAGTGTTGCTCAAAATGGAGAGACCTTTGTTGAATCTCAAGTAGTAGGCCAAGAGCTGTTAAGTGGTGCTCAAATTTTTGTGCGATGCCTGGAAGAGGAAGGGGTTCATACCATTTTTGGTTATCCAGGTGGAGCGGTTATTGATATTTACCACCAATTGGCCCGCTCCAAAATAAGGCATATCCTGGTACGTCATGAGCAAGGCGGTGTGCATGCGGCAGACGGCTTTGCACGGGCCTCAGGTGATGTGGGCGTTTGTCTGGTGACATCTGGACCGGGTGCTACCAATACAGTAACAGGTATTGCCTGTGCCTATATGGATTCCATACCTGTGGTGGTTTTTACGGGTCAGGTCCCCACGGCCCTTATCGGAAATGATGCATTCCAAGAAGTGGATATTGTGGGTATCACACGGCCGTGTACCAAGCACAATTACCTTGTAACTAGGATAGAAGATTTGCCCAGAGTAATCAAAGAGGCCTTTTATTTGGCCCGCTCAGGAAGGCCCGGTCCTGTGCTGGTGGACTTACCTAAAGACCTAATGAAAAAGACCATGCCGTACTGTGCTAGTGAGTTTGTAAAGCTCCGTTCATACCAACCTACCTATAGGCCAAATATGAAACAGCTTCGCAAAGTAGTGGATCTTATAAAGAAGGCCAAGAGACCCATGATTTTGGCAGGTGGAGGTGTGGTTTTGTCAAGGGCCTCTCGGGAATTGACAGAGCTTGCTACACGTATTTCAGCGCCAGTGACCACTACGCTCATGGGGCTGGGGGTCTTCTCTGCGAGCCATGAGCGCCTTTGGCTGGGGATGATCGGTATGCATGGTACATATCGTGCTAATATGTGTACGGGTGCCTGCGATCTTATTATAGCAATCGGAGTACGATTTGACGATCGAGTAACAGGGAAGACAGATGCCTTTGCAAAGCAGGCCAAGATAGTCCATATTGACATTGATCCCACCTCGATCCGTAAGAATGTCCCTGTGACCATCCCGGTGGTGGGCGATTGCAAGGCCACCCTACAACTTCTGAATAGATTGTTGAAAGAAGAAAACCTGAGTTGGGATGAGTCATCAAGAGAGGAATGGCTCTGTCAGATTGAGGAGTGGAAGGCCACCAGGCCCCTCGCCTACAAACAGGGGGAACGAATCAAACCCCAATATGTTATTGAGAAACTCTATGAACTGACGGAGGGCAAGGCAATTATTACTACGGAGGTGGGTCAAAATCAGATGTGGGCGGCCCAATACTATCATTTTGATGAGCCCAACAGCTTTGTTACCTCCGGTGGACTGGGCTGTATGGGATTTGGTCTGCCTGCTGCCATTGGGGCCCAACTTGCTAGACCAGACAGGACCGTGGTGGATGTGGCAGGCGATGGTAGCATACAGATGAATATCCAGGAACTTGCCACAGCGGTCCAGTACAATTTGCCCGTAAAGGTGCTTATTCTCAACAATGGGTATTTGGGCATGGTGAGGCAGTGGCAGGAATTGTTTTATGATAAATGTTATTCATCTACGTGTATGGAGCATGCCCCAGACTTTGTGAAACTGGCCGATGCATACGGTGCGGTTGGTCTACGGGCCACCCGGCCTGATGAAGTGGTTTCCGTGCTGGATAAGGGGCTTTCATTACCGAGACCAGTGGTTATGGATTTTTGGGTGGAGCCAGAAGAAAATGTATATCCCATGGTCCCTGCTGGCGCACCCATTACTGAGATGTTATTGGTGTGAAGCAAGGCCAAAGGCAGAAGGTAAGAGGCCAAAGGATAAAGGACCTTCCAGTTGAGCGGGACTTCTCCCCCTTGCCAGGGATGGGTTTGCCTGCCACAGGTTTTAGGCGGGTAAGCCCACCTTAGGTGGGAAATTAGCGGAGGGAATGTCGCCTTGGTCGGAGTTGAAAGCTACTGAAATTCGCTGTTGATTTTATGAATCGCTGGGAAGCGAGGCGCCCCTGCCTGGCGACTGCCAGACCATTCCCCCCTGCCGGACGGGCAGGTTGCTGAGGGCTATACGGAGGAATATACACACTTATGTCGAAGCAAGAAGAACAACGTCACATCTTATCCCTGATTGTAGATAATGAGCCCGGGGTACTGGCCAGGATAGCGGGATTGTTCAGCGGCCGAGGGTTCAATATTGAGAGTCTGTGTGTGGCCGAGACCATTGATCCCAAGGTTTCCAGAATTACTCTGGTCACTCGGGGAAATATGGCCATCATCGAACAGATCAAGAAACAATTGAACAAGCTCATTAATGTGATCAAGGTCCGTGACTTTACCGGGACCCCTTGTGTGCAGAGGGAACTCCTTTTGATCCGGGTAAAGGCGGAGCCAGATAAGCGTGCAGAAATTCTTCGCATGGTGGATATCTTCAGGGCCAGGGTGGTGGATGTGGGAAGCTCATCATATACCATTGAGGTGACTGGTGATGAAGGAAAGGTCACCGCTTTCCTCAATCTCCTACGGCCAATGGGAATTCAAGAAGTAGCAAGGACTGGTGCCATTGCCATGGCACGTGACAGTTCCAAGGAGGTTAAAAATGGCAAACATTGATTTTGGTGGAGTGGTGGAACAAGTGGTTACTGCTGAGGAGTTGACCTTGCAGCAGGCCAAGGAGATTCTGAAGGATGAGACCGTAGCTGTGCTGGGCTATGGGGTCCAGGGCCCAGGACAGGCATTAAACATGCGCGACAATGGAATACAGGTTATTGTGGGCCAGCGACAAGGAAGCCAATCATGGGATAGGGCTGTTAAAGATGGCTTTGAACCGGGCAAGACCTTGTTTCCTCTAGAAGAGGCGGCACGGCGTGGCACCATTATACAGTATCTGGTCTCTGACGCTGGACAGGTGGCCACATGGCCTGCTATCAAGGCCTGTCTTGATCAGGGCAATGCCCTTTGTTTTTCCCATGGCTTTTCCATCGTGTATAAAGATCAAACAGGTGTGACACCTCCTGGCAATGTGGACGTAATTATGGTGGCCCCAAAAGGCTCGGGTAGGACCGTCCGCAGCAACTTTCTTAATGGCAGTGGCATCAATTCAAGCTATGCGGTATATCAGGACTATACGGGGAAGGCAGAGGAGCGGGTCCTGGCCTTGGGCATTGCCATAGGATCGGGCTATCTATTTCCAACAACCTTTGAAAAAGAGGTATACAGCGATCTAGTAGGGGAGCGAGGTGTGTTGATGGGGGCCCTTGCCGGTATTATGGAGGCCCAGTATGCATTGCTGAGGCAGAGAGGCCATAGCCCTAGTGAGGCCTTTAATGAGACTGTGGAAGAGCTGACCCAGAGCTTGATCAGGTTGGTAGCAGAAAATGGAATGGACTGGATGTTTGCCAATTGCAGTACCACGGCACAAAGGGGGGCGCTGGACTGGCGGCACAGATTTCGGGAGGCGGTCAGGCCGGTATTCGAGGAATTATATGAGAGTGTAGTTTCCGGTAAAGAGACGCGAATCGTGTTGGAAGCCAACAGTGCCCCGGATTATCGGGACCGCCTGGAGAAGGAGTTGGCCGAGATGCGCAACTCTGAAATGTGGCGTGCTGGAGCAGCAGTACGTGCCCTGAGGCCGGAGAATAGGAAGAAAGGGAGATAGAACATAGAATTATGAATCTTGAATTATGAATGTTGACCCATCTTCCCTCAGTCGCTCCTGCCCAGCAGAGGCAAGCTGAGTGCTGACCACTGATAGCTGATAGCTTAATAATGACGAAAGGAAGGGTTGTATATGAACTATAATATTGCGGTTATTCCCGGAGACGGGACAGGACCGGAAGTGACGACCGAGGCAGTAAAGGTACTTCATGCAGTGGGGAAAAGCCACAACATTTCTTTTGAATTTACCCACTATGATCTAGGTGGAGAAAGATACCTCAAGACCGGGGAACTGATATCTGACAATATCATCGAAGAATTGAGGCAGACTCATTGTATTTTGCTGGGGGCTATTGGACACCCTGAAGTGAGACCGGGTATCTTGGAGCAGGGAATACTTCTAAGGCTACGTTTTGCTCTTGACCTTTACATTAATTTGCGCCCTGTGATTTTGCTTCCTGGAGTTTACACGCCTTTAAAGGATAAGGGACCGCAAGACATTGACTTCGTGGTGATCAGAGAGAACAGTGAGGGAGCATACGTGGGAAGCGGGGGATTCTTTAAAAAAGGTACTCCGGATGAGATTGCGGTGCAGGAATCAATAAATACCCGTAAGGGCGTGGAACGTTGCATCAGGTACGCATTTGATTATTGTATGAAGCGGGATAAAAAACGCCATGTCACCCTGTGTGCCAAAACAAATGTGCTGACGTACGAGTCAGACCTGTGGTACAGGGTATTTCAAGAGGTGGCTCAGGAATACCCGGATATCTCCACTGATTACCAGCATGTGGATGCCCTTTGCATGTGGATGATCAAGAGTCCTGAACGCTATGATGTTATTGTCACCAATAATATGTTCGGAGACATCATCACTGATATCGGGGCCATTATCCAAGGGGGACTTGGTATTGCTGCAGGGGGAAATATCCACCCCGGCGGCCCTGCCATGTTTGAACCCATTGGGGGGTCTGCTCCGAAATATACTGGGCTGGGAAAGATAAACCCCATGGCTGCTATATATGCGGCCCAGATGATGTTGGAATACCTGGGCGAAATCCGGGCAGCAGAAGATTTGTTTCAGGCCATAGCCGCAGTGGTTAGGGACGACTTGGAATCCCTTGAGGCCGGGAAAATGGGATATACCACGGCGGAGGTGGGGGATCTAGTGGTTAATAAGCTGGAAGGCAGCGCCTCGCGTAGCTAGAAGTTAGGAGCGTTCTACTACGTGGAACCTGAGGAGGATAGGGAGGAGCCAGAAGACAGTAGTCAGGAGGAAGGATCAGGGATAAAGGAGAGATGTCCTTTAACCTTAAGCCCTTAGCCTCAGGCCTTTAGCCTCCGCCCTGCAGGCGGCAAACGGTCAACGGTCAACAGTAAACGGAGTTAAGGAAACGGGTTCGTGCATACTGCAAACCATGGCACTCCAGATCGACGCTGGTCCAAGATACTCGGGGAGTATCTGTCTCGCTTTGGTATTGTGGTTCCCGAATCTCCTGCTGTGCTTGATATTGGATGCGGCAACAATGCCATATGGAACTATCTGGCTTTGATCAGCTACCTGTCTGAGCGGGCTTTAGGTTTTCCCCAGTATGTTGGGGTGGACATGTATGAAGAGGCCTTCAGTAAGGCCAGGGAAGGATTGGAAGGACTTGCCACCTTCATTGCTTGTGATGCACGAGAATTGAGCCGGCATGTGGAAGGGCCTTTTCACTTGATATTGTGCCAGCACCCTCCGTTGACCACTTCTAAAGAAGGTCCGCGCATATGGCAGGCCGTGTTTGAAGAGGCAGCAAGGGTCCTAGATCCGGAAGGGTGTTTTGTCCTTACGAGTTTTTGGGTCAACGACCATATTCCTGCTCAAGTGGCCGTACAAAAGGCTGGATTGGAAATCCTTTACAGCGGGAAAAATGCATATCCCGGAAAGATCTTTGACAAAGGTAGTGATGGTGAGGACCTCCAGTATGACAAATACATTCTTTTGGCAAGAAAACCCCGATCCTAACCTACCTCTATGGGGTCCATGTTTCCCTCTTCAACTCCTGTCTCCTGATTTTTGAAAATCGTGCTATTTGGATTTTGGTATTTACCCACCGTGAATTTTGGGGGGGATTCGTTTCACTTTGAGCTTTGACTTCGGGCATTAACACAATTGCCCTTTTTTGCCTTGTTGGCTATAGTAGCCATGGATATAGACTTTAGAGGGATCCACCATGCGAGATATCACTGTGGCAGCCGTGTGTATGCATTCTGAGCCGGGCCGTGTTGAGGAAAACCTCGCTCATATGGAGCTTTTTGCCTCAGAGGCGGTTTCCAGGGGTGCAGAGATGATTTGCTTCCCCGAGCTTTGCATCTCTGGTTATGTCCTAAATGAGCCTCACTCCCTTTACGGTCCAGGTGATTCTCAGAACATTATTGCACGGATCGTGGATATGGCTGCGACCCATGAGGTGGTTATTATGGCTGGCATGGTGGAAATTTTGAGCAGGGGAAAACCTTATATCTCCCATATTGTATCAGGACCAAAAGGAATGCTTGGAGTATATCGGAAAACACATTTGTCGCCCATTGAAAAGGGTGTGTTTCAAGCGGGAGCAGAGATCGGCATCTTTCGATACAAGAATGTGGCCTTTGGGATTCAGCTTTGTTACGAGGCCCATTTTCCCGAGATAAGCACCTTGATGGCCCTCAAGGAGGCAGAAATCATATTTATGCCTCATGCCTCTCCTCGTGGCACGCCTCAAGAAAAACTTGACAGCTGGCTCAGGCACTTAAGGAGCAGGGCCTTTGACAATGCGCTATATGTAGTAGCATGCAATCAGGTAGGTCAGACAAGTGAGGGATATCAGTTCCCCGGAGTGGCTGTAGTTGTTGATCCATCAGGGCTGATCATTAGCCAAAGAATGCGAGTGGATGAAGGAATGGTAGTAGCAACACTAAAAGCTAATCGACTAGAAGAAATAAGGACCCACCAAATGAGGTATTTCCTCCCTAACCGTCGCCCAGAACTCTACCGAGCCCTTATTGGGGGATAATAAGGGGCTTAAACTTGCTCACAAGGTTTTGACCATGATACGTTGAAACTAGGCGGCAAAAACGTAGAAATCTCAGTGAAATAGACAAAAAAAGAGCGCCGGACAAAGCTACACCTGCCAAGCGCTCCTTAAGCTTCTAAAATTAACGGGCTTTTTAAGCCAGTTGGGTGTTTTAAACGCAGCCAGTTGGCTTGGGCAATCCCGCCATCTTGCAGGCTCCCTTACCAGGGCCGGAGGGGAATAGCTCATAGATTTTCTTGAGTTTGAAGCCTGTTACCTTGGAGAGAATCCTTACCATTGGTGCGATCCCGTTCTTTTTATAGTAGTCCTGAAGCACATTGATTATCTTCCAGTGCTCATCTGTAAGCTCCTCAATTCCCTCGGTCTGTTTCACGTGCCGGACCCATGCTTCATTCCAGTTCTTGAAATCATCAATGAACCCGTCTTCGTCAACGTTGAAGGTGTGGCCTTCGAATTCTACTGTTGGCATGATGTTTACCCTCCTTATGTTATTTTAGTGCGTGTTTTCTATGCCGAATTTATTTGAAATTGTATTTATAAACAAAAGAATTCTTTTTGTCAATTCTTCTTTTACGGTGGCTTAGGAATTTTTCCTCTTCTTTTTGCTAGGTTTGCAACCCGAAGCATGCGAGTGGCCCAGCGGGGGTCCCCTGCAGCATGGATATGGGTATAAGTGGCCAAAAGATTTTTCTTACACAGGCCATCCTTTTGCCCTTCGATGCCGTTTCCTCGAATGACTCTAAATACATATTGTATATCTTTTTCACATTGTATTACGGGCCGGGAGTAGTGAAATTCGTGCCCCTTTATTTTTTCCCCTTTAGCGTAATAGGGGTTGTCTTTGGTTACCTCCATAATAGTGTATCCATGGCCCTGGGGCCTTTTTTCCAACACGAATACTATGGGAACTGCGCCTACCATGGGGTATGATTTATCGCCCACAATAAGGGATTCACCCAAGAACATAAAACCCCCGCATTCTGCATAAACGGGCAGTCCATTTTCTATTTTTTGTTTAAGGTGGTTTCTAAGGCTTACATTCATGGCCAATGCCTCTGCCCGGGTCTCCGGGAATCCCCCTCCAATGTAAAGGGCATCCACGGGTGGGAGCAAGGGGTCTTTCATGGTGTTGATCTCCACGAGTTTGGCCCCGAGACTTTTCAGCAACTCCAAATTTTCCGGATAATAGAACCAGAACACACTGTCCAATATGACTCCTATTCGTGGGGAGGACTCCTGAACCTCCGTGGAGACTTTCTGTATAGGCTCACGGGTTTTATCATGATGCACCAGGGGAACTTGCTGGGCAATTTGCCCGATTTTGTCCAAGTCCAAGTTGTCCTTTACAATAGATATGGCCCACTGCACTGCCTTTTGGGCTACAGAGCTTTCGTGGTGGGGCACAAGCCCCATGTGTCTTTCGGGAAAGGGGTTAGTTTTTATTCGGGGTACCGATCCAACGACCGGTACGTTGCAGTAGTATTCGATAGCTTGGCGGATGAGATGCTCTTGTCGAGGCGTTGCCACACGATTGAGGATAATGCCTCCTATGTGGAGGCCTGGATCAAAAATCTGGCAACCTTTGACGAGCGCCGCGGTAGTACGGGTGGCCATGGTCGCATCTACAATAAGGAGCACTGGAGAGTCCAATAGTTTTGCAAGCTCTGCGGTACTGGAAGTACCTTTCACATCCACACCATCAAACAGGCCTCGATTCCCCTCAATCACGCAGAGATCCACCCCCTGGGAATAGGTAATGAATAAGTCTAGGATTTGCTTTTCGGTCATTAAAAAGGGATCCAGATTATGGCATGGGAGGCCGGAGGCGAATGACAGCCACCCTGCATCAATAAAATCTGGGCCTTTTTTGAAAGGCACTATTGTTTGTCCAGATTCGCGCCATAGTCCAAGGAGACCTACCGAAATAATGGTCTTGCCAGAGCCTCCTCTGAGCGCTGATATGGTAACCCGGGGTACAGGAAAAAACATCCTTGCCCTCTAGAAAAGGAATAATAAATCTTCTGAAAGATAGAAGATCGGCCCAAAGTAATTTTGGGCTTACAAAAGGAGCACATAGTGCTTGCAATATCACTTGTCAACTGAAATTTGCCCGATTTTTTTATTGACAAATGAAGCTCAATTTGATTATAAGACAGTTTCTAACCAATTGAAAAATAAACTAATTCCAATATTCACAAATAGTTAAGTAGGTTTTCGATGAGCATGGAGGCACTTTGGCCTAAGAAGATTTATGATGTGTATTTGTTATGAGAACATATTTCCAGGGAGGAGGTGAACTAGAGGAAAATTTTTTCCCATATACCCACTAGTTATCTGTGCTCCTGAGAGCAGTGAAAACTTAAGAGCAAAAAGGAGGCGTTCATAATGGCTTTTGAACCGAAAGAACCACAGAAAGAGCTAAAGTATGAGGAATTAAGGATTTATACAGATGAAGAGCTCAACAACTATACGGAGGAAGAGCTCAAGAATTTCAAAATCAAGCATGATATTCCTGATGTTGAGGAACTGGAAAAAGGACCATGGCCCAGCTTTGTAGCAGACGCCAAACGGGAGGCCCTTCACCGCCAGAAGCTGCCCGAAGACCGTATGATGATTGCAAGGGAGTGCGTTGAGGATTTACTCGGGCAACTTCAACTTTCGTTCGACGACGGTGAAACGCATTGGAAGCATGGTGGTATCGTGGGTGTGTTCGGGTACGGCGGAGGTGTAATAGGCCGCTATTCGGATGTACCAGAGAAATTTCCCTCAATCGCACATTTCCATACCCTGCGTGTGAATCAGCCGGCGAGCAAATTCTATAATTCAGATTACCTAAGGACGATTTGTGACCTTTGGGAATTCCGCGGTAGCGGATTAATGAATATGCATGGTTCGACTGGTGATATTATTTTCTTGGGTACCTTTACCGAGCAATTAGAACCCATTTTTTATGAGCTGACCCATGTGTTGCAACAGGATTTGGGTGGGTCGGGCTCGAATCTTAGAACACCTTCTTGTTGTATTGGAAGAGCACGCTGTGAGTGGGCCTGTTTTGATACCCAAGATATGTGCTACGAGTTGACCCATTACTATCAGGATGAGCTTCACAGGCCCGCATTTCCTTACAAGTTCAAGTTTAAATTTGATGGTTGCCCCAATTGCTGTGTGGCCTCGATCGCAAGGGCTGACATGTCCTTTATTGGGACTTGGCGGGATGAAATCCGGATTGATCAGGAAGCTGTTCAGGCTTACATCAATGGCGAGATCCCACCAAACGCCGGCGCCCATGCAGGGAAGGACTGGGGTAAGTTTGATATCCAAAAGGAAGTAATAGATCTTTGCCCGACAAAGTGCATGTGGATGGAAGACGGCAAATTGATGATCGACAACAAGGAATGCACAAGATGCATGCACTGCATCAACGTCATGCCTCAGGCCTTGCGCCCGGGTACGGACACGGGTGTGAGCATCCTTTTTGGGGCCAAGGCGCCTATCCTTGAAGGTGCTCAGATGTCCATGTTGACTATTCCCTTTATGAAGGTAGAGCCGCCATATGACAATGTGAAAGAACTCATTGAAAAGGTTTGGGATTGGTGGATGGAAGAAGGAAGGAACCGAGAGCGGCTTGGGGAGTTGATCCAGCGCTACGGTGTACCGAAGTTCCTGGAGGTGATTGAAGTTCCACCGATGCCTCAAATGGTTAAGGAGCCGAGGAGCAATCCATACATCTTCTGGAAAGAGGAAGACGTACCGGGTGGATGGCAGAGAGACATCAAAGACTACAGAGCCAGACATAAGAGATAGGAGGTTTAAACAATGGCACTTTCGACTGAGAGGTTTGGAAGATATAACCCTGATAAGCCAATGGAGAACAGGAACACAGATTTGGGCCCAAGGCATTTTTGGCAATACTTTCCACCAATTATTCAGAAAAACTACGGAAAATGGAAATATCATGAAATTCTGGAGCCTGGGGTCTTGGTGCATGTCTCCGAAACAGGCGATAAGGTTTTTACGGTCAGGTGCGGTGGATGCCGTTTTATGACTGTTGAGCACGTGCGGGAGATTTGTGAGATAGCAGATAAGTACTGCGACGGTTACGTAAGGTTCACCACCAGGAATAATATAGAGTTCATGGTGGATAGCCCCGAAAAACTAGAGGCTCTTAAGAAGGATCTCATGAGCAGGAAGCATGTGTCCGGGAGTTACAAATTCCCTATCGGTGGGACCGGGGCCGGTCTCACTAATATTGTTCATACTCAGGGCTATCTGCACTGCCACACACCTGCCACGGATGCCTCTTCCATGGTGAAGGCAGTGTTGGATGAGCTTTTTGAATATTTTCAAGGAATGACCTTCCCTGCACAGGTTAGGATTTCCATGGCCTGCTGTTTGAATATGTGCGGTGCGGTCCATTGTTCTGACATCGCATTACTGGGATACCACAGGAAGCCCCCGGTTATTGACCATGAAGTAATAGAGGCAATGTGCGAGATTCCGCTGGTAATTGCAGCTTGTCCCACAGGTGCAATTTCTCCGGCAAAGACCGAGGATGGCAAAAAAACGGTAAAGATTAAGCAAGATCGTTGTATGTTCTGTGGAAACTGCTATACAATGTGTCTTGCGGTGCCTCTGGCGGATAAAGAGGGGGACGGTGTGACCATACTTGCGGGTGGAAAGGTCTCAAACAGGATTCATCCCCCGAAGTTCTCCAAGGTGGTGGTGCCATACTTGCCCAATAACTTCCCCAGATATCCTGAGGTCTGTGAGACAGTTAAAAAAATTTTGGAAGCCTACGCCGCTGATGCCAATAAATACGAGAGGATAGGCGATTGGGCTGAAAGGATAGGTTGGGAAAAGTTTTTTGAGAAATGTGACCTCCCCTTCACTGAACACTTGATAGATGACTATAGATTGGCCTATGATACCTACAGGACTTCTACCTTGTTTAAGTATACAGAGGCGGCTTGGGAGGTTTCAAAAGCTGCTGGTGGTGTTTAGTAACTAATCTATTACCTTCAACAAGGGGAGGGTTCAAATGGAAGATATAAAAAAGGCGATTTTGGAGTTCGCAGAAAGTAGCAAGAAGACAAAGTTCTACTTTAAGGACCTGGAGAAGGCTGTTCAGAAGACGATCCCTAACGCCAAATCCAGGGAGATCAAAAAAGCTGCCACTGCGTTGATCAATGAAGGAAAATTGATCTATTTTTCTACTGGCAGCACAACCATGTATGGCCTAAAGGGTAGAGGGGTAACCGAAGATCACTAGATTTCCGTCTTTGGGTTTTCTAGAAGATGGCTAAAGAGGTCGCTGTCTAAGGTTGGATTGCGACCTCTTTTTTTCGGGGGTTTGTTAATCCTATAAATGATTGAGGGAGGAGTCTGCCTCGAAAATCAGATAAAAGATATGTCGCAAGAGTTCGTTGGCATTGCCAGAAATGGAAGATCTTTGGATAATAAGGGGAGAAGGACATGAAGGAACCACAAGACGCTGAATCTTTTATTGCAGAGCAAAAAGAGATTCTTGCCCAGAATCCCGAATGTGCTAACTCAAGTTATAATTTGGGTGTTGCTCTTATGCAACAGGGAAGACTGGATGAGGCCATAGAGGCCTTCAATGATGCAGTGACTAATAGCGGTCGTATGTTTGAGGGGTATGTGAATTTAGGATACATATTTTTCAAGAAAGGCCGCATGGATAAAGTTATTGAGGCTAACTTGCGGGCCATAGAAATAGAACCAAGATATGCCCGTGGTTATGCAAACCTGGGTTTTGCTTATCTGCAATTGGCTGAGACAGACAGGGCAATTGGGGCCCTGGAGAAGGCCATAGAGCTCAATCCCAAAATAGCCCAGGCTTGGAGCAACCTGATTAATGCCTACTTACAAAAAGGGGATATTGACAGGGCCATAGAAACGGGTGAAAAGCTTATTTCATTCGCTCCAGATTTTGGTTTGGGTCATAATAATCTTGCTGTGGCCTATTACCACAAGGGAGAATACAAAAAGGCTGTAAAACATGCCGACCTAGCTATTTCCTATGGATTTCAAGTACATCCGGATTTCCTTGCATTATTGGAGCCGCATCGAGAAAGTTAGCCTCTTATCGTATCATGGTGTCATAGTCACCCCTGAGGACTGGTAATTCTCATGAACCAAGAATTTTCTATCCGTCTGCCTACAGGTAAACTTTTTGAGCTATATGAAGATCTAGTAAATAGAGCAGATAAGGCCTTTGAAAGGATAGCAAGAGACTACCCAGAGGAAATGGGCTGCAGATTAGGCTGTTCGGAATGCTGCTATGCCTTGTTTGGGCTTTTTTTTATAGAGGCGGTATATATCCGCCGTCATTTTGAGGGCCTTGACGATGTACAAAGGCAAGAAGCCCTTCTAAGGGGGCAAGATACAGAGCACTCTATCTTGCGGTTGCAGGATAAACTACGAGGGCTGAAAGATGATACTGAGCAGATTGCACGTCAGGTTGGGAAAGAAAGAATTAAATGCCCGCTTTTGGATGACAATGACAAGTGCATTCTCTACCCGTGGCGTCCAATTACTTGTCGAGTATACGGTATTCCCACTATAGTGAGGGGTAAGGCGAGGGTATGTAGTCGATCGGCCTTTGGAAGTGGAAAATACTACCCCACCTTTGACTTGGACAAGACCAATAAAGAATTATATTTACTTTCCAAGGCAATGCTGATGAAAATTAATGGCGCAAATCCTGATAAGGCATCCTTGCTTATTTCCATGCCCAAGGTGATCAAAACTCCAGTTGAGGGGCTTATTAGCGAATGTTTTGGATAATATGGTAGAGTTCCTTTGTATGTTCCTTCAATTTGCTTTTTATTACCTGGAACTCATCAGGATTCTCTGTTTCATACATTTCCAATAAAGGTAAAGAGGCCTTAGTCAGCTCTTGCGGAGAAAAGCGTTTTATTGTGCATATGAACTCTTCAGGATTTCCTAATTCATATCGTCCCTCTATGTGCCTCAATTTTAGTGCATCGACAAATCCTTGAATCCCTCCTCTTAGTAGCTCCTTGTTTGCCCATACTAGCTTACCCACACCCTCGGCTCTGTCCAGTCTGAGCCGGATGCCTAAATTAAGGAAAAAGTAAAAGAGTGCTACGGAGGGATTCGGAGCTGGACGGCCCTTAAATATGGGGAGGGGTCGGTAAGACCTCGCAGTAGTGAGCTTTACCTTTGGTGTTTTACTACTGTCTTTGACGACAAAATCACCCGCAGCCTGATGCCAAGGATAGATTTCAAAATAGCGCTTGGTATCGTAAAAAAGGGTGAGTATTTTTCCCATACTTTGAAAAATAGATTCTGCTACATGTTGGGAAGCGTATCTTTTACCTGCTTGTTCATCCCATATGCATATTCTCTGCGTCTCAATTTCACTGCCACCGCTAAGGTGCCATTCATTATATCCATCGAGCCATTGCGAAAGAACAAAGGTAAATTGTTCCTTTTTTCCGTGAGATATAATTTCCTCCTCCCCTTTTAGATAGGTCTTTGGCAGACATTGGATTTGGAAATGATCCCCCAAATAGCGCAAGGTCTGGAATTCGCGGTCAAGCGTGGATTTCCCTCTATGGGAAAGTGCGGTGCAAAGCGCGAATTTTGCAACTGTGTTTTCTACAAAGATGTCTATACGAGCCAAGTGATAGAAGGCACCATGTTTTTGGCTCCGGATGATTATTTTTTGAATATGATTGGACTGAAGTGTTTTGCTTACTGTATCGCGCAGTATAGATTCGACAGACGCACGGTTATGAACGATAAACTGCTCGATGGCCGTGAAGTAGTCAGATAGGCTAAGAAATGGGTGGGGCGTGAATGGGGCTAGTAGAAATGGCCTTTCCAGGTCCTTTTTTCCTAGATGGATATCTCTTTTAGGGTCGGAGAAGAAAAAGAGAGTCTTCATAGATCTTTCAAGAATTCCCTGACCAGTTGGTCAACGGTTTTCTTAACTACTGTCCCATTTTCATAAAGGTGGATGGGGCATGAATCTCCAAGTAATTTTTCCATATTTTTCCTTGCCTCATAGGCCCCTAAATTGGCTAATAACATGGCTGCGTATCCACGGACAGATGGCTCTTGACTTTCGAGATAAGGAATAAAATGGAAAGTATACTTGCGCAAAATCTCAGGCCTCCTTTTTGCTATGGTGGCGATGGCTCGAAGGCATTCTGCTTGACGATTTTGGTCTGCAAGGAAGGAGAAAAGGGGAGAAATGTATCCGCTAAACATATCAGGTTTATGGGCAATAATTTCAGCGACTGCTTCGAAGGCTCCCCAACTGGATGCAGCAGTGTCACTGATTGCGGTAAACAGATTTTGAAGCAGCTTAGAAATGAATCCTGGATCGCTTTCTGCTATTGCAGAAGCTGCCATGCCCAAAATTTCTGCAGTTCTCATGCGCAACTCTTCATCCGGAGAATAAAGGAGGCGTTGAAGACGAGAGATAATTTTTTTCTCTTGGCGTGCAGCTTCTATGATAGGATCTGGATCATAAGATCGTACGAGGGCCTCGACCTTTGATTTGGAAAGGGTATGGGTCGGTTTTTTATTTTTATAGGAATTTTGTTTTTTGACGACTGGTCTGGCACTTTTCAGCCTTTTTCGAAGCCCGTTTTCAGTCACCTCCAATACGTCGTCATGGAGCCTGACGAAAAGGAGTACGCCCGAGATTCTTCTGCCTTGAAAGATACCCCCTGGTACTATGAGATGTTCCACTATATCATAATGCTCAAGCCGTTTTTCTAAGTAATCCTCATCAGGAAGTAGTCCCCAAGCAAGGTCCCAATCCATGTCACAACCGAAGACAAGTGCCTCAATCATTGCAGCGCCGATATTATGGCCTGTGACATCACATGCATAAACAGCCCCGCAAGGGCAAGCACCTACGGGCATGTCACGGGGCATCTTTACCGGAAGCTCCTTTGGTGGCTCAATCATACTTCCACAGAATGGGCAGCGTGGCTCCCTAACTAGCTCCCTTCCAAAGAAATTAGCTGACATGATATGTTCCTTTGAGCCCCTTTGAAGAGGTATCTTATTGAATTTTACGCCTATATGGGGTAATCAATAGGTCGGGCATCTGGGTCGTATTCGAAATCTACCACTTCAAATCCATTTCCTGAGGACCTGAAGTGAATAAGCCAATTTTTGTATTTATTGCCAGCAAAATCGCAAGGTATGGCGCCTATGCGTGCATTAAGTTTTTTTAGTTTCGGTGCCATCTTTTCAAAAAAAACATCGCTGATAAACGCCTTTTCTTCTTCGTCGAGCTCAATAAAGGAGTCCATGGTCTAACAAGAGGTCTGTCAATATTATCTGCGGTATCCAGGAAGCTCCAATGTCGTGCATGAATTGCCTTGGCCGCAATCTTTAGAACTCAACCTTGGGGTTTTACCCTGCTTTCCAACGCCCGTAATATAATTGGTCCTGCTAACAACCCGTTCAAAATTAGGAGAGTTGCATCTAGGGCATAGAATCTCAACTTGTTCCTCTGGGTTCATGAACAACCTTTCAAAGAGGCTTCCGCACTCCAGACACCTAAATTCGAAAATTGGCATTGGCCCATCTTCCCCTTATGGAATCGCTGGCTAAAGGATAGTCAGCAATGTCTTGGATTATTCAAGCTGCAAACGCGAGCTCGCCACCTGTCCTTTTTTGTAAAAGAATAACATTAAGTAAGCATCAACTACATGAGAAGCAGCATTTCGCTTCACATTATCAAAATACTTTTGACCTAGGTGCTTTTCCAGCTAAGGGATTATAAAGCTTTGTGATTGCAAATTTCATCACATCCACTGTCTTCATATCGAAAATGATGTCAAGCAACTGGTTTTGAGCATTTTCAGGTAGCTTGCACGCATTGGATTCATCCATTTCTAAATCTGGAAAGGCTTTTTGGAGTTTTTTCAGATCCTTTTTAGTCATGGGAACTTGAAATCCATTTTTGCCTTCTATTTCTACTAGTTGGTCTCCCAGCCCGAGTTCCTTCGCTTTTTTTTGTTGCTCCTCATTTAAAAAGACATTAATTAAGTATTCAGCCATGACTACACCTCACTAGTGGAATTGGATTAAACTGCTAGTCTCACGCAAAATTATACTTAATAACGTACAAAAAATAATATTAATTTGTCAACAATCAACTGCCAAATGATTCTTTCTTTTCACCCCTGTATTGATGCAGATAAGCAGATAATACTGGGTGACAAATCTCCTGGCCACAGGATTCAGCAGCTTCTTCATAAGGCCTCGGCAGTGGTTCTACCACAAGGATGTTCAATTGAGCTTTATTCCATGTGCCGTTCCCATTGTGCGCATGTATTCCCAAATTATGACAAAAGATTCCAATTTCCAGGGAAAATGGGACAGGTGCGGCTATTTTGTGATTTAGGCGTTGCATTTCCAAGAACAATGGTTTGGGAAAATGTGAGAAGCTTCACGAACTACCGTAGTGCTATTCAAGAAGCCCCCCACATATTTCCCTACATAATAAAGACTGACAAAGGCCATGAGGGTGAAGGGATTTTCCTTGTAAGAAACGAGTCTGAACTTGACTCTGCCTTACATCACCTTTCCCTGATGGAGAGACCAGGGAACTGCGGCTTTATAACTCAGGACTTTGTCCCTTGTGGTGCAAGGGCACTGCGCGTAGTGAAAATAGGGAAAAAGGTTTTTAGCTATTGGAAGATTTCTCCTGATCCAAAACAGGTAATCGCTACAATCAGCCATGGCGCAAGAATAGATCACAACATATTTGCTCCCCTCCAGGAAAAGGGCAAAAGGGAAGCAAAGGATTTTTGTGAGAAGGCCCAAATTGATCTCGCCGCAATAGACCTTATTTTTCCTGAGAAAAATAGTGAGCCAAGGCCCTTGTTTCTTGAAATTAATTATTTCTTTGGCAGACGTGGCCTTGGCGGGTCAGAGCGGTATTACGAAATTCTTTTTGAGGAAGTTGGAAAATGGCTCGAAGAGCGGGGCCTTGACTCTTCGCGTATTAGACTGATTTAATTAGGGTTTTCTGCAGTCACCAAACTATTTGACTTTTACGTATATCCGCCTTGAGCGAGGCCCATCAAACTCACAGAAAAACACTTTTTGCCATGTTCCCAGCATCAGGCGTCCTCCTTCAACAATGATTGTAACAGAACTTCCCACCAAGGTGGCCTTGATATGGCTGTCAGCGTTCCCTTCTAGATGCCGATAACCGGCTCCAGCAGGTACCAGGGACGACAGTTTGTCTATTATATCGCGGCATACAGCAGGATCTGCCCCTTCATTAATTGTTATACCGGCTGTTGTATGGGGTACATAGGCCACACAGATGCCATCGGTGATGCCAGAGGCCTTTACCTCTTTTTGAATCTGCGAGGTAATGTCAACCATTTCTATCCTAGAAGATGTCCTGACATTGATTGTTGCAGCCATATTGACCTCCTTTAGGTTTGGTGTCGGGCAAGGGGGATAGAAACCGCAGAATTTCGAATAATGAATATCGAATGGAGAAGGAATTACTTTGAAATTCTGCGGTTCATAATTCGATATTCGATATTCAATCCCTAGTACAGATAACTCTATGGATTGATGATAAGGGAACCCGCGTCTTCCTCAGTATCTCCTTCTGTGTCTTGTGGCTCACCAAGGGCAAGTGAAAGGGTTCTGGTAAAAAGGTAATCAAGGACAATATTCTTCTCTCCAACGATCTCCTTTGCTGCTACCACGGCAATGCGGGCCAATTCCTGATCTTCTTTGTTCCAGAGTATGTATGCCATCTCCTCAAGGCGATACCTCAGAGTTTGTCTTTCTTCGAAGGTCATGTTGTTGGCCAGCCATTTTTGCTGGATCTCTTCTCGCCGCACTGATTTTTGTTCCTCGGTGAGGTATATGGGGCTATCATCGAGCGCGGATATTTCATCCATAAGGTCCGAGAGTTTTTCATGGTTGATAATAAGCAGCTTCATCAGAGGATGGGCAAAAAGTTTGTCGAGGTTGCTCTGCGTTACAAGATTTGTATCTATCTCCGCTTCGGAAATGAGCTCATAAACAGGTGACCTTTCAAGTAAATCGGTGTTGTTAAGGAGTGTGGATCGAAATTCTGCATAGGCCCTAGCTGCCTCAGTTCCTGAGTCTTGGTTCACTGCATAAGCCTTTTCAATGGCGGTGGCAGCATGGGCCAAAGAAGTTTTTACCATGATCATGTCATCACTTTCCAAAAGGGCTTTTTTCATCTCCTTGAATCCCTTTTTGCTGTATGTTCCGTAAAAGAATTCAAGGATTCCCTGTCTCTCACTTATTACGCCAATGCCCACATCAAATCCCTTTGGAAAGCGAGGCAGCGCCACCATAACTCCCCTGGTACCTGCTGGGTCAAAGCTGCCAAGCAGGGCTTCAGGGTTTTCCTGTGCTATGGGTTTAATGATCGGGGTCTGGACGTCACCTTTCTTTATGTCTGGCACCTCAATGCCCTTTGTTTTGAGTTTGAAAAGTAGTTTTCGGGCTGCCTTTTGCACCTCTTTCTGAGGGAAGGTATCCATAACGGCGAGGATGAGTTGAACAAGATCACTACCTTCTGGTGGGAGTTTTTCAATAAACACCTTAGCAATAAAGGGGGAAGGGATTTCCTTTACAATTTGGCGTGGATCTGTGTCTTTATAATCAGCTAGTAGAGAAGAGAGCTTGGTTTCCTGTTCAGGGGATAGGGGAGTAGAGGACAGAGTTTTTTCCCTAGATTTTTTCTTTTTGCTCATGCCTGGGCTGCCTTCTTCTTTTCAATGCTCACATGATCGGAGAAGCCGGCTTCTTTGAGGTAAACATTTATGGTTTGCTCGGGTGTTGTGGGCCAGACGCCACCCACATAGTTGGGTGAAATCGGAAGTTCACGGTACTCCTCGCCTCGATCCACCAGCACTGCCAGTTCTATCTTCTTAGGCCTGCCGTAATCTACAAGGGCGTCCATGGCTGCACGTACGGTTCTTCCCGTGAATAACACGTCATCCACCAGGATAACTGTCTTGTCGTCTATGGAAAACGGCAGTTCCGTCTTACCTACGCGAGGGCTGGGCCCGATTCGGGTCCAGTCGTCTCTGTAAAGGGTAATGTCCAAGACCCCCATCGGGACCTCTTTATCGGTCATGGAGGTGATGGTTTCTTGGAGTCTGGCCGCCAGGTAAGCTCCTCCTGTACGTATACCCACCAGAACAACATCGCTGAGTGGTCCGTGGTTGGCAGTAATCTGTTCAGCAATCTTCTTGATGTTTTCCTGGATCTCTTCTGCTTTTAGTATGATTTGTGTCTGCATGATTTTTCTCTTGCTACTATGAGCTGACAGATTTAGGCTCCCTAATATAAAGACTCTTCAGATCCAACCATTTCTTCAAAAATGTCCCAGACCCCATTTTTCCAAAATTTTAAAATACTAGGAAAAATAATTATTATACTTCCATATAGTCCTATCGTCAAGGAAATATGGAAATTGCACATTGGAGATCTCGCTCCCAATCTTGCAAATCCCTGCAACGTGTTATAAGATTTGCAAATATTAATGGTCATGATTGTGCTTGTGCCTTCGGACTCCCGAAAGTAAGAAAAGGGAGGAAGTTAGCAGAAAAAGGGAAAGTTATGATTGGGTGCTGCTGGAGAACCTTTTATGGAATCTGAACTATTAGCTGAAGATCAAGCAGAAGAATTATGTCAAAGGCTCGGATACCAATTCAGGGATATCTCCTTGCTCCTTAACGCCCTTTGTCATGCCTCTTTTTCGAATGAGCAGCCCCAGCTTGAGTTAGAAAATAACGAAAGGCTTGAGTTTCTAGGTGATGCGGTACTGGAGCTTGCTGTAAGCCATATACTGATGGATCGGTTCGCTCAGGCCGAAGAGGGAACCCTTTCAAGATATCGAGCTGCCCTGGTTGATGAGACAGGCCTTTATCAGGTGGCCATGGCCATAGGACTGGGCAAATATATCTTTTTGGGTAAAGGAGAAGAATTGAGTGGAGGAAGGGAAAAACCATCTATTCTGGCCGATGCCATGGAGGCCTTGATCGGTGCGGTTTACATTGACGGTGGCTTTGACCAGGCCAAGAGAGTTATTATCAAGCTCTTTTCTTCGCGTATCGAGGATCTCGGAAACAAGGATATGATTCATGACTTCAAGAGTCTGCTCCAGGAGCTTACTCAGCAAAGATATAAGACAATTCCCGCCTATAGGCTTGTGGAGGAATGGGGACCGCCCCATGACAAGGTATTTCGAGTTTCCTTGGCCATTAGGGGAGAGGTGGTTGCCCATGGAGAGGGAAAGAGTAAGAAAGAAGCAGAACAGCGGGCTGCAAAAGTGGCCTATATGAAGATGAGGAAGGAATGAAGGCCTTTATAGTGCCCATATTCATCCCCAATGTGGGCTGCCCCACCCGTTGTGTATTCTGCGAGCAACCCAGGATAACCTCTCAGCCCACCCAGATACCAAGCCCTGAAACTGTTTCTCAGATCCTGTGCCAAGCGCTCAGATCCAGGAAATACAGAGGTGCTGAATGTGCCCAGGTGGCTTTCTATGGGGGGACTTTCACACGGCTTCCCTTAGGCAAAATGAAGGAACTTCTGGAGGCGGTAAGGCCTTTTGTGGAAAAGGGATATTTTGAGTCCATTAGGGTATCAACGCGGCCCGATGCACTGGAATTAGATCGGCTTGAGCTGATGCAGAGTTATGGTGTAAGGACTGTAGAACTCGGTGCCCAGTCAATGGATGACAAAGTTTTGGTTGCATCCAACAGGGGCCATACGGTGGCAGATACTGTTGAAGGCGTGGGAAAATTGAGAAAAATGGGTTTTTGTGTTGGGATTCAGTTGATGCCTGGCCTCCCAGGGGAGACCGAGGGCTCTTTCCAGCAAACCGTAACCAAGACTATAGGGCTTAGACCGGACGCGGTCCGCATCTATCCCACAGTGGTCATAAAGGGCACCAAGCTTGCCAGGATGTTTGAAGAAGGACATTATACTCCCTTGAGTCTTGACAAAGCGGTCCGAGTTTGCGCTGACGCGGTAATTCGGTTCGAGGCCGAGGGTATAAAGGTCATAAGAATAGGTCTTATGAGCTCTCCCAGGTTATTGCAAGAAGGGGAAGTGATAGGAGGGCCGTGGCACCCATGTTTTGGAGGCCTTGTTCGCTCTTTGGTATACCACATGACAATTGCCCTAGCCATTCCCAAAGGGATTGAGGGAAAGGACATCAGCGTAATCGTGAATCCCAGGGATGAGGCACTTTTTCGCGGGTACAGAAACCAGGGCCTTCACTACATGGAGAAAAATACTGGTGCAAGAGTCCTTTCAGTGGTGACAGACCCACATATCCAGCGCAGTGAAGTGAGGATCAATCGGGTATGACATACCTTTCCGGATTTGTAGCCATTGTCGGTCCGCCCAACGTGGGAAAATCCACACTGCTAAATAGCATTCTGGGCAAAAAGGTGGCCATTGTTACCTCCAAGCCCCAGACCACGAGGAACCGCATCACCGGAATATATACTGGCGAGGATTTCCAAATGGTTTTTATGGATACTCCTGGGATTCATAAGACATGGACCCCCCTTCACAAGAGCATGGTAGAATCAGCCAAGGCGGCCTTGAGGGAGGTGGATATAGTACTGTTAATAACAGAGGTGTCTGAGGCGGTGTGGGAGGAGACTTTACCAGTTATCGGTGTCCTGAAAAAGACTTCAAGACCTGCTGTGTTGGCAATCAACAAAGTGGATAAGACAAAAAAGGAGATACTCCTTCCGGCTATTGATCGGGCAAGAAAGATCTATGAGTTTAATGCCATTGTACCAATATCTGCCCTCAAGGGTATTAATCTGAACGAGTTGATGGGTGAGCTTAAGGCTCTCCTAAAGCCAGGTCCTCAACTTTTTCCAGAGGACATGGACACGGTACAATCAGAGGAATTTTTGATTTCCGAGATCATCAGAGAAAAAATTTATCTCCACACTAGGAAGGAGTTGCCCTATTCATGCGCTGTAACAGTGGATTTTATCCAAGAGGATCCTAAAAAGAACCTGCTATCCATTGCAGCCCGAATACATGTGGAGACAGAATCCCAGAAAGGAATACTGATAGGGAAAAAAGGCAGCATGATAAAAAATATAGGAAAGGCCGCAAGGGAGGAGCTTGAAAGCCGTTTTGGAGTGAAGATCTTTCTGGATCTGATAGTGAGGGTTGAGAAAAACTGGAGTAAAGACACGAGGGCTCTTCGAAAATTAGGCTACTGAAACAAGAACAGCCGCTCTTAGAGCGGCTGTTCTTGTTAGGAGAAAAGAGTACATTATCTGTTTTGCCTAATTAAATATGCAAAAGCCTTGCCATCTTTTTTCCAGGCTTCATGTCATTAGTATAACCTCTTGATTTTCAACTACTTCTTATAGAAACAACAAAATAGGTACCTGTGGGGGTCAGGGGTCAGGGTACAAAATTTTGTACCGGCTGGACCCCTTTAGGAGGACTTTTAGGGATAAGATATTAAGATTAATAGAAAAATAGCGGTACAAAAATTTTTACCTCATACGACAATATTATACTTCTTCATCTTGTGTTGAATTAGGCTTTTGGTAATTCCTAACTTGTTGGCAGCATGGGCCTGAACATTGTTACATTCTGAAAGGGCCCGCCTGATTAAGCGCTCTTCGATTTTCTCCAGGGCCTGAGGAAGGGGCATGTCTGGGGGTATGAATCTTTCCACTTCTAATTCCACCTTGGCCCCAGTAACCTCATCGGGCAGATCATCCAGCGTGATTACCCCATCTGTACTCAATACCACCGCCCTTTCAATCACATTCTCAAGCTCCCTGACATTGCCAGGCCAATGGTAGTTATAAAAGGCCTTCCATGCCTCTGGGCGAAGCTCTATCTGTTTCTTGCCTCCCCCCTTTGCATATTTGTCTATGAAATGCTTGACTAGGAGCGGGATATCATCCCGTCTTTCCCGCAAAGGAGGAACATCAATCTGAATTACATTCAATCTATAAAAGAGGTCTTCCCTAAATATTCCTTGGGCCACGTCTTCTTTGATGTTCCTATTGGATGCTGAGATCACCCTTACGTCAACCTTTATGGTTCTGGTCCCGCCCACCCTTTCAAATTCCATTTCCTGCAGGACCCTCAGCAGCTTTACTTGAAGGGGGGGGGGCATATCACCCACTTCATCCAGAAAAAGGGTGCCTCCGTCAGCCAGCTCAAAACGCCCTTTTTTCATGGCAATGGCTCCGGTGAAGGCCCCTTTTTCGTGTCCGAAAAGCTCACTTTCGAGCAAAGTTTCCGTTAGCGCTCCACAGTTTATTGAAACAAACGGCCCATCCCTTCTGGGTCCTGAGAAGTGTATGGCCTTGGCAATAAGCTCTTTACCAGTTCCGGAAGGCCCAGTAATTAACACAGAGGCCTTTGAGTCTGCCACTTTTTGGATAAGGTCGTATATCTTGAGCATGGGCTTACTCTTGCCCACCATATTTCCATATCGGAATTTTTCTGATAATGCCTCTCTAAGTAATCGGTTTTCCTTTATGAGGCGGTAGTTCTCCAGCGCCTTTTTGACTGTAAGCTTCAGCTCTTCGTTCTGAAAGGGTTTTGTGATGTAGTCATAAGCCTGTTTTTTCATGGCCTCTACGGCCATTTCTATGGTGCCGTATGCAGTCATCATGATCACTGGTAGTTCGGGGTGGATCCGTTTGCAGGCCTCAAGTAACTCCATACCGCTCATGCCAGGCATCTTCATGTCTGTGATGACCAGGTCTAAATCAGATTCCTTGACAATATTTAATGCCTTTTCCGCCTTGTCCACAGTAATGATCTCGTAGCCCTCAGGGGTCAAGAGGGTCTCAAGAACCAGGAGATAGTTTTTTTCGTCATCTACTATAAGAATTGTTTCCATTGCCACTTTACTCCTTTAATAAACGAGGACCATCCTTGGGCAAGCTTACGGTGACAATAGTCCCTCGACCTTTTTGGCTTTCAATAGTAATGGTGCCCTCGTGAACCTCTACAATCTTTCTCACAATGGATAGCCCCAGCCCTGTTCCCTTTTCCTTGGTGGTAAAAAAGGGATTAAACACACGACCCAGATTTTCCTCGCTTATCCCACAACCACTGTCCTGGATTTGAATGATGCAGTGCCCTTTGTCCTCTTTCCCTGTGACGTTAATAATACCTTTACCTTCCAATGCATGGATGGCGTTTATGAATATGTTCAAAAAGGCCCGATAGAGCATTTCAGGGTCTGCTTTTATGCGATAGGGGCTACTGTCTAAGTTCTGCTTTACCACAACCTGCTGTTTCTTGAGTTCAGGTTCTAGAAAACTGATATTCTTATGAATGATCTCCGTAAGGGAGCAGTCCTGGAGGTTTGGTCTTTGGGGACGTGCAAAGTCGAGAAATTCCGTCACAATATTGTTGAGTCGACTGGATTCTTCAACAATGACACCAGATAACTTCTTTTGGGTCTCATCCGCATTGGGCAATCCTCCAAGCAGGTCGGCGGTACTACGGATGATTCCCAAGGGATTGCGGATCTCATGGGATATGCCAGCAACCATTTGTCCTAAGGCAGCCAGGCGCTCTGCCTGGTGGAGCTGAGCTTCCAGTTGCCGTTGCTCCCTTGCCCTTTCTTCAATGGTCATTTCGGCCTTGTGGACGATTAAGAGCAATGCCAGGAATATGAGCCCCATAATAAGGAGAGAAAGACCAAAGATGGTATACTGAAATTTTACAATGGATCGATAGGGCTTGGTCAAATCCTGGATGATTTCAAAGACACCCAAAATATATCCCATGTCGCCCACAAATGGGTCAATGCCCCTAAAGGGGATATAGGTCCGCAGTTTTTTTTCACCACCTATCAACTCGATACCCAGGCCCCACAGATCACCACCCCCGGATATAAGCCTGGAACTGTTTTGCCCCATCATAGCCTTTCTATAACCCAAGCTCTCTCTGACCTTTTTGCCCAGCAGCCTGGGGTCAGTGCTATAGGCGATCACACCTTTGTTGATATCATAGATGTTAACGAGATCCACGTTATAGCTATGGATGGTGTTTTTCACAATGCGATCCATAAGTTCATACTGTTCTTTTTCCCGGAGCTTTATCTTTCCATAACGGGTTACCACAGGTATGACAAAGTTCTGGAAGACTTGGTAATTCAAGTTCTGGCCCAGTAGGAGGGCATAATTTTCATGACTTTTCATGAGCATGTCTTTTGCCTTTTGGGCCACGATCACTGAGAAGGGAAAACTGAACAGGAGAAGCACAACAAAACTGGCATAGGCAAAAAACTTGACCAACCGGAACGGTCTGGTATTTTGTTGAGGTTTTTCAGAAACAGGTGGCATAAGAATAAAATTTTTACCTTGGGCCATAAATTATGAATCATTTTATTTTATTCTCAAAAATAGTGCCAGGTCAACTGTTCGTGTGTTTTTGGCCAATTCACGAGCTTGAATAGGCGGTTTCAAAGGTATATACTTTTACTAGAGTGAAGATGCCGATTCTTTTTATGGGGCCCGGATGAAGGAAGGTGCCACTTTATAGTCTGCTGCAATGTATCTTCCATATGGTCTGGGAATGTAAGGCTTATGGAAAGGGAATAATACTATGTATGACGCAGATATTGATCAATTGCCATTTATGCTTTTTGCTGATGAAAGGGGGAGAATATATGACCATCCCTATCTAAGAATGGCCGGATATTCCGGGGGATCCATTGCCCCCGTGTACCAGGAAGACCTGATTCCATTGCCTGCCTACAGCAAGTTGTTCTATATCCCTGATTGCCCTCCCATAGGGCTTGATCCCCAGACAGGCGAATACCTGGTGGTAGAGCAGTTGGACATGGGTGACCGTACCATCTCGCCCTTTGCAGTTGCAGCCTTTCTGGAGCCAGGATATGTCCGGACCCATCTTCCGGCAGCTGATTATGAGAGGAAGTCCTATCTGCTTCCCTTATGGGCTTACGCAGGGGTGGGATTCAAGGAGGAACAATACTGGGTCACAGGGTTTCAGATTGAATACAATCCCCGGTGGGAGCCTAGAAACTACGATGACAAAGAACTGATCCCTGCCATTGAATCTTTCCGAAGAGATATAAGTGACGGGCCGCTAGTGAGACATCTGGTGGGCTGTGCCATGGATAATCACTGCTTTGCCGCCAAAAACCTCTTTCTTAGAAGGTGGGAGGCCCCTTTGCCCGTGAGTCGGTCTTGTAACGCCGCATGTCTGGGCTGCCTTTCCCTTCAGCCCGAGGGATACTTTGAGGCCTCCCACCACAGGATCAGCTTTCGGCCTTCAAAGGAAGAGATCGTAAGACTTGCTGTGCAGCACCTGGAGACGGCGGAAGAAGCCATTGTAAGCTTTGGCCAGGGGTGCGAAGGTGAGCCTTTGACCGAATCCCGGCTTATCTTAGATAGCATCATGGAGATCCGTAAGAACACAGACCTAGGGACCATCAATTTAAATACCAATGGGAGTCTTCCTGAAGAGGTAAGACGGATTGCACGCAAGGGTCTGGATTCTATTAGGATCAGCCTGAATAGTGCCCGCCCAGAGCTTTATAGGGCCTATTACAGGCCAAAGGGATATGATTTTGAGGATGTGGTGGAATCCATCTCCCTGGCAAGACAGATGGGCCTGTATACAATGGTGAACTTGCTCGTTTTTCCAGGTATTACGGATCAGGAAGAAGAAATAGAGGCTTTGATAAACCTGGTAAAAGAGACAGACCTGAATTTCCTTCACCTGAAAAATTTGAATATTGATCCGGTTTACTATCTCGAAAAAATGCCCTCTTCAGATTCAAAGGCGGTGGGCATAAAAACCATGGCCAAAATATTAAAGGCCGAACTCCCCCACCTTCAACTGGGCTATTTTAATCAGCCGGTAAAAAAGACCTAATACTAAGGTTAAGCAAAGGCTAAGGGCACAAGGAAAAAGCTTTTTTCAATGCTTCATGCCCCTGGCCTTGATTTATAACCCTATTGTCTTGCGGTAGCGCATGCAGTTGGCCCCATTGTTGTAGTGGTCCTCAAACGAAATGCGCGCGATGTTGCGATAGGCCTTTTCCCTTGCGCCCTCCAATGTTGGATCTCCGGCTATAACGTGAAGCACCCTTCCACCGTGGGTGACTAGGCCCTTTTCTTCATCTTCGTCAACACCTGCAAAATATATGGCAATACCCCGATCAATTTGATCCAAGCCCTTTATCCTGTGCCCTTTGCCATACCGGCCTGGGTAACCCTTATTCCATCCCCGCGAGGCCTTGGATCTGCCCTCCATGGCAATTACATCCACGTAATACTGGCTATTCCACACCTGGTTGATCTGGTCCAGCTTACCCTCACAGACAGCAGTACCTATTTCGAAAAGATCGCTGCTCAGCTTCCGGGCAATAACCTCCCATTCGGGATCTCCGTGCCTTACGTTTATCTCGAAGACATCCAGCCTGTTGTAAGGGTCAAGATTCAGACCAAAATAGAGGACCCCTTTGTACTTCCACCCCAGTTTGTTGTAGACAGCATTTACCGTGGGGTTTACGATTTCCTTGATGATCCTATTGACCAGCCAGGGGGTAACCAGTTTATGGGGACAGTAGCACCCTGTGCCACCTGTATTGAGGTTACCCCCAAATTGTTTGATGGATTTAGTGTCATCAGGGTCAAAGGCGGGCTTGTAGTCCTGGGCAAACATCTTGAGGGGCAGGACATGTTCCCCATCCAAATAGGCAAAGAATGAAATCTCAGTCCCGTACTTCCTTTCCTCAATCACCACCCTGTTGCCCGAGTCCCCAAATATCTTCTTCTCCATGATGTCATGGATGGCCTTTTCGGCCTCAGAGGCATCATCGCAGACAATGGCCCCTTTTCCAGCGGCAAGGCCATTTGCCTTGACCACTACCTGGTATCCTATATTTCGTACATATTTCCTGGCCTCCTCCGGGTCGTCGAATACGCGGTACTCTGGCTTTGGCACCCCTATATCCACAAGCAGGTCATCAGTGAAGGCGCGATCACTTTCAAGCCGAACATAGTCCTTTCGTGGGCCTATGGTCCGGATACCTTTTGCATTTAAAAGGTCAATAAGGCCTTCCTCAAGGGGATTTTCCGAGCCCACATCCACCAAGTCAATGCCCTGCTCTACACAGAAATCAGCCACCTGCCCAAGGTCCCTGATAGGTACCCTTTCGATCAATCCCCTCTTCCCTTTTGGAGTGTATAGGACCCCAGGATTACCCGGCGCAAAATAGACCTTATCCACATGCTGGCTGTCACCATATTTGTCTGCAAGACAATGGTCCCTGCCACCTGATCCGTAAACCAAGACTTTCATCATGTTTCTTCCATTCAGGCCTATTGATTTCCCATTGGAGGCATCACGGGCATCGAGATTTTCTCGTAGTTCTTGGGGACCCGGAACAGGGAATCAGAAAGTTTTTTCTGTTTTATGTTTTTGTATAGAATTGTCATGTGTCCCTGGGGTCCGGCCACCTTCATCTTGAGGGGATAGTTAAGTTTCTTTGAAACCCATACTGTGACAGGGGGCTGGGAGGGATCATTGGGGGTGTAAACATATTTTGAGCATGAATATCCACTTATCTTTTCTTTTCCAAGGTATTTTTTCTTTCCTCTTTTTTCCAATTCGTCAAGGTTTTCACTTGCTTGTGCCTGCTTAGTGTTCCACTTCATTTCCATGTAAGTCATTTGTTGGGGCATCAAAATCCAGGTGACCCTTTTGTCTGCCCTGGTAATGGTTATCTGTTTTTGACCCATTATCGTCATCTCTCTGCGGACGTTTTTCCCTTTGACATAGATCTTTCCGGTCATGGTTCCCATGGTCCCTTTTTGCACAATATCTGCAGTGAACTCGGCTGCCAATGTTATGGTGGCAAAAGCTGCTACAATGCAAACTGCCATGAACACCAGGCCCAGGGCCTTTAGTGTGGGTTGCCGGTTCCTCATGATGCCCTCCCTTTTTTAATAGATTTTTTCCATGGTTATAAAATAAGATAGGAACAGGGTCAACGGAAAAATAGCCAGTGCGTAAAGGTGAACGGTATGCCTGATGGAGATGTTGTTAATACAAAAACGGATGGACCGTGGTGGGTCAATCGGAGAGAGGAACTCCTCTCAATCGCTACAACGACCTCTCCAGTTATTGTCTATGACGATGAGACCATAAATGAGGCCTTTTTTGATCTACTCTGTATTCAAGGCCTCGACAGGCTCCTTTACAGTCCCGTCCACAATGCTCACCCGAGGATTATTGAAAAGATAATCAGGCTGCGTGCATTTCTTAAGTGCTCTTCACTTGACGAACTGGGGGCTTTGACTAAGGCATATCCCCGAGTAGAGGGCGAAAGGGTGGTTTTATCTCTTGTGGCTTCTGAATCTAGTGGCTATTCTCAGATTTCGAAACAAGGTATTGAAACGATCCTGGCTGCTGCAGGAGATCTTAAAAGATTCGAGGGGTTGAGCCGTAGGCTATTTTTGTATATTCCTTTAGATGAAGGCAAAGGGGGAGGTGCGCCGGGCAAGGGTGAACCACTGTATAGTTTGAGCAAGGCTACTGATGAATCGCTAGAAGCCATATCAGGAGTTGAGGGGCTGGCGGTAGGGGTGGGGTCCAAGGGCTCTTTCTCGCATGATTTGGATTTTTTGCTTGATATTGTGACCCGCATTAGGGAATGCTTTCATCAAGTGGCAGTTGTGATTCTCCACAAGTGCATGGGAATTGAAAAAAGCGAAGACTCAGGCTACCCTGATATCTTAGGGACCCAAAAAAGATACCAGGTCCTTACCGAGGCCTTTCCGGGTATCAGGTTTTGGGCAGACCCTGAGGAACTGGTTATCGAGCATGTGGGGGGCCTTGTGGTAACACTGGTGGATGTGGAAAAAGACGGGCCCTCCAACTTTATCAATATCCCGTTTCCCCCCCGATTTTTAGAGCCCCTGGGGAAAAAGGGTATGCTAGACACAATCTATAACCTTTCCACGGAGGAGTTGTTTAAGGGAGAATTGGTATTAGGAGACCCGGGTTCAGGGATGGGCTTGGAGAGTTCCTTCAGGGTCAATGGAGAAGTATCAAAGGGGGATGTAATTTTTATTAAGGGGGTTGGTGCATTGGGGATGAGGCTTGACCAGATAGGGCCTTTGGTTCCAGTACACTATCTTTGCGCAAGGAGAATGTGCACGGTAAGGCTCTAGGTGAGCTTAGGTTTTCGAGTGTTAGTGGATAACCTTTCTTTGTTCCCAAATTTTGATTTGTAAGGAGGTCGAGTGGAAGTGGATAAGGAGAAACTTCGGTCAACCATATATTCCAAGATAGATGAATTGCCCACACTTCCAATAGTGGTACCAAGGATTTTGTCTCTTATGGAAAAGGCCAATGCTGATGCTGGCAAAATAACAGAGGCGATTTCCCACGATCCTGCGTTAACTTCAAAGATATTGAAGGTTGCCAATTCCGCGTATTATGGTTTTCCTCAAAAGATCACCAGCCTTGATAGGGCAGTGGCATTGCTGGGCTTCAATATGGTGAAATCCTTAGCCATTTCGGTAGGTGTGATCCGAAGCCTTCCTTCCAAGGGCCTTTCCAAGGTATTTGATATAGAAGGTTTGTGGGTCCACAGCCTTGCAGTGGCAACAGCTATGAAGGCCTTGGCCCGAGGGGCAAAGGAAGAGGATGAAAGGGAGACGTTGTTCATTGTCGGTCTGTTGCATGATCTGGGAAAGATTATCCTTGCGGAGTTTTTCCCCGATGACTTTGCTGAGGTATTAGAGCGCAGCAAGTCCGATCCGCCCGTATTGCTTTATGAGTCGGAGCGGCGAGTAATTGGTATGGATCACGGCGAGGTGGGGAGTATGCTTCTTTCTCGGTGGAAATTCCCTGAATTGATAATAACACCTATTTCGAAGCATCACAGACATGAAGAAAATGGCTCGGATTATGTGGTGGAAAAGGCAGCCCTACGGGTGGCTGATTCCCTAGTGCAGGAGATAGGCATCGGGGATGGGGGCAATCCCTTTCCCCCGGAAATGGCCAAGGAGGATATGGAGGCCCTTGCCATTGACAAAGAGGGAGTTGATAGGGTTCGAAAGGAACTTTCAGAGTCAAGAGAGGGGATCAATGGTTTTTTCCAGGCAATACAATAGTGGAGTTTCCTACTTTTTCTCGCTTAATGGTGTGAGCCAGGCAACATCATAGGGCTGTAATGTGACGGAAAGGACTCCGTCCTCAGCCCACCACTCCATTTCACTTACCAAATCAAACCATCGGCTTTCCAGAACTTCCAGGCTGAGCAAAGAGATTTCTAGATGGACCACATTAGGGGAGATGTTTATTAAGGATAGTATGTGCTGGTCCCCTTCAGGGGAGATCCTCAACAGTGAAAATACAGAAGGGTCCACCTTAAAGACCTTTTGGGGACCTCTCGGATGAAAGGCTCGCAATTTGGTTCTTAAGGTGATCAGTCTGCCCAGCTCTCTATTTATCCTGGAGATCTTTGAAAGCGGATCCTGAAGGGCTTCAGTAATAAGCTTGTCATCAATTACAGTTCGGTTTATTTCCCTATTGGAATGAGTAGCCAGCACAGAGTCAATGTCATTTTTTGTGCCAATGAGACTGTGTAGATATATGCCAGGGACGCCCCTCAGTACCAGGCCTATTATCCTAGAGGCCACAAGCCTGTGAACCTGGAAAGCGATATCTTCACCGCTGTCTTCTTTGTTCAAGGCGCTGAACCAGGTTATGTTGATTTCATAAGGCTCTTCCTTGCCGTCTTCTGTGGACTTGTATGATATTAGTCCACCGTGTTCTTTTGCCTTTTCAATTATGAAATCTATTTCTCCCTTTGGAAGAATAGCTTTTACTCCCATTAGGCCTATTCCATCATGGGAGTCGAGGAAGTTAAAAAAGCACGTCTCATCAGAAGGGGGCTCAAGCTTTGCCGCCCAATCGCTAAGTGCGGTTGTGTCCTGCCTATACATTGTATAAAGCAGCAGTGGGGGGAGTGCGAAATTATAAACCATCTGGGCCTCGTCATGCCCGTTACCAAAATAGGAGATGTTTTCTTCATGTGGGACATTTGTCTCTGTGATGAGGGCCACATGGGGTGCAACTACATCAAGGACATCTCTAAAAAGCTTTACTATCTGGTGGGTTTGTTCTAGGTGGATGCAGCGAGTACCGGGCTCTGCCCATAGGTATGTGACTGCATCGAGCCGGATGATATCTGCCCCGTGGCGCACATACATCAACAAGATCTCAATTACTCTCATGAGCACATTTGGATTCTTGTAATTGAGATCTATCTGATCCTGAGAAAATGTAGTCCACACATAACGGGTGCCGAAGATGGTTTGAAACGGCGTTAATATATCTGATGTTCTGGGCCGGAAGATTATCTGCCTTTGTTGGGGGGTAAGAACATCAGGCGATGTGTAAGAAATAAAAAAGTCTCTATAGTAAGGATTCCCGTTCAGGAACTCCTGGAACCAGCGGCTTTTGGACGATACATGGTTTATAACGCCGTCGAACATCAAACGATATCTGGCCTTGAGCTTGTCTATGTCATCCCATGTCCCTAAATGGGGGTCCACGGTCTCAAAATCTATAATGGCAAATCCCCTGTCCGAGGAATAGGGAAAAAAGGGGAGCAGATGAAGGGTATTTATAGTTCCTCCCAGATAGGTGTCGCAAAAGCGGGCAAGAGTGGCAAGGGGCGAGCGCTCTTTTCCCCTTAACAGGTCACCATAGGTAATAAGGATGATGTCTTTTTCACTGAACCGTTCCTTTGGATCGAATCTCGCTTCCTCGGCGATCATCTCTGGGGTTTTGTGTGCATAGTAGACCTGCATGATGCGCTCCAGCTCTGGCATATATTCCATTGCTGTTTGCTCTCCGTAAAGGAACTGGAGCCTTTTAAACATTCTCTGCTTGGCTTTTTCCGGGATCTGGAGAAGGGGCCTGGAATAGTCCGGTTCATTATTGTGGAACCGGATGCGATGGGATTCACTGGCCCTTGTCTTTTGGGCGATTAGCTGGTGAGCAGGGTTTGATTGTCCCATGAATATCGTCCTGGTCCGTTCAATTTCAGATCTTTCTAAATATTTAAAAGTTTCAATTCGTTTTCACGACAGACATGAAGGACTTGAGCTTTTTGACCCAAGATTTTCTTGTAAGTTTTTTCTGTACAACGAAGGCTATTTATGCGTCATCTATATGAATCGGAAGCATTTTTGGCTTCTTTAGAGATAAAATCTTGTGGCTTAGGCCCCATGAAATGTGTATGATGAAATACCGCCCAGAGTTCTCAAAGGAGGTAGGGCCATGAAAGAGACGATCGATAGGTATTGGAAGATGCGCCTTGAGAGGGTTAAAGAGGCATTGGAGTTAAATAATTTTGAATGCTTTATCGCTGATGACTCTGAACAGGCCAAGACTATTGTCTTTGATGAGATCCTGGGCAAGCTCGAGGCGAAGAGCATATCTTGGGGAGGATCAATGACTTTTGTATCCACAGGGCTGTATGAAGCATTGGTGGCTCACCCCAATTATGAGATTATTGATACGTATCAAAAGGATCTCACTAAGGAACAGAAAATGGAGTTGAGAAGAAAATCATTAATGGTGGATCTTTTCTTTACAGGAACCAATGCCCTCACCGAATCAGGGGTGTTGGTAAATCTGGATATGTATGGTAATCGGGTAGCGGCTCTTACATTTGGGCCAAAAGCCGTGGTGGTTCTTGCAGGAAGAAATAAAATCGTTCCAGATTTGGATGACGCCATGTATCGTATAAAGGATTTTGCAGCTCCGGTCAATGCTATGAGGCTGAACAAGAAGACGCCTTGTGTGGAGACATCCCTTTGCCAGGAATGCAACAGCCCTGATCGGATATGCAACACATGGACTATCACGGAGAAGTCATTTCCAAAGGGGCGGATAAAGGTCATACTCATTAACGATGTGCTAGGTTTTTGATTGACCTCCTTGTCTGTTCGAGCTGTACATGTACATAAGAGTGCGTAAGCCTTGATCTGTCTGTGAATTGATGTCCCATGGAAGCTAAAGTCGCCCCTAAGCTGTATACTAAGACCTTTGTGCAATTTGCCATTTCCAACCTATTTACGGTTTCCAGTTTTGGCACCTTTTTTATCTTTCCCCTCTTTATAACGGCCTATGGAGGAGGCAAGGCGGATATCGGTATCATCATGGGTGCCTTTGCCCTGTCTTCGGTCTTATGTCGGCCCTGGATATCGGAGATGATCGACCGAATAGGCCGAAAACGCAGCTATACCATTGGCTGCCTGACTATGACGCTCATGCCCCTTGTGTACCTGGTGTTTCGGGGAAATATCCAGGAGATCTATCTTCCTTTAGTAGTGGTGAGACTGATTCATGGAATTGGGCTGGCCATCTGTTTTACTGCCTCTTTTACCTATATTGCCGATGTGCTGCCAAGGGAAAGGATTAATGAAGGCATTGGTATGTTTGGGGCTGCGGGTCTGGTGGGGCTTGCCTTGGGTCCTTTTGCGGGAGAGGCCATGATCCGAGAGTTCGGCTTTACCTCATTTTTTTTGATCAGTGCTGCTTTTGGTACAGCAGGATTCGTGTTGCACCTCCCCCTGCCCGAGTCTTTTCGGCCCACACGGGTAGTTACTTCCAGATCCTTTTTCTCCCTGTTGGTTGAAGAAAGGATCTTTTTGGTGGCATTGCTGGCATTTTTGTTCGGTTTCGGTTTGGCAGCGTCGAGCAATTTTGTTTCCCCTTTTGCAAAGGAAGAGGGGATAAGCATTGTTTCACTTTACTATATTTCCTATTCCGTAGCTGCTGTGTCGACGAGACTTTTGGGTGGAAGAATAGCCGACAGGGTGGGTGAAGACCGGGTGATTCCCTATGCCATGGTACTCACAGGACTCGGCCTTTTATTCCTGACCCTACTTGGGGTTGGGGCCAACGTTGTGCTCATTTTATCAGGGGTGCTCTCCGGCTGTGGCCATGGATTCTTGTTCCCATGTCTCAATGCCTTTATTATCCGGGATGAACCGGCTCAGGTGCGAGGGAAGATCACAGGGATATTTACAGGTGGGATTGATGCTGGGTCTTTCTTGGGCTCTATTGTATTAGGATACATCGGCCAGGCCGGAGGATATGGGGCCCTTTTTCTGACTGCGGGCATTGCGCTTTTTATCAGCCTTTTCATATATCAAGGGCGGGTAAGGCATTATCAGGCATAAGAGCCTTGGCAGGTGATGTAGTATCGTGTAACATGGAAGTAAAAAGGTCATATGGCCAAGATGGCCTCGGAAGGAGTCAAGATCAGGCATATGCCAATAAAATGCCATTGCAGAAGGGAGGGGATAGGGACGCTTCCATGCCAGCAGACCCGTGAGGGAAAAACCCTTTAACCACTTTCGCGAAAAAGGGGGAGACAATGGTCGAGTACTGCATCGCAATTGTAAGCGAGGCGGAAGCAAGGTTTTACTGTTTAGAATCAGTACCATTTCCCGAGCTGGAATCCGGTCCCAAATTGTGTGAAAAGGCGGGTATATACAATCCAGAAAAGAGGATACCGGACCGGGAGATCTATACCGATTCCAAGACGGGCAGGGGGCGGGCGCCCCGCAGAGGTCCGGCCCATGGCTATGATGATCACCGCTCCAAGCGAGAGGAAGAATCAGATAGGAAATTTTCTCGATCCATCATAGAGAAGGTCAGGGACCTGGCCCTGAAGGAAGATACAAAAAAGGTAATATTGGCGGCCCAACCCCGGATGCTTGGCGTGTTGAGACAGGATTTGAATATATTGAAACGCGAAGGTATTGAGGTTCAAGAGTATACAAAAGACCTTACAAAGCTAGCACCACGAGAGATTCATGAACATTTGGCCAAGGAAGGTTTGGTGCCGCCCCTCAGGCGGCCCGGCAGATGAGGGCTTGTAAAGGCTAAAGGAGTTTCTCGGGAGGCCTTCTTTCAGGGACGAAGGTGTGAGGAATCTTATCCTCGTTCCATTCCTTAGATACGTAAAGGTTGCAATAGCAACTGCCAAATTCCTTAATGTCTGCCTCTCGATAGGCGCAGGGACAGATTATATCCTTATCCTTTTCCCTGTCCCCGGTGGCTAGTCTGCAGGGACAGGACATGTATCCATATCGGGCCTTATTCACCAAAAGGCCCTCCAACAGCTCGAGGGCCTTGTTTTTGTCCCTGTTAAAGTAATAGCCTTTTGGCTCTTGGGCTTTTCGCAGTATTTCGCAAAGCCTTTCTGCCTCTTTCATTGTATTTAGCCTCCGGAATTCTCCCTTTAGGGATGCTCAATGACCTGAGCTACGTCCCAATTTCTAATGGACTTTGCCATTAAATCATGCTATTTGACGAAATTCAATTGAAAAACCATTGGGTTCTGTTTACCTGCCCTTAGCCAATCCCCTTAAGGGCGAATTGTTATTTATGGGCTTATATAGGTTCTGGCAGGCCACTGCCCAGTGGACCAAAAATACGGGCTCAGGGGTGAGAGGATGGCGCGCAAAGACTCGTTTTGGGAGGTTAAGTAAATGCTTCTAAGTCTCATGCGGAAGCACGCCAAATCGTGGCTGATCAAGTTTTTGATCGGGATCATTGCCATCGTTTTTATTTTTTACTTTGGATACTCATTTCGATCCCGCCGAGTGGTGAAAATCGCGTATGTGAACGGTGAGCCGATAACTGGGCTTGAATATGAAAAGGCTTACAGAGATCTTGTAGAGGGGTTGAGGCGCCAGTACCGTGATCTTTGGAACGACAAATTGATCAAGAAGTTGAAGCTCAGGCAGAGGGCACTGGATGGTTTGATCGAAAGAAAACTCATAACCCATGAGGCAAAACGTTTGGGTTTGAGTGTTACAGAGGAAGAGATACAGAAGGCGATTATGGAGTATCCTGCCTTTCAGGTGGGGGGGCGCTTTGACATAGGCCGCTATCGATCACTACTGCGGCAAAACCGTATGAAACCCGAGGATTTCGAAGGCTCCATTGCCATGGAACTGCTCCAGCAGAAGATCAGGGGATTTCTTTGGGCCTTTGTCCCCGTGACAGAACAGGAGATCAAAGACAGGTATACCTATGCCAATGAGAAGGTCAAAATAGGGTTTGTGAGGTTCGCACCAAAGCGCTTCAAGGAATCAGTTAAAGTACAAGGGAAGGAATTAAAGGCCTTCTTCAAGCAACACCAGGAAGAATTCAGGGTCCCTGAGAAAATCAGGCTTAGATATATCGTTATTGATCCAAAGACCTTTGAAGACAAGGTCAAGATTACAGACCAACAGGTCCAGGAGTATTACGAATATAACTTGGACAAATACAGGGTAAAGAAACGGGTTAGAGCCAGGCACATTCTCTTTCGCCTCAAGCCCAATGCCACTAAGGAGGAAGAGGAAAAGGTTAAGAAAAGGGCTGAAGCTGTGTTAAAAGAGGCCAGGGCAGGTAAGGATTTCGCACAACTGGCAAAGAAGTATTCAGAAGGGCCCACAAGATCTCAAGGTGGTGACCTGGGTTACTTTCAGAGGGGAATGATGGTAAAGCCCTTTGAAGATGCCGCCTTCAGATTAAAGAAAGGGGAAATCAGTAACTTGATCAAGACCCGATTTGGCTATCACATTATAAAGATGGAGGACATAAAAGAGGCCAGGACCAAATCTTTGGAAGAGGTGAGGCCAGAAATCAAAAAGATCTTGACCCAAAATGCCTGTAAGGAGCTGGCCAACGACAAGGGATTGAATCTTATTGATCAGATGCCTTATGAGGTGGATCTGGAAAAGTATGCAAAAGACCATGGCATGCACGTCAAATATACGGATTTCTTTTCCGATAAGGATCCGATCCCTGGGCTGGGCGGCACCCAAAAGCTGAGAGAGTCCCTTTTCGTCCTAGGTAAAGATGAAACCACTGATCTTATTGAGTTGGACGGGAAATTCTATATATTTCAGGTGGCTGAAAGAAGGCCTTCCTATCTTCCCAAACTCGAGGAGGTGAAGGAAAAGGTAACCGAACGATTCATATCTTACAAGGCTGCCCAGGCCGCCAAAGAAGCTGCCGAGGAATTCTTGAAAGCGGTCCGGTCAGGTAAGGATTGGAAGGCATTGGCCAAGAATCAGGGACTTAGGGTTGAGGAAACGGATTTCTTCAACCGAACCGGTAGTGTGCCCAAGATCGGTTACGCCCCTGAGCTTCAGGAGATGGCCTTTTCCCTTAGCAAGGAAAATCCGTATCCAGACTCGGTCTTCCAAAATGAAGCAGGTAGCTTTGTGATCAAATTCGAAGCCAGGAAAGGGATTGATCAAAAGGCCTTTGAAAAAGAAAAGGAAAAATACCGCTTTGCCATCCTATATGCCAAGCAGAACAGGCTTTTTGAAAAATGGCTGGAGGCCTTGAAGGTCAAGGCCCAGATCGAATTGGTTACTCCGGTTGAAAAGGGCTAGATAATTGCAGCCCCTAGACCAATAGGAAACCCTCCCACTGGGAAAATTTTTTCGTATACCAAAATCAAGAAGAACAGCAGAATCTTGAATAGGGAATATGGAATGTAGAAGGGCTATTTTATGATTCTGCGGTTCGATATTCGACATTCGATATTAAATCTCTGTCCCCTTCAACTGACTGGTCCCGATTTATCCCTTGAGGGTTTGATGGGATATTTTTTCCCTTGCAATAAGAGATAAAAGCTTCCCCCTTCCTCCATTATCTTCTCTGCCAGCTGATAATAGGCAGGTCGCAAAAAGCGGGCTGGAAAGGTCCCATTTTTAACTTGGCAGTAGAGCACATCTTCCTTGCCTATAAAAAGGGTTTCTGGGGCCAAGGCCTCTGTGGAGCCGTCGCTAAGATGCAGGATGGCCCTTTCTTCCTTTCCATTGCCACCACTGAAATCTACTTGACGCACCACATAGGCGGTATCTTCCACTTCTATGTAGCATCGTTGTCCATTCCAGTTGATAACATATCGGCCCTTATCATCCAGCTCCATATGTTCAAAGAAAAATTGAACAAAACCAGGGTGTATGATTTCTGCACCTTGGTGATACCATTTTCCTTCTTTATCTATATGAATCAGACAGGGTGGAAGATCATCAATCTTGGGTTCGGGACCCTTATCCATGGGGCTTTGTCCTCCTTCTTCGTGTCTTTCGGTGTTTCCCTGAGCCGGCCTTGGGCGGGGTAATCCCGCGTTGTTTTAGCCACTGCGAGGCCTCCTCATGCAGATCTTTGAGAGGTGAGCGGACCACAATAGCCTTATACATTTCAATTTCGGCCAGCTCATCACTAAGCCCTAGGCAATGGGAAAGTTTTCCCGCTTGACCCGGGTGAGTGGCAACAAAGGCCTTGAATCGCTTTACATCCCTTTGCCTGAGTATACGGTTTAGGCCTCGGTGGAAGTTTGCGTATCCCTGCTCAATCTCTCTGTCGTCCATTGCTCAACTAGCCTGCAGAGCCTTGGTTCATATGGTTATGACCAGTTCCATTTAGAGATATTTACTATAAGTCATCTGAGTGGTCAGGTCAATGTGAGGTCAGCCCAAATCCTTCTTGACAATGGGGAGGGTTTCCATAACAATTAGGAATCATTAAAAGTTCCGATCAATTTCACATAATCCAAACAACAACGGAGGAAGAGACATGCCAGATGCAAGTGGACTTATGGAACAAAGGGACCCATCCCAGGTCCCTTCCAGTGAGGGTGTAAAGGGTATGAAAAGGGCCATTAAGGGGGCTGAGTCCCTTGACTGGGGAATGAGAAACCGCCTCTCAAGGCTCATTAGGGAGGATGGACACTGCCAGTTTCTTCCCATAGATCATGGATACTTTCAGGGGCCTACCCGGTGCCTGGAAAGACCAGGTGAGACTATCAAGGATTTACTTTCTTATGCAGACGGGTTGTTCGTCACAAGGGGGGTGCTTAGAAGCTGTGTGGATCCGGATACAGATACACCAATTATCTTGAGGGTATCTGGCGGAACCTCAGTGGTGGGCAACGACCTGGCCAATGAGGTTATCACCACCTCCGTGGAAGAGATGATACGGTTGAATGTAGCGGCTGTGGGCTTGTCCATCTTTGTGGGAAGCGACTACGAAAGACAGACCCTGGAGAACCTGGCGGTACTCATTAATGAGTGTGAGGATTACGGTATCCCTGTAATGGCTGTCACGGCTGTGGGCAAGGAGCTTGAAAAGCGAACCGCCCGTTATCTGGCCCTTAGTTGCCGGATTGCCGCAGAACTGGGGGCAAAAATCGTCAAAACATATTATTGTCCTGAGGGCTTTGAAAAGGTAGTGGACGGCTGCCCAGTGCCTGTGGTTATTGCTGGCGGGCCCAAGTGTGAGACCGAGCTGGAGGTGTTCGAATTTGTCTATGATGGCATGCAGAAGGGGGCAATAGGCGTCAACCTTGGCCGAAATGTGTGGCAGAACCCCCATCCTGTGGCCATGATGCGGTCGCTCAATGGGATCATCCATGAGGGCCTCACACCCAAGCAGGCTGCGGAGCGATATAGGGAGCAGCTTAGTGCTGGGGGCTGAACAAATATGCCAAAGCCATAAAACTCCTAAGCTGAATGAAGTGAAAGACCAAAGGATTGCCCCGAAATGCCAAATGTCAAAGCACCAATATCAAATTGCCCTTCGCCGTGAGTCTACCTATCCTATAGTGTTTTTTGGACCTTTTTGTTCATTTGATATTTGGATTTTAGCATTTGACATTGACGATCGGGTGGTGAATACAGGGTTATGTGAAATACGCTTCCGCAATGGAGTAAGGCTAGTTTTCATTTAGGAGATGGTATGCGGGTATTGATGTATTATAGCAATAGTGACGTGCGGGTGGAGGAAATGCCCGTGCCAAAGATCGGGCCTGGAGAAATCCTCATGAGGGTGCAGGCCAGTGGCATATGTGGAAGCGATGTAATGGAGTGGTACCGGCGGGATAAGGTGCCACTAGTCTTGGGACACGAGGTGGCAGGCGATGTGGTGGAGATAGGCGAAGGCGTGGAAAAGTTCAAGCCCGGGGAGCGCGTGGCAGCAACCCACCATGTGCCCTGCAATACCTGCCACTATTGCCTAAGCGGTCATCATACCGTTTGCGAGACGCTTCTCAAGCGCACTGCATTTTACCCTGGAGGGTTCGCCGAGTTTGTCAGGATTCCTGCCATTAACGTGGATCGAGGTGTGTTTCACATACCTGAGGGTGTATCCTATGATCAGGCCTCATTTATGGAGCCCCTGGCCTGTGTCTTGAGGGGCCAGAGAAACGGGAGATTTCGGCCCGGCCAATCGGTGCTGGTACTGGGAAGTGGCATATCCGGCCTTCTCCATGTGGGCCTGGCCAGGGCTATGGGAGCCGGCCTGGTAGTGGCTGCTGATACCATTGCCTATCGCCTGGAAAAGGCCAAGGAAATGGGGGCCCACTTGGCATTGCGGGCAGATGAATCCATTATAGAACCCCTTTGCCAGGCCAATAATGGCTACCTGGCCGATCTGGTGATTATCTGTTACGAGGGATTTATCCCCCTGGCCCTGAAATGTGTGGAAAGAGGTGGAACGGTTCTGTTTTTTGCTGGCGCCTCTGAAGGGGCAACAATTCCGGCCACCATTAATTCCCTTTTTTGGCGGACCGAGATTACCCTTACCAGTACCTATGCAGGGAGTCCGGGTGATTGTGATTTGGCCCTCAGACTCATAAAGGCAGGGGCTGTGGATGTGGAGAAGATTATTACCCACAGGATGCCCATGGAGGAGGCACCGGCGGCCTTTGAAGCGGTGTGTTCGCCCACTGAACACCAATGTATCAAGGTGATTGTCAAACCGCAGCAATAACGGAAAGGAGGACAGCTATGAGTTCCATGGAAACAAAATTGAGTCCTGAGTTTGAAAAGGCATTGGACATAGGTCGACCGCCGAACATTGTAAGGCTGTTTCCCAATTCCAAGGCATTGATCGTCAGTGGCAAGGTCATTGATCGTGCCATGATCAAGAAGGGCAAGGCAATGACCATTGCCGCCAATGGCCGTAATCATTTTGTCATAAGGGGTGCCTTAGCCGCAGCCCAAAGGGCCAATGCCGCGATCATCATAGAGATCGCCAAGTCCGAAGGAGGCAAATCCGCCTACTGTGCGGTCAACTACTGGAATCTGGCAAGGCAAGTGGATGCCATTTGTAACGAGCTGGGTATTACGGTCCCTATGGCAGTTCATGCGGATCATTATGGCATAAAAAGCAGAGAAGATGTTGAGATGGCAAAGGTGGAAATCCCTTCCATGTTTGATGCTGGGATTACCTCTATTGCCGTGGATGCCTCACATCTGCCTGATGACGAAAACCTTTTGGCAAATATCGAGCTTAACCCCTATATTCCCAAATGGGCAGGTTACGAGACCGAAGTGGGCGAAATAAAAGGAAAGGAGGGTCTTTCCACTGTTGAAGAGGCCCTCTTCTTGATCCAGGGCCTCAATGCCCATGACATCTTCCCGGATTGGATCGCCCTGAACAACGGCACGACCCATGGTATTGAAGAAAGCGACCAAGGCATACAGGTGGAGCTTACAAAGGAGATTCATCAGGCCCTGGCCAAGTACAAGGTCTCAGGGGCCCAGCATGGTACTTCGGGAAACAGCTCGGAGCGCCTGCGTCGTATTGCCCAGGAGACCAATACCACAAAGGCCAATGTGGCCACTGCCCTTCAAATGATCACGTGGGGCGTAAAGGTAAATGACTATGGCAATGCCCTCCTGGATGAAAACGGAGAGTTCGTGAAGATGCCGGATCAGGGGGTTAGCCAAGAGTTATGGGTCGAGATGGTGGCCTATGCCAAAGAAAAGGGTCTGAAGGGAGGAAATTACAAGAAACTTAACCTGCCCTTTGAAAACAAGCTTCATGCCCTTCCAAAGGGGATTCGAGAGAGGATGGCAAAAGGCGTGGAGGATTTTGTGTATGATCTGCTCACCAATGTCTTCAATGCGGCCGATACCGCCCCTCTTGCCATTGAGGCCATTCTGGAAGCAGGCACCTATGATTTGGGGCCTAAAGTGGGCAGGCTGGAGGATCCTTCAGAGTGGACTGAGGAGAAGATCCGGGAGAAGGCCAAGCGCCTTGGCTCGGACAAAGGCCCTAAAGGGGATTTTGATGATTAGATGTAACAGGGAGACGGGTTCCTGATGAACAGTGGTGATGTTTTGGGCCAGACAGGGCATCTATGGGTTAAAGATCTTACTGAAGAAGGTCAGGTAGAGGGGCTTTACCTTGTAAAGGAAAAGAAAACCGGGACTACCCGTAGGGGGGATGCCTACGTCAGTGTCACACTGGCCGACAGGACAGGAGAGGTTGAGGGTAGGATCTGGGAAAAGGCCAGGGAACTCGGCTCCCTTTTCAAGGAAGGGGACATAATAAAGATTCAGGGCACTGTCAGTTCTTATAGGGATCAGATTCAAATCACCATCTCTAACCTTGAACTCTGGCAGGGAGAGGTGGATGTTCAATTGTTTATTGAATCCACACCCAGGGATATCCCGGAAATGGCCGCCTCTCTCATGGTTATTGTTAAACGGATCGGAGAGGCAAAACTCAGGAAACTGGCCGAGCGATTTTTGAATGACAGAGATTTTATGGACAAATTCAAAAAGGCGCCGGCTGCAAAACATTTTCACCATAACTATTTGGGGGGACTGTTGGAGCACACCCTCTCGGTATGTGAACTGGCCGAACAGGTAAAGGCACATTATCCAGATCTGGATGGTGATCTTTTGGTTGCCGGGGCCTTTCTCCATGATATTGGAAAGGTCAGGGAACTTCAGTGGGACCTCCATATTGATTATACAGATGAAGGAAGACTGTTGGGGCACGTGGTATTGGGTTGCATGATGTTGGAAGAGAAACTGGCTCATATGAAAGGGTTCCCTCAGGAGTTGGCATTGCGGCTTAAGCATCTTATTTTGAGCCATCACGGTCAATTTGAGTTTGGCTCTCCAAAGAGGCCCAAGTTTAGAGAGGCCTTTGCCCTTCATCTCATAGATGATCTGGATGCCAAGATGAACGGCCTGGAAAGATTCATGCAACAAGACCGGAAAGAGGGAGCCTGGACAGAGTATAATCGACTTTTTGAACGATACTTATTGAAGGGCGAACTGGAGGCTAGGGCTGAGAGGGAGGCAGAGGATAGGGGCCCGGAAGGCAGGCAGGAAAGACTTTTCTGAGGGTTAACTTCAAGCCAAAACGAGAGGCGATATATTCGCGGGGCAATAGAATATTATGGCCGTGGAGCAGCATATGGATCATAGGAGACGCAGGTTCCTCAGATGGGTGGGGGGTGGGCTGCTTGTTATGCTTCTTGTCTTTTTCCGCTCTGCAGTAAAAGGTCACCGCCTGTATCTAAAACAGCAACAGAAGCCTTTACGGCTCCCTTTGGACTTATCTGAAGGGCTTTCGTTTCACGGTAAGGTGATCGTGGTTCGGGATGGAGACGAGTACCATGTATTTTCTGCCAGGTGTGCTCACTTGGGCTGTATTGTGGATCGGACAGATAAAGACACCCTAGTATGCCCATGCCACGGGTCGCGCTATTCCCTTAACGGCCGCCTGTTGCAAGGGCCTGCCACGCATGATCTTGTACCATTGCGGTTTCGTATTGACTCAAAGGAGAACAGTTTAGTCATTGAACAGCCCGCCTGATGATCATCCCCACCTGCTGAGCAGGTTTTTTGATTCATGGAACCGCTTGTTTCCCAGCGGGGGTCTGCTTTGTCTCGGGGCCCTATGGGTTGCTATTGTCTCGGGTATTGTCCTGGCCCTGCCCTATGATATGACCAAGCCCTATGACTCCTTACAAGTCATCCTTATTGCAAATCCAGCAGGGGCATTTTTCCGTGCCATACATTACTGGAGCGCAGACCTTTTCCTGATATTTGCCAGTTGGCACCTGATAGAGCAATTAAGCCGGAGAGGGGAGCAGGAGGTCCCCAAAGGCATTTGGCTGCGATTGGTCCTTTCCATTCCCTTTATTCTCTATGTCATGATTTCTGGGTTTATTCTAAAGGGTGATAGGGAGGGGACACTGGCAAGACAGGTGCTAGGTGGCCTATTGGGTACTGTCCCTGTTGTGGCAAAGACCATCCGGTTTATCACCTTGGGCTTACCTGATAACCTGAGCGTGATCTATCTCCACCACATTGCAACAAGCACCCTTGTAATCCTAATAATCAGCATTGAACATGCCCGTCGTATATGGCCTGAGTGGCGTTCATTTATCTATATGCTCTCGCTTTCGGTTATTTTAAGCGCATTTAAAATACCAAGCCTTCACGATGGGCTTAATCCGGTGGTCAAAGGTCCCTGGTATATGCTGGGCCTACAGGAGGTTTTACATTGGACCTCATATCCCGGCTGGATCTTGGCCTTTGGGGCCTTGGTGCTTTTGCTGCTCTATGGTCTTCCGTTCATGCCAGTACCATGGTCTCAACAGATCAAGCGGGGAATGTTGCTCCTTCTTGTGCTTTACCTTGCCCTAATCATTGTGGGATGGCTATTTCGTGGGGCCAACTGGCAGTGGGTGACACCGTGGGCAAGGCCATGAACAAATTCCATGGCATAAAGACAGTTCTTCCGACAACAATGGGGTTAGTCGCCCTGGCCCTATCAGTGGTTTGGTTCCTCACTGCGGGCAACAAGAAGGTTCAAGAGTTGCCAAAGGTAATGGGCAGACGAGAAGGATGCCTCATATGCCACTTGCCAATGGAGGGCTTCCTGCCTGCCCATGATCCCCGGGCCATAGGGTGTGCCTCCTGCCACATGGGGGAGCCTTTTACCATGAAAAAGGCTTCTGCTCACAAGGGCATGATTCTTGTCCCTGGCAATATGGCCGAGGTCTCCAGGACGTGTGGGACTGAGAAGTGCCATCCGTCTCTGAGCAGGAACATTAGGACATCACTTATGGCAACGGGCCGGGGAATGGTGAGTGTCGACCGGTTCGTGTTTGGGGAAACCGATTCTCCCAATGGGGACGGAGACCTTTCCCGATTGGGCCATGGCCCGGCAGACGAGCACCTGCGCAAGCTGTGCGCCTCCTGTCACTTGGCCAAACGTAAGCCAGAACCCGCCCCCATCACTGAACGATCCCGCGGTGGAGGGTGCACGGCCTGCCACCTTCATTACAGTGAATCTGCCAAAGGGCAACTATATGCCTACCGGCAGACAGGAAAGCTCCCCACCTCCCATCCCAAGCTCACAATAAAGATCACCGGAGGGCACTGCTTTGGGTGTCATAGCCGCTCCGGTCGTATTTCCACCAATTATGAAGGCTGGCACGAGACATCATGGCGGCCAGGGCAGGTCCCCCACAATGCCTCTACCCGGACTCTAGAGGATGGCAGGATTTTCGTGCATAGGACTCCTGACATCCATTTTGAACGGGGCATGGAGTGCATCGATTGTCATACGTGGCGTGAGGCAATGGGTGATGGGAAGACCTATTTACATGAAGAAGGCCAGGTGGAAATCAGTTGTGAGGACTGCCATCCTACTCAGGGGGTCAAAACAGTCCCCACAAAGGACCTCAAGGGCATTGACGCAAAAATCGTGGAACGGCGAAAGACCCTGGCCAGCCTTTCAAACCATATTCTCACTGTCAAGACACAAAAGCCATTATTGAATGTATATGTGGATGGTGAGGGGAAGGTCGTGGTAAAGGGTAAGAACTCAGGGAGGATATATCATCCCAAAAGGCCCTTACCCGTGTGTTCCACGGGAATTTATGGCCACGAGCGCCTTACGTGCGGCAGTTGCCACACGGCCTGGGCACCACACTGTATCCGTTGCCATACGACATATGATCCGCAAGGGACCGGTATTGACCATTTGAGCGGAAAGGCGACCCGGGGCCGGTGGATAGAGCAAAGAGGGGAAGCGTTGGCCGATCCGCCGACCCTGGGCATTCGATTGGATCAAGGCAAGGAGGTGGTGGATACCTTTATTCCCGGCATGGTCATCACCATTGACTCAATAGGGACCCCGGATATGCCGCAGGAGCAAAGGAGCCGCATATTCCGCCGGCTTTACGCGCCCATAGGAGCCCATACCACGTCAGCCAAGGGCCGGGACTGCGCCTCTTGTCATTCTCGCGGATTGGCGCTTGGGTATGGTAGGGGGACCCTGGGCCTCGAAGAAAAAGGTAAGGGACACTGGGCCTGGTGTTTTGATCCATCCTATCCCATTAGCCCAGAAGATGGCCTGCCTGCTGATGCCTGGGTCGGATTCCTACAGGATAGGAAAGGGACGGTGTCCACCCGGACCGGGGCCCGCCCCCTGGCACCGGATGAACAGGAAAAAGTCTTGCGCGTGGGGGCCTGCTTGAGCTGCCACCCAGCCAACCCATCAGAGATCAAGCGTATCTATAAGAACTACCCAGCTGCCCTTGGGCAGGTTACCCAGGCCTGCCGTGTGCCTGTGTCCAAGCCCGGGTCTAAAAAACCTGTGAGATGATCATTCCCAAGACCATGAGTACGCCTCCCAGCACCTCTCTGCCGCTCAAGGCTTCGTTTAGCACAAGGTAACCTGCCAGTGCAGCAAAGGGAGATTCTAGGCTCAATATAATGGCGGCATGGGAAGGGTGGGCGCGTTTCTGGGCGATCACCTGGAGGGTATAGGCAGCTCCCACTGAGAGAATGCCTGCATACAGTATGGGAATTGTGGTGTTTAGGAGGGCCTGCATGGTGATTTGCTCCAGCATGATTCCGAGCCCAAGGCTCAATATGGCACATAGTATAAACTGCCAAAAGGCCAATTGGAGGGGTGCGAATTGTTTTGTGAATCGATCTATAGCAAGCACATGAGAGGCCCAGAAAAAGGCCCCCACCAGGACGAGTAAGTCCCCCTTTTGGATTGAAAAATCTTGCTGTACGCTCAGTAGATACAGTCCCATGATGGCTAGAACCGCCCCTAACCATGTGGAAATGCGGGTCTTTCTGTGCAACAGCATCCCAAGAATAGGTACTAGAATGACATAGAGCCCGGTAATGAACCCTGCCTTTCCAGCAGTGGTGAAGACTATTCCTATTTGTTGAAGGGATGCTCCACCAAAGAGCAATAGGCCAAGGACCACAAACTCCCTGCGGATGGGATTGGTCAGCCCGGATTGTTCCAGGCCATGGGAATTGTTTTTCTTGGCCAGGATAAAGGGAATGAGTACAAAGGCACCCAGAAGGAATCGGATTCCATTGAACAAAAATGGACCGATGTATTCCATCCCTTTTCGCTGGGCCACAAAGGCTGTGCCCCAAATCAGGGATGCCACTAGCAACAGGATATCTGATTTAAGACTGTTTGATCGCACTTTAAGGGTGTTTCCTTCCAGGTAATTGACCCATGGGTTCATATCATTGAATGGGGTAGCATTTCAACCTTCTAAGGCACAGCTTCTGCCAAATATCGTTATACACCCCTAAGGATAGGGCTAAGGTCAATGATGAGGGGTGAGCGATAGAAGGAGTGGACTTAAAAAAATGGGATGACAATGGGTTGGTGCCTGGAAGGGTTCAGATAAGTGTTTCGCCGGTGAAGACCTTTTCGTACCTGCTGTAACTTTGAAGCAACCGACTCCCCAACATGGCGGCCAATTGTCGGTAAAAGGCGCTTGCGCTGACAGGATCCTTTTCAAGGATCTTCAAGAGCTTATGGCTGTCGATTTTTTGCAATGTAGCGGGTGTCTCGCACTCAGCCCAGCCAGCATATGATTTGCGGCCCACCAAACTGGACCAGCCAAAGGCCTCTCCGGACCGACTTACAATGTGAACCACTTGTTTCCTTTCGCCCAGGCTGAGCTTGATACGTCCCATAAGGAGTACATAGAGGTATTCTGCAGGGTCCCCTTTGCGGAACAAGATATCGCCTGTATCATAAGATTCTTTTACTGTTATGGCTCTTATCTGTTTTACGAAATCACTACTTACTCCCCGCAAGAGCTCTGACCTCTGGATATCCATGGCTGTGTGGCCCCTTTTGCCTAGAAAAGCTTTTTCTGCAATGGTTTGTCTTTGTTCAAGGAAAGGCCCAAATGTTCATATGCCCTTTTTGTGGCCACTCTTCCCCTTGGGGTACGCTTGATATATCCGCATTGTATGAGGAAGGGCTCATATACATCCTCCAAGGTATCCTTTTCTTCGCTCACAGCGGCCGAAAGGCTGTCGAGCCCTATGGGTCCCCCATCGAATTTTTCTATGATTGTGGACAGAATATGGCGGTCCATCTTATCAAGGCCCATCTGGTCCACTTCCAGAAGATCCAATGCACGGCTCGCCACCGCTTTGGTGATGATCCCATCCCCTTCCACTTGGGCAAAATCCCTGACCCTTCGAAGCAGCCTGTTTGCCACCCTGGGAGTGCCCCTGGCCCGCCTGGCGATTTCCATGGCCCCGTCTTCCTTAATGGGAATTTCCAATAGCCTGGCCGAGCGGATTACGATTTTCCTCAAATCTTCTGGCTCATAGAAGTCAACCCGCAGGGTGACCCCGAACCGATCCCTTAGGGGAGGGGTAAGGAGGCCGGCCCGGGTGGTGGCTCCCACAAGGGTAAATGGCGGTAGAGGAATTTTCATGGTCCGTGCCGAAGGACCTTGACCTATGATAATGTCCAGTTTGTAGTCCTCCATGGCTGGGTACAGAATTTCTTCCACCACATGGTTCAGGCGGTGGATTTCGTCAATGAATAAGACGTCTCTAGGTTGGAGGCTCGTCAAGATGGCTGCCAGGTCACCGGGCTTATCAATAACAGGGCCTGAGGTGCTTTTTATATCCACTTGAAGCTCATTGGCAATGATATGGGCAAGAGAGGTTTTTCCAAGACCGGGACTTCCGTGGAGCAACACGTGGTCCAGGGCCTCTGTACGATTCCTGGCCGCTTCGATGAATACCTTGAGATTTCGCTTGAGTTCATTTTGGCCTACGTATTCATCAAGACTTCGAGGCCGCAGGCTTACTTCGGCTGAGGTTTCATCCAGAAAGGGCTCAGGGTCTGTAATTCTGTCGGTCATATGCCGTACCCATTCTCACCAGTTTGGTCAGGAAAGGACCCGAAGAGCTTCTTTTATGAGAAGCTCTAAAGAATTATTATTCACTGTTTGGCGTGCCTTGTCCACAGCCTTTTTTGCGGCCTTAGCAGAGTAGCCCAGGTTCACCAGGGCTGAGAGCGCATCAGAGCAAAGTGCATCGTCCACAGCAGCGGCCGGTCCTTGTGCCTCTTCCCTTTCACCGCCCAGACGTATTGCCTTTTCCTTTAGTTCCAAGACAATGCGCTCTGCGGTCTTTTTTCCTACCCCAGGGATGGTCTGCAGCCGATTGGCATCCCCCTTTGCCATGGCATCCAGGAGTTCCTGGGGGCCAATGCCGGAGAGGATATTGACCGCCAATTTGGGGCCGATGCCAGAGACAGAGATCAGCATGAGAAAGAGTTCCTTCTCCAATCTAGACGAAAAGCCAAAAAGCAGTAAGGCATCCTCCCTCACGTGGGTGTAGATGTGAAGGCTCACTGTTTCGTCTTGTTCGGGCAAGGCGTAAAAGGTGGAAAGGGGGACAAACACTTCATACCCTATGCCACCTGCCTCAATTATCACGGACTGGGTGGTTTTCCTGAAAAGTTGTCCTGTTATATGTGCGATCATATAAAGCTCGTCTCCTAGCTCCTTCCTTGAGAGATCACTGCCAGTAATTTAGCCAGGCCTGCGTTTTCTCCGACATCTTTTCAGATTTCTCGTTCCTGCCTGCCCGCCACAAATCATAGGCGGGCAGGCAGGGAAATGACATTCTGAGGTTTGACATTTGGGCTTTGGTATTTGTCATTAAGCTCGAGCGGCCGCTTAGGATCAATTTACATGCGCAGTCACTATTTCGCTTTAGGATTTGGATGCAAACGTGTCCAGTTAGCGTGGCATATGGCTGCAGCCAGTGCATCAGAGGTGTCAAGTCCGGGCTCGTATGTAAGTCTCAGGATCATTTTTATCATGGCTCGGACCTGTTTCTTGGTAGCCCTTCCATATCCCACGACCGCCTTTTTGATCTCCAACGGTGAATACTCAAAGATTTTTACCCCACAATGTACTGCCGCGATCATAACCGCTCCCCTGGCATGACCCAGCTTTAGACTGCTTTTGACGTTTTTTGCGTAAAAGACTTCCTCCACGGCCATTTCTTCAGGCTTGAATTGACGCATGATGTCCACCATGGAGAGGAATATATGATGGATGCGATGGTAAAATGGAGTATTTCCAGGGGAGCTGATATGGCCGGACCCTAGGCAAACAATATCACTGCCCGTTTTTTCAATAAGTCCATAACCTGTTATTCTGGAGCCGGGATCCACACCCAGCACAATCATCAGCTTAAGGCCTCCATGACATCATCAGGAATGTCAAAGTTGGCGTACACATGGCTTACATCATCATTATCTTCCAGGGCCTGCATGAGGCTTAACATTTGTTGAGCCTTTTTGCCGTCCAATTTCACGGTATTTTTGGGAATCATACTGATTTCTGCCACGCTGTACGGAATGCCCGCTTCCTCAATGGCCTTTTTAACAGCTTCAAAGTCAGAAGGCGAAGTGATTACCTCAAACTGGGAGTCTTCTTCCTTGACGTCCTCGGCCCCAGACTCTAAAGCAAGATCAAGCAGTTTTTCCTCATCCACCTGGTCCTTGTCGATGACGATGAGTCCCTTTTTCTCAAAGAGCCAAGCGACACAACCTGGCTCGCCCAGGCTGCCACCATGGCGCTCAAAGAGGTGCTTGATATCCGCCACAGTGCGATTTCTGTTATCTGTAAGGCAGTCAATGAGCACAGCCACTCCGCCAGGACCATAACCCTCATAACTGGCCTCTTCATAGGCGGCGCCCTCCAGTTCTCCTGTACCCTTTTTAATAGCCCGTTCAATGTTTTCCTTGGGCATGTTTTCCGCCTTGGCAGCGGCGATGGCAGCGCGGAGCCGAGGATTTCCTCCTGGGTCCCCGCCCCCCAGTCTGGCAGCTACAGTGATTTCCCTGATGAGTTTGGTAAAGATCTTGCCTCGTCTGGCATCCGCAATGCCCTTCTTGTGTTTAATAGAACTCCATTTTGAATGGCCAGACATTCCCTTTCCTCCTAAAATTTTAGTTTCTTATCTCCGAGAACATAGATTTCTCGGCTTCCTTTACGCACTGCTTTAGGTCTAAAGAGCTTTATTCCTCGGAAACGCTTTTGCAGTTCCCCTCGAAAACGTGGAAGCTCTTCCCCCTCAAATACCTTACACAGAAATAACCCGCCCTGTCTTAAAATCGTCATTGAGATTTCAGTAGCCCTTTTTGCCAGGGCCATGGATCGAGCGGCATCAGTGTCCCTGATCCCAGAGGTCTGGGGTGCCAAATCACTCAGCACCACATCCCTTATGCCCACTTCAGACAGCAGCCAGTCCAAATCCAAGGAAAGGACATCTGCTGCTATGAATCGAAAATTGGGGTCTTGAATGCCTTTGGGTTCATTAAGGTCCACCCCCACCACGTTGCCTGAGGGCCCCACTTTGCTCAGTGCATACTGGGACCATGAGCCGGGATGACATCCCAGGTCCAGTACGCGATCCCTTGGGCTCAAGAGGTGGTATTTCCTGTCGATCTCTTCAAGCTTGAAAACAGAACGGGCCAGCCAACCCTTTTCTTTGGCCTGGCGGGCATAATGATCCTGCCATCTATTTTTTTTATTCCTGCCCATCCGGAAATAGAAACTTCCCCCGGGCACATTTAGCATTCAGCAGCCTGCCCAAATGCTGCACTTTCGGGTAATTCATAAAACAAACAGCACCGGGTTGTCATTGGAAGCGAGCTGTTTCTTAGGAGCTTTCACTAATGGCCGCTGTAGAATGTCATTTAGACTGATTTAATGCGCTGAAATATTAGACTTCTTATTAGCACAGACGAGATATCTTTGCAAAAGAAATGTCTTTTGCTCAACTCATGGTGATTGGTGGGATGTTTTTTACCTAAAGGTAGGCAATGGCATCGACTTCCACCTTTGCGCCAAGGGGCAAGGCGGCTGCTGCAATACATGTCCTGGCGGGAAGTTCAGGGCTGAAAAAGCCTTTATACACCTCGTTGAACCTAGGATAATCATCCATGGACGCAAGATAGACAGTGACCTTCAATACCTTGTCCATGGAAGAGCCAGCTTCTTCTAAAATGATGCGAAGGTTATGTAAGGCCAGTGTCGCTTCCTGTTCAATTGTGCCAAGGGCGGGTTCATTTGTATCAGGGTCCAAGGCAATCTGGCCAGATACATAAATAAGATCCCCGTGGATAACCGCCTGAGAGTAAGGTCCTCCTGTGAAGGCGGCCTTTTCCGTATAGATGTCCTTTTTTCCGATCTCTCCCTTCATGTTGGCCGAAACCCCCTTTTCTACGGTTTGTACCACATTTTGGGCTTGCCCCCATGTGTATAAGTGGAGGCTTATATACCACAGGTTTTTCTTACTTCGTCGCTAGCTATCAATTCCTGAACAGTACCTTGATAACAGATTCGTCCATCATCAATAATGTAACCATAATCGCTTAGCTTTAATGTGAATTTCACATTTTGTTCTGCCAAAAGCACCGTAAGTCCAGTGGATTTTAGGGCCTGAATGGTTTCTCTCAATGTCTTGACCAGACCAGGGGCCAAGCCCTCTGTAGGTTCGTCTAGGAGAAGGAGATCCGGGTTTCCCATAAGGGCCCTCCCAATGGCCAGCATCTTCTGCTCTCCACCACTCAACAGTCCACCTTTTCGCTCGGCGAATCCCTTCAGGGAGGGGAAAAGGTCATAGACCCTTTGCAGGGTCCACCCATTGCCTTTGACCGATTTCCTTGCTGCAATTTCCAGGTTGTCCTTTACTGAAAGATCCGCAAATATCCGGCGGTCGTCAGGCACATACCCTATACCCTTCCTGGCCAGAATATAAGGTTGTTTTCCGGTTATATTTTCATTCTTAAAGGTGATCTTGCCCTTGCACGGAGGGGTTAGCCCCATGATACTTTTGAGGGTGGTCGTCTTGCCAGCTCCATTTCGACCTAGAAGACACACTACCTGCCCCTGTTTTACTTGAAGGGAAACGTCGAAAAGGATATGGCTCAATCCGTAGAAAGTATGGATACGTTGGACTTCAAGCATCCTCGCCTCCAAGGTAGGCCTCTTGCACCTCTTTGTTTTCCCTTACCTCTTCGGGGCTGCCTTGAATAAGGGTTCTTCCATGATGCATGACCATGATAGATTTGGCAACATTGAATACAATGTCCATATCATGTTCGCAAAATAGGATGGTCAGCCCTCTTGTTTCAGCCAACTCCTTGATCAGATCCATAGTCCTTTTTGTCTCATCAGGTGACATGCCGGCTGTAGGCTCGTCAAGAATGAGAAGTTGGGGTTCATTGCCCAGGGCGATGGCGATTTCCAGGATGCGTTGATCCCCATGGGAGAGGGAGCCAGCAAGCCGTTGCGCTTTATCATTCAGTCCCACGTACTTCAATATCCTGTTGGCCTCTTCTACGGCCATTTTTTGGGCAGACCTAAATAATGTACCGCTTTTCCCCTGCTGGGAAAGCACTGATACCTGGACGTTTCGGAACACGCTCAGGCGAGGAAATATGTTTGCGATCTGAAAGGATCTGGCAATTCCGCGTTTGCAGATCATGTAGGGGGGCAATTTGGTGATGTCTTCATTATCAAAAAGGATTCTACCTTTATTGGGTACCAACTGACCTGTAATGAGGTTAAACAGTGTGGTTTTTCCAGCCCCATTAGGGCCGATAACAGCCACGATTTCGCCCTGTTGCACGCGCAGGCTAGCGCCATCTACTGCCAAAAAGCCGTCAAAGGACTTGGTAACGTTTTCTACCTGTAACATCTAATGCGAGCCTCCATTGTCGGCCTGCTCGGGTGTTGAACCGAATTTACTCAACAGGAAGCCCATAACCCCTTCGGGAAGGAAGAAGATTAAAAGAATCAAAATGATACCCAAAACCAGGGTCCAGTATTCGGTATATATGCCCACAAAGGTTCTAAGGGAGACCATAATGGCCGCCCCTAGCATAGGACCTGCAAATGTAAACCACCCTCCCAAAAGACACATGATAAATATTTCTAAGGACAGCACCCAGAACAGTAGATCAGGAAAGACCGATTGCTCTAGGATTACATACAGCACACCTGCAACGCCAGCAAAAAAGGTGGAGATAACCAGGGCCACAAGTTGGTGCCTTCGCACATTGATGCCTACAGCCTCACAGCGCTCAGGGTTGTCGCGAGTGGCCTGTAGTGTTGCGCCAAAGGGAGATTTCAGGATCAAATAGAGCACGATCAAGCTTGCCACGAGTACAATCAATATAAAGTAGTAGGAACTCTTGGTGGATGAAATGAATTCAGGCATTGGCACGCCGTGGATTCCATCGTCGCCTCCCGTAAGGCTATACCAGCGAAACGCCAGGGCCCAGACCAATGAGCCCAGGGAAATCTGGAGCATGGCAAAATATAATTTGCTTAGCCGTACGCAAAACCAGCAGATGAAAAATCCCACAAGCATTGCAACGATTGGCCCTGCCACGAAGGCCACCCAGTAAGGTAAGGGGGTCTTTGTAATGATAAGTGCGACCGTATAGGCGCTTACGCCATAAAAAACGCAGTGGTGGAATTGGTACAGTCCCCCATGGCCCACAACAAGGTTGAGACTCATGGCCAACAGGGCCATCACAAAAATAGAGGCCAAGATGTAGGTGTAAAATCGAGGTAAAAAGAAAGGTAGAATCACAAGGCAGATCAACAGGAGGACAGAAAAGGCGAACGATTTCTTGTTCCATATGGCCATAGATTAGGATTCCTCCATTACCACACAGACTTCAACAGCCCTGTGGGCCGCAGCAGTAAAACAATGACCACTGCAGCATATGGAAAGACAATGGCAAATTGGGGCCACAGCAGAACACCAAAAGATTGAGTGATTCCGAAAATCAAAGAGCCTACCATTGCCCCCCACATATTACCCAGGCCTCCGATGGTCACGATGAGAAAGGCCTCTATGATAATATCGTGGTCCATACCCAAGGTGATGCTTACCGTGGGAGCCACAAGGGCACCTCCCAGACCCGCCAAAAAGCAACCCAGTACAAAGGCAAAGGCAAAAACCCAGCTCACATTGATTCCCACTGCGCCCACCATTTCCCTGTCAACGGCTGCGGCCCGTGCAATCTTTCCGATTTTGCTTTTGTTTGTGAACAGCCACAGGGCCACTGCTACAATGGGCCCGACGATTAGAAGGAAAAGGTTGTATCGGGGAAAAGAACTCTTAAAGATGGTTACAGAACCTTTCAAGAAGTCAGGGGCCATTATGGAACGGTATTCTGCACCCCAGACGATTTTGACTAGGTCGTCCAGTATCAGCATGAGAGCAAAGGTGAACAGCAGCAGCATAAGGTGTTCTCGTTCATACAGCCGGCAAAACAAAGACCGTTCTGCTATAAAGCTCACCGCTGCTACCACTAGGGGAGCTACTATGAGAGCCAGCCAGAACCCTGTGGCCCCTCCTCCAGCAGCAATAGAGACCGCAAAGGCGGAAAATGCACCTATCATATAAAGGGAGCCGTGGGCAATATTTGGCACCCGAAGCACGCCAAGGACAAAGCTCAGCCCTGAACTCACTATGAAGAGGATCATGGCCCGGCTGAGTCCTACGAAGAAGTGGCTGCCCATAGCAGCAAGTGTAACCGTATGTCCTGCTTCCATTGGCCTCCGTGATTTATGCTAATCCTTAGAAATTAGGTAAGGGCTGTATCGCCTTGCCCACCAAGGAGATTAAAGTGGGCAAGGCGGATATCCAGACTACTTCTTTTGGCGGGCCTTCATGATTTCATCACAAGAAGGCATAACCTCGTTGCCCGTCAAAGTAACGATATTGGAGGAAATCACAACACCGTATTTGGGGGAGTACTTGGTCACACCGAGGTACATAGGTAAGACCGCTTGATGATCACAAGCACGCATTTCAATCTGCCCCGTGGGCCCTTCGATTTTAAGACCTTCCATTGCATTAACGAATTTTTTCTTATTAAGGGAGCCAGCTTTTCTGAATGCCTTTGCGATGAATTTGGCAGTGATGTATCCATGGAAGGCGGGAAAGCCTGGAGGATTACCATAAGCCGCCTTAAAGGCATTGACAAAGGCCCTGTTGGCCGGGGTATCCGGATAATAGAAATGATAATCCATAGTGCCCATAACCCCTTCGGGTGCCTCGGCGCCTAAGGGCTTTAAGACAGCATGGTCGGTGGCCGTATGGATCCAGATAGGCATCTTTTTGGCCATACCAGTTGCCTTAATGGCCTTCATGATATTGGTCATACTCCGGCCACCAGTGCAGAAGATCACAGCGTCAGGTTTTGCTGACATGATAGATGTAATGTAAGGAATAAGGTCAGGCTCACCTGGTTTCCACCAAGATTTTCCAATAATTTTTACATCCGGTTTTAATTTCTTTAGATTCCGCCAGGCTGCATTGGCAATGGCATGGCCGTATTCATAGTCATCACCTGCAATCCAATATCTCACATAAGGTTTCTTAGATAGGGCTACTCCACCGGCCTTGCCAGCCATGGCCGTATTTTCACCAGTAGAAAATACGTATTTGTGCCCTTTTTCGCCGGTTATACGTTCACTTTTGGCAATCCATACGATGAATGGAACTTTCTCCTTTTTTGCCACAGCCTCGGACACTGCCAAAGAGGCCCCGCTGTTGATGGTGCCAACCAAGACATCCACGTCTTCTCTCATGACCAGCTCTTTGGCCATGTTAAGTGCAATATCCACCTTAAACTTGGTATCTCGCGTGGTGAATTCAATTTTCTTGCCCAAGACGCCTCGCTTGTTAATATCCTTCAAGGCAAGTTTAAAACCGTTAAGGGCGTCTTTGGCATAAACGGCGGGTGGGCCGCTATAACAGTCGATAATGCCCACCTTGATATTTCTAGCCAAGGCTTGGGTGGGCAAGAAAAGGAGACTACATAGAAAAAGACCACCCAACACCAAACACACCCAGGTACCCAATAACTGTTTTCTCCCTTTTCTCCTCATAACAGCCCCCTTTCCCTAAAAGTTTGATCAAGATGTCCATACCTTGGGCATTTGGTTGCCCCTTGAAACTCCTTCTTGATTGTTAAATCTTTCAGTAAAAGATAATTGACTTACTTTTTCCGCAACAGATCAAGAGGGAATGCGGCCCCTGGGCATTTTCAAAAACGACCAATTGGCCCGAGTCTATACAAAAGGGCATATCTATGTCAATAAAATAGGAGCCCCTAGGGCCGTTTTGGATGGCTCTGTTTTTCACCCAAAAGCTCGCATCACCCCGTGGTCAAAAGTGCCCAAGTGCTGTGCACAATAAGATACTTCCTTTGGTGTTTATTCCTGTCCTTCAAATGCTGCCACCGGCTAATGTGTTGAATACACACTAGGAACCTGCTGCATGGATTCGTGGTACAGCAATTGCATCTTTTTTGGGTGACGTGGCTGGGCGATTCTTAGGAAATCGAGGTTCGAGATGCAGAGATTACTTCCTCATATCCTTTTAGTCCTGATTGGAGGGCTTCTTTTTTCTGCATCTCCTGCGGCCGGAGATCCAGGCAACACGGAAATTCTGGAGACGAATAACGTGATATCTGTTGGTCTGAAAGGTCTGGTTAAGGAGGCAGGTGGGCTTCCCTCAAATCTTCAGATATCACTGTCTAACTCCGTATCAGGCCTTAATGCCTGGTATCGGCGAGGCAACGTGCTTCGGAAGGATCAGCCCTTTTTACCTAGTGCTGGTCTATGCAGTACTGCTTATACCAATGCGCTTCTTTACGGAACAGGTGTGTTTCATACTGATAACACCTACCTGGTTGGGTTGAGGGTTACCTTCAAGGGGATTGGGCTAACAGATTTGAAAAAGGCTGTTTTGGATGCCTTTAGAAAATCAGGGGGAAAGGCCACGGATACCAGGGCCTCTGTGTCTGTCATCTTTAATAGGCCAGATCTATAATTCCAAGGGCGCAGTGGCATTTGTCGGGGGCACGCCCCTCCAAGCCCTACCAACGGGGGATATAAAAAATGGGAACCTTGTGTTTGGCACTGGTGCTTCTTGCTATATCCTCAGTTTCAGCGGGCGGTTATAAGGTGGTAAAAGTCTGCGATGGAGATACGATTGCAGTCCAAAAAGGTGCAGTAACCATGACCGTGGATTTGGCAGGCATTGACGCCCCTGAGCTGGGTTCAAATCCATTGACTCCAGGCCAACCTTATGCACAAGAGGCATTGTACTTTCTTAAGAAGCGGTTGTTGAACAAACAGGTTGCTCTGGTTATCCATAATAAGATTCCTGAAGAGCCGCTGGCAGCTACTATCCTTTTGAATGGCAGGAGTATCAACGTTGAAATGGTAAGACAGGGGTTAGCCGAGGTGTGTTTTGATCAAAGACTGAGAGGACTTGGGGTTGATGGCCTGCTCCGCGCCCAAAAAGAAGCCAGGTCCGCAGGCTTGGGCATCTGGAGCCTTGGAGACGATTATGTGCGCCCAAAGGCCTGGCGGCAGAAGACAAGAGAAAGGTGTGCCTGGGCCACGTTATTGTATATCCTTGTAAAAGAGCGTAAGAAATAGATGCTTTGGGGGTCCTTCCCGTTGCCTGAGTAGATTCTCTAAATTTTACCCGCTTTTTGCCTTCCAGGAAATCAGAATCCTCCCGCACAATATTCTTTGCTTTTTCCCAGCAAGGTCATAAAATATTCTTTAAAGGCTATTGTTAACATATGATGGTCTAAAAACCTTGCTGGAGGTAAACCAATAAATGGAAACCGTCCATATTGAAGGAGTCGAACTACATTTGACCGAGCCCGATGAGGTTCCCATGACATGGGTAGGCCAGCCGGACCTGGTGACTCAGGTGCAGGCGGCCTGGCTTGTTATTGGAGAAGAGGATTTTCCCCTAAACCCCAGATTGATTGGAAAGCCAGGTGTGGGGAAGACTACCCTAGCCTATCATGCTGGCAGGAGCTTGAATAAGCCCGTTTATCTATTTCAGGCCACTATGGACACCCGGCCAGAGGATCTTATCGTAACCCCTGTGATTTCAGAAGGGGGCACGATAAAGTATATGGCCAGCTCAATTGTCTCTGCCATGATAAAGGGGGGTGTGGCCGTTATTGATGAGGGCAATCGTATGAGTGAGAAGAGCTGGGCATCCCTTGCCCCTTTGCTGGATAACAGACGGTATGTGGAATCTGTGGTGGCTGGTATCAAGATCAAGGCCCATCCCGAGTTTAGGCTGTGCACTACCATGAATGATGACGCCAGCACCTTTGAACTGCCTGAATATATCCACTCTAGATTACAACCCCAGATCTATATTGACTTTCCGGAAAGGGATGAAGAGCTTTTGATCTTAAGGAAAAACCTGCCGTTTGCAGATGAAGAGATATTGGAATACGTGGTGGAATTTTTGCAGGCTGCCCATGAGGCCGACGAACGGTATTCGGTGAGAGACGGAATCAACATAGCCCGCTATGCCCTGAAGAGGGTGATCAGCTCCGAGCAGTCCACTTCCGGTACAAAGACAAGCGCGACCATTTTGAATTACCTCAAGGAGGCCGCGTCCCTGATTCTGGATGAAGGGGCCATAAACTACTTTAATGACTTGTTGGATGAAATGTCCGATGAGCAGTAGTATCCAATGGAAAAATGTTCGGTTTGTGCCTATTTTGCATAACCGAATGGAGTTTGCTGTTGAGGTTAGAAGACAGTTTGATGAGTTTCAGCCGGAGTGTGTGGCGGTAGAGTATCCTGCGACTTTGAGGGATAGGATCTTGCAGGCCGTCCAACGCCTACCGCTTCTGTCGGTAATCTATTATGAGGAAAGTGACGGCCAACTCATATACCTGATATTGGAGCCCACTGATGGACAGGTAGAGGCCATAAGGCTGGCACAAGAGAGGAACATTCCGATATACTTTATTGATAGGGACACGGAGTACTATCCCATGTACTCATCGGCAATGCCTGATTCTTATGCGGTCAAGCGGATCGGGCATTTTCGTTATTGCCAGGCCTTTTTTCGAACTGTGCGAAATAGAATGCCGGGAGAAGAGGATATCCTCCGGGAAAAGACCATGGCTTATCATCTTCAACGGCTCAGTAGGGATTTCCATAAGGTCCTCTTTGTGGGCGGGCTATATCATGCCCCTGGTATTATGGAGTTACTCGAATTGCCCCAGACCGATGTGATTGGAAGGAGAAAGCGCGAAGCAGTCTCCATAGCCCATTTGCACGAAGAGTCCAGTAGGGAATTAATGACTGAGATCCCTTATTTGGCCGCTGCCTACGAAAAGGCCAGATCAAAGGGGACTGTGGATGGCCTTGATAGATTACAGATTCATCAGCAATTGATAAAGGAAGCAAAAAACCAGCATCGGAAAAGGAATCGAGAGGAGTTGACCCGTACACAGCTGCGAGTTCTGAACCGGTTTGCCAGAAACTATGCCTTTCTTACAGGACGGCTGGTTCCAGACTTTTACCAACTAGTTGTGGCTGCAAGAGGGGCGGTGGATGATAATTTCGCCTATGAGCTTTGGGAGATTGCCAGTGAATACCCTTGGCAAAGTGAGAGACCTGGTATGCCGGTGTTAAGACTTACGGGTGAGGATCTGTTGCTTGATCAGAAGCGGATTCGCTTTCACCGGAAACTCAAAACTATGCGCAGACGCCTCGTATCATTGCCATACAGACGCCGACCCACAAAGGCGGATAGGGAGCGATGGTGTCGGGAGTTTGGATATTTTTCCATATGCTCTTACCCGCCGGAGGACGTGGTGATCGAAGGATATGGTCGGTATCTTCAAAAAAAGGCTATGGAGATCAAGACCGAAGAGCATACCTCTATTGAACCTTTTGTCCGTTCCATGTTGGATGGTATCGACATTCGTCAGACAATAAGGGAATGGGGCAGTGGAAAGATATATGTGAAAGAGGAACGGCCCATGCGGGGCAAGGTAGGATCAGTGGTGGTTATTTTTGACCCCGACTATCCTGACGAGGATGGTAAGGAGGCCTATCCGTGGCGCGTGACCTGGCTTGGAGAGCACGACCAGGAATCTGATATGGCGTTCTATAGTACTCCTGCAGGAGAGGTGATGGATGGGCCTGGCATCTCAAGGTGCCACTATGGGGGCTTTATGCTGACATATCCCCCCATGCGGGTATATGACATATGGAAAGATCCCTTTTTTGACGTGGCCCGATCCAAGCCAGAGAGGCTTCTTTTGGCTGCCCTTGATTATAGTATGGAGAGGAATGTGGTATATGTGGCCGCATCGCCTCCTTCAGGGTGGTGCAAGAGCTTTGCAGCTCGCCTAGGAAAACATATCATCTATATTCCAATTGGGGTGTTTTCACCTGTTACCTTGAAGAAGATCCGTGAGTTTCATGTGCTGGACGGCCACCATGTGAGACGCTATGCCCATCAATATATCAAGAGCTAATCTACCATAATAGAGAATGGAACTGGTGCTAGGCATGAGGGGGCATACGAGATAAAGCCCGCCTCATAAAAAACACATATGAGGTAGCCCTATAGCTGGGTATGTTAGGATTTGAGGTGTTCTTGTAAGGCTCGTTGCTGGGGCATATCTGACTGAGTTATCTTGCGGTGGGGGAGCATGAGGGTAAATGTGGTCCCTTTGCCCGGGGTACTTTCAAATTCTAGCCTTCCCTTGTGCTCATTTACAATCTTTTGCGTTACCGGCAGTCCCAGCCCTGTGCCCTTATAGCCCTTTGTGGTAAAGAAATCTGTGAATAGCCGGTCTTGGGTTTCCTTATCCATTCCCGTGCCATTGTCTATGACTTGAAACCGCACTGCCCAGCCCTGTGGTCTGTCTGTTCGAATTATCACCTTGCCTTTTCCGTTTGTCAGGCCCTCCAGCGTACATGCGTCAATGGCATTGCCTATGAGGTTCAAAAGACATCTATGGATAGCGGTCCTGTCCATGGCCACTTCACCAAGGTCTGGGTCCAGGTCGAGCACCATTTCTACCCCGGACAGCCTGGCCCTCTCTTCCATGAGCCCCGCTACTTCCTTTACCAGTATATTAGGGTTCACCATTTGGTACTGTGGCTTTCTCTCTCTTGAATAAATGAGCATGTCCAAAACTATGTTGCTTATTTGATCGATATTGCGCTCAACCATTTGCCACCCTTTTTGAACCAGGTCCAGGTCTTTTTTAGACACCGCCGAATTGATTACATAGGCGCCTCCTTTCAGTCCAGTGACAATGTTTTTTATGTAATGTGCCAGGCCTGCAACAGTGCGACCAATGACCGCCATGCGTTCTGCCTGCTCCTTCTCCCGCTGCAGCCTCAATATTTCTCTCAGATCCTGAATAAAGACAACACTGCCCACTTCTTTTTTTCGTTCATAGAGGAGGGTGCCGGAGAGCCTGACTGGGATAGCCTCCCCGGATCTGTGGAGAAACTCTGTCTCCATATTGATGATTTTCCCGGGAGGGCCAAACTGATGCCCGTAAAATGCCTTTCTAATGGCCGCAGCTGTTTCGTTGGATAAGATTCCTTTATAGGTTCGCTTTTCAATCACATCCTCAGCAGCGTAACCCAGTATTTCCGTTGCCCCACGATTAAAGATCACGATCCGACCTTTCTCGTCAGTAGCAATAATGCCGTCAATGGAGTTTTGAATTAGATTTTGGACAAAAGCCTGCCTTCGCTTTAATTCTTGGGTCATTCTAACCCGTTCAGTGAAATCTTGATAAGTGACAATTGCCCCCTGTACTTGGCCCATATCGTCTTTAATGGGGGCAGCATTAAAATAAAGGTGTGTTCCGTTTTTTCCAAGATGGGGGAAAAAGTGCTCTGCTTCAAAGGCCCCTTCTACCATATTGGACCTTCTCAAATTCATGTCTTTGTATAGTTCATAAATTTTATCAATATCATTTTCGATAATAAGGTCGGCGAGCAGCGGTCTCTTGTGCGGGTAAAAAGGTTTCCAATGGTTGTCTGTTCCAAGCATCTGCTTGCTTGAAAAGCCAGTTAGTTTTTCACATGCCTTGTTCCAATACCTGATCTTATGGTTTTTATCCAAGACGAACATAGGGATGGGTGAGCCGTATATGATTCCCTCGGCCGTTTTTTGTTCCTTTCTTGCTTCTGCTTCGGATCGCTTGCACTCCAGTGTGCGTTGCTGGACCTCCTTTTCTAGGCGCTCGGAATAGGCCTTCCTTGATTCCTCCAGCTTTCTTTTCAGGGTAATGTCTCTGGCCATAAGCTGGAAAATGCCTTCATCTTGAAGCCATGTGATATTGGCCTCTATTGGGAGCGGTTCGCCTCCTTTTCTTTTGAAATCCATCTCCACTGAGGTAAAGCCTAAAACTTTTAGACCCTCCAGGTGATTTGCCAAAATAGCATGGCCATGGAAAAGGGCTAGGTTCGCTATGTTCATGGATTCCAATTCAGCTCTGGAATATCCGAGCATCATGGCCAGGGAAAAATTGGCCTCGAGGATCTGGCCATGGGCATCAAATAGTGCCAATCCCACACGGGCGTTTTGAAAAAGGTCCTTGTAACGCTTTTGGGACCGTTCCAGATCCAGTTGAAGTGCCTTTCGGTCCGTAATATTTCGAAGTGAAATGAGCCACCTCAAGGGTCGCCCGCTTTCAGCCAAGGGAATATGGTCCGCCTCGTAATAGACCATAGCGCCGTTGCGCTCCAGCGCATACTCTTTCCTTTTTTCAGCGCTTGGCTCCCCTATGTTCCTTGACAACGGGCAAAAGGACTCTGTACATGGTGTACTGCGGCCGAAGATTGCCTCAAAACAGGGCCTTCCTATGACATTTTTTCGGGTAGTCTGAAATTCTTTAAGAAATGTCTCGTTTGCGTCTTCTATAATTCGGTTTTCGTTTATTACGAGAACTGTGTCAGCCAGGTTATTTAGGATCTTGGCCGTGTAATCCCGTTCAGCCTTTATCTTTTTTTCTGCCTCTTTTTCGGCACGAAGTTTTTCATCCTCCAGCTGCAAAAAGTCCCAGAAAAGCCTGGCAACTGTGTGTTCCATATATTGAACATGTGGGGGTTTTTCTTTTTGGATAGCCTGGCTAACCTTGGGGTTTCCAGTTAACTCAATAACAAGGTCCAGATTTTTGAGGGAGAAGAGTTCGCGGTAATCTGTGGTGGTGAAGATACCAAGTCCTTGGGCACGCTGGATGGCTGGGGCATTTGGATTGATATCGGCAAGCCCGATAAGGTTCATCCTGAGCTGCCTCAACCGATCCTTAAAGATCATGTCCATAATGGCCAGGCAGCCGGGCCCGCCCCCTACGATGGCAACATTAAAAGTTTTCATGGAGTTACGCAAGTAACTTGTCGAGCATTCCGAGGAGTTTGTCCGGATCCACGGGTTTTTCCACATAACCCTCCGGCTTCAGCAATTTGCCACTATTATTGGCCTGAGTGGCCCTTTGAAAGAAGGATTCAAGATCAATCCCGGTTTCGCCGGAAACTCCGGTGACCATGATGACCGGAATTTTCTTTAGCTCTTCATCCTGTTTGAGCTCTGAGAGCAATGAGATGCCACTTTTTTGAGGCATCATTAAGTCCATTAGGATAAGGTCTGGGTGTTCGGATTTAGTTATCTCCAAGCCCTGGAGCCCATCAGCGGCTTCAAGGGTTTCATACCCATGGTCTTGGAGCAGTGTGGATAAAAATACAACTACATCAGGGTCATCATCTATGATTAGTATCCTTTTTGACATATTTGCACTTCCTCGCTGGCGGTCGGTGTTCCCTGAAGCACAAGGATCATGCCTGATCCGTGAAGAAGTTGTTGGCCGAAAACAGCAAAATTCTTTTAGCGTGCATATTCGAAGATACCTGAGAAGGGCTTGTGAATTACTCTCTAATCATATTTATATAGTAAGGTATAGTAGAGTGTCAACCTTGGCTCAAAACTCTTGGCAATTCAGTGAATCGTTCAGGCCATAGTAATAAGGCCCATGGCTCGAGAAAGGATACCATAGAAGTGTTCTATAAGGGGCCGTTTTGGTGGGAAAAAGATGTGTATGGATAACGAAGAATTGACATTCTGAATTAAAAGCATAACTTGATGACGTTAGAATTTTCCAAGATTATTTAGAAATGAGGTTCCTGGTAGGGAGGGCAAGAACCTTCACGAACCTATAGATTAAAGCTGGGTGCTTGAAATGGCGTTACAAGCCAAAACTCATACCGAAATTATTCTGGATAGCATAGCAGATGGCGTTTTCACAGTGGATTCCAACTGGAAGATTACATCTTTCAATAAGGCAGCTGAAAAGATAACAGGTATCAAGTCCACAGAGGCGCTGGGAAGGCACTGCTGGGATGTGTTCAGGGCCAGTATCTGTGAAAGTAAATGTTCTCTACGCCAGACAATGGAAACAGGCCAGGAGATTCTCAATCAGGCGATCTTTATTGTCAACTCGAAGGGAGAGAGAGTGCCTGTGAGCATTTCAACGGCTATCCTCAAAGATGAAAATGGCAAAGTAATAGGAGGTGTGGAGACTTTTAGGGATCTTAGCACAGTAGAGGCCCTTAGAAAGGAGTTGGAGGCCCGTCATTCCTTTTTTGATATTATCAGCAAGAACTCCGAAATGCACAGGCTCTTCTGGATACTGGAGCAGGTGGCAGAAAGGGATACCACGGTGCTTCTTATGGGAGAAAGTGGCACAGGAAAGGAATTGTTTGCCAAGGCAATACATTCCTTGAGTGCCAGGAGGGAAGGTCCTCTCATAACAATAAATTGCGGTGCACTGCCTGATACGCTTTTGGAGTCTGAACTTTTCGGATACAAGGCCGGGGCCTTTACAGATGCAAAAAGAGATAAGCCCGGCAAAGTGGCCCTGGCAGAGGACGGAACCTTATTCCTAGACGAAATAGGGGATATCTCTTCAGCACTCCAGGTACGGCTTTTGAGACTTCTACAAGACAAAACCTATGAGCCTTTGGGCGATACCAGATCATATAAGGCCGATGTTAGGATCGTAGCGGCTACTAATAAGGACCTAGAAGTATTAGTGCGGGAAGGGAAATTCAGACAAGATCTATATTACCGCATAAACGTTGTCAGGCTTATTCTCCCACCCTTGAGAGAGCGGAAGGAAGATATCCCCCTTTTGGCACAGCATTTTATACGGAAATTCAATTTATTGACAGGAAGAGAAATAGAAGGCCTTTCCCCTGAGGCCCTCGCCATATTAATGTCACATGATTTTCCGGGGAATGTGAGGGAATTGGAAAATATTGTGGAATATGCCACTGTAATCTGCAAAGAAAAGCTTATAGGCGTAGAACACCTCCCGGATTATCTTCGGCCTTTTCAACGAACAAATGCCCTGCTTGCCTTGGATGAAAAAGAAGATTCCCATAGTTTTGAGAAATTGGAACGGAGTTTTCTGATAAATGCCTTGAAAAGACATCATTGGAATCGAAAGTCTACAGCCCAGGCATTGGGAATTCATCCAACAACACTTTGGAGAAAAATGAAGCGGCTCAAAATCCATGGGAACAGTAAGTCTTGATATAGAAATGGGATTGCATTTATGCAATATGTGGAACCACGAAAGACCGCAAGAGTCAGAAAGATTTTTGTGTTTTTTCAATGGCAACACACAAAACGCTTTTATATCAATAAGTTGCCCAAAGGGCATCGGTGAGCTCAGACTATCTCTTATACATGTTGCTGGCATGGTATTTGCCAGATTGGCTGCCAAAATACTATGTGAGGGAGGTGAAGGACATTGCCCATTTATGAGTATAGGTGCAGGACGTGTGGAAAAGTTGAGGAGTTTCTGTTAGTTGGGCAGGACGATATTTCTATCAGATGCCCCCATTGTGGAAGTGATGACATGGAGAGAGTTCTTTCCACCGCATCTTTTTTGAGCAGCTCGGGGGATCGGTTGCCAGGGAGGACATGTTGTGGGCGAACCGAGAGATGTGAAACGCCCCCTTGCTCGGCTGGAGGAGCTTGCAGGAGAGAGGTGTGAGGCAAAGTGAAAACCTATCTTGAATGTTATGCGTGCTTCCTTCGCCATGGGCTTGAGGCATCCAGAATTGCTGGGCTAGACGAGGCTGAACAGAAACAGGTTTTAAATGGAATCATGGAAATATTAAAGGCAATGGATCTTACAGCTACGCCTCCCCAGATTGCCCAGGTTATTCACAAGAGAATAAGGGAATTAAGCAGAAGCTCAGACCCTTACAAAGAGATGAAACAAGAGCAAAACCGTTGCCTTCTTCAAATGGAGGGAGACCTCCAAAGGCACATTAGTGGTTCCGCAAACCCTCTATTAGAGGCGATTAAACTAGCAGGGGCGTGTAACGCCATTGACATGGGGCCAACGCGTAATTGGGACCGAGTGGAGGATTTGTTCAACCAACTTCTTTCTCCACGTCTGGGGACGTTTCAGGCCGAGGATTTTGTGGAATCTGTGTCGCAGGCTAATACATTACTATATGTAGCTGATAATGCAGGCGAGATTGTTGGTGACAAGATCTTGCTTTCACTTCTGCGAAGGGAAATGAAGGCTGATATTATCTTGGCTGTCCGGGGCGGCCCAATACTTAATGACGCAACCCTTGAAGATGCTCTGGCAGTGGGAATTGGCACGTTTGCTAGGGTCATAACCACTGGCTCCAACGCCCCTGGGGCGATTCTTAGCGGATGCTCGAAGGAATTTTTGGATGTTTTTGAAAAGGCCGACCTCGTTCTCGCCAAGGGACAGGGAAATTATGAGGCCCTGGAAGGGGTAAAGAAAAATAATGTTTTTTTTCTACTTCAGGTGAAATGCCCTGTTGTTGCCAGGGACTTGAAGGCTGAAGTGGGTGAGATAGTCCTAATGAGAAATAGGGCGCTAGATATTGCAAATATGCAATAAAGTTATATGTATAATGCAAAAATGCAATAATTTTTGAGATACCCTTTTGGATCATCTTGAAGCATATTTTGGATAGTGTGTAATTTCAAGTAGTTTTGCCTAACACGGTTTGCTAAGGCATGGCACGGGAAATGCTAAAGGGGTTATGGGAAAGATCATGCTAATGTTCTATCTCGCCATAAGTTATAGAGCGTGCGAGAGGATGCTAAGATTGCAAAAAGAGAGGTGAAGCCAATGAAAATTGCGGTAAGTTCTACTGGTCAAGATCTGGATTCTCAGATTGATCCCCGTTTTGGGCGCTGTGCCTATTTTATCATCGTGGACCCAGATGATATGAGTTTTGAAGTATTTGACAATGAAAATATAGCCCTTGGGGGTGGTGCAGGAATCCAGTCCGCCCAATTTGTGGCATCTAAGGGTGCCGAGGTGGTTATTACAGGCAATTGCGGGCCAAATGCGGTTAGAACCCTTAATGCTGCAGGAATTCAGGTCATTGTGGGTCAGAGTGGTACGGTTAGGCAGGCCGTTGAAGACTTTATAAGGGGAAAACTGAGGGCTAGTTCAGAGGCCAATGTGCCAGACCACTATGGAATGGGGGGTGGCGGAGTTGGTGGTCGTGCAATGGGCATGGGACGCGGCATGGGTATGCGATGGAAATCCCAAATGTCGGGATGGGGCCGCGGATCTAGTGCCCCAGTTTCCACTTCCTCGCGGGCTGGAGAGCTCCAGGAACTTAGGGCTCAGGCCAGTGAGTTACGCAAACAGATTGAACAAATAGAGTTAAGAATTCAAGAATTGGAGAAGGGCCATAATGCCACAAAGATGGATTTGGCCAGAAGGGCTGGAGGCCAAGCAAGTCCTGCCTCGGTTTCAGAAGACTCCCTACGAATTGCTGTTCCGGTGAGTGGGGGGAGGCTTTGCGCGCATTTCGGCCACTGCGAGTCCTTCCTGATTGTAGAGACCGAAAACGGACAGATCAAACGTACAGAAAGCAAAACACCCCCTCCTCATGAACCCGGTGTTCTGCCAAATTGGATGAGTGAGCAAGGCGTTGATGTGGTGATTGCAGGAGGAATGGGCAGACGGGCCCTCGGTCTGTTCCAGGAGAAAGGGATACAAGTTGTCACCGGCGCCCCTGAGATGGATCCGGAGATGGCGGTCCAGGACTATTTGAAAGGCACGCTTGTTACCGGGCAAAATGTTTGTGATCACTGAAAAGGGTTCCAAACCAATAGCCCCTATCGCGCACCTGAATTTTTGAGGAAGTTGTATCCCATGAAGATTGCAATACCAGTTTGGGAGGGAAAGGTTTCTCCTGTATTTGATACCGCCTCCAGGCTCTTAGTGTTTGATGTGGAGGATGCCAAGGAGACAAAGCGCTTTCAAACCTCTTTGGATGAGAAAGACCTTGGGCGGCGATGTTCCAGGATTAAGGGGCTCGGGGTTGAATTACTGATTTGTGGGGCCATTTCCTCCCAGTTTAGGGATATGCTGATAGCATCGGGAGTGAAAGTCATCCCGTGGATATCCGGGCAAACTGAGGAAGTCGTCAAAGCATATTTGAGCGGGAGATTATGTGATCCAAAGTTTTTGATGCCAGGGTGCGGAGAGGAGCAAATGAAGGAAATGGCTGAAATTTGTGATATAAGAAAGTAAAGAAACCTTAAATTTAGTATGAAGAGGAGGGTTCAAGGATAATGGCACAAGAAGGTAAGAGCTGTGGAATGCATGGATTTCAAGACGAGCACAAACAGCAGGACATGGAAATAAAAGAAAGGCTGAGTCACATAAGGCACAAGATACTTGTCATGAGTGGAAAGGGCGGTGTGGGCAAGAGCAGCGTGGCTGCCTATCTCGCTGTAACGTTAGCCAAGAAAGGTTACAAAGTAGGGCTTATGGACGTAGATCTCCACGGGCCTAGTATACCTCGGTTGCTTGGCCTCAAGGGCAGTATTCAGCCTGGCAGTAAAGAAGGAAAGGCCAAGCCTGTAAGATACATACCCAATTTGGATGTTATTTCCATTGAGCCATTAATGGGCGATAACAAGGACAGGGCTACCATTTGGAGGGGCCCGCTTAAAATTGGCGTGATCCGCCAATTCATTGCTGATATTGAGTGGGAAGACCTGGACTATCTTATTATTGACTCTCCTCCAGGAACAGGTGATGAACCATTAACCGTAGCCCAAACCATACCTGATGCTAAGGCCCTTATTGTAACCACTCCGCAGGAGATTTCCCTCGCCGATGTGAGAAAGTCCATCAATTTTTGCCGAACCGTAAATATGCAAATCCTCGGTATTGTTGAGAACATGAGCGGCTTCAAATGCCCTCACTGTGGAGAAATTATAGAGTTGTTTAAGGCGCACGGTGGCATGTTAACGGCCAAGCAAGAGGGGCTGCGTTTTCTAGGCAGTTTGCCCCTGGAGGCGGAGGTGGTGCAGAATGGGGATGTAGGTAGTATGGAAATCTTGGAGAGAGAGGATTCTGCCTTCAAACAAGCCTTTTTTAAAATGGTGGATCTGGTCATAGAGGTATGCGGCCGAGAAAGTACCGCCAAGATTGCTCAGGCTTCGGGGGGAGCGGAAAAGAAGGCGGCCAAGAAAGACGGTCGATTGCTCGTAGTGCCGGTGTCAGATGGAAGACTATCGCCTCATTTCGGGCATTGTGAACAGTTTGCATTTATCGAAGCCGAGGATGGAAAGATAAAGAAGGTGGAGATGAAAACTCCCCCTCAGCATGAACCAGGAGTTATACCCCGTTGGCTTCATGAGGAGGGAGCGGATGTGGTTATTGCCGGAGGTATTGGGGACAGGGCGCAGCAGCTTTTGGAGGAAAAGGGTATTGATGTCATTGTTGGGGCCCCTGAAAAAAGCCCCGAGGCCTTGGCAGAGATGTACCTGTCCGGGGCATTGATGTCAGGTGAGAACGTGTGTGATCATTAACAAAGTGCGCTAAAGCCAGTAGTCGAGTTAACACATTGTATGCATGGCACTAACCAGAGGAGGAGGCTGTGAATGGAAAGGGTAGCGATTATTGGTTGTGGAGCCTACATGGATAGTGGATATGGGTGCCCGGGGGAATGGCGGTGTTTGAAGGCGGCGGCCCTGGGAGAAGGCAATTTTGATAGCCCGTGTCAAGTTGTGGCATTTATTAAATGTGAATGTCCTGGGAGGCCCTTGATCTCCAATTTGGGAATGGCCATGAAATTGTCTGAAATAAAGCCGGACAAAATTTACTTCAGTTCATGTCTTGCTGGTTCAACGCCTGGATGCCCTTACTTATCCCCAGGTGAGCTGGCCTCTCTTGTTCAAAAGGCAACCGGCATTGAGGTGGTTTTGGGAACGCATGATTATCATTGAGCCCAGGCATTCGGGGCATCCAATTTCCGAGTGTATGGGATTTTTTAGGATAGAAGATATTTACTGTGATAACAAAACAAGGAGGTAAGTAAATGGCACAGAGAGGAAGAGGTATGGGTAGTGGGGGAGGCGGAGGCCGTGGTATGGGCGGTGGACGCGGCATGGGCCCAGGGGGCAATTGTGTCTGCCCTAACTGTGGAGAAAAGGTGCCACATGAGAGAGGGGTGCCTTGCTTTGAAGTAAAGTGCCCAAAGTGCGGAACGTCAATGACACGGGAGTAGTAAGTGGGGCGCTGTCTTTGAAGATTAATGATTTGTTCGAATGTCGTTTCCGAGTTGTGAGGGATTTGAGGAAAATGTGGCGCAAGGAATAAACTGTGTCAGGAGGAAGAAAAGATTGTATGGGTAATGAGCTAGATGACTTTGTGAATGAGTTACAAGAACAGATCTACGAGGAGACCAGAAACGCCTACGGTGAATTGGCATTTGAGCGATGGTTGCATATGCGATTTATGGGTTCCATGGAAAACCCTGACGGTTATGCTAGGGTAACAGGAAAATGTGGGGATACCATGGAAATCTTTTTGAGATTTGAAGATGATCGAGTAAAGGATGCTTCCTTTCTTACCGATGGATGCGGCTCCAGCGCCGTATGTGGTTCCTTTGCAGCGGAGATGGCCATTGGAAAAACGCCTGATGAACTTATTGAGATAACAGGGGATACGATTTTAGAAAAGCTGGGAGGATTGCCCAAGGAAGAAGAACACTGTGCTTTTCTGGCAGGAGAGACACTCCAGGAGGCACTAAGCGATTACATGATAAAAAAAGGAAATAGGAAATGGAGCATGACCTGTGATGGTAAGGAGTGAGGTGGCAGGACACTGGAGTTGCTTAGGAGCTGGTTATGATTATTAGTGTGGCAAGTGGAAAGGGTGGGACAGGGAAGACAACGGTTGCGACAAATCTGGCGGTTTCTCTGGGCGGCAATATACAATTTTTGGATTGTGACGTGGAGGAACCCAATGCCCATCTTTTCCTTGATCCAGATATCCAAGAGGTAAAAACCATTACCACGCCTGTCCCCCAGGTAGATGAGGAAAAATGCACCCTATGTGGCAAGTGTGCGGAAATATGTCAATTCAAGGCCATTGTGGTGATTGGAGAGACGGTTTTGGCGTTTCATGAATTGTGCCATAGCTGTGGAGGGTGCATGGAGGTATGCCCAGAGAAGGCGATCAGCGAGGTAGGCCGGGAACTGGGCCTCATTGAAAAGGGATACAGAGACGGCTTGCAGTTTGTGCACGGGCGCCTGAGGGTGGGAGAGGCCATGAGCCCTCCTTTAATAAGGCAAGTTCGAACTTATCAGGACAGTAACAGAGTAACAATTATTGACGCCCCTCCTGGGACTTCATGCCCGGTTATTGCTGCAATGAAAGGGGCTGATTTTGTTTTGCTGGTTACTGAGCCTACTCCCTTTGGGCTCCATGATCTCAAACTGGCAGTAGGTGCAGTAAGGGTATTGGGAATCCCTTCTGGATTGGTGATTAATCGGTCTGACCTGGGAGATGAAAAGGTGAAGCAGTACGCCGAACAGGAGGGGATACCTGTTTTACTTGAAATTCCTTTTGATCGAAAAATTGCGGAATCCTACTCTAGAGGAGAACTGATTGTAGAAGTGATGCCGGAGTGGAAGGAAAGGTTTGTGGATCTCTATAATCGTATAGAAGGGATTGTGAAAGGGAACTGAACAGTTATGAAGGAATTGGTTATTATCAGTGGTAAGGGCGGCACGGGTAAGACAACCTTGGTTGCGGCGTTTGCAGTGCTTGCAGAGGGTAAAGTGCTTTGCGATGCAGATGTGGATGCAGCAGACCTCCATCTTATCATGGACCCTGCGGTTCAAGAGCGACATGACTTTACGGGCGGGCATACGGCTGTTATCAATTCAGACAAATGCACGCAATGTGAGCTTTGTCGAGATCTCTGTAGGTGGGATGCAATCAGCGAAGACTTTGTGGTGGACTCTATTGAATGCGAAGGCTGTGGTGTATGTTACTACTTTTGCCCAGAGAAGGCCATAGATTTTCCTGAAAATACATGCGGGCAATGGTTTATATCAAATACGCGATTTGGCCCTATGGTTCACGCAAGTCTCGGCATAGCAGAGGAGAATTCGGGTAAATTGGTTACATTGGTCAGGCAGGAAGCCAAAAAGCTTGCGGAAAAGAATCAACTGAATCTGATCCTAACAGACGGCCCTCCTGGTGTGGGGTGTCCGGTCATCGCTTCTATTGGAGGGGCGACGGCAGTGTTAATCGTTGCTGAACCCACTGTGTCAGGAAAGCATGATATGGAAAGAGTTGTTCAACTTGCCTCCCACTTTAGGGTGCCTTGTCTTCTGTGTATCAATAAATATGATTTAAACCTTGCGGAGACCGAAGCATTAGAGGCCTTGGCAGAATCCAAGGGGGTTGGCATTGTTGGCAAAATTCCCTTTGACCCCACGTTTACAAAGGCAATGGTGCAAGGGAAGACCATCCTGGAATTTGATGGCGGTGCTCTTGGGACAGAGGCGGTTCTTACGGTGTGGTCGAATCTATCCGAGGCCTTGAAGATGTGGAAGCCCCTCCCTCATAGTGCAAATTGAGGAACGATCTGTTTTTTAGTTGGATAATGATCAAAAAATGTGGAAAGGAGGAGACTTCATGGCTGTTAATTATCCAAAGCTTGGAGACAAGGTTGTGGCAAAGGTAGTGGACATGCAAGGAGATTGCACTATAGGGATGAAGCCCGGGGATGAGTTTGAATTGAGCTTGCACAAATGTGGCGAGTTTTGTGGGTATTTTTATCATAATATTCACAATTGGATTACCATGCTCCAGTTTGGAGGGGACTCTCCTCTTGGTGATAATCCTGATGTCATGATTTGGGAGTGCCCCAATTCAAACAATCGAGTTAAGATTGAGCTTAAAAGAGTCAAGGAATAGGGGGGTGATCTAGGAACCTAAGAAAGGAGGTGCACCATGAGTAAGTTCTTGTTTGTATTGACACGAGGCCTGGAGGATCCTACCCGTGTTACCCGTGCACTGCAGCTTGCAAAGGTGGCAAAAGAGCAAGGCAATGAAGTGAATCTGTTTTTTACTGATGATGCCGTTGTTTTGGCCAAACCCGGCATGGTGGATCAGATAAAGGCCCCCACGGGTGATGAGGCCAAGACATATTTTGAGTATTTGGTGGAAAATCAGGTCCCCATTTATGTGTGAATCCCGTGTGCCAAGAATCGCCAGGTTGGCGAGGCTGATGTGGTGAATACTGCGACGTTTGCAGGTGCCCCTGATCTCATTTCCATGTCCAAGGATGCAACCGTATTTACATTTTAACCCCCCTTCTAAGGAAAGGCCAAAGGGCTGTTAAAAACGCTATGCCCGGATCTATTTATTAAAGAAAAGAAGCCAACAGGAAAGGAGGTGAGATATAATTCAGTAAGCGTCAGGTATTGGGAGACGCTAAAGGGGATGTGTTTTGTTGGCGCTAATCTTATAGCGGGGGCAAACTATGAAAGAGATAGACCGAAGAGAATTTATGAAGGCAATGGCAATAGGGGGAGCCGTCCTAGGGCTGGGTGGTATTGTCTTTCACGAACCCATGGAGGCTATGGCAAGCGGCAAGTATGACATCGGCCAATGTAAAAGCGTCCGTGTGAGGTGTATCTCAGAGTTGGGATGGTATGATAGCAAGAAACTTATCGGTCAAATGAAGGCTGCAGGAGGACCTAAGACAAATCAGTGGGTCATTCCATGGGACCCTAATAACGCCGCGGGAAGTTGTTCCTTAATCGATATTGAGACCCTAGATGGTCGCCATCACAAGTTCCTGCTGGACACAGGTTGGAATCGTGATTATATGGATGAGTGCTTCAAGCGCGAAGGTATAGATAGGATGCTCAAAACAGGGGAGATTGAATTTCTTTTCATCAGCCATGAGCATCTGGATCATTTCTGGGGCCTTGAAACAGTTCTCAAGTACAATCCAGAAATCAAGATCATTATTCCCAGTACTTTTTATCCAGAAGGAATGCACTTCCTACGAGGAGCCGAATTTATCACCCCCAGTGCCAGAAATCGCATCCCACACAGGGGGAAGTTGGTACAACTTAAGCCGGGAACAATAAACAAACTGTACAACGGATGTGCTGGAGTCGTCTTTGATCTTCCTATTGTGATTCGTGTCAGGGGCGAGCAGTCTCTCTATTTCAATGTGAAAGACAAAGGCATTGTTTGTGTCACTGGATGTTGTCATCAAGGTATTTTGACCTTCGCAGACTTTGCGCAACAAAAACTGGCTGGTGGTGACAAGATGTACGGCGTATACGGAGGACTTCACATTGCCCCGTTTGGGCCCATTAAACCTGAACGCGCTCATCTGATAACGGGAATGGCAAAATATAATTTCCAGAAAGTGGCATGTAATCACTGTACAGGTCTGGCGGCTGTAAAAAAGATGATTGAACTTGGCTATCCTGTTGTAAAAGGTAGTGGACGGTATACATCTGTGAGTAAACTCTATGTGGGAGCGGGCGATGAGGTGTTGTTTGGCTAGTTTTTCTTCTTGGTATGGTAATAAGCGATTGTAGGTGCTAAGTAGTGAGAAGCGAGGAGGTCCCTTAGACAAAAAGGGGCCTCCTCTATTTTTTCAGAATAGGACAGCAATAGGTATAAGCCTTTAACATAGGAAATTTGACCTTTTTCACAGGACAGACAAAACACCGAGGTTAACAAATGGATGATAGGATTCAACTTGTTATAGGAATTTCGGCACTTCTGTGTACTGCGTGGATTATCCAGCAGGCAAATGTTTGGCGGATCAAGCGGACCTGCCGCAAGATCATTGAAGAGCTTAGGCAAAGTAGTGCGGTTGATCCATCCTCGGCTGTTAAGCTTCCCTATTCAAAGCGGAGTTTTTTTATGGTAGGGGTAAGAGATTATCGACCCAGGGCCTTGGAGCTTTTGGTTTCAGCCAATATAATTGGTCGAACCGAAGAAGGGGGATATTTTCTGGCAGGTCAGGAGAAGGCAACCAGTAATGCTAAGGCGGTGGAAGGTATTTAAAAAGACCCAGGCTTTTACGGTAGCCCTTTTATTGCTATTTGCCATACTTTGGTGTCCTGCCAATGGATCTTGGCTGATCGATGCCCGTAGATTTCATATCTCAGCCCATGGTCAGATATCATGTCAAGAATGCCATGAGGATATCCCATCCAAACAGATTCATCCAGATCCCATGGAAGTCACCAAGTCGCGGGGACAATTCTTTTCTCCAGAGCATTGCTTGGGCTGTCATGAGGAGGTACGAGAAGGTCTTGACAGTGGAACACACGGACGCAATAGGGTCTCGAACAAGAAAAAATATATTTATTGTATTCGCTGCCATAAAGTACACTATCAGTTGCCAATAGAAGACCATAAAGGGCGTTTTGGGCCAGGGATAGCAAAAGAAAAACAATGTGCCGCCTGTCATGAACCCAAGAAAGGTATGCCCTCGTTTTTCGAGGAAGATTCCAAGTGCATATCCTGTCACATTGTTTTGGATACTGCAGGGCCATTGGATCGAAGGAAAGAGCGCTTACTTTGTTTCCATTGTCATGCAAAGGGAGGAGGCCCTGCCTCCACCATTACTTCACAGCAAGTACCCCTTATTGACCCAGCTACATACCGCAATACGCCCCATTGGAGTCTTGCCTGTACAGATTGCCATACATATGGGGCTGCATTTAACCATGGGAAGCAAAGTCAAGTAGATTGCCTTAGGTGCCACACCCGCCATGATGAAAAAAAGGCCCATGATGCCCATATGAACGTGGCTTGCAGCGCCTGCCATCTCCAAGATGTTATACCCATCCGAGATCCTGAAACCAAACAAGTGCTCTTTCAAATAGTCGAGAAAGAGGGGCATCCTCTTCGTATCCATGAGATGATAAAGGACGACAGTCATGAAGGTTGTAAGAGGTGCCATTTCAAGCATAATAAGATAGGTGCCCCTGCAGCCATACTGCCTGCCAAAAGCATCATTTGTATGGGCTGCCATGCATCCACCTTTTCAGCAGAGGATACAATTACAATCATTGCATTTGTCATATTTTTCCTGGGACTGTTCCTTTCATTTTCATATTGGCTTACGGGAAGCGTTTCTGGAAGGCTAGGAGATGGAAACCCGATTGCCAAGTTGCTAATTATAATTGGAAGAGGTTTAAAAGTCCTTTTTTCAACGAGGCTCCCTGCTATCCTTAAGGTCCTGATCTTGGATGTGTTTTTTCAAAGGCGCCTTTACAGGCAGTCGGAGGCCCGTTGGTGGATTCATGCCCTGATATTTTATCCCTTTATATTTAGATTTGTGTGGGGGCTTATTGCATTGATGGGATCCCTATGGAGCCCTGAGGCACGAGAGATATGGACCATGCTGGATAAGAACCACATGGTCACTGCCTTTTGTTTTGATCTGTCGGGTATTCTGATTTTATTAGGGGTTACAATGGCCTTTTGCCGGGAGACATTAAGAGGCTTTCGATCAAAGGCAGCAATACCAAAACAGGATCTCTGGGCATTGCTCCTCATTGGGGGGATTGTAGTTGCTGGCTTTATTTTGGAAGGAATGCGCATGGCCATGACAGGGTGGCCTGGGGACAGTGAGTATGCGCTTGTGGGGTATTGGATCAGCAGATTTTTTGCTGAGTCAACCAACTTAACTTCTGCCTATATATATCTGTGGTATGTTCATGCTATTCTGGCCGGGGCCTTTGTGGCCTATATCCCATTTAGCAGGCTTTTTCATATTGTAATGGCGCCTGTGGTGTTGGTTATGAATGAGGGTTCTGGGAAGGAAGATCGTTAGGGCCGTTAGAGAGGAGTACAAAGGCTTACAATAGGTCACTTGTAGAGTAAGATAGATGAGTGAGGTAATTGATGGAACCTAAATATGATTTTGAGCGGAAATTTCGCGATCAGGTGGTGCTATGTTCTAAGTGTGGGTTTTGCCAGGCGGTGTGTCCAGTATATGGCGCTACACTCCGGCCGGCCCTTAATGCCAGGGGTAAGATGCTACTTTTGAAAGAGGTGATGGATAGAAGGATTGAATTGAACGACGAATTAATAGAAACCCTGTTTCAATGTACCACGTGTGCAAGCTGTGCGGAAAATTGCCCTTCCGGGGTAAACGTGCCGGAGATCATCAAGCAGGTCCGAAAGGATATGGTGAACATCGGATCTTGCCATCCTGCTTTTAAAGGAATGAATCAGGTATTACGCAAATACACCAATATCTACGGTGAAGAGGAACCTGAGAATTTTGATAGGGGGAGAAAAGAAAAGGCAGAGGTGGTGTTCTTTGTGGGATGTGTGGGCCTTTACCGTGAGGATGAAGCCACCGAGTCAACCCTGGATCTTCTGGATAGACTAGGCGTGGATTACACGCTCGTGGATGAGGTGTGCTGTAGTGGCGTGCTGGAAGACGTGGGGTACAGAATCAATGAGGATTTGGTAAGACGCAACATTGAGACAATCTTGTCAGTGGGTGCGAGAAAGCTGGTCACAGAATGCCCCTATTGTTGGCGTACATTCGACAGTCGGCCTGAATACGCGGAACTGAAGAACAATATAGAGATTCTCCATATCACCCAATTTCTGCAGGACTTTGATTTTGGGGTCACAACGGATAAGCTGGTCACCTATCATGATCCCTGTGATTTGGGGCGGCACTGTGGCATCTATGAGGAGCCAAGAGAGATTATCAAGAAGATTGCTCTCAATTTTGTGGAGATGCCTCACAACAGGGAGAATTCCTTGTGTTGTGGTGCTGGAGGGGGCGTAAGAGGGGCTTATCCGAAGAATTCCCTGGCCATGGCACGCAGGCGCTTGCAGGAGGCATTGGATATGGGGGCAGACGTGCTGCTTACCGAGTGCAATTCCTGTGTGCACAATCTAAGCCAGGCCAAGCTGAGAAAGGACAAAATCCGCATCTACAACACAACCCAGTTCATTAATGAGTTGATGGAGGAGATGGAATAAGAACCCCTGGAGCCAAATTTGACTTGGTATGGATAAGCAGTTCTATGTTTACATATTGGCCAGTAAGCGAAACGGGACCTTGTACATAGGGATAACATCGGATTTGGCGAGAAGGGTTTGGGAACACAAGAACAAAATGGTAGAGGGTTTTACTAAAAGGTACAACGTAAACAGGTTGGTTTATTATGAGGTCTATTCGACTGTTGAAGACGCAATTATTAGAGAGAAAAGAATGAAAAAATGGCGAAGGATGTGGAAGATAAGATTGATTGAAGAGAAAAACCCAGATTGGAAAGATCTCTATGAGGAGATTATCTGAATTTCTGGATTCCCGCTTGCCTGTCTGCAACAGGCAGGCGCGGGAATGACATTTCACGGGTTTTTTTCTGCAAATGACGATCTGAAAATCAGTGCTAGCAAGCTGGCTCAAGTTTCCGCATGCTTGTTAATTGTTCCAATATTGAAGGTTTTGGTGTGCTCCTTTCTTTTCAAGGCAGAGCGACTTGAGGGAAGGCTTGTAATACCCTCCATAACTGACAGCATGTGGCCAGGTCTTACGTTGGTCGGCTAAATGTTCATTTGTCATTCCCGCGAAGGCGGGAATCTAAGATATATGAATTGTTCAACATTGATTCGTGGAGATCGAAGATAATACATTGGGCACGAGAACAACATGTCCAAGAGTATAGTCAACAAATAAGGAGGATTCTTCATGCAAATTCAGGGATACAACATGCCGGATGATCTGTACTATGAGGAAAATCATTTCTGGGTGCGGCCCGAGGGCGACGTCCTAGTCATGGGCATGGATGATTTTGCCCAGACCATGGCAGGTGAGATCATTTATGTTCAGCTACCAGAGGAGGGCAAAAAACTCAAAAAAGGGAAGAGGTTTGCCAAGATCGAATCAGGCAAATGGCTCGGTAAGGTCTATGCACCGGTAAACGGGGAACTGGTGGAGGTCAATGAGGAGCTTGAGGCCAATCCTGGACTGATCAACGATGACTGCTATGGAAAGGGATGGATGTTCAAAATCAAGCCGGATGATATGGCAGAGCTGGAAGATTTGATTCACGGTCCTGAAGCCATAGAAAAATGGCTCATTGCAGACATTGAAAAATATGCGGATCAGGCATGATAAGGCCTTCAACTGGCAGCCAAACCTATGATTGTGGTTTCGACTCAAGAGGAAAGAACAGAATTTTTTTGGAAACTCTTTTAACTCCTGACTTCCTATTTTAAAATGTCAAACCAAGACTACACCATCAATCAACTTATTCAGATAGAGGCGTGCACCAATTGCCAGCTATGCGCAGACGTATGCCCGGCGGCCACAGCCGCAGAGGATGGACAGCTCTCCGCCCTTCACCGGATAAAGGGCCTCAAAGAGATACTAAAGGGGCGAGTAAGGTTATTAAGAAAGATCTTTAGAAAAAGGGCCTCAGTTGAAGAACAACTTACCAATTTCAGCCCCACAGTATTTCGCTGCACCCTTTGTGGCAATTGCCAAGAGGTCTGTCCGGTGGGCATACAC
>JAFDIV010000075.1 GCA_019307815.1 Deltaproteobacteria bacterium
GACTGTATTTGGTCCTCGCTCTGAGCCACCTGATTCGTCATGATAGGTCTGAATAGCCTTAACCTGTATCCCCTTTATCTCCCCTGATCCCTTCAAGACCTCAGGAGAGCCGCTGAGGCTGTCCACATAATTGTGGTCAGCATGGTCGTGACTGATAAGCACCCCATCGGCACGATCGGTCACTGGGTCATATCTTAGGACTCCGCCATACCCAGAAGGATCATAAGGGTCTGTGACAATAACTATCCCTTTGTCAGAGGTAATCGTAAAGCTAGCATGCCCGTTCCATTTAATCTTCATTATGTCCACCTCCTCCTGCACTCTATTATCCCGTTTTGTATTTGGCACTTGCAATTGATAGCCAATCTTTGGATAAATTGTCAATGGCTCGGCTCAGAGATCTTGCTGTTAGTGATCTTTTTGGTATGCGAATGTTACAGTATCTAGAGCAAGTACAGCTGCCACAGTATCACCAAGATCAAGTATAAAGCTATCTCTGTTTGTATCAGGAGCTTATGAACCAAATTGAGCCCCTAACTGAGGTGGTCAATGGCGCAGGGAAAAATGACCCAATTGCCAAACTGCTCATGAGTGTGCCTGGCATTGGGGCGATCTGGTGTCAGCATGGAAAGAGATAGGAGTTGGACACTGCATAAAAGACCTGGCCACCTTCTGCGCAATAAGGGGGGCATTGCCTCCAGCCCGGTTATTGATGATGATATTTGGCCTGATCCCATGATCAATCGCTTCTCTTGCAAGCTCCACTGTGTCACGCACCATTGATCCCTGCAACATCCCGTCTATCAGCTTGTCAAATGGATGGGCCTTTCCGTAGGCATCCTCGTACCTCATGCCCCTTGGGGTCATCAGCCTGATGATTAGGTCACCGGAGGCATTGAAAAACCTCTTTCCCGATAGATTGAACTGCCGCCTCAATGAAGGCAGCCTCAAACACATGGAAAAGCTCTGGGCAAAGAAAGGACTCAGTACGCAGCTCCACATGATAGCGGCTGTCCTGTGGGATGGAACTGAAAAATTGGTCTAGTTCACGAGCCACCTGGGATGGTGCTGGCCGGTCCTGCTTTCGGTGGTATTCCTGCTCAAAAAGCATCCCATGGAGCCAGGGCTCAACTAGCTCAAGGGCCGGCTCATAAAATTGCCTCTTGAAGGCATCGGCATCCAGATATGCGGGATTTGTGGCGAATACCTTCCCCTGCCACAGCTTCTTTGCAAAAAATACCTGGGGCACCTTGAGTATGAGCTTGTCGCCTTCTTTCAGGTATTGGCTGTAAGAGCGCAAGGTGTGGTAGTTGCGGGCAGGTTTGCCCTGGTTGTCTTTGATAGGGGCATAGAAGGTAAAATCTAACTCCAAAACACCGAAGTGCTCGAAATATTCCTGGACGCTATCTACTGGAAGCACCTCCTCCACAAAGCTCTTTCCACCCACCCTTTTGGTACGGCGCTTTATCCTTCCCATGTATTTTTGTGGCGAATAAATCTGACCCAGCCACCCTGCGTACCGGTCACTTGCAGTACCGATTAGGACCTTTGGGTGAATAGATCTAAATCGAAATTGTTGAGTATTCCCCTCTAACGACATAATTCTTTGCCCTTGAAGCTGTAGCGGAGTGGCTTGTATGATCCTCTCATAAAATAGTGGTCCAGCCGTCAATTCTACTTTTCCGTTCTAAGTAGACCCCATTCTGCCTCTAGTGAAGGTATTGTCCAGATGAAAGATGAATCATATTATTATACATGTGTACATCCGTGTCCAAAAACCGTTTTTGTTCATCAGCAGGGGAACGGGATGTTCCCGAAGCGGCGTGTTTTGGACCCGTAACCAGGATCGTGAAGGGGCCAAAACCCGCAGTGAGTGGAGCCACGACGGCGAAACGAACGTAGCGGAGGGAATATGCCGTTTTCCTGCTCGGGGACTCTCAAGAATACAGCCTGAATTTTCTATCACCGGTCGTGACCCTTCAAATAGTTGAAATTACAAGCTCCATATAACAAAATCTAGTTATCTTGGACACCTATGAAAAAGCACCGTGTCAAGGAAAAAATTTCTCTTTCAATCAATTTGGGTGCCCGACCGCAGCCACACCCTTTGCATGTGGCGGAGGGAGGGCTACCTTTTGTTTCTGTTCGGGCTCGTCGCCAAACACCCCTGCC
>JAFDIV010000032.1 GCA_019307815.1 Deltaproteobacteria bacterium
TGAGTTTGATAACTCCTATAGCGATGGAGAAGGAGTTGAGGTTTGCGATTCGTGAAGGTGGCAGGACAGTGGGTGCAGGTGTTATTAGTGAGATCATAGAATAAGGGGAGATGAGGGAATGCTAACGAATCAAAAGATTCGGATTCGGCTGAAGGCCTATGATCATAAGCTCCTGGATCAGGCTGCTATGGAAATCGTAGAGACGGCCAGAGAAACAGGGGCACGGGTTGCCGGTCCGATCCCTCTCCCTACCGAGATAAATAAGTACTGCGTCTTACGATCACCGCACGTGAACAAGAAATCCAGGGAGCAATTTGAGATTCGTACTCATAAGAGGCTTCTGGATATCTTGGAACCTACCCAACAGACGGTCGATGCCTTGATGAAGCTCGACCTGGCTGCTGGTGTGGACGTGGAAATTAAGCTCTAACTTTGCAGTGGCCTTTGAGCCACTTTGCTTGAGCGTGGCCTGGGAAGGTGGCGCGAGGGATGAGATTTGTGCCTGATGTAGAGCGACTGGCCACAAAAAGGATAATACTCTGCTGTTCAATATATGGGGCTGAAAGGTTATGGTAAACAAGCTTTTTGGTAAAAAAATCGGGATGACGCGTTATTTTCTTGATGAAGGCCGAAGCGTGGCGGCCACTGTCTTAAAGGTGGGGCCATGCGTGGTTACCCAAAAGAAAACCGTTGAAAAAGAGGGATATAATGCTATTCAGGTGGGGTTTGAGCCCCAGAAAGAGAGCAGGGTAAACAAGCCCCTTAAGGGACATTTCGATGCAGCAGGTACAGGTTACTTTAAAGTATTGAGAGAGATCAGGGTAGAGGATCCGGAGCAATTTGAGCTGGGCCAGGAGATCAAGTCGGATATTTTTACCATTGGTGAGACAGTCCATGTCTCTGGGACGAGCAAGGGGCGTGGCTTTAGTGGCGTGATGAAAAGATGGGGCTTTTCTGGAGGGAGAAAGACCCATGGCTCCAGATCCCACCGCATACCCGGTTCCATTGGCTCAAGTGCTACACCTGGTAGGGTTTATAAAGGGAGAAAGCTTCCTGGCCACTACGGAAATCAAAGGGTGACGGTGAAAAACCTGAAAATTATTGATGTGCGGCCAGAGATGGATGTGGTGGTGGTAAAAGGTGCTGTACCCGGTAGTAGAAACAGCCTAGTAGAGATCCGCAAGGCCTAATAAGGTCTATTGTGAGGAAGAGATGACCACAGTGGATGTATATAACCTACAGAAGGAAAAGGTCGGAGAAATAGAGCTCAGGGAAGAGGTGTTTAACGTTCCCATAAAGAAGCATGTCTTGCATCAGGTGGTGGTCAGTCAGTTGGCCCAGAAGCGATCAGGGTCGGCTTCCACCAAGAGTCGGTCTCAGGTAAAGGCCTCTGGTAGAAAGCTATGGCGTCAAAAGGGTACGGGCAGGGCAAGGGTCGGCTCTGCCGCTTCTCCCACAAGACGTGGTGGTGGGGTGGCCTTTGGGCCATCACCTCGGGATTATGTAGTAAAGGTACCCAAAAAGGTGAGAAAGGCGGCCCTGCGCATGGCTTTGACTGACAAGGTCCAGAATGATCAACTGATTGTGGTGGATGATTTCCGTTTGCCTGAGATCAAGACCAAGTCCTTTGTAGAGGTGATGAAACGATTCCAGGTAAAAGGGGCCTTGATCGTTACAGAGACCTTGGATGAGAACCTGGACAAATCCTCTAGGAATGTTCCTTGGGTGAAGGTCATGAGGCGGGAAGGAATCAACGTGTACGATATCCTGAAATATAAAAACCTTTTCTTGGAACGTCCCGCCTTGGAAAAGATAGAGGAGGTCTTGGCATAACCGTGGATATTTACAGCGTCATAAAAGAACCCCATATTACGGAAAAGGCGAACCTCCAGAAGGAGCTTAACAACCAAGTGACCTTTAAGGTTCACAAACGCGCCAACAAGATTGAGATAAAGCAAGCGGTGGAGGCACTCCTCATGACCAAGGTATTGGAAGTAAGGACCATTAATGTGCGGGGTAAAAAGCGTCGCCTGGGAATGAAGATGGGCAAAAAACCTGACTGGAAAAAGGCAATTGTAAAGCTGGCCCCGGGCGAGAATATTGAGTTCTTTGAAGGAGTATAAGCGCTACACCAATACAGAAAGGAAATTTTTGGGAAGGTCACTTGGCAGAAAGTAAATCTTTGCAGGGTCCCAAGGGAAGGGATCGTGACGGAGTAAGGCATGGGAATTAAGGTAGTCAAACCAACATCACCAGGAAGAAGATTTCAAACCTATTCCACGTTTGAAGATCTTACGGATAAGGAACCAGAAAAGTCTCTGCTGGTCCCCTTGAAAAAGAGTGGCGGCAGGAACAATCTGGGGCGTATCACCACAAGGCATCGTGGTGGTGGGCATAAGCGTATGTACAGGATTATTGACTTCAAGCGGGACAAAGACGGCATTCCTGCCAAGGTAGCTGCCATCGAATATGATCCGAACCGCTCGGCCCACATTGCCTTACTACATTATGCAGATGGGGAAAAGAGGTACATCATTTCTCCAAACGATCTTCGGGTGGGCGATAAAGTCATATCAGGCTCAGGTGTAGAGATCCGAACAGGAAATGCCTTGCCCTTGAGAGAGATTCCTTTGGGAACACATATCCATAATATTGAGCTGTATCCAGGCCATGGAGGGCAGCTAGTCAGGGGCGCAGGCGGTTATGGCCAGGTAATGGCCAAGGAGGGCAAGTATGCGCAAGTGAAGTTGCCCTCTGGTGAGGTGCGCATGATATTGCTGGATTGCAAGGCCACTATTGGCCAGGTGGGCAACCTTGACTATGAAAACATTTCCGTTGGAAAGGCAGGGAGAAGTAGATGGCTGGGGAGGCGGCCTAAGGTAAGGGGTGTTGCCATGAATCCCGTGGATCACCCCCATGGCGGAGGAGAAGGGAAATCTTCAGGTGGCCGCCATCCTGTTACACCTTGGGGAGTGCCTACAAAGGGTTATAAGACGAGAAAGAAAAAACCGAGTGACAAGCTCATTGTGAGGCGAAGAAAGTAGAGCAAAGGCAAACTGCAGAACGCTGAATCGCAGAACCGATAATCATAGAAGTAAACTGTAGGAGGGTAAAACTTTGCCCAGGTCACTAAAAAAAGGCCCATTTGTAGATGAACATTTGATGGAGAAGGTCCGCAGGGCTAGGGAGACCCAAAGCCGGAAGATTATCAAGACCTGGTCCAGAAGGTCCACGATTATTCCCGAATTTGTGGGGCTTACCTTTGCTGTCCACAACGGGCGGAAATTTTTACCGGTCTTTGTTACAGAAGATATGGTGGGCCACAAGCTGGGAGAATTCGCCCCGACGCGGACATTTTATGGTCACGCAGGAGATAAGAAGTCTAGGTTGAAGGGAAAGAAATAGTACCATGGAGACGAGAGCTATAGCGCGATATGTGAGAATATCCCCTCGTAAGGCGCGGCTGGTTATGGATCAAATAAGGGGGAGACGGGTGGAAGAAGCCTTGAATATGCTTACCTTTGCCCCTCAGAAGGCTGCGCGGATTATAAAAAAGTTGGTACAATCGGCTGTGGCCAATGCAGAACAGAACTCGAACGTGGATGTAGACGCCCTTTATATAAAGAGAATCTATGCGGATGAGGGACCTACGCTTAAGAGGTTTAGGCCGAGGGCCTTGGGAAGGGCCACGAGGATACGGAAGAGGACAAGCCATTTAACGGTTATTTTGGATGAAAAGTAATGGGCAGGAAGGCCTAGCCCGGTTAGTGGGGATACAAATGGTCTTTGGGCCGGCTGAATACTTGGATTGAATGGAGGTGTGGATTGGGACAAAAGGTAAATCCAATCGGATTCAGATTAGGAATTAATAGAACCTGGGATTCGAGGTGGTTTGCGAAAAAGGAATACAGCACGTTTGTTGTAGAGGATTACAACATACGGAAATTCCTGAAGCAGAGATTGTATCAGGCCGGCGTATCTAGGATCGAAATTGAACGGGCTGCCAACAAAATCAGGATTCGTATCCACACGGCCCGGCCCGGAATTGTTATTGGTAAAAAAGGAGCAGAAATTGAGAGCCTCAAGAGAGAGCTCGAAAAAAGGATAAAAAGAGAAATATTCATTGATATCCAAGAGGTGCGCAAACCGGAGGTTGAGGCCCAGCTTGTTGCGGAGAATGTGGCGCTTCAATTGGTGAGACGTGTGGCGTTTCGAAGGGCCATGAAGAAGGCGGTTAGTTCTGCTTTGCGCTTCGGGGCGTTAGGCATCAAAATCTCCTGTGCAGGCAGGCTTGGAGGTGCTGAGATGGCCCGCAGAGAGTGGTATCGGGAAGGCAGGGTGCCACTTCATACCCTCAGGGCCGATATTGACTATGGATTTGCCGAGGCCTTTACCACATATGGCGTGGTAGGGGTGAAGGTTATTATTTTCAAAGGTGAGATCTTGCCGGACAAGAAAGGATAGATTTCCCCATGCTGAGTCCTAAAAAGGTAAAATATCGGAAACAACAGAAGGGCAGAACCAAGGGCAAGGCATATCGAGGCAGCACCTTGGAATTTGGTGACTATGGACTTCAGGCGCTGGAGTGCGGTCGATTGACAGCCCAGCAGATTGAGGCAGCTCGAATTGCCATTACGAGGCATGTAAAGAGGGGTGGTAAGATTTGGATCAGGATCTTTCCTGACAAGCCCATCACAAAAAAGCCTGCTGAAACACGTATGGGCAAAGGCAAGGGCGCTCCAGAGGGATGGGTGGCTGTGGTCAAACCCGGGAAGATCCTTTATGAAATGGAGGGAGTGGCTGAAGATGTGGCAGCCGAGGCCTTTCGCCTGGCTGGGCACAAGCTGCCTTTTCCCACAAGATTTGTGAGCAGGAGTCAATAAGCATATGAAGGCCAGTGAGCTTCGCGAATTAAGTATGGATGAGTTACTGGAAAAAGAGAGGTCCCTTAAACAGGAATTGTTTAACTTGAGATTCCAGAAAGCTACCGGCCAACTCGGTAATACGGCGATGATCCCAAAAACCAAACGGGATCTGGCCAGGGTGAAAACCGTGATTCGTGAAAGACAGATGGCCGAGGGAAAATAGATCCGAGAGGTTCTTATGAGACAGAGGGGCGTAAAGAAGAGACTGGTGGGCAGCGTGGTCAGCGATAAGATGGATAAGACTGTGGTGGTTTTGGTGGAGCGGCTGACTAAACATCCCACTTATAAGAAGTATATCCGAAAGAGGTCTAAATATATGGCCCATGATCCCCAGAATCGATGTGGGATAGGGGACCGGGTCAGGATCATTGAAAGCAGGCCCATTAGCAAGAGAAAGAGATGGCAGGTGCTCGAGATCATTGAGAAAGCCAATGGGGAAACCTAAGGTTCTGCTCCATGGGCAGATGATCACGAGCTAAAGATAGGTTTCCAGTTGACAGGATTCGTTGGAGCATAAGCGATGATACAACCCGAAACAAGACTAAAGGTGGCGGATAATTCCGGAGCAAAGTTGCTCTCCTGTATAAAGGTCCTAGGCGGATCAAAGAAGCGGTATGCTACGGTTGGGGATATTGTAGTGGTCTCAGTCAAAGAGGCCCTGCCCAATTCAAAGGTTAAAAAAGGCGATGTGGTCCGGGCCGTTATCGTGAGGACAGCAAAGGAGATCCGCAGACCCGACGGATCTTACATCAAATTTGATGACAATTCTGCAGTATTGATCAATCAACAAAAGGAGCCCATTGGTACACGTATCTTTGGTCCCGTGGCCCGGGAGTTGAGGGCCAAAAAATTTATGAAGATCATCTCATTGGCTCCGGAGGTCCTATAAATCCGTGCTGAGAGGAGAGAGGATAAAGGGTCACAAACTGGAGGAGTGAGTTTTGATTTGGGGGATATGAAGTGGGAAAGAAACGACCGAAGATCAAGAAGAATGACAAGGTCATTGTAATAGCTGGAAAGGAAAAGGGAAAAATCGGTGCCGTATTAAAGGTGGATGCTGAGAAGGGTAGAGTGCTCGTGGAAAAGGTGAATATGGTGAAACGTCATGCAAGACCTGGCCCCCAAACGGCCCAGGGAGGTATTATTGAAAAAGAGGCCCCTTTGCATATTTCCAATGTGATGCTTGTATGTAACAAATGCACAGAGCCCACGAGGATCGGCCATCGGCGCCTGGAGGATGGGACAAAGATCAGGGTGTGCAAAAAATGCGGCGAGTCCTTGGATGACTGATCCAAGGAGGAGCCGACAAAGATAGGATGATATGTTGTAAAGGAGTAATGAGGGAGGATCCTTTTGTCTCGGTTAAAAGAGAAATATTATAGTGAAGTTGTTCCAGCACTTATGCAGGAGTTCGGCTATAAGAATATTATGGCCGTTCCAAAGGTGGAGAAGGTAGTGCTCAATATGGGCCTTGGTGAGGCCATTCAAAACATCAAGGTCCTGGACTCTGGGGTGGAAGAACTTACCTTAATAGCCGGCCAACGGGCTGTTGTGACAAAGGCTAAGCGCTCGATCGCCGGGTTTAAGCTCCGTCAAGGGATGCCTATTGGATGCATGGTTACATTGAGAAAGGATAGAATGTACGATTTTCTGGACAAACTTTTCAATGTCGCCTTGCCCCGCGTAAGAGACTTTCGAGGTATTTCGCCAAAGGTCTTTGACGGCCGGGGCAATTGTACCATTGGAATAAAGGAGCACATTATCTTTCCTGAAGTGGATTACGAAAAGGTCGACAAGATCAAGGGACTTAATGTCTCTATCGTGACAACGGCTGAGACTGACGAAGAGGGATTTTATCTCCTAAAGGCTATGGGTATGCCGTTCCGAGGTTAGCAGGGAGGACGTTTTGGCAAGAAAAGCACTTATCATTAAGGCGAAGAGAGAACCAAAATTTTCTACGCGGCGATATAATCGCTGCCCCATTTGCGGGCGTAGCAGGGCCTTCTTGCGGAAGTTTGGAATCTGCAGGATATGTTTCCGCACCATGGCCTCAAGCGGGCATATACCCGGAGTCATAAAGTCAAGCTGGTGAACAATTGACTTTATCAGGCTGTTAGGCTGAAGGTGAAGGCTAGAGGTTATCAGGTTATGATCTACAGCCTACAGTCTAACAACCTAATATCAGGCGGGGAGCATACGTATGACAATGACCGATCCCATAGCAGATATGTTAACAAGGATCAGAAATGCCCAAAAGGCATCTCATGAATCTGTGGATATACCTGGTTCAAGGCTGAAAGTAAACATTGCCAAGGTGCTTAAATCAGAGGGCTATATCAAGAATTTCAGGGTGATGCCCGATGGCAAGCAAGGGATCCTACGGATCTTTCTCAAGTACGATGACCAGGGCGAGCCAGTGATTCAGGGGCTTAAGAGGGTCAGCAAGCCTAGCAGGCGCGTCTATGCAGGCTATGACGAGATTCCCAAGGTCTTGAATGGCTATGGAATCAATATCGTATCCACCTCAAAGGGAATAATGACGGATAAAAAGGCCAGGAAACTACGTGTAGGCGGGGAAATACTGTGCTCCGTGTGGTAGTGTTGTGTGAGGCCAGCCTCATGCCTTGGTGGTGTATGAGGTATTGGAGTGACCGGAGGTTTTGAATGTCTCGAATTGGCAAACGTCCTGTACCCATCCCCCAAGGGGTACAGGTTACAATGAAAGAGGATGTGTTAATTGTAAAAGGGCCCAAGGGGGAGCTAACGCGAAAAATCCACCCCAAGGTCAAACTGTCCATTGATTCGGAAAAGATTCAGGTGTCAGTGTCTGATACCAGAAGGGATAAAGAGGCTAAGTCATTGCAGGGTTTGTTCAGGGTCCTAGTGGACAATATGGTTACAGGAGTGACCAAGGGGTTCCAGAAAAGTCTGGAGATCGTAGGTGTAGGGTACCGGGCAGAGGTAAGTGGCAATAGTGTAATTTTCAATCTGGGATACTCCCATCCCATCAATTTTCCTTTGCCAAAGGGCATTGAGGCAAAGGTGGACAAGTCAAAGATTACTCTTACCGGTATTGATAAGGAACTTCTGGGCCAAACGGCTGCAAACATCCGCGCCCTTAGAAGCCCGGAGCCTTTTAAGGGCAAAGGAATAAAATATGAAGATGAGGTGATCCGGCGCAAAGCGGGCAAGGCTGGTGCCAAGTAGTGTCGGATGACTTGGAGAGGTAAGGAATGGGAGCCTTTAATAGGGCAGAGGCCAGAGAGAGAAGGAAGAAACGGGTAAGGAAAAAAATCAAGGGCACTCCTGAGAGGCCGCGATTATGCGTATTCAGGAGTTTGAGGCATATTTACGCCCAGATTATAGACGATACTACCTCAACGACCTTGGTGGAGGCCTCCTCCGTATCCAAGGGCCTCAGGGAGAAGATAGGCAAGGAGGGCTGCAACAAGAAAGGCGCGGCCTTGGTGGGAAAGGAGATTGCGGAACGGGCCCTTAAGAAGGGGATCAAAAAGGTTGTTTTTGATAGGAATGGTTTCCTATACCACGGCAGGGTCAAGGCCCTCTCAGAGGCAGCACGTGAGGGGGGGTTGGAATTTTAACCTAGGAATCCTTAAGGGATTGCCAACAAATTTGCATTTAAAGCACGTAGAGAATTTCTTTTGAGGTCATAATTAAATGTCAAATTTCAAAATCCCAATGTCAAATATCAAATGACCGAATGAGAGCGAAGTCCCACTTAGGAGCATTGCTTTTTGGCCTGTACCTACAAGAGATAGGCGTATGGGAGATGTTTTGTCATTAAGGCATTTGGATTTCATTTGACATTTGAGTTTGGCATTTGTCATTTTCCTGGTTTGGGTCAGGTATTTGAATTGGAGAATAATTGGCGATGATAGCGGGGAGAGATCCATTGTATAAGGAGCAGGAAGAGGTTCAATTAATTGAAAAGGTCGTCCATATCAGCCGTGTGGCCAAGGTGGTCAAGGGCGGACGTCGCTTCAGTTTCAGTGCCATCGTAGTGGTAGGCGATGGAAAGGGAAATGTGGGCAGTGCCTTAGGTAAGGCCAATGAGGTGCCAGAGGCTATCCGAAAAGGCATTGAGAAGGCCAAGAGGGATATGCAGCCTGTGACATTGATGAATACCACTATTCCCCATGAGATTATTGGAAAGTGGGGCTCAGGCCGGGTATTGTTGAAACCAGCAAGGCCTGGTACTGGTATCATTGCTGGAGGCGCTGTTCGGGCGGTCTTGGAGGCCGTTGGTATTCAGAATATTTTGACAAAATGTTTGGGATCCAACAATCCCCATAACGTGGTAAAGGCGACGATTGTGGGGTTACGGGCCTTGAGGAGCCCAGAGGAGATCGCCAAAAGGAGAAACAAGACAGTAGAGGAAGTGGTAAAGTAATCTATCATTTTAGGGTTTTGAGTGAATATTATGGCAGATAAGATAAAGGTCACCCTGGTAAAAAGCGGAATAGGTTACAACCAAAAGATTCGGCAGACCCTGAAGGGCCTGGGTCTCACCAAGCTCCATAAGACGGTGGAGCTGGAAAACACCCCTGCCATAAGGGGTATGATAAAAAAGGTCTCATTTCTTGTGAAGATAGGATAGAGCCACAGGGTAATAAAATGAAGATTCATGAACTTTCACCACCAGAAGGATCGCGGAAAAAGAGGAAAAGGGTCGGCAGGGGCCCTGGTTCGGGTCACGGTAAGACTTCATGCAGGGGCCACAAGGGCCAGAAGGCACGTTCGGGAGGAGGGCCAAGTCCTGGATTTGAGGGTGGACAAATGCCTCTTCACAGACGGTTGCCGAAACGAGGATTTACCAATATCTTTCGCACCGAGTACGCCACGGTGAATGTAAAGGATCTGGAGAGGTTTGAAGCAAACGCTACAGTGGATGTGGCAACGCTTAAAGAAGCTGGGTTAATCAAGAAGCTGAAGGACGGAGTGAAACTATTGGGGGATGGGGAGCTTTCCAAGCCCCTTATTGTGAAGGTGCATAAGGCCAGTGTTTCTGCGAGGCAAAAGGTAGAGGCGGCTGGTGGCAGAGTAGAAATCCTCTGAAAAAGCCAATGGCCTATTTAAAAATAAGGGGACCTTTTCATTGATCGGTGGTTTACAAAATATTGGTAAGATACCTGAGCTGAAGAGAAGAATCCTCTTTACGCTATTCATGTTGGCAGTTTACCGGCTTGGGTGTCATATCCCTACTCCCGGAATAAACGGGGCGGCATTATCGGCCTTTTTTGGTTCAAAGCAAGGAACACTTTTTGGATTGTTTGACATGTTTTCCGGCGGGGCCTTGCGAAGGATGTCGGTAATGGCCCTGGGAATCATGCCTTACATAAGTGCCGCCATTATTTTGGAGCTGCTCACGGTTGTAGTCCCCTACCTTGAGAAGCTGAATAAAGAGGGAGAACAGGGAAGAAAGAAGATCACCCAGTACACCCGATACGGTACAGTGCTGTTGTGTTTGGTGCAAGGTTTCGGAATCTCACTCGGTTTGGAGAGGATGTCGAGCCCAGGAGGTGTAATGGTAGTGCCTGTGGGAGGTTGGGGCTTCCGCCTTCTAACCATGATTACGCTAACTGCGGGCACGGTGTTCTTGATGTGGCTTGGGGAACAGATCACGGAGAGGGGGATTGGTAACGGCATCTCTCTTATTATTTTTGCGGGAATTGTGGCCAGGTTTCCAACGGCCGTGGCAAATACCTTCAGACTTATGTCAACAGGGGAACTGACACCCTTTTTCATGATCATTATTTTGGCCCTGATGATCGCAGTGCTTGGAGTAATTGTTTTTGTGGAGACAGGGCAGAGGCGTATACCAGTTCAATATGCAAAACGGGTTGTGGGACGTAAGATGTATGGTGGCCAAAGCACCCATTTGCCTTTGAAAGTTAATACGGCAGGGGTGATTCCGCCCATATTCGCCTCATCCATTATCATGTTTCCGGCCACAATTGCCAACTTTCTGAATGTGCGCCAGATTCCTTGGCTTCAGACCATAGTGAGCCTTCTGGCTCCAGGCCATATTGTATATATTTTGATCTATGTGATATTTATCTTTTTCTTTTGCTACTTTTATACGGCGGTGCACTTTAACCCTGTGGATGTGGCAGACAATATGAAACGCTACGGCGGATTTATTCCCGGGATTCGGCCGGGCAAAAACACCGCCGAATATATTGACAGGGTCCTTACGAGGATTACCTTTTTTGGTGCCATTTATGTCTCAGCGGTTTGTGTCTTGCCTCAAATCCTGATTTACAAACTCAATGTGCCATTTTACTTTGGTGGTACGGCACTGCTAATTGTGGTTGGTGTGGCCATTGACACTATGAATCAGATCGAAGCCCATATGCTGACACGGCATTATGAGGGTTTTATGAGGAAGGGTTTTGGGCGAACGAGATAGCTTATAGCCCAATATGTGGACCATTAGTGTCGCTTTGAGGAAGATATGGCAAAGGAAGAAGGGATTGAGGTAGAGGGCGTTGTCATTGAGACATTGCCTAATGCCATGTTTCGGGTTGAGCTGAAAAACGGGCACCGGGTACTGGCTCATATTTCTGGAAAGATGAGGATGCATTTCATCAAGATACTGCCAGGCGATACGGTCGTGGTGGAGTTGTCACCATATGATCTTAATCGGGGCCGGATCATTTATCGCGGGCACAAGGAAAAGACATAACGGATCCTTTTACGGAGAAAAAGAGATGAAAGTACGACCTTCAGTAAAAAAGATATGTAATAAGTGTAAGATTATCCGCCGAAAAGGCGTCATGAGAGTTATTTGCGAAAATCCTCGCCACAAACAGCGGCAGGGATAATAAGCCGAGGGAAGGAGTCTGGCATTGGCACGGATAGCTGGAGTAGATTTGCCAAAAGGAAAGCGTATTGAGATCGCCCTTACCTATATTTATGGGTTAGGGCGGAGTTCGGCCCAAAAGATACTTACTGAGGCAGGAATTGATTGGAATACAAAATCTGATGACCTCACGGGCGAACAAATCACTGCCATTAGGAAGATTATAGATGAGAAATACAAGGTTGAGGGAGACCTCAGGCGAGAGGTGTCCATGAACATCAAGAGGTTGATGGATCTTGGCGCTTATAGGGGCTTGAGGCACCGAAAAGGCCTACCAGTGAGGGGACAAAGGACCAGCACTAATGCGAGGACTCGAAAGGGGCCTCGAAGGGCCGTCATGGGCAAAAAGAAGAAATGAACCAAGATACCGGCTTCTGTGGCTCTCTGGTCTGCGAGGGAAAGCATAGCCTGCTGGCAGCGGGTTTCTAAATAAGCCAAACAAACCAAACAGACCAGACAGACTAAATAGACCAAACGAACCAAATAAACCAAACAAACCAAATAAACTATACAGGCCAAGTTAAAAGGGAAGAAAAATGGCAAAACCTGTTCGGAAGAGAGGAAAGGCGAAGAAGGAAAAAAAGAATGTCCCTACGGGGATTATCCATATCCAATCTACCTTTAATAATACGATTGTTACGGTCACAGACAACGATGGTAATGTGATCGCACAGTCCAGTGCGGGGCGCGTAGGATTTAAGGGCTCCAGAAAAAGCACTCCTTTTGCCGCTCAGATGGCAGCCCAGGACGCACTGAAACAGGCCATGGAGCAAGGACTGAAAGTGGCCGAGGTGAGAATAAAGGGCCCTGGGGTGGGCCGGGAAGCCGCTCTAAGGGCATTACAAAGGGAAGGGTTCACCGTAAGTGTGATACGGGACGTGACACCCATTCCTCACAATGGTTGTAGGCCACCAAAGAGGAGAAGAGTGTAGCGACACTCAAAACTAATGGTAACGGGAGATTTGCGTTTCAATATTCCGATTTTTTTGAAGCTTGAGGGCATTATTTTCAAACTCCAAAGAAGATGGACTGGCAACAGCCATCAAGAGAGACGGCACAGTAAAAAGCTCCAGATGCAAGGCGTGCGAGCCTTGAGCAATGAGGCGTACTTGGCAGTACGTCGGAATGACGAAAGGCGAAGCGCCTGTCTGCCATGCGGCGCCAGGCAGGCAACGCCGCAGATGGACTTTTTACGAAACCGTCAAATAGGATCCGGGAGGAATACTATTGGCTAGGTACAGAGGTTCTGTCTGCAGACTTTGCAGGCGAGAAAATTTGAAATTGTTTTTGAAAGGCGACCGGTGTTATAGCGATAAGTGTGCCTTTGAGCGGAGGCCCTATGCGCCGGGTCAGCATGGCCAACGCCGTGGCGGGAAATATTCGGATTATAGGTTGCAGCTTAGGGAAAAGCAAAAGGTCAAAAGAATCTATGGTGTACTGGAGACTCAATTCCGCGGATACTATCGGCGGGCCGAGCGCCAGAAGGGAATCACAGGTACGAATCTGTTGCTTTTGTTAGAGCGAAGGCTGGATAATGTGGTTTATCGCATGGGTTTCGCTTCCTCGCGAAATCAGGCCAGGCAGCTTGTAAGACACAATCATTTCTTGGTAAATGGAAAAAAGGTAAATATCCCTTCTTACCTGTTGAAACCCGGTGATGTGGTAGAAGTAAAGGAGAAAAGCAGGAAGGTAGCTCCTATTGTGGAAGCCATGGAGACCGTTGTTCGGAGAGGGATACCAAACTGGATTGAGGTGGAGAAGGAAAAATTTCGCGGCACATTCAAGGCCCTGCCGAGCAGAGAGGATCTGACCATGCCTATTCAGGAGCAGCTCATTGTTGAGTTGTATTCCAAATAGGATATAAGATTTGTCTCTGGTAAAATTGTATGCCTTTCATTGCTAGTGAAAAATCCATTTTTTGACATATATGGGGGAAGGTGCTGCGGCGACTCTACCAATGCAGGCAAGGGGATAATATAGAGATAATAAATCTAAGCCGAGGCATTCTTTGAAAAAACGTTAATAACATTTAACGGGAGGCCTCTATTGAGTGATCTAAAAGCAAGAAATTGGCGGGAGCTTATAAAGCCCAAAAGAATAGAGATCGATCAAGATTCCTATTCCAATACGTATGGAAAGTTTACCTGTGAACCCCTTGAAAGGGGTTTTGGAATTACTATCGGTAATTCCTTGCGGAGAATTTTGCTCTCCTCCTTGCAAGGGGCTGCCATTGTATCCGTGAAGTTTGACGGGGTATTGCACGAATTTTCCACCATACCTGGGGTGCTTGAGGACGTAACGGATATTATTCTGAACCTCAAAGAAGTGCGGTTCAAACTGCTGGACGTGGAAGAGGCTACCGTGCATCTGTCCTGTGAAGGTGAAGGTACGGCCAAGGCCGGTGATATTGATACCCATGGATTGGCAGAAGTTTTGAATCCGGATCACCATATCGCCACTCTAAACAAAGAGGCAAAGCTGAACATTGAGATGGTGGTGAAGATGGGGAAAGGCTATGTGCCTGCTGAACGCTTGAAAGGCAAGGATACCCCCATAGGTGTAATTCCGGTTGATGCGGTATTTTCCCCTATAAAGAAGGTAAATTATGTGGTCACTAATGCCAGGGTGGGACAGATAACGGATTATGATAAACTAACATTGGAGGTTTGGACCGACGGCAGCGTTTTGCCGGAGGATGCGGTGGCGTTTGCGGCAAAAATTCTAAAGGAGCAGATGACACCCTTTATCAATTTCGAAGAAGAACCTGAGCCTGAAGAAGAAGAGGAAGAGGAGCAAGAAGAGGCCTTGAATGAGAATCTTTTCAGGCCGGTTTCGGAATTGGAACTCTCCGTGAGGTCTGCAAACTGCTTGAAAAACGCAAACATTACGTACATTGGGGAGTTGGTCCAAAAGACCGAAGCAGAGATGCTCAAGACCAAGAATTTTGGCAGGAAGTCACTTAATGAAATCAAATCCATATTGGAAGAGATGGGCTTGCACCTCGGTATGAAGCTGGACAATTTTCCACTACCTCCTAAACCGGAGCAGGCAGAGGGGCAAGAAGCAGAACAAGAGGGTAAAGAAAAATGAGGCACAGGAAGGCGGGTAAACATCTAGGCCGAGATTCGAGCCACAGGAGGGCCATGTTTCGTAACATGGTGACCTCCCTGTTCAGGTATGAGCAAATAGAGACAACGGATGCAAAGGCAAAGCAATTGAAGCCAATTGCTGAAAGGATGATAACGCTGGCAAAACGTGGAGACCTCCATGCCAGGCGCCAGGCCCTGGCTTATATGATGGACAAACGAGTGACCCACCGTCTTTTTGATGAGCTTAAGGACCGCTTTATGGACAGGCAGGGGGGGTATGTAAGGATCATCAAAAAAGGCAATCGCAAGGGTGATAATGCCCCCATTTCCATTGTCCAGCTCATATCAGCCGAAGAGGCTAAGAAAAAGAAGAAAAAGAGGGCAAAGCCAGAAGCTAAAAAGGCCGTGGAGACCTCTGCTTCTCCTGCAACCGACGAGGTTAGCAAGGAGCAAGCTGAGCAGCCCCCGGAAGGGGAGGGCGATAAGTGAAAATAACTGCTTCCCAATTATTCAGTTTTGTGGTTAAATGATATAAGGTGATGTATTAAGAGGTTCTTGATGGACTTGCCAACTAAGGGACGTGGATTTTCGTAGTGACGAGGCTTGTTAAGCCAATTTACCATCTGCTGATTCTAAGTGGGGTGAATTAAATCTTTCTGGCCATGATTGTGTATGACCACAACAAGAATTGCCTCCTTGTCGCATTTGCGGCAAGGAGGTTTTTTTTATGAGGTGCGTAAATTGAAGGGTTTTCATCACAAGGATCTGCTTGGCATGGGGCAACTGTCGGTCGAGGATATAGAGCTCATTCTGGATACGGCCGAATCCCTGAAGGAGATTTCCCATAGGGACATCAAAAAGGTTCCCACCCTCAGGGGTAAAAGCATCATAAATTTTTTCTATGAGCCCAGCACGAGAACAAGGACTTCCTTTGAGGTTGCCGCAAAGCGACTCAGTGCAGATACCCTTAGCCTTTCGGCCAGTACCAGTAGTATGGTGAAAGGGGAGACCCTGATTGACACTGCCAGGAATCTGCAGGCTATGAATCCTGACGTAATTGTCCTGAGGCATTCGTCAAGTGGGGCACCTCATCTGCTGGCCAGCGTAATGGAGGCAGGGGTGATCAATGCAGGCGATGGGATCAACGAGCATCCCACTCAAGCCTTGCTGGACATGTTCACGATTAGGGAAAAGAAGGGAAGGATAAGAGGCCTGGAGATCGCCATTATTGGGGATATTGCGCACAGCAGGGTGGCTCGATCAAATATTATCGGGCTTACCAAGATGGGAGCCCAGGTAACCGTATCTGGCCCCCCTACCATGATGCCTATGGATATCGAGTCCATGGGGGTGAAGGTGGAATATGATCCGAAAAAGGCAGTAGAGGGAAAAGATGTGGTCATGGTTCTGCGGATACAACTGGAGAGGCAGAGTAAGCTCCTTTTTCCCACCCTACGGGAGTATGCACAATTTTTTGGCCTGAATAAGGCCATTGTGGAAAAGGCCAAGAAGGATGTTATCGTTATGCACCCTGGCCCTATGAATCGTGGTGTTGAAATTGATTCCCCTGTTGCAGACGGACCTTATTCGGTTATCCTTGACCAAGTGGCTAATGGAGTGGCGGTAAGGATGGCGATTCTTTACCTCTTGATTGGAGGCGCAAAAAGTGATCACGTGGATTAGAAATGGAAAGGTTGTGGATCCTGTAAAGGAAACGGTGGAGGAGCGTGATCTCATCATCGAAGGGGGCAAGATCCGTCATATTCTTCCCTGGGGAACTTTTGAGGGAAGAAGTGATGATGTGGAAACGCTCGATGCCAGTGGAAAACTGGTGCTCCCGGGCCTGGTGGATATGCATACGCACCTGAGGGAGCCAGGATATGAATATAAAGAGACTATAGCCAGTGGGAGCCGGGCAGGAGCTGCCGGTGGCTTTACGGCGTTGGCATGTATGCCGAATACAGACCCACCCAATGATTCAAGATCAGTGACCGAATTTATACTGGAGCAGGCCGAGCGCGCCGACCTCGTGCAGATCTACCCCATCGCTGCCATTAGTGTGGGGCAAAAGGGCGAGAGGCTTACGGAGTTTGGGGACCTTCGGGAGGCAGGGGCGGTTGGTGTCTCTGACGATGGACAACCGGTAAGGAACAGCGAGCTTATGAGACGTGCCATGGAATATGCGCGGTTCCATGGTTTGGCCATCATTTCTCACTGTGAGGATCTTTTTTTATCTGAAGGCGGTGTAATGCATGAAGGGGAGGTGTCCACACGCATAGGGCTTCCCGGAATCCCGGCGGCTAGTGAGGAGGTAGTCGTGTACAGAGAGATATGTCTTGCCAGACTGACGGGGTGCCCAGTGCATATTGCCCATGTGAGCACTGCCGAATCTGTCTCACTCATAAGGAGGGCAAAGGAAGCTGGTCTCCCAGTCACTGCTGAGACGGCACCTCACTACTTCAGCCTGGATCACAGTGCGGTGATAGGTTATGACACTAATGCCAAGGTGAATCCACCCTTGAGAACCCCAATGGATGTGGAGGCCATAAGAGAAGGCCTGGCCGACGGAACCATTGACGTGATCGCTACAGATCATGCACCTCACAGCCCTTTGGAAAAGGAGGTGGAGTTTGATAAGGCAGCCTTTGGGATGATCGGGCTTCAGACTGCCCTCCCACTCACCTTGGCCCTTGTCAAAGATGGGGTATTGACCCTGCCACAAGCTATCAGGAAGATGACTTGGAATCCAGCCGGTATATTGAAAATAGAGGCCGGGAGAATCGCAGAGGGCAACAAGGCCGATTTGGCCATTGTAGACCCTGACGAGGAATATATACTCTCAGGAGAGGACATCTTGTCAAAGAGTAAGAACTCGCCCTTTGTGGGAAGACGTATGCGGGGTAGGGTGGAACTCACAATGGTAGGAGGGAGAGTTGTCTGGAAGAGATCCCTGCCTGACCGGTGGGCAGGAAGGTAGAATCCTCATCGTTGATGATGAGAAGAGCATGCGAGAGTTCTTGGATATCATGCTCACTAGCGAAGGATATGATGTTACATTGGCATCCGGCGGCAAGGAGGCATGTGAACTCCTAGATTCAGAGACCTTTGATTTGATTGTCACTGATATTCGGATGAAGGACATTGATGGAATCGGGGTCTTGAAAAAGGCCAAGGCCGTTGATCCACAGGCCTTGGTCATTTTGATTTCGGCATATGCCACCGCTGAGACCGCTGTCGAGGCCATGAAAGAGGGGGCTTATGACTATATCCCCAAACCCTTTAAAGTAAACGAGTTCAAACGGATCGTACAGGAGGCCCTCGCTAGCAAGAAAGGACTTGACACTAAAGGGCACGAGAAGCCCGGGGGGGACAAGTACCATTTCGGCCTGTTGGTGGGTGAGAGCCCCCAGATGATCAAGATATATAACCTGATTGAAAAAGTGGCGAGTACCAGCACTAATGTCCTTATCTCTGGAGAAAGCGGAACCGGGAAGGAACTTGTGGCCCGTGCCATCCACCAGCTCAGCGAGCGCAAGGACAAGCGGTTTGTTGTAATCAACTGCGCAGGCATACCCGAAAACCTCATTGAAAGTGAATTATTTGGATATAAGAAGGGTGCGTTTACCGGGGCCACTACGGACAAAGAGGGATTATTTGAGGTGGCTGACGGAGGGACGGTGTTCCTGGATGAAGTGGGTGAACTCTCCCCCACCATGCAGGTCAAGCTCTTGCGAGTGATACAAGAAAGGACCTTTACGCCAGTCGGAGGCAGGGAGGAAAAGAGCGTTGATGTGCGGTTCATATCAGCTACAAACAAGAACCTGGAAAAAGAGGTGTTGGAAGGTAATTTTAGGAAAGATCTCTATTTCAGGCTGAACGTAATTCATATCGCAATACCGCCTCTTAGGGAGCGCATAGGGGATTTGCCTTTATTGGCTTATCATTTCCTTGAAAAATACTCAAAGGAGTTTGGTAAAGATATCAAGAAGATCTCCACATACGCCTTGGATATATTGCAACAATATCCATTTCCGGGAAACGTGCGGGAACTGGAAAACATTATTGAACGGAGTGTAGCCCTTGAGACCTCAAATATCGTGCTTCCCGAAAGCCTTACCTTGTCAAATCTGCAACAAGGTCGGATATCCCAAAATCGAAGGCGTACGGACATAGGGCCTGAGGGCATTGATCTGGAAAAGGTGCTGGCAGAGATAGAAAAAGAGTACATCCTCAAGGCCCTTGAGCTGTCTCGTGGATCACGAGAAAGGGCAGCGAAGCTTCTAGGTCTTTCCCCCAGGTCATTGCGCTATAGAATGGGCAAGTTGGGGCTGGTCGCCCATAAACAGTAACTGCTGTGGACATAATTGCAGAGAGGATGTTCCTAAAAAAGTTCAGTTGTTGGTCAGCTTGAAAAGCCATTGACGACACGCGTAACAACGTTTATTATATGACTATTGGAGGTAGTCATATGAATACTGAAAAAGTGACTATAGCACAGGGGAAAAGGGGGTTTACCAGTATTGTCAGAGAGGTGGTAGAAAGTGACAAGGATTTTATTGTGACAAAGAGAGGGAAGCCTGTTGCCGTGCTTCTTCCTTATGAGCAATATAAAGAGATAAAGCGCATCAGAAATTACCTTAAGATGCTTGAAATATCAGAGAAACTCAAGGATAGAGATATAACTGCGTCTGAGATTTACGAGCAGAGCAGAGGGGAACTTGAAAGAAATGGATATAGTTATTGACGCAAGTGTCCTGCTCAAAGCCTATTTCAAAGATGAATTCGATCACGAGGCAGCGCAGGAACTTATGAAATCATATGCGAGCGGTGAATGCAATTTTTTGGCCCCTTCCCTGATAACTTATGAAATAATAAATGCCTGCATAGTAGCCAATAGGAGGGGCAGGATTGAGCTGGAGTTGGTCAAGGAGCTGCTTGATGAAATGCTTTCGCTGGATATTGCAAAAAAAGATGTGGGGCATCTTTCAGGAAGGATCTGGGAGTTTTCTGTGAGGTACGGTGTGAGTGCCTATGATGGCAGCTACCTTGCCCTTGCAGAAGAACAAAAGTGTGAGTTGATGACCGGTGACAAGAGGCTCTACAATGCAGTTTCTAAGGATTTGAAGTGGATTGTCTTGGTATAAGGCCTTTTCTGTACACCGTTTGCCATGGATAGTCCCATTTCACATGACAGGAAGGAAGAGAGCATTGAGGCCAAGGCCCGTTGGTTTCAATCACTGACCCTGGAAGAGAGAATGGAACTGTTGTGCCAGTTCACTGAAATGATTCTATCTGCCAATCCTAAGATCATGGAGCAGAAAGATGCTCAACCAATTAAAGGACGTGTTCTTCTCGTAGACTTTGCCGAAATTGGAACAAATAAAGGAGGTGTGACGAAATGGGAGAAAAGGAATTGGTCACCAGGGAGATAGAAGACATTCCTGAATCATATTTGAGTGAGATACTGGACTTTATCCGATTCTTGAAAAAGAAATCAGTAGAAGAAAGAATGGAAGTTACTTTGGCCAGTGAGACATCCCTTAGAAAAGATTGGCTGAGAGCCGAAGAGGATGAGGCATGGGACCATTTGTAAAAGGAGATGTAGTTGTTGTGCCCTTTCCGTTTTCTGACTTGACGAGGGCTAAGAGACGACCGGCCTTAGTGATTGCTGTGCGTAGTACCCCTTCGTGGCCAGCTTTGGGCCATACCCTCGAAGGGGGGTTGTCTGTTAATTTACAAAATTTGTCCATGCTGCTGACAAAATTTGTCAAGTATCAACGACGGATGGGTATAAACCAAGTAGGCAGCCATCAGCAATCAGGTAGTTTCCCATGGATAACCCACTGTAATTACAAGATTTTTACTTAATTTCCCGCCTTTCCTTTCCATGTGGCACACAACTTGTATATAAAAAGAGCAAAAATAGCTAAAGACTTTTTCCATTTAGTCGATCATATCTTTGAAAATCAGAGATTAATGCTGTTTGAGAATTTGTTTAGAGTGTTTTACGTTCTACTTTTACTTTAACCTTTAGCCTTTTACCTTTTACCTTTAACCTACGCACGAAAGGAGGTGATTACCTTCTGAGCCCAATTACGGAATTTTAGTTTACTTAATTTTATAAAACAATTCTAAATAAGGGAGGTTTAAGATGCTTTCACGATTGAGGAAAAAATGTCAAAAGGGTTTTACCTTGATTGAGTTGATGATCGTTATCGCCATTATCGGGGTGCTGGCGGCCATTGCCATCCCACAATTTTCTGCCTATAGAACAAGGTCATTCAACTCTGCCGCCGTGAGTGATCTGAGGAATTTCAAGACGGCCATGGAAACCGATTATGTTGACTACCAAGAATATGATGTTTTCTAAGGATAAGGAGGAGGAATCCATGAAAAAGATATTGTTTATGGCATTGATTTTATGTTTCGTGCTTAGTGTACCGATCGCGGCATTCGCTGAAGCTATGTTTAATGAAAATGGGACTACTGCTACAATTAACCACAGTCCCAGTGTTCTCAGCGAGTATAAAACGTCTAAGAATGTTGAAGTCTATGTAACTTCAGCACAGCAGTCATATGCAGCTACAGCAGACCACCTTAATGGCAATAGGGTTTTTGGGGCTGCATCAGGCGACTCTGTGATTAAATGGGCTGCTAAGCAAAAAGGACAACATGCCGATGATGCTGGACTAAACCCAGGGAGCACCAGTGACAGCAGCGCATTCAGCGGTTGGTCACAGCTATAATGCATGGGTAAAATCCAAAAACCACAGATCGGGGGCTCATATATAAAAATTAGGGCCCCCTTTTTGTTGTTGTTTCTCGTCTTCCTTGTGCTGGGTGTATATTATCCCAGCATATTTGGCGAGATCAACAGTGTGGATGACAGGGCCCTTTTGACAGGGCTCTTGAACCGCGGCCACATTGACTTGTGGAGGACGTTTTTCCCGCAAGGTGGCCGATACTATTTCCGGCCCCTTCTAGGGATATCTTTTTATCTGGATCAGACCCTTTTTCTCTGTCAGCCAGAGATCCTTCACTTCGAAAACATCTTGATTCACTGCGTGAATACCCTTCTGGTGTTTTTTCTAGTCCGCAGACTGCTCTACCGTAACAAACAAGAAGGCGACGGCATTATACCTTTGCTTGCAGCCCTTTTCTTCGGGCTTCATCCCCTTTGCACAGAGCCAGTAAACTGGATATCTGGTAGGACCGATCTTCTGGCCACGTTTTTCGTGCTTCTGGCCTTCCATGTTTTGGTCTCAAACGGCTCTCACTTCAAGTGGTGGAGACAGATTCTTTCAGCCCTTTTCCTGTTCTTAGGCCTTCTTTCTAAAGAGGTAGCAGCAGGGATGTTCCTGCTGGTAATAGTGGCCCTTTTGTGGCGAGAAAGTCCCATATATGTTTTGGGATGGAAGGACCGGATCACAAGATCCCTGCCCTTTGCAGGGGCCACAGTGGCTTATGCCTGGATGCGGTTCGGCGTTCATGTGGCAAGGGACAGAGGCCTGGTCTCGGCCCTTCAGGGCGCGCACGGCGCTGCAAGCATTCCCTCTTACATAAAAGTAAGGGGGATGATAACGGCTCTGGGTTTTTATGCCAAGAAGATCCTATGGCCCTTTCCACTAAACTTCGCCATAGTTGAGATAAATAGGGTCTTTTATTTCGCGCTGGGGATCCTCACCCTTATGGTTCTCATATGGATCATTTGGCGCAAACGAAATGCAGTGACATACTTCCTCCTATGGGTGATAATTTTTGTGCTGCCAGCCCTTTTTGTGGCTGTAAACCGCATGGCCTGGACTCCCCTGGCGGAACGATACCTGTACACCTCCCTTGGAGGCCTTTCCATAGCAATAGGGATTGTGTTGTCCAGGGCCGAAAAGCATATCCATAGGGCTGCATTTGCAGTATGCCTGCTTGTGGCCTTTTTTGGCTGGCAGACCACCTCTCGTAACGTGGTCTGGCAGAAGAATCTCACGCTTTTTGAAGATGTGGTGAAAAAATCTCCGCGTTTTGCACCTGGGCACAATGAATATGCTATTGCCCTTTTGAGCCATTTTGAGTTGGCCTCGACCCTGGCTGGTGTTGCCCCCTATCGTGCCCTTGCCAAGGCCAATTATGCGGGGCTCACAAGCAGCCGGTCCTTTGAAGAGGTGGTCAAATCATACCTGAACTCGGGTAATCTACCCCGCAAGTTACGCAAGAGTTTTCTGAGAAGGCTGGCCCGTGATTTGGACAACAGGCTGATCAAGGCCCATGACGAGACCGAGAGGTTAGAGCTGCTTCAAAAGGCCCTTGAGGTGCAGGAAAGACTCTATAGAGAGACAAAGAATCCGTTTCACCTCTACAGAAAGGGCCAGCTTTACCTGGGCCTAGGTGATAAGGCTTCTGCAAGAGAGTGTTTTGGGCTTGCATGCAAGAAGAGCCACGATTATTATACAAGGCCTGCATGTGAGCTTTACCGCACCGCAAACTGTCACAAGTCCCTTGATACTCAATGGTGACCCCCGGTCACCTCTGTCCTAGTCTGTCTGGAGACTCTTTCCCTTGACGGAGGAAGCTAGGGCGAGGCTCGTTTAATATAAAGCAGACTCTCGGGGCAATTGTAGGGGAGGGGAAATTTTTTCATCATGGGCTCTATGCGCACCATTGTCAAATTCGCCATAACTACTCTGAAAGGAGGGGTCCAAGATCGACTGCTCCAGGGCCTCATACTGGTGGGTCTTTTTCTGATAGTTTCCACCTCGGTCTTCAGCAGTTTTTCTATGCGCCAGACTCTGGAGGTGGCAGTCAATTACAGCCTCTCCGTGATCCATATACTTGCGATCGTCTTGACCTTATTCTTTGGCCTTAATCTCATTTCCAAGGAGCTTGAATCAAAAGAGAACTATTTTGTCCTTACACAGCCCGTTCCAAGATCATCATACGTTTTGGGAAAGTTCGCAGGATTCCTTCTCAATATCACGGCCGTTATCCTCATTCTTGGACTTTTCTCTGCAGTGCCCTTGCTGTTAATCGCTGCCGGTGAAAAAGGCCACGCCTTGGCATGGTTAAAAATTGCCTCGGCGCTTGCTGGGATTCTTTTTTCATGCTCCATACTCGGTGCTGTCATACTCCTGTTTACCAGTGTGGCCACATCCGGCATACTTCCCTTTCTCATGAGCTGTGCCGTATATGCCATAGGGGAGAATACCCAGCCGGTGAAAAGGTACATTGCCTCTGGCATGGCAGGGGAAAAGCTTCCTCAGTCCTTCAAGATCCTTATGGACGTGGTTTATTACGTATTCCCCAACTTTTCGCTTTTTGATTACAAGATTTACGCCATTTACAATCTATCTTTGCCTGGTACGCTTGTCCTGGTTTCGGCCGCCTATGGGGCCGCTTATACTGCTTTGTGCCTGTTTTTTGCTGTCATTCTCTTTGAAAGAAGGGATATGACATGAAAAGGTTTATTGTGGGTCTTATCCTCGTCTTTTCGTTGGCTGTTACCACCTATTACTATCCCATCTTCCAGCATGCCCACGAACCTTCACTGAAACTGCACAGACTCCCTCCTACGTTGGCCCTTAGGATCTTTTCCATGGGCAATAAGGAGCTTATGTCCGCCCTTATCTTTTATAACAGTGAGTTCTATTTCGGCGAGAAGGTGGGCTTTAGAAAAGAGACTCCTGAGCTGAAGCTGATTTACGACGCCTTGAACAAGGCCACGGACTTGGATCCATACAATATGGATTGCTATTACTTTGCCCAAGGGATCCTTTCCTGGATCAAGCCAGCAATCCCTGTTTTGAATAGGTTGTTGGAAAAGGGCATGAAGCACCGTACTTGGGACTGGTATCTACCTTTTTTTATTGCGGCCAATTATTACTTCAGACTGAACGATCCAGGCCGTGCAGCCCAATATATGAAAGAGGCTGCAAGGCTGAAGCCCAACAATACCCTTCTAGCCACCTTGACAGCCAGAATGTTCTATCAAGCCAACAAAACAGAGGCGGGTATCATCTACTTGAGGTCCCTGATCAAAGAAACAAGAAACCCTCTTTTCAGAAAGCGATTCCTAAAGAGGCTTAAGGCCTTAGAGGCCATACATTATCTGGAACAAGCCGTGAAACATTATGAACGAGTATTTGGTCATAAACCGGAAGGAATTGAGGACCTTGTGAAAAAGGGCATTATCCACCGAATACCAGGGGATCCGTATGGAGGCACATTTTTTATAGGTGATGACGGCAGGATACATACAACCAGCAAGATGGCAGAGGGTTGGAGGAAGCATGGCACCCATAAAGGCAGTAGGGTTAAGGAAGGTGTACCAAAAAGGGGTTCGCAAGAAGAGGGTTGAGTCACTTAAAGGGATTGATTTGGAGGTGGGGGATGGAGAGATTTTTGGTTTCGTGGGCCCAAATGGCGCTGGGAAAAGTACAACTATAAAGATCCTTATGGGGCTCTTAAAACCCACGGCTGGGAGCGCCTGGCTATACAACAAGCCGGTTCGGGATCCAGCTTCAAGGGGCTCGGTGGGCTATCTCCCGGAAAATCCTTCCTTTTACGGTTATTTATCTCTTCTTGACCTTTTATCACTGGTTGCGGACATCCGGGGTATAGGCAAGAGAGAGCAGAAAGAGCAAATACCTTACCTTGTGGAACTAGTCGGTCTTGAAGATGCAGGGAAAAGGCAGGTGAAGACATTTTCAAAGGGAATGATACAGCGGGCAGGCATTGCTGTCGCCCTTGTAAGCGATCCTGATCTGCTGATCTTCGATGAGCCCATGAGCGGGCTTGATCCATTTGGCAGGGATCTTGTGGCGAAGTTGTTCAGGGAGTTACAGGCCAAGGGGAAGACCATATTCTTCAGTACTCACATCCTGCCCGATATTGAGGCACTTTGTGACAGAGTGGGCATACTAGTGGACGGCCAGTTGAGATATGTTGGCTCAGTACAAGATATGCTTTTTTCAGAGGAGAAAACCCTAGAGATGACAATTCGCCTCCCTTTAGGCACGGAAATTGAACAGGTCCCATTTAGAGGAACCTCTAGGATTTTGTGGAAAAAGGAGAACATCTACAGGCTGGAGACGAACGAGGAGGATCTTCCTTACAATATCGAGGAGATTTCCTGTTCAGGGGGAAGCATAATAAAAATCGAGCGAAAGAGAAGAACCTTTGAGGAGCTTTACAAAGAGCTTGCATCAGGAAATCCGAAATAGCGCTATTGAGGCATTATCTGAGAGCGTCAAAGCAGGAAACCAATTAACGAATCAACTATTTGACTATTCAACCACTTGACTATTTAACTACTCAACTATTCAACCAATGGATCAACCCATGGAGGCGTTGTCCGAGACCGTCAAAACAGGGAAGGCGGGAGCCTATTTGGCCGTGATCAGGCCATACCAATGGGTCAAGAACCTGCTAGTATTCGCCCCAGTGTTTTTCGGCGAGAGTCTGTCCGATTTCTACATGCTTAAGCAGGCCGCTGGCGCAGCCCTGATGTTCTGCATGGTCGCCAGCGCCGGATACGTGTTCAACGACTGGAGGGACAGGGAGGAGGACAGAAACCACCCCAGTAAACGCACGAGGCCCTTTGCATCCGGAACCTTAAACGGGACTGACGGCATTTTCGTGGGCGTCATGCTTTTGGCAGGGCTCATGGGTATATCTATTATTGTCCAGCCTGACTATCCCTTGATGATTTGCATTGCTTCATATTTTTTCTTATCCATGATCTATAGTTTATATCTAAAGAAGGTGACCCTACTTGAGATCTTTATGGTCTCCTTTTTCTTTGTCATGAGAGTCCTTGCAGGTGGCCTTGCCACTGGCATACATATCTCCAACTGGCTGTTTTCAACAGTCTTTTTTCTTGCTCTGCTTATTACCATTGCAAAGAGAAAAAGCGAGTTAATAACAATGGGTACCGTAGCCGATGGTCATAGAGCCAGTCTCGCCCAATATTCGGTGGATTTTCTGAATTTCTTCCTTTGGGCCGTGGCTGGAGTTAGTCTGGTTACTTATGCCCTCTACACTGTAGAGAACGACCATAATTTGGTGATTACAATTCTGCCCGCGACATATGGGGTGGTACGGTTTATCTACTTAACGGATTCTGGAAAAGGGGGCGATCCAATAATTACGATGCTCAAAGATGCGCATTTGCTGGTTTGCACGGTGACGTTTCTCTTGTTTATTTGTTATAAGATATATGGATAACAGTTTAGCTCATCCTTGCTCACCGGAAGTCGCTAATACCCTTTTCCCCTTTTGGGGGAGAGGGTGGTTCTGTATAAGGGGTCAAGCTTGACAATGGAGAGTACTGATGTATACTTATAATGTATACAGTATGTGAGGCGTAGTAATTATTATGGTACGAACGCAAATTTATTTGACAGAGCGCCAACGTAACGAACTGGCTGCTATTGCCAAAATGGCGGGGAAGAAGCAAAGTGAGATCATTCGAGAGGCCATTGACCTCTTTATCGATCAGGCAAGCCGTAGTCGACGAGAGGCAATCCTAAATAAGGCTGCGGGTATGTGGAGAGATCGTACCGATCTCCCTAATTTCAAGGCGCTGCGAGCAGAATGGAACAGGAACTGACCATGCCGAAGGCAATTCTTGTTGATACAGATGTCCTTGTTGATTTTTTCCGCGGCTATAGCAAAGCGGTGTCCTTTGTAAACTCCAACTCTGATCGGATTATCCTTTCTTCTATCGTCGTGGCGGAGTTGTATGCTGGAGTGAAAGGAGAGGAAGAGCAATTTATACTGGACAGCTTTGTTTCCCTCTTTCCTGTTGTGGCTGTAACTGCCGAGATAGCAAAGACTGGAGGGTTGTACAAGCGCGATTACGGCAAGTCACATGGTGTCGGACTTGCCGATGCAATTTTGGCTGCTACGGCTGAAGCGGAGGATGCCGAATTGAAGACCCTTAACACTAAGCATTACCCCATGTTGAGAGGCCTTAAGCCAGCATATAGAAAATAGGAGGTATAATGATTTTAGATATGAATAATAGTATTTTTGGGTGTTGATATGGGTCTGTGACTCAAGTTTTGGAAAATTTTTTCATGGATAGAATACGGGCATACAAATTTAGTGAGGAGCAGAAGGCTCAAATTCTTTCGGTGGTCAGGGAGGTTTTGGCCGGAGAGGATCAGATAATTTTTGCAATGGTATACGGCTCCTTTGTTGAGGATGTCCCCTTTCGAGATATTGATCTGGGGATTTATGTCAAAGACCTGAACACAGGGAGCTATTTTGATTATGAATTTGACATATCTCAAAAAGTACAACTTGCATTAGAAAGTAACATACCTATTGATGTAAGGATCATAAATCTGGCACCTTTGCCCTTCAAGTTTCGCGTGGTGACTGGGAAGCTGCTTTTCACGCGGGACGAGGAGGTGTGGGAGGAATTTGCCATTGAGGTCGCGAGATCTTATATGGATATGGCACCTCTTAGAGAAAGATATATTTTAGAATCCATCTCATGACGGGAATTGACCAGGAAAAAATATTTGCCAAGATTTCGGATATCACGGAATCCATACAAAGGCTTAGAAGCATTGGGCAGATGAATCTGGAAGAATTCCTCAAAAATCAGGATGCTAGGGATATAGCCAGCTTTCGTCTCATTGTTTGTACGGAGGCCGCAATTGATATATGCCTACATCTTTCAGCGAAGCTATTGAAGAAGGTACCGGAAGACTATGCTTCTTGCTTTGGGTTGCTTGCTTCCCACAACATGATCGAAAAAGAGCTTTCGGGAAAGCTCGCACAAATGGCCCGGTTTAGGAACCTTTTGGTCCATAGATACTGGGAGATAGACTATGTCCGCCTGTACAACATCATTGCGGGAGACGACTTGAATGATCTGGAGGAATTCATAAGAAGCATCAAGAGGATCATCGAACAGACAGTGTAGGATACGGGATAATGCATATTTCCCTATGCCCTATTACCAACACCGAAACCCCGTGAAAAACTCAATCCATGTCATTAAGAAAATTGATTACCTGGTTGGCCCTCTTTTACTGAAGTTTTCTTCTTTACTAAGTAGCAGCCGACACGCTGGCTCTGTCCCTAATTCCCTCAAGAAGATACTCGTTATCCGCCCTGGCGGAATCGGCGACGCTGTTCTTCTCATTCCTTCACTCAAGATCCTCAGAGAAATCAAACCCTCCATGGAGGTGGACATCCTCTGTGAACCCAGAAACATGGGAGTATTTTTGGGATCACCATTCGTCTCTGGGCTTTACAATTACCGGAGCCTGACTGATCTGGTCAGACTCAGTATGAACGACTACCAAATCGTGTTTGACACCGAACAATCCCATTTTTTGTCCGCAGTGGTTGTGTCAAAATTCCGACATAGCCTGAAAGTAGGATTCGCTACCAATGGAAGGGAAGAAATTTACGACATAGCAGTCCCATATCGTCAAGACCAGTATGAAATGGACAGTTTCTTTGACCTTTTTAAAGAAGTAATTAATGGATGGCCAACTGAGCCGGGCTGGAACCCACCCTATTTTTTTGTTTCGCCAGAGCAAAAGGAAAGGGTTGCACGTGAAGTGCAAGAGATAGATCGGCCATTGGTATGTGTATTCCCAGGAGCGAGCATTAAGGAACGGCATTGGCCCACAAAAAATTGGGCTACCGTGATCAGGCGACTGTGGGATGAGGGGTTTATGAGTGCGGTGCTGGGGGGAGCCAATGAATCGGCGCTATCCCAGGAGGTTGTAAAGGCCGCAAGATGTCCGGTGCTTAACCTGTGCTCCAAGTTGACCTTAGGGGAAACTACCGCACTTTTCAACCATGCCCGATTGCTGATAAGTACTGATTCAGGAATACTGCATCTAGGGGTATTGTGCGACATACCCACAGTCTCCCTTTTTGGCCCAGGAATTGCACAAAAATGGGGACCGAGAGGCGAAAAACATATTGTACTGAACAAGGGCCTGGAGTGTAGCCCATGCACACTTTTCGGGGAAACCCCGCCGTGCCCAAGGGGTGCCCTGTGCATGAAACAGATAACGGTTGACGAGGTAGTTACTGCGGTAGGCCGATTGTTGGGATGATGACTTCAAAATGGAAGTGAGGTACAATTTGAAAGTGAGGCGTATATTGTTTTAGCACGGATCTTGTGTGTATTGAATATTTGATATTCATTTCGCGTACGTGTAACAGATTTCCGTGATTAGAGGAACCTTAGAGAGTATACTCAAGAGAGTGGTTACCAGCTTTCCGATGGCGACACTCACGGGACCTCGGCGATCTGGTAAGACTACCTTGGTGAGAGAAACTCTTAAAGGATTATGCTTACCAGCCCCTAGAGCTTTCAGATATTAGAAGTTTTATCTTGGAAGATCCCTAGAGATTTCTGGCTCAGTTTAACGGCTACGTGGTACTGGATGAAATAAAAAGGGCTTCCAAAGTGTTCTCTTATATACAAATGGATGTGGACCTGAATCCGGATCAATCCTGGGCGATTCGTCCTGGCAGGCTCACAGAATTTTTTGTTAATGCAAAGAATATCACAGTCCCTCGCAGGCAGATGCTCCATTCTTCGCTTACTGACTTTTTCACTAGCGGAACTGCTGGGTCGAAATCCATTGTCTTTGGAGGTCATTACTTATTTTTTTAGCAGGTATATTTTAATAAATGGAAGAAATTTATGCCTAAACCAAATATCAGAGGCGCTATAATCACTTCAACAAAACCCCATAAGAGTTTTTCAAAACGGGTTATCGAAAGTGGCTTATGGGTTTTTTCCCTTAAAGCCCTACAGCATATTTTTAATTTTGCGAGACTCATAATTCTTGCCCGCATTCTCTCTCCTAACGATTTTGGATTAATAGGGATTGCACTCTTAACCTTAGCGACACTTGAAACTTTCTCCTATACAGGTTTTCAGGCGGCTTTAATACAGAAAAAAGACGACATAAAACAATATCTTGATTCAGTATGGACTTTCTTAATCGTCCGGGGCATTGCTCTTTTTATTATCGTTTACTTAATTGCGCCACATATTGCAATTTTTTTTGAAACATCTGAAGCCAGACTGATAATTCGAATCGTAGGCCTTTCTTTTCTTATTGGTGGATTTACCAATATTGGCGTTGTATTCTTCCAGAAAAAGTTGGAATTTAACAAAGAGTTCAAATACCAGCTTGCCGCGACAATAACCGACTTCATTGTTTCAGTGGTAACTGTGCTGATTTTAAGAAATGTCTGGGCACTTGTCTTAGGGCTACTTGCAGGAAAAACAGTGAGATGTGTAACAAGCTATTTGTTCCATCCATATAGACCTCATTTACATTTTAGTCTGAGAAAAGTGCAAGAGCTTTTTGACTTTGGTAAGTGGATTTTCGTATCTAGTATCTTAGTATTCTTAATCACTCAGGGAGATGATGCCTTCGTCGGGAAAGTACTGGGTACGACTGCATTGGGTTTTTATCAGCTGGCTTATAAAATTTCTAACATACCAGCAACGGAAATTTCTCATGTTATTGCGAGAGTGACATTTCCAGCATATTCTATAATCCGAGATAATATTCTTAACCTAAGAGAATCTTACCTGAGAACGCTGCAAGTTACTGTGTTTCTATCACTCCCAGTAACTGGGTTAATCTTTGTATTAGCACCTGATTTTACTAAAGTATTCCTGGGAGAAAAATGGATGCCGATGGTGCCGACAATGCAGATGTTAACCCTATTTGGTATGTTAAGAGCAATTGGTGCTACTACAGGAGCCGTATTCATGGCTGTTGGAAAACCGGAAGCACGAACAAGAATACAATTTGGGCAACTAGTGTTACTTACCCTCATAATCTATCCTCTTAGCATGCGTTGGGGGATATTAGGTACGTCTATGGCGGTAACGGCTTATGCCTTAATATTCAATACTGTTGCAGTTCACAAAGTATTCAAGATAATTGAATCCAATTCTAAAGGAATGGTGAAGTTATTTATGATTCCATTAATAGGGACCTCACTAGCGATTTTGTCAGTCTTTGGTGTGAAAGTTAGTTTATTTGCTTCAATTAGCCTCGCCTCCTTTCTTGCACTTATTACTGTTGGTATGATTGTTTATATATTAGCTATTCATTTCTTCTATATTATCTTTGATTATGAGGATGATTATATCGTACATAAACAGATTATTATGATGTTAGGGCTAAAGAATAAGTAATAAATGAACCTGATTGGTTTTTCTGAAATTTGTGAAATGCCGCTAGTAAGGTATATTTTGGTAGGTTCATTAAAATTAAGTAAGGGGGATGGTTGAGATTGCAAAAGAACCAATGCTCAATATAACTATAGTCTTGTTTGCTGTAAGCATAGAAGAGATTTCAAACAAACACTTTTTCTATTAATTTATCTGAGATAGTACATATGAGTATTTTGATAGTAGCCAACAAAAAAATAGGAAAATGGAAAACTAAAATGAGAATTTTAGTGGTGACACCAACTTTTCTGCCAATTATTGGAGGCGCTGAAATTGGTATCTATGAGATGTATAAGAGGTTGAGTAAACATCACGACGTGCGTATTTTGACTCCAAGCTATTCTCAAAAAGTAATCTCAATGCAAGGAGCTAAAGATGAGCATTTTAGTGAAATAAATTTTGAGGTGTGTCGTTTTAAGGACAGAGTAAATCTGCGTGGCATTAGCAAGAAAAGGATACTAGGGCGGCTCATACCTCCTTTCTCTATTTCCTTTGTGTGGGCCGTCTTTAAGCAAATAAAGATGTTTCAACCCAACTTAATCAATTTTCACTATGTCATCCCTGGAGGACTAGCACTTGTAGCTGTACGGATGCTAACAAGAATTCCTGTTGTTCTGTCTTTAGTTAGTCGTATGGATGTATTGAGAGATAGTAATCCATATTTTAGGAGATATCGCATTTGTTTTTTAGCAATTTTAAAGCTTGCTTCTGAAATAATAGCTAACTCCCGATACTACTTTGGACGATTTTCTGAAGGTATGTCTGCTAAAATAATCCCTTATGGTGTAAATACCAAGAGGTACTCGCCAGAAGTAAATGGCGAAGAGGTGAGAGAAAAATTGGGTATAGACAAGAAGCAGGTAGTGCTATTTGCTCTGCAGCGTTTAGTAAAAGTCAAAAACGTTGATGTTTTGATCAGAAGCCTTAAGTATATTTTAGGTGTATATGAAAACGTTGTTCTAGTGATTAGCGGAAAAGGGCCTGAAGAAGCTTCACTAAGAGCATTGGTTAAACAATTGAACTTAGATAAGAACATCATCATTACTGGCTACGTTCCCGAGAATGAGTTGCCAAAATATTTTGCGATGTCTGATATTTTTGTTTTACCGTCTCCTAACGAAACTTTTGGTGTTGTTATATCACAAGCGATGGCCTCTGGAAAACCAATTGTTTCTGTCAATTCGTCAGCTCTACCTGAGGTGGTTAGAGATGGAATAGATGGTATACTAGCTGAGTCATGTAGTCCCAAAGACTTTGCGACTGCAGTAATCAGATTATTGAGTAGCAGAAGTATGTTGGAAGAGTGTTCAAGAAATGGCCGAAGAAAAGCGCTAGAGAAATATGATTGGGATATTATTAGCCAACAATATGAAGAAATATTCGAAAAGTTAACCAAGAGGACAGCACCATGAAGATAAGTTTTATAGAACCTCACCTTAAAATATATGGAGGCATCAGAAGAATAATAGAGCTTGCTAACCGACTTACTGAAAGAAGTAATGATGTTACAATCTTTCACTCGAATGGAAGTCATTGTGAATGGATGCGATGTATCGCAAAAACCAAAAGCCGTAATGAGATCTTAAACGAACAACATGATGTAGTCATATATAATGATCCAAACCCAATAGATTATGATTTAGTGAGAAAAGTAAATGCGAAACTAAAAGTTTTCTATGTTTTAGAACTGTATAACAAAGAGCTCTTGAAAAAAATAAACCTAAAACTATATCTGCCCCGGAACAAAAGGATGCTAATTTTGAAGAAAAGCTTACGTTCTTCCTATTTGAAACTGGTGAATGCTACTTGGGAAAAAGTGTGGCTTAAAGAAAATATGAATATAGATTCGCAGCTTTTATTAGGTGGAGTAAACTTTGAAATGTTTCATCCAGTAGATATAGAGAAGGATCGAGATCGGATTTGCATTCTATGTTCAGGTGACCCCCGTGTTAGGAAAGGGACTAAAACAATACTAGAGGCTGTAGAAATAGTAAGAAGAGAGGAGCCAAGAATCATATTAGACACTTATTATGGCAAAGGAATTCCCCAGGAAAAAATGGCTGAAACATATTCATCGGCAGATATTTTTGTGGAAGGAAGTTGGCACGCAGGATGGAATAATCCTGTAGTAGAAGCAATGGCTTGTAAGGTACCTGTAGTCTGTACTGATATTGATGGAGTGAGAGATTTTGCCTTCCATGAGAAAACAGCACTATTAGTTCCTCCCAGGAATTCAGAAGCTATGGCGTCCGCTATACTTCGCTTAATCAGGGATGAAAAATTAAGGGAAAGTTTAAGAGAGAGCGCTTATCAGCATGTTAGGCAGTTTGATTGGAATGAAAGTGCGCGAAAGCTTGAACAGATTCTTCTTTTTGAGTTAATGAATGCCGAATTCAAAGGTTCTTATATTGGACGAAGAAGCGATATCCTAAACTTAATACCTTCTACTGTGAGAAAGGTGCTAGATATAGGGTGTAGTACTGGAGAAGTTGGGAGACAGCTGAAGCAGAGATTTGGGTCGGAAGTTATAGGAGTCGAGATAGACGAAAAGATGGCTGAAGTTGCAAAAAAGAGGATAGATCGAGTAATAATAGGGAATATTGAAAACATTAGTGTGACTGACCAGTTGCCATCTAAGTATTTTGACTGCATTATCTTGGCCGATGTGTTGGAGCATCTGAGAGACCCCTGCAATGTGCTGAAGGCTGTTACGAGAACCTTAAGTAATGAAGGGATCGTGGTTGCGAGTATTCCAAATGTTAGACACTATACTACTATCACAAGTTTAGTATTTAAAGGCTATTGGCCATATCAAGAGCGCGGTATTCATGATAAGAATCATCTGAGGTTTTTCACTTTGAGAAACATTAGAGATCTATTTGAAAATGCAAAGCTACACATTGTTAGAATTGAGAGAAATTATAGGATAGTTGAGAAGCCACATTGGTTTAATAGATTTTCCAAGTATTTTGCGCTTCCCAAAATTAAAGAATTCCTTGCCTTCCAGTACTTAATTGTCGCTGAAAAGAAAGCAGATATATGAAAATTTCAATATTGACTCCGGACTTATCTCACAATTGTGTTGGAAGGGCATACCTGTTAACTAAAGTCCTTCAAAGACATTATGAAGTGGAAATTATTGGACCAGCTTTTGGCAGTGGAATTTGGAAGCCTATTGCAGATGATAAAAGTATTCGGTACCGATATATTAGAGTTAGTGGTAAGTTGCGGCCTTACTGGCAGCTTAGAGATATAATTAAGAGTATAAGTGGGAACGTCATTTATGCGTCAAAACCACTAGTTGCAAGCTACGGCATTGGTTTATTGGAGAAATTCCTAAATGGAAAGCCCATAGTCCTAGATATAGACGATTGGGAGATAGGGTTTATAAAGGCATATAGAAAATTGTCGTTCAGGTATTTGGTAAGCTCTATAGTTTGTCTATATAGTCGTAGTTCTTATTGGAATAACTTGTTGGGAGAAAGGTTTTCATATTTTGCTAGTGATATTACGGTTTCAAATTCTTTTTTGAGGAAAAAATTTGGCGGTACAATAGTATGGCATGGCAGAAATACGGATGTTTTTAATCCAATGAAATTTGATAAAAATATTATCAGAGAAAAATATGAGATAGAGAAGGATAAGAAGGTTATAATATTTGTTGGTACCCCGCGACCACATAAAGGTATAGATGATTTAATAGAAGCTATGACCTTAGTTAAAGAACCAAGTGTAATATTAGTTGTTGTAGGAATTGATTATAGTGACCCTTACTGCTTGGATGTAATCCATACTGCGGAAAAGAAACTGGATAAGAACAGGTTTATTGCTTTTGGCCTACAACCATTCAGAAAAATCCCGGAATTTTTGGCTATGGCTGATGTTGTGGTAATACCTCAAAAGAAAAATTTTGCTACAGTTGGGCAGGTTCCAGCGAAAGTGTTTGACGCAATGGCTATGGAAAAAGCGATAATTAGTACAAATGTTTCCGATATTCCCGAAATTTTATATAGGTGTGGTTGGATTGTAGAGCCTGAAAGACCGAAGGAATTAGCACAGGCTATCCAATATATTTTGGATAATCCTAGGAAAGCTCAAGAAATGAGTCGAAAAGCTCGAGAAAGATGTATAGAAAAATACAGCTGGGAGGCAATAGAAAAAATACTGGTCAAGGTGTTCGGAAAATATGAATAGCTCTATATTAAGACATTACCGATAATGGGGGAAATGAGTTATTTGCGGAGTATAATTGGTAGTGAGTATCAATGAAAAACAGACTATGCCACAGAAAAAGCCAACAGTCTCGATTATAATTCCAACATATGACCGGCCTAGGTTACTTGAGAAGGCTATAATAAGCGTTTTAAATCAGACCTACCGGAACTTTCAGATTATTGTTGTAGATGATGCTTCTCAAATTGATGTTAGTAAAACGCTAAGGAAAAAATTTGGGAATACCATTACATATATTCGACACGATACTAATCAAGGGGCCGCTGTAGCGAGGAATACAGGGTTGCAAGGGGCCGAAGGTGAGTACTGCGCCTTTTTAGATGATGATGACCTTTGGGTTCCAGAGAAGTTGGAGTTGCAGTTGAGGGCTTTCGCTGAAGGTGATAGCAATATGGGCTTAGTTTCATGCGGGCACAAGTATGTTTACAATGATAAAGTTTTAATGGAGCGTTTACCAGCTTATAGAGATGATCTTTATTTAACTTTGCTTAAAAGAAACGTTATTGGGAGTGTATCTTTGCCTTTGATTCGCCGTGACTGCTTAAAATCTGTTGGTGGCTTTGATCCCAAATTGCCAAGTTGCCAGGACTGGGACCTTTGGTTGAGATTGGCCAGCAATTACTCCATTGGTTTTATAAATAAAGTCCTTGTTAGCCGACAAATTCATCCTGACCAGATGACTAGTGATGTGAAGCTAAAAATTGAAGGGCGGCGTATTTTCCTGAACAAACATATAAGAACCCTAAGACAATACAGACGAATATATGGTATGCATCTGAGAAGGCTCGGTTCTCTCTGTCTCTTCGCAGGGTTGGAGCCAGAGGCACTTCATTACTATATTAAGGCAATTGGCGTATATCCATTAAGTTTGTTTTCGTGGGTTGGTGTTGGCGTTTATTTCTTTCCTAGGCGGATCCAAAAGGCTGTCTTGAGACGCTTTTCCATAACGCGTATGGGTAATTTAGAACTTTTTCACTAGAATGTTTGTATGTTTTACCTAAACGATATGGAAGTGAAGTCGCAATTGATGTGATAGTAGGCATTACTGTTTGTTTTGGTGTTATGGAACGTTTCGTTTCCTTTTATATATCTTGGCTATTCAGTGTCTGATTATTTTAGGAGTTTGTCAAACAATTTTGGAACGAGAATAGGAAAGTAAATGTTAGATGAACAAGCTATAGTTACTTTAGATGACGCAGAAGAGGCCTTGACAATACCAAAGGGTTGGTGGGCTTATTTGACCTGCCTTTTCCTTACAAAGCGGATTTCTGTTTTTTTGGTGAATAAAACTAAAGTTACTGCTAACCAAGTAACCATTTTTTCTACTTTTTTATCTGCCTTAAGCGCTGTGGCATTTTTCAGAGGTCCCAAATGGTATTATTGGGCTGCAATTTTGTATTGGATGAGCTATTTGTTTGACTGCGTTGATGGAACTGTCGCTAGGCTTAGAAAACAGTCAACCTTATATGGAGGATACCTTGATGCAATTTCTGAGTATTTTATGCAACTCATAATGGCAATAGCATTTGCTTATGGTTACTTTAAGTCCACCGGAAATATAACAATATTCTACTACTCAACAGTATATTGCTTTTTCTTTATGTTCTTTTACTGGGATGGAAAATATATAAAGGCGACATTAAATCCCGCTAGGATCATTGACAACTCTGTTCAACATGGATTTTTGTCCTTCTTTGACAAAAGAAACATCGTTCCTTATCCACGTAGAGTTGAGAGCTCGGCTTTGATATTCGTATTGGGACCTATCACTGGGTACATAATACCATTTTATTTGCTGGGGCTATCCATAATTGTAGGCGGATGTTGTTTAAAAGTCGGAATTAACCTAAGAAGACTTTTTTGGCCGAAAAAATATGATAACTTTTCTAGAAAGATAGAGACACTTAAATCAGATTCTGTGAAAGCTATATATATTTACAATACTGGGGAAGAACTAAGTTTTGCAGCTATCTATTCCATTTTGAAGCGAGTCGGCCTGATTAGCAAAGTAAAAGGGATTATTTCTCACAGCAAATTGCCGATATGGTTTTTCTCAGAGTCACTGGCTATTGAAGATATCCCTGGACCTTTGGAAGGAATTCAAATAGTAGTCCCATATCTTGAGGGGTACAGTATGCCCGACTTTCGAAAAACACAGGAAGAACTAGTGAGGAAAGGGTTCATAATAGGGAAGCACTTTATAGGGATTGGCTTTGATCCATACTGCAAGATTTTATTTTGACCGTCTTTTCCAATGGATAAACCTTACTGCATTTCAAAGGAAAAAATTTCATGAGAGACGCATATCGTCTAGCGATTACTTTTTGAAGTTTGATTGAGGGTTAGCTATGAATCTTGGTAAGACAATAGCTATAGTCCTTGCTGCTGGGAGTGGAGAAAGATTTGCCGGGGATGATCCCAAGCAATTCGTAAAGTTGGCCGGCCACCCTGTACTTCTTCACACGTTGAAACCCTTTCAATGGTGCCCGGAAATATCTGAAATCATCATAGTGACGCTACCGGCTTACGTTAATAGGATATGGGAAATAGTTAGGGATCACCAGATAAGCAAAGTCAAAAAGGTGGTTATAGGAGGGAAAACCCGCCAAGAGTCCTCAAAGATTGGTATTGATTGCTGTGAAGATGACACGGATTACGTATTGATCCATGATGCAGTAAGGCCCTTTATTACCTTGGAAGTCATAAAAGATATCATTGACGCGGTTGAGAAATACAAGGCGGTCGACACTGTCATAGCCACCGCAGATACCATTGTGAAGGTGGACAGTAATAGTTTTATCAGTGAAATTCCGGATAGATCATTTTTGAGAAGAGGTCAGACTCCACAGGCCTTTGAATATCAATTAATCAAACAAGCTCACGAGAGAGCTATTCGCGACGGAATTGAGAACTCTACGGATGACTGTGCACTGGTTTTGAGGTTGAATCACCCTGTATACACAATCAATGGTGATGAACAAAACATGAAGATAACTTATCCATTGGACCTGCATATTGCAGACAAGCTATTCCAATTGCGCAGCCAGACCATCCAAACCTACGACAGGGAATACTTGAAACATGAGTTTAGAGATAAAGTGTTCGTTATAATAGGGGGAACAAGTGGGATAGGGGAATCTTTGACTGATATACTCCTTGAGTGTGAAAGCCGTGTTTACCCATTGAGTAGGCATACAAGCCCTCGTATAGATATTACTGATGAGGAATCAATTGATAATGCCCTCTCGGTCATATTTGGAAAAGAGCAAAGAGTTGGTTTTATTATCAATTGTGCTGGCGACCTTGTTCGCAGAAACGTCGAGTTCATGCGTGAAGAGGAATGGGATCACATATACGATTTGAACATTAAGGGAGTCTTTCTGCTTTCTAGATCTGCATTGAAATATTTCAAAAGGCAGGGGTTCGGCTATCTTATGTTCGTGGGCTCCAGTTCCTACACAAGGGGGCGGGCTGGTTATTCAGCCTATAGCAGCTCCAAGGCCGCCCTTGTCAACTTTTCTCAGGCATTAGCCGAGGAGGTTTATGAATACAATATCAGGGTCAATGTGGTAAGCCCCGGAAGGGTTGCTACTCCGCTTAGATATCGTAATTTTGGAAAGGAAGATCCACGGACACTTCTTTCCCCGAAGTATGTTGCGGAGAGGATCTTGATGTCCCTGCTCGTTGATACCACAGGCAGTGTTTTTGAGATAAACGGTAATGAAGGAGCACTGGTAAAATAGATTGGAAAACAAGGATGAAAAGTATTCTTTAAGAGATGTAGAAATCCTACTTCAACTCAAGACATGGTGGGCCTCCATATGTGTCCTGCCTGTGGCCAACCGTGTTGTAGTATTGATTGCCAATAATACAAAGATCACCCCCAATCAGATAACCCTTGTATCTCTTCTTATGCGCACCCTGGCAGGTCTTGCCTTTGTGCAAGGAACAAGGTGGTTTTTGACCTTAGGTGCGTTTTGCTATTACTTGGCTTACGTTCTTGACTGCGTGGACGGCCCTGTTGCAAGGTTGACTAGAACAACCTCTGAGTTTGGAAGGTACCTGGACCACTTGTCTGACCTTGTGGGTGATATGTTCATTCTCTTTGGTTTGGCTTATGGACAAGACCTGCTTTTTACTCCCTTGATACTGGCCATGTTGTTCGCTCATGTGGTGGAGTATTACGTAAGTTTCTTGACTGGAATCGTAATAGCAAATAGGGCAGACGTTGGATCAAATGATACTGGCGTCTTTCTTTCACTTGTTCAACGATACAGGAATTTTTTCTTCAGTAAAAACTTCAAGTCCTTCTTATCTTTCCCAGACTATGAGGCAATGGTTTTCGTATTTTTTCCTCTATTCAACAAGGCAGGACTAGGATTAAGGGTAGGATTTTACCTGTTGGTTTTGGTGGTGTGCTACACAATCTTTTCATCTTTTATCACTATAGTTTCCGGGACCGACAAGTTCCCATAGAGAACAAATTATTACCCAAATCAGCTCAAAGCAATTTTGGGTAATTTACCCATTTCGGCTCAAGGCTGATTTGGGTAAAAGTTGGTGGGTTGGGTTTTTCAATCCGTTAGCTTTGCTACGGACTCAGGATTGTACAATTCCTCAGGCAATACTCCATAATAGACGTTAGGCTTTGTTTTCTCATTCGGCAAAAGTGTTATAGTATCTTGCGAATTAATCAGTTTTGTGATTGGACTATTGGGATCATCTAGATCTCCGAACAAAAGGGCCTCCCCTGGACAGGCATCAATGCACAATGGTATAAGCCCCTCGTCCACCCTATCGGCACAAAAGTCACATTTTCGGGCCTTTTGCTGAGCCTCGTCAATATATCTGGCGGCGTAGGGACATGCCTCGACACATGCTCCACACCCAATGCATTTAGCTTCATCTATAACAATAATGCCATCTTCTCTTTTATAAGTTGCCTCTTCAGGGCATACCTCCACGCACGGGGGGCTTTCGCACTGCATACAAAAAATCGGAAAGACCCATCTAGTAATATCTGGATAGCGACCATTGATTGTGTCTACAATACGAATTCTACTTCCCACGTCTGCTTCTATCTGATGCCAGTTTTTGCATCCTACAACGCAGCTATAACAGCCTATACACCTTTTTACGTCCACATAAATGCCGTATCTGGCCATGCTTAAACCTCCTGTAGCGAGGGCACAGTTTCAGGGGCTGAGGCCTTTTTGATCCTTACCATTGTATTTTTGGTAATGTCTCCTGTAATTGGGTCCCTCTGCTCCCATTCATAAAGTACATTAGGGTTCACCCCTCCATCCAGAGCGGGTAGCTCTGGTAAATCCAGCTCCCTGCACCCTTCCCACCACCCATGATGTCCCATGATGGTATCTGGCCTGAGGCCTTCAAACAATAAGGCCACTGCCTTCATTTTGCCATGGGGTGATTCGACCTCAACCCAGTCCCCATCCTTAATCTTGTACTTGTGTGCTGTGGTAGGATTTATTTTAATATATGGGTGTTTTTTGAGCTCTCTTAGCCAGGTAACACTCCTCATCCATGAATGGTGATTAGGGTAATCCGAATGCTCGTCCGTAAACAGTAACGGGTATTGGTCTCTAATATTCCTTGCATTAAGTGGGTCCTCAGGTTCTCCTGTATAAGTGGGAAGGGGATCAATTCCATTTTGCTCAAGCATTTGATTATAGAGCTGGGCTTTTTTATCCGGCAGCCTTGAAAACAACTCATTATATCTTTCACGGCGCTTCATAAAATCTGTCTCAGGCAGGTATATACCTCTCAGGGATTCTGCCTTTAGATCTTCTAGAGATACACCGGTGGGAGACAAAAATTCATTTAACATGGTGTAGTAGTTTCCATACCAGAAATCTTTTCCCATACCGAGCCTTACGGCAAGGTCCAATAGGACTTGGAGCTCGGAGCGTGCCTCACCAATGGGTTCTATCACCTTATTACAGGTGGCCAAATGATTTAGACGAATTGCCACATCGCCTTCATGTTCATATTTTGTGGCCGCTGGTAGCACGATATCCGCATACCTGCTTGTGGGGGTAGGAACGACATCAACTACCACACTGAATTCAAGGTTCTTCAATGCCTCTGCCACTCCTATCGGATTGCGTGCAGTGCCAATGGGATTAGAACAAAATATTAAGGCAGCTTTTGGTCTATAAGGTCTTCCCGTATTAAGGGCATTAATCACGCTGTAAAAGTCTGCTCCTACCCTTACAGGCCCGCCCATTAGCTTGGATAAAAGCCTCTCCCCACCAATGGTTCTCTTAGCCATATCTTCAGAAATCCGGCTGTTGAGTGTATCTAATTTGAGGTTTGCTGCTTGGTAGAAAAATACGTTTCCTCCAGGTCTGTCAAGATGCCCTGTTATTGCGATTAGTATTGCTATGGCCTTTGAAAATGTTGCAATATCTTTCTTTTGTGGGGCCTCTGTAAACCGGATACAAGCTCGCCTTGTAACGGCGTATTCCCGAGCAATCCACTTTATATCCTTCTCTGGTATGCCGGTGACTCTTTCGGCCCACTTTGGCGTGTATTGCTGAATATGTTCCTTAAGACGATCAAATCCGAAACACCATTTTGAAACAAACTCAGTGTCGTACAGGCCTTCATTGATAATCACGTTAATCATGGAAAGGGCCAACGCAGCATCTGTGCCAGGTTTCACAGGTAGCCATTTATGGGCCCGGCCATTGGCTGCCAAGGGAATTAACTGCGGATTGATCACCACAAGTTTTGCTCCCCTTTCCAGACGCTCCAATATCTGGATTGGGATACTCCTTAAGTTCACATTGGCCGATTCTGCCCCTCCTCTTGCAGGACCACCAGTGCCACCGCCGGTGAACCATTCAATTATGAGGTCTGCATTTTCATAATCCGCAGTGGCATACCTATTTCCACCTATTGTGTACATATGGTAGAATAACTGGGGCGTAAAACAGACCGAGGGTCCCCAGGCACAAAAATTAGGGGACCCAAGGGCATGGGCGAACCTTAAGAGAAGCTGGTGGTAAAGGTTGGACCAGCCCGATGCCTGCCCCTTAACAAAGAGTATAAATTCAGGCCCATATTTTTCTTTTATATTTGAAATACGCAGGGCAATTGTATTTAATGCTTCCTGCCAGCTGATAGGTTTGAATTTGCCTTCCCCTTTGTCCCCTACCCGTATAAGAGGATGTTTCAGACGGTGAGGATTATATACCCACTTGACCGCGGCCAGGCCCTTGGCGCATAACCGTCCCTTATTTAGAGGGTGGTAAGGATTTCCCTCCACCCTAATAAGGCGCCCATTTTTGACATGAGCCAGGATTCCGCAACTGTATCCACCATAGAAGCATCCATGACACATAGTTGGGATTGTTTTTGCTTCTGTTTTCATGATCAACCCCTATTCATTTCTGAAGGACATTTCTCGCCCGATAGATACTGATCATCCCAAGTAGCAGTTTTGTATGAGATACTAGGGCAGTCCTTGTGGATTTTGACTCGTATTTGTTGAGTATAATGCAAAGGGCTCTAGGGCTCAAGAAATACAGAATCTCAAAAAAAAGGGCTTAAGAGATATCCTAAGCCCTTGATTTCCTTATGGCGGGCGATGCGCGACTCGAACGCGCGACCTCTGGTTCCGGAGACCAGAGATGGCTATTTACCTCTATTTTTCTTGCCTTACTAAAACCCCTTGATATATAAGCATTTCTAGGGTTGCCTTTTCTCTTGACTTCCCTAATTTTACCTCATAATATGCAAAATATGTTGGGAATACAGTTGGGAATAGATTTTGAGTGACCTTTGGGTTAATAAAAAAGGGGTAAATCATGCCGAGCAAAAAACGCAATAAAACCAAGTACCCGGGCGTCTATTGGATAGAGGGAACAGGACCAAACGGAAAACCAGAACGGATCTACTATATCATGTACCGCAAGAACGGAAAGCTGATCGAGGAAAAGGCGGGCCGTCAATTCCAGGACGACATGACGCCTGCCAGGGCTGCAAGGTTAAGGGCTGAGCGCATGGAAGGCAAGGACCTGTCCAACAGGGCAAGGCGGGAGCTTGAGAGAAAACGTAAAGCAGAAGAGGCCAATAAGTGGACCATTGACAGGTTATGGGAAGAGTACAAACGGCAAAAGCAGGTAAAAGGACTTGGCCCTGATGAGAACAGGTATAAGAACTATCTGCGCGAGCCCTTTGGGCAAAAGGAGCCGAAAGACATTGTTCCGCTAGACATAGACCGGATGAGGATAAAGATGCAGAAGGCAGGCAAGGCCCCACAGACCATTAAGCTGACTCTTTCGTTGTTAAGGAGAATCATTAACTTTGGCACAAAGAAAAACCTTTGTAAGCCCTTGCCCTTCACAATTGAAATGCCCAAGGTCAACAACCAAAAGACAGAGGACCTCAGTCCTGATCAGTTACAAAGGCTTTTGCAGGCCATTGAAGAGGACCCCCACCCACAGGCTGGGAAGATCATGCTTATGGCCTTGTACACGGGAATGAGACGTGGAGAGCTTTTCAGGCTCAAGTGGCAGGACATAGACTTTGAGCGCGGCTTTATTCATATCCGCAATCCAAAGGGTGGCGTTGACCAAACCATACCACTTAACAATGCAGCAAGAGAGGTTCTTGAAAGTATTCATCGCACCGATACGCCAGGGCGCACAAGTAGCCCTTATGTTTTCCCTGGACGTGACGGGGGTCAGAGAACAGATATTCACCACCAGGTTAACCGTATAAAGGAAAGAGCAGGCCTACCCAAGGACTTCAGGGCATTGCATGGCTTAAGGCATGTATATGCCTCTATGCTGGCCAGCTCGGGAAAAGTGGATATGTACACCCTGCAAAAGCTGTTGACTCACAAGAGCCCCCAGATGACACAACGATACGCCCATTTGCGGGATGAAGCACTGAAGAAGGCCAGCAACGTGGCGGCAGAAATAATTAATGGCGTGATCAAACATAAGCCCGAGAAAGTGATATCCATAACAGATACCAATTGAGTGGCCAATGAAGGTTAGAGATGTTATCTTTATGATAGAAAAAGATGGATGGTACCTTGCAAGACAGAAGGGAAGCCACAGACAATATAAGCATCCTGTAAAGAAGGGGCTCGCAACTATAGCGGGTCATAGAAATGATGATATAGGGCCCGGAACTCTCCGGAGCATCTTTAAGCAGGCTGGGTTGCCTGGCCATACAGGCAGGGGGGAAGAGAAAAATGGCTAAGTATACAATTATTATTGAAAAGGCAAATGGCAACTATTCCGCCTATTGTCCTGATCTCCCAGGCTGTATTGCTACAGGGAAAACCGAAGAGGACACCATTGAGACAATGAAACAGGCCATTAGATTCCACTTAGAAGGGCTCAAAGAAAGTAATATTCCACTTCCAGGTGTAAAGTGCACTGTGCGGCAAGTAGAGGTTACCATCTGAGAACGTCTGCGAAGCACTTATTCTGTGGCCATAAAGACTCTAAAATTGATTACCGTTTAGAACCGTCATATCAGTAAGTTAGAAACTTGAGATCACAATTTGTGATGTCCAAGGAAAACAGGGTCCCAATTCATGGAGGGTATTGTAAGACAACAACAATCTGATAAAGTCATTCCTGCGTAGCTGTCACACAGGGAATTAGAACGGCAGGAAGCCTAACTATTTAAGGAGGTAGCCCCTATGAGCAGAATTGAAGAATTCCCCTTTTTTAGAACTTTACAGGGCAAGGACAGAGCAATAATAGACGTAAAGGCCTTTGAAGATTGGTTGAAAGACCTGGACATTGATTTGCTTACCGAAGAAGACATGAAAGATAGAAAACAGGCGTTTGAAGAACTCGGGAAGGGAGAAGCCCTTGATCTTCGGGAGGCCATAAAAGAGTGGTAAGAGAACTTAGGATCAGCAAGAAGGCCAACAAGTTTATTGTTTCGCTCCCAGAAAGGGAGCGAAGGTCGGTCAAGGAAGCGATTGAGAAGCTTATTAACAATGACACCGAAACATTAGACATAAAGAGACTCCTACCCTACCCCAAGGAATTCCGTTTGAGAGTTGGTAATATTCGCATTTTGTTTAGATCCACGAAGGAACAGCTTTTCATCTTCAAGGCTGGATATAGGGGCGATATTTATAAGCAATAGTGGAATTCATAAACTTGAGATCACAATTTGTGATGTCCAACTGAACGCGCAAGGTTGATCTTGCACCACGAGAGAATAATGAGAACATGACACAAAGAAGAGGGGGAAGAAATGAGTCAACCCGTAGAATTCACAAAAGACGGAAAGGTGGTAATTCCTCTATACCTATGGAACCAGATTAAGGAATTGGCTGAATATCTGTACCTAGAGGAATTGATAAGGTACAGGGGCAACAGGCCTGGTGTTGTTTCCCCAGACAAACTCATAGAAGAGGAAGGACTCACGCGTGACGATCTGGAAGGTTAAGCTGACCCGGGAGGCGCATGAGGATTTCAAGAAACTCGATGATAGTCAAAAGAAGGCCGTTATTAAACAGCTTGTAAGGCTTGAACATGATCCAGCCTATGGAAAGGCCTTAGTGAAAAAGGCAGGTATAGACTTAACCGGGTTTTACAAGCTATATGCCCTTAGGAAGAAGGTATGAATTGTATACACCCTGGAACAAGCCGTTATAAAGGTTATAGCAATAGATAAACGGGAAGATATGGAAGTTTATCGAATCGCAGCTAAGCGATTAAAGGACCACAAGAGCTAGACGGTTTCCCGGGGATAGGGTGAGCTCCCCGACAAGGCCGGCCTGCCTACCGTCAGGCAGGAATCCCGACCGGCTTTCCCCGGTCCCCTTTCGGGGCGCTACGGGAGGCGCTGAAATGTCAAACCAGGATCATATACCTGAACACTCTGAAGGACCTGTTGCTAACGAACAACCTGCTACTGTCCTTACGCCTGAATGGCAAGAGCAATGCTGTGACAATGCAAAAAGAACGGGCTTCATTGGCCTGGATCATTTGATATATATACTTGCCGCAGACGAGCAATACACTGAAGAACTGCTTTTTCGGCTGTGGAAGGAATATCAGATCTACATAAGGAAACCTGCTAAGCCGGACGTATCTACAGCTCAGGCCAGGGTAGCTGTTTGGCGGGCCTTACTGGAGAGATGGGTTTTTGGAACGGTGGCTGCGGTGAGGGGGCAAAGCCTTAACCCCATTAAATACCTTGAAGCATACACCTATGATCCAGAAACAGGGGAACTAGAGGTGTATGACAGGAAAAAGTTGAGGGGGCCAGCCTTTGTAAGATTAGACGAGCTCAAGGAGTATTTCGCCACGCAAATAAGCCCAGGTCTCCCTATGCTAAAGCTCTTAAGTGATGTGCAATTGGAGGATTTGATTGAATCTGATCTTCCTGAAGCGGCAAAACATGAAAATGCATTCATCCGGAAAGGCGATGCCTGGTTTGTAAAATATGCTGGAAAATCAGTCATATTAAAGCATTCGCAGGGAATGAGTTACATCGCTTTCCTGCTTGCTAACAAGGGTAAAGATTTTTATCCTCACGAACTGAATGTCCAGGTTAACCCAGTCCTACCCGCAGAACAGGATATTTTGAGCAACCCGGCAGTGAGGACACAGTATGGGCTTGACGGGTATGAAGATGTTTATGAAGAGTTAGAACTTAGGAAGAAATTCATAAAAAGTTGTCTGCCTCACCTGGACGAACTTTTTCAAAAGTCCAAAAGCGGAAAAGCTGAGGATATTGAGGAATGGGAGAGAGTAAAATCTATTTTGAGGAATGAGTATAACTATGAGGTATTAGTAAATGGAGAACGTGTAAGTCTCAGGGAAGGAAGATCAAAGCTGCGTAAAGAATTCGACAGACTTCGAAAGAATATAACGAAAGCCATCGGCAAGGCCAAAAAGGCCATGCTCAAAAATCTTCCCGAAGCTGAATCCTTTCTAAGTGACATACACACAGGCAATAAGTTCTCTTACAAGCCTTCAAAAGAAATTAACTGGCACATCACAACATAAACACCCCATATATTTTTCTTCCCGCAAGTCAAATATTTCCTCAATTCGAGTTTTGCGCCCTGCAAGGTAGCATTTTGCGCCCTCCAAAGTAGCACAATCTCGGGCAAATACTGGAGAAAGGAGGGAGCTTCAATGATGACCAAAACAGTAAACGAGATTGACGCCGCCAGAATGCTAGGTTTGAGCGTACAAACACTTAGGAATTATCGCTACTTAAGGACAGGCCCACCATACCTGAAACTCGGCCGCGCCGTGCGGTATCTTGTGGAGGACCTGGAAAAATACCTGGCCGCGCGAAGAATTGTGCCAGAAGAAAACGAGCGGGAGGAGCAGACAAAGGGAGAGGGGAAGTGATGAGAACGGAAGATTTCCTGACCAGGCTTGAGGGAGTGCACAGAAATGCTAATGGCTGGATCGCCCGATGTCCAGCACATAACGACGAACATGCTAGTCTTGCGGTTAGTGAGGGAGAGGACGGCCGAATCCTCGTGAAATGTTTCGCAGGGTGCTCGACCGAGGAAATTGTTCATTCCTTAGGGCTGAACGTGAAGGATTTGTTTTCTCACGGTAACCGGCGCACCACCGCACCACCCCCTTTCGGCCTTACTCTGGAGGAACTTGCAAAAGCCAAGAAATTACAGCTGAATAGCCTCAAGAATTGGGGGTGCTCGACGCAAAAAATAGGTGGTGCGCAGGTGGTGCGCGTTCCTTATAGTGCACCAGATGGTGAAGAGCTCGCAGTCCGATACCGTTGCTCCTTAAGCGGCCCCAACAGATTCCGCTGGAAAAAAGGATCAAAGGTCCATTTGTATGGGCTCTGGCGTTTGGCAGAATTCCGAAAGGCCGGCTGGAGCCTACTCGTCGAGGGCGAAACTGATTGCTGGACGGCTTGGTCCTATAATCTGCCGGCCCTTGGAATCCCCGGTAAGTCAACCTGGAAGGCGGAGTGGTCCAGTTATCTAGAGGGCATTGAGGTGTATCTCTGGCAAGAGCCGGATGCACAAGATCTTGTCTCAAGAGTTGGGAAAGACATATCCAATCTAAAGGTAATTGTCGCGCCAAAAGATGTAAAAGACATAAGCGAAGCTCATATTCAAGGCCGGCATGTGGGGGAGTTGATCGAGTCCCTCAAGGGAAAAGCCACTCCGGCCTCTCAAATAATTCAGATTCACAAAGACCAGCATGTTCAAGAGCTGAAAAAGAAGGCACAGCCAATTCTGCAGAGTCGAGATCCCCTGGAAGACGTGAAAAAAGCCATACTATCAATGGGGTATGGGGGCGACACCACACCAGCTTTAGTCACATATTTAGCCCTGACCTCGCGCCTGCTCGCTATGCGACCGGGATCTATGCCTGTCCACCTGCTATTGACGGGGCAAGCAAGCGCCGGCAAAAGCTTTACACTAAACTGCGTCTTGAAGTTGCTGCCAGAGGAAGCTTACCACGAAATTGCCGCAGGATCGCCGCGCGTCCTAATCTATGATGATGCAGAGCTGCGGCATAAGGCGGTGATATTTGGGGAAGCCGACAGCTTGCCGGCAGGAGAGGATAACCCTGCGGCTTCTGCGATTAGGAATTTGCTGCAAGATCATGAGCTCCATTATGACGTGACCGTCAAGGATAAGCAAACCGGAGAGTATAGTGTAAAGAGAATTCGAAAAGCAGGCCCCTCAATGCTGGTGACTACCAGCACGAGAAGGCTAGGATACCAACTTGATACGAGAGTCTTTACCCTTGAGATTGAAGACAGCCGCGAGAAAATCAGGGCAGCCCTAGCGGCACAGGCACAAGCGGAGGTGGGCAATGTAAACCAAGTTAATGAGTCACTGATTGCTTACCAAGCTTATCTCCAGGCGCAGGCACCGTGGGAAGTTGTCGTACCATTTGTAGAACCCCTTTCGGAGCTTATCGCAGCACGCGCAACGGCCCCCCGCATCCTGAGGGATTTTGCACGTCTTCTATCCCTTGTTAAGTCTGTAACGATTTTGCGCCATGTGCATAGAGACCGGGATGAAAAAGGCAGACTCATAGCGGCAATTGATGACTACAAAGCTGTCTTTGAGCTTGTAGCCTGCATGTACGAGACTACCTTAACGGGCGCTAGTGATGCTATCCGTGAACTGGTGGCAGAAGTGGTGCGCATGTTAAACGAGGGATCACCACCCACACAGTCAGAATTGGCCAAAAGATTAGGCGTTAATCGTGGCACAGTTAACAGGCGAGTGCATGCAGCTATTCGCCAGGGGTGGCTCGTAAATACCGAAAATCGCAAGGGATATCCGTGGCGGCTTGAGGAAGGTGAACCTCTACCAGAGAGGGAAGGCCTACCTACCCCTCAAGAGATTAAAGAGGCTTGGTGTGGGTGGTGCGGTGGTGCAGGGGTGACCGGGAGGAATAAACACCCCAGCCCCAAGCACGAGGAAAACACGATTGAAACGGAACAAAACCTTATTCCAGGCCCCCTTGTAACACCTCAGAACGAGGGGGAAAAAGAAGAGAGCATACCCCATAGCGTCGAGAAGGAGAATTTAGCTCTTTTCTAAAGAGGGAGGCAATGGAGCTATTACACCAACTTCACCAACAAGGTTTCAAGGTTATCCTTGTGGATGATAAGCACATAGGGGTTATGCCTAAGGATAGGATAACCCCTGAGCTTGCACAGAGGATAAAGGCGCAAAAGTCACTCCTTATTGAGACGTTACGCAAACAAACCAGGACCGATGAATACACCACAAAGATGGCGCACAAGTACCAGAGTAAGGGCCAGGTCAAAAAAAGCGATCCTGGGGCGCGCCATGAGGATGGCGCACAAGCCTCTCAGGAGCCCAGACGTTATTGTGAAGGCTATCAACCGCCCCGTTATGTTCATCCTGAGGTTTGCAAACGGCATATTGAAGAGGCTGACCTCAAGTGCCTGAACTGTAAACACTTGAGCAGCAAGGAAAGGGAAATTTGGATGGACGCATACCTGGATGGGGCAATTGCCAGACTGAACACCTTTCACAGCCATGGCGACAGGATAGACTGGAACAGGCCGGGGGCCAGAGAAGAAATAGACCGCCTTGAGAAGGCCATAACAGAGGCTTTCTTACAAGGTGATATCCAGGGCTACGTTGACGCAGTGGATAAATGGGGAAATCTATTTCGTGATATAAAAGTGCCTTTAAGAACCGACAACAGCAACGACATTAAGAAGTGACACTGAAAGATGATGCTTTAGCACGCACAATGAGTTTTGAAGGAGGAAGTGGCTAATGCAGGAAGTTGCAATTCAAGGATGGGAAAATATTGCCAGGATGTTTAACGTTCACCCCAGAACCGCGCAAAGACGGCGGAAAGAGCTACGCGAGGCAGGAGTAATTTTTTATATAAATAAGGGCAAGCCCCCTCGGAAGGTGGTTTGTGCTTTCCCCTCGATGCTCAAGGCATGGATCACCGCGAAGGCGGCCAAAGGTGAGGACTTTTGAAGGGCCGGATTGTTCGCACTTCCCTTCGAGAATCGAACAGTTAATCCTTTGAAAACTTGCCGTCTGCTGCGGTTATTGGGCACAATGGCTTCTTAGTACATGGTTATTTCCTAAGGGGGCTCTGTTGACTTTCTGCTTCCCTCTCGTATCTATCCAGCATCGCCTCTATCTCTGTCCTGATTTCCTCTCTCAGCCATTCCGGCTCAAGCACCAGGGCATGTGATCCCCAGCTCATGACCCAGAATTTTATCTCCTCCACCCCTGCTACCTCTGCCTCAAAGATCCATATCTTTACCCTTACCGGTTCTCCCTTGAAGACCCCAAAGCTCTGTCCCATGAACTCATCCAGGCTGAAATCCTCTGGCACCTCAAATGTATCCTTTGTCTCGTGGAGCATCTTTATTCGATCCAGGACAAATATCCTTATTTCATGCCGCATGTGACAATAACCTATCAGGTAAAACGATCCATTGAAAAACCATATTCTATAAGGATCCACTTTCCGCCGCGTCTCCCTCTTGCGGCTCATGGTGTAATAGACGATCTCCAAGGTTTTCCTTTTGACAGCAGCATCGTTGACTCGATTCAGGATCTC
>JAFDIV010000016.1 GCA_019307815.1 Deltaproteobacteria bacterium
GGATAAAGAGGGACAGGGACTTTGAAAAGATAGTAGGCAAAGATGAAGAGACGTACTGGAGGGAGGTAAAGGAAAGGATAAGGCAAGGACATGTTGCGGAGAAGTCCTGATGCTCACGATAAGGGTAAGGTATTGCGGCGGGTGCAACCCAGAGATCGATAGAAGCGGCTTGATCAGAAACCTGGAACAAGGCCTTAAAGCCAAGGGGGCAGAAGTAGTATTTGTCAATTACAGAGAAGCCCATGGGGATCTTCTTATTCTTATCAACGGGTGCAGACACGCGTGTCTTGAAGAAGAGTACTCAAACCTGGAAGAAGGGGTTCCGGTTCTATCCGTTAAGGGAGAAATGGTGGGCAACCAGTATATGAAAGAGACGGATATTGTGCCGTTTCTGGTTCAGAAAATTTTGGGCCTCCTTCGTGTCTAAAATCGGTTTTTTTGCAGAGCAGGGGAACGGGACATCTCCGAAGAGGAATATTTGTTAAAGGGAGGAGTTGGGATGAAAAAAGCGAAGGTATCCATAATCAAGACAAAACAAAACCCTGGATATGCGGAAATTTATGAGGCCGTGAAAAGGGCCTTGGACTTGATAGATGGAATTGGAGACATCATAAAGTCGGGAGATTTGGTGCTTATTAATCCAAGCTGGGTGGCGCCTCCTGTAGAAAGGGAAGCAGGTTGTATCACTATTCCTGAAGTTCCCCGTGCCATTGCAGATATTGTCAGGGACCTGGGGGCCCGTCCGGTTATTGCGGAGTCTTCGGCTGTGGGCGTGGATACTGAAAAGGTTATACAGACATCCGGATATAAGGACCTAAGGGAAATGGGCTACGAGGTGATCAACCTGAAAAAGACTCCCCACGTAGATATACCTACCGACAATGGAAAGATATTTGACACAGTTGAATGCTGGGAACTTGTGCAACAGGCCAACGTTATCATCAGCGTCCCGAAGCTAAAGACCCATGACCAGACCGAAATGACCTGTGCCATAAAGAACCTCAAAGGCCTTTTGACAGACAAATGGAAACGACTTGAACACCAAGAAGGCTTGTTCGAGTCCGTGATAGATCTTCTGGGGGCCGTGAAGCCCAAACTTGCGGTGGTGGACGCCATTGTGTGCCAGGAAGGTGTAGGTCCGGTTTTTGGAAAACCTGTAGAAATGGATCTCATCGTGGCGGGAAAGGATCTGGTTGCCGTGGATTCTACTTGTGCCCAACTCATTGGATATGATCCTAGCGAGACCTTGCTAACAGTGAACGCGGCAGCCAGGGGTCTTGGAGTCATGGATCCTGGGCAAATTGAAATTCTCGGTGAAACTCTGGATAGGGTCAAGCGCCGGTTCCTGCGAGCTATTGAGGACGACCCCGTCCAAGTAGAAGATTTCCAGTTGATTCATGGGGAGGTTACCTGTACTGGTTGCCGGAACACAGTGATGAGCGCACTTATTGATATGAGGAATGCAGGCCAACTTGAGTATCTTCATGGAATAACAGTCCTCACGGGCGGCGCCCCTTTTCCAGAGGGAGTACCCCTGGAAAACATCGTGACCGTGGGCAAATGCATGCCCAAGGAATGCCGAACCCAAAGGCATGTGAAGGGCTGTCCACCCAACAATGCCTATGTGGTAAAGGCAATTATAGGTGATAGAGCCGAGGTAAAACGAATGTATGCTGATGATACCCTGGAAAAGACTGACTCGGAGGCAGGGAAGCTAGGAAGCTAGGAGGCTGGGATAAAGGCGGATCAGGATTCAGGATCCAAGGAACAGAAAAAAGGAAAATTGGACACAAATCTGGGTGTAAAGTACTAAAAGGAGGTGCAACGTGATGGAATCAATTTTTGAATATATGGAAAATTATGATTATGAAAATCTATTCCTCTGTCAAGACAAGGATCTGAATTTTAAGGCAATTATTGCTATTCATGATACCACCCTGGGTCCGGCCACAGGGGGATGCCGCATGTGGCAGTATGAAAGTGAAATGGATGCGATAGAAGATGCGCTACGCCTGGCAAGAGGCATGACCTATAAATATGCAGCTGCGGGAGTTAACCTGGGAGGCGGAAAGGCCGTTATCATCGGGGATCCAGGGCGAAAGGATCGAGAGCCCATATTCAGGCTTCTGGGCAAATTCATTGACCGGCTTGGAGGGCTCTATATCACAGGGGAAGACGTGGGGACAACATTAAAGGACATGGAATACATACGTATGGAGACGCGGCATGTGGTCACCCTTCCCTCATATCTCGGCGGTGCAGGTGATATAGCCCCCATGACTGCCTTCGGGGTTATTCGGGCGATGCAGGCCTGCTGCAAGCGTGTCTATGGGCAAGACAGCCTGGAGGGAAAAGTAGTGGCAGTGCAAGGATTGGGGGCTGTGGGCCACAATATTGTAGGCCAGCTCCACGACCTTGGCGCCAAGCTGATTGTCAGTGATATTGACCCCAAAAAAGTTGAAAATATGACTGCCAGATATGGGGTTGAAAGTATAAGTCCCGAAAATATATATGATGTGGACTGCGATATCTTTTGCCCGTGTGCCTTGGGTGGAATCCTGAACGATAACACCCTGGACAGACTCAAGTGCAAGATTGTATGTGGGGCTGCCAACAATCAGCTTAAGGAGGAACGCCATGGAGAATTGATCGAAGAAAAGGGAATGGTCTACGCGCCCGACTATATAGCCAATGCAGGGGGAACCATATTTGACACGGATAGGCTGGAATCGGGCAATGTAAATAATGAACGAGGCAAAGAGAAGGTCTCTCGAATTTATGAAAATATGGAAAAGGTCTTTGAAATAGCAGACAGAGATAATATCCCCACGTATCTTGCGGCAGATCGCGTGGCAGAGGAAAGGATTCGTCAGGTGGCACAGGTCAAACGATATAGGGTCGATCCAAGACTGTAGTGATTAGAAAATCCTTGACAAGAGGCCCCAAAGAAGAATAATGGTTCTACCATTCCGAACCAGGGGGTTACAAGGCCAGTAGTGATTCATTGACTATTGCGTAGAATCTGATATAGAACTACATGATACGAATAAGAGGCTAACCCCCAATAAAAACGAGAAAATAAGGTTTCATAAGAAATTCGCAATGACCCTCATTCAGGTAATCATCAACAGCATTATCAGGGCCTCTGAATTGTCCCTCTTAGCTCTGGGCCTGACCATCGTATATGACATACTGAAATTCGCAAATTTCGCCCACACCGAACTTGCGATGATAGGTGCTTATCTCGCCTTTTTGCTGAATGTTGGGTTGGGGATTTCCATAGTGCCCGCCGCTATCATTGCTTCCATCGCCACGGGCTTTCTCTCGATCCTGATCGACCGTGCTGTATTCAGACGAATGAGGGGCTCTATTGGTATCGTGGTTATGGTTACCTCCATGGGGGTAGGCATTGCCCTCAGGAACACCGTCAGGGCCATTTGGGGGCCTGATGCACGCAACTATGCGGTTCCACTTCAAAAACCCCTTATCACTCCGTGGTTCCGTATTACCCAGCTCCAGATCTGGATTATTATTGTCGGCGTGCTCGCCATGGTGGCCTTTTACATTCTTCTTCATTACACGACCTTAGGAAAGGCAATGCGGGCCTCGTCTGATGATCCCGATCTTGCACAAGCAAGCGGAATAGCCACGGAAAAGATCATTACTTATGTCTGGTTCATCGCCATCAGCTTCGCCTCTCTGGGAGGTATTCTTATAGGTATGGAAACCTATGTACAACCGTACATGGGTTTCGCGATCATAATTCCTGTGTTTTGTGCCGCCATTATGGGCGGCATAGGGAATCCTTACGGGGCCATGTTGGGTGCCCTGGTGCTGGGATTTGCAGAAAACTTCGGACTTTACATCAATTTCGGGAAAGTCCTAAATTTGGGCGGATTACTTCCCTTTTCTAAAGACCTCTTCATTCCCACCGGTTACAAACCTGCCATCAGCTTTGTCATCCTCATCGTGGTACTTCTTGTCAGGCCCCGGGGTATCCTGGGTAAGAAGAAGGAGGGATAATGGGGTTTTTCAACTTTCTTATCTATCTGGCAATCATGATGGGAATATACGGCATCCTCAGCCTCAGTTTGAATTTGCAATACGGGTTCACTGGCCTGGCAAACTTTGGTCAGGTGGGATTTTTCTGCCTTGGGGCCTACATAACAACCATTATCACTCTGGCATTTGGTATGCCCTTTATTCTGGGACTCTTCGGCAGTATGGCGATAGCAGGGTTGTTCGGATATATTATAGCCATCCCCACGGCAGACCTTCGAGAAGATTACTGGGCTATTGTCACCTTGGCATCCGCAGAAATTGTCAGGATGTTTTTTCTAAACGAAGACTGGGTGGTTGGAGGAGGAGTTTACCGCGGAGGCGCCTTCGGCGTGGGGGGAATACCCCAGCCTTTCAAATCACACTTCTCTGCGCAGGCCTACCCTTTCTTCTATTTTGCAATTGTTCTTGTTTGCCTGCTCGCTGCCTACCTGATTATCAATAAACTGACCCGATCGCCATTCGGGAGGGTGTTGAAGAGTATCAGAGAGGGCGAGGACAGGCTTGCCCAGGCCATGGGAAAGGATGTGAAAGGGTTCCGCTTAAAAACCATGGCAGTGGGGGGCATGTTCGGGGGACTAGCAGGTTGCCTGTGGGCCCATTACTATGGGTTCATCAGTCCAAACCAATTTCTCCCACTTGAAACGTTTATCGTTTGGGCAATGGTGATTGTGGGAGGAAAGGGCAATAATAGAGGTTCGGTCTTCGGCGCGGTCATAATTATAATATTTTACCATTCCACACGGTACCTTAAGGACTATATACCAATTGAAGAGGTTACCCTGGCCAGCCTCAGGATGGTGGCAATCGGGATCCTCATTGTAATCGTGATGTTGTTCATGAAGGAAGGAATTATAAAAGAAAAGAAACCAATTTATTGAATGGTTCCAAATTCAGATCATGTTAAGGGTAATAGACCTTTATAAAAGCTTTGGAGGCATCCAGGCCCTAGCCGGGGTGAGCTTCGATGTGGAGAGGGGAAGCATTACCGGATTGATCGGGCCGAACGGCTCTGGAAAGAGCACATGCTTCAATGTCATATCAGGCTTTTATGCCAAGGACAGCGGGGAGATATATTTTCAAGGAAAAAGAATCGAAAATTTAGAACCCTTTCAAATTGCGAGGCTTGGAATCGGCAGGACCTTTCAGATCGCCGAGGCCCCAGAAAAGATGACGGTGATGGAAAACCTTTTGCTCGCCCCTAAGGCTCAAACAGGGGAAAGCATTTTCAATGTGTTTTTCAGATCCTCGAGGATAAAGCAGGAGACAGAGGAGCATCTGAAAAAGATTGTCAGCATATTGAAGCTTGTGCAATTGTATGACCTGAGAAATGAGTACGCAGGCAATCTTTCAGGAGGCCAAAGAAAACTTCTCTCTCTTGCAAGAATATTATTATTTGATCCATATTTGATCTTATTGGATGAACCAACAGCGGGCGTCAATCCCACACTGATCAATGATCTTATGGTGGCCATAAAAAGGCTGAGGGACGAAAGAGGCAAGACCATTCTGCTGGTTGAACATAATATGAGGGTGATCAGCCGGATATGTGATAAGGTAATAGTGCTCGACTCCGGCATTAAAATAGCTGAGGGTACTCCAAGAGAAATACAAAACAACGAAAAGGTCCTGGAAGCATATCTTTCGGGGAGTTCAAAGAAGCAGTTGTTTCATGAAGATACTGGAAGCTAAAGATATCGTCGCGGGATACCGCAAGTCCCAGATACTCCACGGCGTCTCCATTCATCTGGAGCGCAAGGAGGTTGTCACCATTATTGGACCTAATGGCGCCGGAAAATCCACGCTTTTAAAGGCCATTATGGGCTATATCTCAATATTTGGGGGAAAGGTTATTTGGAAAGGGGAAGACGTCACCTACTTGAAGCCATATGAAAAGGTCAAAAAGGGTTTCGGATATGTACCCCAACTCGGAAATGTTTTTCCTTCCTTGAGCGTATTGGAAAATCTACAAATGGGCGGGTTCACCCAGGACAAAAATACCATAAAGGAAAGGATGCAAAAGGCCTTCGAGCTATTTCCCATACTCAAACAGAAGCTAAATGCAAAGGCCGGAACCCTCAGTGGTGGGCAGAGACAGATGCTAGGAATGGCCAGGGCCTTGATGACAAACCCTGAACTGCTTTTGCTGGACGAACCCTCGGCCGGCCTTTCCCCAAAGGCATCTGAAGAAGTATTCTTGACCATTGCCGACATGCATGACAGGCTGGAAAAATCTATCATTATTATCGAGCAAGATGCCTATCAATCCCTAAGTATCTCTGACAGGGGATATGTGCTGGTGATGGGCAAAAACGAATTTGAGGATAAGGCCGAGCGCATTTTATCCAATCCAAAAATTAAAGAAGCCTATTTGGGAGGTTAAAAAAGAAAGGAGGTGAATGGTAGAGATCCTTCAACAGAGGGAGACTTATTCAGTAAACACTTTTGGCGAAAGGAGGCAGGAAATGAAAAGACTCGCTTTTTCCGTAGCAGGAGTAGCCTTTCTGGTGGTTATGCTCATTATGGGTATGCCGTCTTTGTCCAAGGCGGTGGAACCGGTGGTTATTGGTTCAATAGGCCCCTTGACTGGAACCAATGCAATTCAGGGGCAAGACATGAAAAGAGGGGAACAACTGGCCCTGGATGAGATTAACGCGGCTGGAGGAATTTACGGCCGTCCCTTAAAAATCCTGTGGGAAGATACGGAATCAAGTGCCAAGGGCGGCATGGCGGCCGTGCACAAACTGGTGGAAATAAACAAGGTCCACTTGATTTTGGGGGCATATTCAAGTGGGGTGAGTTTGCCTACTGGTCAATGGACCAATTCAAAAAAGGTCATCCAGATCGCCGAGGCTTCCACATCGCCGAAATTGAGAGACATTGGCCCGTATTTTTTCAATGTCATAGGTCTGGACGAAGTTATGGGGACAAAGCTGGCTCAATTTGCCCTTGAGAGCGGGGCCCAAACATTCGCCTCCATTACGGTCAACAACCCCTTTGGTATCGGCATTGAGATCTGGACCAAGAAGACCGTTGAGAGGGCTGGAAAGAAATGGGTGGAAGCGGTCCGCTACGACGAGAAGAAATCTGATTACCGGGCGGAATTGCAAAGGGTGTTTGCAAAAAACCCTGATGTGGTCTTCTTTACTGCATATGGAACGGAAAGCAAGCTGATACTTAAACAAGCCTATGAAATGGGTCTGAAACCCCGTTTGGGCTGGTATGCTGATTACATGACAATGTGGAGCAATGAAGTCATCCCGGAGACTGCCGAAGGGATAAAAGGCCTAGTTATTGGACCTAGCGGCGGAATTCGTTACAAGGAATATCATGCAAATTATAAGAAACGATTTGGTAAAAATGCCAAACAGACTGCATTCGGCGCTTATGCGTATGATGCTACATGGCTTGCAGCCCTTGCGCTGAACATGGCAGGTGCCACCAATACGGATGCAATAGCACAGGCTCTTTACGCTGTCAGCAAGATTTACAAAGGGGTCACCGGTGACAAGACATTTGACAAGGATGGGATGCAGGTCACGGATTACTATCAGAGGATGGTTTACAAGAACGGAAAGCTGGTTCCATATAAATAGGATCCATTCAGGGATTCCGGGACACCCCTGTCCGCCTATGTGCGGGCAGGGGTGTTTTTTTTTGCCCAAGACTGACCCTGAGCTCACCTTCCTTTGGTGTTCTGCTTGGTCGCGGCCAACTTCTGACTGGGTATTGCTAGATTCAGGAAAAGACCGGGAACTCACAACTTTTTTCTTGACAATCCTTGGGTAACAGGTAAACTGGTATGACCTTCAGCAGTTATGAACAGCTTTAGTATGGATCTTGATAACCTGTCTTCAATTAGGTGTATGGTAGAGGATCCAGAGTTCAAAATGACACATCAAAACGGGAGTCAACAGTGAAAAAGGATATCATTAAACGGAATACTACGGCTGAGCTCGTGATAGAAAAGATTCTGAACATGATAAAGGATGGGGATTTGTCAGTGGGAGATAGGCTACCGCCTGCACAGAAGCTCCAACAGATATTCGGGGTCGGCCGCTCATCCATTCGTGAGGCCGTGAGAGGATTGAGTGTCTTGGGTTACCTTGAAATCCTCCCGGGAAAAGGAACTTTTGTCAAGAAAACTGGCCTGCCTATTGGCTTGTCTGATAAAGGTCTCAAGGAGATTTTGGAGTCAGAACCCATATTTGACATTATGGAGGCCCGGGATTGTCTGGAATCTAAGAGCGCACAACTGGCAGCGGAAAGGGCGGACCCGGTTCAGATAGAAAAAATGAAAAAGGCTATAACAAGAATGCAGGAGCCCAATGCAAGTCTGGAGGCCATAAGCCGGGCTGACCTGGAATTTCACCTTCTCCTTGCAGAGGCCTCGGGAAACGACGTCATTCATGAGATAATGAAGCTTCTGATCCAGAAGATGGAGGTTTTTGCTGACAAGTTTTGGGCGACCCTTCCCTCGGCACGTGACCGAGCAATCTCCACGGCCAACCAAGTCATAACATACGTTTCCAAAGGAGACGGTCGCAGGGCTGCGGAGAGCATAAAGGATCATCTGGAGCTAGTGACCGATCAGCTCAAGGCCGTCATATCGGAAAGCGCCTTTGAATCCGAAAAAGAACATTTGAAGTAGGGGTGAAATCTGATGAGAAGAGGTCACTGGCAAAGACAGCTAAGGGTAGATCTGACAGAGAGAAAAATCTCGGTCGAATCTATCGAGGAGGAGGATCTTAGGCGATTTGTGGGGGGAGCGGGGCTTGCCTCAAAAATATTGTTGGATGAGGTGCCCGGAAAAATTGATCCTTACGGCCCTGATAATATTGCCGTTTTCGCCACGGGGCCCTTTCAAGGACCGGCCATACCAGGTGGTGCTAAGTTCAGTATTGCGGGGATTTCACCCGTAACAGGCACCTTCGGCGATACAGCTGCTGGTGCTGATTGGGGGCCTTCCTTAAAGGATGCGGGCTATGACATTCTCGTAATTAAGGGCGCTTCCGAAAAACCGGTGTATCTCCACATTGTTGACGACGACATTCAAATCAAGGATGCGTCAAATTTGTGGGGAAAGGACAGCTACGAGACCATTGATGCGATTCATCATGAGACCGGTGACAAGAAGTTGAGTATTGCCTCCATAGGACCGGCAGGCGAAAAACAGGTAGCCATTGCCTGTGTTGTGGTGGACAAACACAGTTTTGCAGGACGATGCGGCCTAGGGGCCGTCATGGGGTCCAAAGGCCTAAAGGCGATCGCGGTCAGAGGAACTCAAAAGGCCAAATTACATGACCCAAATAAAACAGGATCGCTCATCAGGCAGTATCAGCAACGGATTCTGAAGGAGGTAAATGAGAACGGATTTAGGGAACACGGAACTCCGGGCTTGTGTGAAACCGCCGAAAGCCTTGGGGACATGCCGATTAAGTACTGGCAGGGCGATGTCTGGCCCGAAGGAGCCAAGAGGCTGGGCGCACCCAACTCCACAAGAGTGTTAAACGCCACCCCCTACCCTTGCAAATTTTGCCCAATAGGGTGTCATCGCAAGATTACCGTAAAAGACCCTCCAGGATATGCTGTTGAAGGGGTGGGCCCTGAATATGAAACATACGGCATGATGGGCACTAATCTACTCATCGATGATCCCAAAGTGGTCGCCAAGGCCAATGACATGGCCAACCGTTTGGGACTCGATACGATCTCAGCAGGAGCCATGGTCGGATTTGCAATCGAGTGTTTTGAAAGAGGCTGGCTCACAACCAAAGATACTGACGGTCTGGAGCTGAAATGGGGAGACACTGAAGTTCTGTTTTCATTGTTGGACCAAATTGGCAACAAAAAGGGCTTTGGGTCCATATTTTCAGCCGGGACATTAAAAGCTGCCCAGAAGATTGGCGGCGAGGCAGTAGATATAGTAGTGCACTGTAAGGGATTGGATTTCCCAGCCCACGATGCCCGTTCTTGCATCTCTCTAGCTCCCACCTATGCTACTGGTACACGCGGGGCCTGTCACTTCAGGGGAGCATGTGAGGATGTGGAAATGGGTGGCTTCTTCATACCCGAGATCGGCATCACGGAAGGCGTTGTAAAATTTTTCGAGAGCGAAAATCAAAGCATGGTGTCGGCCAGGTGTCAGGACTATTTCGCCCTTCTCAACTCCCTGGTCCTATGTGCCTTTATGACCGATGGTGGTGGTATGTCGTTTACAGAAATCAAAGACCTTTTCAATGCGGTTACCGGATGGGAGTATTCCATTCAGGATCTGATGGATGCGGGTGAGCGGATCTTTACTGTTCAGCGTCTTATCAATATCCGGGACGGTTACAATGCAAAATCAGATATTTTGCCGAAAAAGATGTTCCAGCCGGCCAAAGAGGGATTCAGAGCAGGTAAGGTGCCACCGTTTAAGAAACTAATGGAAGACTATTACACCCTCCGGGGTTGGAATGACAAAGGCGAACCAACCGCGACCACTTTGGATAGGTTAGGGCTATAATCTTTTGGTTATGCAGTGCCAAATAGGATTCTAGATGTAGTGGCTGAAACTCTGCTCCCGAACAGTATTCTTTTCCTTCCCGGAACGGGAAAATCGATCTTATAAGTACTTTTCATGGAAGTCAGTGTAAAGCTCATATCCATCTTCACCAAATACGGGAAGAATCTTGATAATGGAACAGTGATATTGAAAGAGGGTGACACAGTAGCGACTCTTGCGCAGAGGTTAGGACTGCCTATGAAATATGTAAGACTTGTCTTTGTTAACGGAAAACAGGTGGGCTTGGACTATACTCTATCCCAGGGCGATAGCGTTTTTTTCCTCCCCCCTGCTCTGGGGGGAGGATAGCTATCATTGGGGCCTAAACACGGCTTTGAGGTTTATCTGAACCGAGAAAGCCATTCAAGAAAGGGGGTGAACAGGGGAATCGTTGAAAAAGATAGCCGGTCATATTGTGAGACACCCAATAGTTTATGCATTCAATCAATTCAGAGGAGGGTCCAAAGATGAGAAAACTTGCCTTCATGATAACAATTGCAGTGTTGCTGTGCCTTGTCATCGGCCTTAATATCCCCGATGCCAAAGAGCCCGTCAAAATCGGTATCCTGTGCCCCATCACAGGAACACAGGCAGTTATGTCCGAAGATTTGCTTACGGGATTTAAGCTGGCCCAGGAAGAGATTAACGCCGCTGGCGGCATACTCGGGAGGCCCGTAAAATTGATTGTTGAGGACACCGAGACCCGTCCGGCAGCCGGTATGGATGCGGCACGAAAGCTTATAGAGGTTGATAAGGTCAAGATTATTTCCGGCGGTTTCTCGAGCGGGGTGGCCCTGCCCATTGCAAAGTACTGCCAGCAACACAAAATATTAGCCGTCTTCCAGCCTCCCACATCCCCACTTTTTCGCCATGTAGGTTCTTATATTTTCCTCACAAACGTACTGGACAATTACAAGGGCAAGGTGATCGCCGATTTCGCGGTGGAGGATTCGGGAAAGACCAGATTCGCAACCATGTTTATGAACAACGCTTTCGGCAAGGCGTTGATGGATGAGACCTTGAAAAACTTGAAAAAGCATGGGGTACAGGTTGTAACCAAGGTTGTTTATGAATTGAACAAGGTTGATTACAAGGCCGAACTTCAGAGGCTCTTCTCAAAAAAACCGGAGGTAGTCATAGCCACATTTTATGCCAAAGAGGGCCTGGTCACTGCGAAGCAGGCATATGAAATGGGGCTGCTGAATGTGAACCAAGTGCCCTGGTATGTTCCTGAAATGACATCTAGCTTTGCGAGTGCTATTAAGGAAATCCCTCAGGTTCTTGAAGGTATAAAGGGGCTCAACCCACTTCAACCCGGCGCCTTGTTTATGGAAAAGTTCAAGAAGAAAATGGGGCGCGAGCCTATAACGGCCTATGCCGCAATGAACTATGATGCATTGATCATGATTGCCATGGCTGCCAATTTTGCCCATTCAACAGACCCGACAAAAGTAAGAGATGCGCTCTGGAAGATTGACGACTGGTACAGAGGGCAGTCTACCGGAGGCGACAAACGATTTGACAAAGACGGTATGCAGGGCTATGGAAAGTACGCTAAGGTCATAATCAAAAACGGCAAAATAGTACCTTATAAGAAATAGAAACCATGGATTGGTGAACCTGGGTTGCTACACCCACTAACTGCTCGTATGGATACATAAAATTCCCACCGGCTTGGCATTTAGGCTGGTGGGAATTTTACATAGCCTAAGTGGATTATTACAGTCAAAAGACCGACAGGTTGGGGCATTATGGAAATTTCACAAATTATTGTAAACAGCCTCATTAGGGCCTCCGAATTAAGTCTGCTAGCCATAGGACTTACTATGGTCTTCGATATACTTAAATTTGCCAATTTTGCTCACGCGGACTACGCGGTTTTGGGAAGCTTTCTTACGTACTCATTCAATCAAGGTTTAGGAATACCATTATTGGTTGCGATAGTTATAGCCGCTATTCTCACGGGAGTATTTGGAATCGGAATAGATAAGATACTGTTCAAAAGGTTAAGAACAATGGGCGTCCAGCCCGTGTCTCTAATGATTGTCTCCATGGGAGTGGCAATTGCTCTGCGAAATATCTTACGTTTAATATGGTCAAGCAGGACAAAGACGTACCATATCGCCATTAAACAACCTTTTGAGATACTGGGGGCCAGAATTACTGCGCTACAATTGGAGATAATCTTTGCAGGCTTGCTTTCAATGGTCGCTTTTCATCTCCTACTCCATAGGACAACGTTTGGGAAGGCATTGCGGGCGATATCTGATAATAGGGCACTTGCGAGTGCCTGTGCCATTGATTCTGAAAAGATGATTAAGTGGATGTGGTTTATTGCCTCCGCATACGGAGTTATAGGCGGTACGATGATAGCAATGGAGCATGTACTGTACCCGAGGCTTGGTTTCGACATTCTAATCCCCATTTTTTGCGCTGCAATTTTGGGAGGAATAGGCAATCCTTACGGAGCCATGTTAGGTGCCTTGATCCTCGCCTTTGCCGAAAATATAGCCCTGGCCCTTGATCTAAAATGGTTATTGAACCTCGGCGGTTTGTTTCACTTTGAATCTATTCAGCTAAACACAGGCTACAAACCTGCAGTGAGTTTTGTCATACTTATATTCGTGTTACTCTTGAAACCAACTGGTATCTTGAGAAAGGAATAAAAGGAATAATATGACAATAGTAAATTTTATAATTTACTTTATGATAATGGTGGGCATCTACGCTTTATTGTCCATGAGTCTCAACTTCCAGGTGGGCTATGCTGGTCTAATAAATTTTGGCCAGGTCGTCTTTTTCTGCATAGGTGCATACACCTCATCTCTATTGGCAACGAAGACAGGCCTGCCACTGCTGTTCTGCTTTTTATCAGCAATGATTGTGAGCGGTTTTTTTGGTTATGTGATGAGCATACCCACTAAATCCCTAAAATCTGACTACTGGGCAATTGCGACACTGGCAGCTGCAGAAGTAATACGACTGGTGGCTTTAAATGAAGGGTGGCTAACAGGTGGGCCATTCGGGGTTATGAGCATTCCACAGCCTCTTCAATCGCTATTTTCAATGGAAAATTACCCACTTTTCTATCTACTTCTTGTGGCTATGTGCGTCGTGGGGGTTTACTTCTGTCTCACTTTGATTACAGACTCTCCATTCGGTAGAGATCTTAAGGCAATTAGGGAAGAAGAGGACTTATGTCTCAGTCTAGGCAAAAATACCCGAGCACTCAAATTGCAAGCTATGATAGTTGCCGGGATGGTCGGGGGGCTGGCCGGAGCCCTATTTGCTCACTACATAACGTACATTTCTCCTGAAAATTTTTGGCCAATTGAGACATTTTTGATGTGGGCAATGATTATTGTAGGAGGCAGAGGAAACCATGCTGGAGCCATTCTTGGCGCTGCATTAATACAACTATTTAATGTCTCTACGAGATTCATTGGCGCATACGTGGCATTGGGCTCTGACTCCATGGCATCCTTGCGCATGATTATTATTGGCCTTCTCATAATTATTTTTGTTTCATACCGGCCAGAAGGGCTCATAAAGGAAAAGAAAAAGGTTTATCACCTAAGAACCAGCCAAGAGGAGTAGCCATTCCTATGCTAAAAGTAAAAAACCTGCAAAAGAATTTCGGAAACCTTCGGGCATTGGATAACGTTTCTCTTGAGGTGGAAGGCAACTCAGTCGTAGGCTTGATAGGGCCTAACGGTTCAGGTAAAAGCACCTTATTTAATGTGGTATCAGGCTTTTATGAGAAGGACAGGGGTGAAATATATTTCAAGGGGGAGAGAATAGACGGATTGACACCTGACGCGATTGCCAAGAAAGGCCTGTGCCGAACCTTCCAGATTGCCAAGGCCCCCGAGAAACTTACAGTCCTGGAAAATATGCTCCTAGCTGCTGAGAAGCAGGTAGGAGAAAACCCGTTTGCTGCTCTATTCGCCCGTAGGCGAATCAATCCAGTCGAAAAGAAAAATGTGGAAAGGGCGATTGAGCTACTCGAAATCTTGCAACTGATTGATTTAAAAAATGAGTATGCAGGAGACCTGTCTGGGGGGCAGAAAAAACTCCTCTCGCTAGGAAGGATCTTTATGCGAAACCCAGATATGATTCTTTTGGATGAGCCTACTGCAGGAGTCAATCCGACATTAACCATGCAACTTATTAAGGTGATACGAGAACTCCAAAAGAAGGAACATAAATCGGTTCTCATTATTGAGCACAGCATGAAGGTCATAAGCAGTATTTGCGATAAGGTCTTTGTTTTGAATTTTGGTCAAGTAATAGCAGAGGGGACCCCCGATGAAATTCAGCAAAACGACAAAGTGCTTGACGCTTACCTAGGATGTGCCTAACCAGGTTTTATTGCTAGGAGGTTTAAGGCCTATGGCTTTATTGGAAGTAAGTGATGTAGTATCAGGTTACGGCAAAACGGATATTCTTCACGGTGTCTCTATAAGTGTAGAAAAAGATGAAATAGTCACGATAATCGGGCCGAACGGTGCAGGGAAATCAACACTGTTCAAGACAATAATGGGATATCTTTTGCCCCGGGCTGGGAAAATAACTTTTTTGGGCGAAGATGTAACAAAGCTACCACCTAACAAGAAGGTAGAAAAGGGTATTGCTTATGTTCCACAGTTGGAAAACGTTTTCCCTTCCCTAACAATCCAGGAAAATCTGGAGATGGGAGGGTATTCTAAAGACAAAGACAAGCAAAGAAAAGGAATAGAACGAGCATTCGAAACTTTTCCCATACTCGCAAGCAGGAGAATGCAACGGGCGAAATCCCTGAGCGGTGGGGAGAGGCAAATGCTTGCCATGAGTATCGCGCTCATGACAGAGCCCGCCCTCCTTCTGTTGGACGAACCGTCTGCAGGCCTCTCACCCAAGGTTACCGAAGAAGTCTTCAATCAAATCAACCGGCTCCATGATAAAGGAATAGCCATCCTGATTATTGAACAAGATGCGCATAGATCCCTGAAAATATCTGACAGGGGTTATGTTCTCGCTATGGGACAAAACTATTTTGACGGACCCGCAGATTCAATACTAAATGACGAAAAAATACGAGAGGCCTTTTTGGGCGGATGATTGTTTTTTCCCGTCATAATAGGCTGCCTATTCTTCTACTCCTTAGATATGGGCACGGAATAAGTCATGAGATTTGACAGACTATTGACAACCATAGATGCTCATGCAGAAGGCAACCCTGAGCGGGTGGTACTAAGTGGAATACCTTACATTCCCGGCAGCACCATGTTGGAGAAATCCAAGTATGTTCGCAGCAATTTAGACTATCTTCGCACATTCCTGGTCCATGAGCCCAGGGGACACAGCAATATGTACGCTGCCCTTGTTGTGCCACCCTGTGATCGAAGGGCCGATTTTGGGGTGATATACATGGAACCAGGAGGATATGTTACCATGTGCGGGCACGGAACCATTGCAGTGTGCACTGTTCTTATTGAGACAGGCGTCATTCAACCAGTGGAGCCGGAAACCGAAATTGTGCTGGACACCCCTGCAGGACTTATTCAGGCAAGGGTGGAAGTAAAGGGAGGAAAGGCAGTATCTGTTACGATCCAAAATGTCCCTTCGTTCCTTTATATGAAAGATGTTATTGTAGAAGTAGACGAAATCGGCAAGGTAAAAACTGATATAGCCTATGGAGGTAATTTTTATGCCATTCTGGAGGCTCAAAGTGTTGGTCTGGAGATTAGATCTGATCAGGTGCACAAAATAATAGCATTCGGGACCAAAATATGGCGTGCAGTCAATGAAGAAATTGAGATTCATCATCCAGAAAAGCCAGAAATAGATTGTGTTAACTATGTAGAATTTTCTGCTCCGGCGACGAATCCAAAGGCAAATATGAAGAACGCGGTGGTTGTGCCACCTGGAGGCATAGATCGTTCTCCCTGTGGAACAGGAACAAGTGCAAAAATGGCCATACTCCATGCAAAAGGAGAACTTGCTTTGGGAGAGGAATTCGTCCACGAAAGCATTATTGGAAGCTTATTCTACGGCAAACTCACAAGAGAGACGCAAGTTGGCGGTTATCAGGCGGTCGTGCCTACCATACGAGGAAGTGCCTATATAACGGGCATCCACCAATTTGTTGTTGACCCTGAGGATCCATTTCCCAAGGGGTTCCAGCTCGGAAAGGCTGAAAAGCTTTATGGCTTTGAATTTAGAACCGGATAAATCCAGAGAAAAGTGATACTAATTATAATAAAAGGAGGAGTAGCACCTTGAAAGAACTTAAAGGAATTTGTGTTGCCTTGTGCACCCCATTTACCCAGGACGGGGAAAAGGTGGATGAAACAGCATTAAGAGACCATATAGATTCTATGCTGGAAGCCGGGATTCATATTATCCTGGTATGTGGGGGTACAGGCGAGTTCGCCTATTTAAGACCCGAGGAGAGGAAAAAAATAACGGAAATTGCCTCAAAACATATTGATGGCAGAGCAGGGTTCATGGTGCAGACGTCTGCCATCAATACGGCCGACGCCATAGAATACGCACGGCATGCAGAAGGAGAAGGCGCAGATTGTCTCCTTATTCTGCCCCCTTATTTTGAAGGCCCCGATAATGAAGGGGTCTACTATCACTACGAGAAAATTTCTGAAGCCATTAACATTCCCATTATGGTTTACAATATCCCGGTCCATTCCGGTATTGACATAACTCCCTCCTTTTTCAAGCGGCTCATGGAAATAGACAATGTAAAATACATTAAAGATAGCACCGGTGATATTATCCGGATACAGGAATTGCTCGCAATAGGGGCAAGAGTATTCAATGGGGGGGATCCCATTGCATTTTTCAGCCTCCTGGCGGGATGTCCCGGGTGTGTATGGGGGGCACCCAACGCCATGCCGAGGGAAGCTGTCGATCTTTATAACTATGTGACCTCGGGAAAGCTTGAGAAGGCAAGGGAGCTTTGGAAGCGCATGTTTCCGGCCAACCTGTTTTTCTGGACCCACGTGTACAATGCATCGGTTAAGGCAGCCACAAATCTATCAGGGAGGAAAGTGGGACCATGCCGTAAACCTGTTCTGCCTTTGACGGAAAAAGAGATGATTGATCTTAAAAAGGCCCTTCAACCTTTGGGGATTTAGGCTGATATTGAGGGCCTTGACTTCCTGTGAACACTTTGCCCTTGTTAAAATCCAAATACGAGGGGGTGGCTTCAAATGAAGATAAACCGAGTATTTTCAACAATTGACACGCACACGGGAGGAGAGCCCACCAGAACCATTATAGGCGGGCTTCCTTACATTCCTGGCAAGACCATTGTAGAAAAAATGCATTATTTGAAAGAAAACATGGATTGGATACGGACATCACTCATGTTCGAACCCAGAGGACACAGTGTGATGTCAGGCGTTATTTTAACAGAGCCAACACATCCAGAAGCTGATATCGGTGTTATCTTTATTGAAACCGGCGGTTATTTGCCCATGTGCGGGCATGACACTATCGGGGTCAGTACGGCACTGGTTGAGACAGGCATGATAACAGTAGAAGAGCCCTTCACATATATAACCTTGGATACGCCTGCCGGACTTACGCGCGTCAAGGTACACGTGGAAAACGGTAAGGCCAGGTCGGTAACCTTTAGAAATATTCCGTCCTTTGTTTTTGCCAAAGATGTCGAAGTTTATGTGCCGGGATTTGGAAAGATCAAGATGGACGTGTCATACGGCGGAAACGTTTACGCCATACTTCCCGCAGATGCTGTGGAGCTGGAAATTCTCCCGGAAAACGCAAGCGAAATAATCCAAAAGGGAAGAATGGTCAGGGATGCGGTGAATAGCCAGGTGAGAATCCAACACCCGGAAAAACCCTTCGTAAATGAATGCACCCATGTTCAATTTTACGGAAAGCCCAGCGCGCCGGATGCCGACCTGAAGAACACGGTCTTCTTTGCGGACAGCGGAATTGATCGTTCTCCTTGCGGTACTGGAACCTCTGCAAAGGTAGCGACCTTATATGCAAAGGGAGAACTCAAATTGAACGAGGAATTTGTCCACGAAAGTATCATAGGAAGCATTTTTGTGGCGCGGGCGGTCGAGGAAGCCAAGGTGGGCCCTTATGAGGCAATTGTTCCGGAAGTAACAGGAAGCGCCTATGTCACGGGAATGAGCCAGTTCGTTATAGATCCCGATGACCCCCACAGAAATGGCTTCCTCTTGAGTTGAAAGGAGAGCATTAATATGAATAAATTGAAAGGCGTATTTACAGTAATGGTTACCCCCTTTGACCCTGAAGGAAAGATAGACGAGCAGGGACTTCGGGCAAACATTGACTGGTACATACAAGAAGGGATACATGGTGTCATCTGCCTGGGAAGCACCGGCGAATTTACCAGCCTCTCCCCAGAAGAGCGAAGGAAGGTTATTGACCTCACAATGGATCAAGTTAATGGACGGGTTCCGGTGATAGCAGGCACGGCTGCCAATGCGACTCACGAGGCGGTTCAAATGACTCAATACGCACAAGAAGCGGGGGCAAATGCTGCCATAATAGTTACCCCATTTTACGGAATGCCCACGCAGGAAGACCTTTTTGACCACTATAAGTCAATATCGGAACGCGTCACCATCCCTATTATGCTTTATAACAATCCCTGGTACTCGGGTGTGGATATGTTGCCCTCCACTGTCGAAAAACTGGCAAGGTATGATAATATCCTGTACATCAAAGAAAGCACGGGGGACATTAAGAGAATACATGAAATAATGCGCCGCTGCGGCAACAGGATAGATGTCTGGTGTGGTTGTGATGATTTGGTCTATGAAAGCCTGTTGTTGGGGTGCGGTGGTTGGGTGGCCCCGATCGCGAATTTCTTGCCCAAGAAATCCGTGGAATTGTTCAACTTGGTTGAGAGCGGTGCATTTAAAGAGGCGAGGGAGCTTTTTTTTAGGATGCTCCCTCTGCTGAGCTATCTGGAAGAAGGACAACTCGTTTCAAAGGTAAAGGAAGCCATGAACCAGATCGGCCTTGCCGGCGGACATCCGAGAAAGCCGTTTCTCCCTATTAATGACCAACAAAAGGGCCTATTAAAAGAAATGTTAGCGGATTTTGGTCTCATTTGATCTGGCTCAGTCGCCAAACTGGTCTCTACCTTAAGATCGATCTGCCTATGACGCCAAATGATCACTTTCGGGACAGACAATGACCGGTAAAAAAACTGCTGAAGTGGTTGTCATCGGTGGCGGAGTAGTGGGATCTGCGGTCACCTATTTCCTGGCCCGGAACAATCTTGACGTTATTCTCCTGGAAAAAGGGGCCATTGCTTCGGGAACATCCGGCAGATGCGAGGGCGATGTCCTGGTCTGCGATAAGGAGCCCGGCTTCGATTGCAGATTGGCAAAACTCAGCCTGGACCTATTCCCCCAAATAGCAAGCGAACTGGATTATGATATCGGCTGGACCCAAAAAGGCAGTCTACTTGCCATTGAGAACGAAGAAGAAATGGAAGCAGCAAGGAAATTCTGCATGCAATTGGCCGCCGAGGGGCTCCCTGTAAGAATTCTAGACCGTAACGAAGTTCTGGAAATCGAACCGAATCTGGCGAAGGATATCGTGGGTGGTTTGGAAACGGGTTGTGACGGATCGCTTTATCCAATGGGATTAGCATACGGACTCCTCTCTGATGCAAAAAAAAGGGGGGCTCAGATCCTTACCCACAATCCTGTCGTGGACATAAAAAGAGACAGTAACGGAAATATCCAAAAGGTGATTGCTCGCAATGGTGACATTATCACTCGACGGGTTGTCAACGCCGCAGGTGTCTGGGCCCCGGCAATCGGGAAGATGGTAGGCCTGAATATCCCCATAAAACCTAGGCAGGGTCAGATGTTAGTCTCGGAGCGTACTTTCCCGGTGGCCCGTCGAAAAGTCATGGAATTTGGCTACATGATGGCAAAATTCGGGGGCGGGTCCTATGCACGAAGGGTCTCACCTGAAATGGAAGAATTTGGAATAGCCCTGGTTTTTGAACCAACTGAGGCCCAAAATTTCTTGATAGGGAGCAGCCGCCGATTTGTTGGAATGGATACTTCATGTGACATAAGAGTGTTGCGAGCGATTGCCGAAAGGGCCATTCGTTTTTTTCCTGCCATTAGAGACATAAATATTATCAGGAGTTATGCCGGGCTCAGGCCTTATACCCCAGACCATCTCCCCATCATATCAAAAACGGAGGTGCCTGGATTTTACGTGGTAGCAGGCCACGAGGGAGATGGCATAGGGCTATCCCTTATCACTGGAAAGTTGATCACACAGATGATTTGCGGCGAACCTCTTGACATAAACACGGACCCATTAAGACTGAGCCGTTTTCAAGAGGGAGAAAATGTCCTCCGAAAAGAGACGAAACCGACATCCTAAAGCGGAACAGAACCATACCTTTCAAATTGAGGTGGATGGCAAGAAGATTGTGGCTCGTGCCGGACAGACGATTGCCGAGGCTATACTGGACAATGGCTTGAAGGTGTTTCGTAGGACTAGGAACGGCGCCCCTAGGAGTTTTTATTGTGGTATGGGTGTCTGCTACGAGTGTCGAATGATCGTAAACGGCGCCCCTAATGTGCGTACATGTATGACACCTGCAACGCCAGGGTGCAAGGTGGTCAGTCAGGATGAGTCACTCATGAAGGTGGAGTGGTGAAAGAGTTTGACCTAGCCATAATTGGAGCTGGCCCGGCAGGAATCTCGGCGGCGGTGGAAGCGGCTACCATGGGTGCCTCTGTGGCCCTTATTGACGAAAACTCGCTGCCAGGTGGGAAGGTGTTCGCGCACACGGATAACCATCTGGACCCATTCGAGAGGGGGATTAGATCTCAACTACTTCACCACCTGGAAAAGGTGGCACACAAGGTAGCTGTTTTCCTGGAAACAGAGGTGTGGAACATCCTGGACCAGTGGATTGTGAGCCTTTACCAAAGAGGATTATCTGGGAGCGGACTGACAGACATAAAGGCCAGAAAGCTGATCATCTCGATAGGGGCCCTAGAGCGGATATTGCCCTTTCCGGGATGGACGCTTCCCGGGGTCTTTTCAGCGGGGGGGCTGAATAGGCTTGCCAAAATGGGTATTGTACCCGGCAAAAGGATTTTGATCGCCGGATCCGGACCTTTGCAAATCGTCCTGGCCCACAACCTGCTCAATGCAGGAGCATCAATCATAGGCATCGTCAACGTCACCTCCCCTCGACGCATTTCAGCGAGGGGTCTGGAGCTGATCTCGGCCGTCAATCGGTTGGTGTTGAAATCCGGTTTGAATTATCTGATCAATATTAAGAGGCACAAGATACCGATTTATTTCTCTCACGCCATTTCAAGGGCATACGGGATCAATGAGGTTGAGGGAGCGACGATAGTACGGGTTGATAAATCCCATAGGCCGATTAGGGGAACGGAAAAACAAATCACCACGGATTGCATTGGATATGGCTTTGGCCTTATTCCCTCTGTCGATATAACCAGGCTTTGTGGATGCGATCATGTTTTTGATGAAGAGCTAGCCTACTGGAGACCTAAGCTAAACGAAAGGATGGAGACCTCGAAACCGGGAATATTTGTGGCAGGGGATTGCCTCACTGTCAAAGGCTATCTAGCGGCCATTGAGGAAGGGAAAACAGCAGCAACGGAGGCCTGCATCCAACTCGGCTTTACCAACAGAAAGCATTCAGGTGCATCACTGGCTGTTTCGGCGAAAAGGTTGAAACGCTTTAAGCGATTTGCTCGAGCCATAGAAGCTGTCTCAAGGCCGCACTCCGGCCTTCTTGATATCATATCCGACGATACCGTGGTCTGTCGATGTGAAGAGGTAACATTAAGGGACATCCGGTCCGCCGTGGCCGAAGGTGCCAGGGACGTAAACGATATCAAGAGAAGGACACGTCTGGGGATGGGGCACTGCCAGGGCCGCTTTTGTGGACAGGTCATAAACGAATTGATTTGGAAACTGACCGGAAATATCGGAAAAAGAGAAATGTTTACCCCTAGAATACCTGCAAGACCAATTCCGTTCGGAATCCTTGCAGGGGAATGTGGAAGTTAAGATGACTTATCGATCGAAACGCAACAGCTACTTCTCCGGCCCGAACGCTGCTCACCGCCGGGCCATTTACAAGGGATGCGGATATGACGATGTTGATCTTTCGTCTCCATTAATCGGCGTTGTCAATACTTGCGGTGACGCCGCTCTTGGGCATGCACACCTTGATAAGTTGGCCGAACACGTTAAGGCGGGCATATGGCAGGCAGGAGGTACTCCCGTTGAATTCAGAACAATCTCCACTTGTGGCGAGATCCCCGTGGGCACTCCTTACTTCCGGTATGAGTTGGTCATAAGGGATGTCATTGCCTCCAGCGTGGAAGTTGTGGCAAACGAGCACCTTTTTGACGGCCTGGTTCTATTGGCCTCGTGTGACAGTATCATTCCGGGTGTAATTATCGGAGCCCTCAGAACCGGACTCCCCACCATCTTTGTCTCAGGTGGACCTCAACTTCCTGGTATGTTCGAGGGCAAGAAGGTCGTGATGTCACAATTGGGTCAAGAGGTTTTTGGTTCTCATGATAATGAAGAAGGTGTCCTGGAAAGGTTGAAGGCATTTGAAAACTCGGTTTGTCCCGGACCTGGCGCGTGTTCCTTGATGGGCACTGCCAATACCATGCAGATAATCACCGAAGCAATCGGCCTGGCACTGCCTGGATCATCCACCGTGCCTGCGGTCTATGCCCAAAAATCACGCATTGCCAAGAGGGCCGGTAGAAGGATAGTTGATATGGTCAGGGAAGACCTCTCGCCCTCAAAGATATTAACCCGAGAAAGTCTGTTGAACGGGGTCATGGTGGAGCTGGCCATTGCCGGATCGACCAATGCGGTACTACACCTAATCAGCATCGCAAGGGAAATGGGAGTCGATTTGAGCCTGAGGGACTTCGATACTCTTTCCAGGAAGATTCCGGTGATCTCCAAGGTCATCCCCACAGGAAAGGCCACAGTAGTGGATTTTCATAATGCAGGAGGTGTACCTGCTTTGATGGGCGAGCTTTCAACAATGCTTCATTTGGATGCTATGACCGTCTCTGGGAGAAAAGTGGGAGAAATCATTTCCGGCTTGAGATCCTTGGACCAAGAAGTTATCACACCAATTACAGACCCGGTCTTTAGGAGCGGAGGTCTGGCCGTCCTTTCCGGAACCCTGGCACCTTCGGGTGCCATATGCCGCATTACAACCATCCCGCCCACCAAAATGCATCATGAGGGACCGGCCCGTGTTTTCCATTCGGATGAGGATGCCTACCAAGCTGTGGTCTCGGAGCGAATAAAGCCTGGAGACGTTATTGTAATACGTTACGAAGGTCCCACTGGAGCTCCCGGGATGAAAGAGATGATGATGACCACCGATGCCCTTGTGGGCATGGGAAAGGCAGATGACGTTTTTGTGGTTACCGACGGAAGGTTTTCGGGTTTTACCGAGGGTTGCTCCATAGGTCATGTGGCCCCTGAAGCGGCTGTGGGAGGCCCGATAGCAATTGTGGAAAACGGTGACCGAATAGTGATAGATATCCTCTCTAGAAAATTGGATATAGATATCCCCGAGCAAGAAGTTTCAAGAAGGCTGGCGGCCTGGTCCCCGCCCCTGCCAAAGGCAAAACGAGGCATTCTCGCCATCTATGCCAAGACAGCTCTGCAGGCCCATGAGGGCGCAATGATCGACGATCGGCTCCATGAGCCCCGGCGTGTATAGTTTTCCGTTGGGATTCAATCCTCCAAGATTATGTATCCTTCTGTTGCGTTTACGGTGGCAGGCTTGCCTGTTTCCAGCAAGGTAAACGACTCTTCATCAAGGGTAACGATTGGAATCTCCTTTTCATAAAAGTGCTTGCTGACTACTGGGCCGGTAGCGAGAATCGGTTCGGTCCGCACGTTTACAATCGCAGCAGGAGCTTTATTAGCGCGCACCAGTTCCAGCATAATCAGCGACCCCGTACTAGAGCCCTTTCCGAAGGGAAACGCCAGCACCCTACTGCTCACTGACTGTCCGAAGAGGTCATGATGCGGATCAATTACCCGGCCGGTTTTGGGATCCACACCCCCCCAAAAGCTGATGGGATGAGGCGAAGCCAAGACTATCCCCCTTGCAACTCCCCTCACGACACACCTGGCTTTCAGTTTCCTGCCCATGGCGATTTTCTCCGTTGGATCTTACCGGTGACAGCACTCTCAACGCAATCCTCAAGACTACCGAAGATTACAGGCAGACCTGTCTGAGAATAGCAGTAATTGGCAAATTTGGCGGAATCGGTCATGGCGGCTGAAAAATTCCATGATTTACGCGGATATTGTAAGGGACAACCGTCCGTGAATACGCTTATCCCCGCATCAGTCAACTGCTTCAGGATGCTGTTTTCTTTTATCCAGGCATAAACCGTTCTGCTTGTAAACACCCAAAATGCAACCGATTGATGAACCCTTTTCCCTTCCACAAGACGCAACAATTGAGTGAATTCCGCAGGTGAATAATGGGGGCAGCCGACCGTGATCCAATCGATATTGTCGTCTTTTGCACTTTGAAGACGCTGTTCATGGTCCGCAACCATCTTTGGTGTAATCTGTAGGACCCTTTTCGGCCGGTCTCCTTGAAAACACATTTCCACGTCCTGGGCCTCGGGAGTTATCCCTACCAGATGGCAAAGTGCCACGGCGCCTGAGGATGCTGCACCTGCCAAGAACCCCTTCAAATTGTCGAATGTCACGGCGGAAGGAATACCCGAGACGGCCGCCACTTGGTCTGAGGCAATCTCACCCACCACGCATCCCAGCAGTGGATATAAGGCCTCGTTTTCAAACATGGGGGTCGTGAATCCTTTGAGTTCGATAAGCAGCTTGGCCTTTCTGTTCCTCTTGAGATGAAGACCGAATTTGGGCACTTTTCCGATAATGGCCGCGCAGATATCCATAAGGTCGGCATAGCGGTTGGTCCTTGCCCCGATCACCGAATTGGCAAAGGCGATGGCATTGGATTCCCCCCACGCGATTTGTTCTCCAAAACGCGGGACAATGCCTTGTTGATAGGGTGCACAAGTCCACGTAGGAGTAGCTTGCATTGTCAAATATGCACTTGCCAGACGTTGGTGTTTGATAAGTTCTTCGGGTGGCACTCTTAACTCTTTCCAGCGGATGAGATCAATGGCACTGGGATTGAGTGACGTAGGGACAGCCGCTTTCGCGCCCAAACTTGCCATTTTTTCAGCGAACTGAAGACCTGCATCCACCATATATAGGGTCGCGTCAATGTGCACTTGCGATACGGGCATAAGGGTCTCGGCTCCATAAAGTTTCCCCAGGTCTACCAAGATCGATAAAGCCAAGCGAGCGGCTTCGCCTTTATCCCCATCAAGAATGCGTTTTTCTTCATCCGTCAAATACACGTAAGACCTTTCCCCATTTTCTTCATTGAATGATATCGTAGTTGGGGCCTTGTCTGTGTCTGTGGTGGCCCTGCTACGTGCACATGGCAAGCCGGTGAACCAGATGAAACATGGAAATTCTTGAGCCTCCGTCTATGGTCATTTCTTCTCCTGTAATGTAGCCGGCATCCTCTGAGGCCAGGAATACGGCTGCAGCCGCAATCTCTTCCGGCTTGCCATGCCTTTCCACGGGTATTGCTCGATTACGGGCCTCTAACAGCTCTTGGCTCGAATACGCTTTCCGCTGTAAGGGCGTCATCACCGGGCCGGGACTGATGGCATTAACTCGAATATTATACTTGGCCCACTCAATAGCCAGCAGCTTCGTCAATCCAATCACTGCGGCCTTGCTGGGGGTATAGGCTCCTCCGTTGACCTCGGGCAGGTGTGCAGATATGGAAGCAATGTTGATGATCGCTCCACCGGATTTACTCTTGATCATGTGCTTGCCCACAGCCTGACAGCAAAGGAAAACTGATTTGAGATTGACCGCCATAACACGATCCCAGTCCTCCTCCCTCACCTCCTCAATCGGGCTGGCAATAAATATGCCCGCGTTGTTGACAAGGATATCGATCTTATGAAAAGCCTTCAGCGCCCTTTCAACAAGTTGATCCACTTCTTCACCACAGGAAACGTCAGCCTGGACGACCAAGACTCGTCGCCCCATTTTCTCAATCTTGCGGGCAACGCTGCGGGCTCCGTCGGCATCCTGATTGTAATTGACAACCAAGTCAGCACCCGCCCTTGCCATACTCAAAGCAATAGCACCCCCGATTCCCCTGCTTGCCCCAGTAACAATAGCCACCTTCTTCTTTAGTTTCATATCTTCCCGTGTATTAATATCAAAACCCTTGATGCTCTGTCCTGCTGATGATCTCTTCTTGATGATCAGTATCCAAATCCACGAAATAGTCGCTATACCCCGCCACCCGTACTAGCAAATCCCGGTATTCTTCTGGATGCGCTTGGGCATCCCGCAAAGTCTTTGTATCGACAATGTTAAACTGAACATGATGGCCGTTTAGGTTGAAATAGGTCCTGATAAGCTGCACCAACTTGTCGAGATCCTCCTCCTTCTCCAAGACGCTCGGAAGAAACCGCAGGTTCAGAAGGGTTCCTCCTGATCTGACTTGATCCATTTTGCCCAAAGACTTTATCACTGCCGTGGGCCCATTGCGATCAGCCCCCTGAGAAGGCGAAGTACCGTCAGATATGGGCAGCCCGGCTGGCCTCCCGTTGGCCGAGGCTCCGAGTTTCTTACCAAAATAGATATGGCATGTTGTGGAAAGCATGTTCAGGTGATACCGACCGTTCTTGGTATTGGGTTTTCCGTCTATCGCCTCAAATAATGAATCATACACCCTCTGCATTATACGATCGGCCCGGTCATCATCGTTTCCAAAAAAAGGGGTCTTGTTCTTCAGTCTAAGCCTGAGAGCTTCTTCACCTTCAAAATTGCTGGAAAGTGCTTTCAAGAGATGATCCATGCTCACAGTCTTCTGTTCGAACACGTGCTTCTTAATGGCCGAAAAGCTGTCGGTTACCGTTCCTATACCACAACATTGTATGTAATTGGTGTTGTACCTTGGGCCTCCGTCATAATAGTCCTTGCCCTTTGCGATACAATCGGCGATCACCACCGAAAGGAAGGGGGCAGGAACGTTTTCAGCATATACCCTCTCAATATAGTTGTTTACACGAATCTTCAGATCCACTACATATTCAAGCTGTTTTTCAAAGGCAGAGTAAAGCTCATCAAAGGTATTAAATGACCGGGAATCGCCGGTCTCTATACCCACCATTTCCCCTGTAAGAGGATCAACCCCATTGTTCAAGGTAATCTCTAATATTTTTGGCACATTGAGATACCCAGTGAGAATATAGGCCTCTTTCCCGAATGCGCCGGTTTCAATGCATCCGCTGCAACCCCCTTCACGGGCATCTTCCACCGTTTTTCCAGCCCGTAGTTGCTCCAATACCACTTCATCGGCATTGAACACCGAAGGATAACCGTAGCCCTTTCTGATAACTCGGCAGGCAGCCTTCAGGAACTGATTCGGGGTCTTCCTACTTATCTGCACATTGCTTTGGGGTTGGAGTAGGTGCAACTCATCAATAACCTCGAGAATAAGATAGGAAAGCTCATTTACGGCATCAGAGCCGTCACGGGAGAGGCCCCCCAGATTGATATTTGTGAAATCATTATACGTACCGCTCTCCTCAGCAGTTACTCCCACCTTTGGGGGAGCTGGATGGTTATTTACCTTTATCCAGAAACAGCTAATCAGCTCCTTGGCCTTGTCTCTGTCGATAGATCCATCTTTCAAGCCTTTCTCGTAAAACGGATAGAGATGCTGATCCAGGTGCCCGGGATTCATTGCATCCCATCCGTTAAGTTCCGTAATGGTGCCGAGATGAACAAACCAATACATTTGGAGGGCCTCCCAGAAATCCCTTGGCGCATTAGCAGGGACACGCCAGCAGTTTGCAGCTATCCGCTTCAGCTCCATTTTTCGCACAGGGTCTTCTTCTAAGGCAGCCAGCTTTTCTGCTAGGTCAGCGTGCCGTTGTGCAAATATTATAGCCGCGTCGCAGGCGATATCCATGGCCCTCAGCTCTTCCGCCTTATTATATGCCTCCGGATCTTTCAAATAGTCCAGAGAGGAGATGCTTTCCGCGATTTCTCTTTTAAAATCAAGCATGCCTTTCTTGTATATCGTGCCGTCAAGGGTAGTATGCCCTGGGGCTCGTTGCTCCATGAACTCTGTAAATAGGCCCGCCCTGTACGCAGACTTCCATGCCTCAGGAACATGATCAAAAATACGGTCACGTATAGACCTGCCCTTCCAGTAGGGAATGACTTTTTCCTCATAGGTTTTTATGTCTTCCTCCGAGATCTTATATCTGGTCATGGCCCTACTGTTCAGAATTCTGAGGTCCTTGGCTGTATGGCACGTAAGCTCCGGAAATGTTGGAACAGCCTTGGGAAAAGGCCCACGTTCTCCAACGATCAACTCATCCTTTCCAATATAGATAGTTTTGTGCTCACAAAGATACTTGAAGTTAAGAGCACGAAGAACAGGAGTTGAATATTTGCCAATGTTCCTTTTGTAAAACTCAGTCACCAAGAGTGCTCGTTCAATGGATATGCACGGTTCGGCCTCCAAACTTGCCTTCCTCAATCTTTCTATTCTAGCATTCAAGTTAGTTACCCTCCTATTTTTATTGGCAATCCTGTCTTTGCCAATCTCTCCGATATGGCCTTGACATGAGATTCGCTGGGAACATCAGACCTTGAGAAATGATATTTCATGCCTAGTTTGTTGTATTTATTTCGGCCAGTATCGTGGTATGGTAAAACATGAACATCACAAATATTGGGGAGCTCTTGGATAAGGGTCGCTATCTGTTCGATATTCTCTTCATCATCATTAATACCGGGAATCAGTGGAATGCGAATCGAGATATTTGTCCCTTCTCCTGCAAGATGAATAAGGTTTGAAAGGATTTTTTCATTCGAAACCCCAGTAAACTCTCTGTGTTTTTCGGGATCCATTAACTTGATATCAAAAAGAAAGAGGTCTGTTTTTTCTGCCACAGCCATGAGTGTATCCAGATCAGCATAACCCGAAGTATCCACAGCGCGATGAATTTCCTTTTCTCCGCAGGCCTCAAGGAGATGAATAAGAAATTCAGCCTGCATCAAAGGTTCACCGCCCGAAAAGGTTACCCCACCCCCTGAGGTATCAAAAAATGGTACGTCCTTTTCGATCTCCTCCAATATATGGGAGGTACTTTCAATCTTCCCTATGAACTCCCGCGCCTCGGCAGGGCACACCTTTGCGCAGGTACCGCACTCCTTGCAAAGAGAAGGCGCTGACACGAACCCTTCGGGCGTAGGTGTAATGGCACCATTTGGGCAAGCAGCCATGCACTCCCCACATCCAATACACAAGTCTTTGCGGTAAATCAAGTGCGGCTTAGTGGAAATCCCCTCGGGGTTGTGGCACCACCGACAGGACAAAGGACACCCCTTCAGAAAAACAGTTGTTCTGATTCCAGGGCCATCGTGAATAGCATATTTCTTAATATCGAAAATGAGTCCTTTATCGCCACACATACATGAGGAGCCTTGTCACCTCTAGCTTATAATTACACATTATATTTTACACCATCTCAATAATTGGACCAATAAAAACTACTAATGAAAAGGCCGGCTCATCCTACTGGCAGTCATAATACATTCATGAGCCAGCCAATTCCTTTAACAATACATGCAACTATTGCGTGTAGTTTGTCTTCAGATCCAGATATCCAAGCTTTTTCAATAGTTCCTCGTACGTAATAAGTTCCTTCTCCTTGCTGCCTCGGAGTTTTACTTCTATTCTCCGCTCACTTAGTGTGCGCTTGCTGATGGTCAAACGTACTGGCATACCTAAAAGGTCTGCATCATCGAATTTTTCTCCTGCTCGCACATCCCTGTCATCAAATAGGACTTCTACGTTTGCGTCAAGAAGCTTCCGATACAAGCCTTCCGCCTCCTCCCTTACGTGCTCGTCCTCAAGGTTCAATGCGATCAAATGAACTTGGAAGGGGGCCACTGGTATAGGCCAGATGATCCCAAACTCATCATGGCTTTGTTCGACAATACTGGCCATCATCCTACTTATCCCGATGGAGTAATATCCCATGACAAAAGGCCTGGGTTTTCCTTGACTATCAATGTAAGTCCAATTCTTTCGGCTTTCTTGCCCTGGCTTCTGGCCTAGCATCGCAAGCCGACCAACCGAAACACCCCTGGCTTGTCTCAATATGCCATTATCGCATCTTGGACAGAAATGCCCTTCCCTCGCCAGCTTGAAATCACCGAACAGAGGAAGGGGCAAATCACGGCCGAAATTGACATTGATCATATGGTAATCCGTCCGATTAGCTCCGCACTCGAAATTGATACGGTTCTTGGTGTATTCATCTGCAAGAACGGTCACCTCCTCGGGTAGGCCGATGGGGCCCGCGTACCCCACTTCCGCACCGGTCAATTCCTTTACAACCTCGGGGGAGGCAAGTGTCAGATCCCTACAGCCAAGGAATCTCTTCACCTTATTTTCGTTAACCTCACAATCCCCTCGCACCATGACCGCTACCACCCTATCGTCTGCCTGAAACAGCATGGTCTTGGTGGTCTTCCATACCGGGATGTTAAGAAATTCGGCTAATGCTTCTACCCCTATCAGTCCTTTCCCGTAGACCTCTGTCATTTCCATGGGACTTTCACTAGGTTCTTGGGGGTAGAGTTTCAGGCGTGATTCTGCCTTTCCTTCTGTTGCTGCATAAGTACAGGCATCGCAGTAAAGAAATACATCTTCACCAGTATCGGTCAATATAATGAACTCATAACATCCTCTATCATCAACTAATCCCGCATCAGCTTCCACATATTTGTATTCGATGCCGATCCGGTTGAATATGTTCTCGTAGGCATCACGGACCGCAAAATAAGAAACATTCGCTTCAGTTTCGTCTATATCAAAGCTGTATGCATCAGCGGAAATGAATTCTCTCGCCCTAATCAATCCAAAACGCGGCCGTTTATTGTCACAAAACTTTGTGCCAATCTGAAAGACCCTCTTTGGCAGTTGCTTGTATGAGGATATTTCTTTTCCGATAAGATCCGCGACCATATTCTGATAAGGCCAGCCCAAGCAGAGTCTGCTTCCTCTGCAATCTCTGAATTCAAAGATCCCTTCTAGGGCATCATGCGAGCCAGGTGTTTCATCTTCAGTGAAGAAATACTTGGGCTGAAGGGCGGGCATTAACAATTCCTCAAACCCGGCCCTCACCATCTCTCCTCTAACAATCTGGGAGATCTTATTCAGAGAGCGTACGAGAAAGGGCATGTATGCGTATATGCCGGCAGATATTTGTTTGATGTACCCGCCACGGAGCATAAGTCGATATGACTCCATCTGTGCATCTTTTGGAACTTCTCTCAGAGTTTTTCCTGTGTGTTTCGATAGCCTCATAGCTATGAATTAAGGACGTTATTTCTGGTCAGAATAGTAGTAGCTGCGGGCGACGTACCTGTTCTTATACTCCTCATCACCCACCTGCAACCATTGGTATCAGGATCACTTCGGCATTGTCAGGAATAAGGGTGGACTCGAATTTGGGCCTTGAAATGAGCCGGCCGTTAAGCCGAACCACTGCATATGTATGGCCATCTTCCCTTTCTGCAAGTAGGGAGGCAATGGTCATTCCTTCATACCAAGGAACCTGCTCGTCACCAACCTTTATCACGACTCCACGCCGTTTGCCCTCAGTACTTCCAGGACTTCTGGAAAGTCAATACCCAGTCGTTTCACTGTCTTTAGGGTGGGAATCCCATCCTTGGTCCATCCGCGCCTTTCATAGACCGCATCTTTAAGGCGCTCATATTGTTCTTCCCTGAACTTGCGAAGGATGGCCAACTTTTCGGCGGTTTCTTTGCCGGTAATATCAACACCGTACTTCTCAACAAGCTGCTTATCATATCTATCCTGCCGTGATTCGTATTCTTCAACAGTTACCGGTCCCATGGCCCTATAAGGGACAGAATCGTGTTCTCTCCGGCCGTAGCCCATCCTGAGGTTGAAGATCCGCTGGAAATTGTACACGGCCTCACTCATTCTTATAAGATCATCAGGGGTCACGTTCCTCCCGGTAACAGCACGAAAGTAATCCGCATACCACTGCACATGCTTCATGACCTTGGCAGGCTCAGGAGTTTCCTTGTTGTCCTCGGGGACAATGTCGTTCCAAGGCAGTTTGCACAGGCCACAGAGGCCGAACCAGGTGCGGAACATGGGGAACCAGTGAAGGGCCTCTGCCTTTTGTTCAAATGTTGGCATATAGTTATGTACCATATCCAGGAAAATGAGCCAGGCCTCGTCATGCTGGGGGCCCTTGAGGGCAAGGCCGTATCCACCCTGCTGGGCCAGGGATTCCTTTGTCATGTATTCTGAAAATTCCAGGCCCTTGGATTCCATCCCAATATCATTCATGACGTTCGGATCCGCACCATATTCCTTTTCAAAGATTTCCTTCATCCTTCGCACACCTTGGCCCACAATGGCACCAAAACCTTCGCCTCTGGCCATCTGGTGTAATAATTCTAGTGCGCTGAGCCGGTTCCCAAAGCTTAGATCCATACCGCCGGTGTGCTCTTTGGTGATCAGGCCCAGTTCAAAACATTCCATGGCAAAGGCAATGGAGGTTCCCACGGAGATGGTGTCCAGGCCATAGGCATCGCAGTAAAAGTTCATCTCAAGGATGGTAAAAGGATCGAATACCCCGATATTGGAACCGCAGCCTGCGATGGTTTCATATTCAGGGCCGTCCACAAACACCTTTTGTCCCTTATAAGGGCCGGTCATGGGCACGAAGTCTTTGACCCCGTGGGCGCATGCCACGGCACATCCCTTCCAGCAGCCGTCAAATCCTGGATCAAACAGGTGCTGATACACCTCCCGCCCAATGTTATTTGCGCCGGGGTGCTGGCCGTAGCGGAAGTTATGGGTAGGCAATAGATCAAAGTCATTCATGATGGGCACCAGGTGGGTGGTCCCAATTCTTGCCATTTCATTCTGTTTGGGATCCAGCTCCCTTATCTCTCGAGAATAGGCCTTGGAAACAGCCTTCAGCGCCTCCTTATCAGCCGGATGGTTGGTATCCAAGGTGACCGACGAGTCCCAGCGAGCCACGATTGCCTTTATTCCCTTATCTGCAAAGACAGTCCCGATTCCACCCCGTCCGGCCTGTTTGTACCTCACCCTCTTGCGCTTCACATCATACCATGTGAAATTCAGGCACCCGATCAAGGTATGCCTTGCCCCAGGGCCGGTAGATACGACCGAAATATCCTGCTTCTTCCCATCGGCAAAAAAATCCGTGAGTACCGCCGATAGGCTGTAAGAATCATCCGGAAGCCCGGGTATCTCAAGGATCTGTATCTTTTGCTCAATGCCGTCAATCAAAATTACCGTGTCTCCAAGGCCCTTTCCCACCACCTCCAGGGCATCAAATCCCGAAAACTTCAGATAGGGGCCGAAGTAACCGCCCACATTGGAATCCATGACCGACCCTGTGGTGGGAGAGATGGTGGTGACAATGCTTTTCCCTGATCCTGGAAAGGTAGGGGTCCCTCCCAAAGGACCCGAGGCAATGCAAATGGCATTTTCAGGGTCATTCCATTTGGTCTTGCCCCTCACTGCATTCCACAGAAGCCAAAGGTCAAAGCCCTTCCCTCCCACAAAGACCTCTTTCATCTTTTCAGATACTGGTTTAATGGAAATATCCTGTCTAGAAAGATCGATACAGAGAGTCTGATTAGCATATCCCCGCTCAATCTCAGGGCGTTTATATGTAGTGGTCTTGATTTCTTTAGTATTGAGTTCAACCATTTTCCTATCCTCCTAGTTCAACATGCTCTCAACGAATTTGGATCCACAAATATAGTTTTCTTTCTCCCGCAAGGCTATACTATAATATTATCCCGAGGAATTATTCGAAGGAACATTAAATCTGTGGGCGTTTACGACCAAGAGATTTCTCGTTCCGCTACAGTGGAACCCGAAATGACTATTTCAACGCCTCCTGCCCTCCAAACTCTCTGTAAGGAGAAAACTCTTCCAGAATGAGGGAATCATTTTCCGTGGTCTCATGGGTTATCATCCTGGCGACCACCTCGCCGATGCCCGGCCCCAGCATAAACCCCTGACCGCACATACCCGTTGCATGGATAAGGCCCTCAAGATCCCTGTTCCAACCAACAATAGGGGAACCGTCAGGGGTCATGGGATACAGTCCCCGCCACATTCGCCGAACCCGGAGGTTTTTGAGCCTCGGCAAAAGCGCCACCATCCTGGCACTCACCTGGGGAAGGAACACGGAGGTCTCCCTCTTGTCGGTCCCTAGGATGGGGGGATCCGGGGTTATGCAAAAAACCACCTGGCCCCGCTTGTTCTGGTAAAAATAGTAATTCTTGGATCCAGGGCCAGGCCTCAGGTCCACCACCATGCAGCCGAAGAAACTCCTCACCGGCTCGGTGATGGCCGCCTCATGGGAATCAGGATAAACAGGGATATCAATTCCTACTGTGCCACACAATGGCCTTGAAAAGGGCCCCGCTGCATCCACCACCACGGGCGCACGGTAGGTCTTGTTTCTTGTTATGACGCCGATTACCTTGCCTTTTTCAGATACTATGGTCTCAACCTGTTCCTGGAAATGGAATTCCACTCCCCTTGAAAGGGCCCTGTGATAGAATGCATTGATGGCCAGAAGGGGGGAAGCAGAGCCATCCTCTGGCGAAAATGTTCCGCCCCGGAGCCCCTCTTCATTGATTCCTGGCAACACCTCCTTGATCTTCTCCGGGCCCACATAGTCGATGTTTAAACCGTATTCCTTTTGGATGGGGAGAATGCCTTTCAGGATATCCTCCTCTTCCTTTCTATATACTGGAAACAGGTATCCTCCCTGTAGCCACTCAATGTCCTCCCCAGTCTCCTTTTCCCAGGTGGAGAAGATTTCCAGGGATCGCAAGGCCGTAAGTATCTTCCCTGGAGATGAATGGGTTGCCCTGATTCCGCCGATAGCGTGTTTATTTTCGCCTTGGCCCGGAGATGCATTCTTGTCAATGACCAGTGTCTTGATCCCTTTTTCAGCTAAGGCCATGGCAGTGGGCACGCCAATTGAGCCTGCTCCGACTATAATTGCATCATAGTTGTTATTCATCAGAATCATCTCCAAATACACCCCCAAATGTTCCTAAGGGGACTTCTACAAAAAGTGGGCGGTCCACCAGGTCTGTAACCTGCTCAATATCAATGCCTTCTTCCTTGAACAACCGCGAGATTATGGGCCTGCACGTCTTTGAACCACAGGCACCCATGCCAGCCCGGGTGATGGCCTTAAGATGGTTCATATCCCTGACCCCATTTCTGATGGCATTGCGGATTTCTCCGGCAGTAACCCGCTCGCACCTACAGACAATCGCCTCATCCGGAGGAGGGGCCTCTCCATAAACCATTGAGGGCCTGACTTCCTCTCCCTGGACACGAATTCCTATGGCCTTTGGGGCCTTGTCCGCCTCCATTTCAATCTGTATCAGAAGGGTGCCCGGGAATTTCTTCTTGAGGGAAAGGATCTTTTTCACAGGATAACTGCCAAGCACATTTCCATCGTCATCCGTGACTTGGATCTCCTGTCCAACCTCCACTGTTTTACGCCCGATCTCATAGGGGAGGGTGACTGTTGGGTGTTGGGGGTCCTTATTATAATCCACAAGCGTAATGGCCAGGCCCGGGCAAACGGCCACACAGGACATGCAACCCTTGCAGAGAGATACATCTGTTATATAAGGCAGTCCCGTGATTCTATCACCTTCGGTTCGGATGGCATGTTCTGGGCACACAGAAATACAGGGGTTGCATGCTATTTCCTGATAGCAATGGAAAACAGGCATAACCTCGCCGGCCTTATCCGGGGGCGTTTTAATTGAAATGGCTCCGGGCTTGGACTTCAGTACAGCAGCCTTTTTCTCCCATTCTTTTGGAATAACCTCCTGGTATCGACCCAGGGATTTTGCTATCTTGAGCCCTTCTATCTTTCCGGTAAACATGGCGGCAGACGCCTCTGCGATCTCCTGCGCATCTCCTGCCACATAGGCATCCATGCCCCATTCCTTGGCCTTAAGATAGAATTCATTGACCTCTGCCAGACCTACAGCTATCAGCACCGTATCCACCTCAAAGGTCTTGTACGAGCCAGGGACAATGTTCCCGTGCGTGTCCAGTTCCGCAATGGTAACCGATTCCACATGGTCTTTTCCCTGGGCGGAAACAACCGTATGACTGGTGAATATGGGAACACCCAGCCGTTTCAACTTGTCCGCGTGTACCTTATACCCGCCAATCTGGGGAAGGGCCTCGGCAAGACCCACCACCTGGATCCCTGCCTGGATGGCATGATATGCGGCAATAAGCCCCACGTTTCCGCCCCCGACAATAAAGACCTTGTCAGAGGTCTTCACCAGATCCCGATTGACCAGGGTCTGAAATGCCCCCGCACCAAAGATACCTGGCAGCGTATTGCCAGGGAAAGAAAGCATCCTTTCCCTCGCCCCTGTGGCAACCAGAAGCCTCTTTGGCCTTATTTTGCGGTAGATTCTTCCGGTCACAGCACCCACAATCCCGTCTGAAAACACGCCCACCGCAGTGGTGTTCAGCCAGGTCCGGACACATGGAAACTCGGCAACCTCCTCGGCCAGAAGCGATGCGATTTCAAACCCCCGAGTGCCTGCATGGGAATCTTCTACAGAGCCAAAGAACTTATGGGTCTGAAGCACCAGCTTTCCCCCCACCCTGTCCTTGTCGTCAATGATGAGGGTATCTATTCCCAACTTTCCCAACTCAACAGCCGCAGACAGACCCGCAGGTCCAGCGCCTATGATCAGGACATCCACCTCGGTTACAGGAATCGGACGGGGTTTCACAGGGTCATCATCTGCAGGGAGTTCAGGAATTCCCTCAACACTTTCAATCACCATTCCGGGGCTTAGGGGGGTCATGCATGCCTTGACCGGGACCTTATCTGCAATTACCAGACACTGGGAACATTGGCCATTGGCACAAAAGAGGCCCTGGGGGCTCCCGTCTTTGGGATGATGTCCGAATATATGAATATTGTTTGCAAAAAGGGCTGATGAAATAGTCTCGCCTTTAAGCCCTTTTAATCTTTTCCCATTCCAAAAAAAGTGGACCTCCTCTTTCTCAGGAATATCCAGAATGGGATGTTCTCTGATCCTTCTGTCAGTCATTTCTACCTTCCCTTTTTTTCATATATACACTGAATCGTACTACGTGTTTTCTTGCCAGAGACCGGGCCTTTTCCGGCAGGCCCTGCTTGACTGCCGCCACGATCTCCTGCAGGTCATTATAGTTTTCCTTGAGCCTTCTATCCTCCATATCCAACAGTGTCTCGTAATAGGGAATGATATTCTCTTGGACTATTCGCTCAACTGATTCGTAAACAGGGTTTCCGGCTATCTGGGCCAAGGTCAAATGGATATCCCTGTCGGCCTCAAGAAATTGCTTGGCGTACTTAGGGCCTTTCTCCACATACCCCAGCGCCTTTTGTAAAAGATCTTCCAGAACACTGATGTCATGGGAATCGGCCCTTTGCGCAGCAAGGGCTGCTATGTCTCCCTCCACTCCTTCCCGAAATTCTGCCAGGTGGGTAAGGGAAACCTTTTGGTGGCGGATCAAAAGGGCAAGGGTCTCGGTCACCTTATCTACAGAAGCGGTTCTTACCATAGCCCCACCGCCAACACCAAGCTTTATTTCTATGAGCCCCTTCTGCTCCAGAACCCGGAGTGCCTCCCTGATCGTGCCTCTGCTCACCTGAAAGAGATCCTGCAACTCACGTTCAGAAGGCAGGAAATCCCCTTCTTTCAGATCCCCTGAAAGGATGTGGTCCTGGATCTGCTCAACCACATCCTGGAAGACCCTACTACGTTTTGCAGGTTTAAACATTGTTGCAACTCGGAAGAATTTTACCTAGCAGCCACCCCTTAGCGGTTGTAATGGTCTAACCATTTTATATTACCCTGTCAAGTTCAATTGGAAAAATTTAGTTGCATAGAATGCAAAGCATCGTTACTATTCCGATCAAACATAATTCTATATCACAATAGGGCAAAAAATTTCAAACACTATGAGGGGGACCTATGGAACCACAAGTGCCGCAAATACGCACCGATTTACCAGGTCCAAATGCTTCCAAGCTCATAAAGTTGGACGGAACATTTGTATCCCCTTCCTACACCAGAACCTACCCCCTTGTGGCAGAAAAGGGGAGTGGCCTCTGGGTCGAAGATGTGGACGGGAATTCTTTCCTTGACTTCACCTCTGGCATCGCCGTCTGCTCCACGGGGCACTGCCACCCCGAGGTGGTCGAGGCTATCCAACGCCAAGCAGAAAAACTTCTTCACATGTCCGGGACAGATTTCTACTACACGGCCCAGATAGAGCTTGCAGAAAAACTCGCCCTTCTGGCACCAGGGAATGACGGCAAAAGGGTGTATTTTGGAAATTCCGGTGCTGAGGCTGTTGAAGCGGCCTTGAAGCTCGCCCGCTGGTACACAAAGCGGGAGTTGAATATAGCGTTTTTCGGAGCCTTTCATGGGCGCACCATGGGAGCCCTATCCCTCACAGCCAGCAAGGCCATCCAAAAGAAGCACTACAATCCCTTGGTTCCAGGCATCACCCACATACCGTACGCCTACTGCTATCGATGCTCCTATAATTTAAAGTACCCAGGCTGTGGCCTTGAATGCGTGCGGTGGGTTGAAGACACCCTTTTCAGGACTACTATACCCCCAGAAGAGGTAGCTGCCATCTTTGTGGAACCCATACAGGGAGAAGGCGGCTATATTGTGCCGCCGCCAGAGTTTCATAAGGAGCTATACAATACAGCCAAGAAATACGGCATCCTGTATATCGCAGATGAAGTCCAATCGGGAATGGGTCGTACCGGGAAAATGTTTGCCATGGAACACTTCAACGTGGACCCTGACATGATGACCCTTGCAAAGGGTATTGCCTCGGGCCTGCCTCTTGGGGCGCTTGTCGCCAAATCTGACATCATGGAATGGGAAGCAGGATCTCATGCCTCCACATTCGGAGGAAATCCGATCTCGTGCCAGGCCGCAATGAAAACCATAGAACTGCTGGAAAACGGTCTTGTGGAAAACGCCGCCACTCAGGGAGAGTATCTTATTAACGGCCTTAAGGAAGTCCAAAAGGAGTGCGAATGTATAGGTGATGTGCGTGGGAAGGGTCTGATGGTGGCTGTTGAGCTTGTTAAAGATCGCGAAACCAAAGAACCTGCCAGGGAATGGAAAAACGACATTATTCTTGCAGCATTTAGAAGGGGCCTTTTGCTACTGGGCTGCGGCGAAAACAGCATCAGATTCTGCCCAGCCTTAATTGTTACCTCACATGAAATCGACACATGCTTATCTATATTTCGTGAAGCAGTAAAAGAAGTGGTAGGAGAGTAATCAGGACAGTTCCACTATGGTTCCAAGCCCCATCTCTTCAGCCTTTTTTAGAACGGCTCCTGCGGCAGCCGCGTCTTGGGCTGCTAGACCCACGGACTTGAAAAAGGTTATCTCTTCCTGATCTTGTCGGCCCGGACGCTTTCCAGTTATTACCTCACCCAATTCTGCATCAATATGGGCCTTGGATCTTATGATATCACCAGCTTCTGCCATACAGGCCTCTCTGGAATCCACAAAAACTCTTGCCCTCTTAATGGTATTTTCATCAATTTCCTGCATGTCTGGGGCAAAGGATCCTACTCCGGTCACATGGGCTCCGGGCTTTAGTTCATTTCCATCAAAAAGTGGGGTTTTGCTGGTAGTTGCTGCAATCACAATGTCAGCCTTTTGGACGGCCTCTTGGGGCGAAGAAGGGATACTCACGGCCGGGGCATTCGGCCAGGATCGGATTTCCTCGGCCAGACTTTTCGCCTTTTCTTCCACCAAGTCTATAATAAAAATTTCCTCTATGGAGCGAACAGCCATAACCGCACGTACCTGCGATCGCCCCTGGACGCCGGCCCCAAAGAGCACTACCCTCTTCGCATCCCGCCTGGAAAGCAAGTCAGCGGCAAGGCCGCCTGCCGCTCCGGTACGGATCGCGGTCAAGGTTTCTCCATCCATGAAGGCCAGGGGCCTTCCCGTATCAGGGTCGAGAACAGTGACAACCGCGGCAACAGTGGGCAAGCCGATCTCTGGGTTTTTTCCATACACCGACACGATCTTAATGGCCAGGTTTCTACTGTCTTGAAGATAGGCGGGCATAAGGAGAGTTACACCTTTTTCCGTGGCCAATCTTGTCCGGAGTGGTACTATGGCCTTACCCGCGGAAAATTGCCCAAACGTGGACCTCATGGCCTGAATAGCTTCTGACATAGGCAGGGCTGCGTTCACATCAGCAGCAGAGAGAATCCTTATTCTCATACTATTAGCCCACAATAGACATTAGGTCTTATCTTCATCTATCTCTTCCAGCTCCAGCTCGAAATCAAATTCTCCCAAATCTTCCTTCTTTTCCTCACCTGCCTTGCCTACCTCTTGTGTGACCATTTCAGCCGTATCCAGATCCAGGGCTTCACCCTCATCTTGAGTCCCAATCCCGGAAAGCTCCCCACCCAGATCATGTTCGGCCAATCCCTTCAATTCTTCCTTTTCAAGGTCAAATCCTACTACATCTTCCTCTCCCATGGCCGACCCTTCTGTCTTCAGTTCTATTTCTACTTCCTCTGGTTCGGTTATGGAAACCTCGGGGAGGTGTTCGAGCTTAAGCGTATCAGCCATACCGCCCACGTGGAGGCCAAGCTGGCTATCACCCGCCTCACCAGTGAGTGCGGCCAAGAGGGCCGGGGGATCTGGCATGAATGGGGGGAGATTCAATTTCTTCTGTTCCCCGGAAATGTCCTTATTGCATTTTGGGCAGGCCATATTGTAATCGAAACTGATGTATCCACACTTTGGGCATCTCATTTTTCTCTCCTGTAATATGGGTTGTTGCTCAGAAGGTTATTAGAAAATCTCTTATTTTTCAAGCCAATATCATATTATGACATTGAGCCTCGGGATTATAGTATAGCTTATATATCCTTAATCGTCTTTTTTTTAATATGAGATAAATACCTCTCATACGGCCCCATTTTTAGGCCATGGTCCCGCCGTCCACAGTGATTACTTCCCCTGTAACAAAATCCCCCAATTCAGAGGCCAGAAACAACACTGCACCAACCACATCGGATGGCTCTGCGATCCTTCCCATGGGTATGGTCTTGGTGATCTCCCTTAGCATGTCTTCATTGCCCCAAAAAGGCTGGCTGAATTTTGTTCTTACCATACATGGTGCGACTGCATTTACGTTGATCCTGTCCTTGGCCAATTCCACGGCCATGACCTTAGTAAGCATCTCCACGCCCGCCTTTGCCACACAGTAGATGCCCATCCCGGGGGCTGCCTTTCGCGCAGCAATAGAACTAATATTAATGATCTTCCCCCCACCGCTGTTGCGCATCAATCCGACTGCTGCTTTAGACACAAGAAATGTGCCCTTCAGATTAACTTCAATGATCTTGTCCCACAGGACCTCATCAGCATCAGCCACAGAAGGCGTCAATAGGTTCATCCCAACATTATTCACCAAGATATCTAATCTGCCAAAACGCTCCTCAATTTCATGAAAAAGGGCAGAGACCTGCTCTGCCTTGGCCACGTGAGACACATGAGTCAGGACTTCCAGGCCTGTCTTGGAAAATTCCTCTCTCGCCTTGTCTAGGTTCTCTTGCTTCCTGCCGCAGATGACAACCTGGCTACCTCGCCTTGCCAGATTCAACGCAATATTCTTGCCAATACCCCTGCTTCCCCCCGTAACCAACGCCACCTTGGAAGAAAAATCAAGATCATTGTCCCTCATATTGGCCTCCTGTTTCCAGATTTGCCTTACCTGTCTATTTCCAGATCCCTCAATTAGCAGTTGTCAATAACTCTACTGTCGTGTATAAGACCAATTGAACTACCCCGCCGCAAGCACCGGGGTTAGGTCCGAGTCAACCTTATTGGTACGCAGCAAGCTGGGGGAATTAAACCCTAAAATGGTTAAATACCCAACCAGCTACAGCAAAACATAAAGGCCTAAGCAAGTGGTGAGTTTATTCAATTGTCAAACCATGAGAGGTTTTTACCACTTACTACTTAACCATTCAACCATTTAACTGAGGTTTCACAAGAGGAGGCAATAGGAGTCAGTATGAAATTTTTGATCATAGGTGGAGATGCCGCTGGAATGAGTGCTGCCAGTCGGGCAAAGAGAAGAAGCCCTGACCTTGAAGTCATCGTGCTAGAGCAAACCATGGATGTATCCTACAGTGCATGCGGAATGCCGTATAACCTTGCAGACCCTGACCGGCCTATGGACGACTTGGTTGTCCGGCCTGCCCACGTTTTCCGAGAAAAACAAAACATCGACTTGCGGACCGGCCATAGGGCAGAACAGATAGACCGTAACTCCAAGAAGGTAAAAGGCACAAAAAGCGATGGCACGAAGTTCGAGCTCCCCTATGACAAACTCCTCATTGCCACAGGCGCATCCCCCATCAAGCCGCCTATTGAAGGGATCCACAGTCCCGGTGTGATGTGCCTAAAACTCCTTGAAGACGGCCGCCGCATCAAGTCTTTTGTCAAAGAAAATGGTGTATCGCGCGCGGTGATCATCGGTATGGGCTATATTGCCCTGGAGATGAGTGAGGCCCTCAGAGCGCGGGATATCGAGGTTTCCATGGTGAAACCTCGACCTGTATTGCTTCCTTGGATGCATCCAGAGCTCTCGGCAGTGGTAAAAGAAGAGCTGGAACGACATGGCGTTTCGTTGTATCCCGGACACAGCATCCAGAAAATCGAAAGCTCCGACAGGGCCCTTAGAGTTATTTGTGATGATCTTGCTTTGGAAGGGCAAATGGTTCTGGTGGCTGTAGGTGTAAAGCCCAACAGTGAGCTAGCTGAAGAAGCAGACCTTTCCTTAGGGCCTTCACGCGCCATTGCAGTGGACAGACAACTGCGCACTTCTGACCCGGATATCTACGCTGCGGGCGATTGTGCAGACGCCTTTCATGTGGTCACGGGAGAGCGTACCTGGGTACCCTTGGCCCTCCGGGCCAATAGGGCTGGCTGGGCCGTGGCCGACAATGTACTGGGCAAGGGTGTAGAATTGGATGGGATCGCCGGCACTGCTGTTTTTAAGGTATTTGATCTTCAGGTGGCGCGAACAGGCCTAAATGCGAAAGAAGCTGAGACGGCAGGCTTTGATCCAGCCCAAGTAGTGATCAAAAGCCGGAGCCGAGCACATGCCCACCCCGGCTCCTCCCCGATTTTAGTGAACATGGTCTCTGACAGAAAGTCAGGCCGACTTCTGGGGGTTCAGATGGTGGGCAAGGAAGGGGTCGCCCATCGTATCAATGCTGCAGCAGTTGCACTCCATGCCAAAATGACCGTGGCCGATTTTGTCCAATGCGACTTGGCCTATGCACCTCCTTTCAGCCCTGTATGGGACCCGCTTCTGACAGCCGCCAATCAATTAATAAAACAAATGTAGGCACACGGCCTTTCCCTTTCATGGTGCCTGTCTCGTCATCTCCCTTGCCAACAGTGCTGCGCCCAAGGCCCCCACTACCTGGGGCTCTTGGGGAATATTCAATTTGGTTTTAAATAGCCTTTCCAGTACAGCCACCATTCCCTTGTTTTTTGCCACTCCGCCTGTAAACGTAATCTCACGGCGTATCCTCAAGCGTTTTGTCATCCTAAAGATCCGTCTGGCAATGGACTCATGGACACCTCGAATAATATCCTTCTTTTCAAGGCCGTCTGCAATCAGTGAAATAACCTCAGACTCGGCAAAGACCGTGCACATACTGCTGATGGAAACCCCACGCTTCGCCTCCACCGAAAGATCCCCAAGCTGTGACAGTTCCGTCTCCAAGGCGTCAGCCATCACCTCTAGAAAGCGGCCAGTTCCCGCAGCACACCTGTCATTCATCACAAAATCAGTAACCTCCCCCCTACTATTAAGGGTAATCACCTTGCTGTCCTGGCCCCCTATGTCCACCACTGTACGGGTTTTAGGGAAAAGATAGTGCGCCCCTCTGGCATGACAGGTAATCTCTGTCACCTCCCTATGGGCAAAAGGGACCCTTAGCCTTCCATAACCGGTTGCAACGATATGCCGTACATCACTCCTGGATCTTTCCGCTTTGTCCAAGGCTTCTTGCAAGCAGGACTCGGCAGCCCTTAAGGGATTGGCTCCTGTCCTTCGTATGGCATAGGCTACGATACCACCATCAGACAAGAGCACGGCCTCGGCCGAAAGTGAACCCACATCAATTCCTGCGTCTATTTTATTGTGCTGCATTCTATCCCAGCATCTCCACAAAGGCCTGAAGCCTGGTCCTCGTTTGGCCCGGAAAATAGTTATCAGGGTCTGCACCGTCTCCGTAAAGGATCATATATGGAACCCCTTGATCCTTTAGAAAATCCCCAATAATACTAGCACCTCCACAGCTCTGCCTGCAGCCCCAATGGGAAAAATGGATAACCCCATTGACTCGGTAATTGTTCACCATCTCCTTGACCGCACCAAGTCTCCTTTCCAAGGGCCCGGCCCATACATTGGAAAGGATCTTGTGGGCCAGTGAATCCAAAGGTTTCGTGGGATCAAAGGGAGGCCAGTACATATAGTTTGCCTCCTCAAAGCACACAGACACCCCCTGAGAGGACAGGAATTGAAAGATATCGTTTTGATAGTAGGGACGTATATGGTGAAGCCACAAAACGCGATACCGTTCATTATCCAAATACCCCCTCTTCTTGGCAACCCTGTCTTCCAGCTCCCGTGCAAGTATTGCAGAAAACCGTACTCCCCATGTAGAACCAGGTGAACAAAATCCCATTCCAGCCAAGTAGCTCAGGCCTTCACTACCGGGAAACGGGGCAGGTATCGCCATCCTCAACCTATTGATCCTTACCATATACTTCCTCATGGTATTGGACAGGCCCACCACTTTGCACAGCTCTTCTTCAGATAAAGACACCGCCATCAGATCTACCATGTGAGCCAAGAGGTAACGCAACTGATCTGTAACATATCCGTGCGCCTCCGGCCCAGTGTCATAAGGGGGGTCCAGCAACAGGTGAGAACAGGCGTACCTCTGGGAGAGATAAGAAAAAAACTTGTTGGCCCCGTCGCACAGGTGACTTGAGGAAACAATCAAATCTGGCCGCGGTAGATACCCTTCTACTGCCAAGCCAAGGGCGCATCTATAAAAAGAACAGACATCAGTGGACATCATGGAATTGCCAATGGAAATGAAAGGAGGGGCCCAGCCAAGATAGGAAACCAATGCGGCAATGATTTCGGGTAAGATGGGGATAGCTCCCACAGCATAGGCCAGCTCTACAGGGGTAAAGGCACTCATCCAGATAACCTTTTTTCTCTTGGAGCAAGCACTGCGCATCATCCAAATGAGATATCTGACCCAGATCTTATAAGCCCTGCTCTGCTCACGCAGATTTACGATTTCCATGAGTGGGGCGAGGGACCAATAGGTCAAGGGATTGCGGACCACCCTTTTCAACGCCCTGTGTGAGATCTTTTCCTCTTCCCCTATCGTGGCCATTTTCTGTGCCCTGCCATTGCTATCCAAAATTGGCCAACATCTCCAGAAAGGCCTGCACCCGTGTCCGTATTCCTCCCCCCAGACGCCCTCGGTACTCCCCTTCCAAAAACAGGATCGGGACATCTCTTTTTTGAAGTTTCTCCTTCAGTGCAGGAAATTCATATAGATAAGGATCACAGAACTTCAAAGCCCCATAGATAAGCCCCTGGGCCCTTGTCTTTTCCACCTGCCTTAATAGAAATTTCGCCCGTGTGGCAGTATCCTTCATCCGGGCACAAGGGATCTTGCCAAGGTAGCTCTCGCTTAAGGCGTTGAGGATGTCCCCATCCAAGGGCACTTCTTGAACCATTCTTTCTGCCAGGCAACAGTCCACCCCTACTATGGTCCCGCCTAGCTCTTCTATAAGCTCAATAATCGAAGTACCATCTAAGATGGACCCAGTGACCAATACCCTGGGAGAAAACAGCTCCTTTTGTGTGCATTGCCCGGTTATCCTTACAATCTCCTCCAAGGCATCATTAAAAAGCCGCCTGGGACCCTCCCATTCTTTCGAGAACAGGGCAAGCAGGGCGCTGTAACGAAGTCCAGGAACCCCCTGGATATGATTCATTATCAATCTTTGATAAAGACGCCGCGTCCGATTTATCTCCTCTGTGGCTTGACGCAAAGAGTCCTCTGTAATCTCTGCTTTAAAATACTCTTCCAGAGCCCTGACAAAGGCCTGTAACCTGCCCCGAAAATAGGCAATTGCATTAGGGCTCCGTGTTCTGGGAACATCCAAAATAAAGGCAAAACCAGGGGGCATATAATGGCACCAGGCATCATAGAGCCTCCTCATCCCATCACAGGTATTCGCAACAATAATTCCAGACAATCCCTTGTATTCCCCGTCCATTGCCTTTCCCAAGCAGGCTCTCACATAGGGGCAAAAGTTGGGATCAAGGTATGCATCGGCCTTTTCCGAGGAGGGTTCTGGAAGGATTCGGGCCGGCGTAAGTCCTGCTGCCTCCACAATTTCAATAGGGATGTAAGTGCAGGTCCAGCCCACTGAAGCCACGGACTCGGCTCTACCGCCCTGTCTTCCTAGCTGGTCTAAGATATGTCGGATCACTTTCACAAAGGGGGCTGCTCTAGGCAAATATTATCCCATTCCGTTCGTCCCTGTTAGCCTGTCAGACAAGACCAAGAGATCTTCCTCCACCATATTGTCGGTATGGATTTCATTAAATGGAATGGCAAACTCCCGACCTGATCTTACAGCAGGCATCAACCTGGACGTTCCAGCCTTGAGGTATTGTGCCACATTGTATGCCATCCTTTGGGCCAGGGTGATATCCTGATTGTTAGGAGCCGCGCCCCTTATATCCCGGGAAAAGGGCTCGCAAATGACTCTCTGCTTGATTTCAATCCCGGTGGCCAGCAGTTCATGATAGAAATACTCGGCAGCATTCAGATCAAGACCCTTTGCCTCTCTTTCCTCTTTCTTGTAGCCCTCGGCCACTACAATCACACACTCTTCCCGTTTGTTCAGGGCCTCAACCACCTTCTTGTGGTCGATCACACTATTGGGCAAGACGGCCAGGTGGGCCCTGGCCCCCAAACAGGAATGTAAGGCATGAAATCCACTCCTGGCTCCCATCATCTCCAAAATGTACGTTCGCTTGTGGGTTCTGGCATCTGCCATGTAACACCGAATCTTTTCAGAGCCCATCTCAATTCCTGTATGTTGTCCAATACACTCTGTGCCTGCGATGTCGCTGTCAATGGTGACAGGGATAAAAAAGACCTGAATAGAGGTAGGAAGCAAGTTACATAGGGCCTCGACACCCTTGAATGTGCCGTTTCCACCTATGGCAATAATGGCCCTTACCTTCCTGCGCTTGATGGTTTCGGCGGCCTTTTTTTGCACACTCTTTTTCACAAAATCCCTGTATCGCTCACTTCGAAGCTGGGCGCCTCTGGATTCGGAAAGGGGGGCTGCATGGAATACCCCTGGTATATGGTCTAGTTTCTTGAAAAGGTCTGGATCATAGACAAGCCGTACAAAATCATCGTCACTGCCCGTAACCAGAGATTTAAAGCCCTCTCGTGTGGCATAGGTTTCCCGGCCCATGGCCTCCAAATGATAGGTGATAAAGGCAGTCACAGGATTATACCCTGGCGCACAACCTCCGTCCTGAATAAGCAGCACGTCGATCTCCTCGAACATGCGTCTCTTTTCAAGGTCTGCCCTCTTTATATGGGAGGTAATCCTCTGGCCCACCTTTACTCGGGCAATGAGTTCGTCTGGATCAACAGGTTTGGTCAGATAGTCGTCTGCGCCTTCGCTTATGCACCGAATCTTGTCTTCCTTGGCCTCCCGTGCACTTACAATGATCACATAGATATCAGACAAATCGGATTCTGGATCTGCCTTGATAAATCGGCAAAGTTCCCGGCCATCCATCCGTGGCATCTCCAGATCACAGACCACAATGTCTGGAGGGGATTTCTTGATCATCTCCATTGCCTCTGCGCCGTCGCAGGCCTCTTTGACCAAAAGGCCCGGCACGCTCCGCAATATCTTGGTATAAAGTTTGCGCGTAGAGGCCTCATCCTCCACCACCAGGATCCTGTATTTGTCCGTCATAATCCCTCCTAATCTCAGACGCTCATACCCCTAATTTCTAGGCACCCATAAGTCTATATCGCCAGATTTGGGCTTCTACCTTAAACCGCAATTGACGCCCTGTCATCTTAAGGACAAGTCTTCTGACCTCCAGTAATATAAGATCTCTTGTTAGCTCTGATCAATTATCCCAAGTCAGGTGGATGACCCCCTGCACTTGCCAACCTAAAATACCACTATCCAGAGTCTGTTTAAACAAAAAAATTCAGAAATTCCAATAAGCTGACATCATTCCGATTAAACTTGACCCTTCCCTTTTTTTGTGATAGGGAGGGCGTGCTTGTAATGTCAAAAGCGCGCTTGGCCCCTAAGCGCAAATTCCAAAAAAATAAAGGAGGTTGCAGCAAATGGCTTATGACGCAGTAAAGATGAAAGACTGGCAGATTTCAGAGGCTGCCGAGAAGAACATGCCTACATTTGAAGAGTGGCAGGAAAGACTTGGGCTCCAGAAGGATGAGGTCATTCCTTATGGCAGACTTTGCAAATTGGATTTCATGAAAATTATTGAAAGACTCAAGGACAAGCCAGACGGCAAATATATTGAAGTGACCGCCATCACACCCACCCCTCTCGGAGAAGGGAAAAGTACCACTTCAGTGGGCCTAATGGAAGGTATGGGAAAACTCGGGCTGAACGTTGGCGGTGCCCTCAGGCAACCCTCTGGTGGACCTACCATGAATATCAAAGGGACTGCAGCAGGAGGCGGAAACGCCCTTCTCATCCCCATGACTGAGTTTTCTATGGGCCTTACCGGTGACATCAACGATATTATGAACGCCCACAACCTGGCCATGGTGGCCCTCACAGCCCGCATGCAGCACGAGCGAAATTATACTGACGAGCAACTTCAGAGGCTCACCGGCATGAGGCGTCTGAATATAGACCCAACCCGTGTTGAATTCGGTTGGATCATTGACTTCTGCGCCCAGGCCCTTCGTAACATCATTATTGGCATAGGTGGCCGTTATGACGGATTCACTATGCAGTCCAAGTTCGGAATCGCCGTGTCATCAGAACTTATGGCAATACTCTCTATTGTTACAGACCTGGCCGACCTTCGTAAGAGACTAGGCGAAATCACCCTGGCATTTGACAAAACCGGCAATGCTGTTTACACCAAGGATCTGGAAGTGGACGGTGCCATGACCGCCTGGATGCGCAACACCATTAATCCTACTTTGATGTGTACTGTGGAGTATCAGCCTTGCATGGTGCACGCTGGGCCTTTCGCCAATATTGCAGTTGGCCAGTCATCCATAATTGCCGACAGGATCGGCCTCAAGATGTTTGATTACCATATAACCGAGAGCGGTTTTGGTGCAGATATTGGATTTGAGAAATTCTGGAACGTTAAGTGCCGTTACAGTGGCCTGAAACCACACGTTTCCGTTCTGACCACCACCATTAGGGCCCTTAAGATGCACGGGGGCGGGCCAAAGGTGGTAGCGGGTCTGCCACTGGATGAATCATACACCAAAGAAAACCTTGAATTACTGGAAAAGGGAATCCCGAACATGGTGCACCATATCAATACCATACGTAAAGCAGGAATCAATCCTGTGGTTTGCATTAATGCCTTCCATACGGATACCAAAGATGAAATTGCCATGGTCCGGAAGTATGCAGAAGAGGCTAGTGCACGATGTGCTGTGTCGACCCACTGGGCGGACGGCGGTGACGGGGCCATTGAATTCGCTGAGGCCGTGAAAGAGGCCTGTGAGGAAGAGAATGAATTCAAGTTCCTCTATCCGCTGGAGATGAAGCTAAGGGACCGTGTGGAAATCATCGCCAAGGAAGTTTACGGGGCCGATGGTGTAACCTGGACGCCAGAGGCGGAGGCAAAGGCCAAGATGCTTGAGTCGGATCCCAAATACGACGATTTCGCCACCATGATGGTAAAGACTCATCTCAGCCTCAGCCATGATCCAGCCCTCAAGGGTGTCCCGAAAGGCTGGACATTGCCCATCCGGGATGTGTTGATTTACTCTGGCGCCAAGTTCCTTTGCCCATGCGCCGGAACCATTAGCCTGATGCCCGGTACCAGCTCCAATCCTGCATTCAGGCGTGTTGATGTGGATGTAAAGACCGGTAAGGTGATGGGACTGTTCTAATAGAACCTTAACAGCAAGGAAATACAAAAGAGAAGGGCCCCAAAGGGGGCCCTTTTCTTATTCCCGGTGCAATCGGTAGCTGGAATCGGTTCACTTTTCACTGTGTTGTGCGTTCAGGGAAATGCCACGGTGGGTAGAGGCTTCAATGGTGGTCAAAAGGTATATACCGTCCTCCTCTATAACCTTTAGGCCATAAAAGCGGATGGTTTCCGTCATGGGCCGGCCGAGCAAAAAGTCCAGGTCTGCTGGGTCAAGCTTCAATCTTTCCACTACAAGGAAGCGGAGTTTGTGGTCATATCGGAGAAGCCCTATGACTTTTTCCACTGCTTTCTCTCCCTCAGCCTCTATCTTACGGATCCATTTTTCAAGCTCCTCATAAGAACACCGCCTCTCCTGCTCCTCCAAAAGCCTCAAAAGGGAAGGATCTTTGAGTACATCCCTTCTACTCAATTTGGGGGTACGGTAGAGGCGAAAAAATTCACTGTTGTCCTGGCAAAACAAGGCCACACATTGTGCTGGCCTGTATGGATAAATGGTACAGGCCCTGTTAACCGGGTCATAAAAGATACACCCTCCCTTTTCCCCTTTCTCACGCACCTTTATCATCTCTTCGGGGACCTTTCGGAGCCTTTGTTCTATATTGTCCCACACATACTCGCCTTTGCGGATGGTATAAAGGAAGGATGTATCAATCTGCCGTTTTTTGACCAAGGTAAGATCTTTTTTGTGGAGGGTGGGAGATGAACTGATGCAACACCTCCCACATCGTTTGCATGTAAGTCGATCTCTACTCATCCTTTATTCATCTAGCGATCATGGCTCTCATTCGATCCGAGGCATTCTCTGCATGATCCGCTATGCTACCCACAATTTCAGCAAGCCGGATCAGATGAAAAACGGCAAGTGTTTCTTTTATGTTCATAAATATCTTTTGCTTCAATTCCCTTTCCAAAATATCCGCCTCTTTTTCGTGTTGGCGTATATCTCGTATCAAGCTCTTCATTTTTGCACGTTGCTTTTCACTACCGCTCCGAAAGTAATCTGTGGCCATTCTCACCAAGTCTGAAAGCTTTTCGATAGGGGGAATCACGGCGTCAACCAGTGCCATAAACTCCTCAACGATTTCACTGGGGACACTGCTGGGTCTGAAGGAAAGCCAAAACAGGGCCTCTTCCACCTCGTCCAAGACCTTGTCCTGTTCCCTCAAGTATTGGAAAAACTCAAACTTATCCACTGGCATGAGAATGCCTCTGGGCAAATGATTTCTAATATTTCGTTTAATGGCATCTGCCTCGCTTTCAAGGCGGGCCACTTCATCAGTCAACGTCTCAAACTCGGCACAGTGATCCTTGATATGGCACTCTGCAGCCCTCTTGAACATTTGTGCGCATTCCCTCACCTTGTCCGCATGGCGTTGCAGATTCTGGAAAGGAGACCGATAAAAAATCGAGCTAAGTAAAAAACGCATGATTTTCCCCCGTTTTTGGTTCCCGTTACCCCCTCTTGGAAAGGATCGCCACGTTATGAAACGGGCAACAACGTTAAAAGCCTATAGATTATCATGCACAACACGACCGTAAAAGGCAATGTAATAATCCAAGAATAGGTAATATTCCTCAAAACGCGCAAATCCACTGATCCCATACCTCTCATGAATCCCACACCCACCACCGAGCCCACCAGCACATGGGTAGTGGAGATAGGAAGTCCCAGTCTTGAACACACAAGAATCGTTGTTGCAGCTCCAAACTCCGCACTGAATCCACGCAAGGGATTTATCTCTGTTATGTTCTTTCCTATGGTCTGCATGACCCTTGTCCCGAACACAAAAAGCCCCCCTCCCACTGCAATACCACCTATCAAAAGCATCCACAGAGGAACTTCAACCCTCAATGCTACTGCCTTTGTCTTGACTACAGAGAAGATGGCGGCTAGCGGTCCCACTGCATTGGCCACATCATTCGCACCGTGGGCAAATGCCACATAAAAGGCTGTAACTACCTGAAGCTGGGAGAAAAAGCGATCCACAGGGGAAGAACCCTTTACCCCAAAAATTAGCCGAGAACTCGGCCGCATCTGCCATCGAATCCATTTCCTGCCCAGAATTCCCGCCACTGCGGCAACGGGTATAGAGAGCAAAATTGTTTGGATAAAGCCTACGTGGAGATGAAGGTTCTTCAATCCTTTGAAGATGAAAGAAAGAATCAGCACAATCACTACCAGGAATATGAGATATGGGGCATACCGTTCAGAAGCCTTTATGGGGTCTTTTGCCCGCATAATCCCTTTTTCCAGGATATAATACATGAGGCCCCCTATGATGGCGCCTGCTACCGGAGAAACAATCCAGCTGGTGGCTATGGAAATCACCTTGCCCCAGGTGATGGCCCCTGCGCCCACGCTCAAGATTCCAAAGCCTACGACAGCCCCCACTATGGAATGGGTGGTAGATACCGGCAATGCCAGATATGTGGCAACATTAACCCATATACCAGCTGACAAGAGAGAGGCGAACATTCCTATCATCAAATCATTGGGGGAACTGGCGAATAACGAGGGATCAATCAATCCCTTGCTTATGGTGTTGGTCACATAGCCACCTGCCAGAACCGCCCCAGCTGCATTAGCAATTACAGAAAGAACAACGGCCTTGTTTAGGGTAAGGGCACCGGACCCCACAGAGGTGCCCATGGCATTGGCTAGATCGTTAGAGCCGATGTTTGCGGCCATATATAGTCCAACGAGCGTGGCAATACCCAAAATCAGGATTTCCATGTCAGCAACCTTGCTTTCAGAATCACAATTCGAGAGTCATAGACGGATAACTTGTAAGGAAATAGCTTCCTGCCATATTGGTCTCTTTTTACAAGGACACCCCCTCTGTTTTTCGTGGGCACTCTATTATAACGAGAACGGTTTTTCAAGGACCTTTTCTCTCTTCAATGATAGTTTATAACTTACTGATACATCGAGGCATATCGCCACCTCCAGATATGGGTAATCACAGCCGCAGATATCCTTTAGTGCTCTGAAGGGTCTAGCGGAAAACAAAAGGCGCGAAGAATCTTGAGCATATTGGCTCAATACTCAACGCGCCAAAAATACACGAAACGTTAAATTTCAAAATCCAGATGTGCCTTCAATGCCTAATATCAGCGCACTGATTGGATATTGGTCATTTGATATTTGGCATTTTTTACGGACATTCGTTAACTTACCTTGATGATAATAGCTCCTCCAGTGTCGCCTGCTGCACAGCCTGTCCAGAGGAAATAACCTCCTCCCTTCATGACCGTTTCTTCAATGCCTTCGATAATGAGCCGTCCTGCAGTAGGACCTTGGGGATGCCCATAAATCAAAGAGGAGCCATAATTATTAAAGGCGGGATTCTCTCCGCTCATGGGATCGACCCCCATCTGCTGGCCAAAATACAAGTCATTAACCACAAAGGGATTATGTGTCTTTATTACCTTAATATCCCCAATGGTTAATCCGGCCCTTTCCAGCGCCATCTTTGAGGCCGGCACTGGGGCCGCAGCCATAAACCCAGGCTTTGTTCTTGAATAACCATATGAGATAATCTGAATCTTTACAGAGGGATCCGCACTCAGTTCCTTTGCCCTCTCTTCAGTGGCCACTATTACAGCACAATTTCCATCCGCAGGAAACGTCTGTGCACCGAACGATAGGATACCCCCAGGTATAACGGGCTTCAAGGCCGCAAGACCTTCTTCAGTGCAAGGGATAATGCCTTCGTCTTGTTCCACCAGTTTTTTCTTTTTCTTGGTAACTGTGGCCTCTGCTGGGAACATGTACCTCTTTTGGAACTCCCTGTCGTTGGCCAGTGAATCCAAATATTGCTCATACCGTCTCAAGGTAAGCTCATCGCACTGCTCTTTTGTGAAACCACCCTCTTTGCCCACGTTCTCAGCCGTCTCTATCATCTTGAGACCGACGTTGGGGTCAGAATTAAAGTTGTCCATTAACCAGTTTTCCGAAATAACTTCTCCTCCTGGCCCCAGGGGGTTAGGCCAAACAGTGTGGGGACCGTTGGAACACCTGTCGGTCATAAGGGTGTAACAGTTCTTATACAATCCTGTCTCCACACCAACTGCTGCCTGAAATATGCATGTAGTAGAAGTCGTACATGCTTGGCTCAGAGTGACGGCAGGGATACCACCAGCTCCCATCATAGCTGCTGCCCAAGGTCCAGCATAAAACTGATGATGCTGCCCTATTGTCATGCCAAGGATCAAATAATCAAATATCTTTGGGTCCCAGTTTTTTTCTGCCAACCATCGTCTTGAGGTGTTTGCCCCCAGTACAATGGCGTTATCATTGGCCAAACTTCCCTGCCAGCGACAGAAAGGGGTCGAATAGTAACCCTTGTACGGAATAAAAGCCTTACTCAACATGCTGATTCCCTCCTATTTTTTCGTATTTTTTGCGCTCCGCTCCGGTTCCAAAATATATTGCTCAGTCTATCATGCTACTGAGCCTCACTCCACTTGCCATATCGTTCTCTGAGTATTCTGTGGAGGATTTTCCCTGTTGGTGTCCGAGGCATTTCCTCGTCTTTTATAAAATCTATGCTCTTCGGCCTTTTATATCCTGCCAGCTTGCCCTTGGTCCAGTCCAAAATTTCCTTTTCCAGTTCCTTGCTCGGTTCATACCCATCATGCAGCACTACAACGGCCTTGACCGCCTCACCCCACTTCTCATCAGGGACACCTATTACGGCAATATCCTTAACGGCCTCGTGGGCTCCGACCACACTCTCCACCTCCGAAGGATAAACATTCTCACCCCCGGTTATGATCATATTGGCCTTGCGGTCCACCAGCACATAGTATCCGTCCTCATCCCTCCTTACCATGTCTCCCGCTGAAGACCACTCCCCAAAAAATGCCTCTTTGGTCTTTTCAGGTTCTTTAAGGTACTCCTTAAAGAGCATTGGTGTCCTGTAAAAGAGTTCCCCCACTTCCCCATCAGGGACCTCATTCCTGTCTTCATCCAAAATCTTGATCCTGTCAGTGCCAAAAATTTCTTTGCCGATGGAGCCCAATTTCTTGAATTGGTCCTCAGGTCGCAATAGTGTAACAAGGCCTCCCTCGGTGCTCCCATAGGCCTCCCACAATTCGGCATTCTTGAAATAGTCCATAATCGCTATCTTTAAATCCTTTCTTGCAGGTGCCGAAGAAATAAGCAACTGGCGAATAGATGACACATCATATTTGCTCTTTACCTCTTCGGGCAATGCAAGCATCATGATGTAATGGGTGGGAACAAGGGAAGTGAAGGTGATCTTATACTTTTCGATAGTCCTAAGTAAGTCTTCTGGATCAAAGCTGATCATATTGTATACAAATACGGGTGCGGTAACCAATGTATAGGGAAATGAGTAGAAAATAGAATTGACGTGACACATGGGCATAACCAGCATCACCTTGTCAGTGGGACGCACCCCCATGTTCACGTTGTTCAAAAAGTACTGGGCTATATAACTCTCATGTGTTCTCACGACACCCTTTGGCCGTCCCGTTGTACCAGAGGTATACATAATTGTCCATGTGTCAGCACCGTCTACCATTATATCCGGCTCATCAGGAGAAGACTTCTGCAGCAACTCTTCATAGCCAATATAGCCTTCAGGAACAGGCCCGTCTCCTAGGTAGATATATGCGTCCTTGGGCACAGGCAGTTTATCCTTGATACTGTTGATCAAGTCCACAAATGGCGCCTCCACAATAAAGCCCTTGCATTCGGAATGATTTACAATATATTCGATCTCCGGCCCAGCCAATCTGAACATAACGGGAACAACAATCTGCCCTCCTTTCCCGCAGGCCGCATATATATCCATCCATTCCCCGCGATTGTACGCAATAACCGCAAAGGTATCTTGGTATCCAATTCCGAGATCCCTGAGACCATTGGCCAGACGACAGGATCTTTCGTTCCATTGCTTAAAATTGTACTCCCTAAACTTATCTTGCCATCCAAGCTTTTCAGGATAGTTGATGGCATTCATTTTCAAAACTGTTCCCACATGCATCCACCTGCTTTTCAACATTTTAAAGCCCTCCCTTTATCCTGACAATTTAGCTTTTTGAAACGGGTCCTAATCATTTCTCTGAAGCAGCTGCCGCGTCCATTGCGTACAGTGCCGCTCCTACCGCGCCTGTCAATTGTGGGCGCTCTGGTACCATAACCTCTAACCCTGTCCTCTCTCTCACCATTTCCACGAGGTAAGGATTATGTTCAACAACTCCCCCGGTCATAACCACCCTGTCAGTCAAGCTGTCCATTTCAAGGACTCTCTTTATAACAGAGAGGAATAGGCCCTTGACAATATCAGGAACCTTCTTCCCTTGCCTAATTTTCTCCAAGACCTCCGTAGCTGAAAAAACGGTGCAATAACTTCCGAGTTCTACCAAATTCTCAGACTGTCTAGCCAGTTCGTCCATTTCTTCAAGGGGGATATCCAGCCGCATGGACATCTCTTCCAAGAACGCCCCTGTGCCAGCGGCACACTTACGATTCATTTTAAAACTGAGGCGGTGTCCCGCTTCATCAAGCTTGATTATTTTGTTGTCCTGCCCTCCAATGTCAATAATAGTGATGGCCATGGGAAAATAGTGAAATGCCCCTTTGGCATGGCAGCCTATTTCAGTTTTTGTGAATTCGCTAAAAGGAACATTTTTCCTCCCATACCCGGTTGATACGCAGAAACCTATATCTTCACGGGAAAGGCCTGCCATTTTCAAGGCCTCATCCAGCGCCAATTCTGCCGTTTTTTCAAAATCTGTTCCCGACTTCCTCACAGAGTGACCAATTATCTCTTTGTTTTTGTCAAGAACGGCCACTTTCGTTCGGGAAGCCCCAACATCTACTCCCACAAACACAGGTTCAGACATCACTCTTCTTCCAACTGCTCAATAAAGGCCTCAATATTGGTCTTGGCCTGTTCCTCCGAATAACATCTAAGGTCATTCAAGTCCCCGTTTATGGTGAGGGTGGGAATGCCAAGCTTTTTGCTCAGCCTCTCCGGCATACCATAACGGTTGTTGGAGTTGTTAGGACAGGTCTTGGCGTCATGAAATATGATGCCGTGGAGCTTAAAAAATTCAAAACAGCTCTTTATGTACTCTTCTTTGTAAGCCTCATCCCTTACTATAAACAATTCAGTATAGGCCCTTGCCATACTCTCAAAGGGCTCATCAGGATCAAGCTGATCAAATATCCAACTGTTGCAATAGGTGGAAGCCACAATGCAGGTCTGCAAGGAGGCAAACAGCTCCGATAGGGATCGCAATTTACCCCAAATCGGCATGCCCTCCCAATAGAGGCGGTATCTTTCCCCTTCCACTGCAGCAGTACCGTCTTTAACTCTTTGGGTCAACTCCTCCAAAAGCAATTCATAGTAATCCACAGCCTCCTTTGTGCCTCGGGCCACCACCGCAGGCCCCATATGGATGGTGGCATCGAAAAAGGTCCAGGGAGATGGTATGGCGGCTGCTGCCTCAAGGCATCTCCGCCATAGTATAGAACACTGCCTTGATAGCGCTACAGCCTCCTTGAACCGATCCATATCAAATTTTTCTCCAGTTACCTCCTCCAGAGGGGGGATCAAGTCCTCAATCTGCTTGGCTATATCCTTTATCTGATAGTCGCGAATCCTTCCGATATCCCGATGTGTATGAATCCCCACAACTGGCACTCCAAATTCCCTACCATACCACGTAAACCAGTCTTGCACGTCCCGACATTGGTTAGTGTTAAACACCAGCACATCCGGTCTGGGCACAGACTCTATGTTATACGCCTTGGTAAGAGGGGTCTTCTTTTGTAAATAAGAGCCGATGTCACTTGTGAGGTAGGAACAGATGTCGGGTGAGTAACCAATGGCATTGGCATACGGAATCAGCTCGGTGGCCATTCGTGTAGCGCCTAGCATAGCGCCATGGTTTTCCGGGAAATAGACCAGAAATCCCATTCCCCTAAGCAGTTCAGCCGGACCTACGCTGGTGCACCAGGCCACCTTTTTTGAGCCTGTCCTGGCTGCCTCATCTAGTTCATAGAAGTGATTCGCCATTATCTTCTTGAGCGTTTTGGTGGCCGCGATCTCTTTTCTTAAGCTTTCTTTTATGGCAAGCATAAAAACTCCATTTATTGAATTTGTCGCCCTCTTTCACCAACCTGCCTCGGGTAATTCATATTTTCCTTTGTCCTCCTATTCAAGAACATCCTGTTCCGCTACCACAAGGTATTTATCCCATGGCCTGGGCCACAATTTCGGTAATATCCATGATCTTGATTTTGCCCCGTTCCTGTTTGGGAATAGCCTTTGCGCCCTTGCGCAAATTATCCTTACACGCGGCACAACTGGATACGATCACCTCTGCCCCAACCGCCAGAGCATCGCGAACCCTTTCCGCGGCCATCTGCACGGCCAGATCCGGGTCATTGGCCTGAACGCCCCCGCCTCCACCGCAACAGCGGGCCTGAAGCCTGTTCCTGGCCATTTCCACAAACTCCACACCTGGAATAGCCTTTATGATATCCCGAGGCTCTTCAAATATCTTAAATGTCCTACCCAAGTCGCACGGGTCATGGTATGTCACCTTTTTCGGAAATTCCTTATTAAACTTTATTCGCCCCTCTTTTATCAGCTTATCAAAATAGTGGACTGTATGGTAGACCTCCATCCCCAGATCTCCCACCTTGGGGTATATCTTCTTGAAGGTCTTGTAACACCCGGCACATGGAGTGACCAATTCCTTTGCACCGGTGGCCTTCAAGGCTTGCATGATCTTTTCTGCATGAGGTTCGAATTCCTCCGAGCCCATGAGAAAAAGAGGAAAGCCGCAGCACTGCTCTTCCATAGCCAGTGTGGTATAATCCACTTTAGTCTCATCAAGGGGCTTAATCAGGCTCGGAACCATCTTCATATCCAGATAGCTGGGAACACATCCCATAAAAAGAAGGACCTCGGCCTGTGGTTTCAGCTCACCTTTCTTGGCCTTTTCCCTCAGGGCAGGCGGGTAAATATCGATCCTTGCCTCCTTTGGGCTGGCAAACACATTACCGGTCTTTAAAATATTTTCCCGCACACTCAATACCGGATCAGGCACATAGCCTGCCTCGTACAGTTTCCTCCTCACACCTTCCACGATCTCGTCCACCTTGATCTGGGCAGGACAGAAATAGGTACAGGCCTGACATGTGGTACAGGTATAAAATGCCTGGGCGAGTTCCTGAGAGGGTTCAATGGATCCGTTAAGAAAATAGAAGGCCAGTGCATTGCGGCCCCTGGCATTTCGTGATTCCCTTTGAGTCACGCTGAAGGTGGGGCAGCCTAGACGGCAAAACCCGCAGTGGATACAAGCAAGCACCTCGTTATCCACTTCTTCGCCATAAGAACGCACGCCCTCGGGATGCTCAAGCAAGGGTTGAAAGGCAAAGTAATCATAGATATCTGCCTTTCTGTCCGTTTCTTCCAGTCCCATCTTTCCAGGATTCAATATATTTTCCGGATCCAGGGCCTTTTTGATCTTTCTCATGACCTCAATGGAGTGGCCCAACTGCCTTTCCAGGTGAGGAACCCGTGTAAGCCCAGTGCCATGCTCTGCACTAAGGGTCCCTTTCATTTCCATGGCAGTATCCACTAGTTCTTCCACAGCAGGCTTGAGCCTATCCCAATCGTCTCGACTTCGCATATCCGAGACAAATGTGGTATGGACATTTCCATCCCCCACGTGGCCGAAGGTGGCGATGATCACATTATATTTTTCAGCAATTTGTTGTGCACGGCGAATGGTCTCGGGGATCTTTGTGGAGGGGACTCCCAGGTCCTCTGCAATGGGCACCAATCGATTGCCCGGCTTTATCCTGGAAAGGGTTGGAACAAGCCCACCACGGGCCCGCATCATCTCTTCGCGCTTTTCCGGGTCATCAGACCATTCAAATTCCTGCACACCATACCTTTTGCAGATCTCTTCAATCCTTTCCATATCCCGGACCACCACCTCTTTTGGTCCGTCGGCCTCCATGATAAGCATGGCCTCTATCTTACTCACATCCCTCTGGAGGGCCTTTTCCACCACCTTCAGGCTGAACTTGTCCAAAATTTCACAGCCCGCCAGCTTGATTCCTGAAGTGGTCACCTCAGTAACCGCGTCCCCGGCCGCACTGAGATCCTCAAATATGGCAAGGGCCAAGGCCCCGTACTCTGGTTTAGGCTCCAGTTTCACAATGATCTCGGTAATAATCCCTAGGGTTCCCTCGGCTGTGCAAAACAGATGGGTCAAATCATAGCCCAACGAACTCTTAGGAGCCCTGGTTCCTGTGTAGATAACGGTCCCGTCAGCCAAAACCACCGTAAGGCCCTTGATGTAGTCCCGGGTAGTTCCGTATTTTACTGCCCGATGGCCGCTGGCATTGGTGGAAACCATACCACCAATGCTGGCAATGGCCTCACTGCCTGGGTTCGGAGGAAACATGAGGCCATCCTTTGCCAGGATATTATTGAGCTGCATACAGACCACGCCGGGTTCGACCCGGGCATAAAAATCCTTCTTGTTGATCTCAAGGATGTTATTCATCTGATGTAGATCCAGAACCAGTCCCCCACGTATAGGCAAGACCGCCCCTGTCACACTGGTACCTGTCCCTCTGGGCGTGACCGGTATCTTTTCCCTGTGTGCTATCTTCATAATAGCTGAGACCTGCTCCGTGGTTCGGGCAAAAATTACTGCGTCCGGGATCCCTTGATGCACAGACATGTCCCTTGAATAACAGAGACATTCCACCCGGTCTCCAAATACGTTCTCAGGCCCAACAATTTCAGCGATTTCCGCGAGTATCTTTTCCATCAGACAACCTCCCTCGCCCAATCCTAAAAGGACCTTCCCCCACAGAAGCCATTTACCGCAATATCATCGGCCAAGACCATACATGGGGGCCTTTGGATGTTACCATTTCGCGATCGTTATTTCGAGCTAATTTTTTAATCATTCTAGTGTCTAATTCCACGCAGCTTGCTCCGTGGCAATGAGATTGACCCGAACCGACAGGTAATCCGAGGACAAGGATTCAGGAGTCAGGATTCAGAAGAGAAAAATAAAGATTAGGTGAAAGCATTTTTCTTTGTTCTGACTCCTGGAATCTGTATTCTGAATTCTCAATACCCCGCTGTTTGCAGCGGGGTAATCTATTGTGGCTACTATTTAGCTACAAAGTAACTATACAGGAAGGCTGGAAAAATTGTCAAGGCAAAATCAGTTAACGCCCATTTGCCCCTATCTTGAAAAGAGGCTCTTTATCTCAAACCGTTCCACCCACCTAAGGGATCTTCGGATCTGTGTCAGCCAGTTCGAGGTGTAGATATAATTGACCATAATACCACAGGACTCCCGTAGGCCTTTCGGGGAGGTATTGGCAAGGAAATTGATGTATTTCTCCGAGACAGTGGCTCCATTGCCTAGGTGGAAGCCTGCCACGGGATTTAGAGGCTTTCCTTTGAGGTTCTTTTCCTGCGTTATGTAGTGGTAGGCAATCTTTATCAAGGGGCTCTGCAGGTGTTTTACAAGCTTTTCGTCCTTAGTCCATTGGTCTCCTGAAAGGACCTTAATCAGCGCCTCACAAAAGCGTTCTGTGTCCTCTTTGGAAAACCCGCCAGCCTCCAAGATCTTGGCCCTGGACTTTTTGGAAAAATATGAAGGGATATCTTTCTGCTTCAAGAAGAAAGATTCATCATCTCCCTGAAGGATTGGCCGCAAATAACGATCCCAGAATCCAGGCAACGGGCTTAACGTGGCAAAATTCTTGATCCTCTCGTTTTCTCCGTGTAGGAAATCCACAACTCTTACTATCAACATCTTGCCCAACCCAAGCCCAGCAAGCCCGTTCTGGGTATTATTTATGGAATAAAATATGGCGGTATCCACGTTTTTCCGCTTTCCTGCATCGTCTTTGGGCTCCACAATATCAGATATCCGTCTCACCAGCCCTTGTGCGAGGGCCACCTCAATGAACACGATCGGCTCCAAGGGAAGAAGGCGGTGATAAAGGGCAAAGCAACGCCGATCCCTGCCCAGCCTCTGGCCCATTTCCTCCAGGCTGGTCATAGGATGAACCATGTCCCGATCTTTTATGATTTCTATTTGCCTGTAAGGAGAATCCAGGGTGATTTCTTCCAAGTAGAGAAATCCTTCTTGAAAAAGCATCTCCAGCAAGATTGCCAGATCCGTATCCAATGCCGTGACATCCGCCTCTCCAGAGCGCCTTGAATTCATGAGGTCTTCACGGAAATCCAGGAGAAAGCGAATACCTCCCGGATTCCTGGCCACCTTTTGGAAAATGGCCAGTCTTGGAGATTGTACCCTTTTCCGAAGTCTCTGTAAGTGAAGTGCCCAAGGGGCACCTTCTTCATCCGTCTCCACCATTTCCTTTAAAAGTGGGATCAGATCCTCCTTCTGGATCTCTAACCTGTTGTTGAGTTCAGTAAAAAGAATCTCCTTCTCTTTTGGACCCAGATCACTATATTCCTGCTGAATCCGCTGGAATACAGGATCAAATGGCGTGTCCTCCTCACCCAGTTTCTTGAAATACTCAAATAACCTTTTCACCGCCTTTGGTATCTTGACTGTCCCTGTATTCTTAGTCTCTGCCATGGTTATTTCTCCCTTATCCAAACGAAAGGAGTTCCAATTCCCTGGTTTCCAGTTCCCGAATCTGGTCCCTGATTCTGGCCGCCTCCTCAAAATCCAGCCTTGCCGCAGCATCCTTCATCTTGGCCGTTAGGCCCTTAATAATGTCCTCCAGTTGCTCGGGTGAGGCATAATAATCCACTTCCTTCTCTCTTACCTCTGGAATCTGCACATAGTCTGCCTCATAGACGGATTCTAGCACATTCTCAATATTCTTTTGAATGGTGGCAGGGGTGATACCGTGACGCCTGTTGTATTCCAACTGAATCCTGCGCCGCCTATTGCTCTCCTCAATGGCCCTTTGAATGGACTCTGTGATTCGGTCTGCATAGAGGAGCACAGTGCCGTTGACGTTTCGAGCAGCCCGGCCACAGGTCTGGATGAGGGATCTCTCTGACCGCAAAAACCCCTCCTTGTCTGCATCCAGAATGGCCACCAGCGACACCTCAGGCAAATCCAGGCCTTCCCGCAAAAGGTTAATACCGATAAGTACGTCAAATACCCCCAACCTTAAGTCCCTGATAATGGCCATCCTTTCTATGGTCTTGATGTCCGAGTGCATATATCGAACGCGGATCCCCAAGTCAGCATAGTATTCCGTAAGATCCTCTGCCATATTCTTGGTCAGTGTAGTGACCAATACCCGCTCATTCCTCTCGATTCTGCCCCTTATCCATCCCAGAAGATCGTCCACCTGATTGGTCGCCTCCCGCACGATAATCTCAGGGTCCACCAAGCCCGTGGGCCTGATAATCTGCTCTGTAATCCTTTCGGCCTTTCTAAGCTCATAGGGTCCTGGGGTTGCCGAGACGTATATCACCTGGTTCACCCGGGTCTCAAACTCCTCAAAAGTAAGCGGCCGATTGTCCAAGGCAGAGGGCAACCTAAATCCAAACTCCACAAGGGTCTCCTTGCGCGAACGGTCGCCCCGGAACATCCCATTTAGCTGGGGGATAGTGATATGGCTCTCGTCAATGATGACCAAAAAATCCCTGGGGAAATAGTCCAACAGGGTGGGAGGCGGCTCGCCGGGCGCTCTTCCGGTCAAGTGGCGTGAATAATTTTCAATGCCATGGCAATAGCCCATCTCCATCATCATCTCCAGGTCAAAACGAGTTCTCTCCTCGATCCTTTGGGCCTCCACAAGCCGGTTTCGGGCGCGGAAATAGGCAATCCGTTCCTCAAGTTCCTTTTGGATCTGCTCGATGGCATGTTCCCGCACCTCAGCAGTGGTAACATAATGACTGGCCGGATAAATGGTGACACGATTGAGGTTTCTTAATGCCCTCCCTGTAAGAGGATCAATCTCCTGGATTTCCTCCACCTCATCGCCAAAAAAGATAAGACGGACAGCACGGTCTTCCTCATGCGCCGGGTAGATATCCAGTACATCGCCCCTTACCCTGAATCGACCCCTGTAGAAGTCATAGTCCCCCCTCTCATAGTGAATCTCCACCAGTTTCTTTATGGCTTCTTCCACAGAAAGCTCTTTTCCTGTCTCTGCATATAGGAGCATGCCGTGATAGGCCTCAGGGGAGCCCAAACCATAGATGCAGGACACGCTTGCCACAATGATCACATCGTCTCGGTCCAGCAGGGACCGGGTGGCCGAATGCCTCATCTTGTCGATTTGCTCATTGATGTGTGCGTCTTTCTGTATATAGGTATCGGTCTGCGGGATATAGGCCTCAGGTTGATAGTAGTCATAATAGCTCACAAAGTACTCTACCGCGTTATTGGGGAAAAAGCCCTTTAGCTCTCCATATAGCTGGGCCGCAAGGGTCTTGTTGGGCGCAATCACAAGGGTGGGTTTTTGGACCTGGGCAATGACATGGGCCATGGTAAAGGTCTTCCCTGAGCCGGTCACACCCAGGAGAACCTGGTGCCCCAGCCCCTTCTTGACCCCCTCCACCAAATCATGAATGGCCTTGGGCTGATCGCCACAAGGCTCCAGGTCGGTAATCAGCTCAAACATCCAGTCTCCAGGTGGTTCCCTCCGGGCCATCCTCAAGGACAACGCCCTTGGCCTTGAGCTGATCGCGTATCTTATCGGCCGTGGCCCAGTCCTTTTTGGCCCTGGCCTCTGCCCTTTGGGCGATCAATCTTTGGATTTCCGAAGGATCTATATCCACCATTTTTTGCGGTAGTTCCTCAAAGAACCGTTTTGGTGTGCGCTGCAAAAGCCCCAAAATGGCCCCTGCCCTCAAAAGATCCTCCCGTTCAACACGCAGCATCTCCTGTTTTTCACCCGTGCCAGTGCCGAACGAGTCCAAAAGCTTGTTGATCTCTCTCACCTTTTCGAACATAAGCCCAACAGCCCCTGCGGTGTTCAGGTCATCATCCATGACCTCCTCAAAACGCGCCAGAAACGGGCTTGGGTTCGATCCTTCCAAGAGGGCATGGGACACCATACTTTCTGCGGTGGGGCCAGGGCCTATGGCCTCTTCCATCCTCTCAAGGGTCCTGTATATCCTCACAAGGCCCGACTGTATGGCCCCTACAGCCTTTTCCGAGAAATCCACGGGGCTTCGATAGTGTTTGCTCAGCAAAAAAAGCCGCAAAACCTCAGGGTGATATTCGGCTAGTGCGTCACGAATGGTAATGAAATTGCCCAGCGACTTGGACATTTTTTCCGACTCAACGGTCACAAAACCGTTATGAATCCAAAAGTTGGCGAATCTTCCGCCATTGGCTGCTATGGATTGGGCCCTTTCGTTTTCATGGTGGGGAAAAAGCAGGTCCCTGCCCCCACCGTGTATATCAAAGGTCGCCCCCAAGTAGTGATTACTCATCACCGAGCATTCAATGTGCCAGCCAGGCCTTCCCGGTCCCCATGGGCTGTCCCATTGCGGCTCACCCGGCTTGGCAGCCTTCCAAAGGGCAAAATCCATGGGATGCCTTTTCCGCTCATCTACGGCGATTCGGCTGCCCGCCTGCATGTCCTCCAGTTTCCTTCCTGAGAGCCGGCCATAGTCCTCAAACTTCTCTACTGAAAAGTATACATCCCCCCCCTCCACATAGGCATAACCCTTGGCCAAAAGGGTCTGGACCATTTCAATCATCCCGCCGATATGTTCCGTGGCCCTGGGTTCCACATCCGCCTTGAGCACACCAATCTGTTCCATATCCTCGTAAAAGGCCTTGATGTAGTATTCTGCTACCCATGTGGTGTCCTTGCCCAGCTCATTGGCCTTTTTGATAATCTTGTCATCCACATCAGTAAAGTTCCGCACATAGGTCACATTAAAACCCTTTGCCCGAAGGTACCTCACGAGCACATCAAAAACAATGGCCGAGCGTGCGTGCCCTATATGGCACAAGTCATAGACCGTGACCCCGCATACATACATTCCAACCTTGCCCTCTTCCAGGGGTCTAAACTCCTCTTTCCGTCTCGATGCGGTATTGTAGAATATCAGAGACAATGTAAATAATCCTCCCGCCTTAAAATTTCTACGCTTCTTACCTTGACTCTTAAGTCTTACGCCTCACGCATCTGCCGTTGTCCGTCGGCGACGAACAAGCCTCCTTCCCTGAATCACGAATATCGAATTACCAATTTTGAACTTCGGAGTTCATTGTTCTAAATTCAATATTCTGCTGTTTCCCTTTGTCCTGTGCCCTGCGCCTAAATCATCACACCTCACGCCCCATGCCATTTACCTTATACTTCACTTGCCTTTCGCCTTGCGCCTTGTGCCTTGTACCCTATGCTTTCTTTATCGTTACCACCGCATATGCAGCCATGCCCTCTTCCCTACCACAAAACCCCATTTCCTCCGTAGTGGTCGCCTTTAGGTTTATCCTTCCATCTTCAACCCCAAGGACCTCCCCCAGCCTTTTTTTCATAGCCGCCATGTGACGGCTGAGTTTTGGGGCCTGAGCCACAATGGATGCATCCAAGTTGTTCACCTCATAGCCTTCATCCTTCATCCAACCCACCACCTCGGCTAGCAGAGAAAGGCTGCTAGCATCCTTGTATCGGGGATCTGTATCTGGAAAATGCTGACCGATATCTCCCTTTCCAAGCGCACCTAGGATGGCGTCCATAATGGCATGGGTAAGCACATCAGCATCCGAATGCCCGTAGAGTCCCAAATGCCATTCAATATCAACTCCCCCCAAAACCAAGCGTCTCCCTCTCACCAATCGGTGGGCGTCATATCCAAACCCAATCCTGATCATCTTTACTCCCTTCAATGGCAAGAGCTGCAATTGCTACTCGTACAAGAAGCACAACCCGAGGAGCCAGATGAGGGTGTAAAGCTCCCATTGCTCTTAAACCCGCAGGCCGACATGAGCCGCTTCAAATTGCCGCTCTTACATTCCGGGCACTTCATATCACCATCGGAGCCCAGTACCAGGGCCTCAAATTCCTTCTCGCAATCCATGCATTTGTATTCGTAAATTGGCATAATCTGTTATCTCTCCTTTCCCAAGTCACTCAAGCCGCTCAATTATGGCAGCGGCCAATAGGGGAAACATAATTTCATGGTGGCCTACAAAAAAATACCCTTTTCCACCCTCCAAGGTTGGCCTTTGTACCACATTGGTCATGGGCCTGTAATGCCTGATAAAGTCCATATTGACCGTGGTAATATGCCTCACCTCATATCCCAGATTCCTTGCAAGGCTTAGTGCCTTTAGGAAGACCTCAGGCATTACCACTGCAGAGCCAAGATTTATGAAGACACCTTGCTCCAGCCCAGCCACAAGGCGGGCGAACCGACGAAAATCCAGGTGTGACGCCTTCCCAACAGCCTCTGCATCAAATGTGGGGTGGCAATGAATGATATCCGTACCAATGGCCACATGCACTGTCACAGGTACATTCAGTTCGTATGCCCTGGCCAGTATGCTCCAATCATTATAAGGGAATTTTTCTCGAAACAAAACAGCCCCTACGCCTTCGCCCAGTCCCAAGCCTTTACCTGCCCCCTCTTTAACAGCCAGGTTCAAAACCCTACCAGTATCCTCTGCCATACCAAACCTGCCTTGTTTCAGCTCAGAACTAACATCTTCGGAAGTCCGGCCCACCATTGCCACTTCAGTATCATGAATAATACATGCTCCGTTCATGGCAATGCCTGTCAACACCCCTCGTTCCATGAGGTCAATGATAATGGGGCTGAGCCCCACCTTTATGGGATGGGCACCCATAGCAAGGACCACAGTCTTCCCTCCGGCCACGGCATCCACAATCCGCTCTACCACTTCATTGAAATCCCTGGCACCAAGGATATTCGGAAGCTGGCCCAACCATCCAGCAAGGGTTCCACCGCGATTCCATGGCCTGGCAAAATCCTTCAGGCTTACCTTACTATGGCGGTTGTCCAAGGGATAGGTCTTTACATTCTTTAATGAAAGGGGCTCTAATTTGAAAGGCCTCTTATCCTGAACCATAATTATCTCCGGATTGGATTTTGCCTTTTGGATTCCATATATGGGTATGGCGCAATATGCGCGCAAAAGAACTCCATGGCCTACGCCTCTATCACATGTCGCTGAAAAAGCATGTAGTCCACCAAATGGCACAGGATGTGCCCTGCAAGGATATGAGCCTCCTGTACCCTTGCCGTTTGCTTTGATCGAGCGATGATAGGGAGGTTGACCAACCGTCCCAGCCGGCCCCCGTCCTTACCCAAAAATGCGGCTGTATAGATTCGGAGCTGCTTTGCATCCTCCACTGCCTTAATCACATTTTCCGAATCACCGCTTGTGCTAATGACAAGCAAAACATCTCCTTCCAGGCCCATGGCCTTGATCTGTTTGGAGAAGATCTCCTTGAATGAATAGTCATTGCCGATGCTGGTAATGACAGAGGTGTCTGTGGTGAGCGCAATAGCAGGCAACGAAGGCCTCTCCATCTCATAGCGGTTTATGAACTCGGCTGCTATGTGCTGAGCGTCTGCCGCACTTCCGCCGTTACCACAAATCATCAGCTTCTTGTCATTGGTAAATGCCTGGGCAACCTTCTCGGAAAGCAAGATGAGCTTTTCCACATTGTCTCGGATAAAATTCTCTTTTACGGAAAGGCTTTCTTTCAGGATCTGCTCAATTATCCTCCGCAAGATGGCACCCTCCTGCCCGAAAAAGGGATATTACACATCCAAAAACTTATAGCCTGCGCATTCTTTTGTCAACTTCCGCCAAAAACCCCACATTCACCATGGAATTGAGATATTTTTTGTTGAAAATCGCCATGGGCTATGCTAAAGAGATACGCGCTTCTTATTGATCCACCTTTGTTGCATGCAGCGTTCGGACTCGGCCTTACTGCGCGTCACTGGACTGTTCAACCGTTTTCATATCCTCCCAGAGAGATTTCAACACTGGGAGTGTTTTCCAGAAATCTGAAGAGAAAGGGGGGAGGAAGATCTATTCTATCCGTCTTGGTAGGAGTGTTTTTTTTTGTGGACAAACAATTTTGCATAAGGGGGCAATCATGACAAAAGCTGAACTAATTAACGAAATCGCCAAAGCAAGCAATTTGACCAAAGCTGATGCCGAAAGATCACTCAATGCGTTCATTAATGTAGCCAAAAAGACACTAAAAAAAGAAGGAAAACTTGCACTTGCAGGATTTGGCTCCTTTGTGGTAGTCAAACGCAAAGCACGTAAGGGGAGAAATCCACAGACAGGAGAGGAAATCAAAATCAAGGCCAGCAAGACAGTCCGCTTTCGCCCCGGCAAGGCGCTAAAGGAGACCATCTAATTCCTCATGGGGGCGCCTCTTTTGGCACAGCCAAAGGCGCCCCTGCGTGACGTTTAAAGGTCACGCTTTCCAGCCAGTTCCTGCACGGCCTTGGCAACTGTCCCTAATTCATCCTCCTGGATGGTCCGTACATCAAGAATCAATATGTCCTTCTCGACCCTCCCAATGATAGGGGGCTGGTATGCCCTCAGCCATCTTTCCATCTCGTGCGCGGTAAGTTCCCCTGGCTGCAGACAGAGCACCCTAGTGGGGAGCTCCAGCAGTGGCAGTGCCCCTCCTCCTACCTTTGAGCCGCCGTCCGAGACACTTACGGAAAATCTATCTGTGTTTAGCCTTCCAATCCGCCTCAATAGGCGCTGGGCCTTGCGCCTCAATTCTTGATAGGATTGGCAGATCATCCGAAGTGTAGGTATTTCCCTTACAGCCACCTTCTCGTCTCGATACAGGCGCAAGGTGTGCTCCAGGGCCAGCAAAGTCAATTTATCAATCCTTAAGGCCCTGTTTAACTGATTCTTCCGCACCGCCTCAACCAATTGCTTTCTGCCCAGAATGATTCCCGCCTGCGGACCCCCCAATAGTTTATCACCGCTGAAACTTACAAGGTCAACGCCCTGGGCCAGTACCTCCTGGACAGTGGGTTCCTTTGTTAAACCATACTTAGAAAAATCAACAAAACACCCGCTACCCAGATCTTCCATAACCGGGATTCCATATCGCCTGCCAAGACTCACAAGATCTGCTGTTTCCACATCTTCAGTAAACCCCACTATCTGAAAGTTGCTACAGTGTACCTTCAGTAACATGGCCGTGTCAGGGCCAATCACCTCTTCATAGTCCCTGAGATGGGTCTTATTGGTTGTGCCCACCTCCACCATTTTGGCCCCACTCTTACGCATTACCTCTGGAATCCGGAACGAGCCCCCGATTTCCACCAGTTGTCCTCGAGAAACCACTACTTCTCTTCCTTTCGCCAGGGTATCAAGGCATATAAGCACAGCAGCAGCATTATTATTCACCACCATTGCATCCTCAGCGCCTGTCAGCTCTTTTAATATCTCCTGGACATGTACATATCGACTTCCCCTACGACCTTCCTCCAGATTATATTCCAGGTTGGTATACCGGCCGCTCAGGGGCCTGAATTTGTCCAAGACACTCTCTGCCATCAGGGAGCGGCCCAAATTCGTATGAACAACCACACCGGTTGCATTGATCACAGGGCGAAGACTGGGTCGGTCAAGCTCTTCCACCCTCCTTATTACTTGGGCAGATACAACATCCAGGGCAAGCTTGTCCTTATCATCCAGGGAACCTTTCTTTATTGCAGACCTCAGGTAATCCAGCACCTCGTGTATGGCCTTCATCATCAGGGCCTTTGGATAGGCCTTAAGAGCTGATGTGATTGCCTCGGTTTCCAGCAGCCGATCCACCTTCGGAATCTTCTGAAAGAGACGATCTTTTTCATAAACCATACCCGGCTCCTTACTACTAGGATAGCAAGCCTTCCAAGCAGATATTCTTTTACCAACTCAACGCACTATAGATTAAGTTATGTTCGGCGTCAATTACCGTGGGGATACGGCCGTAATTTATTACTCTCACAAGACTCAGGCACACTCACTTGCATAACTGATACTTAAGAGTCCCAAATTATAAAACTCTGAAGCAATTTTTGCCAACTTGCCTAACTTTTTACTTGACACTAAAAAATTATTTGGCCAAAAAAAATTATGGGAAAGGCTTGGGGCAAGGAACAATAGTGTATTTCGTATGTTAGGTAATGCCTGCGGTTACCTGGGCATTAGAGATCTGGCGTGACCTCTATTTTTATAAGCCGCGCCGATCGACCTGCAAACCTCCTAACCCACGAAGGTTCGCCTTCCTTGCTCATGTTCCTTGATTTTTCATCTTTCCCCCGTAGAAAAGAAAGGAATTCTTCATGGAGTCTGGCAGGACTCATACCCACTTTGGTCTGTTTCCTTTTTCTCTACTTTTTCTTATCTTTTTTTGCGCCTACCCTCTCGCATCTCTTGCTGCGGAGCAAATCACCGTCTTTTCCCCTAAAGGCACCCAGTTTGCCGGTGCACCCATATTCTTTCATATTCAAACCAAAAATATTGTATTGCCTCAATCTGCAACCCTTTATTACCGGGCAAAAGGGATCAAGGTATTCCGTAGGCTGTCCATGAAAAAGGAAACAGAGGTAGATTTCCGGGTACTTTTGGATGCCCGGAAGGTCATACCGCCTGGAATTGAGTATTTTTTTGTACTCAAGGACAAGATGGGGCACATATTTACCTTTCCCAAGTTTGATCCCAAGAAGAAACCTTACTCCCTGAAGGTAGAACTTGACAAACGGCCTCCGCATTTGGTGAAGACAGTTCCCGCAAGGAGGGCAACCATCAGCGAAGCCCGTCCTGCAATCACTATATCCTTTGAGGATAAGGAAACAAAGGTTGACACCAAGACTGTTCGGATCTCCATAGACGGCACGGATATTACCCAACTGGCGGAAATTACAGAGACAGAGGCAAAATATACCCCCGTGGCCCCTCTTGACTATGGCAAGCATACCATTTCAGTTGAGATGCAGGATATTTGCGGAAATCGCCTCAGGCCCCAGACATGGGATTTTACCATCCGCCGAAGCGCAAGACTTCAAAAGGCAAGCGCCGATATCCAATGGGACGGCGAGTTCAGGCACCTGGCGGCACATCATGAAGACAATAAGGACCCGTCATGGCGCTTGCAGTCGAGTGCTACGCTAAAGTCCGCTCTGGAATCGGGACCATTCAAGACTTCCCTGGATGGCAATGTCTGGTACACGGAGGAACAAGGCCCTGGACCCGAAGGGGACAGGTTCAATCTAAACAACTATCTTTACAAAGCCGGGTACGGCAAACAATCCTTTGAATTTGGTGATGTCACGGTCCAGGGAACCGAACTCATCAGCCAAAGCATTGCCCGCCGTGGTGGCGTGCTGAAAATGGAAGCGGGTGGGACCAAGGCCCAGGCATTCGCCCTCAGGAGCAACGCGGTAACGGGTTTTGAGCATCTCATAGGAATAAACCAATCTGACCAACGTCTTGTGGGAGTATCTCTCTCTCAAGACATGCTAAAAGACAAGGTTCTGGTGGCAAAGGGAACTTACATTACAGGGAAAAACCATAGCCCGGACAATTACAATTCCAGCACTTTGGAAGCAGGGACCGAAGGTGACATTTACAGCCTCGGCCTTTCAAGCGAGATCATCAAAGAAAAACTTAAGGTGGATGGAGAGTACAGTGTCAGCAAGTACGATAGCGATGTCTCCGACAACATAGGGAAGACCACGGATAAGGCCTGGCTTGCAAAGGTCTCGGGCAAGGGCACAAGGTATGATTGGGAAGCTAAATACAAGTACTTGGGTCCAGAATTTCAGAGCATTGTAAACGCAACAGGTGCTACCAACAGAGTAGAGTACCAGGCTGCCTTTGGATTGCGGGTCTCTTCATCCAACTTCAGGCTTACGGCACTGAGGGTCGTTGACAATGCAGACGAAGACCCCCTTATGCCGGTCATCACAAATACAACCGGGACCTTTACCTACAATCTCTCTAAGCCAAAATGGCCTAGCTTTTTTTTCAACTATTCACTCAACCGCCAAGACAGCAGTGACGAGCCACAAAACTACTCCCCGATAAAAAACCAAACACAGACCATGGGAGGAGGCCTCTCACTGTCAAGGAATAGATGGAGTATTGCCCCTACTTACACCTTCACCACTTTTGATGATAAGTCCGCCGCCACAAACAATGACAGCCGAACCCACGTGGCCACCATTTCAGGCTCCTTTAGACCCATTGACACCGTCTCTATCAATCCGTCAATTTCCTATACCAATCTGCACGCTGAGGCCACGGATGTGACTACCAAAACATACCAAGGCGCACTGGGCGCAGTGGTTTCGCTCCACAACCGGACGGTGGACGTAAATGGAACCCTCTCTTACCTGGATAACAAGGCCGACGATGGGTCAAGCCACACAAGCACCTTTAATGGGATAGCTCAACTCAATTGGCATTTGGAAAAAATTTTTTCAACCAAGGGAAGACAAACCCTTTCCCTCCGGGCGCAATACAGCAGGACTGAGGATCATGTCACCCATAAGATAACCCGTGATGGCACAATTTACTGCGTACTAAGTTTCGGAATACCAATTAAGCTTTTCTAAAAAGGTGGTTTATGCTCCGGGCAGGAGTCCGTAACTCATTGTAGATTCCAGATTCCCGCCTTCGCGGGAATGACCAAAATGGTTGCTTTCTGACTTCCAAACGAACTTGACTCGTTGGACGTCCCATTTGCAACGCGATGGAGAAATAAAAAATGCGAAAGCCATTAGAAAAATCCCGTAGGCACGATCCTTGTCGGAGGTTGTGGTTTAAGAGTTCTTTTTTCATCGCGGCTATATTGATTGGCTTCTTCCTTAGCATGCCCCTAGCCTCCGGCCAAACCACCCTGAGTGTAGTCCAAATTGCTCCTTTGACGGTTAGGGCCACTTGGACCGTTGACTGGCCTTCATGCGGTGGCCCCGTATGCTTCGGATTCAGGCTGTTTTGGGGCGACGGGACATCCAATGACTATGGGCCAGGGTCGGGTAGTGATGTGCACACCTACCCTAGCGCCGGAACATATACCGTAAGTTTGCAGTGCCAAAGTGAGAGCCCGAGTCCCCCCTCAGAATGTAGCCCCCAGCAGACCATAGAGGTAACCGGGGGTGATTCCACACCGCCCATGATCACCATCACCTCCCCCACTTCAAGCCCCACCTATTCCACATCCACTCAAACCATCACCCTGGGCGGCACTGCATCGGACAACGTGGGTGTCACACAGGTCACCTGGGTGAACAATCGGGGCGGCAGCGGCACAGCAGCAGGCACAACCGCCTGGACCGCCGCAGGTATCCCTCTCCAGTCAGGGACCAATGTCGTCACCGTCACAGCCCACGATGCCGCCGGTAACACCGGGACGGACACCATCACCGTCACATACACACCGCCTGCAGGCGCCTTCACCGTCACCCCTTCCCCCTCCTCAAGCTCGGTGGTACCCGGCCAACAAAATGTGATCCCCATAACCTATACTGCCATTGCTCCAGGGGGAGGCACCTTTACCATTCAATCCTCAGCGGGTAGATTTGTAACCGAAAGCGGAGTGGAGCTCGGGCTCCTCCGGCAGTCTCTTAACATTGGCATCACAAATGGCACCGGAACCGCTTCAGAAACCATGAGCATGCCTCCCTCCATTGTAACCAAGGCACTCAATCAGAAACAGAGCCGCATCTATTTTGAAAGGACCTTCAGTCACGGTTCTGACACGGCAACCTCCCGCGTAGCCCTTCAAATCGTCCCATCCTCTGCTGGACCCTTTTCTCTCGTGAAGCTGGAACTGTCCTTTGTTTACGACACTGGGCGCCCGTCCATAACCTCGGTTCTGATAAGGGAGGGCCGAGCCACGGTACCCAGGAACTCGAATGCCTTGAGGGCACTGGCACGCATAACTTATAACGGTGGTGGCCTCCTTCGGGCCCAGTGGAAGGTGGACGGGCAGGTATTGGGATATGTCACCCAGTATTTGTACCCCGGCATACGGGGGGTCTCCATCAAGAGCCCTCAGGTCCCCGGCCTTCCCACCTATGACACCGGCCGGCACAGTGTGGAGCTTGAGATCATTGATCCTTCACCCCCTTTTGAAGAACCCGTCATCTATTACTACGTGACCCAGGAGGCCGCGGAACAGCCTGCCCAGACAATCCAGTTGATCTCTCCCGCTGACCACGAAAGCCTTTCCTATCCCAGCCCAGGGGCCTGGGGCCCTGAATTTCGATGGCAATCATTGGGTTCGGGGTATGTTTATCAATTCAGGCTATATCCGGCCAACAGGGCTGGGGTTAGAGGTATCCCTGGCTACGGCACAGGGTCTCCTCAACCGCTGGTCAGTGCCGCCACATCAGGGACATCATACAGACTGTCTCCTGGGGATATGGAAAAGCTGGAGCCGGGCGTGGAATACACTTGGCATGTCCAGGCCTTCAAGGGAAACCAGTTGGTTGCCGCGAGTCTCCATTGGACCCTCAGCTTTGAAGCAACACAGACAGAAACCGGGCAGCCATACTTCGAATTCCTCCGTATGACACCGGTTTTTCAGGAAAACCAGGGCCCCCAGGACCTCGCCCCAGCAGAACCCCGGAGCCACTGGTTCCATTTCGGGCCTAGAAGGGCCTATGCTCTGGACATAGCCCCCATGGATGTCACAACCCCTTCAACCCAGACACAATCTGGCACCACCATAAACGTTACCCAGGGCCAACAGATTAGTATAACCGCGGCCCTCAAAAACCCAGGCAATCAAACCCTCTTCAATATACGTGTGGAATTTCTTGTGGACGGCGAGGTTATAGATGCCTCCTTTATCGCTGGTCTCCATCCTGGAGGAGTCGCAACCGTACAGACCACCTACGAGGTTCCTGATAATTACTCGCACGTTGTAGATGTGAGGGCGGTAGTGGGCGAGGGCGCAGAGGCACAAATTCTGGCGAGTATAAGCGGATACCTACAAAATTCAGAGGGCGAGCAGACACATATCCCTACCGAACCTCCAGAGGAAGGCTACTGGATCGGTGCCTTTAATCTGAAGCCCATAGACATCACCAACCCTAACCCAGACCACTTCTCAGGCAGCGGAACCATAGAGGTACCATTCTTAAGCGAATACCCGGTCCAATTCTCCGACCTGACCGTTGATGAACAAGAAAAACGTGTGACCCGCGGCGAAATCCGCTTGGAACTCGGGGGGCGCGAGATTCTTATAGGCCCTGTCACAGTCCATATGACCGCCATAATATTCAGGCCCACGGAGGCTCGATGCGAAGGTTCAGCCCACATCCAGATGGTTAGCTCCCCTGAGCCACTTGCCCTAGACTTAGGGGAAATCTTGGTACTACCTCAAGGGCTTTCAGGGTCCCTGAAACCTGCACACCAAGTCAATTTACCCCTTGTGGAACCTATGGGCTTTGGTCTCACCATCGATCCATCCTCCTTTTTCCGGATTTCACGGAATCAGTTCATTGGCTCGTCAATAGACGGCAACTTGGAAGTACCCAGCGCATTCCTTACATTTCTGGGTAGCACAACAGGGATCGAGTTCACTGGCTTCACCATCACTGATGACGGCGGTTTTTATGGTGAAGCCACACTGCCCGAGACCCGCATCGCGGAAACTAATATCTCCGTCTCTGGCACTGTTATAATTGACCTTACCAGCACAAAATCTCCAGACCAATTAGCCTCCACATTCAAGGGGATTTACCTCAAGAGCGCCACCCTGAAATTCCCCTCGGAGATCTCCCTGCCCGATTTGAGTATCAGCGGCTTTTATGTCGATGGTACCGGCGTAAACGGACGGATTTCTCTTTCTGAGCTGGGTCTGGACCTTAACGTAGGAGGCTTTTCAGGAGGCCTTAAATCCATCACCCTTGCCTTTGACCACAATGCCTTGACCGAAGGTTCCCTGGAAGGAGATATCCATGTCCCCTTTATTGAGGCAGACTTTGACTTCGCCCTGTTGATCACGGCCAACGGAGTGGAAACACTTGACCTTACCCTTGCAAAGGACAAGAACATCTCCATTGGCGCACTGTACCTAAATCTGGTCATAGCTCAGGGAAGCAAGATTGGGATTGAGAACGGTGCAGGGAAGGCTCACTTGAACGGATCCATCCGTACCCTTGAGGGCTCACCTATACCAATCAGCGGTACAGATTTCCAAAATCTTATAATCGATGCCCTCGGCAACGTGGACCTTAGCGGCGGATGGATAAATCTGGGGAACCTTGCCACCAACTTTCATGGATTTCCATTCACCCTTACTTCTGTAGGCCTTGGCAAAACGGATTCCAAATATTTTTTCGGATTTCAGGGCGGCCTAGACATATGTCCGGGAAAATTCGCCCTGGCTGCTGACACGAGGATAAAGATCATTGCTACTAAGAGTGGAAGTCTTCTGCAGTATGAAGGCATTACTGTTGATAAAATCTTTGTGGAGTTCGGCGTCCCCCATGCCTTCAACTTCATGGGAGAAGTGGAGTGGTATGAGTCTGATCCAGTTTATGGGCACGGTTTCAAAGGTGATATGTTGCTCTCGGCGGCAGATCTGATCCGGGCAGATGCAACTCTCATGGTGGGAAATACGGGCAGCTACTTCTACTTTTTCATCCACGGAGATGTTGCCTTCCCGGGGGGAGGCGTGCCCCTTAGCCCCCTACCCCTCTCCATTTATGGATTTAACGGTGGTGCATACTACAATGTAGCCCCTCCTGACCCCGACCTGGGAGAGACTGAGTACGTTCCGGAACAGGGCCGCTTCGGCCTGATGGCGGGCATTGACATGGGAACATACGACGGCGGCTACACCTTTAATGCAAAATTGGCCCTAATGATTCAAGTCAATCCGGTGGTGGTCAGCATGACCGGCGACGGCTGGGTGCTGACCAAGATCACCGAAAGGTCGTCTTCACCTGCCATTGAAACCCGACTACAGTTGACTTTTGACCCATTTGTCTTGACAGCCAGCCTTGGTGTGATGTTGGACTTTCACGGGATAGTGCGAATTCCAGCCTCAGGATCTGGGAGGGCAGAGGCTGACCTGAAATTCTCAGAAGATGATTGGTACATCAACATCGGTACCAAAGAATCTCCCATCAGCATCAGGGCACTTTATATGTTTACCTGCGCCGGGTACTTCGACATAGGCAGCAGGGGAATTGCCATGGGCTTTGAAAAGAGGCTGCATGCTGGTGGGCGCTGGTGGATCTTCTATGGATACCTTGATACCGGCCTCAAGGCAGACGTTGCGGTCGGCTACAATCCATTTTTCATTTACGGTGAAGTGGCGGCATGGTTAGACGTCCGGGCCGGTATTCACGTGGATGTCTGGTTCTGGGAAGGAGATGTGGATATAATTAACGCAGGCGTAAGCGCCAACCTCGGAATCCGCGCCCCCAATCCCACCAGAATCTGGGGCAGTCTCTCGGCTCACTTCAGTGTCCTGGGAGGCATTGTAAGCGGGAGTTTCAGTATGTCTTTTTCATGGACAACAGGTGCCGAGGGAGAGGTGGCAGGGGCTGGAGGCGAAGAGCTGCAACTGCCGCCAGCGGTTGTTTACACTTACCCGCAAAACGGCGCCACGGACGTCCCACTGGCTGCAAAGTTCTTCGTAAAGTTCCCCTTCACCGAAGGGGAAATCCGGACCATGGGGGACTGGGAATATAGGGTCCGCTTCAGTTCCTTACGCCTTTACCGGATTTTCCCGGAGGCGGGCGGGGCAAGGCAATCAGTAATCTCTCAAGAAAAGGGAATTGGTCAAGACCGCATGACAGCCTATTTTTACCCGCGGGAGGTTCTAGCTCCTAACGCCCATTACCGGCTCGAGGCCGTTGCATACATGGAAAAGAGATTCCAGGGCGGGCAATGGCAAATTGACGGTGATTATGAATTCACGTCCGAGTTCCAAACCGGCGAAATGGCCCAGAGGTGGGACCAATATGTGCGTTCCTCATATCCTAGGCCGGGACAAAAATATGTTTATACCAATTCGGATATCGACGTCCAGTTCTCCGCCCGGATGCCCAGTGGGACCTATAAGGTCGAAATCTACAAGAAAACAGGGGGAGGATGGGACAAAGTTATCTATCCGAGCGTACAACCCCACCTCAGCCCCAACCGGGATAGAATCCACTGCGAGGCATATGATCCCACTGTCGGCAATCACTGGTCTCCCAATAGCAGTTATGAGTTGAGAGTTTATAAGAGAGTGCCCGACGGTCAGGGCGGTTACATGGATCAGGAAGTGTATAAGCTCCCGTTCAAGACTTCGGCCTATGAAAACTTCGATCAAATGATGGATGCCAGTCCATTTGGTTATAATGCTCGACTTGGCTGGGGCTTGGACCAGACTCCACCTTATCTCTTCCGAGTGATCTCCTTTGATACGGCAGAGCCCATAAATTGGAAAGATATGGAGAAGGTAATCTTGAGGCCCATCCCGCACTGGACTGGAACCGCCGAGGTAGAGCACAGGCTTGGATATTCCGAAACAGTTGTGCAGAGGAAGGTAGTCATTGTGGTCACAAATAATATCATCACAACTACGATGATCATAAACGCTCCTGTCAAAATCAGTTGTATCGTAAACTTTGACGGAGCTCACCATAGGAGTTGGGACACCCTGCATACAATTAGGTATTATATAGACTTTACCAATCTCCATTTCACACCTGATCTTGATGCAATTCAAGCCCAGTTACCCGGATGGACAATCAGGCAGGCATCAGTCACGAATTACACTTTATCTGATGAAGAAAAACTGGCGCTATGGAATGCACTTCAGATGGACGCTGGACAGAACCACCTGTTCCAGGTCTATCTCAGGTACAGATCAATTGATGAAAGCTTTGATCCCCTCAACACGAGGGAAGCGAGAATACAGCTTCAGATTCCTCATGACAAACTCGGGCAATGGCGGTAGAAATGGGGGAAATGGATATGAAACTTATCAAGAGATTTCTTTTCCTTTTCATACTTGTTGTTCCTGCAATCGCGCTTGGCTCGACCAAGCCTTACCCATTTCTAGTGGGTGTCGACAAGACTAGTATCATACTCCGTTGGGCGCCTCCCGAGGCAGGTTTTCCTAAGCTCGGATTTAATGTGTATAGAAAAACTGCTGGCGGGACTGTTTGGAAAAAGCTGAATCCAAGCCCTTTGATAAGAATCACAGACCAAAAGGTCTTGAGAGAAAGGCTTGGAGATGACCTTTTCAAAACAGTAAGCGCTCTTTTATCCCCGGCCCCTTTGAAAATCAAGGGAGAAAAGAACAGGAAGATACAAGAAGAAAACAGGCTGTCCCTCTTGCTGCTGTATGCGGACTTCAGTCCAAAGGTCGCAGATGTCCTGGGCCTGCGGTGGGAAGACCGGGAAGTGGAGCCAGGACATCGGTATGTATATCGTCTGACCATGTTGGGACCTGGAGGCGAGGAATCCACTTTGGCCACCTTGGCCAAACCCATCGGATTGGAGGACTACAGCCCTGTTACAAAACCCATCGGTTTCTCCGCCAAGCCAGGGGATGGGGAGGTATCGTTTTTCTGGATAAGGGAGCCCAGATTTTCCGCTTACAACCTTTACAGGAGTGAACAAGAAAACGGAAGGTACGAAAGGATTAATACGGCCCCCATCATAATTCTTACCACTACCGGCAAAACCGGTGAACAGAAGGTGTCCGAGACCCTGTTTAAAGACACCAAGGTGGCAAACGGCAAAACTTACTGGTACTATCTCGAGGGAGTTGACCCATTCGGCAGAAAAAGTATCCCCACGGAAAAGATTAGCGCAATTCCGGTGGACCTTACGCCCCCCATGGCGCCAAGGGCACTAAAAACAAAAGTAGAGGGCACCACCGTTCAGCTTTCATGGGAAAAGAGCCCTGAAAAAGACGCATACGGATACCACGTTTACCGCGGTCTGAGTCACAAGGGACCATTTGCTCGCCTCACAAAGGACCCCATCCCCGCTTACTATACTAAGTATAAGGACAAGAACTTACCCCTGAGGGCCACCTTTTGGTACTACGTCACTGCTGTAGACACCGCGGGCAACGAGAGCGGGCCCTCTTACACCGCCCCTGCCAACGTTGTAGATAGGGAACCTCCTGCCGTGCCCAGGGGCCTTAAAGGCAAGGCCGAGCCTGGGAAGGTTATACTGTCATGGATTCCTAACAAAGAGAAAGACCTAGCAGGGTATCGAATTTACCGGTCCATGGAAAAGGATTCCAAACATTATGACCTTCTCAACCAGGAACCCGTGAAAAAGGCGGGCCTCGTCAATGAGCTACCCAAGACAGCCAGCGATAACCCGTTCTTTTTCAAAATAAAGGCAGTGGATACCTCTGGAAACGAGAGCGAATTTTCCAATATCGTGGAAGTGAAACTGCCTGATGTGACACCACCCATTCCGCCTGTTTTTAAGACATTCCGGGTAACCGAAGGAGCGGTAGAACTCCTCTGGTACCCCAACACGGAGTCAGACATCGCGGGATACAACCTATTCCGTAGTAGGGCAGGATCAGCCCCTCGCAAAAGGATTGCGTTAAACAAAACTCTAATTCCTAAAGATCAACACTCCTTCTTGGACGAAGGGCTCCGCGCAGGCGATAAATATATCTATGAATTGCAAGCCGTTGACACGAGCAAAAATGCCTCCCCCTACTCCCGTCCGCTGGTGATTTCAACATTTGACAAAACCCCGCCACCTCCCCCCGAAGGAGTCAAGGCCATCCCCCTCGAGGATGGAAAAGGCGTGGTGCTTACTTGGAAGATGCCCAAGGCAAAAGACCTTAAGGGAGTAGTGGTGTATAGAGCCAGAAAAAAGACGGGTCCCTACTATCCCATAACCCCGCTGACCCTTGATAAGCGCTTCCTGGATACCAACGTATATATGGGGAAAACATATTATTACAGGATAGCAGCCTTTGACCTCTTCAATAATAGATCAGACTATTCTCAACCCATCAAGGTTACCCTCAAGAAGGAGCAAGGGTGACGCGCAAGACCGTTTAGGCGCCAAATTTCATTAATGGACCACCCAGATCCTGCCGATATTAATCGCAAAGTCGGCAAACGCCAGTTACGGTATTTTTAGGTGGTGTTTGCCCTCGCCAAGTTTTTTACCGTGATGAGGGCGAAAAGAAATCATGAAAGGAGATACAGCCAAATGCCTGATGCACAAAAAAATACCATGCGTTTTGACATTGTCTACGATGAAGAAGCCATCACCATCCTGGTTGACGTAAAACCCTCTCCCAATCAGGACAAGATACAAAGGACCCTTACCCTGGAAGGTGCGCTTAAGAGGAATGGAGTAGCCTACGACTCAAAAAATGAGGCCTTCCGCATCTTCCTTCATAACGAAGGGGAAGTGGAAAAGGTTTTGGAGTGCTTCAGGATCTTCGAAAAACAGGATAAGATAAAAGAGACCAAGCTCAACGTTCACAAGAGCATTGCCGCTGAACTGGCTGAGAAACTCAAATCCATTTTCCCTCCACCAGAGGCAGAGGTTTCCATAGAATACGTTCCTTACCAGGCCGTTTAATAGAAAGGCAAGACCGGAACCGTGAAAAACCCCCTTGTTCGCCCCAGACCGTACCTGCCTTGTATGTTTAACCTAGGTCATAATATTATAGTAAGGTGTTCCATATATAGAGAGGAGGTAATCATGACGTGATAGACCGACCCTGCCTTGAGCAACCAGCTCGTCCGACAGCAAGGGTCGTCACGCCATGCTCTTCATTAGCCCGAACAGTTGCAAGGGCCAGTACCACTGAGCCCGCATTTTACAAGGCTGGGAAGCCTGTCTGCCTCAGGCAGGGAGGAGTTTCCACAATGACCACCACAGAATCTTTTGTAGGTATTGACGTATCCAAAGATGAGCTAGAGATTAGCATTAGGCCCACTAACAAATCCCTAACCTTTGCCAACACCGAAGATGGTATTGCTCTAATGGTCGAGCATCTAAAAACCTTATCTCCCTCCCTTATTGTCTTAGAGGCTACGGGCGGCTACGAAATGGCCGCTGTCAATGCACTGGCCTCCAAAGAGCTCCCCGTAGTGGTTGTCAATGCACGGCAAATAAGAGACTTTGCTAAATCTATTGGCAGATTAGCAAAAACCGATCGCATTGATGCCCAAGTCATCGCCCATTTTGCACAGGCTGTTCGTCCATCCCTGCGGCCTCTAAAAGACGAACAAACCCAAAGACTTGACGCCCTTAACACCAGACGTCGTCAACTAGTAAAGATGATTACAGCCGAGCAAAACCGCCTACACCAAGCCCCCAAATGGACTGCAAAGACTATAAAATCTCATATCTCCTGGCTCAACAGAGAGCTAAAGAAAATCGACAAGGATATCTCTAACCTTATCAAAGGCTCTCCCATATGGAGAGAAAAGGATGCTGTTCTACAAAGTTTCAAAGGTGTGGGACCTATTACCTCCAGTAAGCTTCTTGCATCCTTACCTGAGCTGGGTACTCTCAGCTCCAGAAAAATCTCAGCCCTTGTGGGCCTTGCTCCCCTAAACAGAGACACCTGCCTGCAGCAGGCAGGGTGGTAAGTTTAGGGGAACACGGGGTACATGGGGAGGCAGGCGTGACGTACGCTCTAGCCTTTATATGGCCGCTCTGAGTGCCTCGCGTTCTAACCCCGTAATAAAAGATTTTTACATGAGGCTTACCCAAGCAGGTAAACCTCACAAGGTTGCCATTACCGCATGCATGCGGAAGATGTTAGTGATACAGTACCGGAAAAATGTTAAAAAAACACTTGACAAAAAACACAGTTGCTGTCGGCTGAGATGCAAAGCCGGCCGCACGTAGTGTCCATCAATAAACCAAAGATTTATGGGCGGCGTTGTCAGCAGCCAAAATCCGTTGATCGTTCACCGTTTACCGTTTTTACCCCAAATGTCTTGGAACTATCAGTATGCCACTCCTAACTAACAGAGAACAGAGGGCAATGGGATATTCCCAAAGCGGGCCTATTTTGTCCGCACCTTTGGATACGGACTCCCCGCCTTTCAAGCAGGTCCCCAGTTTAACCCTCGGAGCCAGCCAGCCTGCTGCGGCAGGGATGGTGAAGGGGGTAACCTGCCTCCTAACTGACAACCCATTATGTCATTCCCGCGAAAGCGGGAATCCAGAAAATTAGCTATTGTGGACTCCTGCCTGGCTGCCAGACAAGTGGGCGGGTTGCTGTCGGCCAATTACACTTGTTTCCTTATATCGGAGCCTTAGACAGGGCATAACCATGAAGCAGGGAAAAGAAGCTTGATATGTCACCAGGGTTCTGATAGGATAATGCCAAATGGTGGGTGTAGCTCAATAGGTAGAGCACTGGGTTGTGGCCCCAGCGGTCGTGGGTTCAAATCCCATCACTCACCCCATTAGAAAAATCAAGGGGTTGCGGCAAGTCGCAACCCTTCTTTTTTCGACCAGCAAGAGCGTTCCCCACAATATTCCCCACAAAAAAAGCAAAAATCACCGTGACTGGCGCCTAAGAAAACCCTATCGACGACCATTACAAGCTGGTGCTAGAAATCCATTCAAGACTTTGCCTGTCTTGCCGGACACAATAATTTGCGCCATATCTTGTTGTTAACCTGGGGCAAACCTAGCTAACCGCAATAGTTCCTTTTTGGCGTCGACAAGTTCCATCCAATTAATGGGATAACCATCGGGAATAAATTGCAAATAGCAGGTATGCCAGATCTTCATCGAAACATTTAACGGTTGGCCTGACATGATACAGACAGGATGAAGTCACGTATAAAATTGATCTTGAAAATAAGAAACTAATCAAAGTTCCTAAGACCTCTTTTAGTGCATTAAACCTTAAAGAACGCTTTGATATTCAAGAGTGGATTGAAGGCACTCCTGAATTTTTAGGTGAGGATTTGCTAATCATCGGAAAGGAGCTTGTTCTGCCATCTGGAAGACGCCTTGATTTGCTTGCTATAGATCAACAAGGAGCTTTAGTGGTAATTGAATTAAAAAGAGATGAATCGGGATAGGGGAAGGTCTCACGACCTTCGCCCTCCCACACCACCGTGCATACGGGTCCCTGCCTGCTGCAGGCAGGCGCACGGGGCGGTTCATGCGGCCTTTGCTAAAGACTCGTAATGATCTAAGAGGGAAAGGAGCCCTCTTT
>JAFDIV010000054.1 GCA_019307815.1 Deltaproteobacteria bacterium
ATCCTGCTGCAGTATCAACCACATGGCCTCCACGTAATCCCCTGCATATCCCCAGTCCCTCTTGGCATCCAGGTTCCCGAGATAAAGGGTGTCCTGCAGACCCAGCTTGATGCGCGCCACTGCTCTGGTGATCTTTCTAGTCACAAATGTCTCACCTCTTATGGGTGATTCGTGATTAAAAAGGATACCATTGCATGCATAGATGTTATACGCCTCCCGATAGTTCACCGTAATCCAATAGGCATAAAGCTTGGCTGCAGCATAAGGACTGCGTGGGTAAAAGGGCGTATTCTCGTTTTGCGGCACCTCCCTTGCCTTGCCATAAAGCTCGCTGGTGGAGGCCTGGTAAAAGCGGGTCTTCTCCTCCAGGCCTAGCATCCGGATCGCCTCAAGGAGCCGCAGAGCGCCTAATGCGTCGGCATTGGCCGTATACTCCGGGCTCTCAAAAGACACCTTTACATGACTTTGGGCTGCCAGATTATATATCTCATCGGGCCGCAATGCCTGAATTATCCTAATCAAGTTGGTGGCATCGGTCAGGTCCCCATAGTGCATGAAGAATTTAACATCAGATTCGTGGGGATCACGGTATAGATGATCAACTCGAGCCGTGTTAAAGGACGAAGATCTCCGTTTTATCCCATGCACCTCATAACCTTTCTTCAACAAAAACTCAGCAAGGTATGCGCCGTCCTGCCCGGTAATCCCGGTAATGAGTGCTTTCTTCATAATAGTCATCTCCTATAAGCCCGTTGGTTTCGTAAATCTCGTCTATTTGGTCTATTTAATCTGTTTCGTTGGTTTAGTCTAGGGAAAGGCGAGAAAGGTGAAATGCGAGAAACGCGAGAAATGCCATTATGTTGAATCGACGACTCCCGATTCTGTATACGCTAAAGTGGCGCCTATCCAAGGTAACAACGGCAGTTATCCCCAGGTCAACAGCTACGCACACGATAGTTGCGTCCGTATGATCCATGGGAAGGTCATGCTTGACTCTATTAAACAGTCTAAGGCCATCCTCATTTCCATATTCGGCCAAAAACGATCAATAACCATCTCCATCTCCCTATATTTTACCCAAAACTGCCTTGAGCTGATTTGGGTAAAAGTGGTAGGCGTTCAAGGGGAATGTCTTTTAGGTGGGGATATGCGGCATCCTTGTCGGAAAGCAGTGGATTGTTTATAGGCCATTGGATGTCCAGTTCCGGATCAGACCAAAGGATCCCCCCTTCACTTTCCGGTGAATAGTAATCGCTGCATTTGTACAGGACATAGGCAGTATCACTCAAGACGCAGAAACCATGGGCAAACCCGGCTGGGATGAAAAGTTGTCTCTTGTTCTCGTGGGAGAGAATAACCGAGGTCCACTTGCCAAATGAAGGCGAATCCCTCCGTATGTCAACCGCCACATCAAAGATTTCACCTTCAATAACTTGCACCAATTTTGCCTGTTCATGTGGAAACTGGTAGTGGAGCCCCCGAAGCACTCCCTTCCGAGAAAAAGACAGATTGTCTTGGACAAATGATACGTTAATACCCGCTTCCTCATATCTTTTCTTTTGGAATGTCTCCAAAAAATAGCCTCGGTGGTCGCCGAACACATCGGGTTCCACGATAATGACTTCCTTGAGCACATCACTGCGCCATGCCCTCATTGCTATGCCTCGTTGATTGGTTGATTAGTTAATTCGTCAAATAGTGGATTCGTCAATTGGTCGAATCGTTAAGTATTTGGCTTGATTCGTACCCATTTACGGCATTATCCTTGCCCCGTCTCAACACTCAAACACTATTTAACCTTTCGACTATTTGACTATTTCACCATTTGACTATTTGACAATTTGACAAATCAGCCCTGCCCTGTCTCCAATATCCTCATCAAATACTGACCATATCCATTTTTTACCAGAGGCCTTGCCAATGCCTCGCAGTGGTCTTCCACATACAGCCAATCTCTGATATTTAGGCCATCGCCGTAAATGGGCAATTTCTTACCCTTTGTGGCATTAAGAATCATGAGGGGTATCAATTTTTCGGGAAACTGCCTGGGACCGTAATTATTGGAGCAATTGGTGGTCAGGGCAGGAAGCCCATATGTATGATGATAGGCCCTTACCAGATGATCACTGGCTGCCTTTGATGCGGAGTATGGGCTGTTAGGCGCATAGGCAGTGTCTTCGCGAAACGCTGGATCGTCAGGCCCCAGAGAGCCATACACCTCATCTGTAGATACGTGCAGAAAGCGGAAATCATCCTTTTGGGGTCCCTGGAGCCCGCCCCAGTAGCGCCGAACCTCTTCCAGCAAGTGGAATGTGCCCAAGACATTGGTTTGGATAAAGTCCTCTGGGCCGTCAATGGATCTATCAACATGGGATTCTGCGGCAAAGTTTATCACGGCTTGCGGCCTATATTTCTCAAGGATATCACGGACCAGCTCCCTGTCACCAATGTTGCCACGGACAAATATGTAATCTGGATCAGATCGAATAGGTTCAAGATTCATGGGGTTGCCCGCGTAGGTGAGCAAATCCAAATTGATGATCCGCGCGCGCCCAAGCCGCCTTTGCCTTAGTATAAAGTTACTTCCAATAAATCCCGAACCGCCGGTTACCAGATATGTCTTCATTTTTTATGTCCTCTTGCCTCACTGTCAGGGAGGTCAGAACAAATTTATCCAGCTTACCAGCACAAGCCACCTCTCCACTATCTAACTCTCAAAAGATGGCCCCTTGATGCAATTTTTTCAGGAATTCCTGCACCGGCAGTACCGTTATCCCTTCGAAACAATATGTTCTCTTTCCCATATAAATGCCAAACATCTTTTCGACTTCAACCAGAATGTGCAAACAGTTCAAGGTAAAGAGATGGCTCAAGCAGGTCAGAAGAAGGTGCTTCTATCAGCCCCGAAGCCCATATGCCCCAAAAAAATAAGGAAAGCCATTTAGACTTGACATACTATCATAAAAAGGCTATTGATTTTTAAAAATAATTACATTGCTATGCTATTAAATTATAAAAATAGTGCATGGAGCTTGTAAGTAGTGGATCTGTCCCTGTTCAACCCGTGGTGGAAGACCTCTGAAGTGCCATCAGAACTCCTAGGGATGGAAAGGCACATCTTGAACCAAGTTTGGGCCTTTATTGATTACCGACAAATTGCAGTACTTTACGGGATCCGACGGGCAGGCAAAACAACGCTTATGTATCAATTGATAAGTCGGCTTCTCACAAAGAAGCGCGTCTTACCTGCACGAATTCTATATTTCTCATTTGACGAACTGGTAACAGGGCTTATCAATCTTCTGGAAGACTATTCTTACCAAATTCTGAGATCCCCTGAGCCTTTCGCAGATAAGACCTATTTGTTCCTCGATGAAATTCAGAAGCTAGATGATTGGCCAAATCAATTAAAAATCATTTACGATCGCTACCCGGGATTAAAGATCATTATTTCAGGCTCTGCGGACCTGTTGCTTCGAAAGGGCGCAAAGGAAAGTCTTGCGGGGCGATTTTTCGATTTCTCGGTCTCCCCTTTTTCTTTTGAGGAGTTTATTGAAAGCAAGAAAGTTAATATAGAACGGAACAATGAGACGCTATACAAGAGGGAACTCAAACTACTTTTTAGAGAGTACTTGAAGATGGGCGGCTTCATCGAAGCAGCCGAGTTCTCCGACAATGCCCTAAGGAAATATTTCAAGGAAAGTTTACTCGAAAGGGTTGTTTTTAGAGATATACCGGAATCCTTTACTATAAACAAACCACAAGTACTCTTCAGACTCCTCCAGATATGCGCCCAGCTTCCAGGGATGTATTTGGAATACAAAAACCTTGGAAATGATCTAAAGATGGACGAACGCACCCTATCCAATTATATTTCATATCTCGAATACTCTTTCCTAGCGAGGAAACTGTATAACTTCTCCCTCAACTTGCTGACCAGTGAAAAGAAATTGAAACGCCTCTATCTCGCAAATACCGGTTTCCTCTGGGCCCTCTCATACCGGGAACCGGACGACCCACTCGTAATAGAAACCTATTTTGCTAATCTACTCAGGTCTCGATTCTTCTACCGCTCTCCCCAAAGAGATGAAGTAGACTTCGTGCTCTCTTATGAGGATCACATATTGCCTATTGAAATCAAAATCAGAGATAGAATAAGGCCGAGAGATTTGAGGAGTATCGTTAAATTTATGAATAGATTCCGCTGCACCCGTGGCCTAGTCATATCTCGAGACGATGATAGTCTCTTCCGCCAAGCCAACAAACTGATAACAATCATCCCTTATTGGCGCTATTGGTCCCTTAAAAAGGAAATATCGAAGTTTCAGAGCACGATATTATGAACCTCCTCTGTTTATCACCTCCCCCATGTTAGCCATCCAAATCTCTCAACTTTTCCTTCTGATAAACTCTCCAGGCAGTTCTCAAAAAGCACTCAAAGCATTAGCGCTATAAGCATACCCCAGCCCAGGGACGGTACCGATGTACAAATCATACTCAGGATCCTCCTTCAGTGATTCCAAATTCATGAGATTACCCGCATAGGTGAGCAGATCCAAATTAACGATCCGCGCGCCCCAGGTGACTCCGCCTCAGGACAAAGTTGTTTCCAATAAACCCAGCTCCACAGGTTATCAGATATCTTTTCATCTTTTATGCTTTTTATTTGGATGATCACAAGGAGAGATTAATTCGCAGTTAATGCTTCACCACACCTCAAGCAAGGCCACTCCCTCTCTCCCACCGATCAAAGGAGGAACCTAATCGGTGGAGACAGCCAAGCTACCTCTTCTCCAATAGCTCATTAATTTTGTTTACAAAGACCTGAAAATCCCTGTAGCCCTTCCTCGTCTCTTTTAAAAGCCTTTTGTCGTCAATCTCCCAGTAACGATGAATCAATAGATTCCTAAACTTAAAAAAGAACAAAAGACGTCCCAGAAGCTCAACATCCATCAATTCAGCTCGCCTGGCCTTTTCCGCCACCTCGAGATAAGACTCAGCGGCCTCGCCCTTGAGCTTGGCAAGCATGTGTTGTAGCGTATTGGCCATTGCCTCAGCAACTTCCACAAGAGAGTATTTCAATGATTTCAATAGGTACCGCTTTCCTAGCAGTTCCTGGTCAGAGTACTCTGATAACAGATAGCAAATATCTTCAATGTTCTCCTGGATAGTAAGACAATAGCGCTTAAGCCTTTTGACATCTAATTCAGGCATAGGCTACCTCTATTAGTCCCCTCAACTGTCGATATTTGTTTGCCACTTCCTCAACAAACTCTGCGTGAGCATCCATTTCTCGGCACAAAAGGAGCTCCCCTTGCATGACGATCTCTATAACTACTGAAAGGGGGGCCCCATTCAAACTGCGCACATCAAGGACTTCAGGAGGAAGGCCTGTTAATTTATGAAATTCCATCTGCAGTGCCAGCTCTAGTCTTACTGGATCCCCCTCTTTAACATAGACTGCTACGTCTATGTCCCGAGGTAGGGGCAGTCCGGTCTGTCCCTTTCTAGCTGAGCGTGCAGACCCATAAAGATAAGCAAAACCTACTTCCGGAAAAGAGGAAAGTATGTTCTTTACCAAGCCCACAAGTTGGTTGACTTTTTCTATGGGCAACCTGTTCATGCTTCTCATTACCTTTATCTGGTTTTCAATAACCCCGTTACACTATTCCTTATTCCTTCTGGAGTTATAGCAGCTTTGCCATTACATGTAAATTCAGCACAACGTCTCACCTACAGCTTAGTCCTCATTTTTTCGTCTGCCCCTATCTAACCCCCTAAAATAGCACTTTTCTTCATACAAATGCCGAATATCTTGTCGAGTTCAACCAGAATGTACAAACAGTTCAAGGTAAAGAAATCGCATAAGCAGGTCAAAAAGGGGCTTTCGCCAGCCCCCTTCTAAGCCAAATGGTCTTTCCCGCCCCCTGGGGCCAAAAAGGGGAATAGAAACGTCTGGAAGTCCCACATGCATACCAACTCACCCTAAAAAGATATCGTGGAAAATCAATCGTACCTTGCTGGGATTTTCTATCGAAGCTGCCCTAATGGGTTGGCCGGACATTCTACCCCTGGCTAGATGACCTAGATTCAAGTAATCACAGCACCGATACCCTGAATCCAGTTTTCCATTATCACATAGAAAGAGATCTTCGCTTTTCCTGTTTCTGGCAAGAGTTCCCTTTTTATCTCCATGATCAGGGGATAAGATAAATCGGTTTTGACACGGTTCCTTTCTTGTTTATGGGATTATGTTGAATCGACGACTTCCGATCCTGTATACGCTAAAGTCGCGCCTGTCCAAGGTAACGATATCAGTTACTCCCAGGTCAATACCCATGCACACGAGGGTCGCGTCTGCATAATCCATGGGAAGATCGGAATATTTTTGCATTAGTTCCCCGCATCTTCTTATGCTTTCAATACTTGATGGGATTATCTCCACTACGGATTTTGTCACAAAATCTATGGCTGCCGATTGTGCTTTTATCGAAAAATCCAGAAGGTACAGCACTTCTGTAAGTACTGCCTCACTGGAAAACAGTCTTCCATGGTAATCCTTAAACCATTCAACGCAAATATCGTGACGAGACTCACTTTTATCAATCAGGGCCACCCAAACGCCGGTATCCAAGATTGCCTTCACTTAGGATTCTCCCTTGAGCTTTTCAACAAGGTACTTTCTGTGAGCAGAGCCGAGATCCTTCTTGCCGCTTTCAACAATTCCCAATAAATGCCTGACCCTATCAAACGGCCTAAGGTCATCATCATTTCCATATTCTGCAAGAAACTTCTTTATCGCCATCCCCTTCCCGCAATACTAGCAAGCTTGGCCATATCCTCATCTGGTAGCCTTACTGTAAGCTGCATCCCTTTCCTCCGGCTCCATTAGAATCTAGATCTAATTGTAGTCTATTCGACTACAATTGTAATGCAAATGGGCTTTATGTCAAGCTTCATCTTTTACCCAAAATTGCACTGGATATTAACCATCCTTCGAAATAATATGCTCTCTTCCCCAGAGAATACCGAACATCTTGTCGAGTTCAACCAGGATCTGCAAACAGTTCAAGGTCTTTGGTAGCTCTGAATCTTGCCCTCTTTGGCGATATCGAAAACTAATGGTAGTCATTTTGGTGTGACATAATGACACGAAGAAAATTGCCATAATATCATACATGATGCCACTGCTGTTTATGATTGACATGCATCTAGATATATGCTATCTTTTTATACATCATGAATGCAAGTCCTAGAGGACATGAACAATGAAAGGCCTCAAGAAGGTTCCGATTCAAATATACTTAGAGCCAAACCAAAACAAGGCTATCGAAGCATTGTCCAAGAAGACTGGAAAGTCCAAAGCCGCAATCATTCGTGCCTGCATCTCGAAATTTGTCGAAAACCTTCCTCCAGAAGAAGATCCGGCGATGAATATCATAGCCCTTGGCTCCTCGGGCAAAAAGGACATCGCCAAAAGGCATGACGATTATCTGACCTCCTCCCCGCCCACAGACCGGTAAATTAGAATTGTGGCTAAGATAGAAAAGTGGAAAACAGGACCGTGTTCATAGATACTGGTGCTTGGTTTGCTCTGGCAGACAAGTCGGATGCCTATCACGAACAGGCGGTGGCCATTTACCCAGGGCTTTTGAGGGGTTTTCACCACTTGACAACGACAAATCTTGTCGTAGCTGAAACATATATCCTGATACGCCGGACCCTAGGCCATCGGCCAGCAATCAGTTTTCTCCAAAGTATTTCAGCAAGCCCTCGAATAGTGAAAATTTATTCCGATCCCACACTGGAATATTTAGCTGAGGAAATTCTAATGCAATATCAAGATCAGGCTTTCAGCTATACCGATGCAGTCAGTTTTGCGGTAATGAAACAATACAGGATTACCCAAGCCTTTTCCTTTGATCAACATTTTGTAACCGCTGGCTTTAGTCTAATTCCTTAAGATATCAGCTTGTCCTTGCCCCCCATCCAAAGATACTCGCTTGCCTGTCTTCACCAATAAATCAATGCTTACTCAAACTGATTATATACTCTGAAACCGGCTTCGGTACAAAGCTGATCCTTTTCTGCCTCCTTAAGATCCTCCCTTACCATCATGCTAACCAATTGCTCAAAGGACACCTTGGGCTGCCAACCAAGCTTCTCTCTCGCCTTGGTAGCATCGCCTTGCAGATAATCCACCTCAGTAGGCCTGAAGTAACGTGGGTCAATACGGACCAGTACCCTTCCAGTGTTTCCGTCCCTACCCACCTCATCTGCTCCATGTCCTTCCCACTCCACCCTAATGCCCACCTCACTAAAGGCCCGTTCCGTAAACTCCCGCACCGAGTGGCTCTCTCCAGTGGCAATTACATAGTCATCCGGATCATCCTGCTGCAGTATCAACCACATGGCCTCC
>JAFDIV010000004.1:2500-174206 GCA_019307815.1 Deltaproteobacteria bacterium
AGTATCAAGTGCACTTCCGGGGTTGAGCCCCGGGCTTTCACACCTGACTTGCCAAACCGCCTACACCCGCTTTACGCCCAGTAATTCCGAACAACGCTTGCACCCTCCGTATTACCGCGGCTGCTGGCACGGAGTTAGCCGGTGCTTCCTCTGGCGGTACCATCAGATCCTACTGCTATTCGCAGTAGGACTTTTTTCCCACCTGACAGAGCTTTACAACCCGAAGGCCTTCTTCACTCACGCGGCGTTGCTGCGTCAGGGTTTCCCCCATTGCGCAAAATTCCTCACTGCTGCCTCCCGTAGGAGTCTGGCCCGTGTTTCAGTGCCAGTGTATCATCCTCTCAGACCAGCTACCCATCGTCGCCTTGGTAGGCCGTTACCCTACCAACAAGCTAATGGGACGCGGGCCCATCCCTGAACGGCAACTTCCATGGAGAGGTCACCTTTCATCCCAGAAACCACAGCTTCTAGGACATTATCCGGTATTAGCAACGCTTTCGCGAAGTTATCCCAGATTCAGGGGCAGGTTACCCACGCGTTACTCACCCGTTCGCCACTTTACTCTCCGGCACTCAGTTGCCTGAGTGCCCGATTTCTCGTTCGACTTGCATGTGTTAGGCACGCCGCCAGCGTTCGTTCTGAGCCAGGATCAAACTCTCCAATTAAACGGTTTTGGGCTTTAAAGCCCTTGATTTTCCAAGCCCTGCAGCGGCACCACTATTTAGTTTTCAAAGAGCAAAAGTAGTGTATAAATTCTAAAGCTCTCTATACCGATTGTCAAGGTATTTATGAGCTGTTTCCAGCTCAGAGACAAGCTTTATTTATACTGATTGTTCAGAAACAAGTCAAGAAATTTTATTAATTTTTTGGGATCAAGAAAGATAATTACTAGCCTCGTGCCCTTATCAACCAGAAAAAAATTTCTTTATTACTTCTACAATATATTCAATCTCTTCATTTGTCAATTCTGGAAAAATAGGAAGCGCTAGGGTGGTCCTGCTTGCTTCCAAGGTCACGGGAAAATCCTGAGGCCTATACCCCAAATAATGGAAGCATTCCTGCATGTGCAGGGGCACCGGATAGTATATTTCGGTCCCAACACCCTTATCTTTCAAAAAATTCCTTAATTCATCCCTTTCCTTTTCCACCCTTATGACAAACTGGTTATAAATGTGTCGCTTCTGCTTTTCCGTGGGAGTAACTAAACCTTCAATCCCTGCTTCTGAAAATAATCTCTTATAGGTGGCTGCATTCTCCTGACGCCTGGCTGTCCAATCATCCAAATACTTTAGCTTTACTATTAAAATGGCGGCTTGAAGGGCATCGAGTCTGAAGTTCCCACCTATAATCTTATGGTAATATTTCGGTTTCGCACCATGAATCCTAAGGCTTCTCAGACGATCATAAATATCCTCATCATTTGTCGTGACCATCCCTCCATCACCAAAGGCCCCTAGGTTCTTGGAGGGAAAGAAGGAAAAACATCCATAATCTCCCATGGATCCTGCACGCCTTACCGTGCCGTCTGAAAAGGAATACTCAGCTCCTATGGCCTGAGCTGCATCCTCTATAACCACAAGACCAAACTCGCGGGCCACTTCCAAAATAGGCTCCATATCTGCACACTGGCCATAGAGGTGGACGGGAATCACGGCCTTCAATTTTTTCCTCTCTGGGTCTTTTAGTCTAAAGACGATCTCCCTCATCCTTTCTGGGTCTAGGTTGTAAGTATCCCTCTCAATATCCACAAATAAAGGCCGTGCCCCTATCCGCGCGATAGTCCCTGCGGTGGCAAAAAAGGTATAAGGTGTGGTGATTACCAGGTCCTCATATCCAACACCAGCAGCCATCAAGGAAATGAGAAGGGCATCTGTGCCAGAGGAGACGCCTACAGCGTATCTTGACTGGCAATATTGTGCAATCCGGCCTTCGAGATCCTCCACCTTGGAGCCCAGGATAAACTGCTGTTCCTGAAACACCTCTAATGCGGCTGCCTTCACTTCATCTTCAATTTGAGCATATTGTCTTTTCAAATCCAGCAATGGAACGTTCAACGGTTACCTCCTATTGTCACCTTAGATTTTGAGCCAGCTCCATCGAGTATTTCTGAGACAGGAACAAGCTCAAACGCCTCCAAGTTCTCGTTTAAATAGCTCCTCAACACCTCCAATGTCTCCTTGTGGGGATGGGCTATACCAATGGCCTTGCCCGAGCGGCGAGCCATATTTAACATCCTTATCACTTGTGCCTTTATGCTGCTCCCATTAAGATCATTATCAATAAATACGTCCCTTTTGGCCACCGGAACCTTAAGCTGCCGGGCAAGGACATAGCCTTTGGAAAACCGCGTTGTTCTACTGTCCACATAAAAAAGTCTCCGTTTTCTCAGCTCTTCAAAAACCATGCCCATTGCCTTCTCATCTTCTGTAAAAAGGGAGCCCATGTGATTGTTTACCCCCCTTGCACCCGGGATCTGGGCAAGATCCTGGCTCAGTACCTTTGTGATCTCTTTCTTTGTCATCTCTGTCATGAGACAACCAGGCCCCGGATTGACTTGGGGATAATTCTTAGGTTCCATGGGCAAATGAAGCATTAGCTCATACCCCCTTGCCCGGCCTCTCTCTGCAATTTGCCTAGTGTAAGGTGCATAGGGCAAGACAGAGAGGGTCATACGGGTATTCAAGTCCATGAATGCTTCTGCCAGCCTGGGGGCATAGCCTAGGTCATCGATAATCAAGGCAATCTTTGGCCTTATCCTTTGCAAGGGCCGAAATTCAGGTTTTGTGGAAAAGATGAGTTTATGGGTAGTAAAGACACCCACCTTCACCAAACATATTACCTTGTTTTGGGCCCTTTCCTTAACCTCCAGGGCTCCGGTCGTCGATCGTTTTAGACCAGCCCTTACCCCTTTCTCTAACTTCCTAACTTGTAAGGGACTTTTACACCGCACAAAGACTTTGGTTAATTCCCAGGTCTGGCCGTTTTTCTGCCTAGGACTAACTGACAAGAAATGGACATCCTTTTCAGGAATGTTGTTCTCATAAAGGACCTCAAAGATCGCCCTATCAATACTCCTTATGGATCTCTTGAGCGAGTTACTTGTCCGATACGCTTCCTCATAAAGGAATCGGGAGTGCCCGACTTCCATCCCCTCGAACACATAGAAAACCGTAAGAAAAAGGGCTGTCGTCAAGGTGCCAACAATTGCAAGTAGCCATATGAGCATCCCTCTTCTTGACAGCCCTCTGCCCTCTTTTCGTTTATTCCGGGGCATTTGATGGCCTTAATTATTTCATAATTTAATTTATTCCGTAACAGAAACTCCTTTTATCTGGGAGAAGATGCTCCATGTCTTCAGGAGCTGCAAGGCATGGCGTACTTGATTATCTCTTTCCAACAGTTCTTTGGCCTTATCCTTCTTAATAGCGCGTGGGGCTTTTTTACCGGCTTCAACCCCTTGGCTACTTTCCTCTCCCGCCATATGACGTTCTAGATCCTCCTCTCTTAAAAATCGTCTTCTCTCTTTTTCTTTCTTTTTCTCTGGCGGGACAAAAGCAAGCTCGATGTCAGGATGGATACCACTTAGCTGAATGGACCGGCCACTGGGCGTATAGTACCGCGCAGTGGTAAGCCTCAAGGCTGATCCATCAGACAAGGGCAGAATCGTTTGAACTGATCCCTTACCAAATGTCCTTGTCCCCAGGATAATGGCCCTCTTATTGTCCTGCAAGGCCCCAGCCACAATTTCTGCAGCACTTGCACTACCCCCATTGACCAAAACAATGATGGGATAATTTCGCTTACCGCTATTCTTATGCGCCCTGGCCACTATGTCCTGAGAGTGTTTGCGTCCCTTGGTGGTTACAATAACGCCTGAGTCCAGGAAATAGTCAGAAACCTCAATGGCCTGGGAAAGTAGACCCCCTGGATTGTTCCTGAGATCCAAAATGAGCCCCTTTAGCTTTCCCCGTCTTTCCAACTTATTAATTGCTGCATCAAGATCTTTGGCGGCCTTACTCTGAAATGTGGAAATGCGGACATAGCCTATGCCAGGCTCAAGTGCCAGGGCCCTAACACTCTTTAATGGAATTACGTCTCTGGTAATGGAAAATACAAGGGGCTTTTTCTCCCCTTCGCGGAGAATAGTCAGCTTCACCTTTGTCCCCTTTGGCCCTCGAATTCGCTTTACAGCATCCATCAATGTCATATCCTTTGTGGACTTATCTTCAATCCGGATTATTTTATCTCCTGCCTTGAGGCCCGCTTTGTACGCAGGGGTTCCTTCTATGGGTGAGACTACGGTTAGCACCTTATCTTTGATGGTAATCTCTATCCCAATACCGGTGAAACTACCTTTGGTCTCTAACATGAGCTCCTGGTACTCCTCTTTGGTCATAAATGAGGAATGGGCATCAAGGCTTTGGACCATTCCCTTAACAGCTCCATAAATGAGCTTCTTGGGGTTTTGTGGTTCCACGTAATTGTCTTCTATCTGCCGAAGAACCTCGGTAAAGATTTCAAGATCCTTGTACCTATCACCGGTCCCTGCCTTGACGGCCTTTTCTCCGCCATTTAAAAAGAGGGCACCGGCCACAAACATGCAAAGCACCATAAGGTAAAAGAAAAGCCTCAGTCTTCTGTTCTTCATCTTATCCCCTCGAAAAATGTGATGATTGCAACCTGACACATATAAGATCTGGCTTCAAGGCGTTTGGCCATAGCCATTATTTCCATCATAGCGCTTCAATGTCGGAAAACAAAATAAATATTTTCCCCTCTCTGTCTCTGGAAAGCCCGAATTAATGAAGGGAGAAACAGAAAAATTTCTCCATATCGGCCTCAAGAGGAACGGGGAATCCGAAGCCACCTCAGGGGGTCTACATTTTTTCCACCTTTCCGTATTTCAAAATAAAGACTAGGGCCTATCGCCGTGGCGTTTCCGCCCACCTCCCCTATGACTTCTCCTGCCTTTACTGTATCGCCTTCATCCTTTTTTCTCCGAGAGAGCAAAGCCGAGATGGTAAATAGATGCGACCCATGATTAATTATTATTACCTGGCCGTACCCTTTCAACTGACCTGAAAACTCCACCCGCCCAGGTAAAACCGCTCTCACCTGATCCCCTTCCTTTGCCCTAATAAATATTCCTCTTTCCAGATGGACCTTCTTGGACCGAAACAGCTTGCTACCTCGAATCACAGTGCCATTGACAGGGATAGGCAGCTTACCCTTAACCTCCTCAATATTCTTGAATAATAAGGGACTTTCACGTGGCTGGGTCTCCACCTTTACGATAGTCTCTTTGAATCGGGGCCCCACTGCCTCCAATTCCTTCACGGCAGTTTCATAGAACTCCTTTTCTTCGTGAATCCTCATAAGATGGATGACCTGCTTTTCCAACTGTTCCTTGAGCTGGACCAGATTTGTCTTCTCTTTCTCTCTTTTCCCATCGGTCCACTTAATTCTTTCCTTTATTTCCTCACACCTTTTTTGGAGTTCATACTGATTGGTAAATACATCTTCCAGATGTCTTCGGTCCTCTTCCATAATACAGCCAAGGTATTTGAGGCGTCGTCGAAATTCATCCAAATCTGAGGCAGTACAGAGTGCTCTCATATACCCTCTTCTCGCATACTTGTAAAGAAATACGAGCCTCTGCGCTATGTTTTCCTCTAACCTCTTCCTTTCCCTTTCAAGTCTCTTCAGTGTCCTATTAAGCCCCAAAGATTCATTATTAAGGGAGGAAATAGCCTTTTCCAGTTCCCTTATCTCCTTTTTCTTCGCATTGACTTCCTTTTCAAGTCTTCCAAGTTCTTCCAGAAGCCCCTTTTCTCTGAAATCAAAGACCTCTAGCTTCTTTATATTACTCTGGAGCCTCTGATGTAATCGTGCTGGTCCATGAAGCCCAGAGTCTTTGTCCGATGTGGGATTGCCCCACGCAAACCATATAAAGGGGAAATTTATTAATACCGAAAAAACAAAAAGCAGAGATAGCCCGCGATAAGGCCTCCTCCCCAAGGCTCTCAGCCAATTGTTTTGCATTATTACACCTTTAGTCTTTAGCCACCTCAAAAAACCTGCCCACTGCGATCAGGCTTCCCAAGACGCCAACCACAAGGCTCAAGCCCAAAATGGCAACAACGTAGGGAAATGGGATGAATTGAATCTTTAGTACAGCAAGACTCAAAAAGGTTGTTTTCTTGACGGAAAACAGGATATATCCTCCAAACAAAATCACTAGGGCAACAGCGGCACTAAACACCCCTTGAATCATTCCTTCTATGAGAAAGGGCATCTTCACAAACCAGTCAGTGGCCCCAACCAGTTTTAGTATCTCTATTTCCTCTTTTCTAGAGTAGATGGTGAGTTTGATGGTATTAGTCACAATAAATAGGGCGCCCATAGCAAGCAACCCACCGACCACTAACCCGATGATCTTCACCAGATCCAAGAGCCCTTTGAATCTTTCGATCCACACCTGGCTATATTGAACTTCTTCCACTCCCGGGAGCTTTTCGAGCTTTTCTTGGAGGCGCGTCAATTGTTTCTGTGGGTCGCCTAAACCCTTTACCTCCAGTTCAAAGGAGGCTGGCAATGGATTTGTGCTCAGGGCGGAAAGAAGTTTGGACTGGGGGCCTAGGGCCTGCTTCAGATCCTCCAATGCCATGGCTTTTGAGACATACCGGCAGCTCTCGATTTCCAATTGTTGTTTGATGAAGTCTTCAATCTGGGCAACTTCTCCTTTGCTCAGTCCATCCCGCAGATAAACAGAAACGCGCATGGATCCGCCCCAATTTTGGAGCCAGCCATATACATTCACATAGAGCAAGGCAAATGCCCCCAGGATCAGAATGGAAATGACCATGGTGCTCAGCCCGATGAAGTGAACCAGTCGGTTGTTCCGGATATTGATGATGGCCTGTCTCACAAAATAGGAAATGCGCCTCACTACTCCTCTTCTCCTACAATCTCGCCACGATAGAGAACAATTTTTCTCTGTGCAGTTCTATCAAGTAGCTCTCTGCTATGCGTTGCAATAACCACGGTTGTACCTTTCATGTGGATCGTACGAAATAAGAGCATAATCTCTTTTGTTAGATCCGGATCAAGGTTTCCAGTAGGCTCATCAGCAAGTAAAAGGACAGGATTTTTCACAATCGCCCGGGCAATAGCAACTCTTTGTTGCTCACCCCCTGAAAGCTGCAGTGGATAGGCGGTCTCTTTTTTAGCAAGGCCTAGTGATCGCAGTGTTTGGTGGGTTCTCTTCCTGATGAATGTCTGCCGCTCACCCATTACTTCCAATGATAAGGCAACATTGTCAAAGACGGTCTTATGTGGCAGCAATTTGAAATCCTGGAATACAAAGCCAATCCTTCTCCTTAGCAAGTCAAGTCTCTTTCTACTAATTCTGGAAAGATTAATTCCATCAATAAGAATATGACCACTTGTGGGCCTTTCCGCTCCAAAAATAAGACGAAGCAAGGTGGTTTTTCCAGCCCCACTGGGGCCTGTGACAAAGGCAAATTCACCTTTCTTGATATGCAAGTTAATATCCCTGAGAGCAACATTACCTCCAAAGGTTTTCCTGACATGGAACATGCGGATCATGGTAAAATAACCCTGTGGCAAATTTCAGCAAAAAACAACAAAAAACCAGAACTAAACTGATCGCATTAAAAGATTCCCGGGTAGATACTACTCTAGGCCCTCCTTGTCTGGCTCTTCATGCCCCAACAAGATCATTCGCTCCCTGGCTGCCTCTTCCCTTTTCTTTTTCCACTGGTCCCATTGTCCTTTCAGAACCTTCAGTTCTGATTCCAACCAGAGGATTCTCTGCTCATTCTCCACCGTCTGTGAAACTCTCATCTCCTTTAGTAAGGCCTTCTTCTCCCTTACTTGTTCCTTGATCTTCCTCATGGCCTCAAGGGCCTCTTGCTCTTTCTCAGTGGGAATCTGGATATGGCCGGGGCATGAATGCACAGGTAATTGGTCTTTGGGCTCTTTTTTCATTATGATAGATTCCCTTGCGAGCTGTTTTAATGAATTAGATTACCATTAACCTTTCCCTTTTTCTAGGATGAAATTGTCCCAAGTATCTGCTTGACGCACCCTTGCTGAAGCCCTTATTATGGTATGCCTCTCAAGTCATAATTCCTGCAAAAGAACTCCGTATAGCCACGGTATAGATAATTGGAGGCCCTGGCATTTACCCCGAATTTATGGACAATACCGGGACGAGATTTGATAGAAGGAGAAACCCATGAAGGTATTTGAAGATCTGGAGGCCTTTCTTTGGATGAACCCCACCACCAACAACTGTAATACATACCTCATAAAAGGAGACAAAAACATTCTGATCGACCCGGGTCATCATCACCTATTTAGTCATGTACTGGATGGTCTGTCGCTAAACTCCCTGTCCATTGAGGACATTGATATAGTTATCATTACACACGGCCACCCCGACCATCTAGAGTCGGTCAGACGTTTTCTGAACCTTTCAACCGTAATAGCTATGGCCGAAATTGAATTAGATTTCATACGCAAAATTGCTCCACATTACGGCGAAGCACTGGGCATACCCCATTTTGAGCCCCATGTCTTGCTTCGGGAGGGTGATTTACACCTGGGTAACATCAGACTGGAAGTCATAGAAAGCCCTGGACATTCGCCGGGCTCCGTCTGTCTGTATTGGCCCGACAGAAAGGCCCTTTTTACAGGTGATGTAATATTCAATGGCGGCATCGGCAGGACTGACCTTCCTGGAGGAAATGGGGAACAGCTAAAACAAAGCATTCAAAAACTTTCTCGCCTTGATGTAACATATGTGCTTCCAGGCCACGGGGAAATCATTTCAGGGGCCGAATATGTCAAGGCAAATTTCAGAGAGATCGAGAGTTTCTGGTTTGGATACATATGAAAACAGGCTTTGGGCATAGGGCGCTAGGCCCAAGGTAAAAGGAACAGGGAGAAAGGATCAAGGAGTCAGGAGACAGAAGCCAGGAAGCTGGGAGGCTGGGATGCTAGGAAGCCAGAAGCCTAGGCGGTGTACAAAGGAGCAAGGTTAAAGGAAAAAGGACAGCGGAATAGCGAAATATAGTTGCGTTAGGAGGTAAGGATCGCTGCGATTGAGGAGGAAAGGCAGGAGTTAGTAGATAATCGCTGAAAGCTGACAGCCGAGAGCCGTTGCGTAATGTCAAATGACAAAATCCAAATGCCAAAGACCAGAAGGACAGAGGCCAAGATAGAGGCGAAAGGCTAAAGGCCAAAGGTCAAAGGTTTTCCTTTGTCATTGATCCCCGCCCGAAAGGGCGGAATATTTTGACTCCTGACTTCTGACTTCTTTGTTAACTCTAGCTCACTCATAACTCATAACTTTAACTTGCTATGACACCAAAAAAAAGACACACAAGACCAAGCATTGATTTCGACCTCAGGCAGCTTGAAATCTTCTGTAAGGTGGTCGAACTCAAAAGCTTCTCTAAGGCTGCGAAGGCAGTATTTTTGGCACAGGCATCGGTCAGCGAAAGAATTGCTACCTTGGAGACTATGGTGGGCACACGATTGCTAGATCGCCTTGGCCGAACGGTCGTGCCTACTGCTGCAGGTAAGCGCTTGTATGCTCATGCGATTGACCTGCTAGAGATGAAAAGGGCCGTGTGTCTTGAAATGGAAGACTTTCTGGGAGTGAAAAAGGGTGAAATACGCATAGGGGGAAGTACAATCCCGGGTGAATACATCCTGCCAAAAATGATCGGCCGTTTTCGTGAAAGGTATCCTGACATATCCGTAGACCTGTTTGTGGGAGACACTGATGAGATAGAATCCAGGGTCAGTGAGGGACAATTGGAATTAGGCGTCATTGGCTCTATGACCGGATACAAGACCATGGAGCAACACGAGCTGTGGGAGGACGAACTTGTGGTGGCCGTCCCCGTCGAGCACCAGTGGGCGAACAGAAAACTCCTCACTATCCAAGAGCTTGCAGAGGCTCCCTTTATTACGAGGGAACCGGGCTCAGGAACTCTTAAGATGTTGAGGGATCATTTAAAGAGTAAAGGCCAAAAAAATCTGGAGGAATTTATGGTGGTGGCCTCGCTGGGCTCTTCTACAGCCGTGAAGGAAGGAATCAAGGCCGGATTGGGCATATCTGTTCTCTCCTACCGAGCAGTTGAAACTGAAGTCATGGCTGGCATCCTTAAAATATTGCGGGTCAGAGGCCTTCCAATGAAAAGAAAATTCTATTTGATACGAGACAAAAGAAGGACTGCCTCACCCCTGTCCAAAGCCATGATGCAATTTCTACTGGAAAACGCTCCTGCGTTCTGAGAGGCAAAAAATGGAGAAGATAATTGACTATAGAGGTGACTGCTGAAAGGCATATCTGGACGTAGGTCTATGTCTGAGAATTATCCCCTCTGGAGAGGCATTCGAATTCATTCTGGAAGGTGAAAAGCTCGAAAAAATCAAAAAGGTCATTGCTCATAACCAAGGGGTAATAGTAGCCGAAACATGGCTGGATAAAGACGTTCGGCTCAAGGTAAAAAAAATTTAGTAAATCGTATAGAATAATCTAGGTCTAATTCTGATTCTTATATCAGCGTTCCCTTTCTTATGCTCTTCAAACTCTCGGATTTTCCAATCTGATAAATCAGAATACTTCCAATTTCCCCTCCATCATTTCAGATAACCTTCTCTTTCCCTTAGCTCATATATCTCCTTAATCTAAAGTCTAATTACACATTGAAAGTCTTCCTGGGCACTACGGAGAGTGATCCACGATATCGGATTTTCCTAGCAAATTATGTTATTTAATCGGTATTTCCGATTTGACAAATCGGAACTTTTTCTCTAACTATGCACAGAGCTGGGCCTTCAGAGAGAAACAAAAACATGTTGGAGATTGTAACATCTATGTAACAGACCAGTAAGCAATCAACATATGGAAAGGGGGATCTTTCAATGACAAACCTGAAGAACTTCTTTGCAACCAAGTGGGGAATAATAAGTGTGGGGGGCTTTATTGGAGTCTTTGCCCCTTTATTACAGAAATTGGGCAACCCTGGAAACATGGGAGTCTGTGTTGCCTGTTTTGAGAGGGATATTGCAGGCGCCCTTGGGCTTCATCGTGCTGCTGTGGTCCAGTACATACGACCGGAAATTATTGGTTTTGTCTTGGGTTCATTGGTGGCCGCATATCTTTTCAAGGAGTTTCGACCACGAGCAGGTTCGGCTCCTATCGTAAGATTCGTACTGGGGGCATTTGCTATGATAGGGGCATTGGTCTTTCTGGGATGCCCGTGGCGAGCCTTATTGCGCCTTGCTGGTGGTGACGGAAATGCTATTTTCGGCTTGCTGGGCCTAATTGCCGGTATCTGGATTGGAACCCTCTTCCTCAAGGGCGGATATACCTTGGGTCGTGCTAATAAGACGTCCGCATCAGTAGGATGGTTGCTCCCTCTTATGATGCTTGGCTCTCTCGTCCTGACTTTCATCTTCCCACAGGTCAGAGGACAGGCCAAAAGTGGGATCCTGTTCTATAGTCTAAAAGGCCCGGGGGCGATGCATGCTCCCTTTATTGTCTCTCTGTTAGTAGGCCTTGTCATAGGATTCCTAGCACAGCGAAGCCGCTTTTGTACCATGGGGGCATTCCGGGACTTGATACTGTTCCGCCAGGCCCATCTCTTCCTTGGGATTTGTGCCCTTGTGGTGGTTGCCTTCATCACAAATCTGATCATGGGCCAATTCCATCCAGGCTTTGCCCATCAGCCTGTGGCCCACTCCATGAGCATCTGGAATTTTGGGGGTATGGTTGTGGCCGGCCTGGCCTTTGCCCTGGCAGGTGGATGTCCTGGACGCCAGCTTTTTTTGGCCGGAGAGGGAGATGGTGATGCTGGAATTTTTGTGCTGGGGATGATTGTAGGTGCTGCATTTTCGCACAATTTTGGCTTGGCCAGTTCACCAAAGGGGATTGGACCCCAGGGAATCGCGGCTGTGCTTATTGGGCTGCTAGTCTGCCTGTTTATCGGTTTCACCATGAGAAAAAAGGTTGCTTAAGGAGGGTGAAAGATGACCACAATCGTTGATGCACGAGGGTTTAGTTGTCCTCAACCTGTTTTGATGACCATGGATGAGATCAAGAAGGTGAATAAGGGGGAAATTGAGGTCCTGGTAGATACGGACACATCAAAGGAAAACGTAAGCCGTGCCGCAGAAAGCCAGGGGTGGCAGGTGAGAGAAATACAAGAAGAAGGTGAAGGATACAGAATAGTCATCAGTAAGGATTGATTAGCCTTGGGTTTCTTAGACTTTTTTAAACCAAAATGGCCGAAAGCCTTCCAGAGAAGTCAAAGCTGGGACCGGGGGATTATGGTCTTTGAGAATACCAGTGAGGTAATACGGGCTGAAACCCTCCTTAAAAAGGAAGGCTGGAAAATCCGGGTGATGGGGCCACCACCTGAGATCAGGTCGGGCTGTGATCTGGTCATTGAATTTCCCCTGATCGAGGAATTAAAGATCCTGAGAACCCTCCAAAAGGCCGGTGTCCCTCCCAAAAAGATGGTCCCGGTGAATAGCCCCCTGCTCCAGCCCGTGGATCTTTTCCATATTAAAGACTTTGGTCAATACCTAATGGTCCGGGCGGCCAATATGAAACTGACTGTCCACAAAGAGACACTCACCATAGTGAATATCTCTGGGGGCGGTTGCCCGGATGTCCCTTACCTTGCTCAGGAGATGGTGGGAAAGCCTTTAGGTGAAGCACCCGCTCCACGGGAAATCGGGCATACCCTTTGCGGCTATGCCTTGCAGTTGGCATACGAGGAGATGAAGCGAAGATGCTCGCCATAGTAGGGACCGTTCCCCACAAACACTTCCCCTTAATTGGTGGGAAAGTCATTTTGGAAGATAATGATATCTGCATCCAGGGAAAGAGGGTCTCCGTGAACCGAGGAACCCCGGCCCTGTTGGCCGCAGCAATCAAGACTGGAGAAGCACTGGGTCAACCGCCGCCCTTCGGGTATCTCGTTGGAGACATTGGCCTAGGCCACGGCAGCAGGTATTTGTATGAGTATCTAACCCATCACTTGGGGGAGTCGGGTTTTCATACAATCACGTTTCATTACCTTCAACCAGACGTTGACTGGCATAATCGGGTGCTATTTGCTATAGAGGAGATGGCGCGACGGCCAATTCTAATTGCAGATGCTGGTTTCATGTATGCGGCCAAGATGAGCGGTCAAGCCCAACTCTACGATCTTTTTACTCCTGATGCCGGAGAGCTTGCTTTTATGGCCGATGAAACAGCACCTCATCCCTTCTACACTAGGGGATTTATCCTGCATGATGAAAACCAGGTCCCTGACCTGATAGCTCGTGCCTACAATTATAATAATGCCCCTCGCTACCTCTTGGTAAAGGGAAAACGGGATTATGTGGCTAACCAACAAGGCATCCTGGCGACTATTGATAGGCCTATGGAAGAAACTCTGGAGGCCATAGGAGGGACCGGGGACACCCTGACCGGCATTGTGACGGCCCTGATTGAAGCAGGAATGGAGATCAAAAAAAGTGCTATCATGGCAGCCTGTGTAAATCGATTGGCTGGATATTACGCAAAACCATCGCCTGCTACCCAGGTGAGGGAAATCATTCGTCACATACCCGAGGCCCTGGAAGAGATTCTAGAAAAAAGAGAGGAGATACATAAGCAAAATGCTGTCCAATAAGGGAGGCCCCATCAAATCCCCCCTTCACATCAAACCTCTTTCCTTGAATGATAGATAGCCTTTCCTTGTGACAATTATATGATCTAGTACAGGTATTCCAAGGATCCTACCGGCATCAACTAATTGTCTCGTTGTAGCTAAATCATCAGGACTGGGTTTGAGTACACCTGAAGGGTGATTGTGGACAAGGATTATAGAGGCCGCCCTATCGGAGATAGCATCCGCAAACACCTCACGCGGGTGAACCTGATTTGTATTAAGAAGACCTACAGTAACTACCCTATTTCCAATAACCTCATTTGCCCCATTCAAAGATATACAGAGGAAGTATTCTTGCTTCTTGTTGGCAATATATGAAACAAGCGGCAAGACATCTTGTGCCTTTTGAATAACGACACTTCTTCTTAACAGTCTTCTCCGCGCAAATTCAAAAGAAGCCACAATCTGGCATGCCTTAGCGAGACCAACACCTTCTATGGACACAAGAGTCTCTACGTTTACCTTTTCCCTGTCTCTATCTAACTTTCGTAGGATGGCATGAGCTACTTGGAAGACATCTTTTCCTTTTACTCCACTTCCAAGGAGTATGGCGAGCAATTCTGTATCTGAAAGGGCTTCCGGCCCTCTGGCGGCTAGTTTTTCTCGGGGCCTATCAAAATCAGGAATGTCTTTAATATGCTTCAAACTTATTCCCAATGTTGTTTTCCGGAATCATCCAGCATTCTATAATCAGGCATGTTCCTATTTCCTATTTTCCAGCTCAATAACCCCTCGCAATTGCATTATAATACCCTCTCTTATCTTCTTATTTTTTGTTTTGCGAAAGAGTTTCAAGAGCGTAATTTCTTCCTTGTTGAGGGGTTGAACAGGATCAAGGGAATCAACATCTGGAGCATATTTTAAAGCGAGGTCTGAAACCTTGAGAGGCCTTTCTCCTTCCTCGAAAAAGACTGTAATATTGACGCCAAGGGCCTCTGAAATCTGTTGCAAGCGCGCCACCGAAATTCTGGTTGCGCCTCTCTCATATTTCTGAATCTGCTGAAAAGAGATACCTATTCTTTCGGCCAATTCGATCTGAGAGAGACCCCAGCCCTTCCTTAGCTGTTTGATTTTTAGTCCAATCTTCTTGTTGATCAATCGCTTCTTCCTTCAATCAGCCCATCCTCTTTCACTAACTTTGAAAGCCTTCTATCACATAAAATCCAGGAAAAGTCTAACAACTCTCAGTGGTATTTTTTTGTTGACATTTATGTCTTATTAGTTGTATTTATGAGAATAAAGAGGGATAAATGGGCAGAAAGAGAATCCTTATCGCAGATGACGACGAATTCGTGAGGTCTCTACTGGCTCGGGCCCTCGAAATCTGTGGTTATGAAATAGATATAGTGGAAAATGGAGTCGAGGCAATAAGCCAGGTTGAAAAGAGGTCGTATGATTTAATTATCACGGATTACATGATGCCCAAAATGGATGGGCTTGAGTTGACACGGAGGATAAAAGCAGAGTATCCTTCTATTCCCATCCTTATAGTAACTGGCAACGGGCCCGTGTATGACCTACTGAAAAGCGGCGCTGCGGCATGCATCACAAAGCCATTCAATATTTTCGAGTTACAAAATATGGTCAAAACTATTTTGGAGAGAATAGACAAGGGATAAGAGCCCGTAGGCTGTTACCTAAATTCGTCTTGGAGTGCTTTAAAAAAATGTGGCTGACGGTGGAATACCATTATTCTCTTTTAGAGTTCTCTCCCGTGCTGGTTTCTTCAGTCAATGGTAAACAGTTGCGAGTATTGCCTTCTCCAATAAAGGGTGTGGCCTCTTTAATGAGCCATTGAAGCCAGGCTTCTAAAGTGGTCATCTTAAATCTGAGGACTAGCATGCTGTAAGGGTCCTTTTCCTTTTGTTGCTTTTCCTTTAACCTTTCCTTGATTTGTTCTAGGACTTGAATTTGGGCCACTAGCAGTTGGCTTCCTCCTTTCAAAGAGAGGTAATGGAAGAAAAAAAGCTTGGCCAAGAATTCGATCCTAAGGTCCCTGACATGTTCTGTGGGGCAATAAACCCAACTCTCAAAGGCCTTTTTTCCCTCTGGAGTAATGGAAAAGACCCTCTTTGAAGGCCGAGTTTCCTGGGGTTCCACACTGGATACGACTAGCCCTTCCCGCTCAAGCCTTTTAAGAAGGCTGTAAAGCTGGCTGGTACCCACATACCAGGTGGAGCCCAATGAGCTGTCTAAGAACTGGAGGATCTCATAACCATGCTTGGGCCCTGACATCAAGGCTCCAAGCAGGGCGTATTCTGAGGCAGGGCGTGTTTTCATTCCTCTAAGAAGTCAGTAGTTAGGAGTCAGGAGTTAGAAGCTAAAATGTTCACCGTTATCCGTTACTTGCTACTCATTACTTGTTACTCGTTATTCGTCAAACCTGAGCCCAACATTCCAGTATGTCACTATTCCCATCTCCCACCTATCCCTGCCCAATATTCCAGCATTCCAATATTCCGGGTTTTAACTATTAGCCATTGGTAGTCAGCTCTACTTCCTGATTCAACATTCATAATTCAAAATTCATAATTTTACCTGTTGCTGGCTCCTGATCCCTCCTGAGCTACTTTCCGAAGGGACAGATGGGGTAGTGGCATGTGTCACAATTCAAGCAAAGGCCGCCATGGGCCATTTCAGCCAAGTCTCTCCTTGTTATTCTTTCCCCAGCCAACACCCTGGGAAGCATCAAATCAAATACCGTAGCCCTATAATAGAGCACACAGGCAGGCAGCCCCATAATGGGTACATCCTTTATTCTCGCATACAGAAACATGGCACCAGGAAGTACAGGACTTCCATAGACCAGATCCTCCGCGCCTGCATCCTTTATTGCCATGCGACTCACGTCATCAGGATCTACACTCATGCCTCCTGCCACGAGAACAAGCTGTATGCCCTTGGCTATAAAGCGCCTGATGTTTCTTTCAATGATACTCCTGTCATCAGGACAAAAGGCAATCTCGTCCACTGGGCAGTCAAAAAATGCCAATTTCTTTCGCAGGATAGGGGCGAACTTATCATCTACGCGTCCATAATAGACCTCATTTCCTGTAATGACAACCCCTGTCCTCAGTGCACCAAATGGTTTAACCGAGAAGATCCCCCCCGCTTCCCTGGCAACAGCCAGGGCCTGATGCAGGAATTCACCTCGAATCACCAGTGGAATCGCCCTTGTTCCAGCAACAGTTTCGCCTCTTTCTACCACAGTGTTATTGTGTCGACCAGCGCAGGTTACATCCGGAACCATATTGAAGCGGGTAAGGGCCTCAACATTTACCTTCAAAAGGCCCCTTGAGTCGGCCTTGAGTGCGATTTTGCCCTCTGCTGGTTTGCCGTCGTGCACAACATTGGCTCCACATAGGGCATCGGCCAGCATCTGTGCTGCGTCGTCCTCATGGTATTCCCCTTCCCCGATATGGAGGACAAAAAGATTTTCCTTTCCTAGGCGCCTCAAGTGCTCCAGATCCTCTTCCTTTACCACGTGGCCTTTCTTAAATGCAGGCCCCTTGAACTGACCAGGACGAATCTCGGTAATATCATGGGCCAAGACCTTGCCTACTGCCTGCTCCAGCGGTATGACCTCTGCCATAGAGGCGAATTTGCTTTGCAAAGATGGTTCATTTCTCATCTCAAAAAAATTCCTTTCCATAATATTGGGCCTTTTTCCAAAAGGGAGGCAATCTCACTCAAGGAGTATATTGTTGACCTAAAACGGATTACCCTAACATGTGCACCTTGCCAACCAGAAGATACTATTCCAATATGGAATAATACATATCAAAATTATCTCGGCGTGTCAAAAAAAGCCGCACATCTCATAATATGCGGCTTTCCCAGTACTTTGTATTAGGCTAGATGCTAGGAAATATCCAATTGTGCCATGTATTCCAGACCTCTTGTCTCTCCCAGTTCAGCGGCTTTTTCCCAGTCCTGGCGTGCCTTGTCCCTCTCTCCATTTTTCCAATAGAGGAACCCTCGAATCACGTATGCCTTTGGATCATCAAGGCCAAGATTCAGTGCCTCATTATAATCACTCAGGGCATCTGAAATCCTCCCCTCTTTGGCAAAGGCAAGACCCCTATTATGATAAAATGACCCTACTGTTGGCCTACATTCAATGGCCTTGGAATAGCTTTCAATTGCCTCTTCATAATGCCTCATCCTCAACAAACAGTTTCCCATGTTATAATACAACCACGGATCATCCTTGAGTGTTTCGGCTGCCTTTTCGTAGTCTCTAAGGGCCTCCTCGAAGCGCATAAGTTTACCAAAAGCTGTCCCCCGGAGGAAGTATGCGGCATGGTCGTGAGGGCGAAGGGAGATAAGACGATTGAAATCATTGAGAGCTGCTTCATAATCGGAGAGGTACTTAAGATAGGTTATGCCTCTATTCCGGTAGGCCTCTGAGTACTGGGGATCCAGTTCAATGGCTTGGGCATAGTCCTTCAACGCATCATCAAAAGCCCCCATTTTCACACGACAACTTCCACGATTATGGTAGGCCACTGGGTTGAATGGATCCAATTCAAGGGCCTCAGAAAAATCCGCACCTGCTGCCCCGTATTGGTCTGTATGAAAATAGGCTGCGCCCCTATCCAAAAGGCAACGTAGCCTCTCCTTGTCCCTCTGTATTAGGGATGTATAGATATGAATTGCCCCTTCATAGTCCTGATTTGCAAATAGATCTCTGGCCTCTCTGAGTAGGGTCTCAATCTCATCCGTTTCCTCTAAGGCCTTATCAGGTTCCTTTTTGAAGAGGTCTACCTTTACCCTAGCCAGTTGTACTTCCTTTTCAAGCCTTTCAACCTCTCTTAACGCCTCATCAGCCCTTGTTCTTGCCCGGCGCAACTCCTCAATCTTGTTCTCTATTTCCTGGAGCAGATTCACCACCTCAGAGATCTGTTCGGGATCGGCCAAGAGCCTCGCCTTCAAGTAATAGGTGGTACCTTCAAGTTTTTCTTCGATGATTTCTTTCTGGACAAGTTCCTCCGCAACACTCCTGATATCTGAATCGTGGATCAATCGTCCTTTCAGCATCTGATCTGTACGCAAAAACTCGCAAAGCTCTTCAACCACCAATGCATCCACGTTTGTGAGAGCTGCTGAACGATATTCTTCAATGGCGCCATACTGTATGGTTCCAGATCGGTGTTCTTTTTGAAAGGTAAAGGTGCCAGCCAGCGAGGCACTGCCTGTCATCAGGTAAAGGGCCACATTGGCGAGAATGCGGTGATACCCCTCCCCTGAGTTTGAGGCTGCTGTCACATCAGTGGTCGACTCTGGCATTTGATCCCAACTCCTAAACAAACCACCGTTGACATATCATCAGGTTTGGCGCTTTCGCATACAGGAGCCACAAAAAATTCACGAGGCTTGAACATGTCATTGATCCTTGCTTTTTCTTTTGTCACCTTGGACATTACTGTCTGCTGCGACTTTGCTAGGGCGGCCCTGCGTCTCGACCTTGAATTCGATTCCGTATTTTTCCAATAAGTCCAGCATAGCCTCCTCGAGCACGTCATTAATTGGGCGCTCCAAATCAATGGCCAGCTTCTTAAACTCTTTGAGCAATTCGTTCTTTACTTGTGTGGAAAACATCTTTTTCTTCATGGCTTGTTTTCATACTATATTAATAACAAGATGTCAAGATATTTTTTTTTATTATTTTATAATTTTTTGTATTATAAATTATCATTATATATAGAATATCGAAAATATCATTTTCTTTAAATATTAGTATGCTCTCCCGAAACTACGACACCCGAGTTCACAGCATTTATTTATTTGAAACTCTCATATTAGCCACATCATCTTTTAAGAGGACCATTAAACACAAGCTGAGGAACCAATCTGCAAATTACTACTTGGCCACTCTGTGGGTAGGAGCAGTGTTACTATAAGGGAAGGATTTAGCTGTAGAGTCTTGAATCGAGGGCATGGATTTATAGGATATGTCTATACCAACTTTGGTTTTTATCGTTTTTTCCTGTTTGACATATCTAATTTATCTTGAAATTATATTTAGGTGCACGAGTTTGAGGCATAGAAGATTTTAATGTATATACGGGTTCTATTACGTAAATGTCCACCCGGGCCATAGGTTTTCTCAAATCCAAAGGCATTCCTTTCAAGCCCGTAACATATGACCACCAAAAGAAGGGTGCCGAGTTTGCGGCCAAGGCAATAGGGTTCCCCCTTGAAAAGACAATAAAAACCTTGGTGGTCGATGTGGGCCCAAAAGGCTATGTATTCGTGTTGATGCCTGGCAATAAGCAGTTGGACCTAAAGAGGCTGTCAAAGGCTTTGGGCGTGAAAAGGGCACAAATGGCCGATTCCCACACAGCAGAAAAGCTCACAGGCTACCTCACCGGCGGTATAAGTCCATTTGGCTCCAAAAGGAGGTTGCCAGTCATCATGGAAAAATCAGTTCTTGACTACGATACGGTAGCCATAAATGGTGGCCAGAGGGGAACCTTGCTTATAATGGACCCTGTTGACATAAAGAAGGTGTCAGAATGCAAGGTATTGGAGGTGGCAAAGGGAATATAATATTCGCCTTAGACCAATCCAAGCAGTTTAATCGCAGCAGAGGAATTGCCCTCCTGTAGGTTTGATCATAGAGGAAAATCTGCTCTTGTAAAAAGCAAACACCAAGGGAGGAATTTTAATGCCAATAGAGCTTGATTGTCGAGGGCTGGCTTGCCCTGGTCCGGTACTTCAGACAAAAGAGGCTCTAGAAAGAGAACATCCCAATACCATTAAGGTAACTGTTGACAACGAGGCCTCAAAACAGAATGTAACCCGTTTCTTGGAGTCTCAAAACTTTGAGGTAACCGTCGAGAGAGAAGGCTCGCTTTATCATGTCATTGGCAAGAATAAATCAGGGGAAACGACCCCTCTTAAGGGATCGGCTGCACTAGAGGCTGGGCCCGAAAGAAAAAAGATCATGGTCATGGTGGCCACTGACCGGATGGGTTACGGCGACGACGAACTAGGTCACAAATTGCTTATGAATTTTCTGAAAACATTAAAGGAAATGGGAGAGGACCTATGGCGCCTTGTTCTTGTCAATAATGGAGTGAAATTATCCATTGACGGCTCTGAGGCCTTGCCCACATTAAAGGAACTGGCCCAGACGGGCGTTCACATATTGGTCTGTGGAACCTGTCTCACCCATTTTGATCTTTTGGAAAAAAAAGAGATAGGTGAAACCACCAATATGCTGGATATTGTCACTTCCATGCAGGTAGCTGATAAAGTTATAAATATATAGGTGTATAAGGTATTTGTTCATGTCTTCCAGGAGTCCCATTGATCCTGAAATGACCATACTGGACGTGGTCTCGCGGCATCGCAAGACAGAGGCAGTATTCAAAAAATACGATGAGCAGGCTGGTGTGTGCCTTTGCTGCGAGGCATTATTTGAACCCCTATATAGGGTAGCCGACAGATACGGCCTAGATCTCCAGAAACTCCTTAATGACCTTGGGGAGGTTGCCACTAATTCCCCTAAGCCGCTCTCATAGGAAGACGCAGGTTCATTATTAAACCCTGATTGCGGGTATTCAACAATGTCAGATGAAAAGCAATTGCGTTTGACAGAAACAGTGGAAGGCTCAGGATGAGCCTCTAAGCTGCCTCCAGGGGACCTGGAAAGGGCACTTTGTGGGATAAAATTCCCAACAGACGAAAACCTGATCGTGGGTCTAGATCGGCCTGATGATGCTGGGGTCTATAAGGTTTCAGAAGACCTTGCCCTTATTCAGACTGTTGACTTTTTTACCCCGATTGTGGACGACCCGTACTGGTTCGGTCAAGTCGCTGCGGCTAATGCCTTGAGTGACATTTATGCCATGGGAGGCACACCCAAAACTGCCATGAATTTGGTGGGCTTCCCTGTAAAAAAAATGGATATCTCTATTCTTAGGCAAATTATCCAGGGCGGTTTGGACAAGCTGACAGAGGCCGGCGTGGTCTTGGTGGGAGGCCACAGTGTGGAGGATAACGAGTTAAAGTATGGCCTTTCGGTTACTGGGTTTATACATCCTAATAATGTCCTTACCAAAAAAGAAATAAGACTGGCTGATCGATTAATTCTCACCAAGCCGATTGGGACAGGTGTTATTAATACGGCAATCAAAGGCGGACTCGCCTCGAAAGAGACCATTGACACAGTGACAGAGCTGATGGCCACCCTAAACCGGGAAGCAGCCACCCTGATGCAGGAATATGAAGTACATGCCTGTACGGATATTACAGGATTCGGCCTTCTAGGTCATATAGCGGAAATGGTGATTGGTTCTGGAATAGGCGTGGAGTTGATAGCCAAGGCTATTCCCATATTGCCGGATAGCCTTGATTTTGCTGCCATGGGCCTCTTTCCAGCCGGGGCCTATCGAAACAAGGAATTCCGCGAATGTATGGTGGAATTCTCTTCCGCAATTGACCCCCTTGTTAGAGACCTCCTGTTCGATCCCCAGACCTCTGGAGGTCTCCTTATCTGCGTGGAATCCACTCAGGCCGAGGCCCTGCTCAAGGATCTCCATGCGGCTGGAATGGGAGATGCTTCCATCATTGGAAAGGTGGTTGGGAAGCCACGAGAAAAAATCCTCGTCCTCTAACCACCCATTTTCGGTCCTAAAATTTGCCCTAGTTTCTCCTTAAAAAGGCTTCGTTGCGCCTCCAGGAAATCCTCCCAACCCGGGGCAGCCCTGTAATTGGGTATTACCGCATTCCCCCTTATCCCTTTTCTTCTTAATTCCTTCTCCAACTGCTCCTTTCTCTTTTCTGCCTCTTGCTGTATCTTTGCCTTGAACTCTTCGATCAATTGGCGGCAGGGGCCGCAATCAATGCCGATAACCCCCTCAAGGAGCAGCAGTAGCTCCTTATTATCTTTCTCAAAATCCAAGCGGCCATGACACTCTCTCACCAGTGCCCCCTTAGCCCATGAAATAGTCTCTTCTCGCATGGCTCGAAACTCTTTTTGTAACTCCTTCAAGCCTAACAGGCCGTCCAAGTACTTTTGCAACATACCACGGGCCCGGTCCTGCACCTCCTTCTTCTGCAACTGGACCTTCTCTTCCTCTGTAACATCAAAACGCTTTGCCTTTTCCATAATAATATCTAGCGTGCTTCTTATCTCGGCCATCTTGATGCTCCTCCACTTTCAAATGAACCTTCTTGAACTCACGCCAGCCGGCAGTTACCTTTCCTTCCCCTTCATCCAATCCACTTCCTCATTCCGGGGCTTGTAAAAGGCATTAAAGGCATTATACTAATTAATAGATTTCCGTAAATCAAAGATTTCTGGACAGGCGCTATGGAACCAATCCTTATAGAAATTTTAGCCCCTACGCTTTCCGGGATAGATATGAGCTGTCGCGGCTGCGGTATGGTAATGGATTATGTTGGGCTCAGATCCAAGTATCGTAATGTCTGTATAAATGAATACCCTACTGAATGGAAAGAGGCGGTTAGATATCTCTCTGAATGGATCAAAAGGCTCCTCTCTCTCTATCCCTACCATATCCAAGTACGCCTGATTGATGCTCAATCTCCTCTGGGGCTTTGGAAACAGATCCGCCATAGGCTTTTTCGTTTTCCCGCCTTCATAATAAACCACAGAGAGACATACATCGGGTGGGATACGGATCAGTTAGAAGAGCTTATTGATAGTTGCTTAAAGCAAGCATTGTAGGCCCCTTCATGCATTCCAGAGCCAAGCAGCGCTTAGAGGCAACCTATTGAGTTGTAGAGAAAAGGGCTTGGGTAACCCTTTGAATCATATCTAGGCCTCTCACCTCTTTCTCAAAGAGAGGAATTTCTCCCAACAAGTTCTTAAAGCTTTTTTTAACTTCTTCTCTGTATCTATCCTGCATTCTAACCCTGTTCAAACAGAATTCCGCTGTGGTCTCGTCTATATCACAGGTATCAATAGCCTCGTTTACGATCACACCGCCTATGGGAATTCCGAAATCCTCGAACCAACCGATAAATCGCTTAATTACGGCAAGAGGTAAAGATTCGAGCAAGGTAACGAAAAAAAAGGCTGTTTTTTCCTCATCGGTCAATAGTTCTCTCATCCGATCAATTCTGTCACGGAATGTGGTTAGGTAATCCAGAAGCGGATCTTCTTCCTGTTCCACTTTCTTTTTCCTGAACGAGAGGCTTAAGCGCATTTCCTTGGCCTCCTCTCGGCTTTTCATCATTTTATCCACCCATAGCGTATATACCTTGGACATACCCAAAAGCCGCCTCGCATTTGCCGTGGGGGCTGTATCAAATACATAAAAATCATAAGCATCTTCAAAGATAATATTGATCATATTCTCAAACATGGCAGATTCTTCAAAAGCGGGATTCATGGTAGCCGACTCCACGAACTCTTCCGCTTTGGTTGGGATATCCGCAAACTTAAGAAACCAACTGATTTTTTCCTTTATCTCCCTTTTGGATTTCTCAATGGTATCCTTTGTATCGATCTCCTCCACATATAGATTGTTGGTTCCGGGTATTAAGACTTCCTTCCCAAAAACATCCATCTGAAAAAGATTGGAAAGGCTGTGCACTGGGTTGGTTGATGCCAGCAGCGTCTTTTTCCCCTGCTCAGCAATCCAATTGGCAACAGCGGCCGCAACCACCGTCTTTCCAACACCTCCCTTCCCCCCAAAAAAGGTATAGCGTATCTGCGGATGTTCCTCGAAAAACTGAGCCATTTTGCTATTCATGATAGTTTCTCCTCAAACATAACCTCAGCAAGTTCTCGAATGGTTTCCAGCCCCTTGATTTCTGAATCAAACTCAGGCACCTTAGCCAGCACAGAGGCCCCAAATTTCTGCTCAATCATGGCCAGGGCCTCGGATTGCGTTTCGATCCTGTTTTTAAGGTACTGGGGGATGTTTTGGTTTAGTAAGTCCCGATCCAGAACCCGGTTGACCACATATCCCGCAAGAGGCACATTGTACTTGGCAAAAAGTTTACCGGCCTTCTCTGTATCAGCAATAATCATCTCCTCTGGCGTCAATACAAAGAAAAAGGCCGTTTTCTCTCTATCTGTCATGATTTTAGAAGAGGCCCCAATTCGTTCCTTGATATACATCAACTCATTGTAGATCTGATCCTCCTCGCTTTCTTCCTCTCTTCTCATGGTGGCAATGGCCTTATCATATTCTCGCATCTTCTCTCTCAAGGCCGTTATTTTTTCGAGCCAGGCATCGTAAATAGAGGCCATGCTTAAATAGTACAGTGCATGTCCAAGAGGCACCAGGTCATAAATGTAATAGTCAAAATCTCCTTGAACCACTATATCAACTACTGCATCGAAAATGGCGCTCTCCTCCATGGCAGGCTCTGCTGAAGAGGCCCGGATATAGCTCTCAATCTCCTCGGGTATCTTCTTCATGCCATACATGGAGATGATCTTTTGTCGAATCTCCTCCTGGTAATCGCGAATCCGTTTATCGGCATCTACCTCACATGCGTAAAGATTGGGAAGGATCTCCACGTTTCCTTTACCAAAGATATCCCTTTCAAAGATATCGCTCAGGGACGCCTGGGGGTCCACAGAGAAAACCAAAACCCGCTTGCCCTTTTTGGCCAGATAATAGGCCGTAGCCGCTGAAAACGTAGTTTTCCCAAGGCCTCCTTTTCCACCGAACATGATGTACTGTCGGTTCGGGTACTTCTCGAATATGTCAGCCAGCCCCATAATTCCTCCTCAATGCCTTTTGAACTTATCTTCTATAAAACCAAAAATGAAATGGGAAAGCGGGAATCAATACATGCTGTCCACAAAGTCCTTTTCCCTTAACATCCTGCGCTTCCACGTGGTAATCTGTGGCACTACGTGCGGCAAGAGGCGCAGAGAATAATAGGGGGGAAGGATTGGGATCCCTAGCATATCGCCCATGGTAATGAGTATAAATAGGTGTTCCATGCTAGACCGTGTTTTGAGTGCATGTCTGGCCATGCCATGAGTTGCCATGCCATAGGTAAAATCCCGCAAAAATCCTATAATTCCACCTGGCTTCTTTTTCTTGTTTTTTTCTTTATCCTTTTCATTCATGGTTAAACTTTCTCCTCATTTCCCCAATCAATCGTCCTTGATACTATCAAAAAAATCCCTTTCTTTCAGGACCCTCCTTTTCCATGGCTCCAGTTTCATTACATAATAAGGAAGGATCTTCAAGTGATAATAATTAAATAAATGGGGAAACCCAATGGTATTGCCAAACAGACCTAGCATAAATAGGTGGTCAATAGAGCGCTTTTCCCGATATATCTCATCTATAAGGCCATAGAGAAAAACACCCTTCAGGTACTCCCCAATGGTTTTTAACCACTTAGCCTTCAAACCAAAAACTCCATCATATGGGAAGGAGGGCCAAGCCCTCCTTCCTTAACTTGACTATCATCCTTAGGCTGGTGCCTTTTCCGCCTCTGCTGAGGCCTCTGCCACCCCGGCCTTGAACTTCCTAAAGGCCTTCCACCCATCGTAGGCTAGGATAAGTGCTAAGATAATCAAAAGGATGGCCACAGCCGCTGCAAAGAAGTTTCCAAAAACCTTTTTGCCTGCAAGACCACCCGGTATCAGTTTGAACACTGCCGTATAAAAGAGCGCGCAGACAGTGGTGGCGTACATAAAGAACATTGGGTAAATAGCGATCTTATAATTCTTGGACTTCTGGACCAAGAACAAGGTAATCAACAACAGAGCAAAAGAGGCCATCAGCTGATTAGCCCCTCCGAATAGCACCCAAATATAAAGCCATGTGCCTGTCTTGACCAGCAAAAAGGTAATGGCCAGTGCAACAATAGTAGCCAAATGGGGATTCTTTGCGATCCCGATTGCATCTCCAAGCAGTTCTGCCGTAGCCACCTTCATAAAGCGGAATACCAAATTCACAATGGTCAAGGCCAAAATTATGATCATCATGCCTGCGAGTGCCTTTGCATAGGATATTGGCAGACCAATGGAGGTTATGGCACCACCTAAGCCCCCAACAAAGATCCCTACAGGATTCTTCAGATTGGCCAAATAATCCGCTTTACTCGAAAAGGCTGTAGCACACACGATAACGGCAATAATAGATATGGTAAACTCCGCAAACATGGCTCCTGCAGTGACAGGCCGCACATCCAACTCGTTTTCCAACTGCCTGGAAGTGGCAGTGCTCGAAACAAGGCTATGCCACCCGGAAATAGCCCCACACGCAACAGTGACAAAAAGTATCGGCCAGAGTGGCCCAACCTTGACACTCCATCCTGTAAAGGCAGGAAGCGTCATGGGCTTGTGGCCTATAATAATACCGATGACCCCTGCGATGATACCAAAGTACACCACATAGACCGATGAGTAATTGTACGGCTGGATGAACCGCCAGACAGGAAGTATGGAACTAAAATAGCCAAAAATGAGCACACAAATAAGGATCGTATTGTAGGAAAACGACATGTTCCACACAGTGCCCAACCAGATTGCGACAAAGATGGCCACAATGGCAAGAATCGTTGTGGCGATGATATTGACCCTCGCCTTATAAATCATATGGCCTACTAGAAATGCAACGGCAATAACCACAAGCAGTGGAAAAGGAAGGGCAGCATTGTGGCTGATACCTTTTGTAATGACATGTCCGAATGCACAGGCGATCAGTAGGAGGTAGAAGTAGACAAATGTCAAGAGGATCTTTCTCGCTCGAGGAGAAATCAGCTTGTAACCTAGCGCGCCGAAGGTATCGCCGTCGTTTCTAATGGAGACCATGGCGCTTGAGAAGTCCTGCAACCAACCGATAAAAAAGACACCCAGGCCCAACCATAATAAGGTCGGCAGCCAACCCCACTGGAGTGCCACGATAGGACCAATGATTGGCGCAGCGCCAGCTATGGAATTCAACTGAAAACCATAAAGCACATTCTTGTTAGCTGGCATAAAATCAACGCCATCCATATACATTTTAGCCGGTGTTGCCCTATTCGGATCCACCTCAAAAACATGTTTGGCAGCCCACCTCGCATACACCCAGTAACCGATAACAACTATGACAACCCACCATATTAAAACCCATAGTGAATTCATCCTTTTTACCTCCTCCAAACGGCCGAAGCCTTATTGCCCATCTGAATTTAGATTCGTCACACCATTAGGGTCACAAATCACTCATAAAGGGCTTTTTTATATTGAGGTTCTTAGTTTTAAAAACAACCAGGGTCAATGGGTTGATGATCCATTGGATCTTTTGGGTCTATCATTAATCCTTGTCTTCTATCACCTCCTTTTTTCATGGGTAAGTGGATTCGGAAATGCTAATTCCCTTTTATTTTAAGCGTTTTCACCCCCCTTGCCAACTGATTTGAGCCCACTATAATGCCCTACACATAGGCTGTCAACTCTTTTCCATTACTGGCTTCTGCCCAAGGCCTTAATCACAACCTACCCACTCTGCAATCAAATCATGAAGATATGGCCTGAAAATTCGTATCTTCTCGTTTTTTCTACTGAGATGTATTCTATTTGTGAGAAGCACCACGATTAATTCCTTCTTGAGATCCATCCAAATAGAAGTCCCTGTAAATCCCAAATGACCAACGCTAGAGCTGGAAAAGTGTTGGCCTGCACTGGAACCATTTAGAGACGGCGTGTCCCATCCCAAGGCCCAGGTGGTTCCCATTGGTTTGCACTGTGGACTCAAAAAACTCTTGGCTGTGAATGGGCTTAGAAGGTCATTTCGTTTTCCTTGGTAATGCTCCAAGAGGGTGTGACATAGCACATGGACCTCTGGCGCTGTACTGAAAAGCCCAGCGTGGCCTGAATACCCTCCCATGGTGTATGCATTTTCATCATGGACAACTCCCTGGACCACTTTACCTCGCCATGGACAATCCTCAGTAGCAGCATACTGGTCTAAATCGAATTTAATAGGGGCGTCTGTTTCCTGAAAAAAGGTCCGCTTAAGCCCAAGGGGCTCATAAAAATAAGGGCCCACAAAATCCGGCAGACTTTTCCCTGAGCTTGCCTCCACGAGCCATTCCAGGAGCATATATCCAAGATCGCTGTACAGCGCCTTCTGACCAGGAGAATGAACAAGTTTGGTCTCCAAAATGAGCTGCCAGACCTTTTGTTTTCGGGTCTTGCGATCCATATCTTGGACTTCCCTATAAAAAGGCTTCCAGTCCGGTAGCCCTGCACTATGACTAAGTAGTTGTCTTAAGGTAATGGACGCCTTGTCCATTGGCACCTTAGCGGGCAGTAAATCCTTTAATGGGGATTCTAAATGAAGCACTCCCTTATCGACCAGTTTCATAACTGCAAGGGCTGTGGCCAGGGGCTTGGTCAAGGAGGCCAGGTCGAAAATGGTGTCCTCTCTCATCTTTACCATTGCAGGCCGTATTGATGCATGCCCCACTGCTTGTAAAAAGAGAACTTTTCCCTTTCGGCCCACGAGCAACACCGCCCCGGGATATACGCCCTCTTCCAACCCTTTGTTTAATGCATGTTCTATTTTGGCTATGAAATTCTCAGGCATTGTGACCTGCTCCAGAGAGCAAGCTGTGAGTAGTTGGAAATTTATATGGTTTATGGTAAAAGCAGGTTCTTATTGCAAGGGTGGCGTCACACATACCACCCAGACTTTTCCTTAAAATAAAGCTCAAAGCGACTTTGGCTTAGAATGGGCCGGAGATCTAAACGATAATCCCCCATTTGCTCTCGAGAAAGGACTATACACGCAAACATGGCACCAGACAACCACAAGAATATCGAGAGAATAGAAACACAAGAAAAGACCTTTATCCTTGTGGGGACAGCTCATGTATCTAGAGAGAGCGCGGAATTGGTACGTAACATCATTCACGAAGAACACCCCGATACCGTGTGTGTGGAGCTTTGTAGCTCCCGGTTCGAGACATTAACCAAAAAAAAACAATGGGAAGAAACTGACCTTTTAAAGGTAATCAAAGAAAAAAAGGCATTCCTGCTCTTGTCTAATTTTGTTCTTTCCTCTTTTCAAAAAAAGATCGGAGATAAGCTAGGTGTAAGGCCAGGTCAAGAGGTCCTAGAGGCCATTCAAGCCGCACAAACCCTCGGCGCCCACATACACCTAGCTGACCGCGATATCCGAATAACCTTGTCCAGGACATGGCGACTAATGAGTTTTTGGACCAAAATAAAGCTTCTGGGACAATTCTTTACCTCTGCCAGCCAACTGGAGTCCATAAGAGAAGAGGAAATCGAAAAAATGAAGGAACTCAATGTAGTAGAGTCCCTTATCGCTGAAGTGGCAAAATCACTTCCAGAGGTGGGTCAGGTCTTGATTGACGAAAGAGATCAGTATTTATCTCAAAAGATTCGTAATGCCCCTGGCCAAAAAATCGTGGCTGTAGTGGGCGCTGGACATCTTCCGGGCATTAGGAAATATTGGGACAAAGAAATCGACCTTTCCGGGCTGGAGTCGTTGCCACCTAAGAGCAAATGGGTCACTGCCCTTAAATGGCTCATCCCTATTCTCATATTGGCCTTGATCACAACAGGATTTCTTATGGCCGGAACTCGAGTCGGAACCCACATGCTCAAGTGGTGGGTGCTTGCCAATGCTGTTCTTTCCGGTCTTGGTGCGGCAGCGGCCCTGGGCCATCCGCTCACGGTCCTCTCAGCAATTATTGCAGCTCCCATTACCTCTCTCAATCCTATGGTAGCAGCAGGATGGGTAGCTGGAGTGGTGGAGGTCTTCTGTGGCAGGCCCAAGGTAAAGGATTTTCAGGCCTTGTCCCAGGACCTTGGGTCTCTAAAGGGATTTTGGAAAAATAAGGTCACACGAATTCTATTGGTCGTAGTGCTCACAAATATTGGAAGTTCCTTGGGCACATTTGTGGCCATTCCCCTCATGCTTAAGGTGCTATCCCATGGGTAAAGGCCCCGTAGGCCTCTCTGATTCGCGATTCCAGATAAGAAAGCAGGGGCTCGTCGTATATATCCACGTCCCTGTCCAACGGTCAGGCGGGAAAACAATACCCATCTTCATCCAGCAAGCCGTTTGGAATAAGATTTCCAAGATCTCTAGGGTCAGAGACGGTGTCGCTATAAAAGCACACAGAGAGCCATGGCTCACCATCGGCCTGATCCACGACATCCACCACCGCATAATAAGGTCGAGGCCCCTCTAATCTTTGTTTTACAGTGGCCCGTAATGAGTAACTTACTCCTGGCCTGAGGTGAAAATGCAAAAGGGTGCCCTGGTTTGCCACCAGTGCCTGTTGGATCCTAATGAAGCTTTTCTTTATCCCTTGTGAATCATAAACCCACTTGTTTATAAAGGTATTAAAGATCTGTTCGTCCTTTTCCGAGACAGATATTGATTTGCCCATGGCAATTACTCCTTAAATAGGATAACTTATCAATAGTACGCCCCACCTACTTGGAAGGCAAGATTACCACTCAGGAGCACCATGAATCTTGGATTTATGTATATGCGCCAGTTGACTTTCGGCTTTTAGCATTTTATCTTTTCTATGAAAAGGGGTGAGCCATGATGGATGAGGGAGAATATAAAAGGAAGTACGCAAACTTAAGAATTCTAAAGAGCGTCCAAGAATATTTGAAGGACGACACCAAAGCTCCGACAGCGGTTTACCCCATAAATGTGCCTGACGATCTCCTCTATCAGATCCTTCAGCACCAGGGCCCTGAGAAGGCCGATGAGGTGATCCACCGGATCTTCAAAATCGGCCTGACCATCTGGAGCGAGCAGCTTTATAAAGAGGCCTTTGGTTCTGAAGAAAGCCTGAAGGCCTTTATCGACCTAGTTAAGAAAAAAAACAAGGAATAGGAATAAAAGATGTATTATGCGCTCTGAAGCCAGGTCTTGAAGCCCACCTGGTTTTAGCCCAATGTTAGTGCCTATCCATAAATCAAATCGGAGATTTCTGGATGGAGCTGTCAGTGGTCAGCAACCTACCCGGACAGCAGGCTTCCGGGTAATTCATGAAACCGACACCTATACTTGTCATTCCGAGCCTCCCTGCCCGCCACAAACCATAGGCGGGCCAGCAGGCAGGGGTGGAACTCAAGGCGTTAGGCAAAAATTGTTCACAGTTTACCGAACGTTAACGCCCACGGTTAGGTCAGTAAAAAGTAAGAAGACAGTAGCCGGAATTCAGAATGCAGAATACGGTAACCCCTTGCTTCGAGTCTTCTTTTTGAATTCTCACTTCTGGCTTCTGAATTCCACGTTATTTGATATAAGGCACATGGGGGGTAAGATCCAAGCTTTTCGACAGAATGCCTATCTTCGTAACAGGCTACCTTTAATATGAATCGCCGCATGTTCATCTCTTCCGTTACAAGGTTCATCGGCCTCATGGGGATAAGCAGCCTTTTTCCATACCAGGCCATCTCGACTAGAAAGGTCCAAGCCTCCAAGTGCCATAAAAACTCTCGAGACATCCATCACCTCCCCTTGAGAACCATTGCCAGCATGAAACTACACCACTGTGGCGAGCGTTTTACAAATCCCTTCAATGACGTTGATTACGGCAACGTATGGCGCCTCCTTCGATGGAAGCTATTCAGCACAAATCACTTCAAGCACCTATACAAACACGAACAGGTCCTTCCCGTGTCCATTGATTGGAAAAATGTTAATACATCCAGCGGAGTATCCATTACCTTTCTTAAGCATGCCTCAGTCCTCATCAAATACATGGAAAAAACCCTCATCGTAGATCCCGTGTTTTTTGGCCTTTTCCCCTTTATAAAGGACTTCAGCCCTATTGCCTTTGATCTCAAGGCTATGCCTCAGCCTGATGTTGTTCTTATCACCCATGGCCACTATGACCACCTAGATAAGCCCTCCCTCGCCAGACTAAATAAGAAGGCCTACATCATATCCCCTTTGGGCTATGCACCCATATTTAGGGAGTTGGGCTTCCGCCGTACCGCAGAGTTAGACTGGTTTGAAACAGTTGTATGGGACAACCTGGAAATAACCCTCCTCCCTTGCAACCACTGGAGCATGCGGAGCCCAATAGCAGGGCCCAATAGGTCCCTCTGGGGCTCTTTCCTGATACGAGGGATATCAGGCGGCCCCAGCATCTTCATATCAGGGGATACTGGATATTTCACAGGCTTTAGAGAAATAGGGACAGAATTCCATATTGATCTGGCGGTATTCAACCTGGGGGCCTATGAACCTCGATGGTTTATGGCACCCAGTCATTTAAGCCCGGCTGAAACCGCCCAAGCTTTTACTGATCTTAAAGCCAAGCAGCTTATGGTGGTCCATTGGGGGACCTTCCGCCTGGGCGATGAGCCCGTTTACCTCTCTCCAATCCAGATGGCCGAAGAAATGCGCAAAAGAGGCCTCTCTGACCAGCTGATCCACCTCCCCCATGGAAATACCTATACTATCCAGGCATGACATACCCACTTTCACCCCGCATCACTCCATCTCTGCACTGAATAGCCCCCTTCTATTATCCCATCCAGCACACTATGGCAAAGGGCGAGGTATTGGTCACTCCGGAGGCTTTACAAAAGATAATCGATTCCTGGAGAATTGCTAGACCTTGGGGACTCCGGCAGAATAAGGGGCTTATGCGCAATGTATGATAATCTGTTATCTTGATATATTTATATCAATTTTATCAACATAATTGATATAAATATAAGTATGAGCACATGGGGTTTGCCAGTGGGCTGATCTTTGTGAAAGAGTCCCCCCGATAGATTTCCTACCCGTTCCTCAAGACGCCCTGCCCAAGAAACAAAAAAATAAATTTTCTGAAAATTTTGAGTTGAAAACATGACCTGGATTTGCTAATTATCGCGCAAACGCGGTTAACCTCAATTCCGATTAAAGAAAGGAGGGCACAATGAACAAGGCGGATTTAATCAATGAAGTGGCGAAGGTCGTAAGCACCAAGAAAGAGGCTCAGGCCGCAGTTGACTGTGTTTTTGACACCATCAAGAAAGCACTAAAGAAAAAGGATACCGTCACCCTCATCGGCTTCGGTACGTTCAAGGTAGACAAAAGAAAGGCCAGAAAAGGCAGAAATCCGCGGACAGGTGAAGTGATCAAGATCAAAGCCAAAAAAGTGCCCAAGTTCGTTCCTGGCAAGGCATTGAAAGAGCTCGTCAAATAGGCCCGGTTCTCCACTGGAATCCCTAAGCCCTCACCGTATCTACGTCTAACGGTGGGGCTTTTTACTTTTAAGGCCTAGCCCTTGTGCGCCGACCTCGTCACCGCCGTCATCCTCCGCCTATTCCATTGGCCGGTAAATGCCGAATGCCTCTGTGGGGCGAAAGATCCTATAATATTGAGCTCAAGACACCATAAATAATCAATCCCTGGAACAACATTCGTATGAAAGTTAAGCAAAAACTGGCCCGTATTGTGGGGGATGAAAATTTTATCGATACCGGAGAGCTGATCAAGGCCTATCTAAAAAGGGTTGGGCTACCCTCCAGCCCAGCGCCCCAGATCGTGGTCTTCCCCCAGGACCCCTTAACCATTCAAAAGATCATTCAAGTGGCCAATGATTACAACATATCTGTGACACCTGCAAGTTCGACTCTTCACTTGCATAAAGGGGCAATTCCCTTGAAAGGAGGGATTATTCTTGATCTCAAAAAACTAAACAATATTAGTCCCATTGATGTACGGAACCGAATAGTGCGCATTGGGCCGGGCGTCACCTGGGCCCAGCTGACCAATGCCTTAAGGCCTTATGGCATGATGGTGATAAGCCCCTTTTGTGTTCACCCCGAAACCTCTGTGCTTTCCTGTATGCTGGACAGAGAGCCTTGCATGGACCCACGATTCGAAATTGGTGAACCCATCACCTCTATGGAACTCGTTTGGCCTACTGGAGAACGGTTCAGGACAGGTACAGCCAGTTCTATTGACTTTGGACGAAACATGGCCCATGGCGCTTACCCCTATGGGCCTGGACCCATGGACCCCATTAGACTCTTACAGGGTTCACAGGGAACCATGGGTGTTGTCACCTGGGGCAATATTAAGATGGAATTCAGACCAGAACTTAATGAAGGGCTTCTGCTCCCCTTTGATACGTTGCAGCCTTTGGTAGAGGCTATCTATGCTATTCAAAAACACAAGATCGGAAGAGAGTGTTTTGGGCTGAATAGAACGCTGCTCAAAAAGGTATTGTGCCAAATCATGGATATTCGGCCCCGGTATTTTGACAAAGACCTGCCCCATTGGGCCCTCCTCCTTGTTCTGTCTGGGGGGAAGTGGTTTCCAAAAGAAAAGATCACCTATGAAATGGAGGCACTCTTTGACCTGACCGCAAACAGGATGACCTCATCCCATCTAAAGCATGGCCTTCTTAAACGCTCCAGTCTTCCTAATCTGGCCGACGTACTGAGAGACCCATGGCCACAATTCAAGCCTTATTGGAGGCTCGCGGGCGAAAGGCAATGTGAACGCCTCTTTTTTATCACTCGACTGGACAGGGCCCCCGAATTCATCAAGAAAATTCAGGAAAGGGTAGACGCCCCTGGTGGTAGGGACGTGGAACTGGGTATATATGTTCAGCCATTGGACTACAGTGGTGGGGCCCATTTGGAATTCATCTTTTTCCCGAGCCATACCGAAGCAAAGAGCCAGGCCTTGGAAGAATTGGTATTGGACTCTGCAAAGGATGCATTAGAATTGGGCGGCCACTTTACAAGGCCGCAAGGCAAAAAGTTGTGTGACCTGGTCTTTGGTAAGGTGGACAGTAGTTATACCAAGCTGCTCAACAGTATAAAAGGCTGCATTGATCCGAACCACATCATGAACCCGGACAAGCTCTGTTTTAAACCCAGAGAGACAGGCCCTGAGCACATATGAGACAGTATCTTGGCGTTAGTGGTGGCAAAAGGTGGAGCATCTTCAACTAGAGCAATACAAGTGGGATGCGGAGAACTGCTGCGGATGTAAAGGATGTGTATGGGTCGACCCCATCTATGCCTCTGGCCTTAATTACGCGGTGCGTTGCCCCAGTTTATTTCGATACAAATTCGATGCCTATTCTGCCCTGGGCCGCTTGAAGCTTGCTTTAGGCTTACTGGAAGGCTCCTTGAACATCACACCGACTGCTGTGGATATAATTTATAGATGCAATCTGTGCGGTGCCTGCGATGTGGGCTGCAAGCGTAATCTTGACTTGGACCCACTTATGGTGCTGGAAACCCTACGTATTCGAGCAGTGGACCAGGGAGCAGGGCCGCTGCCTTCCCACGCCGAGGTCGCGAAAAAAATCTTGCACCACCATAACCGCTACGGAAGAGACAAGGGGGAGAAGAGGGCCTGGCTACTGGAAGGCTCTCGCGTCTCCAAAAAGGCGGATATTCTCTATTTTGTGGGGTGTAACAGCTCCTACAAAAACACCCAGATTGCGCGGGATACATTGGCCATCCTAGATCATCTAGGAATCTCATATACGCTTCTTGAGCAAGAGTCCTGTTGTGGCCACCCTCTTTATTATGCTGGTATGGCCTCTGCGGCCTTGGATCAGGCAAAACAAAATCTGGCCAAGGTGGAAGATGTGGGGGCACGAATCGTGCTTACCTCTTGCGCTGAATGTTACAAGACCTGGAAGGTGGACTACCCCAAACTCCTAAACAAGAAGACACAGGAAATGGGCTATAGGGTCATGCACACAGTTGAGCTCCTGGCCGAGATGCTTAGCAAAGGGAACCTGATATTCCCGAACCCAGTAAATATGCGTGTAACCTACCATGACCCGTGCAATCTTGGCAGGATGAGTGAAGACTGGATCCCTTGGAATGGCACCCGGAGCACGTGGGGCATCACAAAACCTCCGAAACATTATCGGAGGGGGACCCAAGGCATCTATAGACAGCCCAGAGACCTTCTTTTGGCCCTACCAGGCATAGAGCTCATGGAGCTCCCCAGGGCCAGGGAGAATGCCCTTTGTTGTGGGGCGGGTGGCGGTGTCATGGAGGCATATCCGGACTTTGCCCTTTTCACTGCACGCCATCGCCTCCAAGAGGCAGCAGATATGGATGTAGAGGCCATAGTATCTGCCTGTCCCTATTGCCTAGATAGCTTCCGTTCCGCCTCCCCAACTCTTAATAGACCCATAAAGGTATACGACATTGTTCACCTATTGGCCGTATCGCTCACTGGTAAGGAGCTGGATTCATGATTCCTCCCAAGGCCTATAAGAAGTTGGAACAGGTTGTAGGCCCACAGTACATTTCCCAGGCCCCGGAGATCTGCCAGGCTTATTCTTTGCGAAAGCGAGGCTTTCATAATGCTGAGGCTAGGGTGCTGGGCACAGTGCCAGCATGCGTCCTGCTGCCTGGCAGTACAGAGGAGGTACAAGAGATTGTTCGCATAGCCAACCAGTACAGATTAAGTTTCACTCCTGCCAGCACCTTCTGGTTTACCCAAGCCGGACCCAGATGTTCCAACTCTTTGTTTGTCGATCTAAAACGAATGAACACCCTCCAACTGGACCCAAAAAATTTGAACGCTACTATTGGCCCTGGCGTGATCTATGCTCAGCTACAGGCAGAAGCCCTAAAGCACGGCCTCTATACCATGGTCCCTGGAGGTGGCTCCCAGGCCAGCGTGGTGGCTAATCACCTCTCTTGGGGTTTTTCGCCTCTAACCTATAGGGTGGGCATGGCCAATAGACGGATTCTGGGGGTGGAATGGGTCCTGCCTAATGGAGATCTGGTGCGCCTCGGCTCCCTCGCTTCAGGGGATGATCCTTTTTGGGGAGAAGGAATCGGTCCGGACCTAAGGGGGCTGCTTAGGGGAAGTATTGGTTGGCTGGGTTCCCTCGGAATAGTGACCAAGATGTGTGTAAGACTATTCCCTTTCCAGCCCGAGCCCCTTATCCCTTCAGGGATCAGTCCAGATACCTTTCTGGTATTTCCTACTGATCGCATTCGATGGTATAATTTCGACTGCCCGGATATGCAAACACTTGTGGAGATGATGGTGGACATTGGCCAGGCCGAAATAGGGGCGGCTGTGATGCGTGTGCCCCTTATTTGGCGGTATATTGCAAAGGCAAAATCAAAGGAAGACTTTTGGCAAAAATGGAATGCTGTAGAAGATAAGGAGACGTTGGTTCCAAAGACCCAGATCCTGCGGGTTCTCTTAATTGGTTTCACATCTTCCAGGCAGTTGGACTATGAAGAAAAGGTTCTCATGGCTATTGCCCACAAACACGGCTCTCAACTCAGGCCAACACAACAAAGGGATCAATCCTGGATTCAAAGTGCTGACTCCGTATCCATGTGGTGGGTGACAGGCGCATTTATGTCATTAACCGGACAGGTGGATACCCTTGACTTTGCTGTCAAGACTTCCAAAGAACTGGTGGCTCTAAAACAAAAATTTACCCCCCCTACCCTACCCGACTACGGCGACCCCGGATGGTTTCAAAGCACTGATATGGGACACGGCGGCTACCTGGAATTCCTCAACTACTGGGATCCCAATGACGCCCAAGAGATGATCCAGCGCATAGACCAATACTATCACATCGCAGGCCCAAAACTCCTGGTGAAGTGTGGGGCGCTGAGCTTTTTCCTCCAGACAAACAGTCCTCTGTCCCTCGACGGCCCCCATTACGGACCCAACTATCACCTCTGGGCCCGGAAAATCAAAGACATGCTGGACCCTGCTGGCATATCTAACCCACCAGGCATCTTGGATACCATAGATCTTGTAATCGATAAGGCCCCTTGGCTAAAAAAATTAAAAGACTGGTCTTAGTAGAAGAGCTTCTGTTCCTCTTTTCAGGTAAGCACCATGATATGTAGCTTAAGGGTGGGGATTTACCTCTCTTTGTATAATTTCTGGTGCCGGAGGAGGGAGTCGAACCCTCACGGGCGCAAGGCCCACTGGATTTTGAGTCCAGCGCGTCTACCAGTTTCACCACTCCGGCATAAGCTAGATGAATTATACGTTCCCTGCCACTGTGATGTCAATATGATATTGACATACCCCCGACCCCTTGTTATTATACATAAAAATTGGGTGGGGCTGTAGCTCAGATGGGAGAGCGCATGACTGGCAGTCATGAGGTCGTCGGTTCGATCCCGATCAGCTCCACCACAGAAATTAAAGACTTACAGGAATTGGCTTTAGACTTATTATTTATTATGTGCTTCCTGCCCTTAGGCGTTTATTCTCTATCCGTAGTGTCTGTTTACTTTTTGCAGGGCTCCAGACTAGGATATATATTATTAGCACAAACTTTTTCGCCACCACCAAATTAGAAGGCCCCCAAATTCCTTCACCTATCATCATACCGTCAATAATCTAACTTTTATGGGTACCCTTTTTGTTCACGTGAATCCACGGGGTATGTAAAATATCTTAGATTACAAAGGGTTATATAAATCTATTTTTTAGGCATAATATTTGCTAATTAATAAGCAACAGAATAAAACCATGTAATCGATTAAGTTTTGGCATTTGTGATAAGGGTGACACATGGGCTCAGGGGCTTACTCTATTGCTCTAGAGTAGATTAACAACCAAAATCAAGGGGGCATCTAATGAATATTGGTGACACAAGGATTCTGGTTGTAGATGACGATCCTGAGATTTTAGATATAGTTAGTTCTACTCTCAGCATATGTGGGTATCACATCGAAACCTGCGATTCATCAAGAAAATCCTTGCTTATGTTAAATCGGAAGGACTTTGATCTAGTCTTACTCGATATTATTATGCCAGAAATGGACGGTATTCAGATAGCATCACATATGAAGAATAACCTTTTTAACCAAGAAATAATAATTATAACAGGCGAGCCTGACCAAAAAAAAATAGATGCCTGCAGGGAAATAGGTATTTATAATTTCCTCTTCAAGCCTTTTAGTGCTCAACAGCTTGAGTACACAGTTTACGCAGCGCTTTATTCAAAGAGAATGAGAGACCGTCTTAAAGAGCAAATTAAAGATAACCCAAAGTCATTTCGTATCATTGGTATTTCCAAATGGGCAAGACACCTGAGGGATCAAGTCCGTACAATCGCAAAATCAGAACTGCCGGTTTTGATCACGGGTGAGACGGGTACGGGTAAAGAACTCATTGCTAAAGACATACATGATCACAGCCAGAGAAAAGACAAGCCTTTTTTGCCCATAAACTGTGCAACCTTAGGGAGCCTTGCAGAAAGTGAGCTTTTCGGACATGTTGCAGGTGCTTTTACTGGTGCAACAAGGACAACTAGAGGTTACATTGGTTCTGCAGATGGAGGCACTCTTTTTCTTGACGAAATAGGAGAGCTTCCTCTCCCTCTGCAAGCTAAGCTACTGCGTTTTCTTGATAGCGGTGAATATTTAAGGGTCGGCGATTCGAAAATCAGGACTGCAGACGTTCGAATTATTTCTGCTACTAATCGCGACCTTCTATCCTTGTGCAAAAAGGGCGAATTCAGAGAAGACCTCTATTACCGCATTACAGGCGTTAAAATAAATACTTTGCCACTTCGGGAACACACAGAGGATATCCCTATGCTAGTATGGCATTTCATTGAGAAACTTGCCGAGAAGCAAGGCAGAACTTTCACTATATCAGGAGATGCGATTGTAGCTTTGAAAGATTATGATTGGCCTGGAAATGTGCGACAGCTAAAACACACGATTTTCCTCTTATGTGAGCAAGCACCCGATGGTCAGATCGATTTACCAAGTACCCTCTCTCTTTTAGAATTCTCACCAGACTCATTCATAGAACCCTACCAAAAAGCTAAAGAAAAGGCCATAAAAGACTTTGAGCTGAAGTACTTCTCCCAGGTTCTTGCCTGCTCAAAGGGAAGCCTTAAAAGAGCTCTCGAATTAACATCTTTGCACAAAAAAAATTTCTATACAAAAATAAAGGCTCTCGGTCTATCCAATAAGCAATATTCACCTAAATGGAATGCTAAGAATGCTATGATGTGGAAGTATAATCCTGCTGCAAGCCCAAAGGCTAGCAAGATCCCGTCTGCAATGATTTCACATTAATTTGCTAATAAATTTACCATTTCTCTAATTTCTTCTCTCCTATCATTGAGAATGCCCAAAATTTTTTCCATTTGCACAAAAGAGGCAAAGTGATCCGGAGGAACAGAAATAGCGAGTCCGTTCGTATTTTTGCTTCTATAGAGGTGTTCTACAATATAGACAGCAAACCTGACAAGAGCAGGAACAGTAATAACATTATCGTTTATAAAGGGTAAATGGTGTCTCTCTATGCACTCATTCGTCACTTCAGGAAGGTTCCATAACTCTCCTAACGCCCTGCCAGCTCGGCAGTGGTCAATACCTATGAGTGTCTGCTCTTTCTCACAGCCCATTGTAAGTGGGTCACCTTCTTTTTCCAGGACCAGAGCATGTTCAGGGGAGACAACTCGGATAGCAGCATGTCCTATATCATGCAATAGACCTCCTGTATAATCCGTTCCATGAAAATTGATTCCCGCCATTTGGGCTACTGTGGAACATGTGATAGCTACTAAAACGGAAAAGTAGGTCAGTTTTCTAAAAAAACGAGTATCAATACGTTTGGAGAAAACAGAAATTATTGCCACACTTTCAAGGATATGGTATGTTGTTTTAAGGCCCAAGATGATCAGAGCAGTCTCTATACTATCCACTTTTCTCCTGAATCCGTAGTAAGCGGAATTAGACGTTTTCAACACTTTTGCAGCAATAGAAGGATCACTTTCAATAAGTGCAGCGATCGTTTTTAAAGAGCTATTCTCCTCATTAATAAGTTCCCTTGCTCTAATAATAGATCCTGGGATCGGTGGAATTAATGTTTCCCCCCTCACCCTCTCAAAAAAAGATTTATAAGTTAACCGTTCCATATTCCCCTTAAAGGCTAAAATGTATTAACACCATATCACCCCTCTCGCTGAATATTAGTCTGTCGACTATCTCTTTTATAAGGTGTATGCCCAAGCCACCAGCTCTTTTCCCTTCATTTAGTCGCTCTTCCTCTAGTCTGGCCAAGGTATTTTTTTCCACCTTTTCCATCCCTTTTCTTACATCAAAGCCATCTCCCTGGTCTTCGATCTTCACAGCAACTCCATTGTTAGTGATGCCAACCGAGATTTTCACAATAGAATCCACATCATATTTATTTCCCCATTCAATAGCATTTCGCCCAAGCTCACTGATGGCGAAGTGTAGATCCCAGAAGCGTTCCTCATCCAAAACATCCTTCAGCAAAGCATCTAAAAAGGACTGGAGTTTAAATAAAGAGTTTTCAGATGAGGTCATGACAAATTCATACCAACCTGGACGGGTCTCAACGATATCCACTTTTGAATAGCCTGGACAGGTTTCTCTTAAACTTTCAATCATGTCCAAGATGTCTTCTCTGGTAAACGGCTTTGTCAAATAATAATCCGCTCCTACTCTAATACCCTTTATAGCATAACTCTCCGAATGGTATCCTGTCAGGAGGGCCAATCTTATGTTTGGAAATCTATTTTTTGCAATCTCTCCAAGGGTTAAACCTGAGCCGTCAGGCATGACAATATCAGAGATAAGTAAATCTATATTTTCTTGCTCGATTATCGCCAAAGCTTCTTCAAAACCTGGTGCCGTGATTACATCATATCCATGAGATTTGAGAATGCTCTCCATTAATCTCAAAATAGCCTCCTCATCGTCTACTACCATTACCCTACAAGGCATCTTTTTCATTCCTCTCGTGCTATCATTAGCACAGAAAGATCATCTCCTAATCTACCTCTAACATATCCTAATGCTTTCTGATATATCCATCTTAATTCAACAGAATCTCGCATTTTGTTGTAAGCTTCAAAGATCTCTCTTAATGCACCGTCATTTTTGTTGTGGGAGAAAAGTTCGCTAAGTCCATCAGAGTATACGTACAACGTAGCTCCCGGTCTCATTTGTACTTCCAAAACATCAAATCTAATATCAGAGTATACACCTAACGCAGGGCTCTTTGGCTCCGTACAAAAAATGGCATGATCATCTCCTTCGCATAGCAAAGGTTCTGGGTGTCCCGCCAGACCATATTTCAAGATATCCGATGATGCATCAATGACGCCTACAAATGCGGTTACATAGATTTCTGGGGGCGTATTAGAACAAAGATATTGATTAAGTTCACAAAGAAGCTTTGAGACAGAAATGCTCTTATCTACATAAGATTGAATCCATGTATGAATCATTCCAGTGACTAGAGCAGATGAAATCCCATGGCCAGAGACGTCTGCCAAGATCAACAAAGCTTTCCCCTCTCTAAGCTCAATTACATTTGCATAGTCTCCCCCTAACACCTGTGAAGGTTCTACAATGAAATCGAAAGTATATCCTTCGTAGTTAGGGAAGGTTTGATGGGATATAAGAGCACTCTGTACCTTTTTGGCTTCGCGAATCTGTTCTTTATTCTTTTCTCGCTGAGCTCTCAAATGTTTTAACGCCTTTTCTAAGTCATTATTTTTTCTAGTCAGTTGTTCCTTAGCCCGTCTTAGTTTAATCCCCGTGTTTACCCGCATTATTATTTCCGCAGGAACAATTGGCTTACGAAGATATTCATCGCAGCCAGCTTCTAGTCCTTTAAGTGATGCATCTCCATCTTCGAACTCAGTGACAATTATGAAAAATACATCTCTCGTTACCTCATTGTCACGAATTCTTTTGCAAAAATCCATACCATCAACACGAGGCATTATCAACTCACTGATAATTATGTCGGGCTGGTACTCTAAAGCCATCTCCATTCCTTCAGCCACATTCTTCGCTTCTAACACTTTAAAATTTCTTTGTTTTAAAGAAAGTGATACCAACTTGCGAGTGCTCTCGGAACCATCAACGACAAGGACTATACCCTTATTCTTTGCTAACTTCATTCCTAACCCTAGTTCCTTGTGGCCATGGAAACAAGTTCATTGGGTTCAAGGATAAGAATAGTTTTACCATCGCCCAATATAGATGCTCCCGCAATACCGGGTAATCCAGCAAGATAATCGGCCAAAGGTTTTATGACAATTTCCTCTTTGCGGTACAGTTTGTCTACTACAATACCTAGACAATCATTAGCTGCCTGAACAATTAATACCGGCATCTGTTCATCATGGTCCATTTTATGACCATTTTGAGATATATTTAACAGATGAGAAAGGAATTCAAGGCCAATAACCTTCCCCCTGTGGGTAATAGCCTTTTTCTTCATAAGGGACTTTATCTCAGGGGTAGTGATCTTCACTGTCTCAGTGATGGCTTCCACTGGAATTGCATAGATATCGCTTCCAGCCCCAACTAGCATAGCTTCCACGAGGGCCAATGTCAAAGGCACTTCAAGGCGCACATGAGTCCCTTGCCCAACCTCAGAAGCGATGCGTACATTACCCTTTAACTTGGCAAGGTTTGTTCTTACCACGTCCATTCCCACACCCCGGCCTGAGATATCAGTAACTTCTTGGGCAGTACTGAACCCTGGCATAAAAATCAAGTTGAATATTTCTTCCTTGCTCATCTGAGAGGCCCTCTCCTGCGTTATCATCCCGTTTTCAATAGCCTTATTGGCTACTGCAATGGGATCTATACCTGCACCGTCATCAATAATATCAATAATTATGAAGTTTCCTTCATGATAGGCCTTTAGAATAATAGTGCCAGTCTCCGGTTTTCCTGTTTTAACTCTCACGTGCGGCATTTCTATGCCATGGTCAACACAATTTCGAATGATGTGCACCAAAGGATCTCCGATATCCTCCGCAATGCCCTTGTCGATTTCTGTATCTTCCCCCTGTAGAATAAGATCAACCTTCTTACCCGTCTTCCGGGAAATATCTCTTACCATTCTGGGGAATTTCTGAAATACATTGCGGACCGGCACCATTCTCATTTCCATCACATTTCTCTGCATTTCATCAGAAATCCTAGTGATAGTTTGCGTTGCCTTTTGAAGCCCTTTTAGCACTTCAGACAATGGCACATCTTCTTGTTTCAATTGACGTTCCACATGTCCGAGCGCATTCCTAGATACAATAAGCTCTCCAACTAGATTCATAAATACATCTAGAAGCCTCTGGTCTATTCGCATAGTCTTTGGAGACACCTGTGAAACCGAAAAAGCGGTCGCACTTCTAACCTGTTGTTTCTCTACTTCAGCGTCAGAGGATCCTTCTTCAGACACTCCTTTGCTCTCATCTCCTGTCGCATATTCTTTAACTTGAAAATCGGTATTGTTGTGAGGTAGATCTAGTTTTTGGAGCTGCTTTTCTATTGTCCCAACAGTGTCTTTTGTCATATCCACAATTGCCGGCCCAAAGGGCAGATCACCTTTTCTGATATCACCTAGGAGGTCTTCAAAAACTGCGATATCTTTTTCTATGTGGTCAAAACCCATATAAGCAGCACTACTTTTAAGTGAATGAACTGCGCGAAAGATGATATCAAGCACATTTTTGTCCAACGAACTCTTTTCTTCTGCTCGATCAATACATGTCTTGATGGTCTCTAGATGTTGCGTGGCTGCGTCCTTGAATATGCTAATCGGATCAATAGAGGAAAATTCTTCGGCCTCGTCAGAAGAATCGCTCCCATCCTTTCGTTCTAACTTTTCCCTTTCCAATATTATTTCTTTGATAAGTTTCAATGCTGATTCTTTACTCTCTTCGTTTCCTAAATCATTTATCATGGCTTTTAGACAGTCTATTGTCTGAAATGCCAAGTCAAGCATACTATCGGTCAATCTCAAATCTTTCCTTCGTCTTAGTAATTCAAGCATGCTTTCAAAAGTGTGGGAAAGCTTGGAGATTGTCTTTTGTCGCAAATAAGCAGATGTTCCTTTTATCGTATGAATAGCCCTGAAAAGGTCATTTATTGCCTCACGATCATCGTGCTTCTTGTCCAAATCAATAAGGGCAGCATCACAGGTCTCCAAATGCTCTAAGGCTTCTATCTGAAAATCTTTTAACATTTTATCAGAAATATCGTAGCCCCCTGTATCCCTAGGCTTAGGGGTACTTTTTTTAATTGCTCTTTTTTTTGAATTTCCCTCCATTGAGGATCCACCTATTAGGTGATTAAGAGCGCTCATGACGTCCTCAAGACATTTATCGTCAGCCTCAATCCGGATACCTATCTCTTCGTCAACGGCTTTGCTAACCTCTTCGATAAGAGTTCTAAGAAGATCACAGCCTGAAAATAATACATCCATAGTCTCGTTATCTGGAGTTCTTTCTTCTTTTCTCAACTGATCTAGTAATGTTTCCAACCTGTGGGCCAATTTGTTAATATCTTGAAGCCCCAAGAATCCCGAGGCTCCTTTTACAGAGTGGATCGCCCTGAATATGGAATCGATAAGCTCAGTGTCATTAGGATTTTTTTCATATTGGAAAAGATTGTTGTCTATCCCATCAAGATGTTCCAACGCTTCGGCAATGAATTCTAAGACTAAAGACGGATCATCAATGAATGTGGTGTCACCCATAAAGACCCCCTTAGTCTCCAAGGAGCATTCTTACATTGGTAATAAGGTTCTCGGGCTGGGCAGGTTTTACAATATAAACGTTGGCACCTGCCTCCATGCCTTTCATTTTATCCTTTGCTTCTTCCTCAGTGGAAATTATAATAATTGGGATGTGCTCATATCCTTCTGTACTTCTTATCTTCCTAGTTAACTCATATCCGTTCATCCTAGGCATATTGATATCAGTAATAACCAGATCGAAGCTCTCCCTCAACAGGACTTCCATGGCAGCGAACCCATTTTCCGCGGAGATACACTGAAATCCTGCACCTTCCAGGATATAACTATGAAGACGCAACACAATATCAGAATCATCTACTATCAGGATCTTTTTGGACATTATTAATCTCCTCCAAATTGCCTTTCTATTTCTTCATGGTTTTCTATAACAAAGGAACCCCCCTTTTTTTTCCAATATGAATGCAGCAGTTATTCTGCCCACTGATTCGGAATATCCGAGAAAAATATACCCTCCTGATAACAAGGCGTCATACAGCAACGAGATAACTTTTTTGCGGGAAGACTCATTAAAATAGATCAACACGTTCCTGCAGAATATAAAATCATATCCCCTCCTTTTCCGCATTGCTGAATGCTCCATTAAATTCAATTGTTCAAATATTACGTATTCCGTGACATTAGGCAGAACCTGCCATCCGTCCCTTGTTCTTTCAAAATACTTATTCCTGTATGATATTGGAGTATCTTTCATTGACCTATCACTGTAAAGCCCTAGTTTAGCATGACGAAGGGCGCGGCGGTCAATATCTGTAGCATCAATGCGGACATCCCAAAGTTCATAATCCTCGATCATTTCTTGGAATATTATAGACAGAGTATACGGTTCCTCACCTGTAGAACAAGCTGCTGACCACACTTTAAGCGAGTAATCCTTTTTGGCTCTTTTGTTATCTAGATAAGGGGGAAGGACTTCTTCAGCAAATCCTTGTAGTTGAGGAAAATCTCTAAAAAAGTAGGTTTCATTAACCGTCAACTCTTCAATTAGCGAAAGGGCTTCTCCATCTCGACTTCCGAAGGCGAGATTGTGATAATACTCACTGAAGGTTTCAAACCCTGTGTCAATCATGCGTTGCTTAATCCGAGACTTTAGATAATAATCCTTCTTTGATTCGAAAAAGATTCCTGTCTCTTTAAATATAAAGTCTCTAATCTTGTTCAGATCCTTTTGGGTGATTTCAAGACGATCAGCCATAACTCCTACCTCTTATACATCACCCTCTAACTCCTAGGAGTGTTTTTGCAGTCTCGTAATATGGTTGAGCTTCAGATGACAATTTCTCAGGATCAATATTTTCTATGACCTGTCTTGCCCCATCACCACCAATCTGGTAAATGGCATGAATGACATTACACTGCAACCAGGGAGAACTATAGACATAATCCGCCAAAATGGGTATAGCTGCTGGATCGCCAATCCGTCCTAGTGCCTCAGCCGCTGCTGCTGCAACATTAACATTTTCATCATCAAGACGAGCAGCAATTTCCTCGAATGCATCAACGTCAGTTAACTCTCCGATTTTGCCAAGAACGTCTAATGCAAATTTCCTGATATCGCTCGAAGGAGATTCACAGAGTTTCCTTACACCTTCCACAGCATCTACCCCTATCTGTTCTAATATCTCTGTAGCATAATTACGTAGCCAGGCATCATCTGAACCCAGTAAAGGGATCACCTGTTCGCATACATCTTTGCCTCCTATAGTAATTAAGGAATCAACAGCTGCCTCTCGTACAGCTACAACCGGGTCCTCAAGAGCCTTAATCAAAGCAGGTATGGCAGCAGGATGATTCAAATCACCCAAATCTTCAGCAGCGTAACGACGATCAGTGGCATCCTCACTATTAAGATGTTTAAGCAAATCAGCTATTGATAGACTCATGCTATACCTCCAGGCCCCTTTATTTCTTTCAATGCTTCATCAAGTGTCTGTAAGATCTTAATAGTTTTAGTAATACCCACAATTCTGGCAGCCTTTTCCACATGAGGTGATGGTGAGGCAATGATCACCTTTCCATTCTTTTCTTTGAGTCGCTTAGCAAGAACAATTATATTACCGAGGACTACACTGGGACACAGTTTGACATTTGAAAAGTCCAAAATCATATTGGCTATACCTTCGTCCTCAAGCATATGGCAAAGTTCACGTAACTCGTTTACAGTGTTGAGTCTGCCACTTGCCAGCTCTCGCCCGACATTTACCAAAGCAGTGGAGTTATCTACTTTTTCACATGTATGAGGCATAACCTACCTCCCTTATGAGTTTACAAGTTCAACAATCTTCTCGCCGATCTTATAAGAAGGAAGAACGAATTCTGCTCCTCCCCTTCTAATTGCCTCTTTGGGCATTCCAAAGACAACAGCAGTCTCCTCGGATTCTGCAATGGTACGACCTCCAGCCTCCCTTATCTTAACCATTGCGGTGGCACCATCGGCTCCCATGCCTGTTAATAAGACTCCAATGGTGTTTGTCCCATAACAGGAAAGAACAGACTCCATTGTTACGTCAACCGAGGGAGTATGAAGAGTGTTCCTCGGTGTTCTTGTCAGTCGCACTAAGGTTCCCTTTTTCTTCATTATTCCTCTAGGGGCTAATGTCATATGGATATCACCTGGGGCCAGGTACCCACGATTAGGCTCTATAATGTCGCCGCTCTTGGCTTCCTTAAAAGTAAACGCACAATTCCTATCCAACCGCTGCGCGAATGATGGTGTAAAAGATGATGGCATATGTTGTACAACAATAACAGGAACCCCAAGGTCCGGTGGCAAGACCTGAATTATGTCCATAATGGTATTTGGACCGCCCGTAGATTGGCCGATGACAACGACTTTTTCCGAAAGTTTAGCATGGGGTTTCGAGAGTGATGGCGCTTTTATTTGATCCCGGCGTCTTCGGGTTCGACGTAACCTCAGATTACTTGTATTGGCCCTAGCGGCAGATCGTATTTTATAGACGATCTCGTCGCCGACTTTTGCAATATCTTTTGATATGGTGCCGCCTGGTTTTCCCACAAAATCTACAGCACCGAGCTCCAACGCTTCATACGTGGTTAGGGCTCCTTCTTGTGTGAGGGAACTTATCATAACAACCGGTCTAGGTGACTCCATCATGATGTACTGTAGCGCAGTAAGACCATCCATTATCGGCATATTGATATCCAAAGCCACCACGTCCGGCTCAAGAGCCCTTGTCCGCTCCACGGCCTCCGCTCCATCACGAACCACAGCAATCACCTCGATATCCGGGTCTCTCTCCATGATCTTTTTGAGTTCCTGCCGCATGAATGCAGAGTCATCTGCTATCAAAACCCTGATTCGGTCCTTCATAATCCATCCCTCTCCATCATAAGCGCAATCTTTGTCCGTTTGTAAGCGTAATAAGGATTTCGCCAGTGCCTACATGGAACCGGACACTTCGGCCGTAAAAGCCTCCCACGGATTCACCGGTAATAATGAGGTCTAAATCAGAAACGACGTTTCTTGCCTTTCTAAGTATTGATTTGCCAATATTACAAGTGAAGCAATCATCTGGCATGCGAAACATGTTTCCGGCTCCAACAAGTCGGACGGAAATGCTTTTCCTGTGCGCGCCTCTCTTCTCCATCATCTGAACCAGGAGGGGGAACGCTCTATCCGGCGAAATACCAGGCAGGGTAAATATATCCGGACCATCGCTTGTTGCAGTGGCATGGGGAATGTGGGCCATACCGCCTATGAGCCTTTTCATATCCCAGAGACATGCCACTACACAGGAGCCCACCCCCCTGGTGTACAGGATTTTGTGCCCCTCGGCAACAATCAGACTCCCTGTTTTAAGAAACAATTCTTTTTGAATCAAATCATCCTATGCTTTCTTTTTCCGGTTATTATTTTTCTTCGCTACCTTCTTGGCCGTTATTGCCGTTTTCTCTTTCCCCGGTTGAGTGTTAATCTCTTTTAGGGACTGCTTTTGCTCCGACGGGTTGTTTTTCGTCTTTTTCCGAGTGCTCTCTTCTCCCGCGGCTTTGGGTCCAGCACTTTTCTCATGAATGGACCCTAATTCTTTCCCTTCATCGGCCGTGAGGAGGGATTCCACCTGAATCAGGACGATGATCCTTTCGCCCTCATTGAGTTTTCCAATCCCCTCAATATACTGGCCACTTATACCCTCTTCCGTAATGAGATCAGGAGGAGGTTCGATTTGGTTTTTGGGGATGCGAAGCACCTCGCTAACCGAATCCACGATGATGCCAGTGGTCTTCCCGGAAATATCCACCACGATGATTCGGTTCTGCTCTGCACGCTCACCCCTCTCCAGCCCGAACCGAGTCCGCATATCGATCACGGGCAGGACATTTCCTCGGAGGTTTACAATCCCCTCCACGAACCAGGGCGCATTGGGTACTGCCGTGATCTCGTCTATTCTGATGATCTCCTGGACCTTCATAATGTCGATCCCGTATTCTTCCTTTTCGAGCCAGAAGCAGACCACCTGCTCCTCATCCATGATCTCATTTGCCATAGAATCCTCATCCTTTCCTTGATTTCCCGTAGTGGCGGCGAGTGCCTCTTTCTGATCTATAGATATGAGGTTGTCCATATCCAACAGCATCACCAGTCGCCCACCATTGTTCAGCTTGCCAACCCCTTTCAGTTTTGCAGTGTGCTCCCCGCTGATGATGGGGGGCGGATTCTCGATACTCCTTACGGGTAATCGAAGGACCTCTGAAACCGAATCCACGAGGATGCCGGTAAGAACACCCTCCATATCTATGACCACAATTCGGCGTGCATCCTCAGTGTCATCATTTGGCGATGGCTCTGCAGAAATATTGATCCCTTCCGTCTCACTCTCCCTCTCCTGATCCATTTTAGGCATATCCCCGTCCCGCAGAGATAGAGACCCCTCTTCGTCTTCCGGCGATATCATGCCGAAAAGTGCCCGAAGGTCAACAATTGGTAAAAGGCGGTTCCTAAGTGAGGTGATCCCTCTGACAAAATCAGGCGCGCTGGGAACACGGGTGATCTCTGTCACTCTGATGATCTCCTGTACCTGCATGATATTCACTGCATACTCCTCACCTGCCATCCTGAATGTGACCAGAAGCTCTTCCTCTTCAAACCTTTTCTCAGTATGATTATCGGGTGTAACCACGCCACGGTCGGTATCAATGGATGCGCCGATCTCTTTTCGATCCTTCATGTCCGGTAGGATCTTTTCAGTAGATAGGATCATAGTGAGGCGTTTCCTTTCATCCGTTTTTGCCACACCCAGAAGGTACTGTCCGTCGATGCCTTCAATTACATCAGGAGGCGATTCCACATTATTCTCATCGATGTGCAACACTTCGGAGACGCTGTCTACCACCATGCCTGTCGCCGTTCCGTTCACATTCAGAACCACCACCCGGGTGTCATCATCCTGTTCCTTTGGGTTCATGCCGAGCCGATTCCTCAAATTAACCACAGGGAGGATGTTACCCCTGAGATTGGCAATCCCCTCTACATAGCTGGGAGCATTAGGCACTTTAGTTATGGCCGAAGGCTTCACTATCTCCTGGACGTGACTTATGGGAAATGCAAACTCTTCTTCAGAGAGGAAAAAAGTGACGAGCTGATCGTCTCCTAACTGCGACTGTATCCCTTTGTCCATATTGCTCCTCCTTAAAAGCCAATAACTACTTTAAGACTGGAGTTCATCTGCTAAAGCTGAAATATCCTCAATTGCTTGAGCAAGCTCTTGCATCCCTTTGGCCTGCTGAGAGGCACTTGCAGATGCTTGTTGGGCTGCACTGGATGTCTGCTGAGCTGCTGCGGCTATCTGCTCCACACCGCTGCGAGCCTGTTCCACTTGTCTGATCGCTTCTTCTGCATTGCCTTGGATATTCGATACAGCTCCTTGGACCTCTATCATATCGCTCTCCACCGATTTAAGATTCTCTGTTGTCTTTTTTGCGTTTTCCACTTCCTGCTGTGCAGTGATCCCCACCTCCTGTATATCTTTTGCTACAATCAAAACTTGGTCCTGAATAGCTCGGACAAGATCCTTGATCTTTTCAGCATTCTGTTCAGAATCATTAGCAAGAGCACGAATATCCGAGGCCACCACAGCGAAGCCTTTCCCGTACTCTCCTGCCCTGGCTGCTTCTATCCCCCCGTTGACCGCAAGAAGATTGGTCTGCATAGCCACGTTTGTAATAGCATCAACAATCTTATCGATCTGGCGAACCCGAACTTCCAGAGTCTTAATATTATTAGCAGATGTTATACTGGCCTCTGCACTTGCCCCTATCCCTTGTATTAGCTCATCCACCGCCTCCTTATTCTCAGCAAGGAGCTTCTGTAAGCTGTCCACATTCTCCAAAGAAACTCGCGCCTTTTCTCCAATGTCCTTTGTCTGCGTGTCAATTTGAGCTATCGCTGATGAAGACTCCTCTGTAGCAGAAGCCTGTTCTTCAGCCCCCTTTGCTATCTGCCTTATAGCCGCCATGATCTGTTGAGAGCTGGCATTGGCTTGCGCAATGGTGGCTGAAAGCTCTTCTGCAGCAGATGCGAGGACTTCACTGCTCTTCTCGGAATCCGTATTTACCTTTAGATCTTCTGCTAATTGAGCAAGTTCGTCTGTGGCCGCCTCAATATCTTTCATTGCCTTCATTTGTTCACCTGTAGACGTCGAAGCCTCAGCTGCAGCAGCTGCTGATTCCTCTGCAGCACTCGCAATCACCTCAGTCCCTTTGCGAAACTGTCCGATGGCGACAGCCACTTCAGCAGTAAGGTTCTTGATCTCCTCGCAGCTATTAAGGACCGCTTTCATGGCCTTTTCCATCTCCTTAAGTTGTTCGATTATCCTCTTTCCCTTCTCAGCCTCCTCTACAGCCTTTTGCCCTGCCGCTCTGGTATCTTGGGCCACAGTCTTTACGTCTTCCTGAATTTCCGCAACCAATCCACGGATGTTCCGGGCCGACTTCTCCGCTCCTTCAGCTAGGTTCCTCACTTCATCGGCCACCACAGCGAATCCACGTCCATGCTCCCCTGCCCTTGCCGCCTCAATGGCAGCATTAAGGGCAAGGAGATTGGTCTGATCCGCGATTCCAGCCACGGTTTTTACCACCTGACCTATCTCATCCGCTTGCTTTTCCAACTCGGCGATCATCCTGGCTGATTCTTCATTCTTTTTTGCTGCCTTGTTTACATTGGCTATGAGTTCCTCAATGTCTGCAGAGGCCTTTTTTATCAGTTTCTGAAGCAGGTCCACTTTGTCAAATGCTTGCTGAGCAGCGGCGCTGTTTGTTTCTGCCCCTCTGTTTAGCTCTTCTGCTGCTGCCTGATTTTCCTGACAAGCTGCACTTGCCTCGGTAGCTCCTGATGATATTTGTTCCATGGCCTTGTTGAGCTGATCTACTGCTGCATTTGCCTCTGCTACTCCACTGGCAAGCTCTTCTGCAGCAGCTGCGATCCTCTCTGCTGCCTGTTGACGCTTGGCCGCGGTTCTGCTTGCCGCCTTCATCTTGGCCCTCTCTCTTGCAAGGCGGCGTTGTTTTTCCAGATCCGCTACAGGGGGAGCAGCGGACTGAGCCTCTCCATTTGCCACTTGGTAGTCTTTTGGTGGTGTTGCTAATTTTGCCATTTTCACTCCTCCTAATTCATTATTTGTTAATGTTTGGATTCATCCGGCCTCGTTCCTTCTTGACCTTCTCTCATACGTGCTAAGCAAATAATTAACAGCCTCGGCGATCTCCTCTTTTGAAAAGGGTTTAAGCATGAACCTACTTGGCTTTGCTTTTCGAACAGCAAGCTCTGTGTCCGCGGAGTCATCCCCGGTGATCACTATAACTGGAATCCTTTCCTCTCCCCTGGTCTCCATCATCTGATTTATGTCTAAAAGCAGGTCAATCCCACCTTTCTGGGCCATGAATACATCAAGCACAATCAGGTCCGGTCGACTTTCCGTTAATAACTCTATTAGATTCATACCGTTGTGCATTGCCACAACCTCATGGTTATTCTCCCTCAATGCCTCTGAAATAAGTTTTCGATAAAAAAGATCATCATCCACGACCCAAATCTTCGCCATCGCTGTTCACCTCGAGTAAACTTTTATGCTTACTCAGCCCACATTTAAGTCTAGCTGGCAGCTCGAAATAGCAACATATATGCCGCAGCTCCTGCCGTATATTTAACTAAGTGATTTAACTACATATTTATATGTAGGGATCTCCAGGAGATATCTTGAAAGAGCTAAAACTTCATTATCCCACAAAAAAAGGAGGTATAAGTACCACCCGATACTAGACTGTACTCAAGGACCAATAGACGGGCTTCAGCTCTACAACATGTTCCAAAGTGGTTTTCTAGATGCACTTTCAAAAAGGTAGGTATTTGTGCTCCCCTTTATAGCTATTATCAAGGGAACCATAAGTAAGGCACCAAGTTTAACACCTTGAAATAGCTATCTTATCCCTATCTAGAAGAGTATAAATTCGAGGTGGTAATTTTGCCTCCTGTTAGGAGGTATCAATTTGATTTGATCTCTATAGGCTACAGCCCCTTTGCCCGATCTTTGAAGATTGGTAAATGAGTCTTAATTTCCTCTGAGTGGATTCGAGATAGTCTCATTGAAATGGATGGGGCACAGAGATATTTAATAAAATTAGCCGGTTCTAGAGCTATTTCAGAAGAGTTTATAATGTTTTGCCGATTCTTGGCCTCCCTCCAATGCTTTCTCTTTTTTCACCTCATCGTGAATTATCATCAAAGCTATAGTGGCATACTCCTTGCTAGACCTGGACTCTAGCTAGTCATACCACTCTATTTCTAAGATCTTCAAGGCTCGATCAAGGCTAGGGGGAGGCTATCTCTAAGTGGATAAAGTTGGAAAGGAGCTAGAAAATTGAAGAACTCCGGGCAACCTAACGCTCGTGTCTCAGAAAAGAAAAGAGAACCCGATGAATTCCTATTGGAGCAAGAGGTTCTAAATAGAACATATCAATTTATTATTGACATCAGCCATGAGATTCAAACCAGCGCAGAGTATGTGACTTATAATCTGAAGTTCCTTAGAGATGCTCAGCATGAAGTAGACACCTTGTTCAAAAATTGGGGTCAAATGATTCATGCTTTGAGGAGTAAGAATTGGAACAACATCTCTATTGATGAAGTACAAGCAGAGAAATCACTTACCGTATTCAGTGAAATTTCAGCAGAGCTGCCTCACGCCATTTCAGACTCTCTAATGGGCATAAAGGAAATCTCAAAATTCATTAAGCTACTAGAATTTCTTCATCCTGACCCCAAGCAAAAAGTCTTACTTGATATTCCAAGTCTGATAGATAGCACCATTATCCTCCTACCAAGCAAAGCAAAATCCAGAATAAAAGTAAGAACCACTCTATCAGAACCAGCCACACCTATTTGCTGTTATCCATTTCTACTCAAACATGCAATTAGAGAAATACTTCTTAATTCTATTGATGCCATTTCAGAGCATTGGGCCAATGCCAATAAAACAGAACAAGGTGCGGCTATAGAAATTTCTACATCCGCTGATACGAACGACCATTATGTTGAGATACATATTTCAGATAATGGTTCTGGTATTCCTGAGAATATAAAGGAGAAAATATTTGAGCCTTATTTTACAACGCGTAAAAAAAGGGGGTTAGGATTAACCATTGCTCAATGGGTCATTGAACAAAAACATATGGGATCACTCTTAATTGAAAGCAAGAATAGTAGAGGCACAATGGCCAAGATACGCTTGCCACTGAGTTAGGCATTAATCTTAAATTATTAACGGAGGTAAAGAAAGGGATCTATGTCATGGATGTAAGATTGATTAATCCTTTTATAGATGCAACGCTTCACGTGCTTGAGACCCTTGCATCAACAAAGGCAACGCCTGGTAAACCCTATGTTAAAAAAGATGGAGTGGCACGGGGCGATGTTTCCGGTGTCATAGGCCTATCAGGAGAAGCAAGGGGCACCATATCTGTTAGTTTCACTGAAAAGTGTATCCTAGCCATTGTGAGCAAAATGTTCGGTGATGAGATAGAGGAATTGAACGATGAGATCAAGGACGCTGTGGGTGAAATCACCAATATGATTTCAGGACAAGCTAGGCAAAAGCTAGGAAGGGAAGGGAGATCTTTAAAGGGTGCTATTCCTTCCGTTATTGTAGGGAAAAATCATTCAATCAGCCATATCACTACCCAGCCGATCATTGCTATCCCTTTTTCTTCTGAACTAGGAGATTTCACTATAGAGATATGTATTGAAGATTAAAAGGGAGGAAGGGGGGAAACAGGGTATGGATATGAACATAAACGTCCTAGTAGTTGATGATTTTGCAACAATGCGGCGAATCGTCAAAGGGGTACTCAAAGATCTAGGATTCAAAAATATCATTGAGGCAGACAATGGAGTGTCAGCCCTAAAGGAGCTCAAAACAGAGGAAATTGGGTTGATTGTATGTGATTGGAATATGCCCAAAATGACCGGATTAGATTTGTTAAAGACAGTGAGGTCTGACGATAAATTTAAAGAGATTCCTTTTATCATGGTAACAGCTGAGGGGCAAAAGGAAAACGTTGTAAAGGCAATCAAGGCAGGGGTGAGTAACTATATTGTGAAGCCTTTCACTCCCGAAACATTAAAAGAAAAATTGGAAAAAGTACTTGGGTAAATATTGACAAGCACATAACAGATGATAATTATTAGGGTTAAACAGTCTTATTTTAGCATTATAAATAGTAGTAATCCTTAATAGTCCTTAATTCAAGCAAAAGGAAGTTCCGATGACACAAAAGCTCACTTATTCGCAGCTCGAACAGAAGGTTACTGAACTCGAGAGTACGTTAGAAAATTATGGGCATAGAGAGGCGATTTTAAAGGCTCAAAAAGATTTCTTAAAAAGGATACTCGATATTTTGCCCGTAGGAGTTGGGCTATCTCAGAATAGAACAATGCTTTGGCACAATCACGCCATGACCAAAATGTTGGGATATATCCCTGAAGAATTATCTGGGAAAAATGCCTGCATGATATATCCGGATGATTATGAGTATGACCGCGTAACAGAGGCTTTACGAGAACTTCTCAAAGATGATGAGATAATTGAGATCGAAACCAAATGGGTTAGAAAGGACGGCTCTATTTTCGATTGCCTGGCTAGATTCACTATTTTCGAAGCCCATCCTAAAAGTCCAGTAATATTAGTAACTGCTGAGGACATAACAGACAAAAAAAAGCTCAGATATGAACTGAATCGTCTTGGAGAGGCCATATATTATACCTCTGATATTGTTATAATTACAGACCCCAACGGTAATATAACCTACATCAATCCTGCATTCGAAAGGATAACAGGCTATTCGAGCGATGAAGTTTTAGGCCAAAACCCACGTATCCTTAAAAGCGGAAAACATGACGAGCAATTTTATAGGGATCTATGGAACACCATCTCAAATGGCAAGACATGGCATGGCCAGTTTATAAACAAGAAAAAAGATGGAACCCTCTATAATGAAGAAGCTACTATCTCTCCGGTATTTTCTCCTAAAGGTGAAATTGTGGCATATGTTGGAGTAAAGCGAGATGTAACAGAAAAAATAAAGCTTCAAGCTGAGCTACACCATGCTCAGAAAATGGAGTCAATTGGGATGCTTGCAGGGGGGGTCGCTCATGATTTTAACAACATTCTCCAGTCAATATATGGGTATACTCAGCTCCTACTCTTGGAAAAACCCCCTGAAGACCCAGATATGGATAGATTAAACAGTATCGAAAAAGCGACTCAAAGGGCTATTGAACTTGCAAGGCAAATCCTTACTTTTAGTAGAAAGGCAGAGTCTCAAAAACGGCCCATCAACCTCAATCAAGAGATAAAGCTGACCTCCAAACTATTGAAAAGAACAATCCCGAAGATGATCGATATGGAATTTCATCTAGAAAAGGATTTAGGTTTCATTAATGCTGACCCCATTCAGATGCAACAAGTCATTATGAATCTCTGTACAAATGCCCGAGATGCCATGCCCGATGGAGGCAAAATAGTCTTTGAAACAAAAAATGTAATCCTTGATGATGAATACTGTAAAACACATTCTGGAGCTGAACCTGGTAGCTATGTGCTTCTCAGTGTCTCTGACACCGGTCATGGCATAGACCAGAAAACTTTTGAACATATATTTGAGCCATTTTATACCACCAAAGATAAGGGCACTGGTCTGGGATTGGCAGTAGTTTACGGTATAGTAAAGGAGCATGGAGGGATAATAACATGCAATAGTGAGCCGGGCTCAGGAACCACATTTAAACTTTACTTCCCTACAATAAAAACGGAAGACGAGGCCACCACCTATACCCAAGAACCCAAAGCTCTTCCTTATGGAACAGAAACAATCCTCTTGGTTGATGATGAACCCTCGTTATTGGATATTTGCACATTTATACTTACTAGGGCAGGGTATAAAGTAATCCAGGCCTCAGACGGCTCCAGCGCTTTAGAAATCTATCGTAAGAAAAAAGATGAAATATCCTTGATCATTCTTGATCTCATTATGCCAGGGATTGGGGGGAAACAATGTCTTAAGAAACTTCTCGAAACAAACCCAGAGGCAAAAGTAATAATTGTCACAGGTTATTCGGCTGATGAATCTCCAGGTGAATTACTGCAATTAGGAGCCCGTGGTTTTTTACAAAAACCTTATGAAATGAATCAAATAGCCCAAGTTGTAAGAGAAGTACTTGACGAGAAATAATTTGGTAGAATTAACGTACATACTGCCCGAAACAATTCCTTTCATATAGCAAGGGTCATCCCTTCCCTTGCCCAAAAAACGGTAACCACCCTCCCCGCCCTCTCCACGTCTTTGCGGTACTTTCTCCATAGCTCATCCAAAAAAGCATCCGAATGCTGTGGGTCATGATGGAAAACTGCTACCTGTTTCACCTCCGCCTCTTGGGCCAAGGCCATGAGTACCGGCACGGATGTATGCCCCCATCCCTTTTTGGAAGGGTATTCTGATTCTGAATATTGCCCGTCTGCAATGAGAAGGTCAGCTCCGCGGATAAAATCCAGGTATTCATTAAGCTGTTTTTTCTTCTGCTCTGGATCTCCGTTTTCATCAAAAAGCAAATCAAGCTCCACATCAGTGGCATAGACCAGACGCTTGGTTCCAATGCTGATCCTGTACCTTACCGAGCCACCGGGGTGCAAATGCTGCTCTTGCCAGTCCACTATCATGGGGCCTATCCTGATGGCCCGGCTCGATATCTCTTGAATGGTCAAGGCAGCCTCCAATTGAGACAGACCAATGGGGAAATATTCCAGGTCCATCTGCCCCTTGAGAATGGATTCTAGGAATTTACCCTTTTTTGGGCTCCCATAAATGGTAAGCTCCGTGGCCTTCTCATAGATAGGTTGAAAAAACGGTAGGCCCTGAATATGATCCCAGTGTGTGTGGCTTAGGAAAAGATGGAGAGATAAAGGGCGCCCGTTATCCTTGCCTTGGCCGAGGAGCTCGAGCCCCAAATTTCGTATTCCTGTGCCTGCATCGAAAATAATAACACTGCCATCCACCCGTACAGACACGCACGGTGTATTTCCCCCATATTTCTTCGTTATGCGCCCAGGCGTTGAAACAGAGCCTCGAGTACCCCAGAAGGTCACTTCAATAACTGGTGGGTCATTCGGCTTCACCATGACCTCCGAACTTTCTCTTCCACAAAAAGCAAGGACACCTGGCCCACTTGTATCTGATCATTATCTCTCAACACGCATTTTTTGACCCTCACCCCATTAACAAAGGTCCCATTCGTACTATCCATGTCCTCGATTATATACTCCTCATTCATATATTTAATAATGGCATGGACCCTAGAGACGGTAGGCGCTTCTATTCGAATCCCGCATGAGGAAGCCCTCCCTATTATCGATTCTTTTTTATCAAGAGGGATTCTTTTTATGTCCTCACCCTTTGAGCGCATTTCCAGGTAGGCACAGTAATCCACGGCCAGTTCATAGACCCTTGCAGGGACTACCACGGGCAAGGTCTCAGAAAGGGCGGAATTTTCTACAATAATCTTATTTTGCGCCTTTATGGTCATCTTTTTCCCACGCTTCAGGTGCCAAGCAACCAGAAGCTTAGTGACGTTTATTCAAGAAATGTAGATTTATTATTATATCGGGCGGAAAAAACAGAGGCTTTACCGGAAAAGACATTACATCGGGTGAGGACATACTCGGCCACCTCTTTTCTCTGCACCTCGGTCAGACTATTAAACCCTGCAACAAAGCCTTCCTCTTCATCAATGGCGCATAACTTATGCCATATTTGATCCGGAGGTGTTCCGGGCGGGAAATTGAGTTCCCCAATTTCGTCCTTGTATGAAAACATTGCCCTTGATTCTTCTTTGACCTCTTCCAGCTCCCTTTGCAAAGACTCTATCTCCTCAACCAACTGTACATACTCATTGCAGCCTTTAGAAAAGGGGTACTTCATACTGTGTCCTGCTATACGTACCTCTACACCCACATAATATTTGTCCTGCCCATAGTTATCCGCCCCTTTGAATAGGATAAATCTTTTTCCCATTTGGCCTCCCTTTCTTGAGCAAGGCCAGTTTCCCTTTGATTCAACTTTTCCGTTAACAGGGATGGCAGGGGCCCTACTCTGTGCTGAGGTATCTTCCTGTTTTATAAAGTTAGCTCACTTCCCTCTCTAGCTGCCTCGACCACCAAATCAGAATTGTGATTACCTGCTATCTCCACACAGTGCCTCTCGATCCTTTGAAGCTCTAGGTCTGTCCTGCTGGGATCATGGTGAAACAGGACTAGCTTGCTCACACCTGCTTTCATAGCCAATGAGACCACATCTTCGTAATTGGAATGTCCCCATCCGCGCCGCCTTTTAATTTCCTCGGGGCCATATTGTGCGTCATGAATTAAAAGATCGGCCCCTTCACAGAATCGAACATAAGGATCAAATGCCTCAGCCTCGCCTTTCACCAATTCATTGTCTGTAATAAAAACCAAAATCCTATCCCCTTCTCTGAACCGGTATCCATACCCTCCTTGAGGGTGATGTAGTAAAACCGTATCTACGATGGTATCTCCAATATGAAGCGGTCCCTTTCTCAGTTTATCAAGATATATTATATGGGCCTTGAGGTCATCAAAGGATACCGGGAAAAAACCGTCGCCCATCCTGTTTTCAAAGGGATACCTAATGCCCTTCATGCAATTGGGAAATCCGTCAACCCTTATGGTGGTTTTTTCCTCATGGATCGGAGAGAAGAAAGGGAAACCCAGCACGTGATCCCAATGGATATGGGTGATAAACAGATAAAAATCCACATCCTCACCACCGGCCTTCATTTTTTGACCCAGGGCCCTAATTCCGGTTCCAGCATCAATAACCACCCTCTGCCCATCAGAAAGGATAATCTCAACACACGTGGTGTTTCCCCCATAGATTACCGTTTCCTTGCCAGGGGTGGCAATAGAGCCCCGTGTACCCCAGAATCGAACCTTCATAGCGCCTCACAATCTGCCATATCTGTAACTTTTACTCCCCTTATGCCGTGGCACTATTCAACATCCCTTATTTAACGGCAAACGCCCCCTTTCCCTTAAAAAGACTATCCCTCGCGCAACCCCCTTGTAGCTAATCACCTATCCAAATGAGAACGGATATGGGCCAGCGTAGCACTTCTTTAGACAACCTTGCAGGAATCTATTAATCTCCCAACTTTCCTCCTGAAAGAGGTAGCAAATGTATCCCCGCCCTGCAGTCCCTCTTCCACGCGATCAAGAATTTCATAATAGATGTCCCATGCCTGCTGCTCAAAGCGGAATTCTTCCCGTAGCGGCTCCTTGTTCTCTTTTATTGTTTGGATAAGGGGAATAAGCCTGGCCATAGCCGCCAGCGAGTATTCATTTGCCTTTTCCGGCTGATTTTCCTGGAAAAGCGCTGCAATTTTTAACGCCAGCCTTAGATAGATTACAGTAAGTGGGATGTGCGATATAAAACACCCGGTAAAGGGATCCACTTGCTCTTTGATGTCTGCTACGGACCAAGGCAATGCCCTTGAATAATATGAAAAAAGGAGGATTCGGGCAAGATCCCCAGCAAATTTTCCCGGCTCTGCAGCACTAATGGCCTCTCTGGCAAATGCCTCCTTGTCATGCCGCATAATGAGGCCATCTTTGTGCACGTACCTCAAAAATCCTCCTACATCCTTAAACATCACCGAAAGGAGATATGCCTGGTCCTCTGCCCTTGCAATGAAGGTAGGAGTAAATGGTCTATATGCCCTCAGGCTATCCACCAAAATCCCGCACGTCCCGCCAGTAACATGGATCCTGTGTATACATCTACCGGCCTCTAGTGCGTCCTCGTTGTAGCGGGTCATCATTTCCGCTTCAGTTGAAATGGCCTGAGGCAACCTGCTAAAAAATATGCATTCCTCGGCCTTTGGGCCTTCTACAGGATAACGTACATCAGGGGTGAACAGAGAACGAGAGGCATCCTCATAGTTGACAAGGGCGCCAGCAATCATACCCAATTTCACAGGGTTGCCCTGCGAGTCCAGACCATTAGCCCCCCACAAGGGGGTCTTGAAATGTTCGAAGGCAGAAGTGCCAGTCTGTCTCACAAGCTCTGGTTGGGGAAAAACCTGATCCAAATCAATCTTGAATGTGCCCCTCAGATTCGGTGCATAACATACCTGCCAGAGTGCTGCTATGGCCCTCAAAAATGAATAATGCCTTCCATACTCACCATTGACACCTATGATATGGCAAAGCTGATCCGTGGCATCCAATCCAAAATAATGTTTTGCAGCAGGAGAGAGGACGTCTTCAACGAGGATACTGGTCTCCTTTTCAGTCCACAAAAACACCTTCAGATGATCCAATGCGCCAGCGCCTCGGATCATCTCCGTCACCAAAGCTCTTGCCATATCTTGAAGGCCCTCATGAGTCACGGACACAGAAAGCAAACAATGCAATGTGGAACTTTTCGGAACACTCCCCCGTTCTTTTTCAAAGCGAACCGCCTCATCCAAGCCCTTAAGCCCATAGACAACCTCGTTCTTTTCCACTGGGATGCCAACCGGGATTGGATGATCATACCAATAGCATTGAGGCTCCTCTCTCAGGGCCAAAAGACCTTCCACCATGTCGGTCGGGACGCCATAGAGACTAGAGGGGTTAACCTCCATTGGTACTGTGAGGAGCACGTTGGAAGTAAACAGTATCTCATCAACTGGCCTAGTTATGGGTTGGGAATTGGGGAGGGTTATCTTAATCTGCCTGAATTCACGAAGCGCCTGGATATGTTTATCCTTTTCTTCGTACAAGCGGGCTCCCTCTGGAAAAAAGACTTCCCATATCCTTTTTATGGCCTCTTGCCGTTCCCATATCCTCTCACGGTGCTGAAGCCAGGCTCCCGTTTCCATGAGGCGGGTAGCAAAATCCACGTTATTACGAAACACCGTTTCGATTTCCTCTCTTATGAGATCCACACCTTGCCCGTAGAATTTGGAAAGCCTTGGCGAAGCACAGGACAGCTCATGGTGTTTTATTACGTTTAGGGCCTGCTGATACCCCGGGGCCCCAGGGCCCCCTAATGTAATCAGAAAGGCCGCGTTCAGGCCTTTTAGACGTGCAGTCTCTGAAGAAAAATCAGAGGAGAATTGAGAGCGGAGAGAAAGACCTGTCAGGGAGGGGGAATTTCGCTCTGAAAGAAGAAACTGTCTTATTATCTGTTCAAAAATCTGTATTCCCACGCGGCCTCCTTTCTAACCGAAGGCCACTATATAGAAAAAGTATAGACCATGCAACAGGGAGATATTGTGCTGAAGTAATATCAGGAAATAGAAAGTATATGGATAGGCCCTCGCCGACACTTAAGTGCGAGATGCCAACAGATCCCAGGCCTCCAGGTACTGGAGGTACTTTCCAGGCTCAGGGGCGGTGGGGTCCTTTATTGAAAGGGTACTTTTCGGCATGGCCTTCCCTGGAATTACAAAATGGAAGCTCTGAGTTTTTCTCTTGCAAATGCAAATGAAAAAATCACAGTCCGTGGTGAGACAGCCGACATTGGTGAAATGATAATAGGGTTTTCCATTAATCTTAATAGGCCTCATGCTCAGCTTTATTGCTATCTTGTGCCCATTTACAGCCATGATATAGGAGCGGCCCCGTTTAATAACCTGAGAAACAAGCCCTAAGGCCCTCAATTTTTGCTGGATATTCATAAAGCTCGACATTCGTTTTGACCTAAGCATCTTCTGGTACTCTTTATTTCTCTTTCTTTGGATTAGTTTTTTTTGATGATGTAACGTGTATGGCCTGCCATAAATTTTTTCATATGCATGCCGTGCGTATTCCCTTGTGAAGCCAAAATGTCTTGCCACGTCTGAAAGGCTATTTTCCGGCTCCTCAATGATCTCCTTGAATATCCTGACAGAGCCCTGACCATATCTTTGCTCAAAGCGCCTGAGGAATTTCCTGGAATTGCTCAGCCCCAGGGCCTTTCTTAACTTCCCGATCCACGCAGAGCTGACTTTCAAAAGGTTGGCTATTTCATAGTCAAATAAACCCTCTTCCTCCACCTTCTCCTTGAGAAAAGAATAAGGATCAATACAAAAAGCCTCGCGAATGGCACATTCTGCACGTACAAGCTCCATATAATAACACTCCTAGCCCCTAATTGATCAATTCAAGTCCCTTAAGGATATAAACCTTCCCCCTAAGAAATTATTCCCAGTTTTTGCAAGACTTATGCCAGATAGGGGAATAAAATCCAGTAAGGATTTCTTATTGATTTTACATAAGAAATTACCTTAGGCTCTCTATTGGACCTGGAATTGTTAACTCTCAGTTTAACAACTGATAAAACACTGTTAAAACTATATAACAAAGAAAAGACATTAGGAAAGAGGGCTATGGTGAACTGTAAGGAGGGACTTTTATTGTTTCCAATCCAGGATGGTCTGTGCCAACTTCCATATGCACTGAGTGGCCGGAGCGTTTGGCGCAGTGAGCACAAAGGGCTTCTGTTTTCGTACGGCCTCGGGAACAGCCATGTCCTGGAGCACCCATCCGAGATATTCGAGATCTAGGCTTAAGAACCTTTTTCCTGCATCAGCTACCGTTTTAAAGGCCTTTCTTGCTTGTTCCTCACTCCTTACCAGATTCATTATCACGTAGAAGCGTTCCAGCTCATAATCCGTCTTCAGGACCTTCATGAGGGCATAGGCGTCGGTTAAAGAGGTGGGGTCTGAACTCATTACCACAATACTTCGGTCCACAAACCCATTGAACCATAATACTGATGGACCAATACCAGCCGCTGTATCAGCCAATAACACATCAAAATGACTGCTAACGTTGTCAAGATATCCACCCAGTCGTTCCTGCTCTTCTGGGCCCAACGTGACCATATCAGGGGCACCAGAGCTTGCCGGCAATATCGCCAAATTGTCAGAGGGTCTAATAAGTGCTTCTAGGGGATCAGCGCCCCTGTCCATTACATCGCTAATGGTCTTGGTAGCCGAAATTCCCAGCAGTACGTCCACGTTGGCTAACCCCAGATCCCCATCCACCACCAGAACCTTTTTGCCCTTTTCTGCAAGACAATAGGCGAGGTTCACCACAATACTGGTCTTTCCCACGCCCCCTTTACCACTGCTCACACATATTTTCATGGGCTATTCCCAAAACGTATTTCTCTCGTCTTTGGCTCTGGCCATAAACTAGAAATTCACCAAAAGGCCACCAGCCATTTAAACCCGGCAATTATCTTCTCGTCTTTTTATCGAATTTTCTTAAATACTCTCTACCATACATCCTGGAATTCTGTATCAAATCTTAGGGCCTTATTTCCTTAACATTCTGCTGCCCAGTGACCTTCAACACTTAAAAGGCCTTCTTCTTACGATAATCGCCTACACGTATTTTCTGGCGGCATACTAAAAGATAAAGAGAGAGGACAATGCATCCTTAGGAATTTCATACAGGGTAGCAGCACTTTTCAGGAATCTTCATGTGGAGGGAAAAGGGCGCGTCGCTCCTCTGGGGTGAGTTCGGTCGATGCAGGTTCAGTGCCTTCCCCTGCATAGCGGACCCGGTTTCGGCCCGTCTCCTTTGCATTTAAAAGAAAGGAATCCGCTCTGCTAATAAATTCTTCAATTCCAAGGTTATCCTTTCGCGTATAAACGTCCACACCAAAGCTTGCGGTTAGGGTCACGTGTGTACCATCAAGCATAAAAGGCATCCGGGCAATGGCATCTCGAAGCCGTTCAGCAGCTCTAACTGCCTGGGCCAATCGCGTACTAGGCAAGATGATGGCGAATTCCTCACCCCCATAACGGCAAGGAATATCAATCCGGCGGATATTCTTACGCCACACACTGGCGCACCATTTCAGGGCCCTATTGCCCATGTCATGGCCGAATGTGTCATTTATTCGCTTGAAATGGTCAAGGTCGATCATTATGAGCCCAGTAGGAAGGCCAGTTCTGCGGGTTCTTTCCATCTCATCACCAAGAGCTTGAACCAGATACCGAAAGTTATAAAAGCCTGTAAGCGTATCTGTTTGAGAAAGTTCTTGTAACCGGCGACACTCCCTCTGCAATTCCAGCAATTGATCCAAGACAGGGCACTGTTCTCTGTTCAAAGGGCAATCCGGGTTTATTTTCTTTATCCCTTTCACTGGCGGGAACCCATCATATGAGATTGGTGGTTATGAATTTTGGAATACTCGTCTTGTATCCTCCTTGGCTTGAAGCAATGACCTTGTCCCCCAGGGCGTGAAACCACATGATTTTGCAATTTCTACCAGATATTGGAAGTTTATTCAACACTGCAATTTGTGACAAGCAAGGGGGGATTAGTGTTAAAGAGAAAATAACATAACTGAATCCTGCCCCAAAATTCTAGAGGGAACAAAATTGGGGTGTTTTGCCTCTTTTGAGAAGTTTTTACTCGTTACAGTTAAATAATATGTATTTTTAAATAGTTACTATTGCTAGGCCCCTTATTCTGTTACAAAATTACCCTTTAACACCATAAGAACCTAGGGTTCATTTTCATCTATCATGCTGATCTGACTTGGATATCACACGCTAAGGAAAATGGGCACGGGAATTGCGTTAAATAGTCTCAATGATTTTCTGCTCCCTGGTCAACTCATTGGCCAAAAAGGTGACAAGAGGCTTACCAAGTTTTGTGATGAACTCCTATTCAGTCTAAGGCCTTTGGTGAAAGTGGAGACAAAAAAGACGATTCTTATATGCGAACCAGTAGAGTCCCTCTCGATTGAATTGGCCGACTTCTTTAGCAAAAAAGGACATGAGATGATTCAGGCCAAAACCTTGAAGGAAACCCTGCTCATTCTTCAATCTCAAAGAATTGATGTTTTGGTCCTAGATGCCCAACTCCTTGAAGATGACTGTGCTTTCATATCCATTATCAAGGGGATTGAGGAAGGCCTTCCCATCATCGTATGTTCTGAAACCAATACACCAGAACTTGAAAGGAAAATCAGACAAAAACGGATATTCTATTACCATATAAAGTCATTTGGATCTGGAGATCTTGAAATGGCCATAACAAACGCGCTCAACAGATCTTACAAGTAAACGGCCGGGAGGAGCCCATGTCATTTGAAAAAAAAATCCGATCAGGTGAATTCGTGGTTTTGGCAGAATTTGAGCCCCCAAAAGGGGCTGACTTTTCTGAAATGCTGTCCAATGCAAACAACGTGAAGGGTCGAATAGATGCCTTTGTGGTACCAGAGATGGCCAATGCTGTAATGAAAGCGAGTTCCTTGGGGGGGTGTCTTTTTCTTCAAACACATGGTTTTGAGACAGTGCTCCAGGTGTGCTGCCGGGATCGAAACCGACTGGCACTGCAAGCCGACATCCTTTCAGCCTCTGCCCTCGGTGTGCCAAATCTCATGGCAGTGAGTGGTGAGGACATCAGTCTTGGTGATCACCATCAGGCAAGGGCCGTTTATGACATCAATTTGATGGAGTTGCTCGAAGCCATAAGACAATTGCAGGCCGGAAAAGACATGGCCGGCATTGAACTTAAAGGAGCCCCATCCTTTTTCGTAGGCTCCACCTTTAATGCCGGTGCTCCAGGGGGATTATTAGACATAGAGCTGGAAGAATTAGATAAGAAAGTCGGAGCAGGTGTCCAGTTTGTGCTCACCAGTGCAATTTTTGATTTAACCCACTTGGAGCGCGTCATTAAACGGATAGATACGGATAAGGTTGTGCTTATCCCTAAAGTGCTCTTGCTTAAATCCGCTGGAATGGCGCGCTACATTGATAGAAACATCAAAGACATCTCAATTCCTGGCGATCTGATTCAATCAATTCAAAAGTCACCTGACAAAACAAGACAGTGTATAAAAATAGCCGCAGAGCTTGTGAAAGAAATAAAGGCAATGGGGCTCCCAGGGGTAGTGATCTCCACAATAGGCTGGGAAGACAAGCTGCCCCAAATTTTGGATGAATCAAGAATTCTATAAGAATGCGAGAAAGGAAAAGAGGCATGTCCGACACTTCTGAAAAACGGCTATCAGGTTCAGTAATGATTGTTGGCGGTGGGATCGCTGGTATGCAGTCAGCCCTAGATCTGGCCAATTCAGGCTACTATGTCTACCTGGTGGAAAAGGAAACCGCCATAGGTGGTCTTATGTCCCAATTGGATAAAACCTTTCCCACCAATGACTGTGCCATGTGAATCATTTCTCCGAAACTGGTCGAGGTCGGCCGGCATTTGAACATTGAGTTGATCACTAACGCAGAGCTGCTTGAACTCAGAGGAGAGGAAGGCAATTTTGAGGCCATTATAAGGCAAAACCCACGCTACGTAGATCTTTCCAAATGCACAAGTTGTGGTGAATGTGCAAAGGTCTGCCCAATAGAGGTGGAAAATGAATATGACGAGCGTCTGTCTACTCGCAAGGCTGCGTATAAGCGGTATGCTCAAGCAATTCCCGGCGCCTACGCCATAAGCAAAAGAGGAACAGCTCCTTGCAAGGCCACGTGCCCTGCTCATGTGAGTGTACAAGGTTATATAGCCCTCATCAGAGAAGGAAAATATAGGGAAGCCCTTGAACTTTTCAAAGAAGCACATCCTTTTCCAGCGATCTGTGGCCGTGTGTGTCACCATCCATGCGAAGGGATATGTACCAGAGGGGATGTGGAAGAGCCCTTGGCCATTCAATACCTCCACCGCTTTATTGCTGACTTGGATTTGGAAAGTGAAGAGCCTTACGTACCTCAACCAGAAGAAGAAAGGTATGAAAGGATAGCCATCATTGGATCGGGCCCTGCGGGTCTTTCAGCGGCATATTTCTTGAGGCGGAATGGGTACAAGGTAACGGTCTTTGAAAAATTGCCTGTGGCAGGTGGCATGATGGCAGTGGGCATCCCCGCATATCGGCTTCCCCGAGACATCCTGAAGGCAGAAATAGGAATTATAGAGAAGATGGGGGTAGAGATCAAAACAGGAATAACATTTGGTAAAGATATCACCCTCGACAGTTTGAAGACCGACGGATACTCTGCAGTATTTTTGGCCACAGGCCTGCACCTGAGCAGAAAATTGAATGTAGAAGGCGAGGAATTGCCAGGGGTGCTCAAGGGAGTTGATTTTCTAAGAGATGCAGCACTGCAAAAGCCTGTAAAACTCGGCAAGCGTGTGGTGGTCATAGGCGGAGGAAATGTCGCAATAGACGTGGCATTGAGCGCATCAAGGCTAGGAGCTGAACAGGTCAGGCTCATTTGCCTTGAAAAGCGCGACGAGATGCCCGCATGGGACTATGAAATCGAAGAGGCCCTTGAAGAAGGAGTTGAAATCATAAATAGCCTAGGCCCCAAAAGGTTTGTTGGAGAAGAAGGAAAGTTAAAAGCAATTGAATTAAAAAGGTGCACTGCCGTCTTTGATGAGACGGGGGCATTTAACCCCCAATATGACGAGACAGATTTAACCACAATCGAAGCCGACACGGCTATTGTGGCCATTGGTCAGGCAGCAGATCTGTCCTTTAGCGAAAAGGAAGGAATTGCCGTAGGTCCCAAAGGAGGATTGGAAGCTGACCCTGTCACGTTGGAGACCCCTGTCCCTGGCGTCTTTGCAGGTGGGGATGTCTTTTATGGTCCCCGCTCCGTGGTTGAAGCAGTAGCCTGTGGAAAGGAGGCAGCGGAGAGCATTCACCGCTACATCAACGGGCAGGACTTGAGGGAAGGCAGGGAAAAGGATTGGTCTTACTCTAAACCTGAAATAGGTGCAGAACCCCTCCTCCCTAGAACCAAAATGCCCAGGCTTGATCTGGAGGAGCGAAGGGGCAATTTCAAGGAGATAGCCCTCGGCTTCAATGAGGACCAGGCTCGCATAGAAGCAGAGCGATGTCTAAAATGTGGGATATGCTCTGAATGCTATCAATGCGTCAAGGCCTGTCTTGCAGGGGCGATTGATCACGACCAGCAGTCTTTCGAACGAGTCGTGAATGTTGGGTCCGTCATTCTTTGCCCCGGCAACGAAGTGTTTGACCCTGCCCCTTATGAGGATTTCTATCATCATAAGAGCCACCCCAATATATTAACCTCATTGGAGTTTGAACGCATTCTGAGCGCTTCTGGGCCCACCATGGGGCATCTTGCAAGACCTTCGGATGAAAAAGAACCGAAAAAGATTGCCTGGTTACAGTGCGTCGGGTCGCGTGATTCCGCACACTGCGGCAATGGCTACTGCTCTGCGGTATGCTGTATGTATGCCATCAAAGAAGCAGTCATAGCAAAAGAACACAGCGAAGAGGAGTTGGATACCGTTATATTCTTCATGGATATGCGGACCTATGGAAAGGACTATGAAAAATATTATGATCGGGCCAGAGAAGAACACGGTGTAAGGTTTGTACGAGCTAGAGTGCACACGGTTGACCCGGTACCAGGATCAGACGATCTCTGTATTACATACACGGATGAGGAGGCTAACATACACGAAGAGACTTTTGATATGGTTGTGCTTTCTGTGGGCCTACAGATAAGCAAAGACACAGTAGAGCTTGCTCAACGACTAGGTATAGAGTTGGGCTCATACAACTTTGTTGCCACCCAACCCTTTGAACCTGTTAATACCACAAGGCCAGGAATTTACGCATGTGGGATCTTTCAAGGGCCCAAGGATATCCCAAGCTCTGTTGTTGAAGCGAGTGCAGCAGCATGCAAGGCTCAGATAGCGTTGACTGAGGCCCGGGGCTCCGACGTAAAGACTGTAGAAATTCCCGAGGAACGTGATGTAAGTGAAGAAGAACCCAGGATCGGGGTCTTTGTATGTAATTGCGGTATCAATATCGGCGGCGTAGTAGATGTCCCTGCTGTGACAGAGTATGCCGCCTCTCTTCCCCACGTAGTATTCGCCGATCAAAACCTTTTCACTTGTTCCCAAGATACCCAAGAGAAAATAAAAGAGGTCATCAAGGAGAAAAAACTCAACAGGGTCGTGGTGGCTTCCTGTTCACCAAGGACCCATGAGCCATTGTTCCAAGAAACCTTACAGGCCTGTGGCTTAAATAAATACCTATTCGAAATGGCAAACATCCGAGATCAGGATTCCTGGGTTCATGCGGAAGACCACGAATCTGCTACCCATAAGGCCAAGGATCTTGTTCGGATGGCAGTAGCTAGGGCAGCCCTGCTTAAGCCCTTGAAAGAAAAAACAATACGTATTAACAAGCGCGCCCTTGTGATAGGTGGAGGGGTGGCAGGTATGAACGCAGCCCTTGGTCTTGCAGAGCAAGGTTATGAGACGGTTATTGTAGAAAAGGAGGCAGAGCTGGGTGGGCTGTCCAAGAAATTGACCACGACCATAGAGGGGGCGGATATTCGGAAATATATCAGTGAACTCATTGAGAAAGTTACCACCCATAAAAATATCCAAGTATTGACCAACTCAATTATTGTTTCCTTCAGTGGTTTCAAGGGCAACTTCACAACAGAGGTCTTGGTGGGTCCTGCCCTTTATGAGAGAAAAATAGAACATGGGGTTGTCATATTGGCCACTGGTGCAAGGGAATATCAACCAAAAGAATTCCTTTATGGTGAAGATGAAAGGGTAATGACACAAATTGAGCTGGGTCTGCGCCTTGAAGAAAAAGGCGCCGATGATCTGAGCGATGTGGTGATGATACAGTGTGTAGGATCAAGAAATGAGGAGAACCCCAATTGTTCTAGGGTCTGCTGCCAAAGTGCCATAAAGAATGCCCTGCATATAAAAGAACTGAATCCCGAGGCAAATGTCTATATCCTTTATCGTGACATTAGGATGTATGGCCTTCTTGAAGACTACTACACAGAGGCAAGAAGGCGTGGCATAATGTTTTTCCGCTACCACAAAAATAGTCCAGCTGTTGTCAAAAGCGAAAAAGACGGCATTGTTGTAACCTTCAAAGACCATGTGCTCGGAAGACAGATACAGGTCTCGGCTGATCTGTTGGCCTTGAGTGCGGGAATGGTTGCAGAGGATACTGAAGAACTCGCCTCGACCATAAAGGTCTCAAGGAATACAGAAGGGTATTTTTTAGAGGCCCACGCGAAGCTTCGGCCTGTTGATATGACCGCAGAGGGTATCTTCGTATGCGGGACCGCCCATGGCCCCAAACTCATATCTGAAGCAGTGGCCCAGGCCTTGGCTGCAGCCTCAAGGGCAAGTACATTTCTATCCCAAGACGAAATCACACTTTCGGCTGTAACGGCCAAGGTTGACCCCACAAAATGTGCTGCTTGCCTTATTTGCGTAAGAGCATGCCCCTACGGCGTGCCTCGAATTAATGAAGATGGGGTCAGCGAAATCGACGAGGCCATTTGCCACGGCTGCGGGATTTGTGCGGCCGAATGCCCTGCCAAGGCAATTCAGCTCAATTGGTACGAGGATGAACAGATAATTAGCAAGGTGGATGCCCTGCTTGAAGGAATACTATAAGTTACTGGCTCTTCGCGGCACTAAACCTATTATTTAGAAGCGAGGTATTGAAATGGAAGATTTTAAACCGATCATTATTGCCTTTTGTTGCAGTTTCTGAGGCTATACTGCTGCGGACCTGGCAGGTTCTATGCGTCTTCAATATCCTGACACAATCCGAATCGTGCGTGTCCCCTGTACCGGGAAGGTGGATATTATTCATATACTCCATGCCTTTGAAAAAGGAGCTGACGGTGTTTATGTCGTTGGATGCATGGAGGGTGACTGCCGTTTTAACAATGGAAATCTACGTGCCAGGAAGCGTGTGGAGCAAGCAAAGCAGATCTTAGATACTGTTGGTATTGGTGGAGAGCGGGTCCAGATGTATAACCTTTCTTCAGGAGAAGGACCACAATTTGCCCAATATGCCATTGAAATGACCGAAAGGATAAAAGAATTGGGCCCAACTCCTTTGAGGAAAGCTAAACAAAGAAAAGCAGCTTAAAGGGTTTAGAATCCACCAGCCATTAAAACACAAAAAAAGAAAGAGGGGATATGAAAAATGATAGTGGCAGAAAAAAAGCCTATAGAGGAAATCATTGAAGAAATAAAGGATTATAACAAGATTCTTATCGCGGGCTGCAATGAATGCGTCACAGTGTGCGAGGCAGGCGGGAAAAAGGAGGTACAGGTCCTGGCATCTGCACTGCGCATGTATTTTATGAACCAAGGCAAGGATGTAAAGATCGATGAAGTGACGCTGGAAAGGCAGTGTGACCATGAATACCTTGAAGAGATACGCAACATCATTGACCAATACGATGCTGTTGTGTCGCTGGCCTGTGGTGTAGGAGTTCAGTTCATGGCCGAAAAGTATTTTCAAACACCCATACTCCCTGGGGTGAACACCTGCTTTATGGGAGCTACAGAAGAAAGAGGTGTCTGGACCGAACGTTGCCAGGCCTGCGGCCAATGCATACTCGCAAGGACTGGAGGAATATGTCCTGTCTCCCGTTGCGCCAAGAGGCTATTCAATGGGCCATGCGGCGGCAGCACAAAAGGAAAATGCGAAATTGACCCTAATATTGACTGTGCGTGGCAGTTGATCATTGATCGACTAAAAGCCCTCGGTAGGCTTGAGGAAGACTACGAAAAACTCACCCCCGTTAAAGATTGGTCTACAGACCGAGCAGGAGGCCCGAGAAAAGTGGTAAGGGAGGATGTAAGACTATGAGCGAGACCAAGACACCCAGTAAACTAGAAAAGATACTCTCGTTAGGACACCTGGCAGTTACTTCGGAATGCGGCCCACCACGGGGTAGTGACCCTGAGGTAATCCGAAAAAAGGCTGAAATGATAAAAGATTATGTAGATGCCATTAATATTACGGACAATCAAACCTCGGTCACCAGACTTTGTAGCCTTGCTTCATGCATTCATTTGAAGCTAATGGGCTTAGAACCCATACTCCAAATGGTGGTTCGCGACAGGAACAGGATCGCCCTTCAAAGCGATATCCTAGGCGCAGCCTCCTTTGATATACACAATATTCTTTGCCTTTCAGGCGACCACCAGAAATTCGGAGATAACCCCCAGGGCCAAAACGTATTTGACATTGACTCTATGCAGCTCATACAAATGGTCAGGTTGATGAGGGATGAAGGAAAGTTCTTGGGCGGCGATCAGATCCAACGACCTCCAAAAATGTTTGTAGGGGCAGCCGCCAATCCTTTTGCAGACCCTTTTGAAATACGCGTTCCGCGCTTGGCCAAGAAAATCGCAGCAGGTGCCGAATTTATTCAGACCCAGTGCATTTATAACCTTGATAAATTTGAGCTCTGGTTAAAGCAAGCCCGCGACAGGGGACTCCATGAAAAGGTCTATATACTAGCCGGTCTCACCCCTCTGAAATCGGCCGGTATGGCGAAATACATGAAAAATCGCGTACCAGGCATGGATGTTCCGGATGAGGTCGTCAAAAGGATGAGTGGCGTCCCAAAAGAGAAACAACCTGAAGAAGGAATAAAGATTTGTGTAGAGTCGATTGAACGGCTGAAGGAGGTCGAAGGCGTAAGCGGTTTTCATATAATGGCCATTGAATGGGAAGAAAAGGTCCCTGAAATTGTCGAGCGCAGTGGACTCTATCCCAGGCCCAAACTGGATGATTAATCTTGGATGTAACTTTACTTCTCTGTTGAGTAACCCTAATATATTCAGTATAAACCTTTAAATCGGAGGGAGGTCTCTATATGGCAAAAAAGTATATACTGGTCGTAGATGATGATCCTGATCTGGTGGAAACAGTTGCAATGATGTTAGAGAGCAAGGGATGCGAGGTTGGACGGGCCTATGACGGAATTGAAGGAGAGGAATCCATCAAAAACAGAAGGCCGGACCTAATAATATTGGACGTTATGATGCCTCGAAAGGACGGGTATGCCCTCTGCGCTGAGCTTAAGGCTAATGAGGAAACAAAAGATATTCCCGTGGTTCTCCTCACCGCTGTAGGCGAGGCTGTACCGACAACAAGATATACCCATGCAGACGGTATGTCTACCGAGGCTGACGACTACATCGCGAAGCCCATTGACACTGATACCTTGTGGGAAGTGGTAAGCAGCTTACTCTCATAGCTAGTAAGGGCCTTACTTAAAGATACTACTACGTGGCAGTTGGAGTTGAGGCTTATAATTGGGCCGGCCTTGGGCTGTGTGAGTGTATCTTTTGCAGGCTTTATTGAAAGCGCCTTCCTTTTTTACCATGAGTTAGAACTGGAATGCCATCTGCTAAGAGATTAGGCGGGTTTAAGATTTTATGGGACGGTGTCCATTTCTCCCTATTCCATAGAAATCCCCAAAGCTCAAAATATCTCCTGAATCTATGCATGGCCTTTGCCAAGAATAAGCTCAACCTACCCTTTTTTACGTGTGGCTTTGACAGAGAGGGCCAATACATTAGCCTTATTGTTGAGGGCAAGAACGCCAAGAAGGCAGAAAAAATTCTGGACAGCTTTGCAGCTAAGCAGAGTGAAATATACCTAAGAGCAGACAAGTCCGCGATACTCTCTATTTTTCCGCACCAAAGTAAGCCTGAAATAGCATGGTCATTACTGGAGGCATTTCTCAAGAATCAGATCATGCCAAGTGCCATTGCTAATTCAAATGCGGCAATCTCGGCCGTAATAAAGGAAGAATTGGCTCCAAGGGCGACAAAGGCCCTTTTTGGTCCTTTTTGCTTCAGTGCATACAGGACCCCCGAAGATTGGAAATTGTCCCGGGAGGGCAAAGAAAAAATTTACAGAGACGTTATTGCATCCTATCAGGAAAAAAGACCAAAGGTTTACAGCCTGGACTGGTACCTTGACCTTGAGCTTTTCCAAGCGCGGTCTACTCCGAACGAGCTAGAATCTTTATCCAAACTGCTTGGTAGTATGGCTGAGTCTGGACTAAATCTTAGGTTCATTGTCTCCACCCCGTCGGCAGAAGATCAAGGGCAAAATTTCTTTTTGGCATTCCCACGTTCTGGGAAATACGGGTTCAAAGGGCCAATGGCCGAACTAATTTCCAAGCAGACTCAAAACGATATACACTCTGTTGCTGCTTTTTCCATGAACGGCCCCCATTTTGGTGATCGATACGGTATTGCTGCACTGCTTCTGGAATGCTTTCATGATAAAGGGCTTCGTCCCATTGCACTAGGCTGCACTGTAGCGTCAATAATGGGACTAATGGCAACCCCCTATGTGAAAGCTGCCACTACCGCCATCAAGAGTTCTTTTGATGTCCCTACAGTCACAGAAAAGCGAAGCTAGCTGAGTGGCGACAAACATTTCATAACAGGCCAGCGGCCGCCATAATCTCTGGAACCAACTCTTCGCGACCGATGGCCATTATATGAACCCCGTCGCATATCTTCTCTTCGCGTATCTGCCGCACCATCCGTCCCGCTATTTCTATGCCTTTATTAATAGTCTTTCCCTTTGGTGCCGAGGCCATCTCATCTATTAAAGTTTGAGGGACGTTTACTCCCGCCACATTCTTATTCATAAACCGTGCCATGGGCGCAGAGGTAAGCAGTATGATACCGGCCAGGATCTTAACGGGGAACTGTCTTGCATAATCCATGAATTTTCTGAAATTATCCAAATCATAAACTGCCTGTGTCTGAATGAACTCAGCACCTGCCTCAATCTTTTTCTCAAATTTGATTAGCTGAGGTTCCAAAGGCTTGGCTTCAGGCGTCACGATAGCGCCCACACAAAACTGCACTTTTCCATCTAGCTCATTCCCTCCTAAATCTTTACCTTTCTCCATTCTTCTAATGGCCATGATCAACTGGCTTGAGTCCAGGTCAAAAACCCCTTTGGCCTCTTTGTGGTCACCAAAAATAACCGAATCGCCGGTAAGACATAAGACGTTATTTACGCCCCTACTGTAAGCGAATAGTAGATCTGCCTGCAGTGCCAATCGATTGCGATCCCTACAGGTCATCTGCAAAATCGGCTCTCCACCGCATTCCTTCACCAATAGGGCACCACCAAGGGAAGGGTACCTCATGACTGAACTCTGGTGGTCGGTAATATTGGTAGCGTCCACCTTATCTTTTAAGAGTTCAATATGATGACGCATTTTATCAAGATTAGTGCCTTTGGGAGGCGCTATTTCACATGTTACCACAAACTTTCCCGATTCAAGGGCCTTTTTGAAATTGGATACCATAGGCTCATCTCCGCAATATTGAGGGAAAGGTTACTCTTAAGGGTTCATGGGCCCGGAAAACATATCCAGATCATTGATCCCCACGGGGCAATATGAACTTTCCAGGTGAAGGCTCACTCTGATGATTCCGGGGACCTTGCAGCTTTCGCATGCTTTGTAGGCGACCCAATTCCTTTAATCGATTGTATATAAGGGTCCAGGCACAGTCTTTATTTTCGTCAATTTCACATTTACCATTATTTGTCCCCCCACAAGGTCCATTGACCAATCCCTTATGGCATGAGGTTACTGGACATATACCTCCTGTCTCACCCAGAATGCATGTTCCACACTGAGTACATATCTCGTCGAACTGGCCCACTGCCGTCTCTTTTCCAATAAACAGTGTATCCAGCGCAGGAACAACCATTTTCTTTGACTGCCTGGCTATGGTCTGCACGCCAAATGCACAAGTCATAATTAATAATGCATCTGCCTGATCCATTTTTGCTGACCATTCTTTCAAGGTCTCGCCAGTCATGTTATCACATGCTACAGGTAGAACCATTTCCCCAGTCACTAGTTTCCCCTTGGCCCTTAGGCTTTCCGCCATGGACTTCACTTCAGGTAACCCACCGGTATGGGTAAGGGTAGTACACGTGCCACACCCGATTATAAAAATCCTGCCAAGCCCATCCAGCAGGCGATCAATCTCAACGTCACTCTTTTTTTGGGTGATTGACCTTATCATAGTTGTTCTCCCTTTTCCCTTTCCAGGTCACAGCGAAGACATCGCATCGCCTCCATTCTGGCCTTCTCTTCACTAAACCCCTTTTCTACTTCCCGAAAATCCATTATCCTTTCCTCAGGCCTCTCAATCTCCACAGGGACCCTGGGCTTTTCACCGGCGAGCTCCTCTTCCAGGGCGAGCCCCAAATCTTCTTTCAATTCTGTTTTTTCATCCAGTATCTTGATTCGTCCCTTTTCACCGCGAAGGTACTTATCAATAGCGATTGCAGCGCGGCGGCCCGAGGCGATCGCACGTATCACAAAAGTCGGCCCTGTTGTAAAATCACCTCCCGCAAAGATACCCGGAACATTTGTGGACAGCGTGTTTTCATCTACAGCAAGCGCTCCCCAAAGAGCCCGTTCAAGCTGGACGTCCTTCGATAGAAAAGACATATCAGGGGCCTGGCCAATTGAAATAATTACATTATCCGTATCAATAATCTGGGCCTTACCTTCGTCGAATTTTGGATTAAATCGACCATCGTTATCGAATACAGAGAGACACCGAACAAATTTGATCCCCCCTACCCTCCCGTTCTCATGTAGTATTTGCTTAGGGCCCCAGGATGGATTTACCACAATCCCTTCTTCAATGGCCTCTTCTGTTTCTTTGTCCCATGCTGGCATTTCTTCACGGGATTCAAGGCAGAATATCTGAACATCTTGGGCTCCTACTCTCAAGGCAGTTCTTGCTACGTCTATAGCCACATTGCCGCCCCCAATCACCACAACCCTACCTTTCAAACGTATCTTTTTCCCTTTCCTCACCTCGCTTAGAAACTGAAGTCCATAATAAAGGCCCTCCAACCCCTCTTCTTCGCCGGGGATTCCAATCTTCTTACTTGCTTGTGCACCGGCAGCGATAAATACAGCACTGTATCCTTCTGTTAGTAAATCGTTCACTGTATGACGTGCGTCAATGGGCGAGTTGTATCTGATCTCCACGCCACAGGATTCTATATATGCGATTTCCATCTCAATCACTCGACGGGGCAGTCGGAACTCAGGAACAGCAATACCAAGCATGCCTCCAGCTACTGGCTGCGCTTCAAAGACAGTGACCTTATATCCCATCTCAGCAAGGTAGTAAGCACAGGTCAGCCCTGCTGGCCCAGCGCCTACTACCGCCACCCTTTGTGGCTTGGTCACAGGAAAAGGCTCTTGCCTGGAACCCACATGCTCAAAATACCAGTCCGCTGCAAAACGCTTCAAAGACCTAATCGCCACAGGTTCATCCAGCTCACCACGCCTGCACTTGAATTCACAGGGATGGATACAAACTCGCCCACAAACGGCTGGGAAAGGATTCCTTTCCCTAATGATCTGAACCGCCTTTTCATACTTACCCGCTGCTATGGCCGCGACATAATTAGGGACATCAATTCCGGCCGGACAGGCATGCTGGCATGCCGATATAACCATTGAATCGCAGGTGGCGCCTGCGCACCTGTGCTCCAAGATGTGCTCCTCGTACTCCTTTGCAAAATACCTCAAGGTAGAAAGGGCTGGCTTGGCACAAGTCTGACCCAGCCCGCAAAGAGAAGTCTCAGTAATGGTATCTCCCAGTTCTTTTATTGTTTCAACATCCTCAATGCGTCCTTTGCCGTTGGTTATACGGGTCAAAATTTCCAGAAGCTGGGTGGTCCCGAGCCTACAAGGGGCGCACTTACCACAGGACTCAGACTGAGTAAAACTCAAGAAAAAGCGGGCGATCTCAACCATGCAATTATTTTCATCCATAACCACCATGCCGCCTGATCCCATGATTGCGCCAATCCGCTGAAGCGTGTCATAGTCAATGGGCAGGTTTAGGTATTGGGAAGGGACGCATCCCCCTGAAGGGCCTCCCATTTGTACGGCCTTGAATTTTCTGCCCTTTGGTATTCCACCTCCTATGTCAAACACAACTTCCTTTATGGTAACCCCTATAGGCACCTCCACCAAGCCCGTGTTATTCACCTTTCCCGCAAGAGAAAAAATCTTGGTCCCTTTGCTCTTTTCTGTTCCCACTTCACTATACCAGGGAGCCCCGTTCTTGATTATCAAGGGGATATTTGCCCATGTCTCGACATTATTGATATTAGTGGGTTTTCCATCCAGGCCGGCTTGTGCAGGAAAGGGCGGTCTGGCCCTTGGCATTCCTCTCTTTCCTTCAATAGACGCCATCAATGCGGTCTCTTCACCACACACAAAAGCCCCTGCCCCCATCTTTAGAGAGAGATGGAAATCAAAGCCTGTACCCAAAATGTTCTCCCCAACAAGGCCCAGCTCTTCCATCTGCCCCAATGCTTCAGATAAATGGGCTATGGCAATAGGATATTCTTCCCTGACATAAATATAGCCGTATCCTGCCCCAATGGCATAGGCGCCTATGAGCATTCCCTCTAAAACGGCATGTGGATCTCCCTCCAACAGGGCCCTATCCATAAACGCGCCCGGATCTCCTTCGTCGGCATTGCAGATTATATATTTTGGTCTTCCAGCTGCCTTACGCGCAAAACTCCATTTAATACCCGTTGGAAAACCTGCTCCCCCTCTACCTCTCAGTTTGGCTGCCGTAACCTCTTCTATCACATCCCCTGGGCTCATCGTTGAAATGGCCTTTACAAAGGCCTCATAACCACCTGCTGCTATGTAATGTTCTATGTTTGTGGGGTCTATCTTACCGCAATTTGCCAGCACTCTCCTGGTCTGCTTGCTGTAAAACCCAATTTCACTTCTGTAAAAAAGTGGGTTGCCGGACTTTGGATCTCTATAAGCAAGCCTTTCAATGAGTTTATTTTTGCCCAGTGTTAGATCTACTATCTCTAGGGCATCTTCCGGACTAACTTCTTGATACTGGATCCCCGCCGGGTCTATGGAGATGACAGGGGCCTTTGCACAAAATCCATGACATCCGGTGGACCTTACTTCTACTTCTCTCGTCATCCCTTTTCGTCTAACTTCTGCTACAAGCGCCTCGCGCACCTCATCTGCACCATAGGCCCTGCATCCAGTCATACAGACCGAGACAACCGTTTTGGCCAAATCCCGACTGGACAAGATCTTATTCCTTAACCACTCCAACTGCCCAATGCTTTGGAGTCTCTGCATCCTTATTTTTCCTCCACACGATCTTTCCGGTATTGGGCCAAGACACTTGTCACCTTGGGAGGCGATAGCCTTCCATAATAAGTCCGGTTGACCATCATTGTAGGGGCCAGGAAACAAGCACCAAGGCACGCTACTGTTTCTAACGTAAACTGGTAGTCCTCACTAGTCTGCCCCTCTTCTAATCCCAACTCTTTTTTTAGAAACCGTAATATGCTCCGTCCCCCCTTGACATGGCATGCCGTGCCTCGGCAAACCCTTATCACGTATTTCCCCTTCGGCTCCAAGCCGAACCCAGCATAAAAGGTAATAACTCCCTGAACCTGAGAGGGGTACAAACCCAAAGCCTCAGCAATCGGCTCGATTCCATCTGGTGGAATGTAGCCGAATTCCTTTTGCACATCCTGGAGCAAGGGAATTAAGCCCCACTTTTCTCCTTTGTGCTCCTCAATGATGGATCGGAGCCTTCCCTCATCTATACCGTGTTTCCCCATGTGCCGTACCCTTTACACTTTTTGAACATTGGCCCTGCAACTATTCCATCCCTCAAAATCCGGCCCACCGAACTGGGATAGGTGAATTAAGACTCTGGCATCATTGTTATCAAAACCCCAGGGCAGAAAAACCATACCTTCAGGTTGGTCCCTATTGACTTTAATCTTCTTCACCACTGATCCATTTTGATTTTTAATCCTAATCTTATCACCTTCTTGAAGACCAAGGCTGTCAGCATCATGGGCGGAAATCTCTGCAAATCCATCCGGGCAAAACCTGGTAATACGCCTCGATCTGCCCGTACGTGTACCACTGCCCATATGAAACCTGGTAGATCCAAAAATGACTCTCATTGAAAGAGACGAGTCCTTTGCCTGCTGCCCTATCTCAATCCTTCTTGAAAATGGGATCCTGATTTCCTCGCCACCATGCTCCCCTGAGAACAAGGCTGTCTCACCTTTTACCCATCCGCCAACTCCGTCGGTGGCCAAGGCAAAATATTCGGGCACTACCCGGGCTATTTCTTTCCTTATCCTGGCAAGGGAGCCATATCTCTGCAACTGACCCAATAGAAGCATCAATGAGTCAAGTATCTCCCAGTCCGGCATGGCCTCTCCCGGCGGCTTGACAACTGGTTCAAAACACTGGATCCTCCCCTCCAGGTTGGTAAATGAACCTGCCTTCTCTGTTACCGCTGCGCCGGGCATAACAAGATCAGCCATTTCAGTGATTTCGTTCTGAAATATATCCTGGACAATTAGAAATTCGAGTTTCTTAAAGGCCCTTTTTATGCGATCTTCCCCAGGCAGGCTACGTAGAGGGTTTTCTCCCATTATATAGAGAGCCTTTAGGTGCCCTTTCTCGGCCTCCTCAACAATCCTGATCATGTTTAGTCCAGGGTCAGGCGAGATCTTGGTTTTCCAAAGCCGCTCAATCTGCTTTCGCTTCTCTTCATCTGAAAGAGGATAGGGCCCGGGGAGAAAATCTGGAGCGGAACCCATGTCCCATGACCCCATTTCATTGCATTCTCTTGCCAAGATATAGACCCCTCCTCTATCACCGAGGCTCCCACTCATCAGTGCAAGGTCCACAATAGCATCTAGCACGTGAGGGCCATGCTTTTGCCTCAGGATCCCGGAGCCCACCACAAAAGCAATTCTTTTTCCTGCTAGGAGCTCACAGGTTCCTTTAATGGCTTCAGGATCTATTCTAGCAATTGCACATAAGTGATTAAATTCCAGGGTCTTCAACTTACTGTAAAAGTCCTGAAATCCCGTGGTACACTGGTCTATGAACGCATGGTCAATCCATCCCTGTTCAGCCAAACATTTTGCGATAGCCGCTAGTGCAGCCAGATCAGTGCTCGGAACTACCCCCAGGTGAAAAGTGGCAAGCGAGGAAAGTCCGGTTTTTCTTGGATTTATCTCCACCAAAGGCAAGCCGCTCTTTGCCGCCCTTTTGATATAATACCCTGCTACAGGTGCTGACTGTGTGGGATCCGCACCCAAGACCAAAATGGCGCTTGCTTTACTAATGCTTGAGAGTGGTTTTCTCAAAGAAACCCTTCCCAATCTATCTGACAACCCCTGAAGTGCAAACCTGCCGGAAAGGTACCCTCCACTGTCCACATTGTTCGTCCCAAAGAAAAGGCGAGCCATCTTTTGAAAAAGGTAATTCTCTTCATTTGTGCATTTTGATGAACCTAGAAAGGCAAGACTTGTGGGGCCGTATTCCTTTTTGATTTCCAGAAGCTTGCTTCCTGCCAACTCCAATGCGGCACTCCATGAAATCCTCTCCCACCCGTTATCCGTTCGGAGTAATGGGTAATTGAGGCGCTCCTGCGATTGCAAGAAATCATAGGCGAAATGTCCCTTTACGCAAAGAGTAGATCCGTTTACAGTGTCTGATTTCCCAGAGGGATTGACTTCCACTATGGAATCCCCTGCTGACCCCATCAGCAACGAGCAGCCCACACCACAAAACCCACATATTGAAATTGATTCCCTTTCAGGCGTACCCACAAAGGTATCGGTATTGGGACTCAATGCCCCAGTTGGGCAGGCCGATACGCAGGATCCGCAAAATGTGCATGATGAGTTTTCAAGGGGAAGATCATGTAAAGTGGCAGGTCTGGATTTGAATCCTCTCAGATTGTAGTCCACGGCACCCACTACGACCAGCTCATGATCCACTCGTATGCATTTGCTGCACAAGATGCATTTGGTGAGATCTCTAACAATAAAAGGATTCACCTGCTCGAAGCTCTTCACATTGGGCATGGGATACAGCCTACTCTCTCCTATGCCGAGGGCTGCGGCAATTTCCCTCAATTCACACCGATTTCCTTTGCTACAGACCAAACAAGACTCAGGGTGTTCTGCCATCATGAGCCTTACAATATTCCGCCTGTGTTTTTGAATCCGCTCCGAGTTGGTAACAATCACCATCCCTGGGGCAGCTGGTGTGACACAGGAGGCAAAAAGTCGGCCACTGGAAATTTCTTCTACCAGGCATAGCCGACAAGCACCGAAAGGTTTTAGGTCTGGGTGGAAACAAAGGGAGGGAATTGTTATCCCGGCTGACCTTGCCGCTTCCAAAATGCTGCTTCCCGGTGGGCAGCTAACATTCATGCCGTCTATTTTTAGGATGATTTCCTCCAAGACAGTCGCTCCCATTATCTCAATTTTGCCGCGTCAAGGTAATACCTCAGTCTTTCCTCTCCTCCGATGGTAATGATATGCACGCCTTGACACAGGTCTTTTAGACCTTTCACAATGTCCGCGAAAATCTCGATACTTGCCTTTTCCCTATCAGCTGCCTTTGCAAGCTTCTTTATCATCCAGTCGGGCACCATACCTGATTTAAAGTGCCTGTTAAGAAAGCTCGCCATTCCAGCGGTTCTGAGGATCATTACCTCGGCTATCACTGGAATTCCAAATGTACTCACCTGTTTCATGAATTTCTCAAACATATCAACATCAAATACAGGCGTGGTGAGAAAATACCCGGCTCCAATCTTGGCCATTTGCTCCATTTCCTTCATTTCCAATTCTGGCACATCCTTTCCCCAGCCAGACTCTATTCCTGAGCCAACCACGAACTCGGCCTTAAAGGGAAGCTCCTGCCCATCCACAGTATACCCTTCTCTCATGTGCTCCAGCACGGACTCCAGCTTGCCCACATCCACATGAAAAAACATTATCTCCTGCAAGCTATCTCCTGTAATTCTGTAATCCTCAGTAAAAACCAGCAAGTTCTCAACACCTACTTCATGGGCCACTACCAAATCCTTTTGGAGCTGGATACGGTTCTTGTCCCGCGTAGTGGTCTGATAAATTGACTCAAAACGGTTTTTTTTCAACAGCTCACAGGTCTTAACCGTGTCCACCACCACTCCTTCAATCTCAAGTTCCGGGACCGTGACACCATCTACTCTACCCCTGACAAGTTCCAATTTCTCAATTAGCGCCTGCGGATCCTCATCAATAGGCGTTTGTACTTCAGAAGTGACTACAAATCTCTTTCTCTGCAAAGCCTCTCTCAATCTCATGGGTTCCCCCTTTTTCCCAGGACCTGGTGACTTATTGCAAAACCTCCTCTCAGTTGCCCAACTATTCGACCCCCAGGAGTCGGGCGACTTCTTCCTTAAGTTGGGGCAAGGGTAAAGGCTTGGAGAAACATACGTCAGCTCCGTATTCCTTCATCTTCTTGAATTTTTCCTCATCCAAATAGGCAGAGAGCACTATAATTTTCGTATCCTTGGTTTCCTCATTCTCTTTTATTTTCTTGCACACTTCGTAGCCCTTGATATCCGGCATCATGATATCAAGAATGATTAAATGTGGCTTAAAGTGTTCCACTTGCAGGCCGGCCTCGAACCCGTCTGATGCTGAAATGACCTCGTAGCCACGCTCGTCCTCTTCTAAGGCCTGCACAATGGTTTCCACAATTATGGGATCATCGTCCACAACCAAGACTCGTCTTTTTTGCTCCATCTCCACCTCGTCTGGGATAGGTATCCCCTGATTCTTCATAAATTCAATCAAATCCTCTCTTCTTATCCTTCTGTGTCCTCCTACTGTTTTGTAGGCCTTGATATGTCCAGACTCGATCCAGTTGATAATGGTTTTGGGAGAGACATTGCAGTATTTACTAGCCTTATAAACCGTCAGTATTTCCTCCATTCCAGCCTCCTCTGACCCACATGATTGGTTAGAAATTATACTTATTCTAGAATTTTCCAAATGTCAACAAAAAAATTTTTTGGAAATAAATAGAATTCCTATAAAACCTGCAACAACATATTTATTGTATCCCATCCCTGTCTCTTAAGGTAAAGAAACCTCGCTACACAAACTGTTTTCACCAGCTTAAGGGGGGTTCCAAGTTTGCAGATGGGCACTACCTTATATTGTGAAGAGTAGGGTGATTAGGTAATTTGGCGAGTTGTGAATTTTAGGCAAAGAGTCATCTGAGAGGATCCTACATTAGATAAATTCTTGTGGATGAGACATTGCCCCAGTTAGGAAGTACGTCCTTTTTGGATAAAGACCTATTGGCGGGGGGGGCGATACAATGGAAGGGATATGGTAAAGGTACTACCAGAGCCATACTCGCTTTCCACCCAGATATCCCCCCCATGGTCTTTAATGAACCCATAACAAACTGATAGACCAAGCCCGACTCCCTTTACGCTATCCTTAGTAGTAAAAAAGGCATCAAAGATCTTGTTTATGTCCGACTTCTTGATGCCTGTACCTGTATCAGAAATCCTTATAAGGACATTTCCATCCTGAGATTCCGTCTTAACCTTAAGAGTTCCCCCATTTGGCATGGCATCTCTAGCATTAGCTATAATATTTAAGAATACCTGTCTAAGCTGATTCCTGGAAGCAAAAACCGGGCCCACATTATCATCGAATTCTTCCACAACTCGGATACCATGCTCCCTGAGTTGCTTCTCGTACAATAATAATATCTCCTCCAAGATAGTCTTAATACTGGTGACCTGTCTCTCTTCCTGATCCGGCCTTGAGAATGACAGCATCTTTTTCAGGAGATCTGTCAGCCGTACAGTCTCGGAAAGGGCCATCTCCAAAATCTTTCTCCTTTTACTTTGCTCAGGGATCTCCGACTTCAAAAGCTCTAATGTATTCATTATACCATAAAGGGGGTTATTAAGTTCGTGAGCTATCTGGGAAGTTAGCCTGCCCATTGCCGCTAATTTCTCCGAGTGCAGCAGTTGTTCCTGGGTACGTCTAAGTTTTTCCTCCATTTCTAAGCGCTCTGTCAAATCAACAAAAATCCCCACTGACGCCATCTCCTTTCCCTCTGCGTCATATATGATTGCCGCAGATAAACTTCCCTCAATAACCTTACCATCTTGCCTAATATGGACCATGGGATACGACCTAAGCCGCCCTACGCCTCCATAGTCCTGGCTCCTCATCATCTGCATTACCTTCCTTGCCATTCCCTCGGGATATATCTTTTCAATATTCATCTTCCCAATAACATCCCGTGCCTTGTACCCGAGAACCTCTTCTGCTGCCCTGTTCCACAATATAATGTTCCCGGACATATCGGTTGCGATAATTGGATTGGGAGAACTGTGTATTATTTTGTTGAGAAAATCATGGGCCTCTCTCAGGCTTCTTTCCATCTCCTTTCTTTCTGACTGATCCACAATTATCCCTTCATATCCTAGGACCCTACCGTCTTGGGCATATCTGACATGGCTCGTAAGCAACACCGGGATAGGGGTGCCATCCCTCCGCTTGAATTCAACTTCATAGTCAATCACATATCCTCTCCTCTCGATCATCTCTTGAAATTTATCCCGATCCTCAGGCCTGAGATAGAGATCTTTCCTGATGTCTATATTCAGGAATTCTTCCTTGCTTTCATAACCCAACATTTCCAATAGAGCGGGGTTTGCATTCAAAAATTTCCCCTCCTTGCTGCTCACATAAACGCCGCATTTTACATGTTCAAACAGCCTTCTATAGTCTTCCTCTGATGCCTTTATCCTCTCCTCTCGCTTTTTCCTCTGGGTAATATCGCGACAAATACTTAGCTTGGACACCGTTCCGTCCGGGTTCCTCAACGGCAACTCAATAAGGTCATATGCCTTATCTATTTCGGCAATATGAAGCTCCCATCGAACCGTACTGCCTTTAAATACTTCTTGTGCCCTACACCAAGGGCATACGCTATCCCGATGTTGTAAGATGTTATAACACTTCTTGCCAGTGCCATTTCCAAAATCCTGAACCATCCTCATGTTCATAAACTCTATCAAGTATCTGTCATTTATTACATAAATCCCGTCCTCCATTGCATCTAGAACGGAAGCCAAGTTGGGGCTGTCTTTCTTGAGCATAGATCTCTCCTTCTTTCACATAGCTGTCAGTAAAATAAAGTTTAATGCCCTGATTTCAAAGAGGCTTGTAATAATTTATAATTTTAAACTATCATTTTATGTGAAGGAAGCAAAAATCCTTTATTTGTTTGCCTCTGAGTATAATCATTACTGGCTATATTTTTCAGCCTCGCTCAAAGAATGATAAAAAATCGCCCCGTTAACATATTAAGGGAGCCTCTCCCTTCGTTCTCAGCTATTGTTCAACTTAAGGAAATAGAGTATTGACGCCACCCTTTGGTTTTGGTAGCTTTCGCATTATCATTCGTTAGGGAAATAAGTATACATAGCCAAGGAGCATAGTGATGAAAATCCGATATTCTATTTTACTTCTAGTGTTGATGTTTCTAGGTACTATCCTGTTTAATGGGCCATAAGGTCTTTCTGCCGAATTATATATCTTATAAATGGACTCTGATCTTGCTCATCGCCCTCTTGTTGGTTTATTATCTGCTCGCAACTTGGAATGAAGAGACTGACAAATTTACTATTGAAATTTAGGCCTAGGAGGAATAAATATGGTTGAAAATATTACACCGGATGAGACATTAGATTGCCGGGGCCTGAGTTGTCCAATGCCCATTCTCAAGGCCAAAAAGGCTGTTGGCAAAATGAAATCGGGTCAAATCCTCGAAATACTAGGCACAGACCCGGGAACCAAAAATGACCTACCCGCCTTTGCCCAAAAGACAGGCCATGAATACCTCGGAGAAAAAGAGGATCAGGGATTTACCAGGTTCTATATCCAAGTAAAGTAGCCTCAGGCACGCAATCTAGAAGGGGTCATTCATGGGAAAGAAACTGGGAATTCTTGTGAGCTCGGATAGGCACTTGGATAAAATAATAAAGCTTTGTAAGGCAGCAAAGAAAAAGGACATAGAGGTATCCATTTTCTTTACCCATTTGGGAACATTGTTGACACAAAATCCGGCATTCAAAGAGTTGCAGGGCCTTGCCCACATGTCCCTTTGCAATGTGGGCTTTGAAAGTCACGGGCTAAAACCTCCTGTTCCGAGTATCCAAGAGAAAGATTACGCAACCCAGGCAAGGCACGGTGATTTGATAGAGGAATGTGACCGATATGTTTCTTTTTAATGAGGGAGCGGACAAATAATGGAAAACGTAAAACATGTAGCATTTCTGATCCGTCGAAAAGAAGACCTATGGGAGGGCTCCAGATCCACATTGGGACTTGCGGTGGAGAATCTATACTCGTATATGTTTGTCATCAATGTGGAAGTAGATATGACGGAAAAGTATAAAGAAAACCTGGAATGGCTTGAGGATATGGAGTGTGAATACTATTCCAACAACAAGGTAAATGCGGAAAAGCATGGGTTTAAGTACCTAAGTTTGGAAGAGATCGGCGAGAAACTCAAAGAAATGGACCTCATTGTGCCCTTTGGGAGTGCAGAATGAAAATCCTTCATATATTTAAGAGTGAACCGGACGAAACCACAAAGATCCTTGTAGATATAGTTTCCAACGGCAAAGAAACTACCTTTTTTGATCTATTCAAAGACGATACAGACTATGATGAATTGATTGATCTTATCTTCGAGCACGATAAAGTGATCACTTGGTGGTAAATTAGTAGATACCTTAAGAGTAAATAGCATCTTGACATAAGCTGGGGCGGCAATTATAAAGTTAGGTCCGGTACCTAACTACAAATTATTCCCTGTGGGAAATAAACACTAAGCCGAGAGCGCGGGGGGCAGGCCTATGAAATCAGTCAAATTGTACGGGGGCCTGGAATTAAAGACAGAACTGCCTTTTCCCGACCTTCCCATTGAAGAAATGCTCGCGCCTGACCAGATCATCCTTCCTTTGTCCGACCGCCCAGGAATCTTCTGCAGGCCTTTGGTAGAGAGGGGTGAGACAGTTTTCAAGGGCGAGAAGATTGCCGAGGATCCCACCCGTAAAATGCTGCCAGTTCACTCCTCCGTCTCTGGCCAGGTCACAGACATTAAGCCCTATCGCTATGCTGAGGGGGGAAATACACTCAGCATATTTATTGAATCTGACGGCCAAGATAACTACCGTCCTGAACTGGAGCCTATAGAAGATTTTGCTAATGCTGAACCCGTTGCCTTAATCAAGGCTATAAGGGAGGCAGGCGTAAAAATCATACCATTTGAGACACTGCCAGAGGCCGAACGCAAAGGGACCAAGGTCACCCCTGTAAAGCATTTTGTGATCAACGGCATTGGCCGGGGCTTTGCTGGGACCATAAGCAGGCGTCTTGTAGTGGAAAAGGCTCCGGAATTGGTGGAGGCTGCCCGTCTCATCCAACACATCTTTCACCCACATAAGATCTATCTGATTCTAAACCAAGAGCATGAAGACGCCATCGAGGCGGCCAAGGGTGCAGGTCTTGACTCGGAGGTTGAGATCTTGGCCCTTGATGTGTTTTACCCATTGGGGCACCCCCATTTGCTGTTCAAGACCTTGTTTAATAAGGAAATCCCTTGCCCTGGTGGAAAGGCCTTTGACTATGGTGTGGTCTTTTCAAATGTAGATACCGCTATCCATGCACTGGAGGCGGTCAAGGCAGGCAAGCCCTTAATTGAAAGATATGTAACCGTCTTTGGAGGCGGGATTACATCCCCAAAGAATCTAAAGGTAAGACTCGGAACTCCCCTAAAGGAACTCATCCAGATGTGCGGGGGCTTTCAAGGAAATCCAGGCCGCCTTGTACTTGGAAACCCACTGGATGGTATGGCCCAGTTCGCCTTGGACCGGCCGGTGTTGAAGGACACGAGATGGCTATGGGTACAAACGGAGGAGGAGGTTGTCAAGGAAAGCTATAGGGCCTGTATCAATTGTGGGGATTGCATTGAGGTCTGCCCTGTGGGCCTAATGCCCAATTTTTTGAGCAAGTTCTGTGAGTTTGGCAAATTCGAGGAAGCGGCAAAACAATACGACCTTTTTACCTGTATTGATTGCGGTCTTTGTGCCTATGTCTGTCCGGCTAGACGCCCAATTGTTCACCTCATCAATTACGGCAGGCGAGAACTTTCTCTGAAGGAAACGGAAAATGGAAACGCCTAATTACCCCTTCTATGTGTCCTTTCCACCTCATGTCTTTGTCCGCAAGAGTATCCCCACGATTATGTATAACCACCTCCTGGCCCTTGTCCCGGCAGTGGCCGCAGCCCTCTATTATTTCCGAATTGGGGCATTGAAGGTCATGCTTCTGGCCATGGTGAGCGCCATGGTCTTTGAAGCCCTAATGCAGAAGTTTCTGAAAAGGGACATCACAATATCTGATGGCAGTGCCGCATTGTCAGGGCTTCTTTTGGGTATGCTGCTCCCGCCTAATTGCCCTTGGTGGGTAGTGGTAATTGGCGCAGGATCAGCAATCATCATAGGAAAGCAAATCTATGGAGGGCTCGGAAATAATCCATTCAATACAACGCTAATCGGCTGGGTCATACTCCGACTGTCTTGGCCTGATAGAATTGCTTCATGGGTAGAGCCTTTTGGCGGAGAAATCCCTGACCCACCCCTTAACGTTTTCAAGTTTGACGGTCTGGAATCATTCCTGGACTATGATTTCCAATATCTAAAACTCTTCTTGGGCTCTCAAGCAGGGGGTATTGGTACCATATGCATTTTGGCCTTGCTGGCGGGAGGGCTCTATTTGATCATTCGACGAATAATAAGCTGGCATATTCCAGTAGGATTGCTTGGAAGCCTTTTTGTCTTTGCTTCCATATTATGGCTGGTAAATGAGGAAGCTTATCTGCCGCCGCTCTTTCATCTCCTATCAGGGACGGCCGTATTTGGGGCCTTTTTCGTGGCAACCGACCCTGTAACTTCCCCTCTCAGACCCTTGCCTAAGCTCATATACGGCATAATGTGTGGGATTCTCATTATGATTATACGAACCTGGGGTAAATACCCTGACGGCACCGCATTTGCGATCCTTTTGTGTAATGCGGCTGCGCCTCTTCTCAACAAAATAAGGCCCAAGCCTTATGGAAAGGAGGAACCCGTTGCGTGAGATCACCAGAATGATTGTTGTTCTCACGGCCATCTCGGTGGCTTCTGGTCTAGTCCTAAGTTTCGTAGACAAATTTACCAAGGATCCCATCGAGTATCAGAAGCTTAAGTTTGTAAAAGGTCCGGCTGTACTTGCTGTACTCACAGACTATGACAACGATCCCATCAAAGAATACAAGAAAAATGTAATATTAGAAAAGAAGGAGAACAGCGTCATTACAAAAATCCTTTTTCCTGCTAAACGAAAAGGAAAGTTGACGGGCGTTGCCTTTGAGGTAACTGGCCAAGGGTATCACGGTTCCCTGGGTATTATGATAGGGATCGATATTCAGCGGAACATACTGACTGGCATGAGAGTGATGACCCATTCTGAAACACCGGGTCTGGGGGCCCGTGCTGTGGAACCCTCCTTTTACAGTCAGTTTTCTGGACTTCGAATAGATGATATAGCCCTTTCAGATAGGGGTGGAAAAATCAACGCAATCAGTGGTGCCACCATGACCTCTCAAGGGGTAGTTAAGGCTGTCAAAGAGGGTATGCATTTGTATCTGCGCTCTAGGAAAAAGATGATTGATGCACTAAAAACTGGCTAAAAAACGACCCGGACCATAGCCAATAGGGAGTTATCATGAGGGTATTGCAGGATTTTACCAAGGGACTTTGGAAAGATATCCCTCCCTTTCGCCTTGTGTTGGGGCTCTGCCCTACTTTAGCAGTAACAACTTCCGCTGATGGTGGCTTAGGGATGGGACTTGCTACCACATTTGTTCTTACTTGTTCAAATATTCTTGTGTCACTACTAAGAAATTTGATCCCTAGGAAGGTAAGAATAGCCTGCTATATCCTTGTGATCGCTTCCTTCGTTGTCATTGTAGAACTGGTTATGCAGGCGTTTTTCTATCCCCTCTACATGTTTCTCGGCATATTCGTCCCTTTGATTGTGGTCAATTGTATTATTCTGGGTAGGGCCGAGGCATTTGCATCTAAACGGCCTGTTCTAAACTCCCTGGCAGATGGCTTAGGCCACGGGCTCGGCTTCACTATGGCTCTTACGGTGTTGGGCGCCATACGTGAGATTTTTGGGGCAGGAACGCTTTTCGGCCACAGTGTGTTCGGTCCTCATTTTGCGCCTTTTGCCTTTATGGTAAAGCCGCCAGGGGCATTCGTCTGTCTGGGTCTGATGCTTGGAGCCATGAATATTGTTAGCCGTGGCAGGGTAGACTAGAATGGGGAGATAACGGTATGCACGAGGCATGGACATTTTCGGACTATTTGCTTCTAATCATAGGGGCCATCCTTGTCAAGAATATCCTACTAACCCGGTTCCTGGGAAACTGTCCCTTCCTGGGCACTTCCAGGAGGATGGAAACGGCCACGGGGATGGCCATGGCCGTGGTCTTTGTGATGACATTGTCTGGAGTGATCACTTGGCTAGTTCAGGCTTACATATTGATTCCTCTGAAATTAGAATATCTTCAAACCATCTTCTTTATTCTAGTGATTGCTGCGCTCGTGCAATTTGTGGAGATGTTCTTACAAAAAAGTTTCCCAGCCCTTTATCAAGCGCTGGGCATCTTTCTGCCGCTGATAACCACCAATTGTGCTGTCCTTGGAGTTGCTGTTATTAATATAAGAGAAGATTTCAACCTTCTTCAGACTATGGTATTTTCATTTGCCTCGGCTGTAGGTTACGGGTTCGCCTTGATCCTTTTCACTGGTATAAGGGAGCAGCTTGAGGCCTCAAGCATTCCAGAATTCATGAAAGGCACGGCAATAGGCCTTCTTACTGCCGGCCTTCTCTCACTCTCATTTTTTGGTTTCGCAGGAATGGTGGACTAATCGCTGGACAGGAGTCTGAAAGATGCTTATTGCAGGTCTGGCACTCGGGGCACTGGGATTTGTAGCTGCCCTTGGTCTTAGCATCGCCTCGCGAGTATTTTATGTGTACGTCGATCCACGCGTGGAGTTGGTTGAAGACGCCTTGGCCGGAGCAAATTGCGGTGGGTGTGGATATGCTGGATGTAATGCAGCAGCCAGAGCAGTTGTTGAGGGCAAAGCACCTGTAAACGTCTGCATGGTTGGAGGCCAGGAATCTGCCGAGGAAGTGGCTAAGATCATGGGGGTGCCCGTAGAATACAAGGAGATAGAATTCTCTGAAAGGACATGTCGCGGTGGGCGGGCCTATGCCCCCCCTCTTTACGAGTACATTGGGGTACAGGATTGCAGAGCAGCTTACATGATAGGAGAAGGGCCTGTAGCTTGTGAGTATGCATGTCTTGGATTCGGCACTTGTGTAAGAAATTGCCCTTTTGATGCCATTACGATGACAGAAATTAACCTACCTCAAATAAACTATGACAAATGTACAGGATGTGGGACGTGCGAACGGGTCTGCCCAAGGCATGTAATGAGGATTGTCTCTGAAAGTGCAAAGGTCCTTTCTTGGAATCAGACGGATTCCTGCCAGGCCCCGTGTCAGGCTACGTGCCCCACTCAAATTGAAATTCCCCGGTATATTGGTTTTATTGCCGAGCGGCGTTTCGAGGAGGCCCTCCAGGTTATTAAACAGCACAATCCTATGCCCTTATGCATTGGTCGGGTATGTCCTGCCCCTTGTGAAGACGTATGCCGACGCAATGATGTGGATGAGCCGGTCAATATCAATGACCTAAAGCGGTTTGTAGCGGATTTGGAATATCAAAAAGGAGAGCACATACCGGTCTTTGTACACCCAGACACAGGCCATAAGGTGGCTATCATTGGAGGCGGCCCTGCGGGGCTTACCTGTGCTTATTATCTCCGGCGACTGGGCCATTCGCCGACCATATTTGAAAGAATGCCTCAACTTGGTGGTGCCCTCCGGTACGGTATCCCGGAATATCGGCTCCCTAAAAAGGTGCTGGATTGGGAAATCGAGGGAATGCTAGGCATTGGAATAGAGGCAAGAACCAATGTGGACCTAGGCAAGGATGTGACCTATGATTCTCTTGTAGAAGAGGGCTTTGAGGCCTTCTTTATAGCAACCGGGACACCTCGTGGGCTTTGGACGAGGGTGGAAGGAGAAGACCTTCAAGGGGTTTCCGCTGGAATCGATTTCTTAAGGGCCATTGCACTTGGCGAGGAAATCACGTTAGGCCAAAGGGTGATCGTCATTGGGGGAGGTAATGTGGCCATAGATGTGGCACTCTCAGCCCTTCGGCTTCCAGGTGTAGAAGAAGTCTATATGGTTTGTCTGGAAGATCGTTTCCATATGCCTGCCTGGGAACATGAAATTCAGGATGCCTTGGCCGAGGGTGTGATCCTGAACAATAGTTGGGGACCAAAACGAATGATTGGAGAAAATGGCAAAGTAGTGGCCGTGGAATTCAAACGCTGTCTGTCTGTATTTGATGACACAGGCCGATTTAATCCATCTTATGATGAATCCCAGCTCATGCGGATTGATGCCGACAATGTGATTGTGACCATAGGACAGGGTACAGACGTGGACTTTATCAAGTCCGACCCAACCCTCTCTCAACTCCAGCTCACTCCAAGGGGTACTGTGGTGGTTAACCCTAATACAATGCAGACAAACCTGCCAAACGTATTTGCTTCTGGGGAATTGACCACAGGCCCAAATATCGCTATTCAGGCCATTGCAGGAGGACGAATGGCAGCCTGGTCGATCCACCAATACCTAAACCGGGAAGGGGAAGAGGTCCCCATAATTGAGCCAATTCCCAATATGAGAACCAAGGCGCTGGATCTAGTGGATCGTGAAGAATTGAAAAAGGTCCCTAAGTCGCGCAGGGAAGTCATGCCCCGGATCCCGGTCAAAGAAAGAAAAAAGAATTGGCGTGAAGTAAATCTGGGCCTGGACGAGGAGCAGGCCGTCCGAGCAGCAAAGAGATGTTTGAATTGCGGTATTTACTGCCTACGTCCATCCTATGAGTCCAAGGTCAGAGACTTCTTGAAAAAAACCACTTAAGGGAGAAAAAGATATGGTACCTGTACAGCTAATCAAGCAATGTAAGATTTTTAAGATGTTTTCAGACAAAATGATTGAGCAAATTGCCTCAATAGGTATTCCTGTAACATATAAGGCCAATGAAATGCTCTTTAACATCGATGAGCCTGCTGATAACCTGGCCGTGCTCATGAAAGGTAGAGTGGAAATTCTGACCACAAAAAGGACTCAGTTCATTCCGATTCATATTGTGATGCCAGGCGAAGCATTCGCCCTCTCGTCCATGATTACCGGTCGGTTTGTAAGCGCTGCCAGGGCGGCTGAAGATTCAGAGGTTTGTGCCCTACCCGTAGACAAGATGAATGCCATTTTAGAGCAGGATTATAAGGTAGCCTACTTTTTCATGAAGCAAATCGCCATATTAGTTTCCAGCCGACTCCTGAGAATCCACTATCAGCTGGATGCAGCAGGACCAGGTTTTGCCTAACCACAAATAAAGAAGCCCCCAGCATTTGCTTGGGGGCTTCTCCTTTTCCACATTGAAGAAGTGATCTGGCTATTTACCACTCCTCTTCTTCCAGATCAATTCCGAATTTTTCGTACTGGGCATCCCTTTCTTCGTGGGCCTTTTTAATCTCCTCTTCACTCCAGGGCTCCACCACGAGAGAATCAGCAACAAGTTCCCACAAATATTTCGTCTCTATATCCAGCTCAAATTCCTTGGTAAGAGACTTCATAATCTGATCCCGACAATTGTGGCAAGGCGCGATAACCAATTTTGCGCCAGTGTCCTTTATCTGTTTTGCCTTTACCCGGCCGTAATAAATCCTCTCTTCCACAAAGGGCATGGCCCATGCACCGCCGCCTCCACCACAGCAAAAGTTATTCATTCGGTTTGGATGCATTTCGACAAAATTCTCACAACATTGTTGTACAATCCATCGTGGTTCTTCAAAATAGGCGTGACCAAAGGCCTTTAGGCTCTTGCGGCCATAATTGCAGGGGTCATGCAAGGTAGTCAGCTCCGTGTGGATGGATTTATCCACCTTAATCCGACCTGTCTCTATGTATTCCTTCAAAAGATCATGTACGGAAATGACTCTGTACTTATCGAAGACCTCGGGGTACCATGTTTGCAGACTAAGCCTAGTCGCATAATAGGCATGGCCTCATTCAGGCAGAAGGAGGGTTTGGCACTCCAATTCCTCCAGGTTCTTTACAATACGGCCTGTGATTTCTTTCATGGCCTCGTCATCACCGGAGAACAGACCCCAGTTTACCCCCTCCCAATTTTCAGAGGTAGTTGTCCAGCTTTCTCTTGCAGCATAAAAGATCTTCCACCAAAACTTCATATCATCCGGCTCGCCGAAAGGCTCCTTGGAATTAATGGTGACTAAGATATTGGCCCCTTTCTTATCTACCGGAACATAAAAGCCTGGAAATCCCTCATCTTCTTCCATCTCTTTTGCCAAATCTGCAAGCAGGAACAGAAAATCATCCTTTGGAATCCCCAGGTTGTTCCCTCTTTCCAGGCACATTACCACGCCCTTGTGAATCGGGCCTGGGACCTTATCACGTTCCCTAAGGGAACGGGCTCTCCGCAACACTTTGAGTATTTCCACTCCCTGGGGACACGCATATTCGCAACGGCCGCACATAGTGCAAACCCAGGGAAATTTGGAATCAATCAGCTCTTGATCCAGGCCTAAGGCGGCCATACGGATCACTTTCCTGGGATCCAGCCCGTCCACGCCCGTTACAGGGCATCCGCCTGCACATGTACCACAAGTGAAGCAGACGTCTGCCCATTCTGGCGAAACTTTAAGCTTCCCTTGTTTGGGATTTACGGCAATTGGCTCCATATAATGACCTCCTTTAGTTGTTTCATACCCTTACCAGTTAACTCGACCTGGCCCTTTTTACATAGTTTATCACCGAAAGTCAATCAGCAAGGCCAAAAATTTTAGATATGCTCCAGCCTCTCTCCTGCGTTGCCTCCCCACCCTGTTCCTATCCTTATCTGACTTCCCATTCTTAAATCCCCCTACCCCCTTCTACAGAGAGAGAAATTTTAGATTTTTCCTCTTTTAAAATAGAATAAAGGGTGACTTTAGAAATTTTCGATATATACCTATTCAGTCAGGCAAACAGGATGTTGCTGAAATGATATCATTCTGGTTTTTCAGCAGTACCAAACGGATTAGCTGCTTACCTTCTGGTAAATACTCGGCTCGATATATTTGTACAAATGAGTTATTCCTGCCAGGCTCTCTGCGCCACCTATTATAAAATATCCGTTCCACTTCAATGCCTTATACAGCCTATTAACAACGCGTTCTTTAACCTCGTTATCAAAATACATCAAAACATTCCTGCAAAAGATAACATTGAATCTTTCCTGAGGAGGCGGGTCATTTAAGAGGTTAAATCGTTTAAATGTAACCATGTCCCGAAGATCTTTTTTTACCCGTATGTAGCCTTCCCATTTGCCAATCCCCCTATCAAAATATTTCTTGAGCAAATGAGATGGTATACTCTTGGCCTTTTCCACAGGATAAATTGCCTTCTTACCTATTTGCAGCACACGAGTTGAAATGTCTGTGGCCCGAATTGTTGGTTTGAACCCCTTTTCAAGACAGCCAATAGCTACAGAATAAGGTTCTTCACCACTGGAACATGCGGCACACCATATGGTCTGATGGTGAGGCTGCAGGCACTGGAAGTGCCGGCTCTCCCTGAAAAAATAGGTGTGGTTTGTAGATACTGCATCAAGAAATCTTAGCTTCTCACCTTCATCTTCCTTTATGAGCCTAAGGTAGTCACTGACCAAATTAATCCCTGTCGCCCGCAGCCGCTTGGCAAGGCGGGATTCCAACAGTTGCTTCTTGTCCCCATTGAGATTGATTCCACATTCGTAATATACAACATCGCAAATTTGCCCAAATTCTATCTGAGTAAGCATGGTTCGTGGTGCTTTAGAAAATAGTCAACCTTGGTAACTAGTAAAATCGTCAAATCCATGAATGGTCAAGTTTTCATCTTACTTTCACTTCCCCTCAACCAAGCTCTCAGAGATTGTGTAGCAATATCATTCCGAAGCTTAATCCGGGGAATACTGGCTCATGATTCCAGCTCGCCACTTCAAATTCAGCGAGGCTTTGTATCTATTATTCAAAAAACACTGTGTCACCCCCCACACCCTTCGCTTTAAGCAGGGCTTTTTCAGCTAGCGCTAGGAGTTCGTGTTTATCCTCTGCCTTATCAGGGAACATGGAAGAGCCAATGCTGGCTGTTATAGAGTGGTTATACCCTTCATAGGAAAAGGGGCAGTCCCTTATTTTTAGTAATAGTCTCATGGCAATGCCCGTAGCTATATCTCTATTGGTCTCAGGCAAAAGGATAAAGAATTCATCACCTCCATAGCGGAATACCGAGTCTACCTTTCGAATATTCCTGAGGAGTATTTCACCCATCTTTTTCAAGATATGATCACCAAACAGGTGACCAAATTCATGATTTATTGACTTGAAATTGTCTATGTCTATGACAAAGACGCAAAAAGGACGGGCATATCTCCTGGAACGAATGATTTCCTCGGAAAGTTTGCTTTGAAGATAACGATAGTTATAAAGCCCTGTGAGAGGGTCTTTTATAGCCACTTGCCTGAGCTGACTTACCAATAATTTATTTTTCCTTATCAATTCTCTTTTCTCCAACGCTCGCTCCACGCAAAAAAGAAGGAGATCCACTTCGCCAACAGGTTTAAGCATGTAGCCATGCGCGCCATTTCTGAGAAACTCTATAATTTGTGGCTCCTCTCCCTGTTCTGCTAGTATAATTATCTCAGGGGCAATGCTTGAGTTCTTAATCTGCCTTAGACATTCTATAGACATTTGTATTGCTATGTCTAGGTCAATAATAACCAAATCAGGTGAAAATTCCCTAAATTTCTTTAATCCTTCATTACTATTAGCCGCCTCTTTCACCTGATACCCTGCTGATTTTAGACTGGCCGATAATACCACTAGGGTTTCTTCCTGATCCTCTATTATTAAAACTTTATCGTTCATTACCTTCTCCTGTAACCATATCGCGACCTCTCAGCTGTCTCTGCGGAACGGTTGCAGCAAGAAATTATCGTCTATTAAGCTTGTCTAGTTCTCTTTTCAGTAGCTGGATGGCAAAAGGATTTGAGATCTTAGTAAGCGCCTTAGCAGCTTCCCTAGCATAAATCTCCTTTTCTTTCTCCAGGGCCTCGCCTGTAATGGATGGACTTCTCAAAAGGCGTATGTAATAAAGGGCTACTTCCATATCCGTAGGCTTTTCTATAATGTTTTCTCTTTCTTCCCTCATCTATCGCCTCTTCATCTTATCAGAGCCCCTCACGTCTTTACCAAATCACCAGTTAAATCCTAAACCATCTCCAACAGCTGCGAAGCAATCATCCTCAAGGGAGCCACCTTTTCAGTAGCGCCCAATTTGATAGCCTCTTTCGGCATGCCAAAGACGACGCAACTTTTCTCGTCCTGGGCAATTGTCCTGGCGCCGGAGTGTTTCATCATTAATAGTCCCTCAGCACCATCAACCCCCATTCCGGTCAACAAAACGCCCACCGCATTTCCTCCAGCGTATTCCGCAACTGATTTAAAAAGGACATCCACAGCTGGCCTCTGGTGGTGCACCATGGGCCCATCCTTTATCCTTACGTAATAGTGTGCTCCGCTTCTTCTGAGAACCATATGATAGTTACCTGGTGCAATAAGTGCTTTGCCGGGAATAATACGGTCTCCATCCTCAGCTTCTCTCACGGTAATCTGGCAAATAGCATCCAGACGCTCGGCAAAGGACGCGGTAAATTTTGGAGGCATATGTTGAACCACCACTATTCCCGGGGTACTTGGGGGCATTTGAGTTAAGACTTCTTTAATGGCCTCTGTGCCGCCTGTAGAGGCACCTATGGCAATGATTTTATTGGTTGTCTTTTGCAGAGATTTTGATATAACCCGGCTTTCCGGTTGCGTAGGTAGCTGATTCATTACATCTCTTTTAGCTACCTTGACTTTAGCTATGGCACGGATCTTATTAGCCAACTGCACAGTCATGTCACCCACAGAAAAGGATCCCGAAGGTTTTGACATTACCTCCAAGGCCCCTAAAGAAAGGGCCTCCATCGCCAGCTTGCCGCCCTTTTCAGTAAGCGAACTCACCACAATTACAGGAAGGGGATTTGGATAGCTCCTGGGAGAACACCTTTCTGACCAGAGCCGAATCGTCTACCACTAGCACTCGAATTTCATCGCCCATTTCTGTAAAACTCCTGCACCTAATAGCTACAGTATCCATTGCAAAAATCTAGGCTGGCTCTTCCTTATGAAAGCCGTCTTAGGCACTTGCACTGGATAATTCACAAATTCCTGCCATGTCCAAAATCAGCGCAACACGTCCATCGCCCAAAATGGTACCTCCAGCAACCCCCTTCACCTGGATGAGACTGCTCCCCAGGCTCTTTATCACCACCTCTTCTTTTCCCACTACCTCATCGACGAGTAAACAAAATTGTGCCCCGTCATGCTCCACTGCCACCACAAGACCATCCCATGGATCCTTGCAATCGCAACTTATGTCAAATACCTTCTCGAACCTGACCAGAGGGATCAGCTTATCTCTAACCTTGATTAACTCTCCCCTGCCGTGCACTGAAGTATACTTGCTCCTGTCAGGTTTGAGAGATTCCAGTATGGACAAGGTGGGCACTATGTATCTTTCCTCTCCTACCCGCACCACCATCCCTTCGATGATGGCTAGGGTCAAGGGAAGGTGTATTACAAAAGTCGAACCACGTCCTGGTCTACTTTCAATCTCCACTCTACCTCTCAGCTTCTCAATACTCCTTTTGACCACATCCATGCCAACGCCGCGGCCTGAGACCTCGGTGACCTTTTTGGCTGTGGAAAACCCTGGCTGGAATATTAAATTGTAGATCTCAGAGTCAGTTAACGAAGACTCAGCCTCAATCAAGTTTTTCTCCTTTGCCTTTTCAAGAATCCTTTCCTTGTCGAGGCCCCTGCCGTCATCTTCGATTTCGATTATAATATTACCACTTTGATGGTACGCACGAAGCTCAACCTTGCCCTCATGAGGCTTACCTACCGCCTTCCTCTCTTCTGGCGTCTCAATACCGTGATCAACTGCATTTCGAACCATATGCACCATTGGCTCATAAAGTTCATCAACCACATTTCGGTCTATTTCCGTATCTTCCCCTGACATGGTCAATTGGACCTGCTTGCCCGAACTTCTTGCAAGATCTCTTACCAGCCTGACCATCTTCTGAAATGTGCTCCTGATGGGTACCATCCTCATGGACATGGCCACCTTCTGAAGAGTAGAGGTAATCTGATTAAGCTGGCTCATGGTCTGGAAAAGTTTCTGGTCCGTAGAGGATACGATCGCCTCGTTCTGCCTCAGCATGGATTGAGCGATAACCAGCTCTCCTGTCATGTCAACAAGGGTGTCCAGCTTCTTTGTATCCACCTTCACATGGAGCTCAGTACCTCTGCCACCACCAAACTTTTTCTGTTCGCGAAGGGCGGAAGCTACTGCCTGGGCTTTGGCAGCGCCCTTTTCCACGAGTACCTCTCCCACCTTTTTTTCAGGGGCCCTCTTTTGTTCCTCTAAAGCCTTACTTACTTCCTTCTTACTCACCACCCCATCTTCCACCAAAATTTCTCCTAGGGGTTTGTTTCCTATCTGCTCGGATCTGGCATGGACTACCTCTATTTGCTTTACAATAGGGTCAATGTCGATATTACCCTCCAGGGATACTCCTGTCTCGATACCCTTTTGCACCGCTTCTATCAATTGTTTGAGGGTGTCCACTGATTCAAGGATCAAATCTGTAATGGTCTCATCTATCCTGATTTCGCCGCTTCTGGCCTTGTCCAGTAAGTTTTCACAGCAATGTGCAAGTTTGTTGATTTTCTGAAGACTCAGAAATCCCGAAACCCCCTTGATGGTATGAAAAGGCCTGAAAATAGAATTAATTATCTCAGAATCCTCCGGATTCTGTTCTAGATCTATCAAGGTGACCTCTATTGTGGACAGAGACTCCAGCGACTCGCTTACAAAATCCCGCAGAAGCTCGATGTCTTCCTTGGTCAACTCCCGCTGAGTGGTATTGTGACCTTCCTCCTCGGGGCCCTCCTCTTCATCGGACTTTTCTAGTTTAAGGATATCGCAAGAAGCTCTACTGGTAGCACCCTCTGAGCCGTTAAGCCGCAAAATGATGAGCTTTATATCCTCCTCCCTTATTTCCTCCCCACGAGTCATTGATCTATATACAGCTTGAAGACAGCCAACCGCATCGCTAACTAACTTTACATCTTGTGCTTCACCGAGAATCATACGCTCCATATATCCTTGCAAAGCGACTATCATATCTTTGCACACTGGCTTGAGGATCTCGCCATATTCAAATTGAAGCTCTGAAAGGGTATTGACGATTTTTCCCATGGTGGGAATATCTTCTGGCTCAAGGTCTACTGCCTCCAAGGCTAGCGCTTCCAGGTGTTTACGCATTTGTTCCATTTGTTCCACGCTCTCTCACCTTCCTTACGCCTCGAGTTTACCCCGCGCAATGTTTGCAAAACACGCCGTCCGAAGCCCGGTTTGTTCAACCAAAGATGGCCTCTAGTTTCTGCTTCAGAGTATCAGGGGTAAAAGGCTTCACAATATAATTAGTCACTCCTGCCTTGACCGCTTCGATTACATTGGCCTTCTGTCCTTCCGCTGTGACCATAATAAAGGGAAGCTCTTTGAACCGGTCGTCAGAGCGAAGAGCCTTCAGCAGATCAATCCCTGTCATCTCAGGCATGTTCCAGTCCGCGATGACAAGCCCAATTTCTTCCTTTTTGAGTTCGGATAGGGCCACCTTTCCATTCTCCGCTTCTATCACATTCTTGAAGCCCAAGTCCTTAAGGACGCCCTTAATGATACGTCTCATAGTCGCAAAGTCGTCCACTACTAAAACGGTCATACCCATATCCATTTCCCTTTTCCTCCTGCCTCCCTATCATGACTATTCTTCGATACAAATTTCTATGGTAAAGCCACCATTTTCTGTTTCAAAGGGAACAGCTATAACCGGATGGGACGTGATATGTCTAATCTGGTGGTTCTTGCCTACAATGACAGAAGGTATCGATCCATGTAGTATCCTGCCCATAACTTCCAGCTTTTGCCTTGCCTGTCCAGAGATCATGTTGGCGATCTCACCAACGGCATCTGTCATATCACCGTTAAGGTTGCTTATGGGTTCGCCGAACATCCTTGACACTACCGCTACGATGCTTTGTTCTGGGAAACTTATGGAAATCGTGCCATTGGCCTCACCAGTCAGCCCTATAACAGCCGAAACATCACCTTTAGCCTGTTGGTCTTTCTTCAGGTAGGGCTTGCCAGGTTTTGCGTCCGTTGTCCCCATTGTCTTCAGCACATGTAGAGTGGCGTCAATAAAGGGATTAATCAGTGCTACATCCATTCATCGCCCCCCTTTCTTGCTTTTCTATGTACCCGATTAACTCGATTCCGTGTCATCGATCATTGGCCCACAGGCAGGCGGATAATTGTCATGCAGGTATTGGGATCCTCGCTTCTGAGGTCTAGATCTCCATCATGCTGAATGTTTATAACCCAGCTCAGAGCCCCAAGATCCTCTTGCCATAGTGCATTCAGGAATTCATTCAAAGTGCCGGCTCCTCCTGAAACAACACTACACTTGACAAGAATTTCAGCGTGGTCTTGTTTCTGTTGTGTCTTGATCATAAGAAGGGCTTTTTGCTCTGGATCGACCTCACTCAACTTGGCCATTGCAAGTGCATAATTAAGGAGTGTGGTGCCCAGGACATAATAGAGATCACTTCTTACACACGAAATGGGAAGCACCTCAGTGTCCAGTTCCATCACCAATTGACAGGTGCGCTTCCATTCCCGCTTGAGGGCAACAGTCAGATTTGCAAGGGCTTCATTAAGATCGAGCATCTCTTTTTTCTCTCCATTATTATCCATGAGCCTCCTGAGGCTCGTTACTGCCTTTAATATTTCTCTCAGACCATCCAAGCAATCCTGGATAGCTGTAGGCCCTTCCTCAATCAAATAATTCACCTCAGTGCGTGCGCACAGCTCCTTTACCTCAGTGACGAGTTCTTGGGTTAGGGAGCCATTTTCTGCCGCGCCAACCAATTCACCGTATCTGTTAAAGACGTGCTTGATATCCTTGAAGGAGTCTTTCAAAAACAATGTGTTATAGATCAGGTATTCGGTGTTCACATCTATCTGATCAAGCACGCTAGGCAAAAGCTTGCGAAGCGATTCCAGCTTGTACTCTTTGATTCCTGCTACTTGAAACATTTCTTCGCGCCTCCTTGAGCGCTATTGCAACTTTTGAAATAATTGGACGTTTGGTAGCACTCGCATAAAAAGATTGCTTAGCTCCATCGGCAGTTGCTGGGTTTGCTCGGTTACAAAAAATCCCCCTGGAATAAGGCATTGGTGAAACATCTTAATAATGTCGATTCTTTCTCTTTCCTTAAAATGGAGTAGAACATTTTTGCACACAATCAGGCCAAAATTTGTACGCACTGGTTCTAGTGAACGCAAATTGTGCCTTTGAAACACAATGCACCTTTTCAATTCATCTGAAATGCGATAAAGCCCTGAACCCTTATTTATAAAATACTTATTTAGAAGCTCACGGGGGATCCTTTTAACGCTTTGCTCAGGATATATTGCTTTTGCGATGATCTGGCCGAAACGCCTGTTTTCTTCGTCCAGGTCCGTTGCAAATATCTTTACCCTTTTGAATCCATAGTACCCGAGAGCCTCTCGAAAGATAATAGCTAAGGAATAAGGCTCTGGCCCCATTGCACAGCCAGCGTCCCAAACCCATATATAACGGTAACTTCTGAGTCTTGGTATCACATGCCCCTTGATCGCTTGTAAGGCCGACATATCCCTAAAGAAATAGGTAAATGCCATGGCACGCGACCCGGAGTCTCCCCTCACCTAAGAAGGGGAGACATTCCTACTTCATCAAAACTCCACGAAGTCCCCGTCCTCTGCTTCCTCAACATCTTCCATTGGGATGATGTTTTCAGGTTTCTTTTCCTGGAGAGACTGGACCTTTTGAGGAGCCCTCTTCTGCTGGGCCCGGCTCTTCTTTGCGGCGATCCTCTTCTTCCCCAGGCTAACCACACTCTTCCTGCCGTCAGTCCCTGTAAGCTTGAACATCCCCACCATGGCATTCAGCTCCTGGGCCTGGCTACTCATTTCTTCAGCGGCCGAGGCGGTTTCCTCTGCATCGGCTGCATTCTGCTGCACCACTTTATCCATCTCGGCCACGGCAGTATTTACCTGGCCTATGCCCTGAGCCTGTTCATTGGAGGCAGCCGCAATCTCGTCAACAAGCTCACCTACCTTCATGGCCCTTTCCGCTACTTCATTGAATTCGTCATTCGTCTTTTCTACAAGGTCTGTCCCGCCTTTAACTTTTTTTACCGTGCCTTCGATCAGGTCAGCGGTGTTTTTGGCCGCTTCAGCCGAGCGCATGGCCAGGTTTCGCACCTCGTCTGCCACCACCGCGAATCCTGCTCCGGCCTCACCTGCCCTTGCCGCCTCTACCGCAGCATTGAGTGCCAGGAGATTAGTCTGGAAAGCTATCTCATCGATGGTCTTGATGATCTTCTGCGTCTCCTCGCTCGCCGCCGAGACCTCGCGCATGGACTTTGTAAGCTCCTCCATGGATTCTTTGGCCCGCTTCACACTTTGAGAGGCCTCTTTCATCATGTTATTCGCCTCGCTAGCATTATCTGCATTCTGTTTCGTCATTGAGGAGACCTCTTCAAGGGCTGAAGATGTTTCCTCCAACGAGGATGCTTGCTCGGAGGCGCCTTCGGCCAAGGACTGGCTGGAAGAAGATACCTGTGCTGAGGCTGCAGCCACCTGTTCTGCCGCAGCAGTAACCTGATTCAGGGCGTCATTCATATTTTCCATAACCATATTGATGTTCTGTTTCATCTTTTCAAATGCACCGTGGTATTGACGCTCTAACCTCTGGGTAAGATCTCTGTTGGCAGCTGCCTGCAACACCCTTCCTCCGTCCTCCTCAATGAGCCCTCGCAGCGCATCAATAAGTCCATTAATATTGTTCTTGATCTCGTTAAAGTCTCCTTTGTACTCGTCTGTGATCTCCTCAGGAATATCTCCCTTGGAGATCCGATCTATATATTCTGCTGCTACATTAAGGGGACCAATCACCGCATCCAACACCTCGTTGAGCCCATGGACCATGCCGGCTATATCCCCCTTGAATCGACTTGCATCCCCCCTAGCATCCAGCTTGCCATTGACAGCATCAGCCTTGAGCTGCTCTAACACCTCTTGGACCCCCTGAAGCTGCTCTCCAAGCTCATTGCAGGCCACCTTGAGAACTTCATAGTCGCCCTTATAATCATTGACGACCCGCGCTTTGAGATCGCCTGCAGCCATCTTGTCCAGCACTGAGCCAACATCCCTCATGGGCACCACTATCCCCTCTGCAGTCTGGTTAAGACCCTGTACAATGGTGGACCAAGCCCCGTTGAAACGGGAAACATCCGCACGTGTGTCCAGCTCACCGTTGGCTGCGGCCTTCTCCATCCTGGCTGCTTCATTGATCAAGTCGTTCAGCGCATCAATAAGTCCATTAATATTATTCTTGATCTCGTTAAAGTCTCCTTCGTACTCATCCGTAATCTTCTCAGGAATATCTCCTTTGGAGATACGGTCAACGTACTCGTCTGTTAGGTTGATAGGCTGAACAAGGGCATCGATCATCTCGTTGATACCTTCAAGGATCTTTCGATTTGTGCCAGTTACCGCATTCACGTCCGCCCTTGCATCCAAACGGCCTGCCCTTATTGACTCCAATAAACCTTCAAATTCTTCGAATAATCTGCCGTTTCCATTTGAGCCTTTTTTGCTTCTTGTCTTTTTTGCTTGGCTTTGCTCAATGGAATCACCAGATGCAATCCCCATTCCCATGTCCTCGCTTTTCTTTCTCATTTTTTTATTCCTCCCTTCTCCTTCGTTTATTTTTTGAGGCATATCTAAACCTCTCTAGGCTTTTCCATTACGCATCTCCCTCTAAAATGCGCATCTCGCTGCTCCTCAGGCTCTCTCCCTCCTTGACCCCCAAAACCTTGTTGATATCAAGAAGGATCTTCACTCCGCCATCGGTCTTGGCCATAGCGCTTATGAATTCCGTGTCCACCATACCACTAAAGGAAGGGGCTTCCTCTGTCTCTTCTGTCTTGATGTTCACCACCTCTGACACCGAATCCACTACCACCCCTATGGTTTCAGTGACCCCATTTTTGTTTGCTTCCACAACCACGATACACGTCTGAGGGGTGTATTCCTTTTCCTCCATGCCGAATCTCAGTCTCAGGTCTACCACAGGAATGACTTTGCCCCGCAGGTTGATAACACCCTTGAAAAAAGTGGGTGTTCGGGGCACTGAGGTGATTGGCATCATCCCGATAATTTCCTTAACCTGGAGGATTTCAATCCCATAGTCTTCGCCAGCCAGTGTAAAAGTAAGGTATTTGCGCTCCCTTTCACCAATCTCACTATTGGAATAACCCTTAATTTCAGTTACCTGTCCCATTTCACCCTCCTTCATCTCATTCTGTTTCAAGGGGTAAATCAATCCTAAATATTGTCCCTTTTCCAACCTTGCTCTTGACCTCTATTCTCCCATTCATACTTTCCACGATGTCCTTTACAACCGCCAGACCAAGTCCGTTTCCCTCTTTTTTGTCTGTAAAAAAGGGCTTGAAGATGGTGTCCAGCCGATTTTCGGGAATCCCACACCCTGTATCACTTATGTAAACTGAAATGTAATTAGGAGTGCGTAATTCGGTCTTTACTATTATGCGTTTGTGGGCCTTTTCCTCCAACGCATCTATTGCATTCATGACAAGATTTTTAAACAGTTGCTCTATAGCAAATCTACTGCCTACCACCTGTACCTCTTTCTGAATAAATTCCTTGCCTACCTCAATGCCCTTGAACCTCACAAGACCATAAAAGCTGTCAATGGTCTCGTTCAGAACGGCATGAATCTCCACGCCTCCTTCCTTGACCTCGGTATTAAATGGCTTTCTCATATCCAGGATATTCCTGTTTATCTCACCTATTCTGTGGACAGCATCGAGAATACCCTCGAAACATCGCCTAACAGTCTCTGTATCGTTTAGCTCAAGCATTCCCAACTCGGCTGCTCCGGTAATAGACATGAGAGGGTTGTTTATTTGGTGGACAATCTTAGGCACAAGCCGGAAAAACCAACTAACGTTCATACCCCTCACGGTCTGGATCGTGACCCTTTTTATCTCCATCTCAAGCTGATCAAGCGTAAAAGGCTTCTCAAGAAATCCATCACATTTATTATGCAGGGCCTCAATCGCAATATCCTTATCTGCATAAGCCGTCATCATAATTACAGGGACATGGGGCCTCTTCTGTCTTACTGCCTTTAAAAGTTCCACGCCATCCATACCGGGCATTAGATAGTCTGTGAGAACGAGATGAATGCTTTCCTGCCGGTCTATAAACCCGAGCGCTTGAGTGGCACTTGTACTCTCCAATACCCTGAACCCCTTAGACCTGAGCGCAATGCTCAGGCTTTGGAGATCTTGTTTTTCGTCATCAACAATCAGCACCCTCATGGGTTGTCCCTTTGTATCCCTTGACGCCCGAGAACAATTCCCCTCCCCCTGACTTTTCCTTGCAAAGTGAAAGCGCCCTAATTATTTTCTTTCCGCCCACTTTCAAGGAGGCCGGAAAGAGAGGGGAATTTGTCATGAGCCTGCTGCCAATTTTGTGCCAATATGTAGCAATCCGCTTAAATCATTGATATTAGAATGGATACCTTGAAACGGCAGATAAAGATAAATTTGGCAAATGGTGGTATATCTTGTAGCAGGAGTTTGTCGCTGAGAGGTTGAAAAACCCCGTGGGGCAAGGGCATGGAGGCCTTGTTACAGATTGGACCGGTTGTTATGCTTTATAACACCCTTTGTTTCCCCATAAGGGAAGGGCCAAAGGGTCGGGCAGGTATGTTTATTCGGATGATGGTCTGACGTTGGAGCTTTGCATTGTCTTCAGATTCCTTGCTAAACGCTGCCGCGATATCCCCAGCATCTGTGCCGCCATAGATTGATTGCCCCTGGTGCGCTTCATCGCCTCGGAAATAAGCAGTCGGGTAGCTTCTTCGATGGTAGGTAAATGCTTACCTGAGAGAAAGCTTAGACCAGGACTCATGGCATGGTGCGAATAGACCGCTGCACCTGATTTACCACTCCCTTCCATACGCATTTTGAATCGCTTCATTGAGAGGATTTTTGATCGATGGGCCCCCACGGCATCGTACACCATTGTGCGTAGCTCCCTTATATTGCCAGGAAAGGAGTAATTATTCAGGAGCAAGAGCAACTCATCCGGATATGCTGGCTTGGCCTTGCCAAGGTCTTCCGCAGCTTGTTCCAGGAAATGATCTAAGAGCAAAGGTAGATCATCTAATCGCTCACGCAATGGGGGAATATGAATATGATGTGTACAAAGCCGATAGTAGAGGTCCTTTCGAAAAACTCCAGAATCCCGGAGACCTTTCAGATCCCTATTTGTAGTCACGATAATGCGAGCATTACACGTCTTGGCCAAATCTGATCCTAAAGGGTAGTATTCGCCCTCTTGTAACAACCTGAGTAGCTTTATCTGAGAATGGGGATTCAAATCACCAACCTCATCTAACAAGAGAGTTCCGCCATCCGCACGATCCACCATTCCCTTTCGAGTCCCCTCAGCACCAGTGTAAGCTCCTTTTACATGGCCAAACAGGGTATCTGAAAAGATATTGTCATCCAAACCTGCCACATTCACCCCAATAAATTCACCTATCCTTCCGCTTAACCTGTGTATCGCTCTGGCCATCAGTTCCTTGCCGACACCCGTCTCGCCTGTAATGAGAACCGGTTCGGGACTGGGAGCAATGCATTCGGCATAGCGGAAAAGGGAAAGCATGATATGATTCCTCGTAATAATGTCAGAAAAGGCATCTGACCGTTCAATGTCCTTGTCAATGAGGCTTTGTCTCAGAACTTGCACCTGGCTCCGCAACTCTCTAAGTTCTATAGCCCTCTTAACCCCCGAGACCAGACGGCTCTTCTCCACTGGCTTTACCATGTAATCAAAAGCCTTCGCCTTCATGCACTTGACCGCCGTCTCTATTTCCGTGTTTCCGGTTACAATTATTACAGGTATATGTGGATATTCCCCAGTGATTCGCGACAGTAACTCCTCTCCAGAGATGTAAGGCATGGTAAGGTCAAGTAGTATCAGCTCTGGCTCTTGGCGGGAGAGTAGTCCTTCAACATCTCGGGAGTCCTGGCAAGTCAATATGTTATTGACGCTCTCTGAACGAAGAGCGATACTGAAACTTCTCAAAATTTCCTTTTCATCATCTACGATTAAAACAGGGTTCAATGGAAAAAGGCCTTTTTGGTTCATCCCTTATCTCTCCATTAGGTTCCTAATTTCTTCTAAGAAATTGGAGAGCTTAAATGGCTTGACAACTATATGCCCAAAGCCCATATCCCGTAATTCCTCTACCTTGGAGGAATCTGCATAGCCCGTTACAATCAAAACTTTTATTTGGGACAGTTCGCTCCGGTCTTTGATCAATTTACATACCTCCACCCCATCCATGCCTGGCATCATGATATCCAATACTAGGAGGTCGGGTGGATCCTGACCGATTTTAACACACGCCTCCACGCCATTGGAGACAGTCTCAACCCTAAACCCTCCACAGGCCTCAAGGGCCTCTCGCATACTATCTCTAAACGCCTCCTCATCATCTGCGATCAGAACCTTCACTCTCTTCTTTGACGCCTCCGTAGGCAGGACAACCCTAAATACGCTGCCTTCCCCTTTTTTACTCGAAACCAAAATTTCGCCTCCGTGATCCCTAACAATCTTTTCACTGACCGCAAGACCCAGGCCAGTTCCTTCCCCTGGCTGCTTGGTACTGAAAAAGGGGGCCATAATTTGTGCAATCACCTCTTGATCTATACCTTCCCCTTCATCAGCTACCTCAATCACCACAGCATCTTTTTCTTCATTATAATAGCTAGACACCTTAATTGCCTGGTCCTTATTTGTAAGGGCTTGACAGGCGTTCTGAATAAGGTTTATTATTATTTGTTCAAGCTTCTGCCTATTCCCCTTTAAAAGGGGTAACTTGGTACCATAGCAAACCTGGAAATTTTTGGTGGACCTTTTGATCATATTATTCAAGAGAGTTATTGCGCTTTTGATAACATCATTAATGTTCACAGGCCCGTTCATCTCACCCCCATTAAGACGCGCGTAGTTTCTTAGATCCTCCACAATCCGCTGGATCCGCCTGCTCCCTTCTTCAATACCGGATAATAAGTGGGGAATCTCTTGTCTTATTTCGTTATAAGGGAGCCCTGCTATTGTGAAGTCTCTATCCCGTTGGTAATACTGATCTAATATGGGAATGGCGTCATTCCAGGCCTCTTTCAAAATAGGAGTGTTAAGCATAATGAAATTGTTAGGGTTATTAATTTCATGAGCAACCCCTGAAACCAGGACACCCAGAGAAATCATCTTGTCGGCATGCACTAGCTCTTTCTGGATATACCATTCCCTCTGAGCTAGCCCGCTCATATCTCTTACTACCCCTATCAGCCCAATAACTTCATCATCATGGATTAAAGGGGCGGCAGTAAGTTCTACCCTTTTTCTCGCTCCATCCTTTGAAATAAATTCATACCTAGGTGAAGATACATATTCTCCTTCCAGCACTCGCATTAAATCCGATTGAAAAGCGGGAACGTATTCCGGGGCCAAGATTCCCAGGTCCATAAACTTATGGCCTACAAGCTCTTCGGGCCTGTACCCCAACATCTTTTCTATAGATGGAGACACGGTCATAATTGTCAGGTCAGTTTTTACAGAATAGATTACATCTATTATTTCTGTTACTTGTAACTCACTTATTCCTGTGCGAGGCATTACCAATCCTCTCCTCCTATGCCATGCCAGGTTGCTCGCTTTATTTGGGATACTTGGATATGAAACAAGTTCGCCTTATCTTTGTCCACAGTATAAAACTAACCATGGTATACCTCATTCTAAAAATTGAAACTTCATGGCCGTTGATCCAATGCCATTGTGAAACCGGATCCAACTGTCTCCTATCTAAGTATTCCGAACTATTTGACAAAGACGAATAACCCCTCTCCTTCCATCCAAAGGAGAGAAATCTCCACGGCATGGATAGAGGTGACGTGCGATTCTTTGTGAAATTTCTGAAGATTATAACCTCTTATTGAGGAAGGACAGAGATGTCAATCAGGAAAATCCTGATTTTTTTGTCAAATGCAAAAATTTGTTTAGAACCTAATATCTGGTTGAAATCCAAGTGAAAAACGAAATAACAAAGGAAACTATTTTTATAGAGGGTTCCTTAGATCTAGGGACTTAACAAGTTGTCCTTACAACACTTAAAATTCGTATTATTACAGTTAGTTATATATATTTCAGCTGGTAAAATGGGATATTGAGGATCAAAAGGTGGGAAATTTGCTTAGGGAGTAATGATCTTTTTTCTGATCGCAAATCTAATAAGCTCCCCAACAGAATTTAACCCCATCTTTTGCATAATGTTATATTTGTGCGACTCCACTGTCTTGGGGCTAATAAAAAGCAGCGATGCGATTTCTTTTGTGGATTTTCCCTCCGCAAGATGTCGAAATACCTCCTGCTCTCTCATACTCAGGTGTTCGAAAGGATCCTGACATCCGATCTTCTCCTCTATTTCACGTAGGTGCTCGCCTACTATATCAACGAATATCTTACTGAAATAGGTCGCCCCAGACACAATTACCTTAATAGCTTGAACCAAGTCTGAATGAGGATCATCTTTTAATATATAGCCAGAGATTCCGATGCGCAAAAGCCGCGTAATATATTCCTTATCTGAGTACATGCTAAAGATCAAAACTTTAGTTTCGGGAAATTGCCTCTTTATCCTGGCTGTAGCCTCGATCCCGTTCATAATAGGCATAGAAATGTCCATGATGACCACATCCGGTTTTAGGCTTTCGACCAGTTTTACGGCTCTTGCGCCATTAAGCGCTTCGCCTACTACATCAAATTCTTTCCAAGGCTCTAATATCCTCTTTACCCCCTCTATAACAACCTTTTGGTCATCTACAACAATAAGCTTTGTCTTGGACACCTTACCAGGTTGCTGGATTCCCTCTGAACTCATATCTATCTCAGCGCGCACGCCCCGACTTCTCAAATCGGAATTTCTGCCCATATCTGGGTTCCTCTTCCACGCCCGGAATCAAGAGAAAACCGCCCACCCACATGGATAGCTCGCTCTTGCATAAGAAGCAGGCCAAGCGCACCCTTCTCGTTTTCACTCCACTTATCTTCCTCAAACCCATCGCCATCATCCTCAATGCTCAGCAAGACACGGTCCTCCGCCCCTATTAAGTTAATAAATACCTTTGTCGCATTTGCGTGTTTAACCGCATTGGCAATCGCCTCCTGAGCAATCCGGTAAAGGGCCAACTCTTTGTCAGGCGGAATTATTCTAGGTACATCTTTGGTAAATAAGAGTACCTCAAGACCGCTGTTCCGGGCGGTCTCTTCAGCTAGGCCCTTGATAGCCGGGACAATCCCAAGGGTATCAAGCATCCTGGGCCTTAACATATGGGCCCTCTCCTTAATTTCTCCCATTATCTTGGCCGTTCTCCGAATTGTGCTGCTGGCAACCTCTCTCAGCTCAAATTGGGCTGGTTTCAATCTTCGCACTAGATCTTCAAGCTCCATTTTCAGGCCAGTAAGACTTTCAGCAAGCTGTTCACACACATCCGTGACCATATGCTGACGCTCCCGCTCAACCCACTCGATAAGCCTCATACATAGTGCCTTCCTTCTATCCTGGTCTCTCAAGAGCTTTTCATTACTTCTTTTCAGGGAATCATGACGTAGCTTCCGTTCGGTGATATCCATTGCTATCCCGTAAATGCCAATAAAATCCTTTGTGGTTGATGATCCAGTACAATCCTGTAATCCGAACGAGTGAAGCTGAACGTATAAATACCAGAGCTCAAAGGTTTTGTACTCTCCTCCTTCCTTAATTCGGAATCGCAGCTCCCGTCCCCTTATAGACTGGGATCCTCCTACTGTCTCAGGAGGGGACCATCTTATTTTTCTACGATCTCCTTCCCAGACTAAACTGCTAAAAGGTCTTCCTTCAAATTCAGATGGAGTGAAGCCTGTGAGCCTTTCCAATGCTCCACCAAGAAAGATGAAATTGCCTCGGGGATCCAATAAGTAGATGATACTAGGAGAAAACTCAACAAAGGCGCGATATTTTTTCTCAGAGAGCTTCAATTTCTTTACAAGATCTGAGGTAGCCAAGCCTTCATCCGTCACACTAGACCTATTCCCCATGCCATACCTCCATTCCTAAGGGCTGAAGATATCGACCTAAGCCAAACGAAAGCTCTTTTCAAATAAATATCGGAAGAATTGTCTTTCTTGATTATGATTATGATGTTTAAAGGAGCTTCCATTCCTAAAATTGGACCGGGGTTTACTATGAAAGCCGGCCTTTTGACAAAAATCACGTTTTAGATAAATACCTCCTCAGGTTTGGGGTAGGGCTTGAGGATGTTTTTACAAAAAAATCAAAGAAAGGAACTAATAAAAGCCCCTTTTTAATAATAGCATCAAGCCTATCTGATCCAAAGAATTGGATCGAACATTTGAATTCCTTAAAATATTTTTACCACTTATAGCAGTCTCTTCGCAACAACTTACACAAGAGGGAGAGATAAGGGGGATTAATACCTCTTTTTGGGCTCTTGATTTCTGGAAGACTAAGCACTCAACTGCCTGCTCTCGCTTACTGCAGACAGATTTCCGGCAAATCTGGTAAACCGAGGAAAGATCGGGTTAGTGGGAAATAGTAGTTAAAATGCAGCTACAATGTAAATATTTGGGTTGCGAATTCCGGTTCTATGGTCTATAAGAAAGGCTTTGATTTGATCTATCTGGAATCTGTAAATTTAATTTCAATTGTACATGGAGACAATAGAGTTTATATCAATCTAAGGAGGTAAGACTTATGGATTTTGTATTATCAGAGGAGTTGCAGATGCTGCGTGAAATGGCCCGCAATTTTGCTGACGAGAAGATTGCTCCTTACGCAGACGAGTGGGATGAAAAACATTACTTTCCTTATGAAGAAGTCATAAAGCCAATGGCGGAATTAGGCTTTTTCGGCACCGTAATACCTGAAGAATATGGCGGAAATGGGATGGGATGGCTTGCTGCCATGATTTTAACTGAAGAGATCGCCCGAGCTTCTAGCTCACTTCGAGTCCAATTGAATATGCAAACCCTCGGATGTGCCTTCACAATTTATAGGTATGGCTCCGAGGAACTAAAAAGGAAGTATATACCAAAACTAGTAACTGCAGAATATTTGGGTTGTTTTGGGATTACGGAGCCAAATGCGGGCTCTGACGTCATGGCCATGAAATCCACAGCCGTGGACAAGGGAGATTACTGGCTGCTAAACGGGTCAAAAACATGGATCTCGAACGCCCCTATTGCGGACGTGATAATATATTATGCCTATACTGACAGGGAAGCCAGGGGGAAAGGCCTATCCGCCTTTGTTGTCGAGCCCAAAAACTTTAATGGAGTTACCACGACAGAGTTAGATAAAATGGGAACACGATCGACGCCAACAGGTGAAATCTATCTAGAAGATACCAAAGTCCCCAAGGAAAACATCTTAGGGAATCCAGGGGACGGGGCCAAAATTGTCTTCGGTTCTCTTAACCAGACGAGACTTTCTGCAGCGGCTGGTGGCGTGGGCGTAGCCCAGGCATGCCTTGATGCTGTGACCTCCTATTGCCAGGAAAGGGAACAATTTGGGAAACCCATTGGGCAATTCCAAATGAACCAAGATCTGGTGGCCCAAATCGCTGCAGAGATTGAGGCCGCCAGACTTATGGTATACAAGGCTGCCTGGCAAAAAGACCAAGGCCAATTGGGCAACACCCTTGAGGTTGCACATGCCAAATATTTGGCAGGAGAGGTAGCTGTAAAGGCCTCACAGGTTGCTATGAAGATTTTGGGTGCTTATGGTTATTCGACGGAGTATCCGGTTGCCAGATATTATAGAGATGCCCCCGCGTATCAGATTGTGGAAGGCTCGACAAATATTTGTAAATGGATCATTGCTTTAGATCAATTGGGAATCAGAAAAGCGAACCGCTAATCTCTCGAATCAGCTTAAGGAGGTAGTAATGCGACCCTATTTTGAAATTATGAATCCTATAGGGAAACCCTTGACAGACAAACAACGAGAATCCACCAAGGAAAACGTGGAGCAGATCAAAAAGGTGGAAAAGGAAGTGGAAGAAGCCATTGAGGCAGTGAAAAATGCTGGCCTGCCCGCTGAGGTGATCAAAAAAAGGGGACAGATGACTGTGTGGGAAAGGATTGAGTATCTCATTGACCCTGGCACTTGGTGTCCCCTACACACCCTATATAACCCTCAGTTCAACGAAGAAGGAACTACAGGTGTAGTGGATGGGCTTGCCCAGATCAACGGCAAATGGGCCGTTGTGATAGGGTTTGATAACAAGGTACTGGCAGGCGCCTGGATTGCAGGCCAGGCGGACAACCAGCTCCGCGTGACCGATATTGCCAAACGCCTTAGAGTCCCCTTGGTATGGTTGGTCAACTGCAGTGGTGTCAAGCTCACAGAACAGGAGGAGGTTTACGCCAACCGCAGGGGCAATGGGACCACCTTCTTCAGACATGCAGAACTGGAGAAGCTGGGTGTGCCCATTCTGGCGGGGATATACGGTACCAACCCGGCTGGAGGTGGTTATCAGGGTATAAGCCCTACCCTGCTCATTGCCCACAAGGACGCTAATATCGCCGTGGGCGGAGGAGGTATTGTGAGCGGTATGAGCCCAAAGGGCTATTTTGATGAGGAAGGTGCTGAACAAATTATAGAGGCCACGCGCCATTTCAAACAAGTGCCGCCCGGCAGCGTAAAAATCCACTACAATGAAACTGGCTTTTTCAAAGAGGTCTACGATTCCGAGACAGAAGTCCTGGACGCATTGAAAAAATACATGGATATGATGCCCGCCTATGATCCCAACTTCTTCAGGGTTGCCGAACCCAAGGAACCCAAATACCCTGCCGAAGATATTAATCATATTGTGGCCTTTAACCAAAAGCGGAGTTATAACTTTGACGAGGTGCTGGCAAGGATCTTTGACAACAGTGAACACATGGAGTTTAGACCAGACTATGGCCCTGAGGTGTATACGGGCCTGGCAAAGGTAAACGGGTTCCTCCTCGGCTTTATCGGCAACCGCCAAGGCTTCTTGGGAAAAGACTATCCTGAATACGCCCCTTACCCTGGGATAGGGGGCAAGCTGTATCGCCAGGGATTGATCAAGATGAATGAATTTGTCACCCTGTGTGGTCGTGACCGTGTGCCCATTGTCTGGTTTCAGGACACCACGGGGATTGACGTAGGCGACCTTGCTGAAAAGGCCGAACTCTTGGGACTTGGCCAATCCTTGATCTATTCCATTGAACAGACCGACGTGCCCATGATGTGCATTGTTCTGCGCAAAGGTACGGCAGCAGCTCACTACATCATGGGTGGTCCCACTGCCAATAACCATAATGCCTTCACCCTTGGGACACCCACTACGGAAATTTATGTGATGCACGGTGAGACCGCGGCGGTCGCTTCATTTGCCAGGAGGCTGGTCAAAGAAAAGGAGGCTGGCAGACCGCTTCAGCCCGTGATTGATAAGATGAATGCCTTGGCAAAGGAATATTATGAAAAGTCACGTCCTATTTATTGTGCCAGGAGAGGATTTGTGGACGAAATTGTCTTCTTACCTAATCTGCGAAAATACATTGCGGCCTTTGCTGGCTGTGTATATCAGAACCCCAAATCCATTTGCCCTCAAAACCATATGATGATACCGAGAATCATTAAAGGCTAAAGCCTAATAGGCGCCGCAGGGGTATCGCCGGTAACTTGATATCCCTGCGGGCCGCATACCCTTATTCCACCACTTCGGTACCACCCTGATGTCAAAGCCGATCGTTTTGTTCAGTACGATACTCGTCATAGTAGGCTGTGTATATATGATACCCCATGGACCTTCCATCCGGCAACATCCCGAAGTACACAAAGAAGTGACAAAAGATAATAAATGCCTTCAATGCCATGATCCAAACCATCCAGTAGGGCCGCCTATACCCCACCGGAAAGTGGCCAATTGTCTTAGATGTCATAATGATGAGATTAAACAGAAAGCAGACAATTCCTTTATGTGGCCATTCTAAGGTAAAAGGTAACAAACAAAAGATAGATGAGCAGCCCAAGGATGTCATTGGAAGTGGAGACAAAAGGCCCTGTGGCCAAGGCTGGGTCCACACCTATTCTCTTAAACGCCAATGGGACGGCTGAACCAATGAAGCCGGCATTTAGCATAACCATCAAAAGCGCCAATGCCACCACTGCGCCTAATTCATAGTTCGACAGCCAGGTTCCCACAATCAATCCCAGCAAGACCCCGCAAATAATCCCATTGCCAAAGGCAACCTTCATTTCTGTAAGCAAACGCTTGCCTGTTCGCATCAGGCTTATATCCCCTGTGGCCAAACCTCGTACCACGATAATTGCCGCCTGTTGGCCGGTATTTCCGCCCATGGCCATAATTACAGGGAAGAAAAATGACAAGGCGATTACCTTCTCTAGCGACGATTCAAATCTGCTTATCACAAGGGCCGATATTAGCTCACCGAATATACCACCTATAAGCCATGGGAGCCTGGCCCTTGATATCTTCAGGGGTGAATCTTCCGTGATTTCCTGATCAATGACACCAGCTATACGGGTCATGTCCTCGTCCACTTCGTCTTCAATCACGTCAATGACGTCATCATGCGTAATCCGACCCACCAAGCGGTTTTGGTCATCTACAACCGGAATATTCACCAGATCATACTTCTTCACAAGATGAACAACTTCTTCCTGATCTGCATTGACATTTACCGAAATCACGTTAGGATTCATAATCTCACTGATCTTGCGGTCATGGGGCTCCAACAATAAATCCTTTAGGGAAATCACGCCCACTAGCCTGTTATTTATATCCACCACCCAAAGATAATAAAGATTCTCAACCTCATCTGCCTTTTGCCGAATTACATCAATGGCCTCCTTCACAGTAGCATCCGCCCTAACCGCCACAAATTCGAGGCCCATGATCCCACCGGCCGTGTCCTCTGGGTAGGGCAGTAACTTTTCAATCTCTTCTGATACATCACCTCGAAGGGTCTGGATGATAGCCCTAGCCCGCTCAGCTGGGAGATCACCGATCACATCGGCAGCATCGTCTGATTCCAGCTCTTGAACAATCTCACTCAAGGCCTCATCATCCAAGTCCTCCAAAAGCCGGCCTTGAACCGGAGGCTCTATCTCCACCAAGACCTCTCCAGCCCCTTCCGGCTCTAGAACCTGAAATATGAAAAGGCGTTCATCATGGTCCAGGTGCTCAATGAGGTCTGCCACGTCCGCTGGCTGCATCTCATCAATGCGCCTTGCCAATGCTTCTGTGTCCTTTTTCTCTATTAGCCCTTTGACCTCTTGAATCAGTTCTTCACTAAGAGGTCTTACCTCAGTCATCATAACAGTCCTCTCTTTACATGGCAGCTCTCAAGGTGTTCATAAGGAATCGCTCGATCTCAGAACTCTCTTTTGCCTGCTCCAGGACTGACTCAAGGGGGATCTCAGCCCTTGCTGCAGCCTTATGTCCACCGGCAGTCCCCCCCATATGGGCAAATACCTTTTCTGCCAATCTTCCCGCATTGCCCCTGAATCCAGCGTTTCTTAAAATCACAATCATTGTGCCGTTGCAAATTCCCGCTGTAACACTCCATGTGGCTTCGGCCAATTTCATGAAAAAATCGGCAATCATGACCAGAATGTCGGGGTCTTTCACCTCTTCCATGTACACAAACGCCGTATTCTTGAACAGCTTTACCCTCTCCATGGCGAACTGGTAGCTGGCCAGGGTACGCCGGGTCATTTCTGATGATTCAATCTTCTTGATAATGTTCATGTTTGCGTATTGGTATAGATAGCGAAACGCATTAACATCATTGGCCAAAGATGCCCTCACAAAATTATCCGTATCAGTCTTTATCCCATAGAAAAGCGCTGTAGCCAGTCTGGGGGAAGGTTTTATTTTTGCTGCCCTTAGATACTCAGTCATAATAGTAGAATTCGCGCCATAGTCATCTTTTATATCCACAAACAGGGCCTTGGTATGGGGGCCTACAGGATGATGGTCAATTATGATATCAAATTGGTAATTGAAAAATTGCTCATTATGATGTGGCTGGGAATCCACAATAGCCCATTTTGTCACCTTGGGTAGTGCCAATTTCCGAATAGGCTGTTGATTCACCTTTAGATGGTGGACAAATGCCAGATTATCAGCTCTCCGAATAGGGTTTATGTGATAGATAGACACCCTTTTGACCTTTCGCCAAAATAAACGTTTAAGGGCCATTGCACTGGCCATACCATCTGGATCGGCATTGATCAGGATTGCGACAACATCCTCCGGCGATACCACCCCCAGTAGCCTTTTCCACTTTTCCACTGTCGGCGTGGACCTGGCAAAAGGATGATCCATCAGCGGCTCTTGAGAAGCTCTCTCTTTATCGCCCTGCATTGTTCCTCGATGTCCTCCGCCAAAAGCACATCCGAGATGACAGCCACCCTAGTGCATCCTGCTCGTATCACGTTGGAAAGGTTGGCTTTACTAATTCCACCAATAGCTACATAGGGAATGGGACAGATGTCCCGAACCTTAGACAGCAAAGCTGTACCCACTAAGGGCTCCCTATCCTCTTTTGTGGCCGTTTCGAAAATAGGCCCTACTCCAATGTAGTCCGCGCCAGCTGAGACGGCCTCGTTAATTTGCCTCTCCGAATGGGTGGAAACACCTATGATCTTATCTTTCATCAATGGACGAGCCAACTCAATGGGGATATCGTCCTGGCCCAGATGTACCCCATCTGCATCAAGAATCAATGCAATATCTACGTCATCATTGACTATGAACAAGACCCCAGCCTCTCGTGTCACCTTTCGAACCTCGAACCCAAACTCCACCCGCCGTCTCTTGCTCAGTTGCTTTTCTCTCAGTTGGATGACATCTGCTCCACCCCTTATCTGGGCCTTGACCATCTCCAGCGGATCCCTTCCCCGCAAGTACCTCCCGGGGGTAAAGCAATACAAGTGCACATCCTCTATTGATTTCATTATCCCTTAGCCTTTTATCCTCCCGATGAGTTCTTCAGCGGCCTTCCTCCCCGACAAAAGCATGCCGCCAAAGATGGGCCCCATTCTAGGGCCTCCAAAGGCGTTGTTGGCTGCCATGCCAACCACATAAAGACCAGGAAAAACCTCCCTGGTATTTTCAACAGTGAACTGCTCTCCTTTCTCGGCCCAAAGGGGCATTTCACCAACTACCTCTCCTGTTTTGGTATGCAGTTTCACATCCATCTTACGGGTGACAATATGGCAGATCTCTGCAGGATGCCCTGTCCCGTCAACGACGAACTTTGCCTCAATACCCAGGGGGTCCACATGAAGCCCCAAGTTTTCCACAGGAGACCAATTAATCACTAAACCGCACACCCGTATTCCCCCATTGTCTCCGCGGAAAAGAACGTCCGTTGCCCTGATCAAATTGAAAATTTTGGTTCCAGCCCTGAGACATTGGGAGATGATCGTAGATGTGGCCTCCACACTGTCCATTGTAAAATAGCCACCCGTTTTATCCTGATAGCGAATTCCCAGCTCTTCCACCAAGGAAAGGGCATCTTCTTGAATGACGATCTCATTAAACATCATCCCTCCGCCCCACATGCCTCCTCCGGGAGCAAGCTTTGATTCAAATATGGCAGCCTTTACTCCTGCCTTTCCCAGATAAAAACCCGCAACCAAATTTGCCGGCCCAGCGCCAACCAGGGCCACATCTAGGTTAAGTGTGGCCAGCAATTTTTCAGTATAGCCCTCAATAATCCGCCTTGAAATATCCGTATCATTCAAAAGCATCCTCTCATCCTCCATAATCTCACCAAGATATATTGTTCTCCTATCAGGTATAAAACTTTTTCCACAAAGATCCAAGACATCAAAAGCCGCTTAAAATCAAAATTCATAAGAAGCCACAACTCAGAGTATCAAATGTCAAAGTCCAAATGTCAAATTCATCCGCCATAGGCGGATTAATCCGCCTATGGCGGATGAATGTCAAGTTTCCTTTTGCCTTGGGCCTTTCAACCCCTTTTCATGGATTACCATGGCCAGTTTTGTTCAAGCCATTTCAGGCTGGGCCACAAATCCTCTTTTCTGTGGGGCTCCAAGGTGATTACAGGGGGTTCCCCTCGCCTTTTTCGAAGCCAGTCGAACAATGCTGTGAAATCAATAGTCCCACATCCCAGTCCAAGATGTTCGTCCCGACCCCCATTATTGTCATGGAGGTGAAGCTGGCCCAAAAATCCTCCAAGACAGGAAAGCCATTCGTGTATCGAGGCCTTCCCAAAGGCCGCCTGATGCCCAGTATCAAAGCAAAACTTCACGCCCAAATCCTCCAGCTCTTCAAAGAGGGGCAAAAGATATTCAGGCCTCTCTTCGTGCACGTTTTCCAACGTGAGGGTAATCCCTTCTTCAGCAAGGCCCTCAGCCATCCATTTCCACGTATCAATGCTGTTTCGCAGCCACACCTCTCTAATGAAACCATAACGCTTTTCATCATAACCGGCATGACATACCACCACCTGGGGGCTCAATATGCGAGCCACCCCCATCACTTGCTCAAAACGCCTTCTTGTAACTTCTCGTATGGCATGATCCGGCGAGCCTGCGGACAGATCAATAAAAGGGCTGTGAATCGTTACCCTAAGATCTGCCTCCACCAATTTTTCGTGAATCGCTTTGAATCGATCTGGGCTAATACTGTCCAATGCCTCTGCATCCAAGCCTATCTCTGCATTCAAGCCGTGCTGAACAAACGAATCCAGATAGGAGTCCATGAGCATGGAAAACGGGATATTAACGTAGACCTGCCGTTTTATTCTTCCATTGGGTACGACTCCTGTCTCTGAGCACTCCATCTCCAACTTCCCCCATTACATTATCCTAATACGCTATATCTTTTATTTTTCACTTTGTTGACAACCTAAGGATTTACCAATATAGTAAGCGGGTCAAATCCGCAGACCACATGTATGCTGGATCCTGAACAATGAAAAAGGCTATAATTTCTCCACTTTGCTCTGCGTTTGTTATCCCCGGACTAGGCCAAATATTAAATCAGCATATAAAAAAAGGGCTTCTCTTACTTTTTATCATCTTTGGGCTCTTTGTAGCCACCCTTATACAACTTTATAGGATATTGACTGCCTTGATAAAGGAGGCTCCACTGTCAACTCTAGGCCCAGAAGGCATCATAAATTCCTTTAGAGCAACTCACCCTGTGGGCCTATACTGGATTGCGGGCATATTCGCTCTGCTATGGTTTTACTCTGTCATTGATGCCTGGTTTTATGGGCATAAGCTGGACAAGCTGGAAAAGGATATTACAAGATGAGGGCCTATCTCATTGACGAAATTTCCACAGCAGACATGAAAAAAATAAATGCATTTCTTTCTGAAAATGCACTGAAATCGCCATTGAGTCATGTCTTCTGGGTTCAGATGCCTGAAGACCTATTGAGTTCAACCCAGTTTTCCCATCACCATTGTAAACCTCATGTCTTCGCAATAGAGCTGGGCGCTAATTGGATCAAGTTCGAATTCTATGTACGCAGCCTAAAGACCATGCGCTGCACCTGTCCAGATTACTGCACAGAAGGGCAACGAAATTACGTAATCCATTTCGCCCACCAAATGATAGAGCAATTGGGAATCAGGACCTAACAAGGGCCCTCCTTATATTCTCCTTGATCACATTGGAGGCATCCTCGTCTCCGAATATGCCAACCCTAATTGCTACCTTGGTCTCCCTTGCAGACTTGTACTCCACCTTGACACTCACAGCCTTATTATCCACTCGCCTGGCTTGGATTGTCCCCGCTGTCAAGTCATGGGCGGATTTCTCTATACGTAAGCCCATCTCTTCCAAGGCGCTTAGGCAGGCATTCCACGTGTCCATATATGGCGCCTTATAAATAACAGTGAGGACCCCATTTTGGTACTTATATCCCCCAATGCCCGCTGCCGTGCCTGCTGCAAAGAAACCCAGGTAAACGCAACCCGTCATAATAATGGAAAGTGCTCCCAGTACCACTAATTTTGCCTTAAACATGTCTTTCACCCCTCATAAAAAATTCTAACTTAATACCTACCTATGCATCAGAGATTTTCGGGTAAATAGGCCCCTCAAGGAACAAGTTGATAGCCCAATCTGGTTACCAGCTAACAATGAACGATCAACCGTGAACGAGTCCCTGCCTCTCCATGTTTGGGCGTTTCTCATATCTAGCCAGGATGCCCGTACACAAAATTCTTTAATACTTCCAAAGCAAGGTGATGTCAATGGATTACAATGAGTTTGACTTGGATATGTTTATCTGTTAGTTTGACAGATTATCATAAAATTTGGAGGCATGCTACAAATGGACTACAAGCAGACGCTCAATCTTCCCAGAACACAATTTCCAATGAAGGCAAATCTGGTCCAGAGAGAACCTCAGATTCTGAAGAAATGGGAAGAGTTGAAAGTTTATGACCAAATCCGAAAGGCCTCAAGAGGCAGAAAAAAATACATGTTACATGACGGCCCACCTTATGCGAATGGTCACATCCACATGGGTACGGCCTTTAATAAGATATTGAAGGACATCATCATCAAATCCAAACAGATGGCCGGCTATGATGCTCCCTATGTTCCAGGGTGGGATTGCCACGGTTTGCCTATTGAGCACAAGGTGGACAAAGAGCTCGGTTCTAAAAAGGCAGAAATGTCCCAGGTTGAAATCCGGCTGTATTGCCGGAAGTATGCTGAGAAATATATCAATATTCAACGAGAGGAATTCAAACGGCTGGGGGTATTTGGTGAATGGGAGAGACCTTACCTAACCATGAATTACCCTTACGAAGCCACTATTGTCCGGGAGTTTGGCAAATTCGCCCTAAACGGCAGCCTGGTGCGGAGTAAAAAACCCATCTACTGGTGTATCTCTTGCAAAACAGCATTGGCCGAGGCTGAAGTAGAATACGGTGACCATACATCTCCTTCCATATATGTGAAGTTTCCTCTTATCTCCGGTCTGAGCAAGCGTTTCCCTGCCTTAAAGGGAAAAGAGGTCTCAGTACTCATATGGACAACCACACCTTGGACGCTACCCGCAAATCTCGCCATTGCCCTGCACCCTGACTATGATTATGTAGCAGTGGAGACAAAAGAGCACGGGGTGATGATTCTAGCTGAAGGCCTTTTATATGTATGCATGGACAGCTTTGGCATTGAGGATTTTACCATTTTAGCTAACTTTAAAGGAAAAGACCTGGAAAAGCTGGAGGCGCGACATCCCCTCTATGATCGGCCTTCCCTATTGGTATTGGCCCCCTATGTCACCCTGGATGCTGGGACCGGTTGTGTGCACACGGCCCCAGGCCATGGCCGGGAAGACTATGAAACAGGTCTTGAATATAAACTAGATGCCTATTCTCCCGTAGACGATGAGGGGAAATTTACCCAAGATGTGGGCTTTTTTGCAGGGCTCCAAGTCTTCGAGGCCAACCCGGTGGTGAACGAAAAGCTTCAGGAGCTGGGGGCCTTGGTCAAACAGGAAGACATAACCCATGAATATCCTCACTGCTGGAGGTGTAAACAGCCTGTCATTTTCCGCTCCACAGAGCAGTGGTTCATCTCCATGGAGAAAACCCATCTTAGAAAAAAGGCCCTTGAAGCCATCAATCAGGTCACGTGGATCCCGTCTTGGGGTAGGGATAGAATTTACAGCATGATTGAAAACAGGCCAGATTGGTGTATCTCCAGGCAAAGGGCATGGGGTGTACCCATTACCGTGTTTTTCTGCAATGACTGTGGTAAGGTACTCATATCTCAAGATATTATTGACCACGTGAGCCGTATGGTTGAAGAAGCGGGGGCAGATATTTGGTTTATAGAGCCAGAGGAGCGCCTTTTGCCCCCAGGAACTACCTGTCCCAATTGTGGGTCACACAATTTTAGGAAAGAAACCGATATCCTGGATGTGTGGTTCGACTCAGGGGTCAGTTACGCCGCAGTAATGGAAAAAAGGGATTACCTGGACAGCCCATCGGATCTCTATTTAGAAGGAAGTGATCAACATAGGGGATGGTTTCATAGCTCCCTACTTTGCTCTGTAGGTACACGTGGCATAGCTCCTTACAAGAGCGTGCTAACGCACGGATTTGTGGTGGACGGCTCAGGTAAGGCCATGCACAAATCAGCGGGCAATGTTATTGCCCCTGAAGAGCTTATCCAAAAATATGGGGCTGAGATCTTGAGGTTATGGGTGGCAGGCGAAGACTATAGGGATAATATTCGCCTTTCTGAGGAAATCCTCCAGCGCCTTACAGAGGCCTATAGACGTATACGTAACACGTGTAGATACCTTTTGGGTAATCTTGATGACTTTGACCCTGAAAAGGACCCTGTACCTTATGAACAAATGGAAGAGCTGGATCGTTGGGTATTGAATCGTTTGCAGGAATTGAACGCAAGAGTCCTTTCAGCCTATGAAAAATTTGATTTTCATATTGTATATCATAATCTCCATAATTTCTGCGTGCTAGACCTGTCCTCCTTTTACCTGGATATCATTAAGGATAGACTTTATACCTCTCCCAAGAAATCCGTACAAAGAAGATCTGCACAAACAGCCATGAATGAAATTCTGGAGGTCTTGGTGCGGCTAATGGCCCCTGTGCTCTCTTTTACTGCCGATGAAATCTGGGGATACATGAAAGGGAAAGAGCGTTCCCCCAGTGTGCACATGGAATGTTTCCTTCCTGTGCGTGAGGAATATCGCGACCCGGATCTCTCCGCCCGGTGGGAACAGATCATATCGGTGCGAAAAGAGGTAACCAAGGGCCTGGAAGTTGCGAGGAAAAACAAAGAAATCGGGCATTCCCTAGACGCATCCGTGGAACTTGGCCTATCGCAAGAGCTAATGGATGCTCTCTCCCCTTATAAGAACCAACTTCGGTCTATCTTTATCGTGTCCTCAGTCAAGCTAGTACCCCTAAATCAGCTCGAATCGGGCCGGGAAAGTGACACCATGCCAGGCCTGAAAGTAAACATAGCGCCTTCCGCTGACCCCAAATGCGAAAGGTGCTGGGTACATGATCCTACCGTTGGTCAAAGCACGGAGCATCCCACATTATGCAAGCGGTGTGTAGATGCCCTTGAAGAAATAGGGGGACAGACAGGTTGAAAAAAGGCCGTCACTTGATGATCTGGCCAGCCATTGCAGTGTTCTGCCTTGACCAGGTGTCCAAATGGCTTGTGGCCCATCACATTCCTCTATTTCAATCACGCGTGATTATCCCAGGCCTTTTTAATCTGGTTCATACCCATAACAGGGGCATAGCCTTTGGCCTTTTAAACAGGGATAGCAGTTCGCCTACCATTTTCCTAATTACCGCGGCCAGCCTGGTGGTGATAGTGGTCTTAATCATCTGGTATGTGCGGTCCACGGAAAAGGATACCTTCTTGACTCTTGGGATGTCTTTGATCATGGGAGGAACATTAGGCAACATGACTGATCGGCTTCGGCTAGGACTAGTAGTGGACTTTCTGGACATCTACCTTGGCCGCTTTCATTGGCCTGCATTCAATGTGGCTGATTCCTCCATCACTATAGGCACTTTCATGATAGGACTTTCACTTATCCTAAGCCACAAGAGGTCAAGCCATGCATCCTGAGCTTTTACACCTGGGGCGATTCACCATTCACAGTTATGGTGCCTTCGCAGCGGCTGGACTCCTTGCCTCCTTTGTCTTCTGCCTTCAGTGGGCCAAGGGCCAAGATCTGGGCACTGAGGATGTCTTGGGCAGTGGCCTTCTCATGGTCTTTGGCGGCGTATTTGTAGCAAGGCTCATTCAGGTCTCTATGCACTGGAGCCAGTACCTTCATCATTATGTAGATATATTGAAGATATGGCAAAGTGGCATGCTCTTTACAGGTGGATTAGTAGGGGGTCTTCTGGCCTTAGGGCTCTATTCTCAATTGAGAGGACTTTCCTATTGGAGGATTGGGGATCTTTGGGCCCCTGCAGCAGCGCTTGGCCAGGCAATCGGCAGGATCGGTTATTTATTGGATCCCACACATCTATATTCTGTGTTGGCAGAGGGCGTCATTTTCAGCATACTCATATGGCTCGAAAAAAGGAAAACATTCGAAGGACAAATCTTGCTTTGGTATTTGATCCTCGAAAGTAATGCAAGATTATTGGTGGAACGATATAAAGGTGTCCATCGCGGTCAATTCCTAGGCACTGAAATGAATATCACCCAATTCTTGGCTACTGTTCTCTTGGTATGTGCTGTGGTCACACTGCTTATTAAATCACACAAGTCCAAGGGGAAGACAAAAGATCACGCATAATTATTATGTTAAGGCATTTCCCTTAGGATCAATAGGGTTCAGAACCTCCCCATGGACACTCTCCATTGATACAATGCAATTCCAACCGACAGGGCCGCATTAAGAAAGTCCACCCCAGGCTGCATAGGAATTCCCATCATTTCGCCTCGTGTCAAGGTTTTGGGAAGACCAGGACCTTCCAACCCCGCAAGCAGGGCAAAGGATTGGGGAAATGAATAGGTAGCTATGTTCCGTCCACCTGGACAAAGAACTACCAGAGGCACGGAATGGATTACAAGGTCAGCGAGGAAAGGGCCTTGTAACAAGGAGACACGAAATACACTGCTTCCCGCAGCTCTCAGAGATTTGGGGTGAAAGGGATGAGCTGCCTCTTTCAGCAATACCACCCTCTTTACCCCAAAGGCGGCTGCAGACCGAATAGCGGCCCCCACATTGGCCGGATCCTGGAAAGGGAGAAACAATGTGCAGCCCCTTGGCCAGTGGACATCACTCCACTCATCAAAAGGGGCCACACGAACAATCAAAAGGGGCTTTTTTGTGTTATGCACATCAAGGCGGCCAAATAGCGCAGGGGGAAGCACATAGGAGGGCAGTTCTGTGTCCCACAGCTCAGGGCCCAGATCCTCAATGGATGGACAAATAATTCCAATACATACTGAAGGGAATTCTTCAAGAACCTCCTTAACATTCTTTGGCCCTGAAAGGAACGCCATAGAAAATTTTCTAATACCCCGGGAGCTTGTAAGTTTCTGGAGCTTTTTGAAGAAGGGGTTGCTCTCACTGCGGATTTCTTTGGGCTTCACCGCGCTGCCCCCCTACGGACGTCCCATTGGTCCCGGACCCGTTTACGCCCCACCCTTGCTGGCACCCTGGGCCTGCTCTTTGGCCCTCTGTTTCAGTCTCTTTCTCCTCCTGCGCCTGCGTCTCTCCAATTCGCGCCTTCTTTCAATCTTCTTATGTCTAGCCATAACTCTGCTCCTATACTGAATCTCCTAAATAACCATTTCAATAACGAATGCTTAGTTGAATGGTTGATTCGTTAAATCGTTAAATAGTTGAATACGCTCTTGTGCAAAATCCACTTTTATTCCATCCATAGAGGGGAAAGGGATGTTCCCCGGATTCTCATCATTAAAATGACAACCTGAAATGCAAAATATCACCTTATTGTATTAACTTACCCAGATCATAAAATCGATTTGCATTTGGCAGCTATTTCCTCAGCCTCAACCGAGCACTATTTACCCAACAGCTTACAAATGGTCAATGAAAAACAGGCCTTATTTTTAGTGTCACGGCCCGTCAAGCAAGTCCAAAAGCCAGTTTTTCAACTCCCCTATACTTGGTCCTTCCCTGCCGTAAAAAAACAGGAAAAGATCTATATATCGTCTGTACAAATTTCGGTCCTCAAGCGCCTCGGCCAGTGAAAGTCTGTCCTTCAAATCGTAGAAGCCTTTTAGCCGCAAAAAAAGCTCCCGAGAAAAGATCGCCTTTTCATCCCTAAGCCGCTTGTATTTGGATATGAGTTCCAAAAGTTCCAACAGGGGAGCCGTATATTGCCTAAGCATTCTATAGTTATAGTAATAAACCTCCCTTTCGGATCGATAGCGTCTGGGAGCGAATTTCTCAATTGACTTTATAAGGGAGTCAAGCCTCAAGTCAGTGCTGTCAACCACAGGTGGCTTTTTTCTCGTAAAAAATCCCATCTCTACCCCTCCTATAGAGCTATCCCATATTGATCCAAGTCTCTGGTCCCTGTCAATTGGATTGTGTTTTTTGGAATAAAGGATTTAAGAAGTACACAACAGAACCGAATAGAGGATATGACAAAAGGGCCCCAAGATAAACCAATCAATTTTGATTGACAAAAGTGGATAAAACGGCTAAGACCTTTTCTAAAAACATGAACTTAATAAGCCCTTTCAAGGAGGTAGTTATGCAGAAAAAAGCCCTTTTTATCATTACCATCAGTCTGCTCGTCGCTGGTTTGCTGTCTCTGACAGGGTGTCTTGAAAGCCAGGTTCAACCAAAGGCCAAAGTGGACACCGGGTTGGAACAGTTACTGCCACCTTACAACGGCCCCAAGGCAAAGGTCGCTGTAGCAAAGTTCGAGTGGAAGGTGGGCGGTGCCAGCAGCACTACCAAGGTCAAGGGTTTTGGCGGACAGGCAATAACTATTGAGCATGCCACTTATGAAGGCTATACCACAGGACTCAGAGATATGCTCACCACAGCGCTGGTGCAGAGCAAACGTTATAGGGTTTTGGAGCGCCAGAACCTAGACGCCCTGAAAGAGGAGATGGCCTTGACCAGAACCGGATATACGGATAAGAGCGGGATCAAGAAAGGTGGCATCAAAGGCGCTGATATCCTGGTCATCGCCGCGATTACAGGGTGGGAACCAGGCTCTTCAGGAGCTGGTGGAGGCCTTGGTGGAGGTATTTTTGGTAAAGCATCCGCCATCCTGGGTGGTATTAGAGGGGCTTTCAAGAAATCCAGTATGGCCATGGATATCCGTATTGTAGATACCCATACCTCCGAAGTGCTAGCAGCCACAAGAGTAGAAGGCGAGGCCAAGGACGTAAATATAGGAGGCGCCCTGGGTGTACTGACTGGTGGTGGTGCCTTGGGCGGAGGTCTGGGAGCCTTTGCCAAGACCCCCATGGAAAAGGCTATTCGGACATGCATTTATGAAGCAGTCAAGTATATAGTTGCCAATACGCCCAAGGAATATTTCAAGTACTAAAAGGCGTGTACTGAACCGCGTTACTCATCAGCAAAAAGGGCGGACCACCTGGTCCGCTCTTTTTGTGTGCCATATTCCTTTCTTTCTTTTTCCCATTGACAATGGTGTCCTACCTTGTGGTATCTTAGAAAAGATTAATAAGGGGCCTCTTTTGGAGAAAAAAATGACACGTGATGAATTCGCCACAGCCCGTAAACTATTGGGAAAAACCCAAAGGGAATTGGCCCAGCTCCTTGGCACTTCCATAAAAGCCGTTCATAGCTATGAACAGGGATGGCGCCAGGTCCCGGTGCATGTAGAACGTCAGCTCTATTTCCTACTTTGGACAAAACGAGGTACCGCACAGAGGAACAAATCCTGCTGGACCATCATGCATTGTCCGCTCGAGAGAAAAACAAGGTGCCCGGCATGGGAATTCCGTTCCGGAACTCTTTGCTGGTTCATAAACGGAACCATTTGCCAAGGTGCTCCCCACCAAAGCTGGGCTGAGAAAATGAACCTATGCAAGAAGTGTGATGTCCTTGCTGATTTGGTAGGCCAACTCTGTATCTCATGATGAAACGCAGAATAAGTGTGGGGATTGGTCTAAGCGGTGGAGTGGATTCTTCTGTAGCTGCCGCCCTGCTCGTACAGCAAGGCTATCACGTGGTAGGGCTGAGCATGAAGATCTTTGATCCCTCCATCGGAGAGCTCAGATCCCTGCGCAATGCCTGTTTCGGGCCTGGAGAAGAACAAGATATTGAAGCTGCTTCTGAAATTTGCAAGCACCTGGGAATCCCCTTCCACTGCATTGATTTAACAGAAGAGTATAGACAAACGGTATTGGACTATTTTAGGCAGGAATATCTCGCAGGCAGGACACCTAACCCCTGTATAGTGTGTAACAAACATATCAAATTTGACCTCCTCATTAAAAAGGCCTGGAAGGCCAATGTAGAATTTCAATATTTTGCCACTGGCCATTATGCACGTATAGAAAAATCGGGGAGGCGCTATGTCCTGAAAAAGGGCCTGGACCCTGAGAAGGATCAGTCCTATTTTCTCTATTCCTTAAGCCAAAAGCAGCTCTCAAGAACCCTGTTCCCCCTTGGAAGGTTGACAAAACATAAGGTGAGGAAATTGGCAATATCAATGGGCTTAAAAAGCGCTGATCGCCCAGAAAGTCAAGACTTCCTGAGTGGTGGAAATTATGGTGTGCTCTTTCACAAGAGTGAAATGCCTCCTGGTCAAATCGTGGACCAAAAAGGCAATCTGCTTGGATATCACAAGGGCATCGGGTATTACACAATAGGACAAAGACGAGGGCTTGGAATTTCCGCACCACATCCCCTTTACGTGATCCAGATAGATGCTGAAAAGAATCGTATTGTGGTAGGCCCTAAGGAACAACTCTTCAGCCGAGGAGCCCTTGTCTCTCGACTCAATCTTATTATTATGGACTCCTTAGGGGGCCCCCTCAAGGTCACAACAAAGATCCGTTTCAGGCATAAAGAGGCCCATGCCACCCTGATACCACATGAGGGGAATCGGGCACTAGTCCTTTTTGATAAACCTCAAAGGGCGGTCACCCCTGGTCAATCTGCTGTATTTTACTTAGGGGATTTGGTTGTAGGGGGAGGTATCATAGAGGAGTCCTTGCAAGGCAAATAGGCCACGGCCAAACATGGTGGGGCAGCCCATTATTCGGTTGATTTATACTAGCATTTTTCTTATAGTCAGCGCCAAATACCTCTTGCGACGGAAGGCTGAATCATGAACAAGACACAAAAAGAAATAGCACTAGTGGACTTTGATCCTGAAAAGAATCAAATTCTTGAGCTCTGGTTTAATGACAGTGTGGAATTTGGCCACGGATGCAGGGTCAGCATAAGAATCAAGAATGTGCTTTGCTTTTATCGCTCCGAATACCAAGAGATTGCTATATTCGAAACAGAGAAACTGGGAAGGATGCTGGTTTTAGATGGCATAACAATGCTCACGGAATTTGACGAATTTGCTTACCATGAGATGATTGTCCATGTGCCACTCTTGGTCCACCCCAATCCTACCCGTATCTTGGTCATAGGTGGAGGCGATGGCGGTACAGTAAGGGAGCTTCTCAAGCATCCAGAAGTGGAGCAAATCCATGTTTGCGAACTGGATCGCGAGGTCGTAAAGGCATGCCGCAAGTATCTTCCTTCCCTTGCGTTTTCCTTCGATGACCCCAAGGTCCAGGTTTTCTACGAAGACGGGGCCAAATTTGTGGAAGAAAATCCTGAAACCTATGACATCATTATCGTGGATTCGACTGATCCCATTGGGCCCGGCCAAATTCTCTTCCAGAGAAAATTTTATGAGGACATGAAGAAATCCCTTAAATCGGATGGAATTGTGGTTACACAATGTGAGTCACTTTACCTTCATAAACACGTGATAGGAGGGGTAGCCTCCTTCGCTCGCGAGATCTATCCTAAGTTAGGCTATTACTGCTCCTTGGTCCCTACCTATCCCAGTGGGCTCATAGGCTTTTTCTTTTGCTCCAACAAATATGATCCCATTGATGATCTGTCTGAAGAGCGGGCGAGCAAGCTGCCCGGACTCAAATATTATACCCCCCGTCTGCATCGGGCCTCTTTTGTACTGCCAAAATTCGGCGAGGAAATCCTTCAAACCTCATCGTAAAGGCCGCCCCTGGATACAGCATTTGGGCTGAGAGGAAATCTGTTTAATACTTTGGATCCTCAGTGAGGGGTTATCTTAGCACAGGCATAAAGAGGGGTATCAGTGCGCCTCTTTTGTGGTTATATGAAGAGCTTGAGAAAGGAAGAATGCCGCACCAGAAACCACAATTATGCTTGCCCCTGAGCTGAGGTTGAAGGTATAGGAAAGCCATAATCCTAGAGTAATAAAAAAGATGCTTAACAGAATGGACAGTGCCATCATCTTACCCAGTGAATCCGTGTATTGCTCCGATATATAGGGAGGAATGGTGAGCAGTGCAATGACTAGAATTAGGCCCACCACCCTGATGAGCATGACTACGGTAAAAGAGGTAAGAGTAAGGAGTAAAAAATACAGGACCCTCACAGGCACTCCTATAACCACAGAGAATTCTTCATCATAGGACATGGCTAGAAGCTCCTTATAGAACAGGATAGCGGTAGCCACAACAAACACATCAATAAGGAGCATGAACCAAAGCTCTCCCTTTCCCACAGCCAAGATGCTCCCAAAAAGATAACTCATAAGATCAACGTTATAGCCTGGGCTCAGGTCTATAAAGAGAACCCCCACGGCCATGCCAATCGCCCAAAGTGCCCCTATAACGGCATCGCTACGATGCTTTCGCCTCAAACTCACCCAGCCCATGGCCAGTCCGATAAACACGGCAAAGGCAGTGGCTCCTATAAAGGGGGCAATCCCCAGAAAGACTGCGAGCCCAATGCCCCCATAGGCAGCATGTGCAATACCCCCAGAGATCATGGCAATACGATTTACCACCACCAGCACGCCAATGATCCCACAGGATATACTGATTAACGCGCCTGCGGCCAAGGCATGGCGCATAAAATCAAACTGGAGTGCTTCCCACATTAATGGTTCTCCTTGTGCTCAGGAAAAACACGATGAGGGAGGCCGTGGGCTACAAGGTCAACAGGACACTGGTAGGCGGCCTCAATCATCTCCTCAGTGATCTTTCCCTCCTCATGGAAAACCAGGGTCCGATTTATACAGGCCACGGATTTCACATACCGGGAAATAACACCGATATCGTGAGTAATGACCACAATAGTCACGGTCTTGTTGAGTTCCTTGAAAAGATCATATAAATCTGTCTCAAACTGAGGATCAATGCTTGAGGTAGGTTCATCCAGCAAGAGAATCTCTGGCTCCACTGCCAGTGCCCTTGCAATGAACACCCTCTGGCGCTGCCCGCCGGAAAGTTCTCCTACCTTAACATGTCGGTAATCCCACATCCCTACCCGCTTGAGGATCTCTTCGATTTTTCTATGGTCTTCTCTTGAATAGGGTCTCCATATTGCGGTGTGTGAGAGCCTTCCCATTAAGGCTAGTTCAAATACACTGATGGGGAAGCTCATATTGAAATCCGTATGCTGTGGCAGATATCCCACCTGCCTTCTTGCCTCCTTGGGCGATTTCCCCAGGATCTTGATCTCGCCCCTATCCGGTGTCAGCAGCCCCAGCATAAGTTTTAAAAGGGTGGTCTTTCCACCACCGTTAGGGCCTAAAATGCCCAAAAATTCGCCCTGTTCCAGGGAAAAGGAAACCCCTTCCACCACTGGCACCTTATTATAAGAGAACCACACATCCTTCATCTCTATTGCCAAGGGTTTTGGCCTAGATTCCATTGTTCTACCCATTAATCCCTTCAAAAAACGCCAGGTTCTTATGCAGGCTTTCTAACTTAAGCGTCAGGGTTTCCACCTTCTCTGTCACTTCCCTCACAATCTCGGGAGGGGCCTTTTGGAGAAAATCTTCGTTTTCCAGCTTTCGCTTCCCTATTTGGATATCCTTTTCCACTTTCTTGATTTCTTTCCTCAGCCTCCTCTTTTCCTCTTCAAAATCCAGCAATCCAGCCAACAATACATGTGCCTGAATGGCGCCACATACCGCGGTTGCTGAGGCCTCTGGTTTTGCCAATCCAGAGCCTATGGTAACTTCGTCAACCTTGGCCAGAGATCGTAAGTAGGCCAGATTAGTCTTAACAATCTTGGCCTCCTCATCACCAGGCACGTCAATAATAACATTTACTTTCTTGGAAGGAGGAATCCTCATCTCCCCTCGGACATTCCGTATCCCTGAAATCAAGTCCATGATCAGCTCCATCTGTGCCACAGCATCTTCATCATAAGGGAAATCACCCGGCTCCGGAAAACGGGAAACCATGATGCTGACCTCACTGCCTGGCAACCTTTGCCAAAGTTCCTCAGTCACAAAAGGCATGAAAGGATGAAGTAATTGAAGGGCAGCCATCAGCACTTCTCGTGCCGTGGCCCTTGTGGATTCTCTCCTTGTGTCATCCTCCCCGTACAAGGCCTCTTTGGCCATTTCCAGGTACCAGTCGCAGAATTCATGCCAGACAAACTGATAGCAAAGATTGGCAGCATCGTTAAATCGATAATCCTCAATGGCATCAGCCACGGCCTTGCTTACTTCCCCCAGCTTTGCTCTGATCCATCGGTCCGGCAAGCTATATACCCGTTCCTCATCCGAGATACCCTGGGCTCCCTCCAGGTTCATTAGCACGAGCCTCGCGGCATTCCAAACCTTGTTTACAAAATGCCGGTACCCCAGTATTCGGTCTTCGGACAGCTTGATATCCCTTCCCTGAGCCGCCAATGCCGCCAGCGTAAAGCGAAATGCATCCGTTCCATATTGATCCATCACTTCCAAGGGATCAATTACATTGCCCTTGGACTTACTCATTTTCTTACCCTCAGCATCGCGCACTAGGGCATGAATATAAACGTCTCTGAAAGGTACATCGCCCATAAAATGAAGCCCCATCATCATCATTCGGGCGACCCAGAAAAAAAGGATATCAAAACCTGTTACTAACACAGATGTAGGGTAAAAAGTCTTCAGCTCTTCAGTCTCATCAGGCCATCCCAAAGTGGAAAAAGGCCACAAGGCAGAGCTGAACCAGGTATCTAACACGTCACTTTCTTGAGTAAAAGTTGATCCCTTGCAGGCAGTGCAGATTTGGGGAGCCTCTTTACCCACAATCACCTTTCCACAGCTATCGCAATACCAGGCAGGGATGCGATGTCCCCACCAGATCTGGCGTGAAATACACCAGTCCTTGATATTGGTCATCCACTCAAAATATACAGTCTCCCAGTTCCTCGGAAATATCCTTGTCCTTCCCTGGCGGACTGCCTCAATAGCCTTCTCAGCTAAGGGCTTAACCTTCACAAACCATTGCTTGGAAAGCAAGGGCTCAATCATGGTCTTACATCGGTAACAATGCCCCACAGCATGGCGATACGGCTCAATCTTTTCCAATAGGCCCGCCTGATCCAAATCCTCTAATATCTTCTCCCTACACTCGAACCGATCCATGCCTTTATAGGGGCCTGCCAGCTCGTTCATTCGCCCATCCTCATCAATGACCTTTATCTTATCAAGCCCGTGAGCTTCTCCTATCTCAAAGTCATTGGGGTCATGGGCAGGTGTAATCTTGAGGGCCCCTGTTCCGAATTCCACGTCCACATATCTGTCCTGAATGACTGGGATAGGCCTATTGAGAATAGGTAGAATCACAGGCCGACCAGTCAAATCACCATACCGTTTATCTTGTGGATTCACTGCAACGGCCGTATCCCCCAACAGGGTTTCCGGCCGAGTAGTGGCCACCACAAGGGCACCTGAGCCGTCTTCAAATGGATACCGAATATAGTAAAGGTGGCTGTCTATCTCTTCGTGTTCCACTTCCAGATCCGCCAGCGCCGTATGGCAGCGTGGGCACCAGTTTATGATGTAATCGCCCCTATAAATCAGGCCTTCTTCATACAACCTTACAAAGACCTCCAGCACTGCCTGGGACAATCCCTTGTCCATAGTGAACCGTTCTCTACTCCAATCGCAGCAACAGCCAAGCCTCTTCAACTGATTGATAATCAATCCACCATATTTCCTCCGCCATTCCCAAACCAGTTCCACAAATCTTTCTCTTCCCACTTCATGGCGAGTGGTGCCCCTTGCAGCCAAATCTTTTTCCACTACATTCTGGGTGGCAATACCAGCATGATCGGTTCCCGGTTGCCACAGGACATTATACCCCTTCATCCTCTTGTATCGACAAAGGATATCCTGGAGGGTGTTGTTTAGGGCATGGCCCATATGGAGAGTGCCGGTTACATTGGGAGGTGGAATAACAACACAAAAGGGCTTCTTGTTTGATCCCAGCTCCGGTTTGAAGAGTCCAGTTTCTTCCCAATAACTATACCACTTGCCTTCCACCTTTTGTGGCTCGAAGGCCTTTTCCAAAACTCCTTGTTCCATCTTGTGATTATCCCCCCTACCAAAACTGATCTTGATCTTTCACGCAGTAGGAATCTTGCTCATTCCTGTAATTCTTGCAGATTGCGCCTATTTCCGGCCCCTGCGATAAGAAAAAAGGGCTTTCAATTCAAGAGATCACCGAAATTTTTATGTTTACCAAAAAAGAAATTTTTTCGCACCCTTTTCGTCCATAATTTTTCATTTTTTTCTCTATGGTTCCACCCTCTCCACTTAATAAAGCTACATACTTGAATCTTGATCTTCCACTGGCCCCCTTACCTTTCATAAAACGAAATGTGCCCACCCGAAACCCAATCTTCGGGCAGGCACATCTTTTTGCCTACAAACAAGGCAACAACTGGAAAGTATTTTTAGGAGGAGGTCTCCCGCAAGCTCTCTTTCAGTGCCTCAATGGCTTCGGTTATCACCCTTTCCGCCACCTCAGCCATTGTCTGCCTGACTACCCGTTCTACAACCTGCTCCACAGTCTCAGTAATAATCTGTTCCAACCTCTCTTCGTCAATATGCATGGGGGATTCAAATTCGCCCTTCTCTTGAGATTCTAATTCCCCTCCACCAGCAATGGGTTCTGGCTCCCTAATCTCTGGCCCCCCTTCATCCATTGCTTCAGGCTCCCGTTCCTCAACAAGCGTGGCTTCCCCTTCCTCAGGGATTTCTTCTTCTCCGAGCTCCTCCAGCTCAAACAGGCCCTCTTCCTGCTCATCCAGATCCAATTCTTCTCCTGCCTCTTCAGGGGCCTCGCTCTCTTTACTGGGCTCCAGCTCCTCTAAGGCCGCTTCCAGATCCAGCTCAAGGCTTTGGGTGGCATCTTCCTCCAACTCGGCAGAGCCTTGGGATTCATCTGTTTCTTCTGAGGATGAAAGCTCATTAAGCTCGTCTTCTAATTCAGGAAATTCAAGGGAATCCATTGCTTCCTCGGATTGAACAGCCTCTGCTTCCAGTTCCTGCTCCTCTCCCTCATCCTCTATTATCAGTTCTGGCACCTGATCAGCCCCTTCATCACCCGAGGGAATTTCCCCCTCTTCTACCACATCCACCAATTCGATGACCTCTTCCTCCTCCTGTGCTTCCAATTGAACCTCGTCCAAGTCCTCGCTCTCAAGGTCATCAAATTCAAAATCAATGAGCTGATCATCTCCTGCCACTTCCATCTTTTCAGTAAGTTTTTCCTCTTCTTTCATCAAGTTCCCCCTTATGTCTAATGGGCGAAATTAAAGGAAAAAGTGTTATTTTTTAATAACACAGATCCAATATACTGTCAATATTTTTTACATTTCTCTAAATAATATTCAAATTAATAAACATGTAATAATTTTTCTAAAAATTGCTAATTGCTCACACCCAGCATACTCCAAATGATTGGCTTACAAACCAAAAAGGCCGTGGATTGCACCACGGCCCTTGATCAAGGGGAGAAATACCACCGCCCTTTGGGCGGCCCCGGAGTTACCGTTGTGTCACTAAGCCTGACACTCAACCTCACCTATGTTGATTCAGCTTTTGGACCTATCACGGGCAACCCAGGTTCTCCCCTTGGTAGTCAAAAAATAAAACCCAACTTTCCCCTTGTCAAGGGCCAGTGCCATGATGAATCTTTTCGATCCATCCGTTTGACTCCAACTTTTTATATCGGCAACAGCTCCTGTTCCTTAAAGAAATTAACCAGTAAGCTGGATGAATCGAAATTTCCTCCTTAACCCATTCATCCCTCATCGCTCAGCGGCTACGAATATATATAGGGTTGGAAAATATCCAAGGCCGCCACCCAAAAGGAAACAGATAACGATAGGCCTCTACCCTATACACACCAGGTTCAGTAATTTCACAAGAAAACTTCCTTGCCCGCGTTTCCCTGTAAATTTGACCATTCCGAATCAGCCTTATCTTTGCCGTCAAAGGGCACAAAATCTCCACCGCACCCTTCTCAAATGGGATTTCTTGTCCCATTACCGCCATTGTGCCGGATTTCCCCGTGAATCTAAACCTAAAGTCCTTTGCACATCCCAGGTTCTCATGGGCAATAAAAAGGCGGCCCTCCCTCATGGCCTCATATATCTGTGCCTTGGCCCCGTGAAACTTTTTAGATAGTGGCTCAGGAAGCAACACATGGATCGTTACAGAAGAAAGGGCAAAATCATATGATATGGGCACAATAGATATTGCACCCCACTTGAATCTAGATCCATGGGCATCTGAGCCGCCTATAGCCACTACCCTCCTCTGGCGGCATTTGACATCCCAAAATGCCAATGTTTTGCCACTTGGCCCCTTCAGGCTCTGCTTCTTAAGGAGAGCGAAAAGAATCCCATGAAAGGGAGAACGTATACGCTCCTTCCACCTGGATGTGAAATTCCAAATACAGATACCTGTGTATCCCTTCACTGAGAGATCGTTCCAGGTATAGGCAATGGACTTTTCGTGAAAAGGCATCCCTTTTTCAAAGGGGTGCGCCAGGAATCCAAATCCACCCTGGGCGTTAACCCTGTCAATAACCTGCTGAGGGCTTAGACCCGTACCTATTATCATTTCATTTAGGCCAAAGGCCAAGTAATGATGATATCTTTCCCCGATTTCTAGACCTACGAGAAGAAGAAGTCTTCCATAGAAACCCTCATCTTCTAAATGAAGTTGTTTAGCCATGTAATCATGGTCATTAAGAATAATAAAATCGAGCCCTTTACGTATGCCTATGGCTGCAATCTCTTCGGGCCTCCTGCTCCCGTCCGAGTATGTGGAATGCACATGCACACTCCCCACATATTCATTATAAGAACCATCATCGTTGGGCATGTTATTCATACCTTTCCATTGCGTGAACTGCTTTACCCATAGCCTTGTAAAGAACCAAACCAGTCAGTAGACATACCCCGATCTGAACACAGGTAAAATATATCCATTGATAGGTGCTTACCTCATTGCCCTTAAGCATTGCCATGAAAATCCCATACATGGGGCCAGCTTCTAGGATGGTGACACCCCCCACAAAAAGGGAGCTTACCACCATAAACAGGGCCCCTCCCAAGCCCAGAGCCACTCTTGAAATATTTTCATAGTCAAATTTCGGATAGCTGGCACCGAAACCAAGCCCAAGAGAAACAATCCCCAAACAAAATAGGGCCATGGTAGCCATGGAAAGGGCCATCATAAAAGGGCTTACTTGCAAGAAATGATTAGTGAAAATAACCAGTACCTCACCCAAGATAATCATAGGACCTGTAAAAAAGAAAAACTTTCCCCACATATACCGTTTTGGATTCATGGGTGATGATCTTATGACCCAAAAGGCCCCGTTTTCTGCACTAACAGCAGTAAAAACGAATCGGGCCGCCACAGCAGAAAGTACAAATCCTGCCAATGCCAAATTGAAAAAGGCCAATTCCTCTCTAACCACATCAAGCCTGACAGACACCTTGTCCAGGGGCAATACACTGAAGTTGTAAACATAGACAATCACAAGGGCTCCAAGCAACAGTAGTTGGGACCACTGAGTGTTGTCACGAAAAAAGGTCCTCACGTCCTTGCCCATCACTACAGCAATATCCTGCCCCAGGCGGGAACCGAAAATTCTTCTCATGGGTACAAGTGAAGTTTTCCGTTTTATGGGCCTGCCCTTGGCCTCCTGGGCCTTGGAAAACCCATGGAAATACACCGCCGAACCTACCCAGATATTAATCACGCACAATGCTGCGGCGGTAGACCATATTAAAAGACCATCGAAAAGATGATGCCCTCCCTTGCCGACCAAGTAACCCCAAAGGGTATCAGCCACCCAGTGGGTAGGGAGGTAAGGTGAACGAATGCCAGTAAACACACTTAGGTATGCAACAGTGGAAAAAAAGGAATCTGGATTCACTAGACGTTCGGGTCTGATGAACCGAAATAAAAGATACATGGCTATCAAAACAAAAATACTCAATAGCATTACCACGTCTCTTGTCCTGCGGGCAGGAAAAAGCACCACCAAAAGCATAGTGACCAAGACCCCGATGCCTGTGGCCACAAGCACCAAAGCGAGATTCATGTGGATGAGCGACACGTAAAAACCAGTTCCCCCATGGTAAACGTAGCCATAGGCCAGTAGTACGGGCAGCCCGAAGATAAGGAGCATCCAGGAGCTGTCCACCAAAGTAAAGACAGATCGGCTCAAGAAAAGGGATTCAATGGGCACAGGGCTGCTGTGGCATAGTTCCAGATCTCTGGACAGATACAGATTGGAAAGGGCTGTGATAATATTGCTGAAAACCAGCAAAGAAAAGATGACAAGAAGAATCAGCTCAAGAAGGTAGTGTGCCAGGAGATCCCCGATCACCTCTACAGATTGAAAGTAGATGAGGACTCGTGAAGAAAGGACAAGCAGGCCAAACCAAAACACCATTCCCAGCATTACCACAAAGAAAGAACGCCTTCCTCGGCCCTTTTCCGCACGCATGATGTAATTTCTCAAGCTCAAGAGCCGGATCTTTCCAAGCACATAAAAGCTGTTCACTGCCTTTCCTCGGTCAGCTTAAGGAATACCTGTTCAAGTCTTCCATCTACTCCGGCCTGTGCACGCAGTTGTTCTGGAGTTCCACAGGCAATCAGATGACCTTTATTGATAATGCCAATCTGGTCGCACAGTTCTTCAGCAACCTCCAAGGAATGGGTGGACATGAAAATTGTGGTCCCTTTGGCTGCCTCCTTACTGAAGATCTCCTTCACAAGTCTAGCCCCCCTGGGGTCAAGACCAACCATGGGTTCATCCACTACGATCACCTTAGGCCCATAAAGAAGGGCGGAGCACATCACAAGCCGTTGTCTCATGCCATGGGAGTAGCTTTCTATGAGCTCGTCCCGCCAGGAGGAAAGCTCAAAAAGGTTCAGTAGATGGTCAATGCGCTGCTTCACATCACTATTTTGTGCAAGGCCATACAAGCCTGAGATCATTTCCAGGAACTCGGCGGCGGAAAGCTTTTCATAAAGGTAGGGGCGGTCAGGGATGTATCCCATAATTCGCTTTGCGGCAGTTGGATTCCTGACCATGTCAATACCGTCAATTATTATTCTCCCTTTGCTCGGTTTCAACACCCCTGCGAGCATCTTTACGGTCGTGGTTTTCCCTGCCCCATTTGGGCCAAGAAATCCGAATATCTGACCCTTTTCTACAGAAAGGTTCAAATGATCCACTGCAGGTTTGCCGCGGTATGTCTTTGTGAGGTCTATTGTCTTAATCATCTGCTCTGTTCGTTGCAAGAAATGCTGTCATTTCGAGCGTGCCTGCTGCAGGCAGGCGAAGCGAGAAATCTTTTCCATCGCGAATGCCAAATGTCAAATGAATTTCAAATACCTTAATGTCAAAAACCTATCGCTTTAACTTAATAACTAATCCGCTAAGGATGTCACAATTTTTTGAGATTTGTAATTCGGCATTTGGATTTTGGCATTTGACATTTAGTTCACTTTGGGGACCTTATGCCTCTAGCTCACTTCTCTCCTATTACTTCCAGCCCGAGCCTGCCCATAAGACGAATGATTTGGACCTGTTTGCCGAGCCTTCCCTGGGCAAGCTTGATATGTGTGGCATCCGCAGGCATCTGATTCAGCGTAGGATCCATGGTAACCCACTGACCATACAAAAAGGCCTCAGTCCATGCATGGTAAAAAAACCTTCCCCTGGTATATACCAAACCAATACAAACCCTTGCAGGGATACCAGAGGCCCTGAGCAGGGCCGTCAAAAGGGCAGCGTGCTCGTTGCAATCCCCTACCCCCTTCTCTAATGTCTCTAAAGCGCTAGGGATACCAAATACGGGGCGCTTTTCCAGATTCTGATATACCCACTGCAATAGCCTTCTGGCCATTTCAACCCTATTTACCGTACCAGCGGTGATCTTTGCAGCCTTGGCCTTGATCTGTGCCGCATCACTTTCAATATTGATCTCAGGTTTGAGAAACGTATTCAGATCACTCTTGCCTTTATTAGAAAGATCTTCCCATTGTGTGGATGGATTGGGGAGGTTTTCCATTTTGATGGTCAGGACATCTTTGTTAATGGATTGCCGCAGATCCCCTTGATCAGTGTATATCTCTTTAGGATCAACTCCTACTATTCGAACCCGTAACCAGCTCACCTTCCTGGGTCGCCGTATCTTTTTGCGGGGCGTTATAGCAACCATATCGTACAATTCTTCCTCTTTTCCATTCCCTATTCCTTTCATAGCCCTGGAAGGACTTGAACGAATAAGGGTAAGCCCCATCAGCCCTGTTTGTTTGAGAAGTTCACCTTCATCGCTCACCCAAAACGTAAGCTGTTGCCCCATGAAATCAGTCTCCAGCCTAACGGCCTGGTATTGAGTTGCGTGGATGGTTATTGACTCTCTGGCAACCACCCTTATAACAGCATGGAGCTGTGTCATGGTCGAAGGGTCAAAAATAGGAACTTCCATAGTTTCCCCGACCTTCAGCTTGCGTGTACTTAGAATAAAAGGAATGGCAGCACTGGAGATTGGTGGAGACTGGAGCTTTAGCTTCTGCACCCTTTTCTTTCCCTTTATCTTCCTTTCGATAAACAACCACCCGTCTCTTACTTTACCTGAGACGTCAAAACAAACCACCCCTGAAGTGACCTGGAAGCGAAATTGCTTAACAATAAATTTTTCATCCACTACAGAGTTGCTTACTGTCCGCACACTGCCCGGCACCCCCATCACCTGCAACTGCATGAATATCTCTTCCCTGATCATATAGCCCTGATCAAGGGGTCGAATACTGGTGAATGAATAACCCACCTTGTGGGTATTAAGAAAGATCTCCATCCATTCTTGCTCAGGCCTTTGGATCGGGAGTTTGTTTCCCTTTTGGATCGAGGTCACCTGATTGCGGGACAACCCATGGCCTGAGACAAGCAAGCTCATCATAACCAACCAGAAAAGCACAATAATGGCACCGATGATATGAAAAATCGTCCTCTTCCCTGTCATTGATTCACCAATTGTATGGAGTGTGAGCCTACTTGTCCCTTATAGGAATGGGGATGCAAGGGGCATACCATTTTTTTATTGGATTGCAATAAAGGGTAGGTCTGACACATCAGGTCATGTCAGCGAGAGGAAAGACATCTGTCAAGGAGTCTCTGAGAATTTTCCAAAAGGGAATCCAGGGAATTCATACCCAACCCTGCACCTGCTGCAATCTTTTCAGCCAGTTCCCGCGTCAAAAGATCACTAGGGCTATGGGCGTCAGAATTGAGTATCAAGGCTGCCCCTGCCTGGCGGCCCATATTGGCTACATGGCCATTAGTAAAACTATGGCCAGAGCGACCTGATATCTCAAGGAAAACACCATTTTGAGCCGCCATTTCAGCCTCCTCAAGCGTCAGCAGTCCTGGATGGGCTAAGATATCGGCCCTCGCTTCAATTGCGGCCCTGTTGGTACCCGGAGAAACTGGCTCAACCACCGTCTCCCCATGTACCACTACAATGGCTGCTCCCAGCTCCCTGGCCTGCCTAGTCAAAGAAGCAATAAGGCTAGGAGGGACATGGGTCAATTCAATTCCAGGAATCACCTTCACCGACTGATTCTTGCTCAAGGCCTCAGCAACCTGTACGATTCTGGGAATGATAAAGTCCAAAGTAGATGAGTCGGCATGATCTGTGATGGCAACGGCTTTGTAACCGAGGGCCTCACATCTTCGAACCAGTTCAGAAGGAATGAGTTCACCGTCACTAAAAAGGGAATGGGTATGTAAATCGATCATCGAATAATCTGAAATGCCTGATATCCCGCCTTCAGCTTCGAGTCTCCAGCTTCGAGTCTCCAGCTTCGAGTCTCCAGCTTCGAGTCTCCAGTTTCGAGTCTCCAGTTTCCAGTCTCTAGTTTCCAGCCTACATCTTGTATTTTCCGAAATCCTCAGGGTTGAGACTCTCCAAAATCTCCTGCCATTTCTTACCCTGCTCTGACTTGTCCTCTGGTTCGGCCTTGAGATCAATCTGGCTCGACTTTTTCAACACCTCTTCAGATACGAATATGGGGGCGTTCACTCGTAAGGACAGGGCCAAGGCGTCACTAGGCCTTGCGTCAATGGACATCTCCTTGCCCTGATGGGTAAAATGGATAAGGGCATAATAGGTATTGTTTCTGAGGTCGCATACCTCAATCTTGCGGATCTTCACATCCACCATTTCCATCAAATTCTTAAAGAGATCATGGGTCATGGGCCTGGAGAATTTTATGCCCTCCAGTTCACTGGCAATGGCTGTGGCCTCCAGGAGCCCAATCCAGATGGGCAAGGTCTGCTCACCATCTATTTCCTTAAGAATCACAATGGGGCTGTTGGTAAGAGGATCTACTGTCAAACCAGAAACGACCATTGGTCTATACATGGTTTCCTCCAAAGGTTTGTGACCGCTTTTTCCACTGGCTTCATTCTTAACCATACAAAAACTTTTGTCAACACCCACGATAAGCCTTGAACAAGCTTTTTCTCCTGAGATGGCAGGATAGCCACACCACAGGAAATGAGCAAAAATATAATACATCAGGAGGGTTGCGAGAAAAACAGCGCCCAATGGTCTACTTATGGGCCTCCTGGACAGGAGTGGGTGTTGTTCATATCTACAGCCACCTCGCTGGCAGAAAGGCCCCGGGTATAAATTCGAAGTTCATCAATCAGGCCATTATATTTATAGTTATTACCAGTATCCCAACCGCTTATATAAAAGTTGGAGCTCACAGCGCGACTGCATTGGGTTCCCATAAGGAGTGTGGAGGGCTGAAGTACACCGTCGATAAAAAGCAAATTTCTTGATGGTGCATTATTTGTAAAGACAGCAGCCACATGGTGCCAGCCCCCTGACAGAGCCCCGGCCCCTGTCACACCAAAAAGGTCTCCACAACCTGTATTAAATCCGAATCCATTGTTGAAAAAATAGAGGTCGTATCTGCTTCCCCAGCCCACTGGCATCTCTCCATAGCTCCCACCCCACTTCATCCAAAAGGTAACGGTGGTTTTGTCTCCAGATGTGGTGGATACGGGAAGCCCGGAAATGGATACATAACTATCATTGTTTGAAAATTCACCCGCATAACACAAGTGGCTGTCTGTCTGGTTGATTGCAGCACTCCCCTGAGGGGTCCCGTCATAGGTTCCTATGCTATCCGAAACGCATTGTGTACCTATAGTCCAGGAACTCTCATCCATCCGGTATTCAGCCACTGCACTCGTATAACAGCTTCCCTGGCAGGTATGCGTCAGACTGTAAAGGGTATTCACCTCGGCCTGTGACAAGATCCGGTTATAAATCATCACCTCATCGATCCAGCCATGGAATACCTGGTTTGGATCGAATCCTCCTCCCAGGCTGTCCTGTTCCTGGCCCAGAATAACGCCCCCGGCATCCAGGGTTACATTTGAGGTATTGGCTGCGCTCCTTGAATCGGTCAATGGAGAGCCATCCAGATATATAATTTCAGACCCATCTGAGACTTGTCGGGTCCAAACCACATGATGCCAAAGCCCGTCAGCTACGTTAGAGCCTATGGAAAAGGTCCCTGTTTGGACATTGTTTACCCAGGTAGAAAACGATGTCCCGGAGCTGTTCAGATAGAGAAGCATATTGTTATAGGAACCGGCACGGGCGCCCGAAAAAAGCGTGGTTATAGAGGAGGAAAGCGCCTCTATCCTGAACCATAGGGAAAGGGAAAAGTCTCCCAAGTTGTTAAAGGCCTGATTCCCCAGGGTCACATACTGATTAGTAGCCCCATTGAGATTCAGCGCCGCTCCATAACAGACATGTCCAACTGAACGTTCAGGCCCGTCCGCTGCCCCCATATTATGGCTTTCTCCATGGGCGCCGGTACCGCTCGTATCCAAGATCTCTCCTGAACTACCATCCCAGGAACACTCATCCATATGCCACTCACCCACCAAGCCCACATAATAGGGCTGATTCGCCCCATCACCGCTGATGTTGAGGGTATAATACCCAGAATCCATCTGGTTATCTGAGCAAGAACTGTCGTTGGCCGTCAACTTAAACTGATAACCATTGCCTGCAGTCGATGTCCCAATCTTGCGGAATCTGGCGGTGTTATCGCCTGTACTGATTACCTCGAATCCACCAGGGTTGGTACCAAGCCATGTTATGGCCCAATTAGTTAAGGCCCCCAACCGAGGTCCCGAGACCGTGAAATCCTGGTAAAACGTAGATGTGGTGCAATTAAAGGTTTGAGGTGAGGCAGGAGTAATACTGAGTGTCCCGTTTACTACAGTTAGCGTAAAGGTCCTCTGGTCCATATTCCCAGTGGCATCAGTAACCCTGATAGTAATGTCATGGTCTCCGGCACACACATTTAGGGTGCCATGCAGCTCACCCGTGTTGGGCACGATGGACAGCCCTGAAATGGGATTAGGAGGGACAATCTCCCAACCATATGGCATTGTCCCGCCGGTGGCCGTAAGGGTTGTGCTGTAAGAGCTGTTGATGGTGCCTTGAGGTAGGGATGTGGTAGTGATGTACACGCTATCAGCCGCGCAGTCCCGCGACTCATTCATGTCTTCGGTGATTTCATTTTCCGCCAAGGCCCTGTCATAGATCTTCACCTCGTCGATCATGCCACCGAAAAAATTCCGCGGATTGCTGCTTCCGCGCGCCCCGATCAAAAGCTTGTATCCATTGGCTCCAATGGAGCCTGCCTGACTCCTTGAGTAGACCCGTTGGCCGTTGCGGTAAAGGATTTGCTGGTGTCCATCATAGACCGTAGTGACATAGGTCCAGGTATTGGCTGTAATGGGAAAGGAAGTGCCACCATCCCAGGACCAGTGGGGCCGCCATGCGTATCGGACATATCCGTTATATACCCTGGCCTCATACAAGTTTTCCTTGTTATAAATAATATTTTCACCTGATGACCCATCCCATTTGATCCAGGCTGACACGGTCCAGGGCCTGGTTCCGGGGTCCAAATCCCCGTCACTTGGATCTCCAAGATCCAAGTATCCACCATTGTTGGCATCAACCCTTGTAAAGACCCCAGCGCGGCACACCTTTCCACCTGAAGGAGTGGTCTGGGCAGGGATAGAGCCTGATCCTCTGGCCGCTGCAATACCATTGTTCCCGCCACTGCCACTATCTACCACTTCGCCTGCAGTGCCTGACCACGGAAAATTCTCCATCCGGTATTCTGACAGGGGATCTGTGTAACAGTCACCTGAGCAGGAGGACCTGCTAAGATGATAAAGGGTATCAATACTTGTCTCCGTGGTGCTTGTGGCAGGTAGGGCCTTGTTGTAGAGTAACACCTCATCAATGCAGCCGTTCAAATAGGTATGAAATCCGGCATAGCCAATGGTAAAGGGGTCATCTGAGGTGCGAGGCACTTGGGAGTAATTAATAGACCTACGTTCCACATTATCAATATAGACCTTCATGGTGGACTGATCATATACCCCTACCACATGATGCCAGTTACCGTCATTTACGGTCACAGTGGTTTGGGCATTGCCGTATCCGCCGTCCGAATAGATCTGAAAGAGGATGGTGCCGTTAGTAGCAAGCCATAGGCCGTAATTGCGGTTTGTGGAATTTCCCTTGCCTGCAAGACGTACCCAGTCTGAGGCATTCTGATAGACCTTTACCCACAAAGACAAGGTAAATGGCCCTGTTAGTTTAAGCTCGTCAGAGCTGGGAACTTCCACATAGTCTCCGCTTCCGTCAAAGTACCCAGCACGACATACCTTGCCGCTGCCTATGGTGGTGGCATTCCCCATGGCCGTTCCATCCAAGGCATTTTGGCCAGAGTCCTTGACTTCGCCTGTTGTACCATTCCAGCTACACTCATCCAACCTCCATTCAGCCACCATCCCTGCCGTGTAAGGAGCGCCTGTGCCGGATGGAGTAATGGTCATGGTGTAGGTATTAGTAGTAATTGTATTGGTGGGACATGAAGAGTCTGTGGCCGTTAGTGTAAAGGCATAATTCCCGGCCGTTGTGGCACCACTTTTCCACAGCTTCCCCTCTGTGTCCGACTGCCTGATAATCTGAAAGCCACCAGGATCATTACCCTGCCAATTGATGGTCCAATTGAAGGCTCCCACATGTCCACCTGTTACCGTGAAGACTTGGGAAAAATTAGTGCTATTCACCGTAAAATCAGGGTTTGTGGTACCCCCTCCTCCTGGAGCGGGTGTAACAGTCAATGAGGGATTTTCCACAGTAAGGGTAAAGGCATGGGAATCTGTTTTGCTCGAATCATACCGATCCTCGACACGAACATTTACCGTGTAGTCTCCTGCACAATTGTCGATGGTACCACTTAGGGTCCCGTTCCAAAGATTGATGCTTAGGCCTGGAATATTGGGCGAAATGCTGTCAAGGTACCAATAATAATACCCAGATCCCCCTGTGGCCTGAAAGGTATGGCTGTATGAGCCGCCTACGGTTCCATTGGACATAGGGCTTGTATTGAGCTGGACGCTTGTACTGGGGGGACATTGTGAACAGACAGTTAGACCGGGCCCACAGCAGTCCTGGTCAAAACAGTCAATATAGCCATCATTATCATTGTCGATGCCATCACTGCAAAGGGCATCGGTGTTCTCCACACCAGATGATCCGCCTCCACCGCCACCAGTTCCGCCTGCACAGCCCTGGACACCAGAGACTTCATTAAAGGAGCGGGCAATCATCAGGTCATCATATGTGGTGCTGATGGTCTTATCAGGGTCATCAAACTCAGCATTATCGTCTCCGTTCATACCATCAAAAAATCCGTTGGCACCATCCAGGTCCTTGGGTCCACCGCTCACCACCACATAGGCCATATTGGTTAGGGTGCCAGACTGATTTATATGAAGCTTTGTAGGATCAGTGGATGAGGTGGCGGCTGTCTGGAGTGCCGAGCAGAAGGTGGAGGATGTGGTTGTGGTGAGATCCGCATAAACCCCATACTTCATCCGGTTTGTCCATGCGTCATCACCAGAAGACAGGCCTAGGTCGCGATAGGGCAAATTGCCGAAAAAGACCCCGCTATCCCCTATCCCGTCGCCATCGCTATCCGCATAAGGGAGTTTTCCATTGGCAGTAAGATATCCTTCAATGGCATAGTCCATCTTGTCCAAGATAGCACGGGTTTTTTTTATCTTGGCAGACTTGATGAGAGAAGGCAGGATAGTGGCCACAATAGAAATCACAATGCCCACAATGACAAGTACCACCGCAAGCTCGATAAGGGTAAATCCCTTGTTGCCGCGACACTTGCGGGGAAGCCTGCAAGGCAAAAATCGTCTCATTTTCTCACCACCTTGAGTTTACGGTTCGCCATTAAGCGTTCAATACCTCAACAACCTCCTAAGAAATAGTTCCCATCACCCCCCTGGCAGCGGAGCGGAATATCCTAGAATAACAAGGCTAACTTCTTTGACCCTAATTCCAATCTAGGCTTGCCTTTTACCTTTTGCCTTTCACCTACGTTTTTCCGTTTCACTGCTAAAAACCAGCTTAAAGAATATGTATGACCCGGAAGTGCGGGGCCAGTGTCGCTCGCTGAAGGCTGACAGCCAATCGACCCGCGTTATCCACTGATCTTAGAAATAAGGTCATAGATGGGCAGGAACAACCCTCCCACGATAATGGCAAAAATTCCTCCTGCGACTACAAGTACTATAGGCTCTATTAGCTTTCCTATAGTGGCCACAAGCACAGAAAGCTTATTCCGATAGTTCTCGGCTATACGTTCCAATTGGTCAGGCAATGTACCGCTTTGCTCCTCCACATGGATCATCCTTACCACAAAAGAAGGAAAGATCTCTGCTTTACGAAAGGATCCAGCAATAGTTTCCCCTCTGGAAATGGACGATCGCACTGCCTCAACCTTTTCTCTATACACCTCATTACGTATGGACTCACGCAGGATGTTCATGGATTGCATAAGATCAATCCCTACATTCAGCAAAAGGCTGAAATACTCTGTCACAAAGGCAAGGGAGGATGCATTGGCTATGGAACTGGACAGTGGCAGTCTCAAGATAAGCCTATCCACTGCCTTCCTCACCTTTTGGCTTCTCTTGTAAGAGCTGTACAGAAAAATCACTACAAGGGCCAATATAGCTAATATGGTTAGGATATTGCTTCTTACAAAATCAGAAATGGCCAGGAGCCACTGGGTCAATGTCGGAAGAGTAACGTCCATTTCTTGAAACAGGGTTACGATCTTGGGAACCACATAGTAAAACCAAAACAGCATCCCGGCCCCCATGGCAACAAACACAAAACTAGGATACGTAAGGGCCTGTTTCGTGTCGCTTATGATTTGATCTACCCTTTTCAAATGTTCAGAGGCGTCCAATAGTGTCCTGTCCAGTTTGCCTGTCTCTTCACCGATCCGGATGAGATGGATCACTGTCTGGGGAAATATATGGGGATAGCTTGAAGCAGCCTCTGAAAATGTGGACCCTCCCTGGATCCTGAACACGATCTCCTTGATGTCATTTTCAAAATCAGGCCTGTCCGAGCTGGTAGCAGCCTCCTCCAAGGCCGTGGTGAGTGTCATACCAGAACTGAGCATAAAGGATAGATTGCCCAGAAACTCTGCTTGAAAACTTCTTGGCAGCTTTTTTCTAAGCCTAAAGGTACCCAATTGAACGAGGGCGTTTCCAATAGGCCCTAATTTCTTGACATAGATTGCCGTGGAGCCATCCCTCTCTAGATGAGCCATAACTGAGGTCACTTCCTTATATGGAAGCTTGATAATACCCGATGATACGGCTCCAGAGGGTTCTATAAGTTTGTATCGAAAATAGTTCATGGCTACTTCTTGTTAGATGCTAGATCATTCTTGTCTTATATGTCCCAGCACCCTCATGGCCTCTTCAGTAGTGGTTATCCCCTTCTTGACCTTTGCAGCAGTCACCTGGAATATATCCACAAAACCTGAATCCTTTGCCCTTTTTGCCACAAGGCTCAGATCAGCCTCCTGACCAATGAGCTTTGCGATTTCACTGTCCACAACCAATATCTCGTAGACCAGTGTTCTTCCAAAATAGCCAGAACCATTGCAGACTTCACACCCCCTACCCCTAAATAGTTGTTCCACTTCCTGGTCTCTGAGATAGGCCTTTTCCCAGCCCTTCGCCTTATAGGGCTCTTTACAGTTTTCACATATCTTGCGCACAAGGCGTTGACTGACCACACCTAGAAGCGAATCTGCAATCAAAAAGGCCCTTACTCCCAGGTCTCTTAACCGCGGAATTGCACCTATGGCACTGTTGCTATGCATGGTAGAGAGTACAAGGTGACCAGTGGTGGATGCGGCCACTGCTGTTGCCGCAGTCCCTGCGTCCCTGATCTCTCCTACGAGAATAACATCAGGATCGTGACGAAGGAAATATCGGATGGCATTCGCAAAGGTGTATCCGGCCTTTTCATTAACCTGGGTTTGACGTAAGAGTGGGATATGATACTCAATTGGTTCCTCCACGGTCAAAACGTTCTTCTGAAGCAGATCCAGGCTCCTGATCCCTGCATAGAGGGTGGTAGTCTTTCCAGAACCCGTAGGACCGGTAAGCAGTATAATGCCAAATGGCTCATTAAAAATTCTCTCCACAGTCCGTATATCCTCTTCAAAAAAACCCAGTTGGCCCAAACCCATAATCGCACTTTCCGTAGGCAAAATTCTAAGCACCATGTTTTCGCCTTCAGGCGATACAACCGTGGAGACACGAAAATCATATTCATTGTTTAAGATGGTCTCCGAAAAGCTCCCGTCTTGGGGCACCCTTTGCTCGGCTATGTCCATGTCTGCCTTCATCTTCAGACTAGTAATCACACGTCCTAAACTGACCGGCATGGAAAAGGCCGAGGTAATAACCCCATCCACCCTGAAAGACACATTAATGGATCGATCCATGGGCCGGATATGAATATCCGTAGCCCTTCTCTTCACAGCCAAATGAAGGATATACTTTATAAGGTTTTCGGTCCCCCGGGCCATTTCCTGGTCCCGGGCCAGGATCCTCACTTCCTTTTCAATCAATTCTTCTACGGGATGTTCGAAAAAATAGTAGAACTTGTTGATTGCGTTAATAATCTTTTTCTTTTCAGAAAAGAAATACCTGGGCCGCAGCCCGCTCTGGCGATTAATGGTCTGAGACAACTTGGCATCTGCCACTGTAGAGATGGCCACCTCGATAGCATTTTCGTGAATGCGGAACGGGAAGATAGCGTGGTTCAGACAGAAATTTTTGTTAAAGAGCTTAAGAATGCGCTCCTCGGCAAATACCGCATCCACATCCAAATAGGGAATTCCTTCCTGCTCGGAGAGGGTAGTCATCACATCATACTCTGTCACAAAACAGAGTCTCTCCAGGACTTCTCCGATCCGCTCTCCTGTTATCTTCTGTTCTTGAATGGCGAATTGTATGTGGGACTCATTAATGATCCCCTTTTCCTTAAGCAATTCACCCAGTGGTTTTCTGTGACGCGGGGCTGGCTCCATATGTCGGAATCTCCTTCATATTGCAGAGTAGAAAGAGTGTGTCAGGATCAGGGTATCCTGTTACAGGCAGGGCCATCTTCTTCTGGAATTCCACCAGGGCCTTCATGAGATTTTTTCCCACAATTCCGTCAATGGAATCAGTATACAGGCTGAGCCCTGCAAGGATCTGTTGTATCCTCAGGATCTCGGGGCCCTGATATCCATAATAGAAACGTTTGACCCAGAACTCGGGCTTCCAAAAGATAAAAAAGCGTTGTCCTCCCCCTTCCTCTGAAGGATAGGCAAGGATTCCGAATCGCTTCTTCACCGTTTCTGGTACATTAGGCAACTGAATGAGATAGAATCCTGTCTCATTGAGAATTCTATGGGCCACCTCCCTTATCTTATGCTGGGTAAGGGCCTTAAAAAAAACGTCACCATATGAAGCAAGGCCATAGTCTTTGAGGAAATTCAAGATCTGCGGTGGTATGCCCTTTTCCTTTTCCACAGGCACCGCCTTAACCAATCGGCCTGTCTCTCTAAAGTAGACCGCTTTCCACGCATATGGAGCTGCCAAGGCCAAGCAAAGTGCCACCATGCCAGCCAGCGCCCACGTGAGCGGCCTTCTGTAGAGTTCAATAGGTTTGCCCTTCAAATCCATAAGGGCCTTTTTCACGATGCTTCGTGAAATCCTTGTGGAGTCACAGACGAACCCAGCATAAAGACAACGATCCATAATGGCATTAACTTTCCTGAAGTTGCCCTTACTTGCTGCATAAATCTTGTTTAATCCCCCATTAGTAATGGTGGTGGTTCCATCATTGCCAGCGGCATTGAGTTTGAAGAAAAGATAGTCCTTGAGTTCATGTTTCTGTAATGGCTTTACTTCCTGATGAATAATGATACGGCTGTTCAGTTGCCTAAGTTCACGGGTAGCCAATTTCTTCAGCAGTTCGGGCTGCCCGATGAGCAGGATCTGCACAAGTTTTTCGCGATCCGTCTCCAGATTGGATATCATTCTGATAAGCTCAAGGCTTTCAGGGGTTAGGTTTTGTGCATCATCGATTATGATCGCACAATTGCGGCCTTCTGCATTCTTCTTTAGTAAAAAATCATTCAGGCGCCTCAGATGATCCCCAAGGGTCCCGCTTCTTGGCCTAATCTTGAAGTCCCTGTTTATCTCCTTCAGTAATTCTTCACCCTGAAAACCGGTCTGGAGAATCAGCGATGTTTCGGTGCCACTTTGTTCCAAAAGGCTTACGATCTTGCGGCCGATTGTGGTCTTTCCCAATCCAACCTCTCCTACAAGGATCATGAAACCTTTGCGTGTCTCTATTCCATGAACAATTTCGGTAATGATTCGATCAATGGTTCTGGAAACATAGAAGTTTTCAGTATCAGGCGCTACCGGAAACGGGTTATACCTGAGATGAAAGAATTCGAGGTATGTGAGGTTGGGATTCATCATATCCTCCATAATGCTATTATGGTTGAGCCAGCTTTGCTGATCTTTCCTCTCAGCCTTCCTCTCTTGGGATCTGCTGATCCATCTATATATTGGTCTGCCTTTTCAAATGTCCGCTGGGACAGGCCATAGATGATAATCCTATCAGATAAACACAAAATAAAGATGTCCTCCTTCTTGAATCCGATTCGATCAAGTACATAGGTATAGGGAGCCTTTGTATTGGAACGGGGTAGCTGAATCCCTTTGCTTTTCATATAGTCAACCAGCCCCTCCATGTATCGAACATGATTGGTCCCGTCGAAGATTGGCCAAGTTCCGGAAACACTCCTATACCTTTGTGCCGCTATTTCCCATTTGACTAGGAAATCTTTGTAAAACTTTGATTCAAGTGCATGATTGATAAGGGCAGTACCTGCCCATACCACAACGACGCACAAGCCCACATACAGTATACCTGCTGCAATTCGATCGACCGCCCTTCCTGACCATGCCATTAGCCATTTATCTTTCTTAAAAGTTCAGGAACCTCATTGCTGTCTTCGTACAGGTCTCGCAATACCTTTAATCTCTTCCTCGCCTTGTCCAACTTGCCGGTTTTGATCTCAATAATGGCCATATTCAAACCAGCTTCCAGATCCTTTGGATCCCTTCCCAATACCTTTATTAGCAACTTCTTGGCTGAATCATATCGCCCCTGCTTAATATGCCAGAAGGCCTGAAGCTTGAGTACAAAGGGGTCGTCCTTTCCCTTTATATGAATAAGTTTTGGTAAGAGTTCGTCCACCTTTGCCTTGTCATTCTGAGTCATGGCCCCCTGGATACGCGAAACAAGCCAGGAAATCCTGGCTGTCCTTTCCTTGCTTTCTTTTTCCTGAGCTCTGGCTGCCAAAGAAGCCCGATGCTCTGGCTTGCGAAGTGCTTTCCGATTGTCTGGTATTTTTTGGACTTCCTCTGTCCGTAAAGGGCTTGGCACTGAGTTGTGTCCTTGTAGCTGCCGACGCCGACCAAAAGAAGTATCTCTCTTTGCCTGCTGTGGGCTAAAGGCTGGTTCAAAAGTCTCCTCCACCCTGGAGTCCTGGGATTTGTTCGCATCAATCACGGCTGGTAAATCATCTTTGTAGCCTCGGTTAGAAACTTCGATCAGGGTGTTTTTTGGGGGTCGACTGACTTCATGTATTGCACTTTCTGACCCTCTTGACTGCCCCTCCTTTTTAGGGGGAAAATATTGTATGCTAGAAGCAGGCACCTCTTTCACCGGCTGCCCAGCCTCTTTCTTGGGCGGGAGATAAAGTTTTCCCGGCTGTGGGGTTTCATAACTGACATCCTTTGGCGGAGGGGGCACTTCGTTACCTGGCTCTTCCCTCAACTCGGAGGCTTGGGTTGCTTTATCGTGCTGTGGGGGAATTACTATCTTTTTCGGACCTACCTCTCTAGCGGGCCTTCCTACATGCCTCAAGGAGCTGATATAGCCTTCTCCATAATAGGCTGCCACGCCAACGAGCAGGGCAACAAGGATTAGGCCCAACAATCCTTGGGGCGAAAAGACAAGATCCTTTACCGTATAGAAATTGGCAGACCTTTTCTCCTCGATTCCCGGCTCCCCAATGGTATCCTGAGGTTGTCTGACCTTGCGTAATGCCTCAAATATGACACTCATCCGAAGTTTCTGCCCCTAAACAGTCTTTACGCTAAGGACAATCACAAGTTCTCGGGTTTCGTTTCGAAAGCTCTCGTTTTTAAAGAAATAGCCCAATAGAGGGATAGAGGAAAGAAAGGGAACCCCCTTGGTAATCTTTTGCTTATGTCTGTCAATGAGACCTCCCAAAAACACCACATCCCCACTATTCAAACTAATGGTGCTGCTCATTTCCTTAATCCCCACTTTTGGCAGTGATATGCTCTCAGTGGATCTGTCGCTCACTGGAACCGGCTCTATGCTATCGGGATCTACATCACTCTTAATAGGGTTAATAAGGAGTGTTATTTTGCCATCTTCACCAATAAATGGGATAACTCCCAGAATAAGGCCGTCAAACACCGTGGACACTTCAACCTCCGTAGTGCTCTGGTTTTCATTGCCCACAGTGGTGGTAGTAACGGAGACATCCTTCTTATATGTGATGGAAGTTCCTACACTGATGACAGCGGGCTTGCCGTTTTTGGATCTAATGCTTGGGTTTGATACGATCCTGGTATGCCCAAAGGTCTTGAGGGCATCAATGGCTACGTCAATGGTAAAGGCCCTGCTAACCCCTGAAAGGACCAGTCCCCGTCCAAGCGCCCATGAGGCTTCATTCAATTTGGTTACACCGCTAACCTCTCTTCTTAGCAAATCCCAGTCAATTCCATAGGAGTAATTATCCGAAAGGGTTACTTCAATAATTCTGGCCTCTATCAAGACCTGCCTTGCCAATACATCCTTCAGATGATTGACCATCCGCGATACAGCAGCTATCACTGTAGGTGTGTCCTTTACATAAAGGGTTCCTGAAATCCGGTTCAAGGAATACTTGCCCCCAGGGGAAAGGAGCTTCTGGATCATTTGCTCAAGCAGATCATAGGCATTGGACTTATTAGCACCTGTCCCAGAGAGCTTGAAATTGCCGGACAAGCCTCCCACTGTCTCATTCTCTGAAGCTCCAAGCACATCTCCGCCCACGTCGAAATTAACGGAAAGGTTGGTATCCAAGAAGTTCACCTTGAAAAAGCGCTCTTGATAAGGCCTGATACGAATAACGTTCTGATCAATCTCATAATAGAGATCATAGGTATTCAAAAGTTCCCGTAATACAGTGGCTGCAGTGACATTTTGAAAGTTTAGCGTAACAAGATGTTTCTCCTTGGTAATGCTGGGATCCATGATCAGGTTCATGCCAACAGACTGGGCAAGTGAATAAAGTACCAACTGAAGGTCCTCATCAATCATGGAAAAAGAAACAATATGATCCTCAAGGGGATCATACTTGGGCATCACTGGTTCCACTTCCAGCTCTTTTAGGGCCTTCTTTTCAAAATAATCAACAAGGGCCTGCCGATCCTTATCAGCAGATTTGGACTCTTCCTTGATATTCTTGGGCACAACCTTAGCAGTGGGTGGCTTTGGTTCGCGCATGGAATGAGGCCCCATGCTACACCCAGCCAAGAAAAAAACGCCAATGGATACCAGTAATGTAATCTTATTTTTCACGTGCTCTCTCCTGAGTCCTTGGTCTCTCTTATTGACCTCTCTTTGCCCGCTCCAACAGGAACCCATTTCCTTACCCTTCTTTTTTCAAACATGACCTTATCAGGCATAATCTTCAAAATCTTTTCTCCGGTTGGCAGCAGGGCCCCTTCCGCATAATATGCCCCATCCACAACACAAAACCTTTTTGATCCTCCGGAAAATGCAAAAGTGACTGAATGCCTAAACTCACCCCCTAACCGGAGTTGTTGACCCTTCCTTATCCGAGGTTGGGCTTGGACCTCCCTGTATCCAAAGACAGATAGCTGAACTGGCCCAATTACCTTTTCTTTCGGTGTGGCCAAACCCGCAAGCAACCCGTCTAGCCTGCCTATCTCTTGAACGACCTCTGATGATGGCATCTTTCCCTCTGGAAGGGCCACACCAGAGGTCAATGAGGGAGGCCTGCCTTCAGGGCCTATTCTGGCAACCCAAAGGCCGCTTACAACCATCCCAACAAGAATTAATATGAAGCTCATCAAATATAGATATTTGATCTTCATGGATTCCTTTTGGTCAGTTTCAATAAAAAGTGCGACGCCTGAATGTTTGTGGAAAAGGAGCTGTCTTCAATGCAATAGCCCTTTTTTCTCAAAATCCACAAGGATCTCTGGTATCCTCTGTGCGCTTGTCCAAATGGCGCTTTTACTGTGGCGTGCACCTCCGCCAGCAGACCGCCCTGGCCATAATCAACCTTCAACAATTCCACCACCATCCCCTCACCAAAGGCATCAGAAAGATCATTCACGAACTCTTTATAGCTCGGCACCCTGGATGCACGCTCAAGCCTCTTGACAAAGGCTAGAGTTTCCTCATAGGGCACATGTCCCCCAATCTTGGGCTGTAGCTGTTTGACTGAAACAAGTTCCGATACCAGATTTTGATAGCTCATGTTCAGAGCATTTGCTTGGCGTGTAAAATACATATATCCGAAAAACACCAGACAAACTGCCAATAGAAGAATTAGATTCAAAGGCAGGATGGCCTTTCTTGAATAATAGGCCAATTTTTCAGAGGGCCCCGAAATAGAGGCAGCCACGTCTAGTTTTCGGACCACCTTGAAAAATGATGTCCTATAACTCCTTCCTTCTAGCTCAAGGGTCTCTTCTGCAAGGGAGTCCAAATTGAACCCCAGGTCACCCTTCCACTCAGGCGGGGTACTGTCTATCCATGAAATGAACAGGGCCTTTGTAATCTTTATTCTGTTCTCTGCCTCTGTACTCCTTATGTCTGATAACACCATGTCCCACAGGGCATAAATCTGCTCTGGAGTCTCATCAAAGGCCATGGACCGGTTCGCAAAATAGATCTTCTTCTTTGTCCCAATAATGAGATCAGCACTTCTTCCATGCTGGAAGATCACAGCAATAGGGCTCTTTCTCGCATTCTTTTTCAAGGTTTGATGAAGAACCGTATATAGCGGGAATAGCAGGATAGGAGCGCTTGTCTCTTCTACATGAGTCATATAATGATTATAGGATTGGATGGGTACTGCTGTAAAAAATATATCTGTCGTGTTTTTTCGCTTCTTTTTCTTCCAATGCGTAATCACCGTAACAGGCTGATCAAATTCCCCTGCCTCTTCCAGGTTCCTTCTGGCCATGACATCCGCATACTTTGGAGGGGTTTCAACCTGGATGATCCTTGAGATAGAATCCGGGAAATCCGTCACAAAGATGGACTCTTCGATGATCTCTGAAGGATCCCCTAGTTCGCTCAGGTGCCCCGCTTCATATAGGAAAAGATGGCCATCCAATTCGAGATATATCTTTTCTGAAGAAAAGGTCATTGCCGCCTCACAAGAAAATACCCTCTTAATTTCAAGAACAGGTCTGCTTTCTGTTTCTCCGCAGTTCCGGCAGAGGGCACCTGTTTCTTCTTACCTGGTTCCACCGCCTCCCCCTTAGCACTTTCTGGTTTTGCTTTTGAGATATAAAGGCTGGAAGGCTCAAAATAGTAGGTCTCTTTGCTCACGGTCTGCTCCAGTATCTGCCTCAATTCAGGAAACGTTATTGATTCTTGGATTTCCACGCCATATCTGTCCCACCTGTCCTTAACTAGCCCAAAGGCCTTGGCCTTTTCTACAAACGTCCTCACGCGTGCGAGAATGCGCTGTTGCCTGGCCACTTCCTTCTTTATCCTTCTTATTTGCTCTAACTGGGTCCTTGCGGATCTTATGTTACGAGCTATTGTTTGGTAACGAATAAGACTTTTACTGCACAAGTAAGAACCCACAAGCAGGCAAGCACATAACACAAGGCCCAGCCAGAACTGGGCATATTTCCAGAATTGATTTTTCATCTCATATAGCTGGCGACTCTACTACTTATTCATCATCCACGTACGCCACTGTCCGATTCCTATGGCACATTGAGTATTAACTGAGCATTAACTACACCTGTGGTAGAGACATCAGGCCAGGTACTGGCGGCATTGTCAGGGTAACGTCTGAAGCTTCCCGCAGTGGGATCCGTTTCGCCATCAATGATCGTATCCAGTGCAATGGCCAGGTCCGTGGGTATATTTGTCAAATACAAGGCGTTACTGTACCTGCCGTCTGTATTGCTATATAGGTAGTAGAGCCATAAAGTGATTGTCTGTGTTCCACTGTACTGTCCCTTATAAGTATATTGACCACTGTTGCTGGTATTACTCACCGGAACCGTTAGGCCTACCTTTCTTAGGGTCGCATCGACTCCATTGGCTCCACCAAAATTGGCTCCACTTATGTTGTCGAATCGGCCGTCCTTGGTGGCATTGGTTCCCCCGTTTATGGTGCCGTCCCCAAGCAGGTTTCCGGTCCGATCATAGTAATTCAATACCGATAATTCCCACTGCTTGAGAAATTTCGTATAGAACCTCTTCTGTTTTGCTGACTGTACAAGATCCTTTCCTTTTACAACCGCCCCGATAATAATCCCAATAATGATCAGTACAATGGCCATTTCAATCAAGGTAAAGCCTCCCTGGGGCGACATCCTCCTCTTTCTTGATACTCCAATCATAGGGAACCTCCTGGGATAAAGGTTTTTTCCAGAGGTTTCTGCAACTTCTGTGCCGATAACTGATCTAACGATTTCAGCCCAGGCCGGGCATTTTTCCCATTTTTCCCTAAGCCAAAGGGTCACAATACCTCCTATCTTGGCAAAATTGCGTCAAAATAGTGGACATTTAGCCATATTTGTGACAAGCAGAGACCTATTTCGTTTGATTGATTTAACAGCTTCACATTTGCTCCCATTTATCGTAATGAAATAGTGGCCATCCAAAAATGGCAATCTCTGGCTGAAGGCTCTCGGTTTGGAAAGGACTACACAATGTCTTGGCTTTTTGAGAAATATCCCTTGTCCTGCATCCTGGATTTCAAGCCTCGCTTCTTTCTGGGCTGGTTTCTTTACAAGTTATTCGGGAAGGTTCAAATAGATGAGCACGCAAGGGCCTGGCTACGAGAAAAGCAACGACAGGGAACCGTTGTTTATGTGACCAAATATCCGGGTCGCCTCGATTACCTGCTTTATCACTATAGGCTTCGGAAATCCCGTTTACCCTATCCTCGAATAGGCCTGGACCTAAATATGTCCCTGTTCTTCCCCATCTCTTTCCTCTTTAAAATGGTCAAGTTTCAGTTCAGTTATATCTTCAAATACCACAAGAGGCCGAATCCTTATCAACTGGGTCTGTTAAGGGAGGGCTTTCAAAAGGGCGTTCCGGCTCTCCTGTGCCTTCTTGACCCAAAGCGATTCCGTCGTCAATTCGTGGAAGAAGGAAAGGATCCTATCACCTATCTTATTGAGATCCAACAAGACATGGAAAGGCCCATCTTCCTTGTGCCCAGTCTGATCTTATACAGACAGGCGCCTGAAAGGGACCCAAAGGGTCTTCTTTCCATCCTATTCGGATATAAAGACAATCCCGGCCCTTTGCGAAAAATCTTCCTGTTTTTCAGGCATAACCGGAGGGCGTTTTTTGACTTCGGTCCCCCTATTGATCTTAGGGAGTACTTGGCCTCACCCGAGTACACGAACCAAACACCGGAAGCCCTGGTGCCCTTCATCAGAGAGCAGCTTATTCAGGCTATTGACAGTCAAAAAAAGGCCATCATAGGGCCTCTCATGAAGTCCAGGCAGGAACTGAAAGAGCAGGTGCTCAATGACAAAGAGGTACTCCGGACCATTGAGCGCCTCTCTAGTGGCAAGGCGGGACGTCAGAGGCAACTAAAGGCAAAGGCCTCAGAATATTTTGATGAAATTGCAGCGGACTATAGCCCCACGTATGTGGTTCTCACTTACTCACTGTTAACCCGATTTTGGAAAAGGCTATTTCAAGGAATTGAAATTGATCCGGATGAGTTGGCACTTGTGAGAAATTGGGCCAGAAAAGGGCCGGTGATATTTGTACCTTCTCACAAAAGCCATATCGACTACCTGGTTCTCAATTATACGCTCTACGAATACTATGTTCAGGTTCCCAGGATTGCCGCAGGACAAAACCTAGCCTTTTGGCCTGTGGGGCATATCTTTAGGAAATGTGGAGCCTTTTTCATAAGGAGGAGCTTCAGCGGTGCTCGACTTTACACCAAGGTCTTTTCCGCCTATGTAAATCAGCTTCTTCAAGAGGGGTATTTTATTGAATTCTTCATAGAGGGGGGGCGAAGCAGGAGCGGCAAACTGGTTCTTCCCAAAACAGGGTTTCTCTCTATCCTTTTGGATGCATACCTAAATGGCCATTGTAATGACCTCATATTCGTGCCAGCCTCAATTGCCTATGATAGGATAATCGAAGAAAAGTCCTACGTTCGTGAACAAGAAGGTGTTGCCAAGGAAAGGGAGGGTTTCTGGCAGATCCTTAAGGCAAGAAAACTCTTAAAGAAAAAATATGGGAAGATCTATATCCGCTTTGCACAACCCTTTTCCATCCGGGACTATCTTGGCCCTCAGCAGTCAAAAACAGACACCATGGAAGAGACCCTGGCCTTGGACCTTGTTCGTGCCATCAATCATGTCACACCTATTACCCCCCTTGCCCTGGTTTCTTCAGTCATCCTCAGCAAATTTCGAAAGCATTTTGAACTCAAAGATTTGTACGCCTCAGTGGAGGAATTGGCTTTGTTTCTGGAGGCCCAGAAGGCACCTATGGTCTCCTCCCTTTCCAATCTCATGGAGGCCTTTCAAGAAACTCTCCACCTGCTGAGCAGTTGGAAAATCATATCCCCTGTAGGAGATCTGCAAGGCGACTCATCCCTTTACACCGTGAACCCAAAAAAACATCGGGAGCTGGACTATTATAAAAACAGTATTATCCACTATTTCTTAGATCACACGCTCGTGGCCCTCTCGTTGCTTTCAGGAAAAGAGGCGCAAAAAGACTTTATGACAATCCAGGATGACTACATCTTTCTAAGGGAACTCTTTAAAAATGAATTTATCTTCGAAGGAAATACGGATGATGCCAGCCATTTGGAAGAGATACTTTCTTATTTTCGAAGCAGGGGCCTTGTTGAAGAAGGCTCAGGGTCACATACATACAAGGTGACAAGAAAAGGATATCACAACCTTCCACTCTGGGCAGGGCTTGCAAGGAGCTTCCTAGAATCCTACTGGATCGCAACAAGAGTGGTGCTGGATTCCTTTGGCCAAAAGAGGAAAAAGGCCGAACTGCTTAAAAAGATGAACAGCTTGGGCACCAAGCTTCACGAAACCGGTTTTGTGAAGCACTATGAAGCCGTCTCTTATATCACCTTCCAAAATGCCTTCCAGTATCTAAACGAGAATTATCTGAGGCCCCGCGGTGATAAAGAAATAAATGAGGAAGAGGTAAGAGACCAGCTCGAAAAATTGGCCGATCAGATCTACACCCTTTCCCATTATACCAGTGTACCCACTGAATGATCAAACCACGGTATATTCTTTCTCCTTTAATTTGGCGTGGGCTGCCGCCAACCTGGCAATGGGAACCCTAGGGGGTGAACAAGATATATAGCTCACCTTTATATGATGACAAAAGCGGATAGACTCAGGGTGTCCCCCTTGCTCGCCACAGATCCCAATCTTCATGTCAGGCCGGGTTTTTCTGGCCCATTCGATGGTAATCATCATCAGTCTTCCAACGCCTTTGATATCTAAAACTTCAAATGGATTATGCTGGAGAATACCCCGTTCTTTATACAAAGGGAGAAACTTGTTTTCCGCATCTTCCCTGGAAAAAGAAAAGGTGGCCTGGGTTAAGTCATTGGTTCCAAAAGAGATAAACTCTGCCAGCTCTGCAATACGCCCTGCCCGCATACAGGCCCGAACCACCTCCACCATGGTCCCGAATCGGTAAGGGACCTTGATCTCATATTTCTCTTCCACCTCCTTGTGTATCTCCATCACATAGCCGTGAACCCACTTCAGCTCTTGCAGGGTGCAGACCTGAGGGACCATGATCTCAGGAACCATATGGCCTCCATCCTTTATATGCTCAGCAGCCGCCTCCAAAATGGCCCGAATTTGAGTGCTATAGATCTCTGGATAGGTTATCCCCAGCCTCACCCCACGATGACCCAGCATAGGGTTGGTCTCAGCAAGCGCTCTCACCTTCCTCAACATCTGTTCCTTGGCCTCGATCAACTCCTCGGCCAGATGTTTGCTCTTGAGTTCTTCAAGCCCCTTGGTGATCATCTCAAGGTTCGCTGCATAGCGCCTGTGCAGTTCCGGGTCTAACAGCTTCAGCGTCTCAGGCAGGGCCGCCATACCATCTACGGTCTTCCTAAGCTCCCTAAGATGTGTTATCTCATTTACCAGTTCCTCGGCCGAAGGCAAAAACTCATGGATCGGAGGGTCCAAAAGCCTTATGGTGACAGGCATTCCATCCATAATCTTGAAGATCTCCCTGAAATCCTCTTTTTGAAATGGCAAGAGCTTGTCAAGGGCTGCTTGTCGCTCTTCAGTAGTCTCCGCAAGGATCATCTCCCGGACAATGGGAAGTCGTTCGGGCTGGTTGAACATCCGTTCTGTCCTGCAAAGCCCGATCCCTTTAGCGCCGTACTTCCTGGCCTTTTCCACGGCCTCAGGGGTGTCAGCATTGGCCATGACTTCAAGCTCGCTTATCTCATCAGCCCATTCCAGAAGCACCAAAAGGTCTTCCACAAACTCGGGTTCAATAGTCTGGACTTGCCCCTCATAGACCTTTCCAGTACTTCCATCAATGGTAATAATATCGCCCTCCCTCAGTACCACATCACCAATGGTTGCCTCTCTGGCATGATGGTCAATAGTAATGGCCTCACAGCCTGACACGCATGGCTTTCCCATGCTCCTGGCCACAACAGCGGCATGAGATGTCTTGCCTCCACGACTGGTAAGAATCCCTTGGGAGGCAAAAAATCCGTGAATATCCTCAGGTTTTGTTTCCTCCCTTACCAGGATAACCTTTTCTCCCAACTTGGCCTTGGATTCGGCCCGGTCCGCATCAAATACCATCTTCCCTGAAGCCGCCCCTGGTGAGGCCGGAAGCCCTTGGGCCAGGACCTTTGCCTTGGCATTGGGGTCCAGCCGTGGATGCAAAAGCTGGGCGAGCATATCGGGCTGTATTCTTAAGATGGCCTCTTGCTCGGTAATTAGACCTTCGTTGACCATATCAATGGAGGTCTTGATGAATGCGGCTGCATTCATTTTGGCATTACGGGTCTGGAGACAGTAAAGCTTGCCGTTTTCAATGGTAAACTCAAAATCCTGAACCTCACGATAGTGCCTTTCTAGGGTATGACGCAACTTTTCCAGTTCATGGTAAACAGACGGCATTTCTTTGCGGAGCTCCCTGATGGGCTTGGGTGTTCGAATACCTGCCACAACGTCCTCGCCCTGAGCATTGACCATATACTCCCCGTAGAGCCGGTTCTCTCCTGTGGCAGGATTTCTGGTAAAGGCCACCCCGGTCGCACTTGTATCACCCATGTTGCCGAAAACCATAGTACAGATATTCACAGCAGTACCATTGGCCATATCGGGTGTGATATTGAATTCCCGGCGGTAATCCCTGGCCCTCTTTCCCATCCATGATTTGAAGACAGCCTCTACAGCCAATTCCAACTGCACATAGGGATCCTGTGGAAATGAGTTTTTCGTCTTTTTCTGAATCAAGCTCATAAATTGGTCGCAGGCCTCTTTCAAGGCCTTTGCAGAAAGCTCAATATCATCTGTTGCCTTATATTTTTTCTTTATGCTATTGAATATCTTGTCAAATTCTTCGTCTTTTAGTCCCAAGGCAACGGAGCCGAACAACTGAATTAGCCGCCTATAAGAGTCGTAGGCAAAGCGTTCATTTCCCGTGGTTTTTGCCAGGCCTTTCACTGTCTCATTATTAAGTCCTAAGTTCAAAATGGTATCCATCATGCCAGGCATGGAGATGGCCGCTCCTGACCTGACAGAAACAAGAAGGGGATCTTGGGAGTCGCCAAATCCCTTTCCGGTTTTTCTTTCAAGCTCTACCATGGCCTCTTTTATTTGCCTCTTGAGATCCGAGTCCAACCCCTTTTTCTTCCTGTCCAAATAGGCGAGACAGGCCTCTGTAGTGATGACAAATCCCGGAGGGACAGGGAGCCCGATCTGAGTCATCTCACATAGATTCGCCCCTTTTCCTCCCAAGAGTTGTTTGTTTTTGCCGTCGCCTTCCTCAAATGAGTACACATATTTTTTAGGATTCATCGGCCTCCTCCTTGATCCCGTTTTCGGGCATACTCCAAGATGTATGCCAAGCCTAACATAAGCACAGCCAACCCAAAAACCTTGGCCACAGGAATATGCTTAAAAAAGAAGCGACACAGAAAAAATGCGAAAAGTCCGGAAAGTAGTGCTCTGAGTACAAACTTTTCAAAGGGTCCCATAATGACCTATCCATATCCCTTCATTTAGACACACACCAACGCCTTTCTAAGGCTTTTTAAATGGGATAACACGCCCTGGTTTGCCTTGGTACCTTTTCTTATCTCTCTCCTCGGCCGGAGGCGGTGCTCCTTCTGGCAGCACCCTTTTTACCTCTTCAAGCCGCATGGGCACACCTCCCATGGTAAAGGGCTCTCCATCAATATAGGCTTCCCTCAGGATCCAGGTCACCGGATGAGCGGGTATGGTAAGAAGAAGGAGTGTAATTTGGTACCAATCCTTCTTGATATCCGGCTCAATCCTCTCTATGCGCCCGTAAACTGCGGGTTGGTTGTCATAATAAATGAGAACTACTTCTCCAATATCTCTCATGGCCCTGTTGATCCTTTCAAAAGAACAGCTTTTATCTCACATGTATTGGCACTTATGCCCGTTAGATCCTTGTCACTCACTATCCCTTATAACGCTTCCCGGATCAGTCCTGAGCTTGTCCAGCTTTTCCTCAAAGCTTTTCCCCAAATCCACGCCCATCTGTTTTGCCCGCCATTTTGCATGGAGCCCTATGTTGCGGCTATCCTTATAGAAACTATCCTCCTTTTGGGCCTTGGGGTCATAGTTGGCAAGCCGATCAGCTTCTGACACATGATAGGCCACTCTGGAAATCAGCCTCTTGAGGGCGGAGCTGCCACAGTTCTGGCACCTCAACTCCTTTTCCTCTTCTATTTTCATGATCAGGGCCTGGAAAACCTTCTGGCAATCCTCGCACTGGTATTCATAAATGGGCATCTCTATCTACCTCTCATACCATATTAGTCCATATTTAGATTCTGATTTCTCAAAACAAAAGAGGAACTCACAAAGATCATGCTCAGAAATTGAGATCCCACGGCCTCGTTCACCCAGCAGTGCCTTTTATCCTTGATCCTTTCTAATAAAAGCGCTCCTCATAATGAGAGCAAACAAAATTGGGCGGAGTGGGTGTTGCCCTCTGCGCCCAGCTTCTATCATCCTCATCATTTTCGGAATATACACAGACATTCGAAAGGGCACTTTTTAGTAATGGAGGCTCGTTATCCCCTTTGGCTATGTAATACTTGCAGTTCCAGCAGCAGTCTTTGGCCACTTCCTTATTCCCCCAAAAATTTTAGGCCCACATAACAGGCATGTTAAACTACCCATTCGCCTTCCTTACAGTTCGGATACCTAAAAGATATACATAAGCTAAATAATATATTTGGCTTTTTAACTCCTACCTAGTGCCCATCCATAAATAGGGTATATTGGGCTACTTGCTGAGATGGGCGTACCATCCCGACGTCAAACCTCATGATAACAGGACGTTTTTGGTGCCCCCATAAATGAG
>JAFDIV010000055.1 GCA_019307815.1 Deltaproteobacteria bacterium
GGTCGGTAAATGGTTGGAACGAGTCATAGTGGGGTACTACCAATATCATGGGATACCTGGAAACTGGGATGCCATGAAGACATTCCGCGAGGAGATAATTCGCCACTGGCTGAAAGTGCTCAGGCGCCGGGGTCAGAAGAAGCGAATGAACTGGCAGAGGTATGGCCCCATAGTCCAACGCTGGATCCCAAGGCCCACTCTCACACATCCTTATCCAAATGTGCGCTTTGACGCCAAACACCCGAGGTAGGAGCCCAGTGCGTTAGTAGCGCTCGCTGGGATCTGTGCGGGGGGCCATCTGAAAGGATGGTTCCTACCGCGACCCCTCAAGCTTCCATAATCCGACATGGTTCCTCCCTGCCTGCTGCAGGCAGGCCTGCCTGCAGCAGGCGGGCTTTCTGAGTGCTACCAAGCCTCCAAAGGAAGAACCTTATCCAATTCCCGCTAAAGGTCAAACCCTTTCTAGTCGCACTGGTCAAACCAGTGGCTTACCCTATGAGTTATATTGTCAATCGCACGACTACCTTGAGGATGCCTGCCGGTCAGGCAGGGTTTGAGCTGTTGATGTTGGGATACAACATCATGAATCTGTTCAAGGAACAGGTACTGAATCAGAGCAAGACCAAGTCCATGGTTGCCACCATCAGGGACAGGCTCTTTCTGATACCGGGAAAGCCTGCCTGCCGTAGCCACGGCGCAGGCAGGTTGGTTCATTCTGCCAGACAATGGGTGCTCAAGCTGGAGGCCACTTGGGCCTATAGAGATGAATACGAAGAGGCGCTTGCCAGACTCAGTTGACATAGAAAAGACAAAACTAAAAGCTATGTTCACCAGTTCACGCATAATTTGGGTTTATTGCAAAGTTAGCATTTAATTTTTTGAAAAAGACCAACTTGAAGGTAAAGCTTCAGGGTGTGCTTTGGCTATCCAGTGTTTTAGTCCAACCCAAGCTCCTTGAGCTTCTCTTCAGTAGGGATGCCTTCTGATGACCAGCCGCGCAGTTGGTAATACTCTGGTAGCATGACGTCAAGCTCGACTACTTGTCCTTGGGCCGGACCTTCGGGCATGGGCTCCTTAAGCATTCTCGGCGGCAGAGTGTCATCGTCCTTAGTGAAACCCGCTTTCAATAGGAATAGCCTCTCCAGATTATAGATTCTCTCGCCTGCTAGAAGCAGGTTCTTGGGGTCATAACCAACACCAGTGGCAGAATTCATTAAATCCGCAAGCCGGGTCATAGATAAACTCTCATTGTGTTGCACGAAGTGACGCATAGCTACAAATACGCACAGTCCAACTGAGTCAATGACTGCAAAGATGTCCTGGAGGTGCTTGCAGTAGTGGGCCTTATGCTTATGTGTCAGAGGATCCACATCCACTGAGACATACCCAAGCTCTACATAAATTGTGTCGCCCCTCATATGTGAAGCTCCAATGTTGGAGGTAGCGTATAGAATACCCATTCCCTTGACTCCACGCGGGTCGTAGCCGGGAAATTCCAGCTTTTTAGAGGAAATGGACACTTCGGGATGTCCGTAGCGTGAAGCTAAACGAAAGCTACCTTCTGCAAGGAGGTCGCCGAAACCTTCCCTTAAAGCTGTCTTGCGTGTCAAGTCGACGATAGCCCCAGCATCGCCAAATTCGAGTGGCCTGCCTACATCGGCCTGAGGCAAATAGCCCTTCTCGTAAAGTTCCATAGCACAGCTGATAGTCATCCCAGTTGAAATAGTATCAAGTCCAAGTTCGTTACATAGATAGTTGGCTTTTATGATCGCTTCCAGATTGTCTATACCACATGAGCTACCAAAAGCTGCCAGCGTCTCGTATTCTGGGCCTTCTCCCTCACCTCCGTAAAGGGGATGCTCAACCCTAGTCACCCGGCCGCAGGCTATGGGACAACCATGACAAGGTTTGGGCCGGATGAGATATTTCTTGTTTAGGATCTCACCTGAAATTACTTCAGCGCCAGCGAAGACGCCACTCTGGAAGTTTCGTGTGGGAATGATCCCGAAGCTATTAGTGACCGTCGCGACGTAGGCCGTGCCGTAGTCCCTCAAGACTAATTTACCTGCTTTGGCTATCTGTTCAACCTCCTTTCGAACCTCTTTAGAAATGTCCATTAGCTTCTCTGGATCAGCTAAGGAAACCTTATTATGTCCTCGGACTGCCACAGCCTTGAGATTTTTATAGCCCAAGACCGCACCTACACCAGCTCGCCCTGCGGCCCTATGTGCGTCGTTCATGATGGCCGCGATCTTGACAAGCTTCTCCCCGGCCGGACCAATGCAAGCCACCCGAACCTTAGGGTCTGTTTCTTTGCGGATAAGCGCAACCGTGGTGTGGACGTCCATGCCCCAGAGATGATCAGCGGGACGCAACTCGGCTTGATCATCATTAACCCAGAGATAGATAGGGCGAGGAGATCGGCCCTCGAAAATAAACATGTCAAAACCAGTTCGTTTCATCTCTGTCGGGAATTCACCTCCGGCATTGGCGCAAGTAATAGCCCCGGTAAGAGGTGATTTAGTGACTACCATATAGCGTGCTCCAGAGGGGGTTAGCGTTGCGGTCAGCGGTCCGGTGGCAAAGATGACCTTATTTCCCTCCGAGAGCGGATCCACACCCGGATCCACTTCATCGTAAAGGTATCGGATTGCCCACCCCCGGCCGCCTATGAAGTCTCTGGCCACCTCAGGGTCAACCATTTCAACACTCAACCGCCCGGTTGTTAGATCGACTCTGAGTAATTTGCCCATCCAGCCTTGCATATAAAGCACCTCCTTCCTATGGTCTGTTTGATGTCTGATAACTGTTAGTTTTCCGAATTTCTCTTGTTTTTCATTTTTTCTCTGGTGAGGGTTACACTCATTCTCTTGGCCACCAGCTTTTCTACTAAAAGCGGGATAAAGATGGTAACTGCAATGATAATTGTCCCAAGGACGTTGATCTTGGGCGTGACTTCGTACTTCACCATAGAGTAAATCTTGATCAGCATCGTCTCCGTTGACGATGTTACCCAGCACTGGGTAGCCACAAAGGCATCTTTGGGAGATTAACGAGTCAATCCCATTCTCCGTTGAAAATTTTGAAGTGGCCCCGACCCATTATGCAGCCTCCCTAACGTGATCCAGGCGCTGCCTCATAGCTGTTCTGAGCAACGGCAACCACCTGTAACCTTTTATCCTGCGTAACCTGGTCTCAACTTCTAACAATGCAGTCGCCACCCATCGATGCTTCTGTGAAGAATTGCGCCAATAGTCAACCTTGCCGGTATATGTCTCTACAAGAGACATAACGGACTCAATGCAATTAGTCGTCTTTAGGCTTATGCCTAGCTGTTTGAAAAGGCCTAGCTTGTGAACCGTCAAGGTCTCTTCTAACCCCTCTTCAAGAGAAGCTGCAGCCGAGCGGTTAATCAGCATAAGTTCTGCCTTAAGCCTGTTGAGCTCTGCCTTAGCCTCTTCATAGGTGGGCTTCTCATAGGCCCTTTGAAGCTTCCTCCGCCATATCTGTTGCATGCCCTTGGGTAGATAACTGACTACATTTTCCCTCTTATGCCATTGGCAGCGTTGGATGAATATCCTGTCTCTGAATACCTTTTTAATCCCAGAATATAGTCCCTTGCTTCCATCCCTATCTGCCGCCAGGCAGGTATGACACACAATAGTCCTTGGTCTATATTGAGGCCCCGGTCCATCAGGGAATTGAGAAAATCCTTGATAACTCTCTCTTTCTCAGTGCCACTCTGTACAAAACCTAATACCACCTTCTCGCCTTCTATGGTGACACCAAAAGCTATAATTATCTCGTCTTCAGCAAACCTGCCTGCGTCAGGCAGGGCTCTTGCCATCCCTGCTTGCAGCAGGCAAGTATGAAAACAACAGCAAAGTCATATCCCGACAGATCCCTCTCCATCAATTCCTTGAGCTTCCGGGAGCTGGCCTTGATGAATCTCCTCGATATGCTAGAAGCCGATAGCCCGAACGCCTCAGGCACCGCTTCAGCACATGACTGATAATCCCGACATGATAACCCCAAAAGAATCTTCCTCAGCACCCCCTCGTCAGCATCATGGGGTTGCTGTAAAAGTTCCAAGGTCCTCAAACCAACTTCCTTATTGTTCAAAGCGTCCCTCACCCTGGGAACAGATACCCTCACCTTCTTATCAGATAGATATATGGATCGGTCCTCCTTACCCCAGCGGTAGTGGCCAGGTAGACCTCCATCCCGGCTATACCCCTGCCTGCAGCAGGCAGGTCTTACCAGCCAGCATCTCTACCTCTCGTTTCAGTTCCTCTGCTACTGCCTCCAGTCCTAAGGGGATAAGGGCTTGTATCATGGCAATTCTCACATCCAGTTCCGAACTAAATTCCTTCTCCCGAGATGTAACTTTACACTTCCCTTTTTCGCCGATTCGTACTACTCTCCTTCCCATAAGTGGCCCCTTTCTTTGGTGTTATTTGTTTTCTTCTTTTTTCACCATCTATATTGGAGCCACTTCAAATTTTCAACGAACTTTAGCACACACCCGACATCACTGGAGGCCCCCATTTGGACAATTGCCTCCTCCATGATGACAATTCTCTCTGACATAGAGAGGGCTTCAACTTGGTCATGGGTCTCATAAACTGTTGTTATTCCGACATTTTGCTGAATCTTTTTGTTTCGACCCTCATCTCTTCTCTGAGTTTAGCATTCAGATTACTGAGAGGTTCATCCAGCAATAGAACATCAGATCTTATGAGTAATTTTGGAACACCATTCCAATGTTTCTCATATAAGGAGGCACATTATTCATGCATTTTCCCTCGATAAAAACAGAACCATCGGATAGCTCCTCGAAGCCTGCTATTACCCGCAAAGTGGTCGTTTTTCCACATCCACTAGGACCCCCCAAGAGGGACACGAATTCACCCTTTTCAACTTTTAAGGAGACATTTTTCACAGCGGCGAATTCTCCAAATTTTTTTGTTATCCCTTTCAACTCAACGTCAATCAATATGGTCTTTTGAAGGGGAAAATGATAACTGCACTAAATTGCCAAACAAGCATTAGCAGATACCATTTCCCCATACCTGTTATCCAGACTTCATCAGGTAGAAACGCTCCACCCATTTCTTTTCATGTTTCTCTTTATAGGCATTGCCCGCAAATCCACGCCTAACGCAAGCGCACTACCCTAATGTGACCTTGTCAAGTTAATCAGCGCGGCCTATCCGATCACATCAGGGATCTTTCTTCCATGTTGGGGGATGATTATGTCAGCCAACCCCTTTACCCGAATCATGGAATTGAAGGCGTCCAGCGGATGGCTAGCGTACCCTATGGGAACCATGTTGTTCCAGATATCCTTAAGGGGTTCGGGGCAATCTGTGAAGTTTTCCTCCGTACAACAGAAACCGGTTATTACCGCTAGTCCGTCCTTTGTTTCAACTGTTACCCCCTGTGTGCCTGGGGTATGACCCGGTAAAAAGATCACATTGACTCCCGGGACAATCTCTTGATCTCCTTGCACTGGTACAAATCTCAAGTCCCTGAGAGCGCTGAAAGGTATTGTGCCTCTAAAAAGTGCGGGAGGGTTCAATGTGTATTCGAGTTCTTTTTCCTGGATATATACTCTCGCGTTTGGACACTTGCGAGCGTTTAGCACGTGGTCAAAACACATGTGGCTCAGTAGTATGATGTCAATGTCTTCTGGCTTAAGTCCCACGCTACCTAGGGCATCTTCAAAGGACTGGATATCTTTGGTTCCCGGCCAGAATTCATTGATTTCATCGGCAGCCCCCCCTACGTCCACCAAGATTCTTTCCTCCGGGCCTTCAATATAGAAGAATTGTACAGGATCATCAGTGATCGTCTCCCCGAAACCCTGCCAAATTGTCCTTAAGGATTTCTCAACAGCCATTGTCGCCAATTGCAATGTATGAATTTTATACGCATGTTCTAGTTTTCTCGCCATTTTAGACCTCCTTATCTGAAAAGATGTTTTTTAAATCGATCAGACTAAAAAATCCTCCCTCCTCTTACCAGTATATTAAACAGACATGGCAACCACCCCCTTCCCCATTACAGTGTTATTATTTAGATACACTGCTGTCCAATTAAGAACTAATGGTTGTGATATAACCTATTAAAATAGCTACATAAAATAGAAATAAAATTTGTTATCGACTTGAAAATGCATTTTTGGCCATAGTTTCCCGAAAATTATCGGGAGGGGATGGCCTATGTATTCAGGAAGATTGGTTTTTTCTCAATTAATGGACTTTATGCCCATGCATCAATTTCGTCGTTGTGTTGATAAGTATCACGGCAATTTGTACCGTTTCAGACAGATCAAGAGAAAAAAGGTGTGTTAGTTTGAAACGCTTGCTTAACCCACTGCCATTAAAGCTCTATTTGTATTGAGCCTTTGCTCTTTGACAACTTGGATCATTTTTCTATGATGTTCCAAAAGCTTAGTTTTGTTCTCCAGCCTATGCACATATCCAGGAGTGTAA
>JAFDIV010000017.1 GCA_019307815.1 Deltaproteobacteria bacterium
CGAGGAAAAGGCCCTTTCCTTTCTTGGTGAGGGTTGGGTTGGAGAGGAAGCCGTGGCCCTGGCACTTTACTGTTTTCTCAGGTATCCAGACAGCTATGAGAAATGTGTACTCCGTGCTGCTAACACCAATGGAGATTCGGATTCCATTGCATGCATAGCAGGGGCCATAAGTGGTGCATACCTCGGAGTAAACGCAATCCCGGCAAATTGGGTTGAAAGGATCGAGCGAAGTGAATATTTAATTGATTTGAGTGACAGGCTGGCCGAGGCAGGGGGTAATGCATGATGAGCTTCAATCTTACAAAATTTGCTATGTGTGCAATGCTCATTTCAGGCCTGGACATTCCTGTCAGATGGAGACGCACTGAAAAAGGGTATGTTGGATCTAGACAGGGTAAACATAAAGAGCAAAACAGGGGAGCTCAAAGGTTACATGAAAAAGGCTGCCCTGATTGAGGACAGAGTCAACATATATGACAAAAATGGCAATCAAAAGGGGTGGCTTGAAAAGGATGCACTGGATCCCGAGATATGGAAATTTAGGGAGTCCCAATGAACGGATTTGCCTTTGCCGCATCCATTTCCTAATTTTTTGGTAGCTGAGGGAGGCAATAATGGCAATTGAGCAGCTTAAGGTGCATGAAATTGTAAAAAGCTCTGTGAGCAAGAGCGTAGATATTCCAGAATTTCAAAGAGAATTTGTGTGGGACCCTCAACAGGTCAAACTCCTTGCAGAATCGTTGTACAGAGACTACCCCATAGGATCTTTTCTACTCTGGGATTCTTCAGACTACCAAGAAGCAAAGGTTGCTCAAGGTGCAAAAGCCTCGCAATGGATAGTGGATGGGCAACAGAGGACTACCGCACTGAGCCTTCTGCTCGGACAAAAGCCGTATTGGTGGGACTCTGCTGAAACATGGAATAAAGCCCTCAAACGTTATGACGTTATGGCAAATGTGTTGAGCGAGAGCAAAGATGATCGAATAGAATTCGCATTGGCCAATCCCATTCGAAAACGCGACGCGAGATGGGTAAGTGTCAGAGAAATTCTACGGATTGAGAAAGTTGAAGATCTCACGCCAATAACCCAGGAGATCGTTAGAAAGATCTCTAGTGAAGTGGAAGGCAACATGGAGCTATTTCCCACAATTCACTCTAGGCTGGTTAGGATCTGGCAGTTGAGGGAGAGGGATATTCCAATTGTTAAAATAAATCATGAGGTAGAAGATGTAGCCGAAATTTTCGCTCGCTTGAATCAAGCAGGGACGCGGGTCAAAGAAGCAGACGTAATCCTAGCCCTAGCCGCAGTGAGGAATCCTGGATGGGTAAGAAAGAAATATCTTCCTTTTTGCGGTGACCTTGAAGATAGAGGCTGGGATCTGGATGCTGGTATATTCATCAGGACCATGACAGGGGTAGGGAAGGGTAGAGCTCGGCTTATTGAAGTTCCGAAAGACTTTTGGCGTCCTGAAAATCTGGAAACAATATGGAAAAGATCGTCGATAGCTATATCAGATGTTTTAAAAAGGTTTGCAGAGTTTGGAATCTTGTCTCCAGACCTCCTGCCATCCACCAATAGTCTCATCCCTTTATTTGTCCTCCATGAGCGCTGGGCTGAAGGTGCTAGTTACAGTTTCAAGAAGGCCCTGTGGTGGTTTTTGCTTGCAAACTGGGATGGAAGATATAGTGGCGCTGCCATCACCAGTCTAAATGAGGATGTGAGAAGTATATTTGAGGCCTCTACCTTCGAGGAAGCGATAACCAGGCTTACAAACCGCCTGCAGGTGGAACCAAAGCTCAGCGGAGAAGAATTTCTCAACCGTTATGATCGAGCTGGTAACCGTTTTCTCCGATTAATGCTATATCTGATTCTATACGATAACGCAGCTCCAGACTGGGTTGATGGCAGTCTTTTGGGATACGACAAAACAGGCAGCCCAATCACTTCTGGCTTTCAACCTCAATGGCATCACATATTTCCAAGAAGCATTCTAAAGAAGGAGAAAAAATATAGTGACGATGATATTAACGCTCTTGCCAACATCACAGTGCTAAACGAGCGGACGAATGTAAAAAAGATCTCAGCTAAGTATCCCTGGCAATATATTACTGAATTCACTATTTCACCTGAAGCATTGAGAAGACATGCAATCCCTCCCAGTTTTATACCAAGTTCAACAGGCAATCTAGAAAAGTTCAAGGCAAAATGGGCCATAGAGAATTATACTGATTTTCTGATCGAACGGGCTGAAATTCTCGCAGAAATGTCTTCCAAGTTTCTGGAGGAGTTGGCCAAGTGAACGGATGATTTTCAGAGAAAAAGCTGTTAGCTGAGAATCCGGTTGATTTAAATCTTTACAACGACATGCTTATCAAGACACCCATAAACTCCAGGCTGTGGCCGCGTGATGGCCCGAGGCATACAAGCTCGCTCGCGGAAACAAAGGTATTTGAAGCATTAGCAAAGGCCCTGCCGAAAGGCTGGCGCGCATGGCACTCGATGAGGTTGCGCAGTAATAGGAAAGGCGAATTTAGGGAGGCTGATTTTGTCATCGCCGCGCCTTCGCGTCCTTCCATCTTAATCCTCGAGGTCAAAGGAGGGCGTATAGAGCAATTGGATGGGCGTTGGTATCAGAATGGAAAGCCAATGAACTCATCACCACTGGACCAAGCATTTGCCTTTCGTAAGGTATTGATTCAGAGGTTCAAAGAGAGCAACGTGGGATCGCCCACGATAGGGGTTGCTGTTTGTTTAGCGGATACATTCTTCTCGGAGCAGCCCAAACAAGACGACGTAAGAGGACTTGTGATAGGAGCACAGGATGTACCCTACCTTGATAAGATACTACCCGATGTAATGAGTCGAGCAGTTCCTAGCCCCAGATCCGTCAAGAGTCCATGGCTCAAACTACTGCATGAGCTTTGGGGAGAGGCCTGGGTGCCAAAACTTAGACTTGGACAGAAGGTGCAGATCGAGGAAGAAAAAAGGGTCCTTCTTGACGAGGATCAGTTGCGGAGGCTAGATGAAATAGAAGAAAACGACAGGGTGGTCATAGTGGGGTCAGCAGGCACTGGGAAAACCCTTTTAGCCCGAGAGGCGGCTCAGCGTCAGGCAAAGCAGGGAAAGAAAGTTCTTTTACTATGCTTTACACATGCACTGGGAGGCTGGCTCGCAAGAAGCATTGACCATCCTAACGTCACAGCAAAGGCCATCAGAATATTTGCCGCAGAGCTTTTAGGCGAACCTGTTCCTGATGATCCAGGAATCATGCCATCAGAGTACTGGGAGACTATTTCTTTAAAGGCGGCTATTGAAGCTCTCCCTTCCAAGGCCAATTTATGGGACTGCATAATTGTAGACGAGGCACAGGATCTAAGCGAGGATGACTGGGAGCTAATCAGGGAATGTATGAAGGAGGACGGAAGACTATGGGTATTTGCTGATGAAGGGCAGAGGTTTTGGGAAGACCGGGAAATACCAAAAACAATTATGGATAGTTCCTTCAAAATGAGGCTAAAAAGACCCTATCGATGCCCTGTGGAGATCCAGAACCTTGCTGAATCATATTTAGACCCTGCCAAACAGAATACAGATCTGATCAGAAATGGCGTGCAAGCCGGGACGATACGAATAGTCCCTTGTTCGCAACAAACCCTCGTTAAGAAAGTTGGCTCCGAGATTAACCGACTGCTCAGCAGCGGATTGCAGGCTCCAGATATAGCGGTTATCTCGGTTAGGGGTAGGAGAGCAAAGAACAGCATCATTCATTACCATGAGCTTGGGGGGCACAGCGTAGTTCCAGCCACCGAGGAAAACGCTCATTCCCAGATTATTTGCGACACATTTCTAAGATTCAAGGGACTTGAGCGACCAGCGATTATAGTCACTGACCTGAGACTCGTTTCTGATAATTATGGGAAAAGGATGTATATAGCGATTTCGAGAGCGTTAAGCACTGTGAGTATAGTGGTAGCGAAGGAGACCATTGAGCGAGATCCAAGGCTGTCAGGAATTATTGGATGAGAATAGTAGAGAACCAAAGGTGATACTTCAGAGCAGAGTTTTACTTTCCAAGAATGAAAGGCCGTACTCACCAGATCAAATTAAGCAGGAAATATCGAATTTTGGGCATGGCTACAATCGAACTGTTATGGAAATTATCCATGGATCTCGCAATGAGCTCACCCGGGAGGTGTTCCTCAAAAATGTCGCTGTTCTTATGAGCAATTTTCTGATGACTCGAAGCGGGCCTTTCCGAGGGATTCGATACAACAGAAGGGAAGCCAAAGTGGTAGGTGAAGATAAGATTGGGCCGTGCTGGAAAGCAGCTGGCAAGAATATGACTGAACTAAAAGAATTTATCAGTTCAAGGCCAGACAGTTCCTACCAAAGAATCTTGATAGATATGAAGATCGGTGATCAGAGAAAAGTAGCGGATGATCTTTGGGAAATCTTCAAGTTACTGCTCCCTCCATGTATGGGAAAAAGCACCCTTGGCTTGGTAGCAGCGAGCAAGATGCTGTTTTCCGTTTTCCCCGAAGTGGCACTTCCTGTTGACAACACCCAATGGAGAGCTGTTTTCAAGACGGTCGATTATGGCGATATTATTATGCACATGGCCGAGGAGATTGCATGGTGGGAAAAGAAGACGGGCCGCCAGCTTAATTCGTGTGTACCCGATTGCTTGGAGGCCATGACCCTGCCGGCAATATACAACGTAATGGCAATGAAGGCTCGGTCTAGGTAAGAGATCGGGTATGGAGGCCACGGCTTTAGTGGCAATGACTGGTTCACCGATGAAGTTGATCTCTCGAACATTATCGACCACCCTTCGCCGAGATTTGTTGATTATCTTTTTAGAATAAAAGGTATTGTGCTGTGACCGGATTTGTCAAAACCATGTGATATCCTGGAATCATATGTAATGTGAGTGCCAAGTAGGCATACTTCCTTGACTAACTACCTAAACTTAGATTAACTTAACTAAGTTTTAAGAATACTAACTTGTATATTCTCAGAAGAGCACAACCAGAGAGGCTACTCCCCCCAATTCCCGCAGGAGTTTTGTGTGATTAAATTCATCCACGCTGCAGATATTCACTTGGACAGCCCGCTGCACAAACTGGAGGCCTACGAGGGTACACCTGTTGAAGAGATGCGCCATGCCACCCGCCGTGCTTTCGAGAATCTGATTAATCTTGCTATTGAGGAGGAAGTTGACTTTGTACTGATAGCCGGCGACCTGTATGACAGTGACTGGAAAGATTATAACACCGGTCTTTACTTGGTATCTCAGTTAACGAAACTCCGGGAAGCAGAAATACCAGTTTTCATAATTGCAGGGAACCACGACGCGCTCAGCAAGATAACAAAGACATTGAGGTTACCCGAGGGGGTGACCATGTTCCCTTCCAATAAGGCTACGACCGCAGTCATTGAAGATCTAGGAATCGCCATACACGGCCGAAGCTTCAGCTCGGCCGTAATGAAGAAAAATCTTGCTCAGAACTACCCTTCCAAGATGCGGGGTTATTTCAACATAGGGCTGCTTCACACATCACTGAACGGTAGAGAAGGCCATGAAACCTATGCGCCTTGCAGCTTAGATGATTTGCTGAACAAGGGATACGATTATTGGGCGCTTGGCCATGCCCACAAGCAGGAAATTGTCCATAAGCAGGAGCCGGTTATCGCATTTTCAGGAAACACCCAAGGGAGACACATCCGTGAGACCGGCCCAAAGGGGACCCTTATTGTCAATATTGACGACGCAGGAAAGGTGAGGCTGGATTTTAGAAGCCTTGATGTGGTCCGTTGGGAAAAGCTGGAAGTAGATGCCTCAAAGGCAGACGATGGCTATATGGTTGTTGACATGGTCACCGAGCAACTTGAGACGCTTGCAGAAAAGAATGATGACCTGCCGCTGATAGTGAGAGTAAAAATACATGGAAACTCCCCGGCCCATGAGGAGCTTGCAGGAGATGTAGAACGATGGATTAATGAGATTCGTTCTGCAGCTATCGATTCCACCCACGGAAGCGCTTGTATAGAGAAAGTAATGATCCTGACCTCCTATCCATCACAAGAAGGTTACCCGAGCTTTAAGGAAGGGCCCATAGGAGAGCTCAATCAGTACCTGGACAGTCTTGAATCGAATCCCGAACAGTTGCTCAATCTGGGTAGCCTTCTTGATGATCTCATGAAAAAGATGCCCGCTGAACTGAGGCAGAGCGGTGAAAGCCTTAACCCAAGGGATCCAAATTGGATTGCGGGAATAATCAGGCAAATAAGACCAATGTTAATGCAAAGACTGCTAGGCAAGGGTACTTCCGGATGAGAATCCTCCAGCTCAAGCTCATAGCTTTTGGCCCATTTACGGACGTAACTATTGATCTCGAGAAGGGAGATGGAGATTTTCATCTCATATATGGGCCGAACGAAGCTGGAAAAAGCTCGGCCTTGAGAGGTCTCAAGCAGGCACTTTTCGGAATCCCTGTGCGTACTGCCGATAACTTTCTCCACCCCCACCAGCAAATGCGCATTGGAGCAATATTACAGCATAGTGACGGTAGCTTGATCGAATTTATTCGCCGGAAGGGTAGGAATAATACACTTCGTGCCGGCAATGACAAGGATGTTCTGGACGACAGTGTGCTGGAGAAATTCCTGGGCGGCATAAATGCAGAGGTCTTTGAGACAATGTTCGGTATCGGCCATGAGGACCTTGTCCGGGGTGGCCAGGAGATACTTGAAGGCAGTGGCAACGTGGGACAAGCCCTTTTTGCTGCAGGCTCCGGTATAGCAGATTTGAGGCTCGTCCAGGCCGAGCTTCAAAAAGAAGCCGAGGCCCTCTTCTCACCTTCAGCATCCAAAAGAAGGATCAATGAAGCTCTCTCTGAGCTGAGGAAAAATCAGGCCCTACTTAGGGAGGCAGAGCTTCCAGGTGCGGAATGGGAAAAGCACGATCGCGCTCTGAGAGTGGCGATTACCAGAAGGAAAGAACTGGATTACGAGCTTCAGGAAAAGTTACGGGAAAAGAGCAGACTGGAACGAATTAAAGAAGCCTTACCCCTAATCGCACAGAGGAAGGAAATTCTTGAGAAGCTAAAGGAATATGCAGACGCAATTCTGCTCCCCGAGGACTTTGGCGAGAGGCGAATTAATCTTCTCTCCGCGCTTGAGGGTGCTCAAAGTTTGAGGGATGAAGCGCTTCAGGCCCTCGGAGAAATAGAAAAGGAGATGGCAAAGCTCGAGGTCCCTCAGCAGATTCTTGATAATAGCGAAGCTATTGAAGAATTGTATCAGCGTCTGGGGAGCCACAGGAAGGCAGCCAAGGACCGCATTCAACTTGTAACTAGAAGTAGTGTCCTTCGCAGCGAAGCCAAGGATATTCTATCGCGGCTGCGCGATGACTTGACTTTGGAGGAGGCAGAAAGGCTCAAACTAAAGACGACTGAGATAGCCCGCATACAGAGCCTTGGCAGCAAACATGATCGCCTTGTGTCCAAGCGTGAAAGTATTGAAGAAGAAATTTCAAGACTTACCTCTTCTTTAGCGCGCATAGAGGAAGAAATCAATTCAGTTCCAACCCCAAAGCCCATGGAGGCATTGGTTGAGGCGGTTGAGCGGGCGAAGGAGTATGCAACCCTGGAAAAGCAGTGCAAATTTGAGCTTTTGGAGATTCAGAACTCGGAAAAAGGATTAAAAAGCAAACTGGCGCAGCAGAGCTTGTGGTCCGGCAGTCTGCAAGAGGTGGAATCCCTTGCAATCCCCTCTTTTGAAACCATTGATAGGTTCGAGAAAGTGATGGGAGAGACAGAGGTCGAGACAAACCGACTGCGCTCTGCCGTAAGCGATACAGAAGAAGAACTGATCAAGATTCAGGGGAGTATTGAGAACCTGAGGCTTGAACAAGAGGTTCCCACTGAAGAAGATCTGGTCAATGCCAGAAAGTTAAGGGACGAAGGCTGGGGCTTGGTAAAAAAGGCCTGGTTGGAGGAAGACCGAGAGAATGAGGCTATTGCCCACTTTGTCGAATCTTTCCAATCTGGCAATTCTCTGGCTGAAGCATACGAGATAAGCGTTCAACAGGCAGACGAGATCGGTGACAGGCTAAGGCGTGAAGCAGACAGGGTGGCCACAAAGGCCAAGCTCCTCGGGGATGAACAGGCCAAAAAGGCCCTTCTTGACCGCCTTAAGGGAGAGTTCAAGGAAGCCGACGAGAAGATGAAACAGCTAAGGCTTGATTGGACGGAATTATGGAAAAGTTCAGGAGTTACACCCCTAAGCCCAAGGGAGATGCGGGCATGGAGCCAAGATGTGATAGGCATTGCGGAGGAACTCTCCAAGCTTAGGGAGCAGAAGACAAAAGCTGAAGCGCAATGGGTAGATATTGAGAGGCAAAGGCAAGCCCTGAGTGAGTGTCTCCAATCTTTGGGCGAGCCCACTCTGCCAGAGAAGGAGTCGTTGTCTGAGCTGATTAAAAGGGCAAATCGGATTATAAAGACTCAAGAGAAGCTGAAAGCCAGCAAAGAAAAACTGCTAACTGAGAAAAAGGCTCAACAAAGCAACTTAGAAGACGCTCGCTCCAAGGCAAAGCGGCTCGAGACCGATCTTATAAACTGGAAGCATGAGTGGAAAAAGTGCCTTAGTCCCTTAGGGCTAAGCGCCGATACTGAGCCTGTAGAAGCAAAGGCGTTTCTTGAAGACCTAAAAGAACTTTTTGATAAACTGAAGGAAGCAGAGATTCTTCAAAAGCGAATTAAGGGTATAGATAAGGACGCTGATCAATTTGATAAAGATTTGAGAGGTCTGGCTAAAAGGATCGCTCCTGATCTGGTAGACAGGTCCCCTGAGCAGCTTGCAACGGAACTGAACGCCCGGCTAAAGTATGCTCGCTCGGCAGAGGCCACCTTAAAAGAGCTCGAAAAGCAGAAGAAAAAGCACAGCAAGAGACTAAAAGACGCACAGAGCAAGCTAAGGGACCTTAAGGCTAAATTGGACTCCATGTGCAGTGAGGCTGGATGTAGCAGTTACGATGAGTTGAGCGTGGCTGAAAGGCGATCAGGCGCTAGACGAGGCCTAGAGCGCGACCTGAAGGAGGTCGAGAAGCAGCTCAGGAAGCTGGGTGCTGGTTCAACAGTTGATGAGTTTGTCGCTGAGGCTGAGTCAGTTGATCCTGACACGATTGAAAGCAGAATTGAACACCTGAAAAATGAAATAGAGGAACGCGAGCACGAGCGTTCTGAGCTAGACCAAACCATTGGCAGGGAAAAGAATGTATTAGAGGGGATGAGCGGTGAAGCTACGGCTGCTGAGCTTGCAGAAGAAAGGCAGCAGATCATTGCACGCCTGGAGGCAGATGTAGAGAAATATGTGCGTCTCAAGATAGCCTCTGCTGTCCTTGCCCAGACAATAGAACAATACCGACAAAAACATCAGGGACCGGTCTTAGAGCGCACGAATGAGCTGTTCTCCCGGCTTACCCTGGGGTCTTTTGAAGGAATTCGAGCCGAGTACGATGAACATGGAGAGCCAGTGCTTGTGGGGGTAAGGCCAGGGGGTAAGCAATTGGTGCGTGTTGAGGGAATGAGTGATGGAACTGTTGACCAGCTTTACCTGGCTTTAAGGCTTGCAAGCCTAGATGCTTATCTCGGGAACAATGAGCCCATGCCGTTTATCGTGGACGACATACTGATCAGGTTTGATAATGAACGGGCAGTGGCGGCCCTTAAAATTCTAGCAGAGCTGTCAAAGGAAACCCAAGTGATATTTTTTACACACCACAGTCACCTATTGGAATTGGCAAAGGAAAATTTGGGTTCGAGTATATTGGAGCACAAACTGGGCCTTGTATCCTAGCTTGCTGGTAATGTGCCCATAACAGAGTTAAGAACAACTAGGAATTGATTACTTAATACTAATTCGGTTGTTTCATTAAAACGCTGTATCATACCAAGTAAAGAGTACCCTATGAAATGGCCACATGAATTACCCTTCAAAACGGGAGATTGGGTTTTCCATCGACACTTGGGCAAAGTCCTCCTTACTAAAATAAGCTCATCAGAGGTTAAAGTGCGAACCAAGCACGGCGACGAGATAAGGATGAGCTACGAAAGAGCTATCGAAATGATTTTGCCCATAGAGAGGGAAAGAACTCTTGAGCTGCGTAACTGCAGGACCAGGATACAACGTCAGCAACAGCAAGCCAAAATGGGCGACGGCTATGATCCTTTACCAGTCAGCAGTTATTCGAGTGATTCTATCGAGTACCACCCAAGTTCAATTGAAGACAAACAAGATTTTCTTGCAAGACCCTATCAAATTGAGGCTCTAAAGGCCCTTACCAATTGTTTTTCCAAACATAGGAGTGGCATTTTGGCACTTCCAACCGGAAGCGGGAAGACCTTCGTCGCAGCAAAATGGATATGCGATCGCTTTATTAGATCGGGGAAGAAGGTGATTTGGATTGCCCACCGTATAGAATTGCTTGAACAAGCCTACGCGACTTTTACCAAGCTGCTACAACCCTCGATGGCACATTCTATAACATGGTGGGCAGGGGGAAGACCAAAGAGTCCTTATGGGAGGCTTGTTTTGGTTTCGATTATGGCCGCACGAAATTTTCCCCCAATGCATACTGACTTACTCGTGATTGATGAAGCTCATCACGAGCCGGCTCAAACTTACCGATTTTTTCAAGATCGTATAAGCTTCGAGAAGCACTTAGGCCTAACAGCAACACCGAAAAGATTGGACGAAAAGAGGCTTGGTTACGAATCGATTGCATACCAGAAGACTTTCATGTCCCTTGTCTCAGAAGGATGGCTTGCCCGACCCATGCCAGTAATTCCAAAAACTAGGTTGAATTTTATTCTTGAACGGAGGATGGATGATTTCAGTGAGGAATCACTCGCCACGCTGGATACCGATGAACGTAACGAATTTATTGCAGAACACTGGTCCAGTAATGCTGAAATGTATGGAAAGACCCTAGTTTTTGCTCTTAATCGTGCACATGCTCGAAGGCTGACCAATGTGTTTTCACTAAAAAGGCTTGACAAGAGAATAGCGTATATTGTTTCTGGCGAAGGAAGCCAAGATGAGCGATTCCAAAAAGTGGCCCGATTCAGAAATGGCGAAATAGACGTCCTCATTAACTGTAGGATATTTACAGAAGGATTTGACTGTCCAGACGTGAGAACTATTATGATTACGCGACCGACACTAAGCACGACTCTTTATTTACAGATGATTGGCCGAGGCACCAGGGTCACTCCCAATAAGAAATCCTTCTATCTCGTAGACTTTGAGGATGATTTAGGTCGCTTTCAAGCGGAATTGATTAGGCCATGGTACTTAGGGGATGAACAGGAAATATCCACTGGCGCATCTCTTATTCCTAAAGAGAGAAAATGGGAATATGAAAATTTCCCCGAGTGGCTAAAGAAAAAGATAGAAGTTGCACCTGTCGAGCTTTCGTTGATCGCGGGGTATGTCACATTTATCCTGGAAAATGAAGAAGATGGCTTCCTGGTGCACAAAGAGGACGAGGAAACTTTCATCAAGATATGGTCTAGGCTGGAAGAAGAGGCAGGCTCTAGCAAGCCGATTCAGCTCGCTTGATCGGCCGAGCGGTATTTTACAGAGATGAATCCAAAGAGGGTACCTCTTCCTGGACTGCTATACGCCTCCATGGCGTTGGCTGGCAACAATGCACGGTATGTGAGTCTTAAAGAGCCACAAGTATCAGATGATATAATGGAGTTCTTGTCTGATGTTGATATCAGTGAGGAAGAATTGGCAAACATCACAAATGCAATAGACGATATTTACGCCGTTATAAAGTTTACCTTTGATGAGATTGACCAGGAGTTACGGTGGAAAGAAATCTATGAAAGTGAGCGGGATTCATTTGATCGGGCCACGAAGGAATTGGATAGGAAAAGAGAGCTGAGAGGTTTCGATTTACAGCGTGCCATCACTAAAATCTATGATGATTTCTTGGTTGATTCACATATTACCCCTTATGAGTGGGAGAGATTCGCTATAAGTCGAATCAAAAACCCTGATACTTCCGTTCTTTATGTTGATGTTTTTGCCCCTTAGTGGGATTCGCTGGGTTCGAATATAGTGGGGGTATGTGAAGGAAAAATTTTCCAGAACTCCAGAGGCACCCTATATTTTGTCCATTGGCCTTAGGAAGAGTTATTCGCTTTTTCTCGAAACATTTGACGCTAAATATTAGTAATAGTAAATAGCACAAATTAAGAGTGATTTAGTGATTGAACTTATTACCTTGGCTTGGATAAAGTGATACTGGTATATGAAAAGTGAGGCAGTTTGCAGAGAATCGATGTGCTATTAACCTACCTAAGAGTGGGAAAATTCACCAATTATAGGCGCGCTCCGGTAGGCGAAGTCCCGTGCCAGAAGATTGGCCGCCATTGGCGCTTCCGGAAGGAAGCCATCGACCGCTGGTTGGAAGACCTGCCTGCCGAAGCCTCGGCACAGGCAGGGACGCACGGCGATACGAAAGACGGAGGAAACGAGTAATGGCGGAGCCCTTGGCGGATCAGGTCCTGCGAAACATCGGTGAGCCACAGGCCAAGGTCCGCGAATGCCTAACAGCGTTCGACGAGTCGGACGGGTGCGTGAAAAGTATTAAGGAGGCGGCATGACGATGAACAAACAAAACGGCGCCAACCTGGGCTTTGAGAACAAGCTCTGGGAGATGGCCGATAAGCTGCGCGGCCACATGGACGCTGCCGAATACAAGCACGTGGTGCTGGGGTTGATCTTCCTCAAGTACATCTCCGATGCCTTCGAAGAGCGCCGTAAGTGGCTCATGTCTCAGGTCACAGACCCTGACAGCGAGTACTACGTAGACGACCCCAAGCAGCGCCAGGCTATTCTCGAAGACCGCGACGAGTATCTCGCTGCCAACATCTTCTGGGTGCCGCCCGAGACCCGATGGGAGAGCATCCAGGCCCAGGCACCGCAGCCCACCATCGGCCGGGTGATCGACGAGGCCATGGCCGCCATCGAGCGCGAGAACCCGGGCCTGAAGGGTGTGCTGCCCAAGGACTATTCGCGCCCCACGTTGGACAAGACCCGCCTGGGGGAGCTGGTCAAGCTGGTGGGGGACATTGACCTCAAGGCCAGGGAATCCGGCGTCAAGGACCCGCTGGGCCGGGTTTATGAATACTTCCTTGGCCGGTTCGCTGCGGCCGAAGGCAAAGGCGGCGGCGAGTTCTACACGCCCCAGTGCGTGGTGCAGCTGCTCGTCGAGATGATCGAACCCTACAAGGGCCGGGTGTACGACCCTTGTTGCGGCTCGGGCGGTATGTTCGTGCAGTCCGAGAAATTCGTCGAGGAACACGGCGGCAAGCTAGGCGACATCGCCATCTACGGCCAGGAGTCCAATCCCACCACCTGGCGGCTGGCCAAAATGAACCTGGCCATCCGTCGCATCGACGCCGACCTCGGCCCCCACCACGCCGACACCTTCCACAATGACCTGCACAAGGACCTCAAGGCCGACTACATCCTGGCCAACCCCCCCTTCAACATGAGCGATTGGGGCGGCGAGCGGCTCACCGACGATCCGCGCTGGAAGTACGGTGTGCCGCCGGTGAACAACGCCAACTACGCCTGGATCCAGCACTTCATCTACCACCTGGCCCCGAACGGCATCGCCGGCTTCGTGATGGCCAACGGCTCGCTCTCCACCTCCACCAAGGCCGAACTCGCCATCCGCAAGGGCATCATCGAGGATGACCTGGTGGACTCCATCGTCGCACTGCCTGGCCAGCTTTTCTACACGACGCAGATACCTGTCTCTCTGTGGTTCGTGACCCGCAACAAAAAGGCCGACCCCAGGCGCGGCTTCCGCGACCGTACCGGTGAGACACTTTTCATCGACGCCCGGCGCATGGGGCATCTGGTTGACCGCGTGCACCGCGAACTCACGCGCGAAGAAATCCGGCAGATCGCTGGTGTATACCACGCTTGGAAGAAGGGTGAGGGCTACGAGGACAAGCCCGGCTGGTGGAAATCTGCGCGTCTGGAAGAAATCCGCGAGCATGGCTACGTGCTCACCCCGGGCCGCTACGTCGGCGCCGAAGAGCAGGAAGACGACGGCGTGCCCTTCGAGGAGAAGATGGCAGAGCTGACCGCGAAACTGTACGAGCAGTTCATGGAAGATCGCCAGCTTGAGGCGGAGATCAAGAAGAATCTGGAGGTGCTGGGGTATGGGGGGTGAGATTGCTTTTCGCGATGTCGCCCAGCTTGTGCGCGACGTTGTCCAGCCCGACGAAGTAGCCAAAGTCCCTTATATTGGCTTGGAACACATTGAGCAGGAATCATTGCGGCTCAACGGATGGGGAACGTCTTCCGATGTGAATAGCGCCAAGTTCCGTTTTAGAAAAGGTGATATTCTTTTTGGCAAATTGCGTCCCTATTTTCGAAAAGTTGTTCGCGCTCCGTTCGATGGAATTTGCTCTACCGATATCTGGGTGGTTCGCGCCCGGGAAGGATGCGATCAAGGCTACCTGTTTTATTGGATGGCATCATACGACTTTGTCGATTTTGCCAGCAAAGGATCTGAAGGCACCCGAATGCCGCGCGCAAAGTGGGAGCATGTCGAACGTTTCACAAGGCCCCGCTTATCATTAAAAGAACAACGCGCCATCGCCCGCATCCTGAGCACGCTGGATGACAAGATCGAATTGAACCATCGGATGAACCGGACGCTGGAGGCCATAGCCCGGGCGATCTTCAAGTCCTGGTTTGTGGACTTCGACCCTGTGGTGGTCAACGCAATCAAGGCTGGTAACCCCATCCCCGACAAATTCGCCGAACGCGCCGCCCACTACCGTGAAAACCCAGACGCCCTCGGCCTGCCAGAGCGCATCCTGCGCCTCTTCCCCGACTGCTTCCAGGAATCGGAGTTGGGGCCGATCCCGGAGGGGTGGGAGGTGACAACCATCGGGACTGAATTCAATTTAACTATGGGGCAGTCTCCTCCAGGTTCAACCTACAATGAAAAAGGCGAAGGTTTTCCCTTCTTTCAGGGGCGTCGTGATTTTGGCTTTCGATATCCCTCAAACCGAGTCTATTGTACTGCTCCGAAGCGAATAGCGCACGCCGGTGATACGCTGGTGAGTGTGCGCGCACCCGTTGGTGATATCAACATGGCATATGAAACGTGTTGCATTGGCCGAGGTGTTGCAGCAGTACGTCATAAATCACGAAGTCGCTCATATACATATTATGCAATGCGGGCACTCGGTGAACGATTGAAAACATACGAAGCTGAAGGCACGGTATTTGGCGCAATCAACAGAAAGCAGTTTGAGAATCTCCCCAGCATTGCCCCCCAGGCTCACGTGGTATCACAATTTGAAGAACTGGTGTATCCAATAGACGAGAACATCCGCTCCTTTGAAGAAGAAGCACGCATTCTATCAAGACTCCGCGACACCCTCCTCCCCAAGCTCATCTCCGGCGAACTGCGCGTGCCGGATGTGGAGAAGATTCTGGAGGGCGTTGAATGAGCCGCGCGTTGGACGACATCGCCCCTGCCTTCCGCGCCGCCTGCGAACGCTGGCCGCATGCGCCAAACCTCCAGCAGCACTACATGGACCTTGCACGCACCTGGGAGGCGGAGGGCAGCAGCGTCATAGAGTTGACCAAATCTTTCCTGGAGGCGGTCTGCTGGACGGTCATCCGCGAACTGGGGGCTACACCGCCGGATTCATCGACACCGACGACAACGGAGTTGCTTTCCTGCGTATTGGATGCGCTGGGGCTGCGCAACCAGCGCGGCGTGGGGCCACTGGGCAAGGTGATCTCGGGGCACAACAAACTGGCCGAGGGATTGAACGAACTGCGCAATCAGGACGGCAGCGTGGCCCACGGCAGGGATGGGTTTCTCGATGTCATCTCAAGTCGCCATGCACGGGTGTATCTGCTGTCGGCCGACTCCGTGATCGCCTTGATCCTCAGCGCCTACGACGGCAAAGAACCAAACCTGCTCACAACCAGAGAGCCGCCGGATCGCTTCCGGCACCTGAACGAGCGCATCGACGGGGGATGCGCTCTGGATACCGAGGTGGACATGGAGGAAGGCGTCCTGGTGGTACGCGTGCTGGCTGGCGCTCAGACACCGGATGAAGCCATCGAGCTGCGGGTGCCACCAAGTGAATTGCTGTATCACCTGGACCGGCAGGCGTATCTGAGCGTGTTAGAGGCGTTGCGGGAGGTGCCGCCCGCAGAACGCGAGGAAGAGACCGAGCCTGTCGTGGAAGAGGAAACGGAGGCGGCCGAGGTCGTCACCGAAGGGGAACCAACGGGCCCGCCGGAACCGGCCCCCGAGCCCTCGAGATTGCAACTGTTAGACACGTATCAGGGACGGTATCGGGACAGGGTGACCGCTCTTTATGAGTTCGTGATTCACAACTTGCTTAACGGCAACGACGCACAAGCGCAGCAGGTGCTTCGGTTCGTGAACACGCTGCTGGCAGAGATGGAGAAGCTCGCGGTGGTGGATTGGGCGAAGCGGCCGTCGGCGCAATCCAGGGTCAAGGTGTATTTGAAGCGGCTTATTGCGGTTGCAGGCGTTGAAGGACTGACCATCGAACAGAGCCAACCGCTACTGGAGTGGTTGAGCCGAAAGATCGAAGGCGGGAACAACCATGACCAATCTCTCTGAAAACGCCATCGAACAGATGGCTCTGGATGAACTTCAAGCGCTGGGCTGGCAGGTGGCCTTCGGCCCAGACATCGCCTTTGATGGTGCTTCCCCCGAACGGGAAGCGGCGGCCAACTACGGCGACGTGGTGCTGGCACGACGCTTGCGCGAGGCGCTGGTGCGCATCAATCCGGACATGCCGCATGCAGCCATTGAGGAAGCCCTGCGCCGGGTGCTGACGCTGGAAAGCCCGGCGCTGATCGAAAACAACCGCCGCTTTCACTGGCTGCTCACCGACGGCGTAGACGTCTCATGGATGGGAGCGGAAGGCGAGCGGCACGGCAAGGTGTGGCTGCTGGACGTGGAAAATCCCGAGAACAACGATTGGCTGGCGGTCAATCAGTTCACCGTCATCGAAAACCTGTCTGCGTCGCGAACGCGACAGGCAGGCAAACGCGAACGGCGGCCGGATATCGTGTTGTTCGTTAACGGCCTGCCGCTGGTGGTGATTGAACTGAAAAACCCCGGGACGAAACAGGCCACGCTCCGTCAGGCCTTCAACCAGTTGCAGACTTACAAACAGGAAATCCCGTCGCTGTTCGCCTACAACGCAATCCTGGTTATCTCAGACGGCATGCAGGCGCGCTTCGGCACCATTACTTCGGGCTGGGACCGCTTCCTGCCCTGGCGCACCATCGACGGCACCGACCTCTACCGTGAGCCGGGTAATGAAAAGCAGAGTGAAGGCGTGGTGCAGCCGGGGCTTGTGACCCTGATTCGCGGAATGCTTCATCTCGCGCGTTTTCAGGACTACGTGCTGAACTTCATCACCTTTGAGGACAACGGCGGTGGCACCGCCGGCATCGCCAAGAAGGCAGCAGGCTACCACCAATACCACGCAGTGAACCAGGCGTTGGCTTCTACGCTGATTGCCTGCGGCATCGAAGCGCCGCCGGATGCGCGCTATGCACGATTTGTTGAAGCTGAAGCCGGTGATCCATTCCGGGTTGCCGAGTCGCAATCAGAGTACAAAAGCCAATTCGGCGACCGTCGGGCCGGGGTCGTCTGGCACACCCAGGGATCAGGCAAGAGCCTTTCCATGGTTTTTTATGCCAGCAAAGTCATTCGTCACCCGGCGATGGAGAACCCCACCATCGTCGTGATTACCGACCGCAACGATCTGGACAACCAGCTATTTTCCACCTTCGCAGCCAACCGGCAGATCCTGCGCCAGACCCCGGTGCAGGCGGAAAGCCGCGCCCATCTGCGGGAACTATTGCAGGTGGCCTCCGGCGGGGTGATCTTCACCACCATCCAGAAGTTCTTCCCCGAGAATAAGGGCGATACATACCCATTGCTTTCCGAACGTCACAACATAGTGGTTATCGCCGATGAAGCCCACCGCAGCCAGTACGACTTCATCGACGGTTTCGCCCGTCACATGCGCGACGCGCTGCCCAAGGCCTCCTTCATCGGCTTCACCGGCACGCCCATTGAGAAGGAGGACAAGAATACCCGCGCCGTTTTCGGGGACTACATTTCCATTTACGACATCCAGCGGGCCGTCGAGGACGGCGCCACTGTGCCCATCTATTACGAGAGCCGACTGGCCAAAATCGAGCTCGATGAGGCCGAGAAGCCCAGGCTAGACGAGGAATTCGAGGAGATCACGGAAACGGAGGAAGACGAGGCGCGCAAACAGCGACTGCGCAGCAAATGGGCTTCGCTCGAGGCGCTGGTTGGAACCGAAAAGCGTATCCGACTAGTGGCTGAGGATCTGGTGGAACATTTCGAGAGGCGTCAGGAAGCGCTTTTTGGCAAGGGGATGATCGTTTGCATGAGCCGGCGCATCTGCGTGGGCATGTACGAAGCCATCACACGCTTGCGTCCTGATTGGCACAGCGAAGACGATGCAAAAGGCAAGATCAAGGTAGTGATGACCGGCTCGGCATCCGACCCGCCAGAATGGCAACCGCACGTGAGGAATAAGGCAGCGCGGGATCTGTTGGCACGGCGCTTCAAGGACCCCGACGATGAGTTGCATCTGGTGATCGTGCGCGACATGTGGCTCACCGGCTTCGACGTTCCCTGTCTGCATACGATGTACATAGATAAACCCATGAGAGGCCACAACCTGATGCAGGCCATTGCCCGGGTGAACCGCGTCTTCCACGACAAACCCGGTGGGTTGGTAGTGGACTATTTGGGGATTGCCGATTCGCTCAAACGCGCGCTTGCTGTCTATGCCGAAAGCGGCGGCCGGGGCAAGGCGGCCATCGATCAGGCCGAGGCGGTGGCGGTGATGAAGGAGAAATACGAGGTGGTGCAGGGCATTCTGCACGGCTTCGACTACCGGGCGCTGCTCAGCGTAGACACCGCCGGCCGCATGCAGGGCATTGCGGACGCCATGGAGTTCATCCTGGGGCAGGAGGGAGGCAAGAAACGCTATCTACAGGCCGTAGCGGCGCTGTCCAAGGCGTTCGCCCTGGCGGTGCCACACGTGGAGGCGCTGGCCATCCGCGACGAGGTCGGCCTTTTCCAGGAGATCCGGGCAGCCTTGATCAAGGCCACGGTGAGTGCGGGGGAGCGCACGCCAGAGGAGATCGAGGCGGCAGTGCAACAACTGATTTCGAGGGCGGTTTCGGGGCACGAGGTGGTGGATATCTTCGCGGCCGCAGGGCTCGATAAGCCTGACATCTCCGTCCTGTCAGATGAGTTCCTGGCCGAGGTGCGGGCGCTGCCGCAAAAGAACCTGGCGGTAGAAACCCTCAGGAAACTTCTGCAGGACGAAATCAAGGTGCGGCTACGGAAGAACGTGGTGCAGTCGCGGGCGTTTTCCGAGATGCTAGAAGAGGCGTTGAAGAAGTACCACAACCGCGCCATCGCCGCGGCGCAGGTCATCGAGGAGTTGATCGCCATTGCCAAGGAAATGCGCGAGGCGCAGCGCAGGGGTGAAAAACTGGGGCTCTCCAAGGACGAGGCCGCCTTTTACGACGCCTTGGCCACCAACGAAAGTGCGGTGCAGGTTCTTGGCGATGAGAAATTGAAGAAAATCGCCCAGGAGCTGGTGGACAGGGTGCGCAAGAGCGTGACCGTGGACTGGAGCAAGCGGGAAAATGCCAGAGCTCAATTACGGGTGCTCGTCAAGCGCATTTTGCGAAAATACGGCTACCCACCAGACAAGCAGGAACAGGCCACGGAACTCGTGCTAGAGCAAACAGAGGTACTATGCGGTGATTGGGTTACTTCCTGATATGATGGCCCTGTCAAGATGTAGAGGGGACCGCAAGATCTTGCTCTCCTCAAGCGATGTCTTACCGAATCTTAGCTATCCCATGGTCGCGGTGCTCGACCGAGCTGATCTCGACGCCTTGTTCGATCCGCAGGCAAAGCACCTGTCTGCGTGTAGACATGCGCAGCGAGGCGGGCGGCTCGATGTGCTGCGACATGGCCTCGACCAAGAGATATTGATGCTTCTAACGGGGAGAAATGATACTTAAGCAGTGGCTTGAAAAAGAGGAAACAGCCAAAATATATTTGGACAATGCCAATCGTTGGCTGGAGGCGGGGGATTCAATAAACCGGGTCCCCGGTGAAATGGAAGCATCAGTGTTTTGGGTCATAGAGGGGTGGTTATTACAGCGGGGAATTAAACCTGATTTCCGCAGTGGTTGGGGCTCCATGAAAGCACAATTTTTCAAGTTGGCCCCAAAAAAATTATCTCAAATGGCAAGGCGAATCCTGGCAAAGACAACGCTTCTCGAATCTGAGATTGAAGGATATTATCCAAGTAGAAAGTGGTCACTTGAAAGGTGGAATAAGGAGGCAAAGAATTGCGTAACAGAAATCAAAAGATTTATAGAGGCGATGGAGAAGAATCTGAGTTCTCAATCGTCTAACCTTCGACAAAGTTGAAAAGAAGGTGAGATGGCCTTCCGTTTCTGGAGAAGAATAAAAATTGCACCGGGTGTGACACTGAACCTGAGTAAATGGGGAGGCTCCTTGTCTTTCGGTCCACGAGGAGCCAAATTCACCATAGGCCCCCGAGGAAAGAGGGCGACAGTTGGTTTGCCAGGCACAGGACTCTTCTATACCTCTACATTTCCATCCAAGAAACGGACGAAGCGTAGAAAAAGAAATTCTAGTGATTATGCGCCGACTGTTCGGCCCGAGGATCGCCTGACCCTGGGCTTCTTCAAGCGGCTTATCACGCCGGACGACGAGGAGGCCCTGGTGGACGGTATGCGAGAGCTAGCACTTGGTAATGAGGATAAGGCGTTTGAACGCCTTAAGCAAACAGTTCACCTTGCCGACGGCGCGTACCTTGCCGGTTTCCTTGCCATCAAGAAAGAGAAACTTAATGAAGCTGAACAATATCTTACTGCTGCCCACAAGAATTATCGTAAGTTGGGCACCTATTTTTCCAAATATGGCATATCAGCCACCATGAGCCTGCCAATCACTGATGAGGTCTCGGCCCATGTTGGTCCTGATGTCAGGGGAATCCTGCTGGCCCTGGTGGAAATCTACCAGAGACAGAAAAAATGGAAGGATGCCCTTGATTGTCTAAATAAACTGCGTCGATTGGAGCCTGATGATGTGGTGGTCAAGCTTTCCTTTGTGGAGCTTTTGATGGAACTGCGGCCCAATGATCCAAGCGTATTCCGCAGGGTTGTGCACATGACTGAAGGGGTGGAAAACGAATCCGAGATCCATGCTGCTCTTTTGCTTTACAAGGCAAAGGCCCTGAGGCGGCTAAATCTAAAGGAGGCATCTCGTGATATCCTTACCAAAACCCTTCGCGGCAAGAAAAACAGGTCAGACGAACTACTCCACGCTCTCCGCTATGAGAGAGCACTGGTCTATGAGGACCTAGGCCAGCACATACGTGCACGCTTCGAACTTGAAGGGCCCTGCCCGCGGCAGGCGGGTCTATGCCGAAGCCCCTGATTATGAAGACGTGGCGACCCGGTTGGGGCTGTGACAAGCTGCTTAACGGAGCTGTGACATCTGATGCTCGCGACAAACTTACGACACAGCTTGCGACATCTGGTTCAGACCGGGAAGGGAGAGAATCCGAATCAGTGCCCCTGCTTGCTGGCAGGCGCTCCGCTTCTCAATCCTTACCATGGCTGAACACCTTGGGCGCCACTTCTAGAAGCTGCTTTTTCCACGGGTTGATTTTATTAAGACAGGCCTCAAACTCCTCTGCCACTTCATTCGCTGTCTTCCCCGCTTGCAACGGGCAAGTGTTCCTTGATGGCTTCCAGTGCAAGCTTAGCTTTGAATTCCTCAGAAAATCTCCCGCCTCACCTGACCATCGGCAGGGTTTCACGTTGGACCCCTTTTCTCAAAGTCCAGGTTTTCACTTTATCATATTGTCGCGTTTTTGGGGTCCACTATATCTCAACATGGATCTGCTTAATGAAGCAGAGCTGCCTGTCTACCGCGAGGTAGAGAGAACCAAGTTGCCATTTAACCATGGGGACACCGCACACAAAAGTGCGAAAGATTCTTGACGCTACCGGTTTCCATTAGAGGAAATATACAGATTGATAGAAAGGGATATAAATCTTGATGATGAAGATTACGAATGGCAATCGGTAGTGTCAGACATTAGGCAAGGATGCTTTAGAAGATATTTTTTGTTATTTGTTCAAAAACTTTCTGCCAAAGCCTGCAAGACCAATTAATCCAGTACCGAGAAGGATCATGGTAACCGGTTCGGGTACTGGAGCTGTCTCCGCATCGTGCGAAAATGGGGCGAACGCTATAACCTGGCCATTTGATGACATTGTAAACAGATCAAAATGGATACCATCTACTCCATCTGCAAGGGAGTTGATGGTAATGTCGAAAATTTCAGTATATCCCGAGCCAGAGCCACTCTGTCCTGGCTGGGTGTCATAAATTATGCCCTCGTCGCCATCAAAGCTAAATTTGTAAAATTCAAAATAGGTGTCGTAAACGCCATGGGGTGCTAAGGCATTGGAGTCGGTGAGAGGGGGGCTCCATAGCCAGAGCCAGAAGAATCTACAGTCAAGGTTGACCCATCATTTTGAACTGTAATATCGAAAACATCCGTATTGTTAGCTGTTGTTGGAACAGCTGCTGCAACAAGGTAAGCCGTTTGGGAAGCGTCTAAGCTGCTGCCCCAAGCATACTTACCATTGCGGTCAATCGCGTTTGCATATGCATTTAACTTAAATGAGTTTTCCTCGACAATCCATGTCTGAGACGAGGGGTCGTATGTCCAGGTTCCATCGTTTCCCGGACCAAGTTGGAGCGAAGGCAAAGCGTGCGCAGCACCGACAAGAATTAACAAGATTGCAATTGTTCCCAGCAGGACGCTGCATAAAAACTCTCTTTTCAATTTTGGCATAGTTAGACCCTCCTTTTGTATACTTCCAGCACTGGTTATGCCATGGATGCCGAAAAGAGAAGGGAAAAATAGACTTCCCCTGATAATTCACAGTATTAGGGATACCTTTTTTCCAAAAGACCAAGTGAACAGCCAGGGAGGCATTCGTGAGGTCACTAAGAAAGGAGGTAATTTATTGCCAATTTATGTGTAAGTCTTTACCAGTGTAGCATAAAATTACCCAGAAGATGGCCGTAGTTCCAGGTATCTATTTTCTCCCCCTGCCTTTACCTTTACTCATTCCCTTGCTTTTTACCATATGAACCCGGGGGGAATTGCAATAAAGGTCTTGTCGAGCTTTTAGTTCATGGAACTGTTTTGAGCCGGGTTTGATACCCAGGTGCTTCGCTATGACTCCCCATCCCCTGCCTTTATAAGTATCATAAATATTAACCACCTCGCTAACAGGCTGGTCAGCCATCTCCGCGAGCCTGAACACCATATAGGTATCTGACGGGCTTCCCACTTTATTCAAGACAGCTCTAACCTCAATATTCCCAACGCTAAAACGCATTGCCACCCGTGCACTGAAATCAGACAAATCCGCCCCTGCTCGAAGATCGAAGTCATCCATCCATCTAAATTCTCCACCCTTAGCTACCGAAGACAGTGCAAAGGTTAAAGCGAAAACGAAAAAAAAGATTCTTACTATTTTCATAGAGATCCCTCCTTGTTGTATTGTAATTCGGCTGATAATGAGTATTTCTTTATTGTGAGTCAGATGAAGCTCCGTTGGCGGGGTTCAATAGGCACCCACACATGCCTTTGGTAGGAGTTCCTCAGGGACGAAAAACCACCATATGTCCCCCGGTGAATGGGAATCGATTATGTAATAGTATAGTTACTTGCGGGATTAGTAGTTGGGGAGCAGGTCTTTCATCGCCTTTTCAAACTCTTCCATTTTGAATGGTTTTTGGAAAACTATATCTGCGGCTTTTTCAGATCTGGCTTGATCCGCTGATTTCGTGTATCCGGTCATAATAAAGGTCTTGATCCACTGGTATTTTTCCCGGGCCATTTTACAGATTTCTATTCCCGACAGTCCCGGGTGGTTAACATCGGTGATAATTAAATCTATTTGATGGTGGTTTTGTTCGAGTATCTTTAAAGCTTCGTGGCCATCCATATGTTGGATAAATCATAACAGTGCTTCGGGAGAATATTCCTTGAAGAACTTCTGACAAGATCTCCACAATAGCTTTTTCATCCTCAACAAAAAGAATTCCAATGTTTCTCACGTTCCTGTCTCCGGGCAATGGCTACTCTTCTTGGTAATCTATAATGTTGACTATTCTTTCGCACATCCTAGGGCATCTGTCCACTGCTCTTTTCCGTGGGTATGGTACCGTCGGGCTTCCCACAAGGCGAGGCGGATTACTATAGAAATCTCATATAATTGCCGACTAAATATACAGTGGCCCGCGGAAGGTCCCCCAAACTTGGAGAACGTAACAAGGATATACGGGCTAATAACTTTGTTGAACCTTCGAGGGTTCCTTTGGAATACGCATAATGCTAAATACCCAACCAATCCGAACGTGGCTAGGCACTATAGTGCTGCGGTGTCCACCGTGTAACTGGGGAAAGTGCATCTTTTGCGGCTATGCAAAAGAGTGCATTGTCCAGAGTGAGCCTTCGGCAAAAGATTTCCTTAACCAGTTCAGATGCTATTTCAAAAGATATGGTACCCCCGATTACCTGGAGATTTACAACAGCGGGTCATTCTTGGATGACAAGCAGATTTCGCCAAACTCTAGGATCGAGATTTTCAGGTATTTGTATAAATAGGGCGTATGGAGCGTGGCGATCGAATCACGACCGGAATATATTAGGCGCGATAATCTAACTCCCCTGCTGGCCGAGTACAAAGGAGACCTCACCGTATGTATTGGACTGGAGGTGGCAGATGATGTGGCTTTAAGAAAACTTAGAAAAGGATTTTCACTTAAAGATGTAGAGAAAGCACAATCATTACTCAAGAGCATGGGCCTATCATCCAGGGCATACATCCTGGCAGGTGCCCCATTTACACAAAGTGCAGTGCACCAAGCCATTGAATCAGTTCAATATGCAAAGGGACTGGGGTTTGACGAGATATCACTGCTAGCAGCGTATCCAATGGAAGGCACGCAGGGTTATGAGTTGTGGAAGAAAGGGGAGTGGAGGCTGCTGGATCTGAAAGAATTTAACGATATCGCCATGGCGGCCAGGCAGATTATGCCTAGTATTGATGTGTCATGTGTTGGGCTAATGAAATTCGTGAAGAGAAGTAGGGAACCTAATATTAAGTAAGAAGGAGGTAAGAAATGAAATTACATGAGATAGTCATCGAATGGGAGGGACCACTCAGTGTTCAGGAAGTGATTGCCAATAAAACTGATGGAGGGGAGGAACCTGATTGGGACGGAAATGATTATGGCCTGTACCAGATTTATGGAAAACATATTTTGTGTGGCCCTGATACGTTGCTTTATGTGGGGAAGACAACGGAGCAAACGTTCTCACAACGTATCGACCAGCATTACCAGGATTTTTTGAAGAACGAGGAAGGCATAAAGGTTTACCTTGGCAGAGTCTTCGATCCCGATCGACACAGCCCCCGTGATAACTGGCGGCAATGGTATCGGGACATAGACATAGCAGAGCGTATCATGATCTACAAGTACTGCCCCAACTATAACAGTCAGGGCATAGGGGACAGGCCGCCCATCAATGACAAAAGGAAAATCAAGCTTTTTCATAAAGGCGCGAGGCATAGACTAGAGGAGGTGGATATTGCCCCGGATGATTTTTGAGATTTTGGTGGTATTCTTAGATCGTAGAATTGAAGCGCACTGGACGACTAGAGCCTGCTGTAGCTAGCTCAAGGGAATAAGGGTGTTGCCCAGGCTTGAGCATCTAAATCGGGAAACTTCCAGCGGGATAGACTAAGAACCCAGCTTATGAACTCCTATTTTTCCAGGGGGAGTGCACAAAATGAGCGACGATAGGAGAATTTTATCCAAAACTGAATTTTTTAATCTTCTGCGCCAGGACGGTACTGTAAGAAAACAGGTTGTTCTGGTGGAAGGAACCCGTAACCTTCCTACCAGAGATAGGCCCAAACTGGTAGAGTTTGCAAAAGAGCTTGCTCGTCTCCTACCAGAGGTCATGTTCCGCACCGGCAATGCCCCGGGTGCCGACGAGGCATTTGCTGAAGGGGTGAGAAATGTTGACCCATCCAGGCTGCAATATGTTTTACCTTATGAGACCCACGCAAAGAAGAGGATTGATCCCCATTCGCAAGTTTACCCCCTTGATGCGATTCCCGATTCTGAATTGGAAGAGGCTTGCCGGCAGGCCATGGAGGCAACACCTGGGATTGCTGGCCTCATTAAGCTATACATGAGGTTACATGTAAAGAACAGGTCCACGGTGAAGGCGCTTTACCTCATAAGGGATGCATTGAAAGTTCTTGGTTCACGGGCATTGTCCCTTGCCCCTGCTACAGCAGGGATTTTTTATGTGGATCCAAGAAAGCCGGACAGCGGAGGGACAGGGCACACCATTAGGCTATGTCGACTCAGCAACGTACCGGTATGGAACCAAACGCGCTGGATGAAGTGGCTCGACCAACTGGTCTAAGTGGTCATTTTTTAGGTCGCATGTTGGGAATACTGTTGGGAGCAATTCTTGTGGTCGAAAAAATAAGGGGTTGTGAATTAAGGTAACTTCTTGATTTTATTATGGCGGGCGATGCGCGACTCGAACGCGCGACCTCTGGTTCCGGAGACCAACGCTCTATCCAACTGAGCTAATCGCCCGTATCCAATAAAATACTTTTAACAGGTTTTAGGCTAGTGGTCAATACATTCCGAAAGTCAGTGGTTTCTAATAACCCGAAGGGCAGAGTTCCACGGGCTTGCCCGTGGGTGAATGTACGCGGCGGAGATACTGTGGTAAAATGGTTGAATGGAAATTCGGCTGTCCGGACATGGAGCATACCGAACCGAGTACCATATTGTTTGGATACCAAAGTATCGACGCCGCATCCTGAATCCTGGTGTACGCGGGTACTTGGTAAAGGTTCTCGCGAAGGTTGTTCGGGGTATGCCTGGGTGCGAGATTATTGAACAAAACATACAGGTCGATCACGTTCATTTGCTTATGATCATTCCTCCGAAATATGCAGTGAGTGATGTTGTTGGAAGGATAAAAGCAATGACGGCAAGCCAGCTACGGAAAAAATTTGACTGGTTAAAGAAGGTGTATTGGAAAGAGAACATAGTTTGGTCACCGGGATATTTTGTTTCCACAGTTGGGATTGATGAGGATAAAATCATAAAGTACATACGCTGGCAACAAGACCAGGATTCAGGTCAAGCGAAGCTTGAATTTATTAAATAGGGCCACGGGCTTGCCCGTGGGTATCTACCAAATACCATCCGAAAATCATTGACATAGACAAGCACCCTAGCTAATTATATACACAAGGCCTGGGTGGCGGAATAGGTAGACGCAAGGGACTTAAAATCCCTTGGGGCTTTGTCCCCGTGCGGGTTCGATTCCCGCCCCAGGCATACCCTATTTCTACAAAAACAGTGTTTTTTTAAACAGTTAGCAGGAACCATCTGACTGTTTTTATCTTTTGGTACACTTTTGGTACACTTTTTTTGCCTTAGCGGTTTCTGACATAATAGGTTTATAAACATTTTCTATAAATGAAGTTCCCTCATCCCGCCTGTAATTTTTAATGTAAGAGTAATACCTTTCATGTATCATTTGGAGAGATGAATGCCCCATCATTTTCTGAACCCATCCGGGAACCTCACCAGCATCTAACATCAATGTAGCGAATGTGTGCCTCGTCTGGTACAAGGGCCTTTCCTTAAGCCCAGCTTTTCTCAATGCAGGCTTCCAGATGCACTCATTCACCGAATCAGGAAGAAGAGGCCGTCCGTATTGGTTTACAAAGACATATTCATACTTACCCATTGTAGCTTTTCTTTGGTCCAGTAAGGCTTCTTTTACAGGGTCAAGCATAAAAACGTCCCTTACAGAACTTCTCGTTTTTGGTCTATCTTCTACACCTTTTATCCTAGTTCTCCTCACTTTTATAACTCTATGTCTGAAATCTATATCCTCCCATTTCAGAGCAGCCATTTCCCCAAACCGCATTCCAGTAAAAAACGCGACAATAAAAAAATTCTTGTATCTAGGGTTTACGTGTTCCAGAAAAAGAGCTACCTCTTCCATGGATAAAGGGTAAATTTCAGGCTTTTTCGTTTTCAGATTTCCGATTTTGTCCATTGGGTTCGTTTCTATGATTTCCGATTCAAACGCAAATTTGAATACAGAGCGCAAGGGAACTAATATATTGTTGATTCGCTTGGCAGAACATTGGAGCTCAGCAATAAAGGATCGTACGTGCAAAACCTTGATTTGAGCAATAGGCATATTGCCAAATTTTGGCAGAATATAGTAATTCATTGCACTCCTATAATCTCTCAGGGTTTCGCTTTTTAGTTCTTTTGCTTTGACTTTTACCCACTCCTGGGCTACCTCTCCGAACAAAATGCTTTCATTCTTCTCTTCCTTCAGTTCTATGTCTCCATACAGCATAATTTCTTTCAAGTACTCGTCTCTTATCCGCCTAGCCTCAACAATTGATTTTGAGAGCCGTCTTTTAATCTCTTTACCCTTCACTTTTTTACGAAAATACCAAACATTTCCTCTTTTCACTAGATGATGATTCTTGTTCCTTGCCATGGCTATATCCTCCATTCCTTCCTTGGTTTGGAGGACACCCCAGGCCTTTTCCTCATCTCATCAACTACCCTATGCCTTCTGGGTGGCTCTACTCGGTGAATGCAACGTCGTTCAAATTCAAGCACCGATTCCATCGGATACATGACCCTTGTTGAGCCGTGGGGGCGGAAGAAGTCCAGTTCCCCAGCCTTTCTCCAATTGATAACAGTCCCGACAGAGACCCCAAAATAATCGGCTACTTCTTGTTGGGTCATGTATTTCTTTGAAAGTATGCCCTGCGTTTTCTTGGCTTCTGGCACTCGCAACCAAGGCGAGCTAACAACTACGTCTTGATATTTGAATTCCATGATTAAAACCTCCTACGTAAAACTATCCAAGCCCTTTACTCAGTGGTGGACTTGGTAATGCGAGTTCACCTCCCTTCAATTTGATTTGCATTTTCGCCAGAAGTCCTTTTGTTAGCAGGGCGGCCACCAAAGGCATTCTTTTACCCTACTATTCGCGGACAATATTCAATTTTCAAAGAGCATTCTAGCTCAACTATTCCCTACTAATATAATAAAATATTTTTTCAGTTTTGTTTAAAATTTTTGTCGTTGTTATGTCCGGTACTGATTTAGCAAATTCCAATTCCTGAACTTCTCAAGAATTCTAGTTCCTCGTTGACAGGCTCGTTGGCTCTTTCTACCAATGGCTCAAATCCCATCAGCTCCATATATGACCTCATCATAGCTTCCCTCAGCCTGTCCTCATGTCTAGCAGGCACAATGAAGCTATCATGGACTGGCAAGCAGGGGATTTGTCGTTCTGTCATAGCCATCAAAACTCTCTCGGCAATTTGACTGTCCAGATTTTGCAGCTCCAGACCAATTCCAGTATTCAGATACTTGGCTATGGGCTTGTGGACATCCTTGAACTTTTGCAGGCACCTTATCAATGAGTTATTAGTAATATCAAACGGTATTCTGTTCTCCCGTAGCTCTTTTCTAATCGCCATTATTGCTTGCTTTTCATCGTCCGAGTTTATTGATACGAGTTGAACAAGTTTATAAATCTTTCTTTCCCCTTTATTTGAACAAAGCGCTACGTAAGGGTCCTCTCGATAATCAATTCCCTCCATATGGTAAAGCATGCGGATATGTAAGGCCGAGTAGTCCAATTCCACTATTGGCTCCCCATTTATCCTCATACAAGCTCGAAGCTCCTTTGGCAGGGATTGATGCAAAGCTCCATAAAAACGTCCTCCCAATTCAAACGTCCCATTATTGAAGACCCTATGGAGGCCCTGATGTTTAGACTGAAATCGAAGACCTATGAGGCCAAAATCGGAAATAGGCCTTTTCTCCCATATTTCATCCTCGCTTAGGGTCTTAGTCATGGAGGATAATATAAGATAAATAAAATATTGATTGTGATAATTTATAATGGGTATTGATTTAGATTTAGGATTGTGAATTTCATAAATATCATAATTTGATAAATTGTAGATAATGAAATTACTGGGTAAATTATGTGTTGAATTGAAGTATTGAGAATTATCATGTGATGTATGAATTGGTAATATTGAATTGTCATTTGTCTTTCGATTGAAGTATATATCATTATTATCATCTGTGAATTGACAATTATGGTTTGATACTTTGATTATTTTATTATTTGTATCTAATGATTTAGAATTCAAAATATCGCCACAGATGGTCAAGTTGATGTCATCTGGTCCATTTATTTCTATGTATCCTTTCATTATGTAAAATATCAAATTATATAAAAAGCCAAGACTTACCATTATATCTCCTGGGGCATTTACGTTGACTTTTTGGCTTCGTATGAATTGGTTATAGAGAAATAGATTACCCCTCATTTCTTTGATTTGCTCTGTGTCTTTGTAATCTATTTTTACTTTGTTATTGTCTTTTAGCTGAATTAGTTCATCCAGTGGGTCTGGATGAAGGAATGCGTCGTGTTGTAAATAAGCATCTTCGAACAGGTCTCGAAGTTTTTCTGTTGGATACATCCTGGTTTGACGGCCTAAGTTTTTGCTTCTGTCAAAGAAGCCTATTTTTTGCTCTATGTATCCAAGCTGTTCAAGTGAGTCGATAATTGATATGAGGCGTTTGTATCTGATGTGGAGCTTACCGTATCTCTCGTGGTCGGTGTAATCGTTCCTGTTGCGGCTGTATCTTATTGGTAAGCCAGTTCGATAAGAAATCCAAAGATTAATGATAACCTGTTTTAGGGTCTGTTTGGCTCTGGTCTTATTTCTTATCCTTCTATGGTTGGACAGTTCAGCAAAGATTCTTTCTGTCAAATCATTACAGACTGGATAATGGGACGTGATGTGTGAGTCAAAACTGATTGCCTTTTCCAGTTTGTTCATCTATTCGATATCTTCCCTTTCCTATATATAGATTTTGTGGCTTCTATATGTATAATAGTACAAAGATTCAGAAACGTTCACGTTTCGTGGGATTTTTTTCGAAAAAAGATGATTTTTTTGGCCAATAGGCCATCTTTTTGTGTAGGCAGTGAGTTTTTTCGAATGAAAGATGCGTGGAGCGCCCATGTATGGTGGAAATAGGCGCTCCATGTGTTTGTTAGTGTTTCACCATGCTCAGTATCATTCCTCCTATTCTTTCGAGCTTATAGGATTGCTCTGCTGTGAGGGTGGATAGTTTTGCTGCTGAAGTGAAGGCATTTATGATGCTCCACATGGTGTATCCAGGGTCAAGTTCCCATGCCTGTTCAACTGTTTCCAATTCATTCCTATTGATGTGAAACTGTTTTGCAAAAGACCTGATAGTTGAAATAGGGTCCTCCACCCTGGATTCAATAGAAATCGTGAACTTCTCCTGGGCTGTCTCAGATTCTTTGACTATCCCGTCCAGTAGTGAGGGGAACTGAGTTAAGGCCTTTCTTGACACATGCTTGAATTTGCTCTGGGCCGATGTCATTGAAACCAATCCATTGGAGCAGACCAGGCGGTAAAAGTAAGCCTCTATTGTAAACGCCAAGATTCCCACCTCGCTATTAGCAATACTTATTCCTGGAACAATCCTGTCATCAGCTTCTATCTCAAAGCTTCGGGAGTAGTCAGGCACTTTCATAATCAATAGTTCATCATCAATGGAATAGTGAACTTCTCTATTGGGAGAAAAACCCGATTCTAGCATCTTGGATAGAATCTCCATGTTATCAATTGCCGTATACCTGCTGGTAAATACCGCTCTCAGTTTGGCTCCATCAAAACGACAAAAGAATGTATCTCTTTTCTTTGCTTCTCTGCGAATCCAATAATTGAGGTTTTTCGCTTGAAGCTCGCCTGGACATCTGCAGAGATAGGAATAGGGGACTCTGAGTTTGTTTGCCAAAAGTCTCTGAGCTGATGGAAGTACAGTGAATCTGTTTCCACCAATCCAAGCAGTGTACAGGCTTTCAAATTCTATATCCTTGACCTCAATTGTCTCGTCATAATAGTTTGCTGACATTTCATGGACCTTTTGGATTAGACTTTCAAACGTATCTATTGCTCTCATTTTCTACCTCCTTTTATTGTTGTTCTGTTTATTGTTGTTGATTATTTCTTGTGTCTGTTTGCGAAGGCCTCTGAGACAGCACTTACAAATCGAGTGAGTAATGGGAAGAGCTGGCGCTTCATCCTCTTCAATCTCCTTTATCTCCATGATTTTCCCGCACCAGGCGCATTTGACGATTAGCTTCATGTTTCACCTCCTTTTTTTGGCACAAAAAAAGCCCCTCTCCCTGGTCTAGAAACCAGAGAAAGGGGCCTGATTAAACGTTGATACCTTTCAGGCGTTAAGGATAGGGTTCTTCATCGTCAGGTGGGATATCAAAGAGCTCATAAGGTGGTTCGCACCATTGAGAACAGTGGCTGTCTTGATTCTTCTCTGTTTCTTGTTCCTCCTTTTGTTCATCCGTTTCCAACTCCCGTTCTAGTCGCATTCTCTCTTCACATTCCTCCTCAGCGTATCCGAGTATCCCACCCAAGATTGCAAAATCCTCAGTCTCCAAATCCCAAAATCCATCATCATCAAAATCAAACATTCCCATCACCTCCTTTCTTCATGGGTCTATGATGAAAAACAGGCTTTCTTAAATTGGCAATCCCCACACTGCCAGCCCGTTTGTCTGTAAAAGATGCGATTCTCTATTGCTTTGAGTACATGATTGATAAGATGGACAAGTCTCTGGTGGTCTAGCTCGGTGCGGGAGACGAAATATTGGACAAACTCAGGCTTTTTGGTTTTCAAGAGTACATCATATCTGACAAGGCAGGAATTCTCGCTTGTGGCTACTTTCATCTTGGCCATGGCATAGCTGTAAACCGTGGCCTGTAAGTCATGTTCCAGGCGTAAAGAGGAAAATCTTTGTCCACTTGTTTTGAGCTCTACAACTGCGTAATTGCCCTCGCTATCCGATTCCACCAGGTCGAAAACTCCTTCAAGCCTCACTGGAAGGTCTCCGCCACCATTAATGATGTCTGGGGCTTTGACCGAGAAAGGAAACTCAACAGCTACTATTTTTTGCGGCCTTGCCTGAGAGTGAAAGATTTTTATGAGTTCTATTCCTTGTTGCCGAATGGATTTGAGGTCTTCTCCGTTCTTGAATGTAATTTCAATGTCTGTTTTATCGATTTCCGTGGTAAATACTGCCTCAAACGTAGCTATAAGCTCATCAACTGATATTATTTCCTCCTCTGCTTTGAGCTTTTTATAGAACATCTCCACTGCCTTATGGATTGCCTTTCCAAATGGCAGAGCGACTGGTTTTGTTTCCCACGGTGTTGCCCAAACATATTGATGGGCATATTTCATGGGACAGATGAGATATGTACTCAACTGGCTGTAAGAAAAATGAAGGTGTGGCTCTATTTTCCTTTCTTTTGTTTGCTTTACGACTGAAAGTGTCATGTTATTTTCCTCCTTTCTGATTTGAGCCACAAAAAAGGGAGCGAGGCATAAATACCTGGCTCCCTTTCTAGGCCCCCATGGATGGATTTTCAGGCTGCTTCTTGTTTTAATATGTCAATAAACGCACTGGCCTCCGAGACAGTGAGATACGCTACTCTTGCGCCATAAAGCTTTAAACTTTCATCATCCAAGTCCTTGGACGTGAGCCCCAGGCTCCTACCCAAGTTCACTATGTAATTGAGTTGCCTGTTTGTGATTCTGCCTTGGCCATTGCCGCCATTTTCGGGTGTCCTTTTATTGAGAGGGGGCTCTGAACGCCCCTTAGCTGATTTCTTTAGTTCCAAGTCATGAAGGGATTTGTCGCCGTTATAGAGATATAGTCCGACACCCAACATGGTAGCGCATTTTTTGAGGCTATCAGTGGCTGCGGCTTTCAAGTCATCCGCCAATGAGATTATTTCGCCGCTGTCCTTCGCGCGGGTTATACGAGAACTGCCAAATTGGCACTTGACCACCCCCTCGGCACTGAGCCTGCCGAGCACAATTACTTCATCCTCTTTTTCCAGAATTTTACATCTGACGATTTCAAACGACCATTTGCCATCAAAGGCATCGTTCAGCCTCTGTATCACTGTATGGCCTTCGACATAGTCAAGGACATTGCCATATGTTCCTATTCTCTGTTTGATTTGACTTGGTTCGAATGGTTTTTCCAATAATTCTCTATTCATCTCAATACCTCCTTTCTTTCTTTAAACGCAAAAAGGCCAGCCGATGAAAATCACCGACTGGCCTATGTTTAGTGGTTATAATGTATTGACTAAATCATACTTTTCCTACTTTACCGTTTTTCTTTTCACCCCCTTTCCTGGGTTTTCCATACGTATGGAAAGATTTTCATGTGCTACAAACTCCTCTTCTGGTCTACTCTAATTTCAATTGGCAGGAGTAGGACCTGATAGCTCAAATTGAGCTATCTATACAGGCTGAAACTACTAAGGCCGTGGTTTTGAATGGCAAGATTTGTGGCATTATAAACCCATAACTTGGATGGAGCAGCAGATTCTGTGGGATTGAGGCTTTTCAAGAGTTGGTAAAAGGATTGATTCTCCACTGGTTCTTTTCGCCGATAACAGCGTAGCATTTGATTGTTTGGGCTATTTCTCGTGTTAGGGTCCCTGTATCCTCATCATCTTCTTCGTGCCCGTGTGGAGCTACCAGCAAAAGCTTATTTGTGCCACGGATTATTTCTATTCTACTAGATGGCATTTTAGGGCCGTGTTTTCCATTTGAAACTCCTGAGAAGGGTTTTGATTGATTATCGGCAGGAGCTAGGAATGTTTTCAATTAAATGAGGGGAATGATAAAGAGTTGAGCTCCGAATCCTGTTATGCCTAGTCTAAATATGTGAGCTTTGTTTTCAATTACCTTCTTTCAGAACTGCTCTCTGCCATTGACATGTGAGAATTCAGGTACGTGGATTGGATTTTCTGTTTGTTGACAACATTGGGTGGTTTCATTATTTGTAAATTGAAGACTAGACAGGATGATTGTTGGCCGTAGTTCAATAAAATCTAAGAGGAAAATTAGAGGTTTGCGCAGCAGCGCTAGGATTCTGCGTCTGTGCCAGCTTTGGTACATGCAGAGAGAAGGGCTGTACTAGACCTTTTGCTTCTGAATACAGGCCATTAGGCCTTTTTATAACAGCAAACTTAAGAACCCAGGATGACATTTACTATCCGAAATCAGTATCTGAATAAGTGTATCTTTTGGCCTTACTTGTTTACTCTATTCTCATATCAAGTGCTCATTGATGTTTTGCAGCTTTTTCGGGACCACCGGGCCTATAATAATTCAAGGTGAATTAGAGGTGAACTCATGGTGTGGGAATCGATTACACACTTGTAGCAAAGTCAAAGGCCATGACCATGATTTACACTGAAAGAGTTCGGGAAATGAATCAGACTCTCAATGCTACTACTTAAGCTTTTGATAAAACCGTTTCTGTACTCATGAATAAAGGTGTTGTCAATTATTCTGCTCGGGTTGAGGGCCTCAATTTGCCGAATGATTGTCATACATGACTTTATAGCCGTGAAGTCAACATCGAAAAAGACAGATGAAATCAAGCCTGCAGTCCCAGCCACGGTCCACATCAAAATTTCTACTAGGCCCACAATGAAACTAACTACCATCATTCCAAGTAATGGGGAAATCACCAAGATACACGCTGAATTTAATAAAAGGTCTGTCTTTGGTTTCATTGTCTATTTGAAATGAAAAATTATTCCAATATAGGATTTGAATGTCTTAAATGTATCCCTAAATGATTCAGTCCATGATAGATGCCAGTAAGCTATTCTCTTGGTTGTCTGGTGAGAAAACCAGAAAATCAATACAAGCAAAGGTATGAAAATAACAGGCATGGAAATAATACCAACAATCATAGAAGGAATAAATAATAATTCAGGAGGAAACAGCCGCGACAAAAATCCTAGAAATAGTATTGGCACAAAGATTATCAATGCATAGCATATATAAACAAGTTGGAATGTAAAGAAATATGTTATGAAGTTCATAGCTATCCTCACTCTGTTGCCCTAATGCGCGAGCTGAGCCAAGGCTCTCACGATTTGTCCCCGCCGCAGGCGGCGTGAACGCCAGGGGTAATTTGCGCCCGCTTTTTAGGGCGTCAAGTTCACCCGCTGGTTAGCAGATTCAGGGCTGGTTCTCCTGAAATTCCCGCATAATACGTCTCTCCCAAATGAAATGCCTGTAAATGGTGACTCGCAGGAACCAAGACAGAACGAACCATTTCAAACAAACAATAAGGCTTATCAGCGGTAACCAAGAAGGGTTTTTCAAATTGTAGGATGGAAGCATAATAAATAAAAGAGCTGTGAGCAATACCCACGCAATACCAAGGATTTTGAAAGTCTTTCTATAAAACCTTCTGCCATTCTCTTTCCACTTTTGCTGAAGTAAGACAGTGTCCCTTTTCGCCGATACCTCTAACCTTTGGTCTTCCTGATTCTTAAAAGCTTGGCATTGCTCATCCTTGCAATAGTAATACTCTCTTCCTTCCGTCAAGCATTCTTCACAAAAGTATTTTCCGCAAGAATGACATTGAGCAAGCGATTTTTTGTCAGGGTGATTAAAGCATTTTTCTTTCATTCATGATCCTCTTTCGCAGAATATCATCATATTTTCTGCTGCTAACGATGCAAATCAGCGGCGCGGTATTCCGCGTCCGCTGAATTTGCCTGCTTATGGTCTTTGGCTATTATTTCATATAGCTGATATCTGGCTATCCTTCTTTTTTCAAGGTGCCAAGTCAAGTTCATCTTCCCGCAGTTTAATGTATACAGGCGCAATAATATTTGACCAAACGATGGAAATGACAAGTCCCAGAAATGGCATGGCAAGAAATATTGTCTTAAATGGAGCAATTTTCCACATTCCTGTTAAAATGAAAAACGATTCACCCCCGACTACTAATTCAGGCGGACTTGCGTTGAAAAGTCTTATTATTTGAACGAGACCAACTACACCAGCAAGCGAATGTGCAATACAGCAAAACCAGTTTATTCCATAAATTTTCAGAATTAGAAGACGCAACAGACTAGGGATACCATTTGAAATCCCAAAAACTGTTCCTATCAGAAATAAATATCCAAATATCAACCATAACCAACTCAGTGAAAAAATAAATGCCATTCCGATAACTGCAATATATATCCCATAATAAGTAGTCAAGTACCATAAGAACATTGTAAGTAGTATTAAAATATATTTCATTTCTTTCTCCGATAACGTCGCTAATCAGCCGCGCGGCTTTTTGCGTCGGCTGAATTAGCTTTGTTATGTGATTTTCAGCATTCATTATTTTCAGAGAACTACAGTGGTGGCATTTCAGATGAAAGAATTGATTTGCATTTTGGGCACTGAAACTTTTCACCATATTTTTCCTGTTCAATGCTCAGCATTATTTGTGGTGGCCATGTGCACCGACAAAGCTGATAGCCAAGGTCTTGAGCAATCTTTGACTCTGCTAATTTAAATGCTGTATCAGCTTCATTTATTACTATTTTTGCTGTATCCTTTTCTTTTCCGTTTGGTAATAGTTCCTTTGTTTGTCTAACAATTTCCAGGGCTTTTTTTCCTAAGTCCAAGGCCGCTTTTAGAGAAAGTATATCCAATTTACACTCCTTATTTCCTGATATTATAGGCTGGTAAAGAAACCGAAGATAAGATCGACATCATGTCTGCTATGGCAATATCATAAGCATCTTGAGAAACAGCTTTAGACGTTGCATATCCCCACATGTTTGAGCGATGTGCATTTCCTTCAGCCTTCCAATTGCCAATTATATTGTTCTTGGGGCCTATTAATCTTATGCGAAGCTTCGTCGAAGCATTCCAGTTTCCAAGGGTGAAGAATGAGCGATGTTCAATAATATCGATCTGCAAACTATAAAAAGACCGGTTCCCAGTAATTTTTTTTGTAGATAATGCGCTTAAGATTTGCCCTTTAATGCCTTGGATTAATTGTTCAGAATTTTTTCTTTCTGCACGCAAATCATTTACCTGTACACGTACAAGGTCAGCTGGCATACCTGTCAAATTATATTGTGTTCCAATAGGTTGCGGGGTGTACTGTTTTGTTTGAGCGCATCCAGCAAGAACTATTATCAATAGAAAAACTAATGTAAAAAAGGGGAAATGCTTTTTCATAGATACCTCCAGCAATTGTATTTCCTATGGCACATAACCAATAACTAATTGTAATGAAACAGATTAATCATAACCGCTATTGGGCCTCTGTTCTCCATTCTGCACCACGGATTATATACTATTATTGGTGAGGGGGAATCAAATCATTTTTATGCGTAAGATGGCGAAAAATCAATCAAATCAGATTAGGAGGAATTGATGGATTAAAGAGGGGTTTTTGTGGATTTAGGTACAGGAAAGAGCGAAAAGCTGAAAGATCTATCAAAGAAAAATGATATGTAACATATTGTAATCACGAGATAATTACATTTGTTATCATAGGCGTACAACTTCGGCGGGAGCCCTCGGGGGGCCAGAATACACACACTTTCTGTGAAAACAGATTGATTCTCTGTACACACTTGAAGACGTCTTTATTGGTGAGTCCGAAAAGGCCTATCTTTTATATTGCTGATATTGCCTTTCCCTCATCTCCCAAATTTGTCTTCGTTGCTCCATGACCTGATAATTGTGGCGAGTAGGGTTGCTCATATATCTTCGGGTGGCCCGCTCGTAATTCTGGTAAGCGTGGTAGCGGTAGTCGTAAGACGGGTATGTGCGTGTCCTGTAATTTTGAGTTTGGGGCAAGTACTGTTGTGGAACAGAGTGGCCATAATAAGTGCCCTGATTATTTGAGTTGTGATTTTGAGCCGATACCGATGTGTAGAACGCTGACAAAATAATTGTGAGGATGAGAACTGCTAATTTCTTTTCCATGGCTTTACAATCTCCTTTTTTGTTCATATTATATTATTCGGACACCAGCGTGGATGACTGAAATTGGGGTTCTCAAAATAGAAAAGAATGCATCAGATTGGGACACTTTTGGGACACTTTTTTTCGAAATTGACTGAAAAAATCGCATTTATTTTATGTATTGAAGATATTGAAGGTAGGGCTTAGTTGTTGAAATTAGAGGAAAAGCCTGAGATGTCCATAAGTTAGGTGTTTTAGGGTACGCCAGATTCGATTCCCGCCCCAGGCACCAAGAAGCATTAGACTTGGTCGGGTGTATTACTTCCCTCTATGAGAAATATGGTCCATTCTTTCCCTGTCTTATACTACTTCTCCAAATATTTGGCATGCTTTAGCGCATTGTCTTTAAAGTAACCCCCCAATAGAGAGCCGACTTCCCCGAGGCAAAGATATCCAGGAAATACCTCCCTGTTAGAAACGCCCTTAAAAAGACTTTTGTTCTTTGGCGCCCTTACTTAAATAAAAGAGGCCCTTTTCGATCCAGCGTTTGTTGCCCATTTTATGGTTATTTGTCACGGGGTTATGTCGTGCCTGTCGTATACGATTCTACCCCCAATACAGGTCAGATCAACCCGCGTCGTGAGTATCAAGGCAGGGTCTATTGTATAGATATCTTTTTCCAGGACAATGAAATCTGCCAATTTTCCAGGGGTGAGACTTCCGAGTGTATCCCATCTGCCGGTAGCCTTTGCTGGGGCGACAGTGTACCCTCGGACTGCTTCTTCCACTTGTATTCGTTGATTTGGATACCAACCTTTTTCTGGAGTTCCATCTTCACGCTGCCTGGTTATAGCAGCATGAATCCCGCTTAAGGGATTCGGGCTTGCAACCGGGCAATCAGAGCCAAAAACAAGCATAATACCCCTATCGAGCATGTCGCGAAACCGGTAGGCGAGCTTTCCGCGATCCCTGATGCTTTTTTCAATAAGGATAATATCATCTGTTGCCTGCCTGGGTTGAACCGAGCCTATGATTCCTAGCTCGGAAATGGAGATGAGGTCCCTGGTATGGAGTATCTGAAGATGTTCAATGCGGTGGGGAACAGGGGTTTTTGCCGTTTCATGTGAGGTCTTCCGTTCTTTTTCCAAACGTGTGAATACGGAGACTAGTTCATGGATCGCCCTGTCTCCTATGGCGTGGACTGCTACAGACAGACCTGTAGATTCAGCCCGCCTTATGAGCTGATACATATCTTCCATGGGATAAAGACTGATGCCATTGCCCCCATCTGCATAAGACTCACTTAACCAGGCCGTGTGTGCCCCCAGACTGCCATCAGCGAATAGCTTCACATGCCCTATACGGAGAAGGTCGTCTCCCATACCTGTCATTAGTCCAATCCTTATAGCATCTTCAAGTACATCTCCTAAGAGGCACATCCAGACCCTTATTGAAAGCTCTGAATTATTATGTAACTGTTGGAGAGCTCTAAAAGTGGGTGATCCGTCGTGGCCATCCATTAAGCGTAGGTCGTTAAGCCCGGTAATTCCTATGGCATGAAGGGTAGGTATGGCATCGTCCATGGCAGATGTAATTTGGATGTCGGTTGGAACTGGTATTTTTCTTTTGACCAGATCAATTGCCTCGTCTTGCAGAATGCCATTGGGAATCCCTTTCTCATCCCGGCCGATGACCCCATGGGGTGGGTTTGACGTATCCTCAGTGATCCCAGCTAGTTCCAGCGCCCGACTGTTGGCAACGGCAAGATGAAGGTCAAATCGCCAGAGCATTACCGGCAAATGTTGTGCGACCTTATCTAAATCTTTTCTGTTCGGCATCCGCCTCTCAGGCCATTGAGATTCGTTCCAGTTTTGCCCGAGAATCCATTCTCCTAGCAAGTTTGTTGGGGTAGGATTTTTTGCGATGTTTTCCAGTAAGGAATTGACAGGGTTTGGGCGAGATGGTATCAAAATCGCCCAAAAATAGAAGTCCGCGGAGCGGAATTCAGGGGCTTTGCCTCGAAGACAAACTCCCGTTCGAAAACCTTTGTGCCTTCGCGCAAACTTTGTTCTTTAGGATCGGCAGGATTGGACTTCATCCGAAAGAAAATTGGCAGTGAGTGGGTTGAAGAAGCCATGAAGGCAGCAAAAGAGGCTGAAGCAAAGGTTGGTAACCAGGCCGATGCCATTGTGCAGAAGCATATCAAAATGGCAAATGAATTATATGAGAAAATAAAACAATAGGAACTACTCACTTTTTTGCAAGTAGGGTGGCCAAACGACAGGAAATATGAGCCTGTTCGATTTGGCCAATTTTCGTTCTACATGAGAGCTATTTCATATTTCGTCAATATTCTTGCAGCCATACAGATTCGAGTGTGCTCATGGGGCATGGTCGTGGCAGGTATTGACATGACAATTATTGGTAACGTATTTTCCTGATTTGATCCTGTATATTCCAAGACTGTTGGGATACATATAAGGAAGCCTTATGAGGGATAAAATATCAAGAAGTGTTCGAAACATAGAACCAGCCCCCATAAAAGAGATGTCTTTGAGGGCGGCGGCCTATGACGGTGTGATCTCACTCGGTATTGGGGATCCTGATTTTGTTACTCCAGCTGAAGTCTGCCGCTCAGCATTGGAAGATGCCGTTTCTGGATATACTCATTACACACCGTCACGGGGTGACAGTGATTTAGTAGAAGCGTTGATAGAACATATTAAGAGCACAAAGCAGATAACACTAAAGCCAGAGCAACTGGCAGTGACCCATGGAGGTATGGGAGCACTCGTCGCAGGACTGCGAGCAATTCTAGAACCCGGTGAAGAAGTGATTATCCTTGAACCCTATTTCCCTCCGTATAAGGCCCAGGTTATATTGGCAGGTGGGAGGCCGAAATTTGTGGCAACAGAATTTAATGATCGCTTTATCGTAAGGCCCGAAAAGGTGGCTGAGTCCCTTACAGAAAAAACCAAAGCCATCATCATCAATTCACCCACCAATCCTACTGGTTGCATTATACCAGGAGATGTGCTTGATGAATTGGCTCTTCTTGCAACTGAGAACGACCTCATGGTGATCTCCGATGAAGTTTATGATAACTTTGTCTTTAAAGGTCCGTGCGAATCGATCTATACAAGGCCAGGGATGGCGGAAAGGACTATGGTCATCAATTCATTCTCTAAGACTTTTGCCATGACAGGCTGGCGTATAGGATACTGCTATGGGCCAGAGTGGCTTATAGAGGAAGTAGTAAAGGTGGCGACCTATTTCACCAGTTGCCCTAGCAATGTTGGCCAGCGGGCTGCTCTTGCAGCCCTGAAGGCAGACGAGAAGCAGTTTCAAGCGATGATTAAAGAATTCGAGACTCGCTGTCATATTGTATATACCCGTCTCAAGGAGATACCGGGTATTCGTGTACACTAGCCTATTGGGACATTCTATGTTTTTCCAAATCTAGCCGAGATAACCAATGACACCATGCAATTCGCTCTGAATCTGCTTTCTGAAGAACAGGTTGTAGTAATACCGGGAGGGGCCTTTGGTCCATCTGGAAGGGAATGTGTTCGTATTTCGTGCACAGTTGACCAGGAGCGACTTTCAGAGGCCTTAGACAGAATGGAGCGTTTTATACGGCGCCTTTTGGTGAAGGGTGTTTAAATGGACGTTTTAGTATGCCAAGCACTTATAGATATTGTGGGTGCTGAGAACTTTACCCAGAAGCTAATAGATCTTGTGTCCTATTCCTATGATGCCTCCGGTTATCAGCATCGCCCTGATTGTGCTGTGTGGGCTACATCCACAGAGCAGGTATCAAAGATTCTTACTCTGGCTAATAGCAAGGGAATTCCAGTGACTGTCCGTGGGGCGGGCACAGGACTCGGAGGTCTGGCAGTGCCGGCCAAGGGGGGGATTGTGCTTGACCTGACGCGCATGAACAGGATCCTTGAGATCAGTGTGCCGGACAGACTGGCGGTGGTCCAGCCTGGGGTAGTTTATGCCGATTTCCAAGCTGCCCTGGCGCCCCTTGGTTTCTTCTTTCCTCCAGACCCGGCCAGTGGCTCAGTATGCACGCTAGGGGGGAATGTGGGAACCAATGCAGGAGGATTGCGGGCCGTAAAGTATGGCACCACCCGTGATTATGTCCTGAGCCTTAAGGCGGTACTTGCCAACGGCGAAGTGATGCACGTAGGGGCCCGCACCATGAAGACATCCTCGGGATATGACCTGTGTAGATTACTTGTGGGTTCAGAAGGGACATTGGCGGTGATAACAGAGATCACTTTGAAGATATGCCCCAAACCGTCGTACACGGCGACGGCCCTGGCCACGTTCCATAGGCTGGAAGATGCCGGCGAAGCCGTTACCTTGGTCATGCATTCGGATGTAACCCCGAGCGTGATGGAGTTGCTGGATGGAGCGGCCATTGAACTCCTGCGTAAACATGCTCGAATTGAATTGCCAGAAGTAGAGGCACTTCTTCTGGTGGAGACTGATGGCTTGACAGAGGACTATGTGAGGTTCGAGCTTGAAAGGGTAGCGCAGCTTTTTCATAAATGTAATGCAATCGAAGTCCGAGTGGCAAAGGATCAGCAAGATGCGGAGCACCTATGGGAGGCCAGAAAGGCCATTGGTGGAATGATGGGCACAGTTCACCTTGATTGTGTGCCAGAAGATATTGCTGTACCCATGAGCCGTATTGCTGAATTTCTACGTCGTTCACAAGACCTGTCCCGCCAGTACAACCTTTTCCTGTTCAATTTTGGCCATGCAGGCGACGGAAACCTCCATACTAATATCTTTTACGACAGCAACGATCCTGATCAGACAGCCCGTTTGGAACAACTCCTTTATGATCTCCACAAGCTGGCTTGTGATCTTGGAGGAACCCTTTCAGGAGAGCATGGGATTGGGATGACCAAAGCCGCTTATATGCCACTGGAGCATGACCGGGTGGCCCTCAAGGTGATGCGCACACTTAAGCGTGCCTTAGACCCCAATAACATCCTGAACCCGGGAAAGATGGGTTTGGAGTAAGGTAAAAGACTCTTTTGCCCAATTTTTTATCAGAGATTTGCATCAAAAAATATGGTAAGATCGCCTCAATTTTGTTCGACTAAGGAATTGGTCCGCTCAGTGTACTGTTTGGATTAAAGGGTGTCCAATTTTAGGACAAGGTTATGAAGCAGGAATTGGAAGATATCGATGGGTTACATTCTTTTATTGGCCGCGGTTGTGGTGTTAGCGTTACTGGGAGCCAGGGTTGCCCTGCTTTTTCAACTGCCTCGGGTAACTGGATACTTATTGACAGGGCTTCTTATTGGTCCATCAGTAGTAGATTTTTTGACCAAACAGGACGTAGCACATTTTACCTTTATTAGCGAGATCGCATTAGGCATCATTGCATTTTACATTGGTACAGAATTTGATACCAAGAAGTTCAAAAGAATTAAGAATACACTCCCTTTCTTTTTTGTTGGAGATATTTTATTCACATCATCCCTTGTTTTTATCTCCTTATTGGTTGCGCTGAGAGGTTCGTTAAGCACGGCTGTCTTTCTGGGGATTCTTTCCATAGCCACAGCACCCGCCGCTACCTTGCTGGTAATTAGAGATTTGGATTCTGAGGGCCCTCTTACAGACCATATTATGGCCATGGTAGGCTTGAATAATTTAGTGTGCATTATCGCTTTTGTAATTGCCATGAGCATCATCTCGTTTGCTCCCCAAAGTGCTGCAAGCGGAGGCTCCGCATTTATTGGTTCCATTTCCGAGGTGGCGCATGGGATATTCCTGCCTCTGCTTTTGGGTTTAGGGCTAGCGTTATTTCTTCAGTACTATCTCCGGCTTGGGCTTGAAGAAAACGAACTCCTTCTGGTTTCACTGGCTGCCATATTATTGGGAATAGGGTGTTCTCACTATTTCTCTGTATCCACAATGTTAACGAACTTGGTAATGGGTGGTGTGTTGGTAAACACGTGCGATCGGACAAGGATGGTTGTCAAGCGATTGAGTGAGATGGATTACCCGCTTTATGCCCTGTTTTTTGTATTTGCCGGAGCAAGCTTTCACATTGACATGCTCGAGGAGATGGGATTGGCAGGTGTAATATATATTCTTGCAAGGGCAGGTGGAAAAATTTTAGGTGCTACTCTGGGGAAGAGATGGGCCGGAGTAAATATACCCAGTGGTATCTATTTGGGCCTAGGGCTTCTGCCTCAGGCTGGTCTCGCTATTGGTCTTTCCGCCTGGGCAGCCAGAGAGGTCCCCACCATAGGAGGGTCCCTTCTATCAACCATCCTTGCCACAACAGTGGTTTTTGAGGTATTTGGGCCCATTTTGACTAAACTAAGCCTTGTAAGGGGCGGGGAAGTCAAGATTGTGAAAATTTTGTCATCACCTACAATAGGGCATATAAGAGCTAATTTGTCTTTGTTACGCTCAAGGGTCCTTAAGGCCTTTGGCAGAACTCCGGCCTGTGACATTGGTGAACAAGAAGAAGCCCTCTGCGTCAAGCACCTTATGCGGTATCATATTGATACAATACCGCAGGACGCAACATTGGATGAGATAATAAAAATAATGCAAAAGACAAGATACACCATGCTGCCTGTTGTAGGAAATGATAAAGAGTGGATCGGCATACTTTCCCTAGGTTCCATTCGAGACCTCTTTTTTGATAAGGACTTGGCCCACCTTATCATTGCCCGAGATGTGGCGGAAAAGGTTAAAACAGTGAATGCTGATGATGACCTCGCTTATGCCCTACGCCAATTGGAACGCCACCAATTGCCCTATCTTCCAGTAGTTGAAAAAGGAAAGATTACTCGGTTCTTGGGCGTAATTCACCGCAGGGATATCTGCCTCTTTCAACTGGAAAGCGACAGTGAAATAGAAAAATAAGAGGGTAAGATTACAAAGGCAAATCCATACCTCTTCCCTGCCTACTCTTCATATACATTCCCTATACAGCACAAAAACGTGGCAGGCTCATCCCCGATATTACGCATACCATGGGGTTCCATGCTCGGTACATAGACGTAGTCACCAGGGCCAACAATCTTGGTATCCACCACCTCCTCGGTGTCCATGTCAAATTGCCAGCACTCGAATCGCCCGCTTAGGATATACATGGTTTGGTGGTAAAAGTGATTGTGGATAGGAATTTCACCTCCAGGTTGAATGGTGAAATATCGGAGACCATATTCAGGATACCCGTGGCCATCGTTTCCATACCTGGAAAGCCATCGTACACTGGTGCCGATAACTTTACGCATCTGCCCCTTAAATGGGAACTCCTCGATCTTAACATCTTCGCAGTCTTTGAAATTCTTCACTTCCATGACCTTCTCCTCCTTTATTGAAACTATAGCAGAATCTGATTCTTGAGTGAGCGGGATTCTCCTGCTGCGATTACTTTTATAGCAGCATCTCCTTTGATTGGGCATTTGTTTTCACATATCCCACATCCCACACATCTTTTGAGGTCAACAAAAGGTAGCTGCATCTCCAAAGGGCGGCCATTGCGGGTCTTGACCATTTCCCTGCGGAGATAAATGGCCTTGGGCGATGTGGGGCAATGCTCTTCACACACAATGCATGGAGCGTTTCCAGACCAAGGCAAGCATTTGCCTCTGTCTATGAAAGCAGCTCCAATTTTTATGGGGCGTTCTATCTTTTCCTTGACCGATATCTCCCTAATAGCGCCGATGGGACACACACTTCCGCAAAGCGTGCAGGTGTACTCGCAATAACCCATGGTCATGATGAGTCTAGGAGTCCAAAAGCCAGCCATTCCGGCCTCACCCAACGTGGGGTTGATTGCATTTGTGGGACATACCTTCATGCAGAGGCCACATCTTTGACAAAGGGTGATAAATTCTTCCTCAGGTACTGCCCCGGGTGGCCTTATGAGCCTTGAGTCAGATACCTTCTCAACTCGACCATCTAATTTCCCCAAAAAAGGCAAAGACACTCCGGCAAGAATTCCTCCCAGCACGGCCCTACGGCCCATGTCAGGGGCTTTATTAAGGTTGAGGCGCCACTTTAATCTAAAGGAAAGTGCATGTTCAGGGCACACATTGGAACAGTTGAAGCAGGTGATGCACTCAGTAGGCTGCCAATCATTGCCAGGCTCAGGACATGCAGCCCCCTGGCAGAACTGGGAACACAGCCCACAATTGGTACATTTTTCCTGATCTTTCTTGAGGGTGAGCAAACCAAATCTTGCAAATACCCCTAACAAGGCCCCCAGGGGACACAAGACCCGGCACCAGAACCGGGGTCTTATTCGGTTGAGAAATAAAATAAAAAGAAAAAGCAAACCTATGAACCATCCTGTCTGGTAGGCTTGGGATTCATAGCCAAATATGGGCGCCAGGAGGACTTCACCTCCATAGCTCAGATAATTCAAGAACTTGATATCACTGTTGGCCATGGCATGGAAAAAGGAACTCAGCCCGATTCCCACGCTTGGCACCACGGCCAGTGCCAGTGACCTAAACAACAAAGAGATAGGATCCATAAGACCTGTGAGGTTTAGAGTTAGTACCGAGGCGATCAAAAGGGCGATGAGTACAAAATACTTGAATTTCTGGCCAGGGCTTTTCTGGTTTGCCCTGATCAAGCGATCCCCTTTTAGGGAAGGTTTTAGTCTGCTCACCAAATGGTTTATAGTTCCTAAAGGGCAAATAAAGCCACAGAAGGCCCTTCCCCAAAACATGGTAAGAAACAGGACAATGGCTCCCCATATGAATCCGGTAATCAGTCGGTGGCCTGATAGAAGTGAAGACAGGCCGACGAGCGGATCAAGCTGAAAGAAGAATCTTATGGGCCAACTTATTCTGATATCTTGTTCTGAGGTGAAAACAACAGAGTATTCAAGAAATATCTTTTGCGGTAGACGGCTTTCAGCAAGGAGAAAAAGAAAAAGGAATAGAAAAAAACCTTGGCTTATCCTTCTTAGCCAGACGAGCTGTTTAACCCTCATATATGGACCTTTTTTTGCTGAAGTTGCCGAAAGTCAAATGTACCAAGTCCCCATCTCTTGCCCAGTCGGATAAAGCCGAGATCTGCGGGCCTCTTGCCGAATAGCAGGGCCGCCCTAGCGTCTGCAGCCACAGGATCATTGCTCAAGATCAAGACATCTTTTTTTGCCACATATTCCTTTTTGCCTCCTGATGGGCCGTTACGGGTCATGATCCTAATCGCATCTATAAGGGTAAGGGTTGGGTTGAAAAATCGGGCCAGATCCACAATGCTTTGATTGATATCCTGGTGTAGAACCCACCTGCTTCCTCCTACTGCACCTATCCAATTTTTCATGCCCAGGGTAAGCTTGCTTAAGGAATGGTGTTTTGCTATGGGAATGTTGATCAGTTTGTCGGCTTCCACGATGGGGGTGAAAACAGGCCATGTATCAAGGCGGACACCTCCTATTTTCATTTTGCGCATCAGAGAGGAGCGAGGAAATACCAATTCGGCCCCAGTTTCTCTTGCGACCCGTCCTGCCCCTGTGATTGCAAAACAGCGCCTTGCATCATGTATAGTATGATCAACAATCCTGACTTTTTTGGCCCCCGCTTCTTGGCATAGTTCCACCACGGCCCTTAAAACTTCTGGATTTGTGGTGGCAGCAAGCCCAGGGCTTCTGGCCCATGAGATGTTAGGTTTGATTGCTACCACATCTCCTCTTGATATGAAATGATCTATCCCGCCGGCTGCGTCGAAGACTCTTCTTACAAGCTGTGTCACGGAGTAACCCTTCTGCTTGCCTATGCCTTCGACGATAAAGCCAGAATTTTCAGGTCCCAATTTGGTGGCCAGAGAGGAAGGAAGAGAATCTACTAAAAGGTTTGCAAAAAGAATCGAACCACCCATGTAAAGGAGCTTCTTAATGATTTCTCTTCTACCAACAGGAGTATATAAATCCATGGCTTACTCCCTTTTCCTTGGGGCGCGTGATGGGACTATTATAATGGCATATTAGCACCTTAAGGGCCTTTGGGTCTATGCATATCTTGTAGCCGGCGTTGAGCTTTGGTAATCTTTTTGGTTGCAAGAGGAGGTGCACGAGGTTATTTTGAATACCTTATTAATGTTACTAATGTCCATCCCCAAATGGGATATTTCTGGATGTAGCCATCAGCGGTTAGCCCTGCCTGCCCGCCACAAATCATAGGCAGGTATCAGCAATCAGCTTAAGCCGCTGGTATTTCATGGTTTTTGTTGAAGTCTGAGAGCTGAACGCTCCTATCCAAAAATCACAATTTTTGGATAGGCACTAACTAGGGTCCATCCATCATGACAAAAAAGACTATCCTTTTTGTGTGTACCCATAACTCCGCTCGCTCCCAAATGGCTGAAGGCCTGGTCAATGCCCTTTATGGGGATCAGTATGAAGCTTACAGCGCCGGTATTGAGCCATTTCAAGTCAATCCGTTTGCTATTGACGTTATGAAAGAGATAGGGATTGATATCTCCAGGCATGAATCCAAGAGCGTGGAACAGTTCCTGGATCAGGAAATAGACTGCGTGATTACGGTCTGCGACCATGCCAATGAGATGTGCCCTTTTTTTCCAGGCGGAAAGAAAAGGGTTCATAAGGGATTTCAGGATCCTACAGCAGTTACCGGCTCTGGGGAAGACAAAAGAATTGCCTTTCGTCGGACTCGTGATGAAATACGAAGATGGCTGGACCAGGAATTGCAGAAAATCTGCTTAGGCCCCAAGTAGCTCAGGCACCTCCTTTGATAGCTCCATCCAGAAATCTTTGATTCTAAAAATCTTCGAAACCATCATTATCATTGTTGTCAAGAGGGATAATCTTTTCTGGAGATTGCTCCTCAGGGGAGTCCTTTAAGGGTGATGTTGCCTTTTTTGAGTAGTAACCTGTGTGCTGGGTTTTGTGTTTTGGTTTTCCTTCTCTATTGTGCCAGCAAGGCGGATAAGTTCTTGGACGATATTTTTCATTTCTTCTGCCTGAGCCCTTAGCTGCTCAGATGCACTGGCAGATTCCTCTGCATTGGCCGCACTGCGCTGTACCACCTTGTCCATTTCCTCAATGGCCCTGTTGATCTGTTCAATTCCCTGTGCCTGCTCATTGGAGGCTAAGGCGATTTCTCCCACCAATTGGGCTGCCTTGTCCGCACTTTGAGCAACTTCAGAGAAGGTCTTATTTGTTTGGGCGACCATTTCCGCACCTTGTCCAATCTGCACGACATTTTGCTCTATCAATGTGGCTGTGTCTTTTGCCGCTTCGGCTGCTCGCATGGCAAGGTTTCGCACTTCGTCGGCCACCACCGCGAACCCTGTCCCAGCTTCTCCGGCACGTGCAGCCTCCACTGCGGCATTGAGGGCCAGAAGATTGGTTTGAAAGGCTATCTCATCAATTGTCTTTATGATTTTCGAGGTCTCCTCGCTGGATTTGGCAATACCGTCCATTGCTGTAGTGAGTTTTTCCATGGCCTCTTTGGCTTCCACTACAATCCTGTTTGTATTTTTCATAAGGGAATCTGCCTGAGAGGCGTTTTCTGCATTCTGTTTGGTCATGGATGAGATTTCCTCCAGCGAGGAGGAAGTCTCTTCAAGGGATGCGGCCTGCTCAGATGCTCCTTCTGATAACGTCTGGCTGGAGTCTGACAATTCGTGGGCCGCTGAAGCCACTTGTTCGGATCCCTTACTCAATTTTCTTACCACACTGTTTATGGGATTGGAGATACTGCGAATGGTAAAAAGGAATGAAACCCCCAACGCCAGGAGTATCATTCCAAGGGTGATGGCTGAGATGATCCAAAGGGTCCGCTCAATCTGTTTTTTTACCCTAGAATGGCTCTCCTTCACCTGATCTCGAATTTGTGTGGCGATTTTATCCAGCCTTTTATCCAGCATAGCCTTTCTTGCTTGGACAGCCGACTCTATCTCGTCCATGTAAACTCCAGTGCCAATGATCCAGTTCCATTTTTTGAAAAGCTTCACAAAAGATAGCTTTGGCTGGGGTTTGTCAGCGCCATATTTTGGCCAGTAATAGTCCACAAACCCTTCTCCCTTTTCTTTGCATACCCTGACAAACTCTATGAACAGCTTCTTTCCCTTTGGATCCTTTATCCCGGAAAGGTCCTTGCCGTTCAATTGAGGTTTGTAAGGATGCATGATCATAGTGGGCGTCATGTCGTTAATCCAAAAGTAGTCTTTGTTTTCCGGCCCATATCGAAGGTGCTTAATGAGATCTGCAGCCTTTGTTTTCGCCTCCTCCAACATGGCTTGTTTGAGTGCCTCATCGGTTTCCCCCCGCAAACCCTCGGTCTGGAGTGCTTCCAAATCTCCGATAAATTTGCTTAGCGCACTGAGGGCCGTATCCACCTCTGACTTTATATATTCCTTTTTGGAAGCGATGAGGTCTTTTCGATAAGATTCAATTTGGGCGGTATAGTCAGCCTTCATCTTGTCTGTAAATGCCTTACCCATACTTTCAATCTGTAGGGCGGCTTGTTCCCCTTGGGCCTTCATCTTCCAAATGGAAATGGAGCTAACAGCCACGGAGATAAACAATAGGGGAAGGGTCAAAAGCAACATGATTTTAGTGTGCATTTTCATACCTTAGTCCTCCTTTCCCAGACGCAGGGATGATGGTTTAAAAGGGAGATGCCCTAGTCTTTAATCCCAACTGTCATCATTTTGGCAATGGTCTGAGTGAAATGTACTATAAATTGACATAATGACTTGAGAGTTTATCTTGAGTAGGCCTTCCCCCTTATTTTCTAGGTGACAGGCCCTAGGGCCATGGCGGCTAGGATTTCCGCGAGGGGGCCTGTTGCTGTTTCAGGTTTTCTCAAGACCCCTTTACATCGGGCCCGACGGCCTGTACGGTCGTAGAAGAGGCAATAACTATGCCAACTCGGAGAGGCCTTCCTGTAAGGCCATTTGGCTTAGGGGGAGAAATACCGGTGAGATTTTTGTATAGTAATGGGGCCTTTTTTGTGGCAAAGTAATAGCGTTTATCTAGGCAAGCGAGAAAACATCCAAAATGTGAAATAGGACTTAGCTTAAATAACCATTGGTCAAAGCCCGGGGGCCCCATTTGGTCTGTTCAAGACAGAAGGACAAATTTCCTTTCGTATTCCTATTTCTAGACTACATACTTTGGATATTACCTGGACCGTGTTTCCTATCTTGGAATTACGCTCCATGGCAATAGGTCCGTGGGGCAGACGTTCACCCTAATCGGGAAGAGAAAGGAGGACTTATGGGTAACGTCTCGAATGTATTTTCACCCTTTACTATTAAAGATCTTTCACTGAAGAACAGACTTGTTATGGTTCCCATGTATGTGGGCTATGCCAGTGCAGATGGAACGGTGAGCGAACTCATGCTGGATCACTACCGGGAAATGGCTGCCTCAGGTGTGGCCATGGTGGTGGTGGAAAACGCCTCGGTGGATCCATTGGGATTGGGGTCGCCGTTTACTTTGAGAGTGAATGACGACCAATACATTCCCGGTCTTTCCAAATTGGCTGAAGTGATTCATGATCAGGGGGCAATGGCCTTTTTACAGATCAACCATGCGGGTCGTTATGCTTATGGCCGTGAAAGACTTGCCCCTTCAGGAGTCAAAACGGGTGATGTGATACCCAAAGAAATGACCAACCAGGATATTGCAAGGGTTATTGAGGCATTTGCAGAAGGAGCTAAACGTGTCAAAGAAGCAGGATTTGATGGCGTGGAAATCCATGGTGGCACTGGATATCTGATTGTTCAATTTTTATCTCCTCGGACGAATAACCGGAGCGATGAATATGGCGGAGGTCTTGAAAATCGAATGCGCTTTCCACTTCAAGTGGTTGCAGCGGTCACTGACTCCGTTGGGAAAGACTATCCTGTAGGGTACCGGTTTCTAGCTGATGAGTGGCTGCCTGATGGCCTCCACCTGAACGAAACCACCCTTTATGCAAAAGAATTGGAGAAAATGGGCGTTGCATATCTTTCTGTAATGGCGGGTACATACGACTCTTTTTTCCTTCCTGAATACCTAGAGAAGGAACGGTCAGAAGGCTATATGGTCCATTTTGCCCGAGCAATAAAGGAGGCTGTTTCTAAGAGCCCCGTGATCGCTGCAGGGAGAATTCAATCACCTGGTACGGCCGAGCGGATTCTGGCACAAGGGGAGGCGGACTTAATAGGACTTGCCCGGGTCTTGTTTGCTGATCCGCTGTGGCCCAAAAAGGCAAAGGGGGAGGTCGCAGAACCTATCATAGCCTGTGAGCCCACCTGCTCCCTGTGTATGAGCCGGGTGATGAAAGGGAGGCCCCTCTTTTGCTCCCAGTGGAGCAAGGACCGCAGAGATGCGTTTTTAAGGAGGATCGGGGAGAAGACCGAAGGGGAATAGCAGTGTTGGGACGCAATTACCCTGTCTTAAGGGTTATTGGAGGCTTCGGCCGCATTCTGGAAAAGGAACATTCTATGGCTAGGAACCTTCACCATATACAGGAGGAGATTCAGCTACAGCCTTAATGTCTGCAAGGGAAAATCGAGTTATGTGGTCCGCCAAACGCCGGATGAGATCAGAAGACAGGGGCTTTCCCAGCAAGTGCATTATGTCTGTGGAGCTGACGGTCAAAAGGGCGCGGCACTGGCTCATGATGCTTATTTCGCAGAAGATCACCTCTTCGTCCACCACTTTTGGTGGGGTTATTGGCATAATTGTGGCGATTGTGGTGTCATTGTGGCTTACCCGAATCTTATTGGTCCCTTTTGTTCTAAGCCCTGGTATTGTCCTCATCACATTTGTCTTTTCCGTGGCAGTAGGGGTTTTCTTTAGTTATTTTCCTGCTCGCAAGGCAGCCCACCTGGATCCTATCGAGGCCTTGCGGCAAAATTTACAATACAACAAAGGGGGGGTACATAACATATGAAGAGCAAAATAGCAGAAGCCATCAGGACCAGATATGAACCCGTTGGTATCATCTGGACCGATGAAAAACCGGCGGAGGCAAAGGGGTTTAAGAAGGGTAAATGGGGATGTGTTATGTGGATGCTGGCGGCTGCGGCCAAAGGCAAGATAGCGGCCTTTAGCAAGGAAACCTACGGCTGCTGGGGGGGAGGTGTAGGTCTTGGATTTGGGAACCAGTACCTTGCGTTTCCAGGGGGTATCGAGTGTTTCTATTCCTTCTTATCATCGGGCAACGAGCAGACCCCTAAAGGCAAAGAGATAGCCAAAGGGATCGAAAAGTTTGTGACCAAGGACTTCCTTGAAGATTTCCTACATGGTGAAGGGTATTTGAAATCGCCGGAGTTGGTCAAGAACTTTGTTGAGAACATGCCCATGATGGATGTTCCATCAAGATACGTTGTGTTCAAGTCACTCAAGGCAATCGATCCTAGTCAGGAACAACCGCAGGTCATCGTATTCCTTGTGAATCCTGATCAACTTTCAGCCCTTGTCATACTTGCCAATTACGGGAGAGAGGGAACAGAAAACGTTACGATTCCATATGCCGCAGGATGTCAAACCATCGGGGTTTTTGCTTACAAGGAGGCCCAATCGGAGTATCCCCGAGCAGTGGTGGGCCTGACGGATATCTCGGCAAGATTGAACATAAGAAAACAACTTGGTAAAAACCTACTCAGTTTTGCTGTGCCGTGGAAGATGTTTCTTGAAATGGAAAAGAATGTAGGGGGGAGCTTTCTGCAAAGGCCCACATGGCAAAGCCTTTTACGAGGTATCAACGATTAAGTAAATACCTAATTCCAGCTTAACCTGCCCGGCGGTTGATATAAGTGATGGGGATGTTGGATAGGTTAACTTTTGGAGAGGATGAATCTATGAGGCAGAGAAATATCATTTTGGAGAAAGAGGATCACATTGCTATCGTGACCATTAACCATCCACCGGCAAATACCTGGGATCTTGCCACTACAGAGCAGTTCCAGGGGGTCATTGATCTAGTGGAAAACGACAAGGACACAAGGGTTATTATCCTTACAGGCGCAGGGGATAAGTTCTTTTCAGCAGGGTTTGATGTAAGCGATGCCAAAAATGCCGCTAAGATAAGCCCAATGGCCAGGGCCCTCTGGACACGGATTGACCGCTTTGCCAAGCCGGTGGTTGCAGCCATTAATGGACATGCTATGGGCGGTGGGTTAGAACTCGCCATGTGCTGTCATTTCAGGATTATGGTGGACGACCAAGAATTCAAGCTTGGGCTCACTGAGCTCAATCTGGGCATTATGCCCGGCTGGGGCGGGACCCAGCGGTTAGCGCGACTAGTGGGTCGGACAAGGGCCTTGGATATGATCCTTTTCAGTAGAACAATTACCCCTCAACAGGCCCTTGATATGGGCCTGGTGGACCACCTCTGTGCCCCTGAAAAGCTTATGGACAATGCCCTTGAGCTTGCGCGCAGACTGGCCGAAAGGCCCCCTGTGGCTATAAGTTGGGTACTCAAGGCCATGGCAGCAGGGGAATATGAGGGGCTGGAAAAGGGTCTTGAAGTGGAGGCCCAGGGCAGCCTTGCAGTTCGTGATACAGAAGATCGTGAGGAGGGATTTAGGGCGTTTCTGGAGAAACGAAAGCCGGTGTTTAAGGGAGAGTAAGAAAAGGTGGTTTAGGCCTGGGGTGACGCAGGAAAACCTTGATGAGACACAAATCGCATCAAGGGAGAGGAATTTATTTCGTCTCCATTTGTGCTTGACCGTCTGGCTGATTTTAATTAATAAGTACGGGACAGAAAGAGATTTTGATTTAGTTGCACTTTCTCTAACAAATTATGTTGGTTCCTTGTATCCTATTTTTCAGTTTTATAATGGGGTAATAATAGCCCAGCTTCAGTTCGCATAGAAATTTGTTCGGAGAGGCCGTTTATGACGTCTATAGAGCCTGTCCAAATGGATCTTTTCTCCTGTGTGCCAGATGGCAGCAGAGAGCACCATGATCCCCAGAGTCGTGATCATCCAAGGGAAACTCTGAGGAGACTTTTATCAGATGATCTTGAGTTTCATGGAGAAGATACTGGTTATGCGACGCACAACTTTCATGCTTTTCCTGCCAGGTTTCCCCCACAATTGCCCCGAAAATTTATTTCCTATTTAACTCAACCTGGCGAAATAGTGTTAGACCCGATGGCTGGATCGGGTACAACTGTTGTGGAAGCTATGATACTCGGCCGATATGGCATAGGTGTCGATATTGATCCATTGGCCATCAGTTTGGCGAGCGTGAAGACTACTCCTATAGACCCTGGGGAGATCATTAGGATAGCGAGACCGATTTTTCAAAATGCAATAGCTGCTTTGCATCATGAGAGAAACACTCTCAGAGAAGCCTTTGAGGCTTATTTTGATTCAGACACAAAGAAATTCATAGATTATTGGTTTCGTGAAGATACTCAATTGGAGCTTTTTTGTATAGCAAGGGAAATTAAAGCTATATCGGATGCAACTCTTAGACGTTTTTTTCAGATTGCCTTGTCCTCAATCATTATTACAAAATCAGGTGGGGTTTCGATGGCCTATGACCTTGCCCATACTAGACCCCATAAGAAAGAAGGCAAGATTCCTCGTTCGGCTATTGAGGAATTCCAAAAACGGCTTAAGAAAAACGTCAAAACAATTGCGAAGTTAAATAACCTCAAGGGGAAGGGTACAATTCTATGTAGCGATGCCCAAGCCGTAAGTCTTCGTGATGACTCTATAGATCTTATCGTAACCTCTCCTCCGTACGCCTCTAACGCCATTGACTACATGAGGGCACACAAGTTTTCCCTGGTATGGTTTGGATACAATATTGGTTCTTTGTCCAAAAAACGTTCTGATTATATCGGAGGGGAAAGGATCAGAAATTCACCGGCTTACGCTCTCCCTGAATACACAGAGTATATTATCTCTCAGCTAGGTGATAGAGATCTCAAGAAAGCACATGTTTTGAGGCGATACTATTCGGAAATGTATTTGTGTTTGTCTGAGATGTATAGAGTCTTAAAACCAAAAAGAACCGCAGTGGTTGTTGTAGGCTCTTCTACAATGCGAGGGGTAAATATAGAGGCGGGGAGATGTTTGGCTGAAATAGGGCAAAACGTAGGTTTTGATTTGGTTGGCATAGGACAGAGGCGCTTGGACCGTGACCGCCGTATGATGCCAGCTGGTATTGGTGGTAATTCTAGATCCCGAATAGAAGAAAGAATGCATAAGGAATATGTCCTTGGGTTCTGTAAGCTTAAATAGTCCTCGGTTATTGGTAATGTATTGTTGACTTGCCTGAAATGAAGCCCGAACCTATAACAATTGCAAAGCTGCGTAAAAGATACCACAAGGAAATTTGCACCAGGATTCTGGGGAGCAGATCTGGCGTCCCTAACCTTGCAGATATAAGCAGCAAGACGAGCAAAATTTTGGCCATTGGTATGGTCAAGAGACTTGGATTCCCCCTCTGCAATGATCCTCCTGTCGGGCAAACGGTTGGAACGCTTTTTGCTGAAATAACCATGGATTTTCTCAATAACTGTTTCAAGCTATTATCACACATTAGACCAGGAGAATGGGTTTTTTCAGCTAGCCAAGCATCCGTAGGTATTGCAGCCTTTGAGCAATATGAACACTTGGCCGACCTTGCCACAGTCTTAAAGATCCACAAGGATCTCGCTGCAACGTTGGGTGTTGATTACATCATAAAACCAGATATTGTCATTGGAAGACAGCCCCTTGCAGACAACGAGATTAATGTTTCATGGAACATACTCGGTGATAAGGACATTTCTACTTTGACCCCCTTGCGAGAAAATAACTACGACCATCCTAAACCTATTTTACACGCCAGTATTTCGTGCAAATGGACCATTAGAAGTGACAGATCTCAAAATACGAGAACTGAGGCTCTAAATCTGATTCGTAATCGCAAGGGAAAGACTCCTCATATTTGCTCCGTTACAGCAGAGCCAATGCCCACAAGGTTAGCGTCCCTCGCAATGGGTACTGGCGATATTGATTGTGTCTATCATATGGCCCTTCCGGAACTGGCTGCTTCAGTGAGAGAGAGCAAGAATGAAGATCAGGAGGATATGCTGATCACGCTGATAAAAGGGAAAAGGCTGCGAGATATCACCGACTTACCTTTTGACTTGGCTTCCTAGTATGTTACCGTCGGGTATAGATATCTATTTAGGGAATATGTGGTTCTAATCTACAAGAAGGCATGTACTTGATTTAACGATTTTGATGGGATAGATAAAAGCATGTTTTACCGGCCTGTCTTGTTAGTAGCTACTCATTCGATCCCTATTATATGCTTACAATAGAGGCGATTTTCACTTTGAGTGGAGACGGCGTTGGGATTTCTGTCTGAATTCAGAAACTTGCTTTTTCTAGCCGCAATTTTTTTGATTAACTTCATGTCAAGGATCACCTTTGGTCCCCTTATGCCTCAGATTGAAGCGGATCTGGGTTTAAACCACGCTGCAGCCGGCTCATTTTTTCTGATCATTTCAGCGGGATATTTTATTTCACTACTGGGGTCCGGCTTCATCTCTTCAAGAATAACACATCGCAGCACCATCATCATATCTGCGGTGGCTGTGGGGTTTGCCCTTATCGGGGTTTCTCTAAGTAACGGCATTTGGCAGATTCGCATTTCTCTACTGTTTTTGGGCCTAGCAGCCGGCATCTATTTGCCCTCTGGCATTGCTACCCTTACTGCACTTGTGAAACCAGAGCACTGGGGAAAGGCTGTTGCAGTGCATGAGCTGGCACCCAATGTGAGCTTTGTAATTGCTCCCCTGGTGGCTGAAGCTTTGATGCAATGGTTTTCCTGGCATGGTGTCTTGGCATGCCTTGGGGGTGCGTCCATACTGTTGGGGTTGACATTTGCCAGAGCCGGCAAAGGGGGAGGATTTTATGGAGAAGCACCAAATATGACCTCCCTCAAAAGTCTTTTCAGGGTTCCAGCCTTCTGGATCATGGTCGTACTCTTCAGCTTGGGTATAAGCAGCACGTTGGGTATTTATACAATGCTTCCCTTGTATCTGGTGACTGAGCACGGAATAGAGCGCGGCTGGGCCAACACATTGGTAGCCCTTTCCAGGGTCTCCGGCATAATTATGGCCCTGGCGGCCGGGTTCATTAATGATCGGTTGGGGCCAAAGAGAACGCTAAGCGGAGTGTTCGTGATCACAGGTTCCCTTACCATACTCCTTGGTATGGTTAAGGGTAACTGGATTCCTCTAATTGTCTTTCTCCAGCCGGTTATTGCAGTGTGCTTTTTCCCACCAGGTTTTGCAGCCCTTTCCTCCCTCGGGCCTCCCAGCGCCCGCAATGTAGCGGTCTCCCTCACGGTTCCCGCCGCCTTTGTCATCGGAGGGGGTGCGGTTCCAGCTTGGATCGGCCTTGCCGGAGACGTGGCCTCCTTTGGGCTTGGAATTGCCACAGTGGGTGGTCTGATTCTTATGGGTGCCTTTTTGGCTTTTATGTTAAGGGTGGAGCCGGCTGTAGCTGAGTGAAGTCGCTTTATTATCCTAACTGGCTAAGGATACAGAAAAGTGTTCTGAAGGTTTCTCCAGGCCTCAAATTTCACCTTCTTGCTCATCCTTTATTCGTTTTAGCTCTATTTTGACTGCATTGGCTCTATCCATACATTCCAGCTCCACAACGTCCGGGTCTCCCCACTCGGCCGGGAACGCGCCCCCAAACTGAAGCATAATGACGTACGGGAAGATATCATGGTAAAAAAAGCCGCATATCCCTGCCGTGTTATGTCCGCTTAGTTCAAACTGATCTCCGACCTTATGACCTGCACTGCAGAAGCCTTTGACCTCTTTTATCGTGCCAACCACCCGATACCCAATTCTTTCCTTTTCTGTCATTTTGGTACCTCCCCAAACTAATTTTGGATTTCATGGTGACACTGCCCTTTACTCTGCCAATTGACCCAATTATGAAAACTCGGCTTTGGACTTTTTTTCTGCAGCCAATGCCTCAGCCGACGCAGCGCTTACGGCAAGAGGGTCGAGGCAAGGCCATTAGACGAGCCTTGTATGGGAAACCAGATCAGACCAGCCTCACCACCGCATCGGTAATAAAATAAAGGCCAAAATATAGCATCGCCAGCCCAGAGAGGATAAAGACTGCCATCTGCAACCTCTTTCCAAAAAATCGAGCTCCCTGAAAACTGAGCCAGCTCAAAAGTTGACACCAGGCCAAATCACAAGACCAGTGAACCACTGCCATTAAAATCAATCCAATCATCCCGAATTCAATTGAGCGCAAAATCAGGCTCGCACCCACCGTGGCCCACCAGATCAGAAAATAGGGATTGGTAGCAGTGAGCAAAATTCCGGCAACAAACGAGCCTAGTTTTCGCTCTTCCTTCATTACCTCAGCTCGGCGATAATTCCTGAGCATCTCTATCGCCATCCAGAGCAATACTCCACCGCCCAGGATACCGATGATAACCTTTGCCGACATCCTTTGGAAAAGCATGCCTACACCAAAATAGATCAGTGCCATAAGTGGAAATTCTACCACCCCGTGCCCAAGTGCAATCAAAGAGCCTGCCCAGAGTTTGCGGTTTCCCTGCGCCACCGTGATTGCGGTTATTGGCCCGGGCATCAATACACCACTCATGCTGATTACAACCACAGATAATAAAAAGATCCAGATGCTCATTTCCCATCCACTTTTTCGGAATACAGCCTTAGGCCCAGATAGGTTAACTCAATCATTTCGGAAATAACATTACCATAACAGGTGAAGATAATCGTAATATCAGGTAGGAACCCTTGGACTCATTTCTAGTATTCAGTTTCGGCTCTTTTTTTGATGGTAAAAATCAAGAGTAGAGCCAAAGCGGCCATGACTGCATTAATCAAAAATGCCTGGTGATAACTGCCCGTGGTGTCCCGCAGTATACCGCTTACCCAGTGAACCGAGATGGCACCGGCGCCATAAAAGGGTGTCCAGGCCCCGATCACGGTTCCCATGACCTCTTTTGGAAAATAGTCGCCGGCGCAGGCCCCATATATGGGAAAGGTGACTCCATAAAAAACTGCCATGATACCTATTAAGAAATAGAGCATAATCCAGGATTTTCCACTCAACAGTATCCCAACTAGGCACGCGGTGATGAAAGAGTTGGAAAGAATGATAGTTCTTTTTCGGCCTATGTAATCGGATAGTGGCAGGATTGTCAGTACGCCTAGAACTTGACATATTCCGTGTACCGTGGCTAATAAACTTGCTTTTTCCAGCGACAAGCCCAGTTGATACTTTGCATAATCCACCATAAAGGTAGTGATTCCATAAAGGCTGTATGAAATAAAAAGATATGAAAGGCCTATGATCCAGAATGTTTTTTCCCTGAACAGAATGGAAAGACTGACAGCTTTTGAAAGACATTTCTCATCGGTCCTATTGAGGGTAGGAGGTGCTTTTTGCCCCCATGGTGCATAGCCTGCTGACTCAGGACTACTCCTCAGAAATACCGCGTTTAATGCCACCATTACCAATGCACCGGCCCCCAAAAAATACCAGGAATAACGCCAGCTAAAATGATCTACGACCCATGGAAAGACAACACCCATGGTGGCGAAGCCAAGCCCGTATCCGGTGGAGAGTATTCCCAGGGCCAACCCCCTGCGGTTGGTGGTAAACCAACGCTGGACTACAGTGATGATTGGAGTCCACATGCCAGTAGCCCCAACGCCTACCATTGCATAAAATATGCACGCGGTCCAAAGGGATTTAACCGTCCCCATCAAGATTACGCCTGCTCCTAAGATGAAGGTACAGGTCGTGATGACCCGTCGTGCCCCCAGTCGATCCGTCAGAAAACCGGCCAATGGCGTCAGGATAATGTAAGAAAAGAGATAGGCGTTAAAGATGGAGCCTGCGGCAGTACGATTGAAGCCTAGATCCCTAATCATCTCAGGCAGTACAACGCTATAGCCGAGGCGTACAGAATAATTGATAAAAAGATTAACAAAGCATGTGGCAAGAATAATCCATGCCCAGTGGATAGGATCTCTTTTTAACACCTGACTAGTTTCCTCTGTTTGGTAAGTCTCCCAGATGTTTTTCCCAGTACTGTATTTACAGGTTTGTGGGTGTCTCTTTTGTAATGCACTGTCGGGTCCTGTGGATATCCATAGGAATCCTCAATGTTGATGTCTCCTCAAGAAATTCAGCACATGCCGTAGATACTCATCCGGTTGTTGTTCATAGGTATTGTGGCCGCACTTGGGAAGCACGGCAAGCTCTCCTTTAGGGAGATGCTTGTAAAAGACCACACCCTGTTCCACATCAAAAAGAAAGCTTCTGTCAGGATAAAGTACCAGGGCCGGGCAGGTAACCTGGTTGAGAACGGGCCTGAGGTCAAAGACGCCTTTGCCATAGGCCCCACCGAACCGCCTGAACTGGTTAAAGAAGGGCTCAGCATACTCCGGCCCGTGCCATGTGATGAGCTTTTCCTTAAGGTCAGGTTCAAGTTCTTGGAAGGATTTAGGGAATTTTAATTTGTTGAACTCACTCATGGGGACCTTGCTGAAGCACTGGGTGCTTGAAGTCACCAAGGATAGCACCCGTTCTGGAAATCTAGCAGTAAAGTCTACAGCAATGACGCCCCCTTCACACTGTCCAACCAAGTGGGTCTTATGGATTCCCAATGTATTGAGCAATAGCTCCAATTCATTAACACTTTCAGGCCGAAATCTATCACTTGTGTAAAACGTCTCAAAATCCTCTCCCCTATCTGATTTTCCATAACCTCGTCTGTCGTACATGAGGACACGGTAACCTTTTTGAATCAGTTGCGGATAAATGTGTTCCCACATCCGGGTACAACCGAATCCATGATGAAGGAGGACGATCGGATCACCGTATCCATAAATTTCGTAATAGATATTTAACTCCTTGATATTACAAAACGGCATTTTTTCCTCATCATTCCTATAGTCCCGGCAAGAGATCTTTTTTGCGATAAACCAGGGCCTGGCACGTGGAGATCAGCTTTCCATCCACATTGGTAACATCTATTTGATATGTGGCTGTCCGCTTGGTCTTATTGATCTCCTTTGCTTCAGCAATCAGGATATCCTGTGGGCCGGTAGCGGCAAAGAATGTGATATTCATATTGAGGGCCACGGCTACAGTTCCGTGGGAATTAGAGGCCAGCTCAAAGGCCTCATCTACCAATCCGAAAAGCGCGCCCCCATGGGTAATACCGTGGATATTCAATTTAGCCTCGTTTACTGCCATCTGCACTTTGGCATACCCTGGTTGTATATCCAGAACCCGAAGATCAAGAAGCTGGGCAAAAGGCTCTTCCTCTGCCTTTTCCTTGAGTAAAAGGGCTATGCGTTCATTTTCCATCCCAATCCCCTTAATCATTACCCTTTCTTATCTTCTGATATTTCCACAGTGCTGCCATGGCCCTCACCGCCCTGCCTGGAGTAGGGTAAACTGGTATCCCTGCATCTTGTAGAAAGGCAACTGCCTCATCCTCTCTACCACAGAAACACGAGCAGAGAATCGGCTTGCGGTACCTTTCAGGATAGGTAACGAATGTTTGGCATACCTTTGTCATCCAATCCCTGAGAAAGTCGATGGGAATATGGATCAAACCATGTGCCATTGTTTTTTTATGTTCAAAATGGATGGGGCCAAATATTCCATAAAACAGCATACCGTCAAAGTCTTTAAGGCTGAGCGTGAGTTCCGGAAGCCTGTTGAAAATGAGGTCTAGGTCGTAGTTCATTGTAATGTCGATGGGATTTTTTGCTGAAGCTGTGTCAGGTGTCATACCTCGGATGCGTTCCTGAGTTTGGCTGTCAAAAGGTGGGACTGCGAGACCATGGCGACTGCATTCATCAGCCATGGAAGTGGCTGGTCCACCAGAGTTTGTCAGAACAACCATCCTGTTACCATTGGGCAAAGGTTGTTGAGCAAGGGCAAGGGACCAGTCAAAGAGCTCTGTCAGGCTCCTGGCACGAAGGATGCCACATTGTCGAAACAGGCCCTCGTAAAGTTCGTCAGGACCCGAGATGGAACCCGTGTGGGACTGGGCAGCTCGCCGTCCCGCTTCGGTTCCTCCTACGTAGAGTGCGACTATAGGTTTACGGGGAGTAATGTTTCGTGCCGTTTGAAGAAACGATCGAGGCCTTTTCAGTCCTTCAATATAGAGGGCGATGGCCTTGGTTTGGGCGTCTTGACCTAGGTATTCTAAGCCATCAACCATGTCAATATCGGCCTGGTTGCCTACGCTGATGGCCTTGCTGAGCCCCAATCCCAGGTGGCCGAAATAGGGTAGGGTTTGGGTTACATAGCTCCCGCTTTGAGAGATGATACCAACCCCACCGGGTTTGTAGAGGTGCGCAAACCAGGTGGTATTTAGAGCAATGTGTGCATTTATAACGCCGATACAATTTGGACCAAGAAAGCGAATGTCGTGTTTTTTGGCGATCTCGAGGAGGTGCTGCTGGAGCCGGTGGCCTTCCGCTCCCATTTCCTCATATCCTGCTGTAATAATAACAGCTCGTTTTATGCCTTTTTTGCCGCAGTCTTCCAAGGCCTGTGGCACTGCGTGGTTAGGGATCACCATTATCGCCACGTCTGCCACCTCGGGGAGTTCCACAATACGGGGATAGGCCTTGAGTCCCATGATTTCCTTTTCTCTAGGGTGGACGGGGTAAACCTTTCCCTTGAATCCACCCCTTACTATATTGAGAAGCTGTGAAGTCCCCACATTCTCAATGGAATTGGAGCCTCCCATAAAGGCGATGGATTTTGGATTCAATATATCGTGTAAAGGGCTTTGCTCCACTTGATGATCCTTTTCAGATGAAAGCTTTCAGCAATCGACGTTGTCTCCTTTTGCCTTTCTCCTTTCACCTTTAACTCTAAGGGTGAGGTGCCTCCAGAACCACCAGGGCATCTACTGCCACGGGCTTGCTTCCTTTCAGGATCAGGGGGTTGATATCGATCTCCTTTATCTCATTGTTCTCCAGCCCCATACGCCCCACAGTGATTAGGATGTCGGCCAGTGCATCTAAATCAGCAGATGGCATGCCACGAACTGCATCAAGGATTTTATGACCTTTGATATCCTTCATCATCTCAAGGGCATCTCGTTTTTCCAATGGGGCAACCCGGAAGGAGATATCTTTCAAGATCTCGGTGAATATGCCACCAAGGCCGAACATAACGCATGGCCCGAACTGGGGATCACGCGTAAGCCCCACTACCAGTTCTCTTTGCCCCTTTATCATTTCTTGTACAAGCACTGCCTTTTCAGATCCTTCTATTTTCCCCATTATCTCATTGAAGGCCTCTGATGCCTCCTGGTCATTGCGTATGTCCACCCTAATGAGTCCTTTCTCTGTCTTATGGGCGAGCGAAGGCGAGTGAGCCTTCAGCACAATCGGATAGCCGATTTCTGAAGCTGCCTCTTTTAGTTGAGTAGTGTCCTGCACGATTCGTTCTTTTGTGACAGGTATCCCATAAGTGGAAAGCAGTTCTTTGGATTCGTGTTCTGAGAGCATGTTTCTTCCTTGATCAAGCGCCCTTTTTATTATTTCCATACTAGCCTCCAAGAATTTAGTCTTTTGAGTCTATGTATCCAATAGGTCCATTGGCCTATCGCGTCTGGCAACTTCATCGCCTCCTAGCTTCCTAGCCTCCTAACCTTTGTTTTTCCGGGTCATTTTGGCCCACTTACAAAGTGCTGCCATTGCCCTTGCCGCCCTTTCCGGGGTGGAGTAATTGACTATTGCGCCGCATTCTTCCAATTCGCATACCTGTTCATCCCATATCCCCGGGGGAGAAAGCATACAACTAATAACCGGTTTGCGTTGATTCCAACTTTTAAGCAAATCAGCCATGCCACTAACCGCATCCACATTAGCAGATGCAAACATCATAAAAAGTAATATCCCTCCTACATTATCATCGTCCATAACCGCTTTAACAATGCCTGCAATAGCTGAAGCATCATACCATGCAGGTCCCATATCCACCGGGTTGGTCCTGAGGGCCAGTGGTGGGAGCAGGCTGTTGATCTTGGCCTGTGTTTGGGGGGTAAAAGAGACGATCTCCAGCCCTTCCCTTTCACAAATGTCACTTCCAGCCATGCCAGGGCCGGCTTGGCCTGAAAGTACGGCGATTCCCTTCCCTCTTGGAATAGGGCAATATGCAAAGGCCTTTGCCACGTCCAGAAGCTGCTGGGAGTCGGGGACTGTCACAATCCCTGCTTGTCGGAAGGCAGCCAAGTAAATGTCATGTTTGCCGGCTACTGAACCGGTGTGGGACAGGGATGCCTGATCACCAACATGTGCACTGCCGGTTTTATAGGCAACAATGGGCTTTCGTCCGGTAACGGCCTTTGCTTTTTCCACAAGAGAACCGGGATCATCGATTCCTTCTACATAGAGAGCGATTGCTTTTGTTTGTGAATCCTCACAAAGATATTCGATCATCTGGGCAAAGTCCACATTTAACCGATTTCCCAGGCCCACGATTTTACTAAAGCCCGCATTATCCCTTATACCCAAGAAGCCCAAGAGGTGCGACATGCCCCCACTCTGGCTCACCAGGGCTATGTGTCCTTTTTTAAGCAATGAAAATTCCGGGGTAAAAGAGGCGTTAAGGCGGGCATGGAAATTAATCATACCAAAGGTATTGGGTCCGATCACCGGGATTTGCGCTCGATCGGCTATGGCAGCAAGCTGTTCATGGAGCACTGCTCCCTGTGGATCCTCGATTTCTTTGAAACCGGCGGTGATGAGCACAATGCCTTTCACCCTGTTTTTCACGCATTCCTGAAAAACGGTTGGCACTACGGATGCAGGTACAACTACGATGGCTAGATCCACCATATCTCCACAGGCCGCAAGGGTAGGGTAGCAGCTTATTCCCATGATCTCTTGGCCACCAGGATTAATGGGGAAGATTTTACCGGGAAAGCCCCCGTTTGTGAGGCTCTTCATCACGTGAAATCCGAGTTTCCCTGGGTTCTGGGAAGCGCCTACCACGGCCACTGACGAGGGATTGAACAGGAATTTCATGTTTTGCAAATACTTGTCCATTTTTGGAAGATCCTTTCTCTCATGGCAGTTCAGGAGGATAGTGTTTTGTCTTTTCCGCACCTTTTAAGACAGCAAGCCCGCCGTATGCCAAGGCCTCCAGTTCGTCCTCACCTGGAAACACCAGAACAGGTGCAAGAAAACTCACTTGTGCCTTGATTTCTTCAACAATGGTCTCTGACCGTGCAAGATTGCCTGCGAGAACCACTGCATCTATCTTCCCCTTCAATACGGTGGCCATAGAACCTATATCTTTGCTTACTTGGTAAGCCAACGCCTGGAGCACCATGTGGGCATTTTGCTCCCCTCCTTTAGCCCTTTGTTCCACTTCCACCATATTATGGGTCCCTAAATAAGAGGATACCCCTCCTTGAGTGAATAGCTTGCTTTGCACTTCCTTATGAGTGAATTGTCCCGAGAAACATAGTTCCAAAACATCAAGCAGGGGCAAAGATCCTGTCCGCTGGGGCGTAAACGGCCCTTCGCTTAGCCCGTGAGATCCATCTATAATCCTACCCTCGCGGTACGCAACTATGGTGATTCCTCCGCCAAGGTGGGCTATCACAAAACGAGCCTTCTTATAATCTATATTGAGTCGGCTGGCAGCGCGTCGTGCAGCAGATTTCTGGTTCAGCACGTGAAAGGCAGCCCTCCTTTCAATCCCTTTTAGTCCCGAAAACCTGGCAATATCATCCATTTCATCCGTGGAAGGGGAATCATATATAATGGCCTGTGTTTCATGGCGCCGGGCTATTTCTAGGGCCAGCTCCGGCCCAACATTGGAAGGATGCCAGCCATACCTACAGGACCGGAGATCCTGTACCATAATTTCATTGATCAGGTATGCGCCGCTTTGTACGGGGCGGGTCAGAGCACCTCTGCTCACAACCAGGTGCAAGGGGGCCAGTTTCATTTCGTGTTGAGTCAAGACCCCTTCTAAGGTCTTACGATGCAATCCCAGCCATGCCTCATAGGTATCCATGCTCCGGAGTTTTTCTGGGCTATGATTAAGGGTCTCACGAAAGGCCTGTTTTTCTTCTTCAAATAGCCCCACCTTAGTGGAAGTGGAGCCAATATTTATGACAAGGATTCGATTCATCATATCCTTTTTCCCTGCAAAAGCCCCAATACAATATTATGGAGCCACGATTCGGGGGAGTCCGCGGGAGAATGAATAATTACAGGTGCCTTTGTTCCTGCCACAACACCTGCCACCTCAAACGGACCCAGGCATCTCACAAATTGGGTGCTCAAAAGGGCCGATTCCAGATCAGGAAACAAGTAGATATCCACATCTCCAGGCACTGGGCTTTCAATACCCTTATGATGGGCAGCTTCGGCCGATTCTGCATTGTCCATGGCCAATGGTCCTTCCACAATAACATCGCCCAGTTGGCCCCTTTCTGCCATTTTGGCAAGTGCGGCCGCATCTACAGTGGAGGGAATGGCAGGATTGACTATCTCAATAGGGCCAAGGGCAGCCACCTTTGGGTGCTCTATGCCAAGGGCCTCAGCAACACTGGCCGCATTTTGTATAATTCCTGCCTTTTCCTTCAGGCTAGGTGAGGTATGGATCAGGGTATCAGTGAACAATGTGAGACGGCCATTTCTGACGGAACGAAAGACGCTTACGTAGCTGATCACCCTGGTTCCATTGTCTGTGGCAGCAAGATGATCCAAAAATGAAAATAGATCCTCGTCCAATGGGCCTGTATCCAAGAGCGCCTCCACCTTGCCATTTTCTAACAATTCCAAGGCCCCGTCTCTTGCCTCTCTTATGTCCGCATTAGGTAGAAGAAGGTCCATCTGAGGGCGTAATGGCTCTAAGGACTGCCCACAGGCAAGGGGGTCAAGCCAGCCGCGATCACGTGCTGTCAGAAGTGCCTTAAATGCAGCCGGATCAGCGCGTCCAGTTATGGCCACTGTTCTCTTTTTGAGGAATTTCGCAAGCTCAAAAATCGTGTTAAGACTTACATCCATGCTTACTTTTACCTCCTCCCAGCACTTGCCAGAGCCAGGCCAAGGGCGAGGTTTTTGATGCGCACCTCGTAGCCGTCCGAACGCGATGGGGTAAGGACAATCATACCCCCGCCAACGGTAACACATTGCCGTATGCCGGCCATAATGTGGTCAATCGTCTTGACCAGAATGTTGCCCGCATTAATGTGAGGCACAAGAAAGATGTCAGGAAACGTTTCAGGGTGGAGCCCGCCACCCTTGGCCAGTTCTAGGAGGTCTGTATGGGGTAGGAACTCACATGGCCCGAATTTACCTGCTGCTGCACCCTGTTGCAGTAAGCGTGCTTCTTCTAAGGCTTGGGAAGATTCCTCTCGAAAACGCCTAACAGCAAGTACCATCACACAGGGAGATGCATAGCCTAAGGATCGAAATACCTGTATAGTATTGGCCAAAATTTTTTCTTTGGAAGCCAAATCAGGCGTAATGCTTACCCCGGGATCTGTAATTGCAAAGATCTTTTTGATAGCAGGGAGGTAGTGAAAGCAAATAGTGCATGGGGCCTGATCAGGGGCCAAGTGTTTTGTAACACGTATCAGAGAGCGATAGAGGTAGGTGGTGAGTATGTTCCCTTTTACAGCAAAGCTCACCTCATTATTTAACATCATATCCAGGCATAGATCAGCCGCTTCTTGGGGATCTACCCTTTGAATCATCTCCATGGTACCAATAGGTATCCCGCTCTGTTGAGCTGTGGAAATGATACGCTCCGTATCCCCAACAAGCACCGGAGCAATGAGACCTTCTCTCATACCATCCATCACAGCGTGGAGCACATCCGCATCATGAGGAAATAGGATAGCAGCCCTTTTAGGACCGATCTCTTTTGCCCGATTCACAATCTCGTCAAATGTCCTGACCATCTCCTCTTTTCCCATCTTTTGCGCAGATCTGTTCCCTATAATTTCTGTAACGGTACAGTGCCGCAAATGCCCTAATGGCCCTCTCGGCTGAAGGGAATACGGGAAGACCCCGCGACTCCAATAGCTCAATGAGCTCCATTTCTTCTTTGACCAGTGCCGAGCACCACATGGCAAAGGGTTTACCTGGCCGTTTCATGGATAGGAGGAGGTTTAGATACTCTTCTGTCATGGATTGGAGCATCTCTTCAGGAATATTGTGCATGGAGGACATGAAGTAATTGAAGTTAGGAGGCATTTGCATCAGAATGCAGTCTACGTTTGCATCCTCGGTAATGGCAGTGAAGGTTTTGAAAAAGTTCTCCAGGTCAGCCAGGTGAAATTCCATGCATACCCCCGCATCAAAGGGGTTGAGAGGGATTTCCCACGGGGGAAATATCTTCTTGAGTGCCTCATGGGTCTTTGGCCCAAATCGGGCGAGCGTAAGGCCGTTCATTTCACAGGCATCCGTTGCCATTACCCCTTCGCCTCCAGACAGAGTGATGATGGAAAGCCGGTTCCCAGCAGGTAGGTCCAGGAATTCAAAGGCCTTTGCCAGATCAAAAAACTCCTCCATATTCGCGGCCCGAATGGCCCCGGCTTGTCTAAGGGCGCTTTCAAAGATCAAGTTGTTTTCCCGGGCAATGGAGCCGGTATGCGAAGCTGCTGCGCGTGAACCTGCACTGGTTCTGCCAGCCTTAAGGATAATAACCGGTTTTCTTGTTGTGGTTGATTTTAGGAGATCAAAGAACTGCTGGGGATCTCCTCGCAGGCTTTCTATGTGCATTGCAATGACACGGGTATCAGGGTCCTGGGAAAAATAGGCGAGTGCGTCTACTTCATTGAGATCCATCTTGTTGCCCATGTCCAGCATTTTGCCCACACCCATATGCGAGAAGAGCCAATTGAGTTTGGGCTCGTAAAACCCAGACTGAAAGGCAAACGAGATATTGCCTCGTCTCATCTCTTTGACCGGATTAAAGCTGATGATGAGATTGTTTGCTGTATTGATGGGACTGAGGGTATTGGGGCCAAGGGTGCGGATGCCATTGCGTCTTATGAAGGATGCAATCTCTTGGTGAAGCCTTTTGCCCTCGTCTCCCCCCTCTGAAAAACCTCCTGTCACAATAACCAATTGTTTTACCCCTTTTCGACTGCACTGGAGGATAATGTCCATGGTTTTTGCGGCCGGAACGGCTGAGACAACCAAGTCCACTTTTTCATGGATGGCTTCAAGGCTTGGATAGGCCTTAAGGCCCAAAATCTCTTGTGAAGAGGGATTGACAGGATAGATTTTTCCCTGGTAGTTCAACTTCACAAGATTTTCCAGTATACGAAAATTCATCTTAAAGGGGTTATTGGTGGCCCCTACAATTGCTACAGATTCAGGCCAGAAAAATCTATGCAAGGCATATTCTTCATGTTTCATAGCGAGATCCATTGACGTATTTTTGGTCTTTACCTAAAGCTGCGGATATTTTCATTGCTGTTTCTTTTGCCAAGGCCCCGAAGTGATCCACATCTTCGGGCTCAAAGCTCAACACCGTTGCAGCGATGCCAAGGCACCCCACAAGCGCATTTTTAAAATTATAGATAGGTGCGGCAACTCTTCTGATTCCTCTTCTTAATTCTTGGTCTTCAAAGGCAAAACCCCTTTTCCGAATGGTGTTGAGATCCTTTTCTAACTTGCTGAAATTGGTTATGGTGTGTTCCGTGACGGGCGGAAGGCCTATTTTACGAAGGACTTCCTTTCGCTTGTCCTGATCCATATGGGCCAGATAGATCTTGCCTGCGGCAACGGCATGCAAATAAGGGTATGCGCTGCCTACCCGGGCATACAGCCTGACTTCTTCGGTTCCTTCAACCTGCTCAATCAGTATTAGCTGATCCTGGTCCAAGGTGGCCAGCTCAATGTTTTTCCCGGTGTGCTCTGCCAGCTCTTCCATGAAGGGGCGGGCTACGGAGCGGAAATTGACCTTGGTTTGGATACTGTTTCCCAGGTAGAGGAGCCGGATTCCAAGGCGATATGTGCCCCTTTTCTTAGTCCTTTCCACAATGCCTCGATGACATAATGAGTTCAGGATTCGAACCAGGGATTGGCGCGGGATGGAAAGGCGCTTCAGGATGTCCGAGAATTGGACCTCCTTTTCCGAGGCCATCAGCTCGATGACATCAATGGCCCGCTCCACAGCCGGTGATCCTGTTTGTTTGAGAGAATTCAATGTGAAGTCCCATATATGATATTTATAATACTGTATTTGAGATTTTAATCGTTGCGAGCATGAAGTCAAGTCATAAAATTCCTCTCACTTCTTTCTCATCAGTTTCGGGCTTGGTAAGAGGGCGTATGTATTGGCTGAAATTTTCCCTTGTCATAAAAGGCCATGTGTCTTACAAGAAAACACTTAATTTCTATCATCGGACTGGGGTCCTTTGGCCCGTAGTTATACATGAAAGGAGCCAAAAGATGGTAGTCCAGGAATCTGTAGTCATGAGATAGGATAGGAGGAAGGGAGATTATGATTCAGTTGGATGAGCAAAAAAAGATGATTCTGGAAACCGTTAGGACCATTGCACAGAAGGAGTTGAAGCCGAGGGCGGCTGAGATTGATGAAAAGGGTGAATTTCCCTGGTATGCGGTCAAGGTGTTTGCGGAGAACGGCATTCTCGCGCCTCTTCTTCCAGAAAAGTACGGGGGGATCGGTGCGGAATATCTTCTGTTTTCCATGATTATTGAGGAGATAGCAAAGGTATGTGCCAATTCGGCTCTGATCTTGATAGCACAGGCCGATGGATTCCTTCCTGTTCTGTATTCGGGCAATGAAGAACAAAAGAGCAGGTTCCTACCCCCTCTGGCAAATGGCTCCCTGTCCGGTTTTGCTGCCACAGAGCCAGGTGCGGGGTCGGATATTCTGTCCATGAGAACCCGAGCCACGAGAAAGGGAGATAACTATGTTCTGAATGGCCAAAAATGTTTCATCACAAATGGAAGCATAGCGGATTTGTTGAGTGTATATGCCTACACTGATCCGGAAAAGAGGGCCAAAGGGATGAGCCTTTTTGTGGTGGAAAAAGGAACCCCCGGGCTGACATACGGCAAAAATGAAAATAAGATGGGTATGAGAGGGTCCATAAATTCTGAACTTATTTTTGAAAATTTGGAACTGCCTCCAGGGAACCGGATCGGCGAGGAAGGGGACGGCTTTCCCAATATGATGAAGGTTCTTGATAGCAGCAGGATGTTTGCTGCGTCCCAGGCCGTGGGGTTGGCCCAAGGCGCGATAGATGAGGCCGTCTCCTACGCTAAACAAAGAATACAATTTGGCAAGCCTATCGCCGAATTACAGGCCATACAATTTATGATAGCGGATATGGTTGCTGCCACAGAAGCTGCCCGGCTGCTAACCTACCAAGCCGCAAGGCATCTTGACCAACAGAGAAAAAAGGAAATTTCCAAGACCTGTGCCATGGCCAAGCTCATTGCCTCAGACACTGCCATGCGTGTGACCACGGATGCTGTGCAGGTGATGGGCGGTTATGGATATATGAAGGATTTTCCCGTGGAGAGAATGATGCGGGATGCCAAGCTGATACAGATCTACACGGGTACAAACCAAATCATGAGACTCGTGGCGGCACGGGGTATATTGGGGGACTAATAAGACAGCATGAGGCGAAGGCCATGACATTACTCTGCCAAAAAAAATGGTTGATCGCACACCGCCTCCCTATGAGGATAGGATATCCAGTTTTTTGAAGTGTGCTAGGGTTATATTCGGACGCACTTTTATTTGGAAAATTACATAGCTAACGCATAATTAGGATTTGATACGCGTTTTTTTATTGCATTTTTATCCTTTTTGTTTGATTCTATAATTAAATTGTAGGAAACGCGCCTAGGCTAATTCCAAATTCCTACCGATGATGCATTTTTTCTCTCCTGACCGCATTTTCCTGCAATAATATTTTTCAATCTTCCATTGTTTTTTGGGTGTTGTGTACGCCTGTTTCGCATGTTGAACTCTTAATCCTTGAACTCCTTTCAACCCATTCCTTTGAAGGAGGGCAGTATGAAACCCGCGAATTTTATTAGAGTTCTGTTGGTGACCTTCGCCTTGACGACATTGATGGCCTGCGGTAATGACCAAGCTGTGGACCTCCAGGCGATCATGGCGCAGCCCAAGGCGTACGTGGGGTCTCAGACGTGCAAAAAGTGCCATTTGGAGCACTATGATTCCTGGAAAATGACCATGCACAGCCGCATGACCCAGGATGTTCAAGAAAACAGGGATGCCCTTATCGTTGAAATAGACGAGAAAAAGATCCGCGAAGACCTGGCTAAACTTAGCAAAAAACTCAAGGTCCCGGCAGACAAGATCTATGTGCCTAAGGTGGAGGAAATCAAGTACACCATCGGCAGTCAATGGAAGCAGCGCTTTATCGTTGAAAAAGACGGGACACTGTATATCTCCCCCATCCAGTACAATGCGGACACCCATCGCTGGGTGAACTACCACGAGAAGGACTGGGACAAGCGGCCCTGGCTCCTGAAATGCGGTGGCTGCCACGCCACAGGGGTTGACCTGAAAACAATGAAGTTCAGTGAGCCCGCCGTAGCCTGTGAGGCCTGCCACGGTCCCGGTTCCTGGCATGCGGCCTTGCCCAAGACAGCGGTCTTTGAGAAGCGCCAGACCATCGTCAATCCTGCCAAACTCACCATGGGAGTAGCGGTCCAGATTTGCGGCTCCTGCCACAACCGGGGGCATGCCACAAAATACAAAGGTGCGGGCTGGCCCGTAGGCTACAGACCAGGAAAGGCTCTTGAGGCCTATTACAAATCCACCTCATATGTTGGTGGTGACGTGAAACACATGTACGCAAACGAGTTCTCAAAAGGCCATCATCAGCAATACATCGACTGGGTCCAGTCCAAACACTATCAGGAGGGTGTGACCTGTACCTCCTGCCATTATGTCCACCAGATTGGTGTCCCTCCCACCCGCTCCCAGACCTTTGTTGCAGGGTCCAAACAGTGTTTTGCCTGTCATGTCCAGATCAACAAAAACATGGCCCACTCCATCCATTCCTTCGCCAACTGCGTGGGCTGTCACATGCCGAGGATTGCAAAAAGTGCCGAGTCTGGCGACATTCATAGCCACGTGTTCGTGGCCCTCCTGCCCGAAGACACCTTGCAAAATCCAAAGGTCCCCAATTCTTGTCAGACCTGTCACAAACATAAGAAGGAGGATCTCAAAGAACTCGACAGCCGATGGAGGGCCCTGGCCAAAATACCGGCGCCTGTGGGCCGGCCTATTGAGCCTATCGAGTATGAATACACCAAATAACCCCTTCGTCGGGCAATCCGAAGCCATGCCTCCTCTTTCGAGGAGGGGAAACGGATACGATCCAAGGGCCATGGCAAACGGAAATGAGCTATTGCTGCCAAGAAACGGAGACAACCAGTGAAAAAGACTGTTTTCTCATTGGCCACAACCGTGCTGCTGGCGTTAATACTTTTGGCAAGCCTTGCCTTCTCTCAGGAAGAAGTGGCCTCCCCTATCATGCGCTACAAGCAGTATGAGGCCAGCACCGGCTACTACGAAGAATACGAGGTCCTTCCCCAACGGCGGCGCCCGATTATCAGTGTCCCCGGCGTCGCCAGAGGGGTCTTCCCTTACAGCCCAGGCGCGGCCCAAGTGCGTATCCGTACCCGCTTGGTGGACTCCCACTGGGGTATTAAATTCTACCAGAACCTTCGCTGCCGGACCTGTCACATGGAGCAGACCAGAGATATTCATACGGTCCGGGCGAATCTTACTTGCCGCCAGTGCCATGGGGGCGAGCCCATCGCCAGCATCCAACACTACTATTCCCCCATGAATCCCATCCGAAAGCACGCTTACATTTGCGCTAAATGCCACGAAGGGGCTGGTGCATCCTTCGCAAGTTACTTGGTACACCCTCCCAATCCTTTCCTGGCCAGCACTCGGAAAGACCTCCCAGTCTTATTTTATGCTTTCTGGACAATGATGGTCATTGCCTCAGTCACCTTTGTGATCTTCTTGCCTCATGCAGTTTTTTGGGGGCTCCGAGAGCTATTTACAAAAAAGGAGAAACCTTAAGGTGCAGCCAAAGAAAAAAACCAGGATTAAGCGCTTTACTGTTACCCAACGTATCTTTCACTTATTACTCATTCTCTTTTTTCTCATACTTGGGTCTACAGGTCTGGCACGTCTGTACATTGAGACTTCATGGGGCAAGGGAATCGCTTCGTTCTTTGGTGGATATGAGACATCTTTTCAGATCCATAAGGTTGTGGGTATCTTGATGATCTGCTGTTTTTTAGTTCACGCCGTATATCTGCTATTCAAGGTGGTTTGGAAGGAACTTCCTAGAAGCCTTCTTGGACCTGAATCTTTGTTGCCTCATCCAAGAGATATCAAGGGGTTCTTCCAACATATAGCGTGGTTTTTTCATATTGCTATCTCTCCCAAGTTTGATCGATGGAGTTACTGGGAAAAATTCGATTACTGGGCCGTTTTTTGGGGAATTCCAATCCTGGGAATTACTGGTCTGCTCTTGGCCTATCCAGTTGCCGCTAGCCGGATCATACCGGGGTGGGGGCTTAACGTGGCCTTATGGATACACAGAATTGAAGCAATCTTGGCCATGGCCCATGTGTTCATTATTCATTTCTTTGTTACTCATCTGCGTCGTCACAACTTTCCTATGGATCTAACCATGTTCGAAGGAAGCGCAGATCTGGAGGTGACTCGCCATGAAAGACCTGCTTGGGTGACACGTCTGGAGGAAAGCGGCAAACTGAACTTTTTGTTGGCTTCAGAGACTTCCCCGAGACTTCGCATCCTTTACTACCTCTTTGGTTATATTGCTATGGCTGTGGGGATTTACCTGGTTATCGGAGGACTGGCCAACAGTGGCTCCATTACTTGGTAGACATATAGACATATTGGTGGTGTGAAGAAATTTCTCGCGCCCTATGTTTGGTGGTTGTTTGGTTAGGCGTCAAGTTCCTTTTCAATTTCCTTATTCCTAGATATCACTGATACAGTTCTCATAAAAGGGCTGGTATGGCCTCTCTGGTGGCTAAGTCTGCCTAACATCTTTTTGCAGCCTCTACAGCTTTGCGCTCTTTTTCATCACTTGCCATAGAGTTGTATGCTAGGCAAAACCCCATAATAGCCATCCCAATTGCCACATATATCTTTACCCACTTCACTTTATCTCCTCTGCTTTTCCATTTATGCATAACCTTCAAATTCACTGGCGGGACTGAAGCGCGGTGGAATCACCCTTCATTGAAGCGCTTTGCTGGGTATTTTCATTTTTTGGTGGCTTGGAATAATGCGATATTACCGGGATATTCGTATTAAAAAAGGAGTTCGCTATCTTCAAAAGAAACCAAAATGATAGCAACGGTAAAATAATAACTTGGATTAGGAAAGCCCCAACATAAAGAAATGTAAGTTTAATGAGGCTATCTATTATGTTACCCATATTGCTGACAGTGGTCACAATGGCATTCTTGAATTCTATGGATTTTTGTTTAAGAAACGACGCGCTATTCTTGATAGTTTCTAAAACTCCATCAACATTTGGAAGAGAGAACTCTTTCAATTTATCAAGTTCAGCTGATCCTAGTTCTAGCTCTTTCATTGTGTTTGATATCTGATCAGCGAAGTAGTGCTTATAGATGGACTTGCTTGCTATAGACGATATTGGAAGACAAAATCGGGCGATCAAAATAAGTATTAAGAATTTGGTTATGGTTCTTTGAAAAGATATTAACTTGTCATTCTTGAACCATATCAGAATAGCGATGATGAACAAACATATTGAAATCATGGAAGGTGCAAGTGATACGCCAATTTCATATGCTAGCTTTTGAACCCCTAATGATGTAATTGCTGTTACAAGCACATCAGAGGTACGTTCAGTCATATCATCAATTGGATCTAATGCTTGTCCTACAGCCAATGATATTCCAATTCCAGCGGGTTCCAACTGAAGGCTTGAATCCTTCAGAGTCGAAATAGAAGCATTGATAATCCTACAAGTGGCATAAGCTATTCCAGCCTTGGTTATTGCTTCACGAAAATAGGTATCAGTGGTTGAATCTAAAACAGGAATCCTTAGCCCACTGAAAAAGAATAGCAGTATTGCTGCCAGTAACCCAAGAGATGATTTGATAGCCTTTTGTTTTATTGAAGATTTCATTTTGTGTTATGCTAAACGAGTGGGTACAGACTGTCACATTAGCGCTATTTCACTATTCAAGCATAGATCATGGGCTTTTTCAGCAGCCTCAACGAAGAGGTAAGCTGCCGCCAACATGCGGATAAATAAACCTTGAGACAGCACCAAATTTGGGTTCCAATCCCTTTTCCCTAATAGTCCAGATGGACAAGCATGTGAGGATAATAGACGACCAAATATCCATCGGAAATAGCGTTGACAACGCCAACCATTTTGCCGTTTACCCAGGCTGAAATAAGAGTGTAAGAATTGGTTAGGGCTTTGTAAAGTAATTAATCGCATTAAACCACCAGCTCTGCTGGTGCGAACCTAAAAGGCTCTGCCGATCAACCGTGATAATATCTTCTTCCCGAGGGCCCCAAAGGGGTAGGTCGGGAAGGAGA
>JAFDIV010000005.1 GCA_019307815.1 Deltaproteobacteria bacterium
AAAGAGGGCTCCTTTCCCTCTTAGATCATTACGAGTCTTTAGCAAAGGCCGCATGAACCGCCCCGTGCGCCTGCCTGCAGTAGGCAGGGACCCGTATGCACGGTGGTGTGGGAGGGCGAAGGTCGTGAGACCTTCCCCTATCCCGATTATTTTTGCTGTCGCTGTTGCATTTGTTTAAGAAGATCTTGGGCCGCCTTTCTTGCCTCTTCAGGAGAGAGATCTTTCATTTGTTTTCCCATTTCCTGTTGGAATCTCTCCATACGGCTGGCCATTCTCCTGGCAGCGAACTGGGAGGTGAGGCTCATGATGGCGAAGATCACGAAGATGATACCAAACACTATCCAGGCCTTCTTGCGTTGAATATTGTGAACTTCAGAGCTGGCTATTACGATCAAATAGGTCATCCACAAGAGGGAGAGGATGCTACCGAGATAAGGGATGATATGGAGGATTGTTGTTATGGGGCTGATAGCAGTTACATAAGCTCCACACCGGTAAGCGGTTTCATAGGATTCCTGAGATCCCAAGATCTTCCAAATGAGAAAAAGGATGAGGGCTCCCACGAATCCGAATATGGCCACCAAAATCGGCGTCAGCACAATGGAAGTCAGGGCCATACCAAAGGATTGGGCGTATCCTACACCAAAAAGGGAAAGTATGAAATTGATAACTCCTGTGACAATGCCTATTCCTACCATGAAAATAAGGGGTTCCACGAATCCTCCAACCTTTGGCATTTCTCTAAAGAAGGTCGTGGCATTGGTAATGACCTTTACGGCCGTGGCAGGGATCTCACGGACAATGGTGTTGAAATCTATAGACTGTCTCGTTTCCTGTTCCATAATCTCCTCCCTCTTTTATTTTTCTAGTTCACCTGGAAATAGTTCTATCAGCCGCTTTTCCGAGTTGTTAAATACTCCGATTTTGGCAATTGAGCCATTCCCGGAGTGCGGGACGGACATATATATTTGTCAGGTCAAAGTGTCGCAAGGCATTGGTTATGGTTTGGATCTGATCCTTTTTTGGGGCCTTTGAGTTTACAATGAGCAGATATCGACCCTTGAAACGGCACAGGCCGCCATTGCTGTCTCCAGTTTCTTGACTGAAGGGCTCAAAGCGGAGATCCACATGGAGCTTATAAGCAAGTTCCTCTAGATAGGTAAGAAGGATTGCCTCATTCCATGACATAGCCGCTCTTTAGCCGTGCAAAAGTTGTTTACGCAAGCAGACCCTTGAGGGAATCCCGGAGTGGGTCTGCAAGATTATTGACGGTTTCCAGGTTTATGATTTCCTGGAAGGCAGGGATTCCGGACAATTGAGTAACCTGCAAAATGAAGTCATCAGGAGGGAGAAATGTGTCCACCGGTGCCCGGAGGGTTACCACTGGTAGTCCCCCAAGGTCTTCTAAGACTGTGGTTTCAACCTTATAACGGAGGTCTTCAATAAGTTCAGCAAGGGCAGGAAAGCGATCCAGAAAAATGACCATACAAAGATGATGAATCAGAGATTGCTTCATTTCCTCTTGCTGCCGGGCCTCTGAACCGTCTAACATGGCTTTAAGCCTGGGTAAAGAGCACTCGGTGTGATAGGACAGTACCCATCTGCAGGGTGAGGTGATAGTTACATACTTGTCTTGGGAATCTGCAAATCGAAGTGGGTATTGAAAAGGTACTGCCTCCAATTGATTTGGTATAGGAGCAAGGGGTGCTTGTAACTTTGTGGGGAGCCCAAAGGGCTTCTGGGCTATGGCAGCGTATCGCTCTTGTAGTTCGGCAAATGCCTTGTCCGATCCTGCCACTTCTTCTGGGGTGCCGCTTTTTACAAAGGTGCCGAGCAGTCTCCTGGGAATAAACAGTGGCCTTAACACATTCAGATGTTTATTGAGGCGTCTTGCTAAGGCCTCGGAGATCTTTTCCGTGGCTCCCCTAAGTTTCAGAAATTCCTGATTGTCCAGACTTTTTCTTTGAATCTCTTTTTGGCTCATGTGACCCCACATACTATAGGTTTATAGAGCGCTCCTAGCATATAAAAACAGTCATGTCAATCACTTAAGACGAACTACAAATACCTCGGCCTCGTCCGCCTCGGAGTAAGAACCAAACAGAATGCTTTCGGGGAAACCCTCTACCTTGGCAAAGTATGAAGAGTTGGCATTCACTTCGTTTTTGACCGCCCAGGCCGTATATTCAGTATCCCCCATTGTGATCTTTAATCCTTGCATCGGATAATTCAGTATAGAAGTTGAAGGAAGTCTACCTTTGGGACCAACTGCCTGGAAAATAATTTCACCATCTGTCACACCAAACAGGGCGCCTTCCCAGGGCTCTGCTGCCGGGCCCACTTCAAACCATTGGCCTATTTGGGAATTGCCATAGATGTCCAGCCGATAATCAGGCTGTAGGGCCTCGGCCTTAGAGTGAACTTTGGCCACCAACTTTGCTCCAAGTCCGGCATCAGTATAAGAAAGGATATCCACGCCCTTTAGCGGAGTGGGAAGCTCAGCGGGATCAAGGGACCCTTCAGTGAGTAGAAGTACGACGGGAAATGAAAGCCCCTTTTTGGCCTGAACAGTAGTGGCGAGCAGTGAAAGCCCGTAGCGCAAAGATTCCCTTTTGAAATCCTCTTCAGCCCCCAAGATACCCCACATGGCAATTTCAGGGGCGATCAGCCTCTCTCTCGGTTTGATCCAGGCCATTTTGTCCAGATCATCTTCCCAGAAATGACCGTCCACCTCCAGGCCGTAACGATTTAGGGTCGCCATCAAGGCCTGCACCTTTTCCTTAGAAGATACTAATGAGCTGAGCCATATGGATTTTTTCATGATTTCGTCCTTTCAATTTATTTAGGTGATGTGTGTTTCATCCAGTATCAGGCCGCAACTCCCTGCTCATGGGATGATGGGCCCACAAAAGACATAAATGTTTGAAACAACTCCGCTCCCGGCCACTGTCGCCATCTTAGCTCTCCTACCTTTGAGACCCAGTAAGGGACAAGGCTCAAAGGAATTAATCTGGGCTTGGTGTGGGTCAGTCGAGCTGTTAGCCTTGAGAGAACTGCTGATAGAGCTAAGGGTATTGAGACCTTTTCCACCTCTAAGGTATATGGGTTTTTGCAGTGTTCAGGGGAGGAAGTGACGTTGTATTCTCGACAAACCACAGGCCTATACCGATAGATGCTACAGGATTCATTTGTCAAAAAGGGGCATTCCAGGTTCAAGGTATAATATTGCTTGGCAACGGCCAGCACCGGATCGTCAGTGTATTCAGGGCTCATGAGTGGCGTAATCATTCCCCGTTTTTGGAGTACCTTTTCGATGGCGTTGAACCTTGCCATTAATTCGGCCCGTGTATTAGGGGCCATGAAATCCAAAAGGTCCATAATGTAAAAGGCCTCGGGCGGAGATACGGGAACCATCTGTCTACAACACATTCCACAACCAGGCCCGCAGGATATCTGGCGCCCCAGAGCTTGTTCTTTTTTAATGGCTTGTTGTACAAGTATATTTGTCAGGTCAAGGGCAGTGGGTACCACCTCGGCCAGCCGCATGGGCGCATCCTGAACCGCCACCTTTCCCCGTATTTCTCCTAAAGGTGTGGTCAATTGGACGGAATAAAAGAGGTCTTGGTTGGCCATAGTATATTATGAGAGAGTTTTTTGAGTTCTTCTCTTGGCCCCTTTATCTGTAGCCTATGGCATATCCCGAACGATGTCAATAAGAGGAAAGGTTTTTGGTCATATGAAGCAAAGGTTACTTGGACAATCTTCTTAAATAATAATACCTCTCCAGAATTGAAATTTTCTTGGCAGGTGTGATTCAACACTTAACTTTTCAGCAAAAAGCAACAAGGCCTATTTCTTTGTTTGTTTCAGTAGTTCAATGATTTCTATATTTTTTTCTTTTTTGGCGTAATCAATGGCAGAGTTGCCGGTGGCATCTTTTATATGAGGGTTTGCCCCGTGTCTTAGTAAGTATTTGACCATCTCAATGCTATTAGCCATCACGGCAAACATCAAAGGAGTGGCGCCGGTATTTGGTCCTTTTGTCATTTGAAAATTGATATTTGCACCGTGCTCAAGCAGTATGTCCAGTGTTTCAAATGATGGCCTTTCATCCATTAGTTGACTTACGACAGCCATAAAAAATGGTGTCTGGCCTTGAGAATCGTCCACTATATCCACCCTTGCGCCTTTATCAATTAATCTTTTGGTATAGTAGGGTGAGCGCATTACTGCCGCAAAGATAGCAGTTTGCCCCCACTTGTTAGTCTTGTTTACATCTGCTCCTTTCTCAATGAGTAAATCAAAGCACTCCTTTAGCTCAGGATAATTGCATACTAGCATAAGCATAGTGCTTCCAGCCTCATTAGCAAGATTAGGATCTGGACACTTCTGGATAAATGCCTTGAGGCCATCAATATCCTTATCATGTACAAGTTGAAAAAAATCGTTATAGGTTTGGGCACCAAGTGAAAGAGGGAAGATAAATTGAATGGCCATTAGAAAGAAGATGATTTTTTTCATCATTTCCTTCTCCTTTCTATTTTTTTATAGGCCTAACAAAGTAACTCCTCTAACACATTTTGGTTCGTACTTGTCTGGACGTCTTCAGGTGTAAAAGCAGCCCTCCCCGGAATAAATTCAAAGAAATCGACTATATTGTGACAGTATGGTCTTCTTTATAACGATTTAGAAATCATTTGTCAAGCAGGGCAATATTATAAGTTAGTTGGTTAATTTTTGCTATACTGTATTGATATGAAGACAAGGGAATTATCTTTTGATCCTATTTATCAGAGTTGTTCTAAGAGAGTTACTGCTCCACGAGCTCCACTCGCCTGTTCTTTGCGCGCCCTTCGTCTGTCTTGTTTGATGCCACAGGAGCAAGGGGCCCTACACCGTATGCCTTGAGCCTTCCCGCGGATATCTTGTATTTGGTTGTGAGTTCATTCATTACTGCATTCGCCCTGGCTTTTGAAAGCTTCATGTTATATTCAAGTCTTCCAGCACTGTCAGTGTGCCCGACCACATATAGTTTCAAGTCTGGATTCTGCCTGAGGAGTCTTGCTATCTTCTTGAGGGCTGGCTCGGATTCCGGTTTGATATCTGCCTTGTTAAAATCAAAGTAAATGCCATAGATCGAGGCATGGCCTGTGGTTTGAATAGCATTCATAAGGCTTTTCGCGTCCGCTACAACTTCCTGGACCATGTCGGCCTTTTCAACAATGGTGAGCTCATAGTGTTCTCCGTCATTAGTGGTATCAACGATTACCCAGTATGTCTTTCCCGCCTTCCTGAGCTTTAGATACGTTTCGCTCTTGCCTTGCTTGACTACTTTACCCCCAATTTTTTTGATGGCGTTTTGGAAGTTTCGCAAGACCTGCAGATCACTCGGCGCTTTGAATCCCTCCTTTATCCAATAATCAGCGCTGTGTACTCTACCCTCAACCTCGATTTCATTGCCCTTTTCATCCATGAATTCCACCTTGTCGAAGTCTTTTTCCTGGCATTCGCTGAGATAATAGTTGGGTAGCCTAGTAAACATCGGATGATCCCTGCAGCCTTTGGCATCTTCCTGAGCCCAGCAAAGGTTGCTGAATACAAGTACAATAATTCCTATCAGCCAGATGGCTTGCCTTCCTCTGTCCATAGATTTGGCCTCCTACTGTTTTGTTTTGGCAGCTATTATTGGGATAAATGAAGGTCCAAGTAGCTCAAAGGTCTAATCTCGTATGATTCATCTGGCCTAATACCGATTGGGTTTCCGTTATCTGCTTGCTATTGAGAAAGGCTCCCGAGCACCAGATCCTGAGAAGGAAAGAGAAGTGGAGAACTGGATGCAAGAGCTAGCACTTTCAACAAAGAACATATCCATAGAAAAAAGTAAGTAAAAAGATAGACTACAATAATTGCTTGTGTCAAGACTTGGCTCTATGCTTTTCTCAAGACAATCCTGACAAAGCCTTCCTGCGCAGCCATAATTTACATCGGATCATTATGTATATTTATAGTTTTATGCCCAGGTGTCGGACGATTTGATTTAACGTTCAGTTTAGGCCAGATGGTATTGTCCAAATCATTATGAAAGAAGTCTAGAAAGATGTCCTTATTGTTTGGGATCATCCATGCCATCAGAAGAGGTCTTGTATGTGGAAGAGAATATAGGGGCCAACAGACGATCCTGGATGATAAGTTGGTCTGCCGAGCCAATAGTTACTGAAATTCCTTTGTCAACGCCATTTCTTGATATCACCAACATGAGTTTGGTACCTGGTGTCGCAGATTTTACTGTTTTCCCAAACAACCTGAGATCTGCAGGGCCATGTCCCTCTATATTCACTATGATATCACCAGGCAGTATCCCAGCCTTTTCAGCAGGCCCCCCTTGGTCAACTGTTGCTATATAGAGGATGTCATTTCCATTTATTGAAATAGGTTGTAGCCCTATTCCAATATACCCGGGACCTCCCAGATAATACCAGGCTCTTTTCTTGTCTCCAGCCACATAATACAAGAGGGCCAGATCGTGGCTAGTATCATACTTCATAGCGCTAGTGGCCCTATTGATTGATCTGTAGGCCTGTTCGAACTTCCCTAGGGCAGCGTTTACAAAGGCCATGCCCCTGTATCCATCCAATAGACCATATCCGTACTCTGGAGGAGCTATTTCAATGGCTTCACTGAATTTACCTAAGGCCACTTCAAAATCTCCTTTCATATAGTGACACCATCCCTGGCCGTTCAGCACATTTGTCCGTAACGAGAGGTTGCCTTCTGAAAGCTGCGCAACCTTCTCGAAATCAGCTAGGGCCCTTTCATAGTCCTCCATCAAATAATAAGTCCATCCCCTGTTATCAAGAGCCATCAAGTCTGGGGGGTGATCAGCCAATATTTGATTGAACGCCTTCAGTGCTTGACTATAAAGACCTTTTTGCCTCAGCGCGCATGCCATTCCTCGAAAAGGTACGTTCCAGTCTGGATACAGCTTTATTGCCTTTTCAAAAATATTGATGGCCCTATCATATTCACCCATCTTATAGTATGACCATGCCTGTTTGTCATAGGCCTCTTTCTTTTCTTTGGAAGAGAGATCAAGCTTGATGGCTTTTTGAAAGCAGACCGCTGCTTCTTGAAAGTCTCTTTGTTTGTAATAGGCCATCGCAAGAAGAAATAGCCCGTGTCCATCATTGGGGTTTTTCGCCATGGAATTGCTCAGGCTGGCTAAGGTCTTAACATGTGTGTTTGTCAAGGGGTAGTGTTTGGAGGAGGGCGCAGTGCGAGCCGGTCGCGATGCACAAGTACTTAACCATAAGGGCAATAATATCACCAGGGCTCCCAAGAGCAAACTACGCAGCCCAGGTGCTTGCTCATGAAATAATTTTTTCAAATGTATCCCTTTTGTATTTATCTGAGTGACTGAGATCCTCAAGGTACCATTCACTCTAACAGAAAGTTTTCCTTCAATGAAGTACATTATGCATCAGAAGCTCACAATAGTGGGAAATTATCTGCCTTAACTTGCCAATAAGGTACAGAAAGGGGTATTGGGCTTTTTGTAAAAGAAAATGTTACAAAGTTAGGATAAGCTTGCTAAAGCGGTTATTAATTTGGTAATTAGACACTTGGGAGGAGCTGGGCTTACTATGCCTTGAACAAGGCATTTGAGATCAAATCTGAGGGGGAAGAGGGTATATCATCGCAGAGATAAAGGGTTCCATAACGCCGCTCACGGCCAAACAAAGGGTACTGGTCCTGGCCAGGGGGGTGATTTTTGTGCTCGGGGCACTATTTATGCTTTTAGATTTGTTCAATTTTGCCAGGGGAGTAAGAAGCATCGAAGGTACCATTGTAGGGGTACAGCGGGAGCTAGGGACCACCAGCCATAGGAGTAACTGGAGGACTGCTAGAGGGCGCAGGCTTTATACTTACAGACCTGTTGTTGAGTACAAGGTGGATGGCAGGACTTACAGGTTTCTAGCAAAGGTGTCTGCGAGCGGTTATAAAGGGAAGGTGGGCAAAAAGGTGAAAGTAAATTACGATCCACGGAATACTTCCAGAGGTAGGCTTGGAGGCGCGAGGGAGTTGGCCTTTCCTGGTATCATAGGAGCGTGTGGACTGATCGCAATAATACTTGGTTTGCTGGCCCCTTCCAAGAATGCAGCCACTGTTGAGCCATCCTAAGCATATGGGCTAGAAAATATCTTTTTTATTTAGGCTAATTCACATTTTGGGCGCGTTAGGAGAGTGAAATGAAAAGGTTTACGCTTGCTTTCTCACTTATCATCTTTCCTATGCTCATCTGGTGCTCTGATCTGCACGCAAAAAGGTTTGACCCAGATAGATTCCTGCCAATAAAAGATCTTTTCTCGGCCGAAGATATTCGGCGGCTTTTCTATAATATACGCTTTAAGCCCTTGGGTAGGGAAGACCTTGCCTTTAACATGCTGGTGCCCAAAAACTGGAAGGATATGCCTGTAAAGGTGACCAAAGAGCAGCTTACTTCCAGTTTGCTGCAAGGGGAAAATGCGAAGGAGGCTTATCAGAAGGCTCTTAAGCAAGGGATTCAGCGTTTGACCGATGTTACTATGGCTCGCATAAGGGCCCCGAAGCATGAAAAGGGGTACGCGACCATAGAGGTGACCTGTTTTAGAACACCCTTTGAGACAAACATTAAAGACTGGGTGGATTTTATCATTCATTTCCAAAAATGGGAAAGGTTATTGGCCAGACAAGGCATGTATAACGGTAGGAAGGTAAAAGATGTACTCTTCCGGGTAAAACAAAAAGGTGAGGCCTTTCTTACACGCCTCACTGCCTCCAAGCACGGAACGCGCATTTTCATTATATATTGCTCGGCACTGGAGTCTTTCTACTGCCGGTATGCCAAGATTTTTGGTGCAGCAGCAGTTTCCTTTACAGTGAAGCAGAAATCCCCTAGCCCATTTGCCGAACCCATGAAAACTTACTCCGGCAAGCGTCGACCTTTACTCAAATTCCGCTATCCCTCTTCGTGGACCATTAAGGAGCCAGAAAAGGTTTCCAGAGGCACATCAGGTGTGGATCTATCCATCCGTTTTAAGGGAGAAAAGGGGCAGAAAAAGATTGGCGCTTTTCTTCATGTAAAGGCAATATCCCACTCCCTCAAGGAATCTACTGACTCTATTTTCCAGAAGTTAAAACGGGACTTTACGGCAGCAGGGATAAAATTGATAGAAGCCGGTGACGCTGCCCGATTGCGCGGAAGATTTATCCGTCCACCGCTCAAGGCAGAGGTATGGGACGTGAGTATCGGTGGTGAGAAGGGCGAGCTGGTGCTGGCCCTGTTTTCACGCCGTGACTGCTATGTGGGCTTGGGCCTTCTGGTCCCAGGGGCCTTTGGATTCGTGGAGAGTTTGGCAGGATACCGTGAAATGGAGATTGTTGCGGCCGATTTGCTGTCGGGCCAGCCGTCCAAAGAGGCCGCCAAGAAGTCCGTATCCCTCGAAAAAGTGGACCCAAAGAAGCTGGTGAACAAGACCATGTATCTCTTTGTTGATGCTGTAAAATCTGGGGATTTTTCTAAACTCTATGGAGTCTGTGCCAGGTCGTGGAAGAAGGAGATTACGGCCCAGAGCCTTGCCGATGCCTTTAGCAGCTTTGTGGAAAACAAAATTGACCTCTCGGTTATCAAAGAGGTGGATCCTGTGCTTGAGGAACGACCACGAATAAGGCTGGATAGGCCTTTGGTACTCAAAGGCAAGTATTATGCCTCTATGATGACCGTGAAGTTCAAGCTCACCTATGGGGTTGAGGATGACCAGTGGAAATTGATGGGAATGAATATCGGGACAGGTGCACCGGAGCCACCCCCTGGAAGGGTCCTGAAGGTTCCGCCTCGAACAAAGCTAGTCAAGCTAGTTAATTCTACGATGATGGATCTGGCAAGCTCGGTGAAAAGGAATGACTTTACAAGGATGTACAATAATATTTCACAGCTGTGGCAAAGGCAGACATCAAAGGAAAAGCTGGCCCACATTTTTTCTTCTTTTGTGGAGAATGATATTGATCTTATGGTGATAAAGGGGAGGGAGCCCGTTTTTGACACCACCCCACGCATAGAGAACGGTGAGCTTCATGTGAAGGGGTACTACGATACATCCAAGATGAAGGTATTGTTCAACTTGAAGTATTGGATGGAAGGGGAAGACTGGAGACTAATGAGCGTCCATGTGAGGACAAAATAGAGGGTAGTGTCAAAAATTTTTTGCACATTTGAGGCAGTAGTCAAGGCGTACCAACGGTTTTTAGCCAAATTAGCCAGGGGCAGATCACCTGCCAACACTGTGAGAACGAAAATGTCCCATTCTACTACCTCACCCTGATCCCTGGGTTATTGAAGGGCGTCCTGTTTGTTCGCGGGAATATTGCCCACAGTCTTTGCCAGCCGTATTCCTGTCTTCACAAACAAAACAACGTCCTGTGGATCCTTGACCAGGCCGGGTCGTCTGAGTTTAAGGGTTCTGTCACGGGTCCATATCTCTATCTTGCCAAGTTGCCCGATCATATCGGCCAACTCTCTGTCCAATGCCACGGGGGAACACACACTTTCAGGACGGCAGACATAATCGCGTCTAAAGGGGTCAGTTTCCCAAAGATGTAAGAGACGGGATAGCCAACTACGTGAGGCTATCCTGAGATTCTGCGTTCCTTGAACTGGGATTTGGAGAAGCGTGCTGGGATAGGGGCGCTCGTGCCTAAATTCAAGCAAGAAAGAAACTCCGTCGTGTTCACCCTTAATGTATGTGTATTCCAGGCCCTGACCCAATTGGAAATAGGCACCCAATTCCTGCGCCGCCTGCTTCCAGGCCTGCTCAAAATCCCCATAAGACGACAAGTAGCGATAAAAAATATAGCCAAACACCACAACAGCAACGGCGAACGTGACTCCGACTACCAAAATGGGTATGTATGTAGTGGGCTTCATGCCTCTCCTTAATGTATTGATCTAAGTCCTTCGATTCATAAGTTCTCTCCCGAACACATTCACTCAGGAGCTAGTGCCGAGTGAGCAATAGAAATCAAATTTTATTAAAAGATACGTCACCAGATTTGTGGATCAATGCACTAAGCTTCCCAAAGGACCCCATAATTCACCTTTTCGAGGTGGTCGGGCGTATGAACTAGATTGCATGGGGTGACACCAGACCAAATCAAGGAGACAAGGTTTTTTTCCTTCTCGATGACTACCGTTATGAGACGCGGTTTCAGTGTTTTTTCTTTTTCAGTAAGGGGCCTTACCCACATTTTCGGAAGTTGGCCCGGCAGTTTGAAACGAAAGACAGGATACTCGGGATCCAAATGATAGAGGGCTATTGGTTCATCCCCTTTCAAAGAAGGCAGGATGAGCCAGGGTGAAGCGCCGTTCATAAACCGGTCGTCCACAGCTTGAAGGAGCTGCTTTGGACCAAATCCATCCTCCGGTAGATAACCCAGTTGAATCTCGCGTACAGGTGGCTCATCTGGAGAGGGATAATCGGGGCGTTCCTCAAAACAAAAACCCAAGAAGGCTGAACGGGGAAACCAGGTGTAATGAAACCAATCCATGCCTGCTGGTAGCGGTTGAAATCGCCATTTGTATGGACCATCGCAGATGAGTCGCTCAGGGGTCAGCAGATCATTAGGGTCTTCGATATTGGGTAGGGGCATGCCGTCTATTTCTGGCGTGTAGTTTATGACATATCCTTTGCCCACCTTGTTCCTTGGATAGGCAACAAAAGTAGTTCCAGAGAGGTCCTGTGCTAGATAAGGAAGTAGTGGATTGATAGTCTGGGCGTCTAGTTCATGCCTAGCCCAACAATCAACACCTCCATAAGCATTCCGGTAAGAGATATCCATGGTTGTGAAGGGTTCAGGGGAAGAAAAACGGATTCGATCGCCATTTAGGATGACATGGCGGTCGCCGTAAACTCGAACTCGGTAAGATCTGGATCCTATGTCAATGCCCGCTTCAAGTGTATTTACGGGGCGATTTCCCGGTCCATAGGCCTTGGCCTTGACCACCACATCTACGCCCGGTTTAAAGGCGATCAGCTCCGAGTCTGCCACCAAGTATTCCTGGCCGTCTACGGTGTCTTCTACAAAGTCGTCATTCAAAGGGGGCTGTTCTGGGATAGGACGACAGACCCCATCGGGAGCAATGGAGTACGTTCTCTTTGCTAGAACGGCCAATTCTCGACCTCTCCCGATCACTGCGTGGGGGACACTAATCGGTAGATCCGCCTGAACCGTTTCCGTCACTGTCCGCTACTCCTGAGCCAGTTTGGGTTGAGGGTGGGCTGGCTGCCGACTGGGGCGAAGGGCTGAAAGGGTGCACAAATTGCGCTCCGTCTTGGACTCCTCCTTCGCCCGTGGTGGCCTCGACGCCAAAACCCAAAACCCGGATGCCCGAGACTGCATCTGAACCTACATTGTCTCTATCAATTAGTTCCTGGATAATGCGACCGGGATTATCAACTCCAGTACCAAAATTGGTACCTGTAACATTGCCGATTCCACCAGCCGCAGTCGTAAAAAGACCGACGATGTTTTTGGCAACCCACCGCATCGCCCGGCTGGCAAATCTTTCTGCAAGCCGGTTACCCACAGTACTCCCAAGCCTGCCCATGCCAAAGGAAACCAAAGCATCTACCGCACCATTGACAAAGCCTGCCACAAAATCACCCAAGGTCATCCCCACCAATACCGTTAACTGAGTGGGCACAAGAGGAATGACTTCTGGTGTATTGCACGGACTCCCGCAGTTCATGTTGGAAAGGAAACTGACATAGTAAGGAAAGGTCTCGCAAGTAACTGGAAGACTTGAGCCACTGACTCCGATCTGCACGGCGTGGGAGTTGAACATGGGCTTACAACTGCTGGTAAGAGTGGCAGCGAGACATTCCGCAGCACTTATGGCCCCCGTGGGATCTGGAGGACAATACATGGCGTGGGGTCTCCCAAATCCAGTGTCATGGCCCATACCCAGAGGATTAGTTCTTAGAAGCCCCATTTGCACCGTATAGCAGCACTTGGCAGTCAACGGGTTGTGATGGAGTATGGATACCGAACCTCCGATACACGGGGGAGCAGGCCCGTGGAACTCCAAGGCAATATACAAATCCGTGGCAGCTAGTACTCTATGGATCATGAGCTATTTTTATCTCCTTTTTTCCCTGAAAGAATGACCTTGCGTATTTCCCTGGGCCGCATGGAAAAAACCTCGGCTAATCGCCAGCGAAGAACTAGCCGTTTTTCCTCACCCAAAACGATGACGGTGTCCATAGCCGGCGTCAGCTCCCTTTCCTCTTCGCCAAACCGCAAAATGGCCCTAGCAGGAAAGTGAGGAATGACTGCCTCAAGGACTCCGTTTTGGGTGATTCCTTCCACCCGCAGAATTTCTCCTGGAGCCAGGCGGTCCAGCATCAGATCCGGATGGGCCCAGTTCATGATTAGATGTTCGATCTTTTCAAAAGGAGGAGGTTGCTGTTCTTCTTCAGCTAAGATACTGAACCGCAGTCCCCCAGTCAAAGGATAGGGCCCAAGGCCGACAGGTTTGGGCCTGTCCATTGGCTCTTGGATTAAAAAATCAGGATCCTCCAAATTGGGCAAGGGCTGGCCCACGGCGCTTTTCTCGTCTGCATAGAAGCCTCGTCCTTCAGGGTTGTTCAAACAGGCGATTTCGCCATACTCGTTTTCATATTTACCGCCAAAGGCCCTCTCCAGGGTTAGGGGCATCTCCATAAAAGGCTCTGGCTCTGTAGGTATGAGGCGTCCCCCTTGTTCGCTCCACCAACGGTCCCCGAATACGGCTAGAGAATAGGAAAAATCCCCGGCCCTGACGTGCACTTTCATTTGTTGGACCGGCTTATTGCCTGGGGCCTTGGCCTTGCCTAACACAATGAGATCTATCTTGGGTTTCCGCCAGCACTGCTCGGCGGGAAACACGCCATAAGGGGTCTTCAAATCTTCTAGATGGATGGGCCAGGGATCATCGAGAGCCAGCTCAAGGCCCTGCTCCGTAATTTCATAGGTTGCTTTAACCAAGAGGGCCATCCCCAGGTCTGTCGGTCCTAAAGGGCCCCAGAAAAGCACGGAGGCTAAGTCGGAGTTATTCTCCAGTTTCATGGCGGCGTGTACCTAACAAACATTAACAGAGCCACAACGTACCCGAAATGAAGCGTAGTTTCCTAAATATGCATTGCGATCCATTTTCGATGGTTCTTGTGGCGAGACAACCAACATTATCCAGAACTCTGTGAGCCTTTCAAAGCCAATTTTCACGGTACCCATTGCAATCTTTAGAATCTTCCAATCGAGCTGTATCCCGGGAAGGGTGCTTAGACTAATATCTGATAGCTAATGTTCTCCTTAATGTTCGTCGGGGTCAAAAGACTCGGGTACTGGTTTACTCTTGGGCAGACGTCGGGGAGAGTGGTGATGGAAAAAGGGCACGGCCAATAACTCCTCGAGGGAAGACACGGCCTGCAGGCGCCGCTGCGTTTCCTCCTCGGTTGGGCAGTTCAGCAGCACCCGCTCGCCGTTTAGTACCAGATCATCATTGGCCTCAATGGCTACCTCACCTAACCTGCCCTTGACGACCACAGCTTGGGCCGAAATTTCAAGATCCTTTTTGACCCTAAGGGAGGCTTCACCTTCCACCACCTGTCTGAAGTCGCCTTTGCTATGCAATCGAATTTCCTGCTCGGCTTCCAGGGCAAATCGTTTACAGCGCAACCCAAGATCTGCCTTTGTTTCTATAGTGATGGAATCTCCTCCAAAGGACAGTACTGGCCCTTGCGCTGTGATCCGAACCATGAGTTCTATCTCTCCTCCGGGTCCTACAATGGTAACAGTCCCCTCACCTCGGTCCTGGGCAACGCAGACCGTGCGGCCCGAGGAAATGGGTACTTTGGTTTCGTCCTGACGCTTTGTGGATGGGACAGCTTTTTCCATTTGCGCACCTGAGTTGCTAATAGATAAATCTTTCTATGAGAAGGCTAATAGCTAAAGATCAAGAGTTCGTCTTCACAGTGCCCGTCATATTGCTGAACAAAAGCACCATTGATATTCACATCTAATCCTGCTACATTGATTGCTAATGTTTAATGTCCTCTTTTTGCCCGAGGTCCCGATCCCTATGCCTGTTAGGGTTGCAGCGATTGGACTCATTCTAGAGCAGACGTTAACATTTTTCCCTAGCGTCTCTAGGCAGCTATTGGAGCTTGAGTCAAAAGAGCTTACTTACTGACATAAACCTTGGCTTGTGAATCGGCTCCGTTCTGCGGCTCAAAATAATTATACCAGTATTGAACAGGATCAGTTCCTTATGGGTTTGGTTCTAATCTGAATCAGTTTTGCCCAAAAGGTCCAATGTGTCCTTATCCTTAGGCCAAATTGAATACGTTAGCTTGGATCTATGGCTCTTGTAGTACCTCTGTTTGTCCTTTTTAGTATCAGTATTCCGTGTGAGCCGTCAACAAGAGGTATAGTTATCATGCCCGCTTCGCAAAAACAAGTGGTCATTCAATTCATCAGGTGCCAATAAGCAATATGTTAATCACCTGAATGTATCCCATTTCTTGAGAATTTAGAGTTGATACATAGTCGCTTAACAATTTAGCTTTATTAGACTTCCTTTAACCTCTACCGGAGCAGCTCCGGCATCAATATGAATTCCGGTGCTATCAATGGTTATTCTCCCTGACGCACCTTCTAATTTCAGAGTTTGCCCGAGGGCTCTCACAACAAGATCGCCTCCCTTGGTCTGAATAGTCATAGTCCCAGTGTCAGCAAAGATATTTATGCTATCAGGTCCAACCTGTATTTTGTGTGTTAGATTTGAGTCAGATACCAAAATATTAGGATTTCCAGACTGAATTTTCACGCAATGACCATTATTATTCTTCATCTTAAGTACGTTGCCACTATCTTGAAAGATAATCTCTTGACCGCCAGTGGATTTTAGCGTTATTTTGCCGGGTTCCATTAACAAGAAATTACGGTCCTCTGTCTCAAGCTGAATTGTTTTACTGGGATCATGAAGGCTGAGATAACTCCCATGTTCGGTGTTCAACCGAACTTCTTGAGCCGTATCATCTAAACTCAAGAACCGTCCATTGGGAGTCGAGATATGAATCAACTTTTTGGGATCTGACATCCTACAACTATAGTTTGCCCCTGTACTTATCGTTATTTCGCCGCCTTTATCGTCTAAACTTATCTTGTGTTGATAAGGGGTCAAAATTTCATTTTTGGTCATATCCTCGGGTTTAACGACAGCCTTATGTTCCCCTTTGAAGAGGCTCCCTATGATTACTGGACGATCGGGGTTCCCTTCCAGGAAATCAACGAGTACTTCATCGCCAATAAGGGGAGTAAACTGGGTGCAGTGATTTTCACCTGCGTAAGGATACGCAACCCTTATCCAGCATGAACTGTGTTCGTCCCTCCTGCCCTCTCTGTCCCAATGAAACTGCACTTTTACCATCCCATAGTATTCGTCATCCATGTAGCTTTCCTCGCCTTCGGGCCCTACAACAATAGCCGTTTGAGGACCTTTGATGAAAGGTCTGGGAATCTTTTCTTGGGGTCTAAACTGAACAGAAGAAGGTATACAGGCAAAGGAGTTGGAATAGTGAAACTCTCTCTCTGCGTTTGCTCTTTCTTCAAGTTCCTGAGGCTGTTCCCCTTTTTGAGTTACTTCAATTAGAAGGTACTCTTGGTTCAATTCCTCAAAATCGTGATTGACAAGCTGAAATGTCAGACCTGGAACAAATCGGGGACAATAACTTTCACCGAACGCAAGGTCCCTCACTACCAGTGACTCTTCAAGTCGGAGCCTTGCAAGACGCCTTCCGTCGCTTTCGGTGTTGTATAAGCCCGGATAGTTGTAAATTTCAAACCTGTTATCAACGGAACCTTCCTCTTGTGCAGTGAGGTCAAGTGTAGGTCTCTTGAAATTAAAGTCCCGCAATGTGATTTTACCCGATTGAATTTGTCTCTGCAATTGAAAGGCATAAACAAACTCTTCACCAGGAACGCGCGAATCCGAAGGATGAAAAAGTACTTGAGGTTCGCCAGCTATAGGCTGATAATTCACTGTGCTGTCTCCAAAAACAAGGAGGTGCTTGTCTCTCGAATGTTCAAAAAAATAGAATATCCCTTCCCTTTCCAATAAACGTGAAATGAATTGGAGGTCTGTTTCACAGTACTGGACACAATATTCTCTCGGTTCATATCGATTTTGAAGCCTGAAGACGAACCGATCTGATGTTATACCAGCATCTTCTAAAATAGTTGAGACAATTTCTTGAACCGTTTTGTTTTGGAATATGCGGCAGTCCTGCTCTAGTGACAAAAGCCACAAAGAAGGCACCATTTTGGCTTGATACAAGAAAAATCTGCCCTTAGTGCCCACTTGGACGAAGCTGCTGATTATTCCATGGAAATATCTGTCTGCTTCGTCTCCCAAGATGGTTAATAGTCCTTCCCTTCCAATTACCTCATCCATCCTTACCTCATCTTCAGAAGCAAGGCTCAAAGTAACCTCGTATGGAGAGGATAACTTCTCAACGGCAGTGAACTCGATTACTCCAAGGGCTGTGCCCGCAATCTCAAATAAAAATTGGGCCTCGCTCGATTCCCCAAAGACTTTCATCCTAGCCTCCAAACGTAATTTTGAAAGTTCCTGCTTTGTCCACATCAAGCTTCGTCTCGGAAGGCATGGCGCCTTCGCTGAGGCGAGCCAAAATCTCGCGGGACATCTGAGGCAGAATAGTGCCATTCATAATATGATCGATATTACGTGCACCTGTCTCCACCTCTGTGCAGCGCGAGGCAATCTGTTCCACTACCTTAGGCGAATAGGTGAGCTTGATTTTGTGGCTCTCTGCCATTCGTTTAGCCAGCTTGTCCAGCTTTAACACCACTATGTCTTTCAGAATGTCAGGACCAAGGGTATAGAAAGGTACTACGGTCATTCGTGCCAGCAATGCTGGCTTGAAATGGTCGCTCAGGATCGGTCGGATGGCAGCCATCAGGGTTTCAAGGGGCAGGCGCTCCTCACCCGAGCACATCTCGGTAATCACATCAGTGGCAAGATTGCTGGTGAGGAAGACCACTGTATTCTTGAAGTCAATAACCCTGCCTTCACCATCAGAGAGCATCCCCTTATCAAAGACCTGGTAAAAAAGGTTCAACACCTCCAGATGGGCCTTTTCCACCTCATCCAGAAGCACCACAGAATAGGGCCTCTGGCGAACCGCCTCTGTAAGCACTCCACCTTCGCCATAGCCTACATATCCGGGTGGGGAGCCAATCAGGCGGCTTACGGTGTGGCGTTCCTGGAACTCACTCATGTTTATGGTGACCATGTATCTCTCGCCACCAAAAAGCAGATCCGCTACTGCCAATCCGGTCTCGGTCTTGCCAACACCGCTCGGACCTACCAAGAGGAAGACGCCCAAAGGCTGGGCTGGGTCCTTGAGGCCTGACTTACCAGCCCTTATGACCTGTGCTATAGTTTCTATGGCCTCATCTTGGCCCTTTATTCGTTCCTTGAGATTGGCTTCCAGGTTAATGATATTGCTGGCTTCGTCCCTCATCACCTTGCCAAGGGGAATACCTGTCCAGTCAGATACTACCTTGGCAACCACGTCAGGATCCACTTCTATGCGGACAAGAGGGCTGTCTCCTTGGATCGACTCCAATTGCTGTTTGATGCCTTCGATCTGTTTCTTGAGTTCTTCTCTTGAAGAGGCCTCCTCTTCAGAGCCCTTTTCGTAAAGGGATTTTCGAAGCTCAATCAACTGCTGAGCCAGTTCCTTTTCCTTGAGCCAGCGATCCTTGAGCTCTTCCAGTTCTTTATTCAGTTGCTCCAGTTGGGTGTTTATTTCTGTCATCCGTTCCTGATCTATTTCAAGCCCATGGAGCTGGTCCCTTTCCAAGGCCCTTTTTTCCCTTTCAAGGGCCTGTACAGTCCTTTCTTTGTCCTCAATCACATCAGGTTTGGCCGTAAGCAGGATCTTGACGCGCGCGGCGCTGGTATCCAACAAGTCCACTGCCTTGTCAGGGAGTTGTCGACCTGATATGTAGCGACTGGATAGCTCGGACGCCGCCTCTATTGCATCATCACGCACCACCACGCCATGGGCCTCTTCGTACTTTTCCTTGAGGCCTCGCAGGATAAGGGTGGCGGTCTCCACAGAGGGCTCATCGAGCTTTACAAGCTGAAACCGGCGTGCAAGGGCCGCGTCTTTTTCAAAGTATTTCTTGTATTCGGACCAAGTGGTGGCGGCCACGGTTCGAAGTTCTCCGCGAGCAAGCGCCGGTTTTAAGAGGTTCGCTGCGTCGCTGCCCCCGGCCGATCCTCCTGCCCCAATCAGGGTATGGGCCTCATCAATGAAAAGGATGATTGGTTTGGGTGATGCCTTGATCTCGTTTATAACCGACTTGAGGCGATTTTCGAACTCACCTTTAACACCGGCACCCGCCTGCAAAAGGCCCATATCCAGGCCCAGGATAGACACATCACGAAGCAGCTCTGGTACATCCCCTTCCACTACCCGTAGCGCAAGGCCTTCTACTACTGCTGTCTTGCCCACGCCTGCTTCACCAACCACGATGGGATTGTTCTTCCTGCGGCGGGCAAGGATATCCACCATCTGGCGTATTTCCCGATCCCGGCCGAAAACAGGGTCTATTTCACCAGCCCGGGCCTTTTCAGTAAAATCTACGCAGAACCGCGCCAACGCTGTACCCTCGCCTGCAGGGGCCTCTTCTCTTACAGCAGCACGCTCTTCAGCCGTAGGTTCCTCAATGGAATTTTTGACTATGGCCCCAAACTGGGCAAGCAGGGCCTCACGGCTGATTGATGAAAACAGATCCACATAAGCGCCCATGGCAAACTGAGTGGGTTTGTTTAAGAAGGCTGCAAGCAAGGCACCAGAGCGAATCCTGTTTTCACCCAGATCCACTGAGCTGGTAAGCCATGCCTCCTGGAACAGCTCCATCAATAGAGGCGAGAAAACTGGTTTTGCCGCATTGCCAGTGCGAAATTCCTCAATGGTCTGATCAATGGCCTTTTTCACCCTTCCGGAGTCCAGGTCAAATTGACGAAAAATCAGAGGGAGATCTGACTGCGGCTCTTCTAGAAGCTTGCTTAGCAGATGTTCAATGGTTACTTCATAATGGGTACGGGAAACACACAACCCTGCAGCGCCCTCCAGACATCTCGTACAATAGGTATTTAATCGGTTGAGCAAGGCCTTAATGTCTACACTGACCATTTTTATCTCCTCTCACTATAGGTTCAAAGGTTTTTCGTTCAATGGCCTCCGGTTGGGAGTCCTCATTCTAAGTTTGGTGTTCAAAGATTTTGCGTTTTGTTTATTGCGATATTCACCATCCGAGATCACACAAAATCGTAAGAATCTGGATCTCGAACAATACCTCAATTAGTAGCCCCCTTGGGGGCAAAGACCACTCTTGCCTCCTGCTCAAACTGACCGGTGAATATCCAGCTATTCCATCCGAGTCTGGCGCTTTCTGGGTCTCCTAAGCGAATAGATGTTATTTGGCCTGGGGCTAGGATGAGTTCCATGTCATATTGCAAAGAACCTGACACGTAGAAATCGTTCAAAAATACCAGAAGACCATGTTTTGCTTGGTCTGGCAACAATGCCTGGAACTGGGCTTTGGAGAGGGGCCCGATCTGCAACCGAAATTTTCCTGACCGGTCCAAGATCTCCTTTCCGATAAAGGTATCAATACCCAGGGTACTACCTGAAACGCCGAGACAACATCTTTGATCTTCAGGGATGCTAGCCATTCTGGGGATACATGGCAATACCTCTACGGGCATGCCTTCAAGGGCGTCTCGGAGCATAGTCTTTAAAGCAAGGGCTGAATGGGGGTGTTGGGTCACCAGACCAAGGTATCGGAGCAGGCGATGGTTTTCTGGAATTTGCCCTCTGAGTTTATGATCTCCCAATCCCAAAAGACAGAACAGCCTTTCAATATGCGTTAGATCTTGCTCTTCCACTACCTTGAGATAGAGTCGGTACTTGGTCCAGCATGCGTAAAGCAGGTGATAGAGATGCTGATTTAGAATATCCAGGAAATCCCGTGTAACAGTTTCGTCCTCTGCCGCCTCATCCAGCAGGTCCTCAGTATAAAAGGTGGGCAGTGGGGAGGAAGAGCCATAAAGCCCAAGAAACGTGGCTGTAACCAGGTAAGCTTCATTATCTCTGGATAAGGGTTCAATTGCGGCCACATCAGCCGCTGGAAAGCCCAAAGATAGTTCGGGCCGTACCTTGATCTGGTCTTCGGGCACGGCCCTGTGCTGTGCCCGATTGCCCTCACTAGATCCTAGTAAGGTCAACAGCCGCAGGATCTGGAAGAATGAAAAGGAATACGGCTGCCCCAGAAGCTCTTTTTTCAGAGCAACAGACGGTCGCCGAGCTTCGCCGGCCATTGGTATGTGTCTCCTTTTATGGTTTCCTCTATGGTCAAGCGCGTATAGGAATTAATGGCAGCATAGCTGCCCAGAAAGTAGTCAAGCACTGATCCAAAGAGAAACAGGTCCCCCTCACTTGCAAAGTGGTCATGACGCATCTTTATGGTTATTTCTTGTCCCCTCATCATGACCCCATTGACAATCCTATCAGTTGCCCGAGCCGTAACTTCCTCGATAGAAGAAATTCGTTTTTGATTGGCAAGCACCATAGGACGATCCCGACTTTCCGAAAAAACGTACAGTTGGAGCAGAGAACGAAGATTTTGTGCATTTGCCAGGGACAAATAGTTCAAAGACAAATGCCCAAGCAACTGCCACAGCAGATTTGAACCAAGGGGCGGCAGTATATTGGTGGTTAAGGGGCGGATGTTGGCAAAGGTTACAAACTCCGGGGAACTGCTTGTTGGCTCGGAGATGTCACCGAGCTGCAAACTTTCGGGTAATGCACCATTGGTGCAAAGCAGGGATATGGAAAGGGTTTCAAGGGAAGGGGATGCGCCCTGAGGGGGATAGGCTACGGACAGGTACACATCCATGCCCCTTTTCACCGGTGTCTTTTTTCGTTTGATATGATAGACAGGGCTGTCATCCTTTTCCGTGGCGAAAAGATCAAAAGGTCGGTATACCCTTTCCTCTGCGGTCCCTTGTACATATCCTACTACCCTTTCCACAGAATATACCTGATAATGGGCCGCATTCGGGGCAGCTGGGTTAACAAGATAATCCGTTTTTTTGTGGTCGAGTCTTATGGGATCAGCGTCGTGAGGGAAGATATTCACAACAGGTGTGGCAAAAAGCTCAAAGCTGTCTTTTCTCACGCGGGGGGCAGGGAAAGGCAGCCCTTCTATCTCAAAAAACAGCTCGAACTTGTCTCCCTCGCCCCTGTCCCTCCACTTGTCCCAACCCTTTATTTCCAGGAACAAGAATTTTTCTGGGAGAATAAAGTACTCCTGAAAAACGCGATACCCCGGGAAGGAATTTGATGGATAAGGAAGAAGTCCTTGGTTTTCGGAAAACCCCACTGGTATGATAACCTCAGGCCCATGGACAGCCGGTGTCCCTCCTTCCAACGGAGTGACCTGAATGGTCTTTACGTGTCTCCGGAGCAGCATATACAGATTGGAGGCATTGGCATAGTCACCTGACAAATATAGTCTGAGAGTGTTAGGTTCCCAGTCTGAAAGCTTTATGCCTTTAAGCTGAAAGAGTATGACAACGCCGGAAGCCTTCCCCGGTCGCTCTTCGAATCTGGCATCAAGCAGCTCTAGAGGATGTATTTCAACAGGGTAAGTTGTTTTGAATTGACATGAGGTCCCTTCTATGGGAACCGAAGCCAGATAAGTCCCGGCCGGCACAGTGAGGGGCTGTTTGAGTGTGGGTTTGGGATGAAATGCCACGATGGTAGTACATGGAATAGGGCGCAGATAATGGGGCCATATAAGTTGCATAAGCTCATGGACAAGTTCTGGAAACTCATCGTCCAGCTTCTCACGCAACAGGGCCGTGAGAAATGCCACACCTTCCAGGAGCCTCTCTACATCAGGGTCAGCTGTAGGACCACTGAGCATGGGCGCAAGGGCGGGGTGCTCCTTGCTGAAGGATACGGCCAGATCTTTAAGATGCCCTAGTTCATCTTGGAAATATCGATTAAACATCAAATTCTCTTCCTGGTTTCTCTATCTTTGGTGAGATGGAAACCACCTTTAGGGACCGTTCACGTATCGGCCCCATGTCGTCCCACTCTGGGATTTAGTCTAATTCCTGGCCCTCCACAAGAGGGGGCATCAACAAGCCGAGGCATCTTGAAAAGGAGAGGTTTTTAGAAATCCTCGACCAAGTGGAGAAAAACCGCTACTAACGCTACAACAAAGGGAATATTGCAAAAGGGTAATAGAGTCAGTTGTTCAACTGCGAAGTTTGATCTTTCCCTCTGTATCTACCTCACTTTCAAACATGACTGGAAGGGTTTCTTCATCCGTGATGATCTTTGCTATAATCTGAAACCGGAGCGTGAGGAGATCCTCCTCTTGGGGGAGGAAATTGACCCGAACCGCCTTCAGACGCGGTTCATACCTCTGGATCGTATTACGGATAGCCCTTTCAATTCTTCGGACAGAATTGGGGTAGTCGTTGGCAAATTCTGTAAAGTCAGGAATTCCAAAGTCCTCTGCAATAGGCACCGTGCCATGTCTTGTATTTAAGATCTTTTGCAGATGGTTCAGCACCGAGTCGATCAGGCGTTTCGGGTCTTCTTTTGCCCTTCGTTCAGGATGTTTTTTCCATGAACGTATCCGCTCTAGAAGCCTTTCCTCCCTCATAGGAAATCAACTCTTATTTTGGGGCCTTCCATTCGTCTTCGGCTTCTATGCCGTCAGGCTCCCACCGCCATACGATCTTTGAATATGTGAAAGAGACCTCTTCCATATGCTTATAAGGTTCATTGGCAGGAAGAAAGGTCTCAGGCATGTAGGGCTTTATGTCCACGATTATGGCGTCTTGCAGCTGAGTGGTATAATAGTGTTCCTCTTGGCCTGTTGGGTCTATACGATACCACTTGATGGTAACGTTGCTCAACTGCTCGCCCGTGCAAAGGGCCTGGTAAAGCTTGGGTGAGGCCTTGTCGAATTCCTTGACTATAGTCAAGGGTTCGTGGACCCGCTTACCTGTAGGAAGGCCGGAATGGGTGTCGCGTGGCATGTGGATCTTGTGGTTCATGGCATAAACAAGAATGGTCCCTTCTCTACCTGAGATGTCGCAAGATCCCTCAATCTTGCCTTGGTTTTTTCCTTCAACCTCCATGTGTAATGGCATTGGCATGGCTCGTTCCTCCTTTCTAAATTTAGCGGTTTATTCCTTATCCAGCTTACCCACAAGTGACAATGTAAAAAATGCACCCATGTATTTGAAGTGAGGCCTTACCTTAAGGCCTACGCGATACCATCCAGGTTCCCCTTCCACGTCTTCCACTGTGACCTGGGCCTGACGCAACGGCCTGCGGCTGCGAACACCGGGTTGCGGGTTGTCCATGTCTGCCACATATTGCCTGATCCAGTTGTTAAGCTCCCTTTCCAGGTCCACACGTTCCTTCCAGGTTCCAATATTCTCCCTTTGGATAACCTTGAGGTAATGGGCCAGGCGGTTGATGATGAACATATAAGGTAGCTGCAGACCCAGCTTATAGTTGAGCTCCGCCTCTTTGCCTTCCTTGCTGATGCCAAAGAATTTAGGCTTCTGACATGAATTGGCAGAGAAGAAGGCTGCATTGTCACTGCCCTTTCGCATGGTCAGCGCAATAAATCCCTCTTCTGCAAGCTCGAATTCCCTTCGCTCGGAAATGAGCACCTCTGTCGGTATCTTGGTTTGAATTGCACCCATTGCCTCGTACTGGTGAAGGGGCAAATCCTCCACTGCTCCGCCACCCATGGGGCCTATGATGTTAGCGCACCATCGGTACTTGGCAAAGCTGTCCGTCAGGCGGCTGGCAAAGGCGAAGGCCGTGTTCCCCCACAAATAATGCTCGTGGTTTGAAGAGACATCTTCCTGATAATTGAAAGCCTTTACAGGCTGAGTGTCTGGGCCATAAGGCAGGCGCAGTAAGAATCTTGGAAGAGTGAGACCCACATACCGAGCATCCTCCGATTCCCTGAAGGATTGCCATTTTGCGTACTGTGGACTTTCGAAGATAGACTTCAGGTCCTTCAAATTCGGCAATCCATTAAAATTCTCCAGCCCAAAGAATTGGGGCCCTGCCGCAGCAATAAAGGGCGCATGCGCCATGGCCGCTACGCTGGCCACATACTGAAGCAATTTTATATCTTGTGGCCCGGGACCAAATTCATAGTTGCCTATCATTGCAGCATACGGCTGGCCTCCAAATTGGCCGTATTCTGCTGTATACACGGTTTTGTAAAGTCCTGATTTGACCACTTCAGGTGAGTCTTCAAAGTCTTCGAGCAAGTCTTCTTTGCTTACATTGATAACTTCGATCCTGATATTTTCCCTGAAGTCGGTACGGTCTACCAAGAACTTCAGAGAACGCCAGGCAGATTCCAGCTTTTGAAACTCAGGATGGTGCAGGATAGCATCCAGTTGGAGGCTCATCTTCTTGTCAATCTCAGCGATCATTTCATCGACGACCGCCTTGGACACCTTTGGAACCTCACGCCCGGGCTCGAGAAGTTGCGCTATTAAGGCCTCAACTCCCCTTTTTGCCAGGGAGTATGCCTCATCGCTGGGTTTTAGCTTTGTGGCCTGAACAATCTCTTCCAGCAGAGACCCTTCTTCCAGGGTCTTTTCCTCCGTTGCCACGGATCTTTCTTGTTCCTCAGCCATCATATCCCCCCTTTCTTACTTTTCGAGCCCTAGCTCTTTTAGAAGCCGCTCCCTGGCTGCTTCGTCTTTAACTAATTCCTGAATCTTTTTGCGAAAAGCAGGAATGTTGCTCAAAGGGCCCTTGAGTGCCGTAAGCGCCTCACGCAATTCAAGTAACTTGTTCAGCTCAGGAACCTTTCTCGCAATTTCCTCAGGATTGAAATCTTTGATTGACTCAAAATTGAGTTCAACACTCGTTTCATCGTCAGGCTCCCCTGATATCTTGTTGGGCACTGTGATATTGAGCCCAATGCCTTGGGCCTTTAATACCTCATTGAAGTTCTCTTTGTCGATGTTGATTGGTTCTCTTTCCTCTAAGGGCCGAGCATCAGATTTGCCGGTGAAATCCCCCATGACGAGCAGCTTCAGGGGGAGTTCCACCTCCTCCTGTGCATCACCAGTTGCAGGGCGATACACGATGTTCACTCTCTCTCTTGGAGCCACGGATGCTTCTTTTGCCATAATTTCCTCCTTTTCTTGTCGTTAAGGGGTATGTATTATGTTACAAAAATGTGTAACTCGTGTCATCATTACTTTTTCCTGAGGCGAACTGCCTCAGTGGCATCCAACCGGGCGATTCGGTCAAGGGCCATAACCGCCTTTTTCTTTGTATCAGGATCAGCCGAGGTGTTGAAGGCCGTCCATGCCAATTTCAGGGCCTCGAGGGCCAGTTCCGGCTCCCACTGTTCCAGGTGATAGGTATCGATTTGATGCAAGATTTGATCCAGATGGGGAAGGGCCAGGAAGGCCTTTTTCCCATTCAAGAGGATCTGGCACAGCCCCAGTTGCCACAAAAGCCTTTCCCGCCCGGAGAAGCTCATGCGCATCCGCTCTTGAATGAGGGAGATGGCTTCCACCAATTTTCTTTTCTTTGCTAAGGCCTTGGCCTTTTTCATCTCTTCGGCCATTAGATCCTTGACCTGTTGGTCTTGGGCAGCTCCAGGGGCAGGGCCTTCTTCTGTCACAGTGCCACCCCTTCCCAAGGCGATTTCTTTTAACCAACTTTTGGTATCCTCAGAGGCAAAGGGAGTTCCGTCTGAAAATTCAAGGTCTTCTATCCCCGGGAATCGATAAACAAAGTATGCGGTTTCTCTGCATAGGGCCTCTTGTGCCTTTTCATATTTTTCGCCCATATAGGCCAAGGACTGACTCGCATAATAATGTAAGTCCATCCAATAGATGAATTCTCCAATACGGGCTTCTGCCGCCTGTACCAGAGCCTCCCAGTTTTGCTCTTCAAGGAGCTTGGTCAGTATATTTGTGATCTGGGCCGGCGGTGGTGGAATCCGTGTCTTTCCGTCAGTTGCTGGAGGAAGCCCCTCCACCAGCGACCAAATGGCAATTCGCCTCAAGCGATAGGCCTCGGGTTGTGAAAGGTCCTGTTCCCCAAGGAAATTGGCTGCTTGTCGGATCTTCTGGGCAGCGAATTTCAATAGCTTTTTGGCATCCTCTATGGAGGCGAGTTCCTCGGCCACAAGGGCTGCCTTAGCAGGTGGCCTTTTTGCTTCACCAGGTTCAGAAGGCTCTGTTGCCTGGGGTTTGGCTCGGTGTTGTTCAAGGAATCTGACTATGGAGGCAAAGGATGGGGCCTCATCCAGGTTTTCCCTCAGGAAGGCCTCAATCCTTCCCACGTGGTTTTTCAGTTCATCAACTTTTGGAGCTTCAATGGTCTTGCCTTCAAAAAGGGAAAGGGCTTCTTCTGTCCTCTCTACCAGCCAATCTATGGCAGCACGTCTTCCCCTCATTCGTTTTTTGGGAGGGAACAAATTCTCCCAAAAGGTCTCCAGCATATCGGCATAGACCTTGAGCCCAAGGGTGAGTCCTTCCAGTTGTTGGACATGGAAAAGCCCGGTCGTAAGATAACTGGCCACAAGAAGATCTTTCGACTTTTTTTCCAGGATAATAGAGGAAAGACTGACTACCTTTTTCCAGTCAGGGCCACCTTGGGCCGTGACCGAGGAGAGCTTGTCAATTTCAGCCTGAAGCTCTTCAAATTCAGGTTCATAGCGCACGTCTGAACCGGTTGGTGTCTTTTCCTCAATGGGTGCGCTGCCCAGTTCAGGTAAGTCCATGCCTTACTCCTTAATCTTGCTTGAGGCCCATAGTTCCACGAAGTCCCTTGGGCCGAGGGCCCGGGCAAACACGGCCAAAAATACCTGCTCCCCCTCTCCTCCCATAAATACTGCATTTGGCGCTGTGTTGGTGTAGTTCCTCATCAATATGTGCCATAGGCATATGAGGGAAGAAATACTTTCTCCCCTTTGTTGGTCTAAGGGAACAATAATCTCTGATTGTAAGGATAGGGCCTCTGCATTCTGCTTTATGTGTGGAAACATGTCATTTTTGGGGCTGTCAGAGGCAAGCATTTCAGCTTGCCTCTGACAGCTTTCCCATTCAGGCTTAGGAGGTCTCATTAGGGCCAATTCCTCTTTAAACTGGGTCGTATCAGCGTACCGACGTGACGAGGCCTTTTCCATCTGCATCCATGTTCCCTCACATGCCCATGGGAGCAAATGCCACTGTTTCTGCCAGTCGCTCAGTGTTCCTGCCCCTATCATCATAAGGGGGTAGGGCCTACCAATGGCATCACAACTGTCTTTCAAGAGGCCAACAATTATAATTTCGTCCTTTGGTGTCTTGGCCCAAAACCGCCAGGAATAGACCGTGTTGCGTTTTTTGACCTCCGGGCCCAGCCCTTCATACCCTGCTTCTATCCACCTGAAAAAGGCCTGTGATACCACATCTTCCTCACCAATGGTCACATAGTCCCGAGCGCATGGGTGTTTGCCATACACCGACCATTTCCATGATTTGTGGCTTTTGCCTAATCCCAGCATTGTGTAATCTTGTTGGGCACCCGCTTTGGGCTTCTGGCTAACAACCGTAATATGGGGCGATGCCCCTTGAACTGATAATTTACCCTGATAAAACGGATCCCTAGCCGTTTCAATGCGGCTTCATCTTCAGGGAAGTCACTTGGCTTGAACACCTTTTGGCCGGAGCGAAAATCCATGAGGAATTTGGCGAATGCATTATAATCCGTGTATTTTTTGACCAATTTCAAATTGGCTACGTCAATCTGAAGCACCACATCGCCACAGGATGCAGGTGACCACGTAATGGTCTTTCGTACAGGGTACTGGAAGTTGTCTATCCTCTTGGTCTTATCAGAACACTGGATCTTAAGATGAGTGGCATGGGGCTTGATAGAGGCCTCGGGGTTCGTATCCACAGGCAATGCGGTTATGCGGACGGTGTAGGTTTGTCTTACAGGGCGGCTGGCCGCAGCCCCTTTTGTGAGGAATCTCAAAAAGGCCGGTTCAAAGGGTATGGTGCCGCCCAAGGCACGGACAGCGTAATACCCTTTTTTGAGGCTTCTACTGAGAAATGGGCCTGCATCTATCTTGGCGAAAGATGTTGCAAGCCCTCCCTTGCCCAAGAGCAGTTGATTCAAAGTCTTTTGATCCTGCACATCCTGAATCTCCACAAGCACCTTTTTCTCCCATAGGCTTTGGAGGTGACAGCCTGCTTCCACGCGGGCATATTTCCACATGAACCGAAAAGGCCCGGCAAAAACGGTCCAGAAGGGCTTCTCTCCCTTGGTCTGCTCTCCCATATAAGTCTTGAGATCAAGGATGGCCTTATGGGCAGCTACAAAGGGGGAAGAGCTTTCTGCAGGATCTTCCTTAAATACCTGGGTCACCTTTTCAAATGCGGTCTTTCTAGATACGGTGATTGGCACCAGATTTGATAGAGCCTTTTTAAAACTCAAGTAGGCCTTGGCAGCAGCCATTTGTTCTCCAACACTCTTTCCCTTGCCTGATCGGGTGAATGCCCTTTCAACCCTGGTGATGAGCTTCCTTCCCTTTTTGGTAACCTTTGCAAGGGAGCTTTTTTCCTTCAGGCTTTCCACCCTCTTTGCTTCGGTCTTTACCTCTTGGAGTTTATATACCAACGTTACCCAAGGCGGGGTAATTTCCAGGTTGGCAAACCCCTCAAGCTCCGATGGTAGTCGTGCAAGCAAGCTGGCAAACGGCCCTTTGCCTCTGGCAACCTTTGCAGCCATTCGCTGCCATTCCTCTTTACCCTTTAGTACCTGGGAGCCGTTTGGGAAGTGGAGGCAAAAGACCTTCCATTTTTCCAGATATTCCTTGTTATACCATGACTCGAAACTCATCTTTTGTTTGGCAATAAGGGGAGGGCCAGGATCAGGTAGGGCCGTTTCCATTTCTTTAAGGAAACTCTGGATAAACTGTTTGCCCGCATGAGTAAATGCCGGTTGGATAGCCTGGGTTTTGCTTAACTCTCCACTACCCTTCCAATAATCCTTGACATTGACCGGGGACAGTGATTCCTGACTGTTAACCCAGGGAATGAGCCATTTTAAATTAGCCCCTTCCAACTTCACAAGATGGCCCAGCCATTTTTGGAAGGTGCTTAATTCAGTGTTTAACGCAGCGGAATCTTGTGACCAAACTAGGTAATAAAGGTACAGACCCGCCAACTTTTTCTCAATTTCCGGAAGGATCTTTTTATCGGGTGACTGTATCAGGGCCTCATATGGCGGCTCTGGCATAGCCATAAGGGCTTCTATGCCTTGACCTTTCATCCTCGCTTTTAAAAGGTTCACCCTACGTACCAGAAGTGCCATATGCATACCCATGACATCGGGTGGCGTTTGCGCACTGAAATCAGCCAGCCTTTCCACCAGCATTTTATCCAGGGGATCCAAGAAGGCCTTTTTAAACCGGACTGAGAATTTTTTCTTTAACTCCCTTTCCACAGATTGGCTTTCCGTAAGCCCAAAGCGGGGGAGCCACCAATCTTTGTTTTGGGCCTCCATGGCCAATATGGCCTCTCTGAAGCGATCGAGGGTCACCACATCTGAGACAACCTCCCCTTTAAGCACCGGGGATTTGGAGAACTCCTGGGAGGCCTGTCTGATGATGTTGAGGTTTTTCACAAAAGAGAAACTGAGCAATCCACATATTGCGATCACGAAAGTTACCCAGGCCACAAGCCCCAGGTTGCGCGTCAAGCGACTCCATTCAATGGCCCTTTGGGTGGGGGCAAAAAGGCCCCGGTCTCGGGGAAGTACCTTTGCAAAAAGGTCATGAAGAAACAGGCCCTTATTTGTGCCTGGTAGGATCTGTTTTTCCTCAATCAGGCCGAGGGCATTGAGGAAATGGGAATAGGGTGTGCCTTCCTGTTTACCGCTGCTGAAATATAGACCCCGGAGCAGCGGCGTCTCCTGATAGGGATTTTCCTGAAAAGCCCCCTGCACAAAGGCCTTAAGGCCGCCCTGTACGTTTTCAAATTCTTCAGGGAAAAGCAAAAGCCCTGAGTCTATCGGCCTTTCGCTTTTTTCCAATAAAAGCAGCCTCATATCCCTTAAGTTTTCGGCGATGGTATCCATGGCCTGGCCCAAAAACGAAATGGCGTCTTTTGAAAAGTCCCGGTTGACCAGGCCCATTGCCTGTGAAAGGGCACTTTCGGGGAGGTGTTCGCAAAACTGGGTCATGCCCTGGATCAAATCGCATTTGGTCACAAGTATGTAGACCGGAAACTTTGTGCCAAGGGCCAGCATGAGTTCATCTACGCGGCGCCTGATGGATTTACCATCTTCTTCCAGGGTAGCGGGGTCGGCCTGAAGGAGTTTATCGGCTGAGATGGTCACGATAAGGCCATTCAAGGGCTCTTTCTTGCGGTACTTTCTCAGAAGGTTCAGGAATTTTTTCCACTCCTCCTTATCCCTTCCCTCATCCACAGGAATGGCATAACGCCCTGCCGTATCCAGAATGATGGCCTGTTCAAAAAACCACCAGTCGCAGTTTTTCGTACCTGATATGCCCGAGGTTTGGGCCATGGTGGCAAAGGGCGAAGATAATTTAGCGGCCTTAATAGCAGTGGTCTTTCCAGATCCGCTCTCGCCGATGACCATATACCAGGGTAATACATAAAGGGGGTTGCCATACTTCCTGAGGTGGGACCGCCTCAGCGTTTCTATGGCCTCTTTCCATTGTCGTTGAAGGGCCTTTGAATGCTCCCGCTCTTTTTCATCTAGGCCCTTCAGGCGCGCATTATCTTGGGCAATTATTTGATCAACAAACATTTGCTCTTTGCGCCTGAGCCATATCTTCCGGAGAAAGAGAAAGAGAAAAAAGAGACTGACAATTCCCAGGAGGATAAAGCCCCCGGTCCACCAAGGCCAGTTCATGGAAGTTACAAGGAGGAAGACAAGCAGAAAGACCAGGAATATGATCCCTAATACCAAAATAATCTTTGCGATTTTACCCAATAGCTGTTTCATTTACGGCACCGTTGTTAAGAAGCTTTCTCCTACGCTGTTCAAGATAAAGTGAAACACCCAAAATAACACGCCAAACAACACCACCGGCCCGGCGCCAGCCAAGATGGTCACTAAAGAGAACCTCTTGGCCTTTATTTTGACCCTTGATGCGGCAGCCTCAGAAGGGTATGCGCCGGGAAAGAGTTCGGACCGATCCAAGGTAGGGACCTCTACCGAGCTACCCATGAGGAGCTTTAGGTTAGATGCCCGCAATTGGTCAAGAAGATAGTCGTCACCTTCTTGACAATACCGGCCCGTAAAGCCCATGGCCAGGCAAAGGTAGTAAACTTCCCTCACATCCCTTTGGTGAAGGCCCAAGTTATTGAGCCTTTCAAAAAAGAGTTCCCCAGCATCCGTAGTATTGTAATACATCCTTTGGAGTTGCTGCCTTTGCCAATGTTGCCTTTCTTTCCAATTGGAACTCAGAATAGCCTCATCGATCCAGGCGCACACAGCAAAACGGGCCTGATCATAATCTTCGGGCGAAAAGGCTCCCTGTTTGACGCAGTCCTCGCTTTGTGTGAGGAGGCGCAGGATATCCTGTTTGACCTGATCAAAAGGGGGCTGTCTATGCTCCACGGTTTTGAGAAAGTAGCTTACATAGGCCACGAGTTCGGAAAAGCAGTCTGTAAGTCGCATGGTTATGTCCTCGCTACAACCATTAATTCCACTTTTATGTCTTCGGGTGCATTGTCCCAATACAGAGCGATGTTATAACCTTTTTGTACAGATCCCCACTGATCACTGTGGTGATCTATTTGGAAGTAAACGCATCTGGATCTGCGAGGCAGCTCCTGGGGGGGAAGGGAAAGATGCTGCAGCCTCACACCAGGCAATGCCCTGGCAATTAGTATGGGCAAGGATTCTCTGGAGCCTAACTTTGCAACAGTTTCAAGGGTTTCGCGTACCGATTCAGGGTCTTCCTCGGTCTCCACCACCAAGTAATATCGATTTCCACCCTCAAAGATCGCTGGAGAAAGCTCTGAAGCAAAATAGGTTCCGTCGTACTCAAGCCGTATAATATATTCAGGCCCTGCAGTAATTTCATCCAGGAGCCTGATAATGAGATCCTGGGCCTTCAGGAAACATTCCCCAAGGTTTCTATGATCATAAGCCCTGAGAAGGGAAGTCCCATCTTCCTGCTCTCCCTTTACATTGATTTCGGCCGAGAAACTGGACAGTTCTCCTATCAATTGTCTTAGCAGTCCATAGACGGGCCAAGGATGTATATAGGGGGCCTCTGATACGTGGTAAAGTAGTGGAACATAACGGTTCAATGACCTCAGTGCCAGTAAAAAGACCATATCTCTAGTACCGAATTCGGCAGTTTGAATTCCTTTCTGGGATTTGTATTCTTCCAGTTGATGGGCACGGCTGGCAATCTGGTCCCGGATTTCTCGCACCAATTTGGAAAGGGATTCTGAGGCCTGAAGACTCAGGCAGGGGGGAATAAAACGTTCAGACAGTTTGATGGCCTCTGCATCCCTTTCTAGTTGAGCGATGGGGATCAGATCATAGTCACCCAGTTGGTCCATCTCAGTTTCCCAGAAGATCCTTAAAAGAAAGTATAGGCCCTTCATTTGGGCAGGGGGACCCGATTGGTGAAGATCCAATGTCTCTTCTGGATCCGCTGTGGTCACAAACCGGGTAGTTACTTGGGAAACATTTTCAAGTTTGGACAGCACGGTTACATTTTCACTGGATTCATCCCATTTTTTGACTCCCACATACACGGTAAAGGGGCGATCACCCTCGATCCAGTCCTCCTCAAAGGAACGGGCCTCCAAGAGCGCATTGTCAGGAAAGATTGCATGGGTGCCATCTGGGAATAGGAACTCACCCCTGAGGATTTGAAAGGATCTGTTCCCCAAGCCCGCCTCGGCAATCTCACAGTTTCCGACTCCCCAAAAATGGGGGGTCATGAATGTCAAGAGCGGCTCTAAAAGGGTTTTGGTATGAAGATCTTGATGTTGAAAGTGTTGGGGTTGCAGAAAAAGCCCCTGATGCCAGAAAAGTGGTCTGTGTTTATTCACCTTTCCTCCTTGAGGTTCTAATGCAATATTAAAATATGTTTCATCCCCTTAGGCAATTCCTACTTTTTCTCAGGGCCCAGGGCCTTTACTTCTTTTATCCCCTGGGGGCCCAACAGGATTTCTACAGTCAATGGACCAGGCTTTTGGATCTTAGTAGTGCGTAACAGCCCCTTCTTTTCCACCACCACAGGGACACTGAACAGGCGCAAGATATTTTTATTGGTCATCTGAGAATATCCGGCCACAAAGCCCACATATTTTGTTCCCTCTGCGCGGTCTAAGGTAAAGGTCACGTCTTGCCCTGGCTGTACAATCAGCCTTTTCACGTAGGTAACACTGCCATCAAATGGATTGCACTCCAGGAGCTTATACAGGCCATCTTGGTCTCCTGAAAGTTGATTGAACCCATTTGGGTCCCGGAGTTGATACGCACAGATAAGAAGGGTATGTGGACTTCCCTGGAAAAGGTTGAGTTGGGGGTCTGCCTTTAGATGAAAGGTGATGGCGTCCTTGCCATAGGTGTACTGGGGAGGTGGCAGGGGCTTGCCAGCACAAGAAGCCATAAATAGGGCCACTATGACAACCGCGAAAAACTGGAATCTCTTTCTCATTTCGTTCCCCCTTTTTGAGAATACAATTTTTGACACGTCTTTTCAAACTCCCTTAGGGTGGCTTCCATTAGAAGCCCCGTTTCCAACCAGTTCTTGAGCGTGCGAAACTTTTCCTTATAAAGATCAAATAGTTCGGCTTTGCGCAATGGACCAAATTTTATTCCTCCCTCTATAGATTTTTCAAGCTTTTCAGGGTCCAGCTCCACCAGGATCTCTTTGAATTTGGTCCGGGCCGCTTCCTGAAATGCCTTGTGAGCGATGGAAAAAGCCTCCTTTATCTGATCGATATAGTCCTGCAGGGATATGGAAGCGCTTCCTTCCCCAATCTGGGACCCGATCACAAATCGAATAGTTTCTGTTTCCATCCGTTTGCCCATTAATGTGGCATTGATCCCACCGATTAGCTGATTCAGGGAATCAAAAATGGTGTTAAGGGCCTGGGCCAGGCGTTCAACCATTTCTTGGGCAGAAAGGGTGGACTCAGGGGCCTTTTCACCCAGTAGCTTTGTAAGCAGGTCTCTTAACAAAAAGGTATTAGTCGTATCTTCATACTGTGGAAACGGCTGGAGGTGGCCGAATTCCTTCATCAACCCCTCCATGATGTGGATGCGTTGCTTGGGGGTTCTGTCTCCTAATCTCTGCTCAAGATACACTTCAAGGTCTTCCCCAGACTTGTCGGGATTGGATTGGTAATATTCTCGTATCTCCTGGGCTAATGCCTGTATCTCCATATGACTATCCATTTTGCCTTAATATAATCCGATCCTGGCCCAAATCACTAATCCTTGTCTGGCCTAATGATGATAGTTTCGGGAATCTCCTCTTCTGCTTCTTCTTTCTCCTCCGGAGCTTTAGGGCCAGGCTCCTGGGTAGAAGGTTGAGGGGGTTGGTCCACCATACCTCCCAGTTCTTGGTCCAGAAGGGAAAGGGTCTGTTCGAATTCCTTGTCTTCACGATTAGAAGGAGGTGTTTCACTTTCCCTGTGGCTGCTGGTTGATTGGACAGGTTTATGGGGCACAGTAGTAGCGGCAGGAGTCCTTTGGGTAGTAAAGATTACAGTTTCCGGAATTTCCGGTTCTTCTGTCACTGGTTTCTCTGCAGTGGCTTTTTGCTGGAGCGGTGCCTCGGTATCCTGACTGGCTTGTGGTGAAATAATGATCGTCTCTTCCAAAGGAGGGGCTTGCATTTCTATAGAAGGCTCAGCTTCCAAGGGAGAGACAGCCTCAATTGCCTCCTTTCCCTCATGGATGGCGTCTGGAGGGGCCTGCTGAGGGATCTGGGAACGCCATTTTTCGGCGATTCTGGCCAGAATGCCAGCAATTTCTTGATCAAGCGCTGTTACCTTTTCAGGGACCTGTTGTTCGGCCGAGGGAGTGGCTTTAAGTAGGGCCTCCTTAATCTGTTTTTCTAGGGATTCGATTTCAGAAATCCACAGAAGAGGGGAAGGAGCCTGCTGGGGCTCGGCAAAGGCGCTTCTCAGAATTTTCCAACATGTTTGAAGGCAGGCCTTCCAATATGGATAATGGGTCTTTGATACCTGATGAGCACTGGGTTTCCAAAAAAGGTTTTCCGGCGAAAAGTCTGAGAGGCCTTTGGTTTTTACAAAATCGATAAACTTTTCAGGTGTTATGGGTGAGCTATTTGAAAGGAGTCCCTTGAGCTGTTCTAGGATTTGCTTCATACCCTGTTCTTTGTTACAAAGCAGCACATAAAACCACACCAGGCCCATAAAATGAGATTTGTTTGTGTATTGGAGGGCAATGATGGATGGTTTTTCTGGCTGTGGCGCTACCATGATTCCATGGGGCTTTACTACAAAGTTCCAGAACATTGGCAAAGGTCCCTGGATTTCAGGGAGATTCACCCAAAAGTTGTCTAAAGAAAAAGAGAAAAATGGCTGCATTTCATTAAGGGGCAACTGATCGAGCCATGTGATCAGTTGTTTCAGGAAAACGATCTTGAGATAGAGGAGTTCCAGAAATCGCTGTTCCTTGCTGAACAAATAGGGTAATTCTCCTTGAATCCGTTCAGAGACCTCCTGAAGCCGGGCGACCCTGGCATGGTTAGGAGAAAGGTTCATGGTATCTACAATCTCGTCCTGGTTAGCACCCGAGACCAATGCCAAAAAATCCAAGGCATGCATGGTTGCAGATTCAAAGGGCAGCATGAAAAAGGGGTAAAAGGAAAATATGGCAATCCGGGAGGTTGCCTTTCCCTCAGATCCAAAGCACACACCTTTTTGGTCACAATTGGTGCAAGGAAAAGGAGTTGAGTTTAGAGGCTTGTCCAGAAGGGAAGAGAACTCCAAAATAAGTTCGTTCCTGTCCATGACCAGTGGCGAGGTTTCGTTCTCCTTGTCATATAAATAAAAGGAGGTGGTTTGGCCTTTTTTGTGGCAACTCGGGCAGTAAAGATATCTTGTGAGGGTGGAAGAAAAGGATGAAAGGCCTGAGGCTCTAAGTAGTTCGTCGTCCTCACATTGCTCTAAAGGAAGCCCGCAGTGGGGGCAAGGAGGTTCAAAATAGACTGTCTTTTTCTTGCACAGGAAAAGAGGACGAAATGGAACCAAGTATGTTTGTTCATCAGTGAGTGCGGATAACAAGAGGAGGCCACTGCGGCCAGGGTCTTCCAAAAGGGCCTGAAATCCAGCCTGCCAAAGAGAGATAATATCCTTATTGGTTAGTGGGACCAATGGGTCTTTAGGCAAGCGATATTGGCTCCTCTGGACAAAGAGGGAGACTCTTTTGAGTTCTGCTCCTGCATCTGTCACAAAGCTGGCCTGGAGCAGGCGACCTACTGCAGAGCTATCATCTACCAGGATAAAAGGGTTGGACATCCCTTCCAGTTCCTTTGGGTCAGAGGAACGAAGTGAGACCACGAGACGGGGTAAAGGAGAAGAAGACTCTAGATAGGGAAGCAGTGAGGCAAATTTGGTTTTTCCGCTCACGTAATATCCTTCCTCACAGGTTCAAGCTTGTTACTTGTAGAAGCTTGCTTAATAAATGCCCATAGAATTAAACTGACCAGCTATACTCGATTAGTTAGAGTATAGCTTAGAGATTTTTTTGTATGGGGGGTGCCAATTTTGTTATAGTGAAAAATGTGCTAGTTCCGCCATTTCGTTGAGTCATAGCACTTGGTGCCGTACCTCTTAAGACCGCCTAAACTAAATTAATGAAAAATTAACTTATCATCCTTTTTTTACGAAGTCAACGGGCATTAAATTCCTTTGCTTGACACTGCCTGAAGAGGTTTTACTTTCACAATGAGCACGAAAACTATCATTTGATAATGGATTAAACTGGAGATGACTAGGCGAGACCTGAGGTATCACTTGCTGATATGGAGGTTGGATGGATATGTTGAGGATGCTACCAGTAGGAGCCTACCAGGCAAATTGTTATATCCTTGGCTGCAAGAACACATTGGAAGGACTGGTGATCGATCCGGGGGACGAGGTATTTCGAATTGTGCGTGAGATTTCCCAGCTGGGTATTGCAGTAAAATACATCTTTATTACCCATGGGCATTTTGACCATACGGGGGGCGCAAAAGAGTTGAAAAGAATAACAGGGGCGCCGGTCTGGATTCATCCGCTTGATGAAGCCGGCCTCGGTTTTCCTGCTGATGGTCATTTTTATGATGGTCAAAACTTCCAGGTGGGGACCTACACCATTAGGGTTATCCATACACCGGGCCACTCTCCGGGGGGTGTTTGTTTTCACGCCCCAGGCGCAGTGTTCACGGGTGACACCTTGTTTGCCGGGTCTGTGGGCCGGACTGACTTTCCAGGAGGGAGCCATTCTCAACTGATCATGGCCGTGAAGGAGAAGGTCTTTCCCCTTGGCGATGAGCTTCGGGTTTATCCAGGCCATGGACCACCTACAACCATCGGCACAGAACGACTCACAAATCCTTTTTTCCGTTAAGATTTGTGAAAAGATGCCTTTCTAGTCCCTGGCTGGAAATGAGATTTAAAGATTGAAGCCATTGCAACCAGAGGACAAAATTATACTTGGGTGTTTTTCGTACAATCCCTGATTATGGGACATTTTTATGAAACGGGGTTTTGTCATAGGATCTGGCTCAAAAACAGCTTTGTTCGTTCATGGGTGGGATTTTGGAAAAAATGCTCTGCTGTGCCTTCTTCCACGATTTGGCCGCCGTCCATGAAGATCACCCGGTCTGATACCTCCCGAGCAAATCCCATTTCATGGGTGACCACAACCATGGTCATTCCTTCTTTTGCCAAGGTCTTCATAACGTCGAGCACTTCCCCAATCATTTCAGGGTCTAGGGCTGATGTGGCCTCGTCGAACAGCATGATCTTCGGCTGCATGGCCAGGGCCCTGGCAATGGCCACCCGTTGCTGTTGCCCACCAGAGAGCTGTGACGGATAGACGTTTTCTTTTTCAAGGATCCCCACCTTTCTCAGTAACTCCCGGGCGATCTCAATGGCCTCTTTCTTTTGCCGCTTCCGCACAATGGCTTGGGCCAGGGTAATATTCTCAAGTACAGTCTTGTGAGGGAAAAGGTTGAAGAGTTGGAACACCATTCCAATCTCTTCCCGTACCTTATTGATGTTAACCTTTTTGTCATAGATGTTAACCCCGTCGATAACGATCTCTCCACTGTCTATCTCTTCGAGACGGTTAAGGCACCTGAGGAATGTGCTTTTACCCGACCCGCTGGGCCCGATAATCACCACCACTTCACCCTTTTTGATATGGGTGGAGAAATTGACCAGGGCCTTTACCTCCTTACGGTTGGCCAATTTGAAGGTCTTGCATACATTCTTTACTCTAATCACTGATGGCAAGCCTCCTTTCAATGTATTGGGTGGCCATGGAAAGGGTGAAGGTCATGACTAGATAGAGAAAGGCCACCGTAAAATATATCTCGAAGGCGTAATAAGTTCTAGCCACGGCTTGTTGGCCCTGGAACATCAAATCGGCCAGCGCAATAACGGAAACCAGGGAAGAGTCCTTAATCAGCGAGATGAACTGTCCTGCCAAAGGGGGAATTATCCGTTTGAAGGCCTGAGGCAGAATAATATGGCGCATGGCCTGGGCATAGCTCATCCCGAGAGAGCGGGCTGCCTCCATTTGGCCTTTTGAGATGGACTGGATGCCTGCTCTAACAATTTCTGCTACATAGGCCCCAGCAAAGATGGAAAGGGCGGCGGTGCCTGCTGCGAAGGCAGATAGGCGGAGTATGGACCCTGCGAAAAAGTAGATGATATAGATTTGGACAAGGAGGGGCGTATTTCTGATGAGTTCCACATAGGCCAAGGAGATGGCCTTTGTTACAGGTTCATTGGAGAGCCTGGCAATTCCGAAGACAGTTCCCACAATAATGGCAAAGAGGATGGAGACCAAAGAAATTTTTAGTGTAAGCATGAAGCCGATCATCAGCACGCCCATGCGCAGTTTGGTTGTAGGATCATCTGGAGATTTGGGGCCATAATAGAAAAGCATCTCGGGAACCTTTTCCCAGTGCCAAATATAGGTGATGCCCTTTCTAGCAAAAAAATAATATATGGCCCCAAGCACAAGGGCCAGGATGATCAGTGTAATTAAAGACCTTTTTGTAAAGACCAAAATAGTCCTCCTACACAAAAGAGGGGAAGCGGATTCGCTTCCCCTTTCATCACTTTTATTGTTTCTGAGCTACCTTTTCAATATAGTCCACGAACCATTTCTTTTTCAGCTTTTCCCAACGGCCGTCACCGCGAATCTGGCGCAAAAAGTTGTTCAAGAAGTTGAGAAAATCGGGATCACCTTTTCTAATAGCCCATCCAAGTGGCTCATAGGTGAGAGGTTTAAAGATGCCGAACGTGGTCTCCTTGTATTTGGCCGCAAAAACCCGTACTTGGGGCTCATCATAAATGAATGCATCGGCAAGTCCATTAGCCACCTGGAGCGCCCCCTCTGCCTCGGTCTTGAACAGGCGAAGAGTTGCCTTTGGCATCAGCCTTTCCGCTGTAAATGCCCCTGTTACCCCAAGCTTGCTTGTGATGATAACGCCTTTTTTGTTGAGATCCTTGTAGCTTTTGTATTTGTCCTTGTTCTTTTTGTTGATGAGAAGGCACTGGCCAATGTAATAGTAAGGGTCACAGAAATTCACCTTCAAGTTACGGCTTTGAAGAATGGTCATGCCCGACATGATAATATCGAACTTATGGGTCATAAGTGCGGGAATGATGCCTTCCCAGGCAGTGTTGATAATCTTGACCTTTTTCTCTCCCCCCTTGCCAAAGATGGCCTTTCCCAGTTCATAGGCAATATCTACATCAAATCCTACAATATTGCCCTTTTCATCTTGCATTTCAAAGGGCTGATATCCTGCTTCAAGCCCCACGCGAAGTTCCCCGCGTTTGAGAATCTCTTCAAGGGCAGAGGCCTTTGCAAGATCTTCCGTTGTAAAGGCCATTGCCGAGCCAAGTCCAAAAGATACAAACAGCACAAAAATCAAGCCGAGAAAAGATAGTTTTTTCATTAGCGCGTTCCTCCTTTTGCTTGAAAATCGTTGCAGTTAACGATCGTTGTGGTTTAAGTGATATATCCCCTTATGCTTACCGTCACCTCCTTTCTTCGATGTAAAGAGTCCCTCTAAAATACAGCTTGACTGTGGCTGACTTTACAGGGAAATCCACAATAAAGTCAATAAGGTTGTGGATTTTTTGAGATCAAAAGGCGCGTTGAAGGGGGCGGGTGAGACAGGTGGGCCCTCCCCCTCCTTTGAGGCTGATCTCGCGGCCCTCAAACTCGTACACCTCCACTTCAGCCTGTTCCAGGCGGCTTCGGGTAATGGGGTTTCCTGAGATCATCAGGCATTTCCGAGGCGCTATAGCCAGAACATTACAGCCCATGGTCTCGAATTCCGAATCAGGCACCTCAATGAGTCGAATGGATAGGGAAAGAAGTCTTTCTCGAAAACGTACCGGCATCAATGGTGAATATACCAAGGCCAGATTATGGTCGATGGGGCTGATGATGGACATCAGGTGGAAAACGTCACCCGGCCCACGCCAGTGAGGAAGGTCTACCACAATGAACTCTTCAATACAGGCTCCAAGCAGACCTCTGAGTTGTCGAATTCCCTCATCATTAGTCCTATAGCTTCGCCCCACTGCTAAAGTCTTTTCATTGATCCACACCACGTCGCCCCCTTCAACAGTCCCTTGCCCAGTGATGGCTCCTACAATGGGGATACCAAGCGATCGAAAGAAGGCTTCCTGAGCTTTTGGTTCAGATTTTCGCTCCGCTTTTCCCATGTTACAGAGGACCACTCCCTGTCTGCATACAATGGAGGCATCCCGCACATAGATGGAATCAAGCCCTACACTCCCCTCTTGGGGAAGGAAGTATATTTCAGGGACAAACTGGCTAAGGCACTGCACAAACTCATCGTATTCTTGTAAGGCACGCCTCAGGTCAGGGGGAGCAGTGTAGCCTAGCCGCTTCCACTGCCTGGAGATCACGGTTTGGCTTATAAAGGCATCCCTTGGATGCTTCAACAACAGTCGCTTGATAGGGGAGACATCTGATTGGGTAAAACTCATATTTTTTCCTCCTGTCTCTACACAGGTCTAAGCGCACATCGGACCTGTCTTTTAAGGTAGGTGTGGGGCAAACACTCACTGATTCGGGGCTATTTGGATTGGCCCAGGAAATATAGGCAATGGCAGGCCATGTGTCAAAGAAAAATAAGAGACATGTTGACCATGCCAAGGATCTGGGAGCAGGGGAATGAAATTCTTTTTATGAGACACTTTACACACGGCAGGAACTCTGATAACAGATCGGACCTTGTCTGTTTTCTGGGGGAATGGATGCAGCAAAGAACACACCAATTGTTTGTGGATTTTCTATTGTTTCTGGCTACTGCCTTATGGGGTATTACATTCATTGTGGTAAAGCAGGCGGTTGCCCAGGTGGACGTGTTTTCTTTTTTGTCAGCGCGCTTTACCCTGGCCTTTTTTGTATTACTTGTCCTTTTCCATAAGAGAACTTGGCCGTTCCAAAGGGACACCGTAGGTGCAGGGGCCCTACTTGGTGTATTACTTTTTGGCGCGTTTGCATTTCAAACATGGGGTCTTACACTTACCACTGCCACAAATGCCGGATTCTTCACTGGACTCAATGTTATCATGGTCCCGCTTCTCTCATTAGCCCTGTTGAAGCGTCCGCCTGCGCCATTTGCGGCTGCTGGCGTTGTGTTTGCCTCAATTGGTCTATATTATCTCACGGGTGGGTGGCCCTCCCATTGGAACAGGGGTGACATGCTGGTATTCATATGCGCCATTTGGGTTTCCTTTCACGTCCTGTTGACAGGTTACTTTTCCACCAGACATGATCCCTTTGCCTTGACCACGTGGCAGATTGGCACAGTGGCGGGCCTGAGCCTCCTTTTCTCCGCGGCGAGAGGAACGTTAACATTTAGCCTTCCTTTACCGGTCTGGGTTGCAGTGGGTATTACAGCCCTGTTTTGCACGGTATTTTCCTTTTCAGTGCAGACCTATGCCCAACAATTTACCACCCCCACCAGGACCGCCCTCATATTCACGGCAGAACCCGTGTTTGGCGCAATGTTTTCTCACTGGTACGGAGGAGAGGCCCTTCTTCGGAGCCATATCCTTGGTGGAAGTCTAATTTTTCTCGGCATGATTCTTTCCGAGATCAAGCCTGTAATGTGGAAGAAGATAGGGGCCCCGTAAAAGGGCCCTTTACTGCCTTAGAAATCAGGCGGCTAATCAAAGCGGGATCCTTAGGCCGTCAAAGGCAACCTTCACCTTGTGTGGCAAGTGGCGGTCTGCCATGATCTTGGTAATGGTTTGCTGCCATTGGGAATGGTTAAGGGGTATGGGATATGGCTCAGAGGAATTCGGTGGCCTTAAAGGCTCCTTGGGGTCATACTTCTTTAACATGGTGTTTGCCGGGTCGCCCGGCACCTTATCCGCATCCCCCATATGGACCAGGAAGGTCTCACGGATAGGGTCCAACTGCTGTATGTAATGGATGGCCCTTTGAAAGCTCATGTGGTGGGGCCGATTATGCACTGGCTCGTTTAGCCAGAAGGATTGAATCACTAGGTAATCTGGATGAAGGAGATCGTCATAAGTCTCTAGAATATCCATAAAATCAGAGGTGTAAAGCAGGCGGGTTTGTTTCCCGGTGTTTCCTCTAAATTGTATGAGGTAGCCCACAGATCCTTTTGCAAAGCTTCCATGCTCTGTTTTGAACGGCAGTATGTGATAGGGCCCATGGTCAAACCAGCGACCTGGACAGATGGTATGCACTACTATGACACCCATCTCTTCCAGGTACCCGAAGCGCTGTTTGATAACATCCCATGTGTGGGCAGTCATGTATGCGGGGATGGGGCGAAAGGCGCCGCGCGGCCGGATGCGTTTGAATACAAAAAGCTCATCCAGACCCAGGTAGTGATCACCATGTTCATGGGTGATGAGCAGGCCGTCTATGTGCCTGATCTGATGCTGTTCAAGCTGATGTGTGATGTCAGGTCCACAATCAATGAGTAGGTTTGACTGGCCCGAGAGCATAAGGGCCGTGCGTGTTCGCCGCTCACCCCTGGAGCGCATATCATTACAGATGGCGCAGGTGCAATTAAGCTCCGGTAAACCCCAGGCTGCTCCAGTGCCCAAGAATATGAGTTCCATTGTCTGATTCTCCCTGTTTTTGGCAGCAGATATCACCATGAGATATACTTGATTTTTTCAGCATAGTGGAGGCTCCGGTTTAGTTTACCTTTCCTCTTGTATATTAACCCGTAGGTAAAGATCCCCCTTTCTTTGAGGGTCAATAGGCCTTCCCATACCGGCCAGCCTCAATAACGTTCCGTCTCTCACCCCAGGGGGAATGTGAACCAAAAACAGACGCTTGTGAAACCCCCAGGGAATGTTGACCAGTTTCCTAGTGCCCAGTCGGGCCTCCATCGGAGTGATTGAAATGGAACCATAAAGATTGGAATCCCCTGACCTGCCCGCGGTTCGGATAACCTGAAGTCGATGAGTTTTTTGTTTGGATGTTTTTTGGCGGAGCCAGTTGCTCAACCCCAGTTCCGGGGTTTTCAGGAAGAATTTCAGAAATACGATGCCTAGTAGAAACCCGCCGATATGGGCCCACCACGCGATTCCTCCTCCATGCGCCGGCGTGCCGGCTGCGCTGATGAATTGCAGAAAAAACCAGATCCCCAGGAAGAAAAAGGCCGGTATTTCTATAAAGTACGGGATAAAAAATATAGGAATAAATGTAAGGATTCGGGAACGGGGGTATAGGACAAAATAGGCACCCATAACGCCGGCTATGGCCCCGCTGGCCCCAATGGTGGGGACTTGGGAATGCCAATTGATCAGGAGGTGGGAAAGTCCCGAACCCACTCCGCAAAGAATATAAAAAAACAGATACCGAATGGGTCCCAGACGGTCTTCTACATTATCTCCAAAGATATACAGGGACCACATATTTCCAAACAGATGCCAGAAGCCCCCATGAAGAAACATAAAGGAAAAGAAGGGGAAGATCTGTTGCCAGGTGTCGAAGTATTGACTGATCTGGGGCACAGAATAACGGACAGGAACGAGGCCATACAGAAACAAAAAGCGGCTCAGGTTTTTACCTTGGGCCCACTCTATGAAAAAGACCAGAACATTTGCTACGATCAAGGCCGTGTTCACGACCGGATAGGTCCTGGATTGAATTGTATCGCGAAGAGGAAACATGTGACCTCATGGTCTTTGATGTTTTACTGGGTATAGGATACTTGCTTGTTTCAAGGCAGGGCCCCAGTGTTGTGGGATACCCTTTTACACAAGAGATTATGTAAATGCAAGGGGGGAGGGTGTGATTCCTGTGTAGATAGGAGGGGGTGGAAGCCAAGTTAAAATTTAGCCAGTTGTCTCTAGGAATCGGGGGATATTTTTTCCCTTGTTCCCGTAGCCGCGTAGTGCCTTTTGCCCGGTTTTAATTTTTAGAAGCTCCTTGTGCAATTGTTCCTGTTTCTCCAAAAGGAGTCTTTCCATTTTTTCATATGAGGCCTGCAAGGATGTTTGAATGGCGGCAATGTGTTGCTGCACTTCTTGGGCCTTCATCATCTTAGCATCATCCATGGATCTGTTAGAATTGGCCCGTAGTTTTTTTTGATAGTGCGCGATCTTGTCTTGCAGCTTCTGCACGCTGGATGATAAGGCAAGGAACTCGGCAAAACGGTCTTCCTCAAGAAGCCTCACCTGGTTTTCTACCAGGCCCCTGAGCTCTTCATAAAACTCTGTATTAATATATAGGTATTCAATAAACCCCATCTATCCCCTCCATTTTGTCAAATATTCAGCAAGTATTGTGCCATTTCACATTTAAGAACTGGCTTGGTGCTTAGCAGAAAAGAAATATGGGCTTCAGTGTCTTAAATTAGGCTATTCCCAACCAGAACAGAGAGGTTTAGGAGAAAAAGGTTCTGGGCAGAGAGCTATTTTGCGTCAAAAAAATGACTTGGCAGGAGAGCAATGGAGCCCTGGCAATTTGGTTGGTTTAAGATATTATTTTGGCAGTAAGATCAATAGGTTGGCCAGAAAAGGGCAAAGAAAAGGAGCCCTATCGGGTCGTGGCATGGGATATGCTTGTAGATATTCAAGAAAAGAAATGGATGGATGAGGTCATTCCCATTCATCCACGAAGGGAGGATAGTATGAACCCTTTGAAGCGTATGGAAATCTTGATTGCAGCAGCTATTTTGGCTTTTTTGGTTTTGGGTTCGTCCCAGGCTCGTGCTGAGCATTATGGCATCATCTACGAGTTGCCCGAAGGTGTCTATATCGAGTTAACCAAGGAATTCTATGACGCCCTTAAGGAAGAAGGGGGCAGCCAAGGAAAGACTTACAGCAATGAAAAATCTCAAGAATACCTTAGGCAGATAGCTATCTCAGCAAAGTTCATGGTACAGACCAACCTCCAGATCCTAAAGAATCAGGAGAAAATCATTCAGTTGCTGGAGGCTACTATTAAGCACCCTCAGAAGAAAAAGTGATGCGTAGTTGCAGGATAACAGGTTTTGCTCTCTTGATTTGGGTGGTGTATCTGCTCTTGTCCCCGGCCAGGGTCGAGGCCTTGAACAGGCTTAAGGACATATGGTTGCAGAACGGGTCGGAGGCGGGCACTCTAGTTCTGAACCTGGATGAATTTCCATCATATACCCTGGAGCCTAGAGAAAAGGGCGGGGTAAATCTCACCTTGATTGGTGTTAAAGACACCCCGAAGGTGCAAGAGCGCATCATCAGTGATAGCACTGGAATGCTTGCCACTTCTATGAAAGCCAGCACCACGATGGTGATTTCCTTGCGCTTCAAAAAGCCTGTTAGGCTGGTGGAACACACCTGGGTTCCACAAAAGCGAGACCTTTTTCTGCGCTTGTATTGGCCCAAGCCTGAACAAAAGGTGAGGAGACACAAGAAGGGCCCTGTGGCCATAAAGAGGGTTCGCATTGGAAAAAGGAAGGGATTTACACGTATTGTCATGGATCTGAACGAAAAGCCATTTTGGTTTGTGCACTGTAATGATCGTTCACATCTCGGCATTAGGATCCCACAAGGCAGCCCCCTTTTCCCGATCCCTTTTTCAAGGCGTATAAAGCGAATAGGAAGATTGACAGTTAGCAATTCTAAGGATTTCACTAGCTTAAATATCGAAGCGTTAAGTCCATTGACACTTTTTCAGGTATTCTGGTTGGAGCTAGGGAATCGACTGGTCCTGGACGTATATGATCCAGAAGTTAAGCCTGTGCCCATGGCCAGCATCCTTCCCAAAGATTTTGGACTGCCCTTGAAACAGGAAGGAGTGCGGGAAAAGGCCCCCAATAAAGATCGAATACCTGATCCATTTAAGCCATTTCAGGTGGACATATTGAAGGGACAAGAGGCGCAGCCAGCCAAGGTGGTAAAAAAGATCATAAAACCCCTCCCGCCCCCTCCTGATCATAAGACAAAGCCAAAGACCTCCAGGCCCTTGAGCAAGCAAGAACTCCTGGCCTATGGCCGCATATTGGGGGCCTATAATTTCAAGGAATATGAAAAAGGTGTCAGGTTGATTGATGCCTTTGTGAAGAAATTTCCACAATCCCCTTTACTTGAAAAGGTGGTTTTCATGAAAGGGGATTTCTATCTTAGTCTCCTTTCCCTTGGGGACCAGAAAAGACTGCCCAGTACCCTTAATAGCTACAGAAAGGCCATCCAAAGATTTCCCCACTCTGATAAGGTGCCGTTTACCTACCTCAAGATGGCACGAGCAAGTCGGTTGGCTGGCGACTACTATGGGGCCATGAGTTTTTTGAATTTACTTACAGAACGATACAAAGATGAAAGAGTCATGCCAGGAGTCTATCTGGAGAGGGCCTTGGTCTATGCCAAGCTCCGCCTGGCAGATAAGGCCTTTCAGGACTTTAATACCATATTAAGACGTTTCCCCAAATGTCCTGAAAGCACAGAGGCGCGCTTTGGGATAGCCAAGTATTTGCATAACAGGGGGCTATATCAAGAGGCAGAAAAGTGGCTTGATGAGATAGATAAAACCCATCCCGAGTTTCCGCTCCAGTATCCTGAGTTCTATGGACTCAGGGCACGCAATGACCTTTATCTCAAACATTTCAAAAGGGCCAGGAGATTTTTCCTTGCCGCCCTTAACCTTGGTGATGCTACCGAGCCCATGGAGATGATTTTGACCAGGATTGGAGATACATACCTTCATGAGTCAAACAAGGAAGCGGCTAAGAAGATCTATACCTTTGTTGTGACCCATTTTCCGGACAGCGAGGCAGTATCCATAGCCCAACTCAGGTTGGCGGACCTGTCTTCGGGTGTTGAGAAGTTCAAAAAATTACATGAGCGATATGGAGATAGTCCGTTGGGTGAACTGGCACTTTTAAAGCTTGCCAATGTCTATTTTCGAAGCCGGGCCTACGACAAGGCCATGGATACGCTAAAGGAATTGGTGGTTAGACCCCCAAAAGACGAGGCAGGCAAGGCGGCCAGGGCCCTATTTGTTCAGGCCTGCGGCAAGGCAATAAAACAGGCCTATGATGAAAAACGTTATGATGCCTGCGTCCAAATCTATGAGAAATATAAGGCGCTGGTGGGTGATAAACTGGAGACCCGGGCAAAGCTATATGTTGCCGAGTCCCTGTTTCAGATGGGAGATCCGGACCAAGCCCTTTTGGTTTTGGGACCCTTTGATCCGGATGGCTTGGGCTCTGAGTTGCGCCCCCGTTATGTCATGGTGTTTGCTGAGGCCTTGAAGGCCAGAGGGCAACAGGGAAAGGCTATCCAGTTGTTAATGAAGGAACGCGGCAGGGTTAAGCAGAAGGGCAGGAAAATCCGGCTTTCCCTGCTTCTAGCAGATCTATACAGGGACAGCGCCAAGCCCGCAAAGGCATTGCCCATTTATGAGGAGATTGTTCAAACCCGTAGTGATCTTAGTACACGGGAGCTTGCCAAGGCGTGGCTGGAGATAGGAAAAATTCAGAATCAGATGCGTCATATCAAGGAGGCCAGGAGGGCGCTTGAGATATGTATTTCTTTAACAGGGACAGATGAGAGGCAAAAGGAGACCCGACTTTCAGCCCTGTTGGAGATGGCCAAGACCTATCGGTCAGAGGGCAATCCGTCCGAGGCATCTAGGATACTGGAGAATATACTTAAGGAAGGCTATGGCCCTGATGGAGAGTATTACTGGGACCTCAAGTTTCGACTGGCCCAGTGCTATGAACAGCTTGGAAAGATGGAAAAGGCCAAAGCCCTCTATAAGGAAGTGGGAGATGAAGGGCCTTCCATCTTACAGGCCAGGGCGCAAATGCGACTTGGAAGCATCATGCTAAATGACCAGTTAAAAACTCTGCCACATTGGCCTGAACTGGCAAGTAAGTAGGTTGGGTATGCCGCACCATAGGATTCTTTGGACAGCATCCACAGTTTCATTGCCATCAGAGTTGTTGGACAGGCTCAAAGAAAAGGGCTGCGAGGTTTTGGTGGCGAGCGAGGGGGCCACAAGGCCCTGGTCCCAGATACAAAGGCTTAGCCCAAGGGTATGGGTGGCTGATGTGGACTCGGAAGCAGAAAAGGTGTTCAGGACCATTGAGGAGGTTTCCAATAAAGACAACGGAACTTCGGTACTACTTTTCAGCAAAAGGCCAACAGTTGAAGAGGCTGTAAAGGCAATTAAGGCCGGGGCAAAGGAGTACATGCCAGCCGGGGTGGATACTGAAAGACTTTGGGCCGCTCTTCAGGCCTGCCTTGAATGTCTCCCTGGGAGGCAGGGGAGTAAAGAGGACCGTTTTTCTCCCTCGGTCGAGGCAGGACAGGTGGTGGCCTATGACCCAGTGATGAAGACCGTGGTGGAAATGGCCGCGAAGGCGGCAAAACGGGATGCAACCATTTTGCTTGAGGGAGAAAGCGGGAGCGGTAAGGAAGTCCTTGCTCGGTATATCCATCAACAGAGCCCACGCAACGAAGGGCCGTTTGTGGCCGTCAACTGTGCGGCACTGCCAGAGAATTTGCTAGAGAGTGAATTATTTGGCCATGAAAAGGGTGCCTTTACAGGGGCCACCTCCCGCAAACAGGGGAAATTCGAACTGGCACACGGAGGAACGCTGTTACTGGACGAGATCAGTGAGATGGCTCCTTCCATCCAGGCAAAATTGCTGAGGGCACTTCAAGAAAGGCAGATTGATCGGGTGGGAGGCCGGTACCCTGTGGAAGTAGACGTTAGGGTGATTGCCACCACCAACAGGAATCTGGCAGAGGAAACCCGGAAGGGCAACTTTCGGTTGGATCTCTACTATAGATTAAACGTAGTTCCGCTTCGCCTGCCGCCCTTGAGGGAAAGAAAGGCGGACATCATCCCCCTGGCGCAGCTCTTCCTTCATAGGTACGCTTACCGGTATGGAGAAACGGCTAAAATCCTTACCAAAGAGGCAGAGAGCTTTTTGCAATCCTATGACTGGCCAGGAAATGTTAGGGAGCTTGAAAACCTCATGGAAAGGATCTGCATTTTTGTGGATTCCAAAAGTATCACCAAGGATCATGTAGAGAATCTTCTTTACCTTCAATCAGGCCCTACGGACCCACAGACCACGGATGCCCCTGTTATGCCACTGAAGGAGATGGAAAAAAAGATGATTATGAAGGCCCTAAAAAACCACAATGGAAATCGGACGCATGCGGCTAAGGTATTGGGCATAAGTGTGCGGACCTTGCGAAACAAACTCAACGAGTACAAAAAGGAATTGGAGGGATGAGTTTTATGGCCCTTAAATCCCATGAGCCGTGGCATTGTCAAAAAAATGACAATTTGGGAATCTTGAGCGCACACTATGGAGGAGGAATCCATTGCAGGATGTGCTCGCGTATTGGTACTCCTTTTGCATATGAATCAGGGAAAAAGGAGGCATGATGTTGAAGCTGGGGAATATGATTGGGCAGACGCTTATGGACAAAACCGCCAAACTTCTTGCCCATGCACTGGATTATCGAAGTAAGCGCCACGGCGTTATTGCAGGAAATTTGGCCAATATCGATACCCCTGGCTATAAGGCCAAGGATCTGGGCTTTGACGAGACCTTGAAGGCGGCCTTGGATAATTCCAAGCTTAAACTAAAGGTGACCCAACCCGAGCATTTTCCCGCTTTGACAGGGGTATCCCTTTTGGGGGGGGCTGAGTTTCCTGTGGAGGAGATTGGCCAAGATATAAGTGGGGACTCCCAACTTGATTTGGACAGGGAAATGGCCAGGATGGCAAAAAACAACCTCCTTTACGAAGCCACTGTGCGCTTGCTTTCCAAGAAATTTGAAGAGTTGAAAACGGTAATCGAAGAGGGAAGGAGATAGAATGATGGACTTGATAAAGGCCATGGATATAGCAGCCAGCGGCATGTCTGCTGAGAGGGCGAGGTTAAACGTAATTTCCATGAATCTCGCCAATGCCAATACCACTCGGACCGCTTCGGGTGGCCCCTATAGAAGGAAAACGGTCATATTTGAGACGACCCCCCTTTATCGGTCCTTTGAGGAGCAGTTAAGGGATTCCTTGAATAACAAGGAGGTCTATGGGGTAAAGGTGACAGGGATCATGCCGGTCAAGGGTCCTTTTAAAAAGGTTTACGATCCATCCCATCCGGATGCCGATGGGCAGGGATATGTGTATTTGCCCAATGTGAATCTGGTCCAAGAGATGGTGGAGATGTTGAACGCCAATCGCGGATATGAGGCAAATGCCGCAGCTATTCGGACTGCCAAGGAAATGGCCCTGAAGGCCCTTGACCTGCTACGTTAGCATAGGAGGCGATCAATGGTCTATCGCATTGAGCCCTTTGGGCCCCAACTCACACCAAGTACAGCGACGAAGCCTCAGAAAAAAGGCGATGAGGACTTCGTGGACACGCTCAAGCGGTTCGTGGAGAACGTGGATTCCCGAATTCAAAAGGCGGATTACATGATGGAGGCCTTTGCCGTTGGGAAGAGAACAGACCTTCATAATGTCATGATTGAGACAGAGAAGGCAGATCTATCCTTAAGACTTTTGCTTCGTATCAGGAACAAGTTGGTGGAGGCCTATCAGGAGATCATGAGGATGCAGATATAATCTGAGTGGTGAGTATAGGCTTGTGGCTGAGAGCTAAGTTTGCCTTGAAGGAAATTCCAATTTTCTAATGGGCGTCAATACAAGGAGTGGCTTATGGCAGATGGCGAAAACAAAGGTACGCCACCTCTAGTGGAGGTATTTCGAAGCATCCCTCTGGGAAAGAAAATCAGTTTTGCCGTCGTAGCCTGCCTCCTAATAGGCGGGTTTGTGGCCTTGATGACGTGGACAAACCGGCCGGACTACCAGATCTTGTTTGCAAACCTGGAAACCTCTGATGCTGCCCAGATCGCTGACAAGTTAAGGGAAAAGCGGATCCCTTTTCTCCTGGAAGACGGGGGCCGAGCCATTTTGGTCCCGGATGACAAGGTGTATGACCTGCGGCTGGAGTTGGCCAGCCAAGGGCTTCCCAGAGGGGGGAATGTCGGGTTTGAGGTCTTTGATAAGATGCCCTTTGGGACCACGGAATTTGTGCAGCGGCTGAAATACCAGCAGGCCTTGCAGGGAGAGCTTGCTCGCACCATTATGGATTTTGACTCTGTGGCTCAGGCCAGGGTGCATATTGTCCAGCCTGATGAGTCGCTTTTCGTGGAGCCTGAACAACAGGCAAGGGCTTCGGTAGTACTAAAGCTGAGCCAGGGAAGATCTCTTGATCGAAGACAGCTTCAAGGGATTGTGAATTTGGTGGCCTGTGCTGTCAAAAACCTGAGGCCTGAAAATGTGACAGTGGTGGATGTGGACAGGGGGCTTCTCATAGGCCCTCATGAAGATAGCACTGTGGGGCCCATGAGCGAGGATCAGTTTGAATACAAGAGAATGCTCGAAAAGACCCTTGAAAACAGAATTCGATCCATGCTCGAACCTGTTGTGGGTCATAACAAGGTAGTAGCGAAGGTATCTGCAGAAGTGGACTTCAAACAAGTCCATATATCGGAGGAGACCTATGATCCTGATAGTGCTGTTATCCGAAGCGAACAGCGGCAAAAGGAAAAGGCCATAGGTGGGAAAACCTTGCCTAGTGGATCTCCGGATCTCAAGTATGAAGTATATCAAACCAGTGGACAGACTTCAGCTTCCACCAACCAGATCGAAAAAGAGAACTCGGTGATCAATTATGAAATAAACCGGGTCAATAAGCAGATAATAAGTGCAGCGGGTGATGTTAAACGGCTTTCTGCAGCCGTGATTATTGACGGCCCTTATACTGTTGAGAAGGACGAGAAGGGTAATGAAGTGAGGAAGTTTGTTCCCCGAAGCCGCAAAGAGATGAAGAACTTTGAGGAGATTGTGAAAAAGGCCATTGGTTTTAATGAAGCAAGAGGGGATCAGGTCACGATCTCTAATGTCCCCTTTGCCATTCAGAAGGAAAAGGAGATTCAGGTGGCCAGCAAATCTCCTTGGTTGGGCTACCTGAAAAAGGGGAGCAAGCCCTTTTTCAACGTGATTTTGATTTTCTTGTTCTTTTTCTTTGTGGTGCGGCCTTTCAAGAATTGGCTGAACCAGGCAAAGGAGTATGTGGGACCACAGGCACTTCCCCCTGGTAAGGAACTGCCACAACTGGCTTCCGGCGGTGAAGGTGGAAGTATAGAGGCCATTCGTAAAGAAGAGATCTTGGATATAAGTAGGGCTGAGCCAGATAAGATTGCGGAAGTTATAAGAAGATGGGTGAGAGAGGGAAGCTAAGTTGGAAGACAGAGGCAGTATTACAGGAGCAAGAAAGGCGGCCATCTTCCTGATGGTCATGGGCGAGGAATTTACGGCAAATGTTTTCAAGCATTTGAAGGAAGATGAAATAAAGCTTATCGGTGAACAGATGACTAACCTGGGACAGGTGGATTCAGGAGTCATCTCGTCCGTGCTTAATGAATTCGTGGCCTTGCTCAGGGGTACCTCCATTATTGGGGGCTCTGGAGACAAGTTCTTTGAACGTACTGTGTCCAAGGCCCTTAACCCAAAGAAGGCCGGTACACTTATGGAAGAGCTGGGATCCACCAGGAAAGGCAATTACTTTGAAAAGCTTAAGACCTTGGCCCCTGAGATGATAGTCAATTTCATTTCCAACGAGCATCCTCAAACTATTGCACTGATTTTGGCCAACTTGAACTATCAAACAGCGGCAGAAGTGATAAAGCTTTTACCTGAAGCAATCCAGACGGAAGTGGTGGTCCGGATCGCCAAACTTGACACAGTTCCAGATGAGATCATTGACGAGATCCAAAGCGTACTTGAGCATGAGGTCTCCGGCCTAGGGGACTCAGGCCCACAAAAGATGGGTGGTATTGAGGTGGCTGCAGAAATTCTGAACCAAATCGACCGGAAGACCGAAAAAATAATCCTGGAGAAGATCGAAGAAGAGGAAGAAGATCTTGCAGACAATATCAGACAATCCATGTTCATTTTCGAGGATCTGGCCACACTCGATGACCGATCCATCAGGGCATTGTTGAAGGAGATCAGTAATGATGAACTCATCTTGGCCCTCAAGACTGCTTCAGATACCTTGAAGGAGAAGATATTCAGCAACCTCAGTCAACGAGCTGCGGAGATGCTCAAAGAAGATATGGAAGTTATGGGACCGGTGAGGGTTAAGGAAGTGGAACAGGCGCAACGTAGTATCATCAAGACGGCCAGACGACTTGAAGAAGAAGGGAAGATAGTCTTGGGAGGAAGGGGAGGTGACGACATCATTGTCTAATCTCATCAAGAGAGAACACCATGGAAGGTTAAAGATAGAGACATTTCGGGTTCAAGAGATTGAAGCCGACCCCTTTTCCTCTAATCTGGATATCGGGGATCTAGGGGGTGGTAAGGGCCATAGGGCTGTTGGGATGGATAGGCTCTCCAAGATAGAGATGGAGGCCTATAAAAAGGGCTTTGAACAGGGCCAAAGGGATGGCTTGGCCTTGGGAGAGAAACGGATAGAAGAGGCAGTCAAGAAGCTGGAGAACCTGCTCCAGAGCCTGTCTGAACTAAAAGGGCAACTTTATAGGGAATCCGAACAGGAGATAGTAAGACTATCCATGGAGATTGCCCGTAAGATCGTGCATAGGGAACTCACAATAGATGCCCAGGCAGTGACAAGGACTATTCAGGCCGCTATACAGTACCTGAATGATTCCACTTCTATTCGAATAATAGTAAATCCAGCAGACATGGAGAGGCTCCGTGAGGTCTTACCAGATCTGCAGGCTGGAAAAAAGATAGAGAAGATAGAAGTAACCGAGGATCCTGCTGTGGAGCAGGGCGGATGTATTCTTGAAACAGGATTTGGAAAGATCAATGCTACCATCGAAGACCAGCTCAGTGCCATAGCGCAGGAGCTGGAAGAGGAATTGGCCAAGAGCGGTGAAGAACATGCCACTGTCTCTTAAGAAGTATATCCACAAGATTCAGACGATTAATCCCATCCTTTTAGAAGGCAGGGTTACGAAGGTGGTGGGCACTGTTATCGAAGGAAACGGCCCATCCATGCCTTTGGGAGGGATTTGCCAGATTTATCCACCACGATACGCTGGACCAGTACTTGCTGAGGTGATTGGTTTTCGAGAAGGGGCACTTTTGCTCATGCCACTTTGTTCGTCCGATGGTATTGAACCAGGCAGTAGAATTGTTGCGAAGCGATATAAGGCAGCCGTTAACGTGGGTTTTGATATGTTGGGCAGGGTACTAGATGGCCTGGGGGAACCTATTGATGGTGGGCCTCCCATCCGTTATTCCAAGGCAATGCCCCTATATGCCAAGCCATTGAACCCTCTAACTAGGTCTAGGATTAAGGAGCCTTTGGACGTAGGAGTAAGGGCCATCAATTCCCTGGTGACCCTTGCCAAAGGCCAGCGCGCAGCAATAATGGCAGGCTCTGGGGTCGGCAAAAGCGTCCTCCTGGGGATGATGGCCCGCTTTACCAGGGCTGACGTTAATGTCATCGCACTTATAGGAGAGCGGGGCAGAGAGGTTAAGGAATTCATAGAAAGAGATCTTGGTGAGGAGGGGCTCAAGCGGTCTGTGGTGGTTGTGGCCACATCTGATACTTCACCTCTTATCCGAATGAGGGGGGCGTATCTGGCTACAGCCATAGCGGAGTTTTTCAGGGATAATGGCAAGGACGTACTTCTTATGATGGATTCCATAACCCGGTTTGCTATGGCCGCCAGAGAGGTGGGGCTGGCCTCAGGAGAGCCGCCCAGTAATAAGGCCTATCCTCCCAGCACTTTTGCCCATTTGCCCAAGCTGTTGGAGAGGGCCGGAACCAATGGGCGAAGGGGGTCCATTACTGGATTATATACTGTTCTTGTGGAAGGCGATGACATGAATGAGCCCATTGCTGATGCAGTCCGTTCCATTGTGGATGGACATATTGTCTTGGATAGAACGCTGGCCTCAAGGGGGCATTATCCGGCTATAGATGTCTTGAAGAGCGTAAGCCGGCTTATGACAGAGGTAGTGGACCAGAGCCTTGTAGAATACTGCAACCGCTTTCGAGCGGTGTTGGCCGATTATGCAAAGATAGAGGATTTGGTCAATCTTGGGGCGTACAAGAAGGGTAATAACAAGAAGGCAGACTATGCAGTTGAAATGATAGACAGATTAAATGCGTTCCTGAGGCAAGATGTTACTGCGCGCTCAACCATGGAGGAGGGCTTTAAGGCCCTAAAGGAGCTTTTTGCGTCATCGCATGAAGCTGCAGCGTGAGGTCAGCGATGGGGTTTCAATTCAGATACGAGAGCCTGTTGAACTATCGGAGACACCTTAAGGACATGGCCCAGGTGGAGCTGGCTAGATCCTTGGAACAACTGGCCCTTGCAAAAGAGGCCCTGGGTGAACTAACACATGAGTACTCGAAGGTATCTACGACGTTACATAAAAACCTCCAGCAACGCATCCGGGCCCATGAGCTGCGCAACTATGCAGACTATCTTGCTAGGTTGAAACAGGATATCACCCAGAAGGCATTGGAAGTGGCTGAATGGGAAGATGTGGTGGAGCAGAAAAGAAAAAGGTTGCTAGAAAAGGACAAGGATTGGAAGATCATTGATAAATTGAAGGATAAGGATTTTCAAAGATGGCAGACAGACAGGCGGTCAAAAGAACAAAAGGCCTTGGAGGAAATGGCCATCCTACGGCACGGAAGGCGATTCGTTTAGGAAGAAAGGGCTCTTTTTTCCTATTGATGCTCTTTTTGGCTGCAGTGGTTTTGGGCAAGATTGTCTTGAGCAGTCTGTATATCAATTCAAGATATATGAGCGGGGAGGCTCTGGCAAAGCAAGAAGAAGCACCATCGGTTTCTGTGCCCCTGGTCTCTGAGAAGAGTCTCAGAGAAAGAGAAATTGAGCTAAGGGCCAAGGAGAAAGAACTAGCAAAGAAGAAAAAGGAATACCTTGCACTTAAGGAGGAGGCCGAAGCCAAGATGGCCGAACTCAACGAGCTTCAGCTCAAACTGGCCAATTATGCAAAGAAATTGGCCGAGAGGGAAAAGGCCCTAAAGGACGCAAAGATGGCCCATTTGGTTTCCCTTTACACGGCTATGGAGCCTGCTAAGGCTGCAGCTATCATGGAAAAACTCAAGATGGAGACCGTGGTTAAGATCCTTAGAAATATGAAAGGAAAGGCTGCAGGGAAGATTGTGGCCATGATGAGCCCGGAAAAAGGGGCTCGTATAAGCGAGGAACTGTCCCGAGAGGAATGATTATATCGGCCTCTGGCCCCATATTTCACATATCACGCACGCCTATTGCTTCTTGCTCCTACAAGTGCACTCCCATCATTCCCGAAAACCCAAAATAGTTCCAATCACCGGTATTCCGTAAGGGGTTACCTTTGTGCTCCCGCCAAAGACGGTTAAACCTTGGACCTTTATCCTTGTTTTGAACATCCCGCTACCCTGCTTTATCTAAAAAAGCCCATACCCTTAGCTGCAACTAGATCCAATTATGATAGGCATGGGGAAAATTTTTCCCCTCCCTTGGGCGAAGGGGCATATTTTTCCTTTGCTATGGGACCAAATCTTGGACAGATTTTAGGGGTATAAGGTTAACTATTTGATATTGCATAGAAAAATACCAAGCGCCATTGTGGCATGGGGCTTGCTCGACAAAACGGGCAGCATAAAGCATTAACGAGGTAAGGCAATGACAGGGAATGTCTTATTGAACCTTTTCCAAGATCTTTCAGGGCCAGCCTTTGACACCCAAACATCCGAGGGCACACAGATCCGTAAAAGGCTGTTTCAAGATCTTTTTAAAAAACTGATTGCTGGTGAGCATGAGAAAAATAAGGCCGCGATGGTGGCTCCTCGGAATTGTCAGACGAGAAAAGGGCACAGGCGTGAAGATCTGATGGCAATGCTTATGGAAGTTGGAAGGCTGTTTCCAAATCCCATAAAGATTCCCTCTGCCTCAGGTAATACCTTGAGAACCCTATTGGAAGGATTGGGGCTTAAGGCAAAGGATGTGACTGCTGCCATTGCCAAGGCCACGGACAAGGAAGGCTACATTCATTTGGACAAGCTAGGCCGCCTGCTCCAAATACTCACAAAGGGCGCTCCTAAGGCCCAGGCAGGGTTGGCCATGGACAGAAGCCAACTGCCACAACTTGCCCTTGTGTTTATGAGGCTGGGTTCAGAGCCTGGGAAGGTAAGGGAGGTTATCGAGAAATATGCCAACGGCAAATCGGTATTAGGGGCTGAGCGGATTGTGGCAATGATGAACCATTTGTTTCCGGGTCTGGAGATAGATGTGGCCGATGGCGTTCATCTGCTCCATAAACTTGGCTTTTCATTGGCTCCCCAAGGATTGGATGAACTGTTAAAGGATCCAAGGATTAGTAAGACATGGGCTGCGCTTGTTGATGAAAATGATAAGGCCGCCAATACCCAGGCCGTGAAAAAATTCCTGGCACAACTGTTAAGGGAAAAAGGGCTTTTGCCGGAAAAGATCAAGGAAATTTTGGAAAGCATCCATGTCAAGGACCTAAAACCCGAGGCCATGTCAGCCAGCAAGAATCCCAATGTTTCCCCCAAAAAGGTGGAAGACCTTGCTTCCAAGGTGGTCTTTGAAACAAGGGACAATACTCATCTGTCCAGGCTTAGGGATCGAATTTTGGCTGGGTTAAAGGTTGACTCTGGTGAGCAATGGGACAGACTGACCAAAGGATTTGCTGAAGTAGTTAAAAACTTGAAGGAGATCCAGTCCAAGGGTGAGATTCCAGAGCTTGTGCGTGGTTTGTCGGAGTCTCAAGAAGCACATTTAAAAGAGGTGGCTCTTTTAGTGGACCAAAAACGACGCCTCTTAAGGGAAAAGGAAGCTTCGGTGCTTGGTGTCTTTGAAAAGGTGATGGGTGAGCAAGGCAAGAGGATTGTGGGCCCAATGGGAATGCGTTTTTTGCCCTTGGAGACGTGGAGCAAGGTGGTTGAGCATCTTCAATGGATGATTAAGGCTGGACAGCAAGAAAGTAGATTACTGCTTCACCCTCCGGAACTGGGACATATGGATCTGAAGGTTATGGTCAAACATGGGCATATCCAGGTCCAGTTAGCTACGGAACAGCATTGGGTCAAAGAGGTGGTGGAGGCAGACCTTAATGCCTTGAGACATCAATTAACACAGATGGGCTTTGTGGTGGATAAGCTTGAGGTTATGGTGGGGTTGGGAAACAGTGGCTTTCAGGGCACTGCCTATAGGGAAGGAGGGACGGACGGCTCGTCGTTTGGATCTCGACAGAGTTCGGTATCAGAGGAGGGATTTCAGGGCAGGGAACCTGATAATATTTCGGTCTTTCGGGATGAGTGCCAGGTAAATATCCTTGTGTAGGAGATCAAAGGAGGCCTAACCATGATAGGGCAGATTCAGAGCACAGCAATGCAGGGCACTGACCATAGCACTGGTAAGACAGACCAGGGACGGTCAAAACTAGGGCGAGATGATTTTCTCAAGATTTTTATCACCCAATTGCAGTACCAGGATCCCTTGAATCCAATGGAAGGGACTGAATTTACTGCTCAGCTTGCTCAGTTCAGCAGCCTGGAACAGCTTTTTAACCTCAATGAGGAGCTTAAACAGATCAGAGACATTCAGGCTGGAGAAAACCGCTTTCAGGCGCTCAGTTTGATAGGAAAGGAGATTGTGGCTGACGGCGATAAACTTGCCCTCAAAGAGGAGGGAGATGCCACAGGTGCTTTTGAGCTCCGTGGCTCGGCCGACTGTACTGTGGTTATTGAGGATGGATCGGGAAACCTTGTGAGGAAGATCCCGTTGGGACACCTGGAAAAGGGTCGGCACACCTTCCAATGGGATGGTAGAGACGAGACCGGCGCCCGGATGGGGCCAGGGTCCTATCGCTTTAGCATACTGGCGTTGGATGAGACAGGGCAAGCGGTCTCAGTGGATACCTATATCTCAGGCCTGGTTAGCCGCGTAAGCATGGATGGTAATTCCCCGATCTTGTATGTAGGGGATATCCCAGTGGAATTATCCCAGGTCACTGAGGTAAAGGTGGCCTCGACACAGGATTAGGTGGTCATTTCTATCAAGATATTAGAAACATAAACCATATGAGGTAAAAGAGGAGGTAAAGAAAATGGCACTGTCAAGCGCACTTTTTTCAGGTATCAGCGGGCTGACTACTCTAGGCAATGCAATGCAGATCATTGGTGATAACATTGCAAATGTCAACACAATAGGCTTTAAGGGTAGTACCTTTACATTCCAAGATCTGCTGAGCCAATCAATCTCTACTCAATCGGGCACTGCACAGGTGGGCCGGGGTACAGCACTAGGAGACATTTATGCCACCTTTGAGCAAGGTTCCTTCGAGTCTACGGGAAATACCACGGATTTGGCCATTGGTGGAGATGGATTCTTTGTGTTGAGGGAATCGGGGAGTCAGAATTTGTTCTATAGCCGTGCGGGAAATTTCCGTTTTGATAAGGACGGCTATCTAACCAACCCCGAAGGCTATGTAGTACAAGGTTGGGCATTAGATGAAAATGGGCAAGATGTGGGGTCCATTACTGATATTGTCCTAGATTCTTTCACGAGCCCGCCCCAGGCCAGCACTCAAATCACAGTTATCACGAATCTCTCATCTCAGGCAAGCAACAATGTCAATGACCTGTCCAATGCGTGGGATGGAGACAATACCTCGGGCAACTACATCTCTGACGGTTCTTATGAGTATCAAAGTACTGTAAAGGTTTACGATTCCCTAGGCAGTACTCATGACATCACCATTTACTATGATCCAGATCACACTACTGCAAATCAATGGGAATTCATTATTACCTGTAACCCATCAGAAGATGCTAGGACCGGTGCAACGGGCAATGATCTAGGGCTCCTGGCTAGGGGAACCATCACGTTTAACAGTAGTTCGGGAACTATTCAGGATCTGAGTATGGAGACCAATGACGGGCAAGGCAACTGGTCCAATGCCCCCATCAGTTCAAACGGCTATTATCTTTTTTCACCCACGTTTATCACCGGGACGCCCATGAGCGTGGAGTTCAACATCGGCACTAGAGATGCCAATGGTGGCGTTGGCACGCCGAGCTGGGCCAATGATTCCCTTACAACCACACAATTTGCCACTGCATCCACCACTACCTTCCAATCTGCAGACGGCTATGGTGCTGGGGACTTGCAGGGTGTGGATGTGGATGTGGATGGTGTGATAACAGGGGTTTATTCAAACGGCCAGCTTATCCCTCTTTACCGCGTGGCCCTTGCCAAATTTCAGAATGTACAGGGCTTAAGGAAGGAAGGCGGGAATCTTTACCGGGAAACCCGGGAAAGTGGCGATGCCATTACAAACAGGCCCGGAACCAATGGCCTGGGAAGCATTGCTCCCAATTCCTTGGAGCAGTCTAATGTGGATATTGCCAATGAATTTGTCAAAATGATAACCACACAGAGGGGGTTCCAGGCCAATTCCAAGATTATTACGGTCACTGACCAAATGTTGGCAGAACTTATCAACCTAAAGCGTTAACCTAGGTTGAGCGGTTCAACATTTACCACATGCCCGCCTTTGGCGGGTTCCCGCCTGTCTACCACAGTCGTTCGCGGAGTAGGCAGGCGGTGCAACAGGCAGGGTTAAAAACCGCTAGTTGTTTGGTATGAAGAAACTAGAGACTAGAGACTGGAAACTAGATGTAAAGGAAACTTACTCCAGTCTCTAGTTTCCAGTCTCTAGTTTTGCAGCTCCACTATGGGCGCCCTAACATTCGGATTGTTTCAATTCTCTTGTCAATATATTGACAATGTGTCTGAAAGCCATAATTTGTCTTTCCTCATTTGAGCCACAACGTTTTATTTTTGTTGGCTTATCTGCTTGATATCTCACGTGAAATTCATTTCAAGGGAGTTCCAAGACTTTCTGGCTCCTTATGGCACAATGGTTGCTTAAGTCATATGCGAGTACAAAAACCATAGCCAGGAGACCGGAGTTATGGATATTGCAACCCTTGTGGGGATCGTGCTTTCTTTTGCCCTTGTCTTATCGGCAATTATGATGGGCGGAAGCATGTCCATCTTTATCAACGTGCCCTCTGTTATGATCGTGGTAGGTGGAACGCTTGGGGCCACCATGATCAACTACCCCCTTCCTGATATCTTGAAGGTGGTCAAGGTGGTTAAGAACGCCTTCTTCATGAAGAAGACCACGGCCAATGAATTGATTGCCAACTTTGTGAACTTGGCCGGGATTGCCCGAAGAGAGGGTATCCTCGCCTTGGAATCCAAGCTTAATGAGATGGAAGATGAATTCATGAGAACGGGCATGCAGCTTTCCGTGGATGGCCTGGAGCCTGCGGCTATCAAGGAGATTCTGGAAACAGAAATAGAGGCTATTCGGGAAAGGCACAAGCTGGGGGCCGAGATATTCACTACCATGGGCACATTCGCCCCTGCCTTGGGTATGATCGGCACTCTTATTGGGCTGGTCCAGATGCTCCAAACCATGAGCGATCCCAGTACCATCGGCCCAGCCATGGCAGTGGCCCTTCTGACCACATTTTATGGCGCTATTATGGCCAATATCCTGTTTCTGCCCATTGCCGGCAAACTAAGGAATCGCAGCGGGGAAGAGGTGATGATAAAGGATCTTATGACAGAAGGGGTAATATCCATAGCAAAAGGGGAAAATCCTAGGGTTATCGAACAAAAATTGAACGCATATTTGCCCCCTCAAATGAGACAGAGTTCTTTTGGCAAATAATTAACGGGCAACGTAGCAACCCCTAGATCCGGGGTTTGGAGGTGAAACCATGGCCGAGGAAGCAAAAAAGGGAGAAGAGGTTCAGGAGGAGCAGGCGGCAAAAAAGGGCCTCCCCATGAAGCTTATCATTTTGGTGTTGCTGGTATTCATCATGGCCGGTGGAGGCTTTTTTGCCTGGAAAAGCGGGATGTTAAACAAGTTCCTTGGAGGGGGAGAGAAGGAGGCTGCGGCAAAAAAGACGGAGGAAAGTGCAAAACCGGATATCGGGCCTATTTATCCTATGGAGGTCTTTATCGTCAACCTGATGGATCCAATGGGTAAAAGATATCTCAAGGCCAAAATAGAATTGGAGCTGAGTGAGGAGGAGATGAGGCCGGAAGTAGATAAACGGCTCCCTCAACTTCGTGATGCAATTCTTACATTGCTAAGTAGTAAGTCGTTCAAGGACATAAATGACCTGTCGGGGAAGTATCAACTACGGGCGGAGATCATGGCCACTCTCAATCGTTATCTCAAGACAGGCAAGATAAAGAATGTCTATTTTACTGAATTCATAGTGCAGTGATGTTACTGGCAACAGTACACTCTAAGCTCGAAAGTTTCGCCTTAGACTAATATTTTAACCCGGATATACCGGAGATGACAAATGTCAAACCTTAGACCTGTCGCTTGCAGGTAGATGTCAAGTGAAATCCAAATGCCTCAATGACAAAACGTATCCCGGTCACCTGCTTCCTCCTGCAAGGGGTGACAAAGCAACTCAGAGGGCTACGAGGCTCTCGTCAATTTGGTGATTTTATATTTCACATTGATTTGACATTTGGATTTTGGAATTTGGCATTGAATACGACGACATGAAAAATTTTCCGCGCATTTTGAACAGAAACTTACTCGTAGGGTAAAGGGTTTTGACCAGTGAACCAGATACTGTCACAAGATGAAGTTGATGCACTCCTTAGGGGACTGGATAAGGGTGAGATAGAGACCGAGCAGGAGTCACTTGAGTCAGACCTGGATGTCCAGCCCTATGACTGGAATACCCAGGGTAAAAATCTCAAGCATGATATGCCCCTGTTGGCCTTGATCAATGACCGGTTTGCAGTGAACCTGAAAAATAGCCTGTCAGCATCCTTGAGGCGAATAGTGGAGGTAGAGGCCGCCGGTTTAGAGCTCATCAAATTTGAAGAGTTCCAGCGGGCCCTTCCGATTCCCACGAGCCTGCATCTTTTTAAGATGGAGCCCCTTAAGGGAACTGGAATGCTGGTATTGGAAACCCGCTTGGTGTTCAACCTCTTAGAGGCCTATCTAGGGGGAAGTGGGATAGGGGGCACCAAGGTGGAAGGTCGGGATTTTACCCCCATAGAGAAGAAGATCATTAACAAGATTGTCTCTATAGTACTTGACAATATGAACCATGCATGGGCCGAGATATACCCTATTCATACCCATTTTATACGTTCTGAGACCAATGCCCTTGCAGTCAACGTGGTTCATGCCACGGAGTTCTTAGTGTCCGCAAAAATGGAGCTGGAGTTTAACAAACCTATTGGCCACATTATCGTGTGTCTTCCATACGCATCCATCCAGCCTATACGAGAGAAACTCTCGGGAGGATTTCAGGAAGAAGGAGAGGATGTGGACAAAGTATGGGTGGCCAGATTGAAGAAGGAACTTAGCAGGGTTCCCGTGGTGATAACTGTAGATTTGGGATATACCCATTTGCCGGTCAGGGAGTTTTTGAACATGAAAGAAGGCGATATCTTGATTTTGGAAAACGACATCCGCAGTAAACTGGTGGCAAGGGTGGAAGGAAGGCCCAAGTTTCTTGGAGTGGCAGGAAAGCACCACAATAGGAAGGTCTTCAAGGTTCAGAAGCTGTTTTCCACAGAGGCTGGGGAAGGGGCATGAGGGATTTCAAAGTGAGTGGTGGGATAGACTTTTTAATATGTATAAACGAGTAAGGTAATTTACTTGCAAAGAGGTGAAGGCATGGCAGAGGAAGAAAGCATTAAGCAGGAGGCAGAGGGAGCCGAGGCCGAATCAGGCGGCCAGACTGAAGCAATGCAGTTTGCAGAAATGGAGCTGGAGGCGAGTCAACCAGGCGATTCCCAGAGTCTGGACTTTCTTCTGGACGTGCCTCTTGAAATTACTGTGGAGTTAGGGAGGACCAAGATACAGATTGGGGAACTCCTAAAATTGGGCCAGGGTTCGGTGGTGGAACTGGAAAAGATGACAAGCGAGCCGGTAGAGATCTATGTGAACCAAAAGCTAATGGCCCAGGGTGAAGTAGTTGTGGTGAATGACAAATTTGGTGTTAGGCTAACCAATATCGTCAGTCCGGGTGAGAGGGTAAAGAAACTGGGCTAATTCCCAGGACAAAGGCGATGCGCCCTCTTTATCTTATATTAAAGACAGAGGCCATAGTGGTGATTACCAGCTTAACAACTTGGTTACTTTTCAGGCTTCCAGAAATTGTCTTTGCTGCCGAAGGGCCACCAGGTCCTTCTTCCTCACCTACAACGGATATGACCATGGCCACGATTAAGATGCTCGCATCGTTGATTCTGATTATCGGGCTTATTCTCTGTGTATTTTACTTCTTGAAACGGTTTCGAGGCATCGGCCGTATGGCTGTTAGTGGCCCTCAGATAAGGTTGGTAGGATCTCTTAGCTTGGCACCAAAGAGGTCTGTGGCTGTTGTGGAGGTGGAAGGACAATGGTTGGTCCTTGGGGTTGGTACGGAAAACATTACCCTATTATCTACATTAGAGCCTGAGAAAAGGAATGCGAGGGATATAGCTACTGATCCCCAGACCGTGGGCGGATTTAAGGCATTGTTTCAAAGAAAAAAGGCCCTATTTCAGGGAGAAAAGCACAGAGAGGATAATTGATGGGGACTCTGTCAAAGAAAAAGATAGGCTTCGGCCTTATAGGGTTGATGTGCCTTGGGGTGATTTTGATGGGAGTCACCGTCTATGCCCAGAATGCTCCTCTTCTTCCCAGTATCACCATAGGAGTTCAGGAGCCGGAGAAGCCCCGTCAAGTTTCCATGCTTCTCCAGATCCTTTTCCTCTTGACTGTCCTTTCTTTGGCCCCGGCTATTGTTGTGATGATGACCTCCTTTACGAGGCTGATTGTTGTATTTTCTCTTATCCGCCATGCCCTTGGAACCCAGCAGATGCCCCCTAATCAGGTACTCATAGGATTGGCCCTGTTGCTTACCTTTTTCCTCATGTCCCCTGTATATAACAAGGTGAACAAGGAAGCCCTACAACCATATTTGGCAGAGAAAATTACGCAACAGGAAGCCATCAAGAGAGCGCTTCAGCCAGTAAGGGAATTTATGTTCAAACAGACGAGGAAGAAAGACCTTGCATTGTTCATGAAGGTCTCGAAACAGGAAAGGCCCAAGAGCATGGAGGAGGTGCCCACATTGGTGCTTATCCCATCCTTTGTGATCAGTGAATTGAAGACGGCCTTTCAGATTGGATTTCTTATCTATATCCCATTTCTTGTGATCGATATGGTGGTGGCCAGTGTTTTGTTATCCATGGGGATGATGATGCTGCCCCCCTTCATGGTATCGTTACCCTTTAAACTCATGCTCTTTGTCTTGGTGGACGGATGGAACCTCCTCGTCGGGTCCATGGTCAAGAGCTTTATGTGAGGATTGTGTTATGACACCAGAAGCCGTGGTGAGCTTGGCTAATGAGGCTGTGAAGTTATCACTACTCATTTCTGCCCCATTGTTGGGGATAGGGCTGGTGGTAGGCCTGATCATTGCTATTCTTCAGGCCACTACCCAAGTCCAGGAGATGACCCTTACCTTCGTCCCGAAGATCGTGGCCGTATTGCTTACCCTTATAGCGGTGGCACCGTGGATGCTTCATAAGATGAGTTTTTTCACCAGCCGACTGATCGAAAGCATCCCTCAATTTATCCGCTGAGTCTCACCATGGACCAGTGTGCCAGCTCAAATTGATCCTCCAGTGGGCCGAAGAGGCTTGCTCCGTCTCACCGTATAGCCAGAAATCGGCGCTGACAAAAACAACTAAAGTTTTATTGACCCGAAAAGTTTTAAGGCAAAGAGAAGAGACAATGGAACTACCCCTTTTCACCTCTGCGCATTTCCAGACCTTTTTTTGGGTCCTTTTGCGGGTAAGTGTGATCACATTCATGCTTCCGTTTTTTGGGGCGAGGGGATTGCCTTCCCTTTGGAAGATAGGTTTTGCCATGGTCTTGACCATTGTCATGTTACCAACGGTTCCTCAACCTGTGGTTTTTCCACACAGCACCATTGGGTTTGTGGTGGTAGTGGTCTCAGAGGTCTTGACAGGATTTGCCCTTGCACTTGGTGTGAAATTTCTGTTGTCCTCGGTCCAATTGGCGGGCAAGTTTATGGGATTTCAAATGGGATTCAATATGGCCAGTGTTATGGACCCGCAAACAGGCGGGCAGAGTTCAGTTATGTCACAATTTCTGTACCTGGTAACAGTGCTCATTTTCTTTTCTATAAACGGCCACCATGCTTTCATACGGGCCTTGGCCTATTCCTTTCAGGCCATACCGCCCAATGGTTTCACCCTTTCTGGCCCTATTGTTATGACCCTAGTGAAGGTAAGTGCAGAGATGTTCGTTATCGCCTTGAAGCTATCTGCCCCCATCTTGATTGCCCTTTTTTTGTCCAATCTGGGACTGGGGATCGTGGCAAGGACAGTGCCACAAGTAAATATCTTGATGGTGGGCTTTCCCGTAAATATTGGCCTTGGGTTGATTCTTTTGGGCATCACCATGAACAACCTTTCACCTTTTTTGGTGGGCCTTGTTAGGCGAATGGCAGAGATCCTCATGAGAATGATCCAGATGGTGTGATGACAGATGCCAGAGCAGTCTTTTCAGGATAAGACCGAGCCGGCAACCCCGAAGCGGCGAGAGGACGCGCGGAAAAAAGGGCAGGTGGGAAAGAGTCGCGAAATCCCATCTGTGGCCGTGATGGGTGCAGGCCTGATCTTCTTTCTCTTGGCAGGAAAAAAGATGACGTTATCCCTGGGCTCAATGATGCAGACCGTCTTTCGTTCTATTCCTTCCATCAGCTCCGGTGATCTTAACATCGTGATCCTGGGTATGGACTACCTTCGGTTTTATATGTTGTTGCTCTTCCCTGTGATGCTGGTACTGAGCGTGGTGGCCTTGCTTTCAAATGTTGTTCAGACGGGGTTGATATGGAGTGTCGAACCCTTGGCACCGAAGGCGTCAAAAATCAACCCTGTAGAAGGGGCCAAACGCATATTTTCAAAACGGTCCCTAGTAGAACTTGCCAAATCCATTGCCAAGATCATTATCGTGGGCTGGGCCGCCTTTTCCGTCTTGAAGGGTGAGCTGGATCATTTGATACAGCTCACCTATCAGGGCAAGGCTCAGATCATGAGCTATTTGGCGTATACCTCTATCAAAGTTGTGGGCAAAAGCTGTGTGGTTATAGCCTTGCTGGCCATCTTGGACTACATGTACCAGAAGTGGGAATTTGAGCAGAGCCTTAAAATGACCAAACAGGAAGTGAAAGATGAATTCAAACAGACAGAGGGAGACCCACTGGTTAAGAGCCGCATAAAGGCCATTCAAAGGGAGATGGCCAGAAGGCGGATGATGGAAGAGGTGAAAACAGCGGATGTGGTAATCACCAACCCAAGCCATCTATCTGTTGCCCTTCGCTATGATTCCATGACCATGAATGCACCGAAGGTTGTTGCCAAAGGTGCGGATCGGATTGCCTTTAAGATCCGGGAGGTGGCAAAGGACCACGGCATACCCTTGGTGGAGAATAGATCCCTGGCACAAAATTTGTATAAATCAGTAGATATTGGAGAAGAGATACCTTCCTCCCTATATCAGGCCGTGGCCGAAATCTTGGCCTATGTGTACAGACTGAAAGGACGAACGGGTTAAGGAAACATGCCTTTAGATTCTGTCAGACTATCTGCTGGTAGATTTTCACTGAGTGCCAACAGTGACGTTACCATCGCCATTGGCATTGTGGGCATATTGCTTGTGATGATTATCCCTCTGCCCACTCCTATGCTGGACATGTTGTTGGCCCTCAATATTACGCTAAGCGTTCTAATATTACTCCTTACTATCTATACCCTTCGGCCACTGGATTTTTCCGTTTTTCCGTCTCTTTTACTGATTACCACCCTTTTTCGGCTGTCCCTGAACATTGCCTCCACTAGACTCATTCTGCTCAATGGTGATAAGGGCTCCCTTGCTGCAGGAAAGATCATAAAGAGTTTCGGTGCCTTTGTGGTGGGAGGCAATACCACCGTGGGACTGGTTGTTTTTATGATCCTGGTGGTGATCAATTTTGTGGTGATCACCAAGGGTGCAGGCAGGATTGCAGAGGTAGCCGCCCGTTTTACCTTGGACGCCATGCCTGGTAAGCAGATGAGTATTGATGCTGACCTCAATGCAGGACTGATCGATGAAGCAGAGGCCCGGGCAAGGCGGGCCGAGATATCCAAAGAGGCCGAATTTTATGGTGCAATGGATGGTGCCAGCAAATTCGTCCGAGGAGATGCTATTGCCGGCATTATCATCACCATGATCAATATCATTGGCGGGCTGGTCATCGGTGTAATTCAGAAGCACCTGGATCTTTCCACTGCGGTGCAAAACTACACGCTCTTGACCATTGGTGATGGCCTTGTATCACAGATTCCAGCACTCATTATCTCTACGGCTGCAGGTATCCTGGTCAGCCGGGCCGCCTCTGAGGCCAACATGGGCCTTGAGGTGGCAAGACAGTTCAGTCTGCAGCCTAGGGCATTGCGGGTTGCCTCGGGTATCATCTTTCTATTTGCCTTGGCACCAGGTATGCCTGCTGTTCCTTTTATGCTGCTTGCCGGGACAGTATATTTTCTTTCAAGGACAGTGGCTTCGGCGCAAGAGACAGCCGTGGAGGAAGCAGCAGAAGAGCGAGAAAAGGCCGCGGCACAGATGGGTCCGGAACAGGTGGAAGGACTTTTGCCCTTGGATTTGTTGGAATTGGAGATCGGCTATGGGTTGATCCCTCTTGTGGACAGTAAAGCTCAGGGAAATTTACTGGAGCGGATTCGTGCCTTAAGAAAGCAGTATGCCTTGGAGATGGGCCTCATTATTCCCTCACTACACATAAGGGATAACCTGGAATTGAAACCCAACGAGTATGCCATATGTATCAAGGGCAATGAGGTCGCTAGGGCTGAACTTATGATGGATCACTACCTTGCCATTGATCCAGGGGATGTAAAGGCAAAGGTGGAAGGAATCGAGACAAGAGAACCGGCCTTTGGATTGCCTGCCCTGTGGATTGCGCCAGAGAAGAAAGGAGATGCTCAATTGGCCGGTTACACAGTGGTTGACCTACCTAGCGTGGTGATCACCCACCTTTCAGAGGTCGTTAAACAATATGGTTATGAATTCCTGGGCCGGCAAGAGGTTCAACGACTCCTGGATAACCTGGCCACAACCCATCCAAAGGCCGTTGAGGAACTGACCCCCTCACAGCTGACTCTGGGGGCTGTCCAGAAGATACTCCAAAATCTGGTAAGAGAGCAGGTTTCCATAAGAGATCTACTGACCATTGTAGAAACCCTGGCTGACTATGCACCCATCACCAAGGACACGGATCTATTGACCGAGTATGTCCGCCAACGCCTGGCCAGGACGCTTGTCAAACCCTATTTGGATAAACGGCATGTACTCAAGGTGCTTACCGTGGCCCCCGACATAGAGGACCGCATTAGCAGAGGAATTAATCAGACCGAATATGGAGCCTATCTGGCCCTTGATCCCGGGGAGGCCGAGGCTGTCATTAATGCGATAAAAAGGGCGGTGGACAAGGCGGCTGCCAAGATTGATGATCCCGTGCTGCTTTGTTCAGCCACCATTAGGAGGCATTTGAGGAAACTGTGTGAAAGATTTCAACTCCAAGTGGCAGTGATCTCCCATAATGAGATTCCAAGTGGTGTACAGGTTGAATCCGTTGGCGAAGTAGGCATTTAAAGATGAATATTAAGACATTCATAGCCAATAACTCCCAAGAGGCCCTCAGGAAGGTCAAAGAAGAAATGGGGCCGGAAGCTGTTATCTTGAAAACGAGAACAATTACGGACTCGGGTGGAACCAATGGGATGGCCAGAGAGCGCATAGAGGTCACAGCAGCGATTGATTATGACTCTCCAGTAGGCCGTGGAAAAGAGCCATTTTCCTTCAGTGGATTGGATTTCCATGAGAAGTGGGAGGCGTTAGAGGCTCGTCTTAGGGAGATCACCCACTTTCTGATAGCTCTTGAGGCATCAACAGCAGATGGAAACTTGTCGGTTCCGCGAGAGCACTACATTTACTATAGACAATTTGGGATCATACCCGAGAATATCCACCGTATCCGGCCTAGCCGAAGGCTGGCAGCTTCCAGCTCTGGCCTTGGAAGGAAAAAGGAATTGCAGCAATGTTTGTTGGATCTTCTGGGATCCATCAAGATCGCTAAGGAGTCCCCCGGGTCAAAGGGAAGAAGGATCTACGCGTTTGTCGGCCCCACTGGTGTTGGAAAGACTACGACCATAGCAAAGCTTGCGGCATTATACAAAATAAAGAAAAGGATGAAAGTGGCCCTGGTCACGGTGGATACATACCGTATCGGGGCGGTGGCACAACTTGATACTTATGCACGGATTATGGGCGTGCCACTAGAGGTGGCGGACAGTGCAGAAGATCTTAGGAGGTCACTTAAAAGGCATGAGCACGCTGATGTTGTTCTCATTGACACTGCTGGCAGAAGTCCGAGAAACCCGGAAGATGTGAGCAGAATTCGGGAAGTCCTCAGCGTACCCGAACCCATTTACCATTATCTCGTGTTAAGCGCCACCACTGAACTAGACAATTTGCTCGCGGCAGAAGAATCCTTTGGTGTTGTGTCGTTCAAGAGCATTATCTTTACCAAACTTGACGAGGCTATAGATGCATCGGCCATGGTCAATTTTTTGCTGAAAAGGAATAAACCGGTTTCTTATTTCACCACTGGCCAGAACGTGCCAGAGGATATTGAGCCGGCTACGAGGAAGAGAATCGCAGAGCTGATTTTGCGACGAAACCGGACCATACGAGTCGAGCATAGCCATGAGGTAAGGGAGTATGGATCAGGCCAGCCGACTTAGAACCATGATTGCAAAGGGGATTGAAGAGGATCGAGGACAGTGGACATTGGCCAAGGCCCGTGGCCAAAAGGTCAGGGGACTGAGGGTTATTTCAGTGACCAGTGGAAAGGGCGGTGTGGGGAAGACCAACGTGGTGGCCAACCTTGCACTTGCCCTGTGCCGCCTTGGCAAGAGAGTCCTTATTCTTGATGCAGATCTCGGCCTTGGGAATATGGACGTGTTGTTGGGGCTAAATCCCAGGTACAATATTCAGCACGTGCTTTCGGGTGAAAAGAGGCTGGAGGAAGTTATCATTAATGTGCCAGTTGGATTTCACCTTTTGCCGGCCGCCTCAGGAATTCAGGAGCTTACGGACTTGAGCCAGGCTCAGAGGATGTTCTTGCTCGATGAGTTCGATGCCCTGCGGCAGTTCTTTGAGGTGCTTCTTATAGATACAGGGGCGGGAATTTCGTCCAATGTCATGTATTTCAATTTTGCGGCCATGGAGAAGGTGGTGGTTATTACTAATGAGCCGGCCTCGCTTACTGATGCCTATGCCCTCATCAAGGTGCTTGCCAACAAGTATCATCAAAAGAAGTTCCGGGTACTAATCAACTCGGCTCGAAGCGAGCAAGAGGCACAACAGATATATAAGCACCTTTGTGTTGTTGTAGATAAATTCCTGGGTTCCCTATCACTGGACTATCTGGGATGGATACCTTACGACGAAAATGTTCCCAAGGCCGTAAGGCGCCAGCAGGCAGTGCTGGATCTGTTTCCCCTTTCAAAGGCCAGCAAGGGCTTCATGGAGGTTGCCAAAAGATTGATGGCATCTGAGGAACATCTGGATTTTGAAGGAGATGTGAAGTTTTTCTGGCAGCGGCTTTTGAACAGTTAACCATTTTATGGACTCCAAAGAGAGGAAGTAATGACCGGCACAGCGATCAGAAGATTCAAGAAGTATGATCCCGGGAATGGACAAGGAAAGGTAAAGCATCTTATTGAGAAGGAAGAGTACGTGTACAAATATGCTCCTCTGATTAAGACCATAGCGGGAAGGCTTGCCATGAAGCTTCCCCCACATGTGGATCAGGATGACCTGTTGAGCGCTGGTATTATGGGATTACTGGACGCTATAGAGAAATTTGATCCTGACAAAGGGGTGGCATTCAAATCCTATGCGGAATTCCGTATTCGAGGAGCCATGCTCGACGAGCTCAGGGCAATGGATTGGGTCCCACGGTCGGTGCGCAAAAACGCCAAGATGTTGGAAGAGGCATATGAAAAGGTGGAAAGCAGGAAGATGGCGCCTGCAAATGATGCAGAGGTGGCCAAGGAGCTGAATCTTGATTTGGATGCCTTTTATAAGCTCCTGGAAGAGACTCGAGGGGTGTCCATTATCAATGAAGAAGAATTGGGAGAGTTGATGTCTCACCGCCACATCAATGGCCTGTGGGAGATGTATCAAGACAAAAAGCAATCTGATCCAATGGCTCATGTGGACTATTTGGAACTGAAAGAAGTGATCGCTGAGGCCATTGAAAAGCTTCCAGAAAAAGAGAGACTTGTTGTCACCCTTTATTACTATGAAGAACTTACCATGAAGGAGATTGGGGAGGTGATGGGCTATACTGAGTCGCGGATCTCGCAACTGCACACAAAGGCAGTGATTCGCCTCAGGAACCGAATAAGAAGCTATTTTATGTCAGAAATCTCAAGGCGATGATGGAAAAGGAAAAAGACAGTCAAGAGGCCCCAGAAAGCATAAATGAGACAGCCGAGGTACTCCTAGACTCCGAGGATGACCTTGATGTGCTGGAGGAACTGGAGCCTCAAGAGCCTGAGAAGGCTGAAGAGACGAAAGGAACTGATTTCTTGGCTCAAGATCCAGTGGAGTTGGACGAGCCAGAGGATGATACTTTGGAGGCCGATGGTGCGCAGCCTGAACAGGAATCCAGGGGCGAGGAGGGGGAAACAGATCAGGAGGAGCAAGGGGATTCTAATGGAGAGGCCGTAGAACTGGATGAGAAAGAGGAGGGGGCCGGGAAGAAGCAAGTGGAGGGAGAGGCATCTACCAAGAAAGAGGCCCCCAAAGAACCACAAAAGGATGACAGTGAACAGCCAGATGAGGTTCCCACGAAGAAAAAGGCCTCTCTGTTAAAGAGAAACGCAGCCCTAATCGGGGTCCTTTTCTTGGGTGTTATTATCCTGGGATTAGGATTTGTGATGGGGTCGAGACTGGCCAAGGAAAAACAACCAAAGGAGCCAGAGGATACTGCCCTTATTATATCTGATACGGTCACGGAAGAAAAGCTCTCTCCCTTTTTCATCTTGTTGCCTGCGTCTTCGCGGTTTGGGCTTTTGGCTAAAATCGATTTTGTGGTTAAGTGGGACCGTATTTGTAGTATTCGGTTCCGGGAATCGAGATATCAGATGCGCTTGGAGATATACAGATTCCTGGTGGATCTATTTGGTAAGGATATAGACCTTGAGAAGGATAGGGGGCTGATTATTCAGGGGGCCACAAGGGTTATGAATCAAGCCTTGGGTGTGGACAGCGTTCGCATTACTGCTATGGATATGGAGCTCATTTGAACTTGGCGATCAGGATGTTGCTGACTCACAAAGTTGGGGAGGAAAAGAAAAGGCAACGTCTGTTCCTTCGGCCCAAAGCGGATTGGAGGGAAAGCCATGGACGAGTATTCGAGCCTAGGAAGTGGCATAGTGAATCTGCCTCCGGCTGACCGTGTTTTAAAGGTGTCGCCCAAAAAGGGATCAGGGGAGCGAAAGGGACGGAAAAAACAAGAAGCAAAAAAGAGTGATGACAGGCTCTCCGTGAAGGATCTTTCCGTCAAAGGGATCAAAAAATCCCCTGAGGCCCTGGATAATGAAGAAGAGGGCAAAGGCCTTGGAGTTGATATCATCATATAAACCCAGATTATGCGCCAATCTTCGAATTGACTAGTGGGGTAACATGATACACTGTTTTGACACCACCTGTTTAGTGAAGGGCGAAGGGAGAGATCTGAAAGTTTAGCCTCTGTGGAAAGATTTCTCCCCCGCTTACGCGGGAGTCGAAATGACATTATTGGGCTTCGAACTCAAAGTGAGTAGGTGATATGCCGCTTGCGCAAATACCCGTTGCCCTGGTTTGTCGCAGATATCAGTTTTGGACCTAAATTATTTCAAGAGACCTGAAGTGATGCGTATATGGAACTCAAAGTCTTGATTATAGGTCAGATCGCATTGGACGTGCTTATGTTCGGGCTATTGGTTGTCATTGCCCGTCTTTATTTGAATCGAAAGGCCATGGCAGCAGACTTTCAGAGTACAATGGAAAAATCAATAGCCCTGGTCAAAGAAATGGAAACCTTGGGCGTCAAGCTGGAGAGAATCTTAGATGAAAAAAGGAGACTCACCAAAAAGCTTATCTTGGATCTGGAAAACAAACTTCAAAAGGCCGAATTGATCAGAGATGAGATAAAAAGGATTACTGACACATCGGTCGGCGGGGGCATGAGGCAAGACACAGCCCCAAAAAAAATGAGCGCCACAAGGAAGACTATTCAGCATTTGCTAAACAAAGGACTAACAAAGGAAGAGATTGCTAGATATATGGGCCTTCCTTCTGGTGAGCTTGAGCTTATCATGAAGCTTGATCTTCCCACCAATAAAAACCCTCAAGAACCTGACTAGCCATGATCAAATACCCCATAACGGTGAACAAAAAGGCCATTGGAGCAATTTCCAGCAGGAATATTACGCCCCACAAGCCATTGATTTTGTCCTTTCAGAGGGGCGAAAGATTTACGGGTCTCATATTGAAAATTGTCGGAGATGGCCGGGTCACGGTTTCAGCAAAAGGAAGCATTTTTTCCGCCAAAGCGCATGGGGCCTTGGCGCCGGGCAAGACATACCAGTTTCTAGTAAGCAGAACCGAACCTTACATTGAGCTAAAAGTGCTTCCAGAGGCTTCAGCCCAAGCTAAGTCCTTGTTCCATATCTGGGCCTCCACACAGACGCATAGGAAAGGATTTGTCCATGTATTCCAGGATCTCCTGCGGCTTGGTCATGCCGCAAAGGGGCTGCCAAAGGGAATAAGTGGGGCACTGGAGGAACTGGCGGGCCTGTGGCCCAAAATTATCTATGAGGGAGTAGGTGCAAAGGATGCCACATGGGTGTCCCAGTGTCTTATGGCAAGTGGGCTTTTTTGGGAGAACAAACTGTCTCGATTAGCGTTTTCTAAAGGAGGAAAGGGGGGTGGGCAGGCATACCTGGGTGACCTCAAGGGCCTGCTCCTTCGCATCATAGGGGAATTGGAGGGAGTAGATAGGTGCGGCACAGAAGAAGTCGCTATTTTGGAGAGGGCAAAGCGGACTCTTCATCTTATTGAAATGCATCAAGCCATGAACTTGGAAGCACTTGAAAAAGGGATGGGATGGTATTGGTTTATCCCTCTTGTGGACGATGGAGAGTCCGGAGAGGCCCAATTACTTGGGAAAGAATATCCCGATAAAGGCCATACCATGTGGATTACGGTAAGGCTTTCTCATTTGGGTCAAATGCAGGTGATACTGAGCCTAAAGGGAAGGGATGTACGGGCCCAGTTTTTTATGGCTGATCAAAAACGGGCACAGCTTGTCACTGAGAATATTCAGAGTTTCAAGCAGGCCCTAGAGCATCGTGGACTGAGCCTGGAGGCGGTCATATGTTCTGTTAAGGAAAGAGACGAAATGGCCTATCGCCTTGCAGGAGGACAGGAAGCCTCCCTACATATGAAAGTATGAGCAAAAGACACTTGGACAGACAAATCGATGGTAAAGGCCGAAATGTCCAGCAGGCCGTGGCATTGCGCTATGAACCAGAGCGCTATCGGGCGCCGAGATTGGTGGCAAAGGGTCGGGGTAAGATTGCAAAGAAGATAATTGATCTGGCGCGAAAACAAGGTATTCCTATTCACGAAGATCCAGATCTGGTGGCAGCACTGTCGGCGCTGGATTGGTACGAGGAGATCCCTGAAGCCCTTTATCAGGTGGTTGCCGAGGTACTGGCCTTTGCCTATAGACTCAATAACAAGTTGAAGGAGGGCTAATGCGTTTCTGTGGAGGTAATATTTTCCCTGCGGCAGGAAAGAAATGCATATTGAGACAATCTCAGAAAAGATGGCTATCACTGTGTCTCTTGGTAAAGGAAAAAATACTGTAAAAACAACCAGTAAGCATCTCACTGAGGGGGGTTGAGCACATTAGCTTTTGGTATGGTTATTGCTATCTGGATCAAATGAATGGCCATTAGATGGGCTTAAGGGGGAATGGATATGCAAGGTATGCTCGAAGCAGTAAGGGGATGTCTAAAGGAAGAGCTGAGGATGGACGTGATTGCCAACAACCTGGCCAATGCCTCGGTCCCTGGTTTCAAAAAAGACAGGGTATCGTTTCAGAATCTATTGATCCAGCAGAGCATGGGCGCTCAACAGGTCAATGCCCCGGTAAATAGGAACTCACTTGTTCATGTGGCCCCTGATTTAAGTCAAGGGGACCTCAGATTTACAGGAAACATGTTGGATTTTGCCATCAATGGAAAGGGATTCTTTAAGGTTATGACACCTAACGGCATACGCTACACCAGAAAAGGAAACTTCACGCTAGATACCACTGGGAACCTCATAACCCAGGAAGGCTATCAGGTGCTGGGCAAGGGGGGGACGATCAATGTCATGAATAAGCAGGTTGAGGTGGATGATCGGGGACGAGTTCTAGTGGATGGCTCGGAGCTTGACCAACTTGATATTGTGAGCTTTGGCGATGGTGCCAGGCTTGTCAAAGAAGGAAAAGGACTTTTTAGAAAAGATCCCGGTGTCAATGAGGAGCCCTTCCCGGCTGAGAGCGCGGTAAGACAGGGATATCTGGAAAACAGCAACGTGAACATTGCTGAAGAGATGGTGAAGATGATCCATAGCCTCAGGGCCTTTGAAAGCTACCAGCGGGCGATAAAGGTTTTGGATCACCTTGACAACAAGGTAACAAACGAAGTGGCACGCTTGAGATAATTTTGCAAACAGGCACGAAACAATAATCGGGAGGTACATAATATGATCAGGAGCTTATGGACAGCGGCGTCAGGTATGGCAGCTCAAAAATTGAATATCGACGTAATCGCCAATAATCTGGCCAATGTCAATACCAGCGGATTCAAGAAATCAAGGGCCGATTTTGAGGATCTCCTTTACCAGAATCTCAGGAGCCCAGGGGCGGCCACTGCCTCTGGTGGGCAAATACCCACGGGGATCCAGGTTGGAATGGGAACGAGGCCAGTCTCTGTGCAAAAGGTCTTTTCTCAAGGAGATTATGTGCAGACAAACAATGAGTTTGATCTAGCCATTGAGGGCAAGGGTTTTTTTAAGGTGATCAGTAATGGTGAAGAGGTATACATGCGATCAGGGAACTTCAAGATTGACAGCGAGGGTTATATCTGTACCCCTGATGGCGATAGGCTTCAACCAGAGTTTTCTATTCCATCCGATGCAGTTCATTTCACAGTGGATTCCGGTGGAAATATGGTAGCCACTGGGGCTGATGGAACCGAGTTGGCCAGCGCACAGCTCACCCTTTACAGCTTTCCGAATCCTTCAGGACTTTTGAGCATAGGCGGAAATCGTTTCTTGCCCACAGAGGCCTCTGGAGACCCTGTTGCAGGTAACCCTGGGGTGGATGGCATGGGCACCATTGCTCAAGGTTATTTGGAAATGTCCAATGTGGATGTAGTGGAGGAGATGGTCAATATGATCACGAGCCAAAGGGCCTATGAAGTGAGCTCCAAGTGCATCAAGGCGGCTGATGAAATGCTGCAGTTGGCCAATAACATTAGGCGGTAAGAAATGGGGACCATGTTAAGAGCAACGAAATATGTCATTTTAAGTCTTCTTGTGATGGTCGGTTACACCTTTTGGTCAGACCTTGCCAATGCCACGATTTTAGAGGTGCTGATAAAAGAAAAGGCTGTGGTGGAATCGGACAAGGTCTCATTGGGTGACATTGCCACGTTTCATCCTGCGACCGACCCTAGGGTGGGCAGGCTTGCCTGCATTAAAATTGCACCTTCACCTCCCCCTGGGAAAGGTGTCTGTTTGAAGCATACCTTTTTGATATATCGCCTGGGTGCCTTTATGGCCAATGAGAAGGATATCAAGGTAAAGGTCCCACAAACCCTGTTCATCAGGCGAAAGGCCCAGGTAGTCACCGAGATACAGCTCAAAAGGATTTTTACAGAACATGTGAAGAAGTACGCCCCCTGGCCATTCAATAGGATACGCATTGAAAAAATTTCTGTTCCAAAGCGGGTGTTACTACCATCAGGGAAGTTGCGCTGGACCGTGAGGGCACAAGGAAGGACACACTGGGTGGGGCCGGTTTCCCTTACGGTGAGCTTTTGGGTCAAAGGAAGGGTGGTCAAAAAGGTCCCCATGAGTGGGAGTCTTCTGGTGATGCAGCAGTTTTTAAAGGCACGAAACGATCTAAAACGAGGAATTATCGTGCGCCCAGATGATTTAGTGGTAGTGGAAAAACTTACGGATTCCTTCAATGATATGTATTTGACAGATCCCAGAGAGGCCATTGGAAAGCAACTTCTAAGAACAGTACGCGGGGGGCAACTGCTAACTAGGGCAATGGTCAGAGACGTGCCTTGGGTAAGAAAGGGGCAGCAGATTCGTATTTTGGCTGAGAATGAACATATCAAGGTGACCACTACCGGGAGGGCCCTGGAAGATGGGTGTGCGGGCGAGCAGGTAAAGGTAGTGAATATCAGTAGCGGCAAGGAACTCTTTGCCACGGTCAAGGGGCCCGGGATAGTAGTAGTGCAGTTTTAATTAGAAATAAAGAAGGACCAAATCAGGACAAAGATGGGATACAGAGGTTCAGAGATGAAGGGGTATCGATTACTCTCGATCATAATTCCTTTTGCTCTCGTCGCCGGCTTCCTGGCCGGATGCGCTGGGAGCGGCCAGCGGGTAAAGGCGCAAAAGACTACTGTCGTCTCTACCAAGCAAGTTCCTGATAAAATACAACAAGAACCGATTTCCGAATCCCCTGAGCGGGCAGGGCTGTTTCGGGAGACAGCATACCATGGTTTTTTCCAGGATCTTCGAGCCTTCAAGGTGGGCGATTTGGTTACCATAAACATTGTTGAAACATCCAAGGCAACCAAAAAGGCGGCAACAAAGACGGAACGAAGTTCTTCTATAAAGGCGGGCATAGACAACCTCCTCGGCTATGAGACCAAGATGAGATCGTGGGGGGGGCTACCCAGAGCCTTTAGCAATTCCACCATGTTTAAGGCATCCATGGCCAATTCTTTTGATGGCTCGGGTTCAACCAGTAGGGACGAAACCATGACAGCCTCCATCACGGCCAGGGTTGTGGAAGTGTTGCCGAACGGCAACCTGTTCATAAGAGGGACTAGACAGATCAAAGTGAACAATGAGGTACAATATATCACACTCTCTGGGCTTATACGGCCCTATGATATTTCTCCAGATAACACGGTTCTTTCCACCTATATCGCTGATGCAAAGATAGAATATACAGGTAAGGGTGCGGTAAGTGACAAGCAGCGGCCTGGATGGTTGATGAGGCTTCTCGATTATGTGTGGCCTTTCTAAAGGAGGGTGACGACGTGTCGAGGATGATAAAAATTTTCAATGTGCTCGTGATCTGCCTGTCTTGGGCGCTTATTTGGCCCATGGGGCAAGGTGAGGCAGCAAGACTAAAAGACATCGCGTCTCTTAAAGGCGTCAGGGTAAATCAGTTGGTTGGATATGGGCTTGTGGTGGGCCTTAATGGGACAGGTGACGGCTCTGGTACGAAATTCACTGTTCAGTCTCTGGTTAACATGATGGAACGGCTTGGGATTCATACCCTGGCCGATGAGGTCAAGGTAAGCAATGTGGCGGCCGTAATGGTCACTGCAGATTTGCCGCCCTTTGCCAGGGTGGGATCAAAATTGGATGTGCTTGTTTCATCGGTGGGAGATGCAAAAAGTCTGCAGGGTGGGACCCTTCTCCTTACGCCCCTGAAAGGGGCGGATAACAGGGTCTATGCAATGGCCCAGGGCCCGCTTATTGTTGGGGGGTTTTCCAGCTCCGGAAAGGCTGGAGGAGGCGTTCAAAAGAATCACCCTACGGTGGGGAGAATCCCTGGTGGCGCCACTGTGGAACGGGAGATCCCTTTCCATTTCGATCAGATGAGGAACCTGATGGTTTCTTTGAACGAGCCTGATTTTACCACCGCACTACGGGTGAGCGAGGCCATAAACAGGCAGTTGGGCTCTCCCGTGGCCTATGCAGCCGACGCTGGTACTGTTAAGGTGAAGGTGCCGGATGCATATGCAACCAACATCGTGGGACTGGTGGCACGGCTTGAGCAGTTGCAGATTCAACCGGATTCCAAGGCTAAGATCATCCTGGATGAGCGCACAGGAACTGTGGTGATGGGGGAGAATGTTCGGATTTCCTCAGTGGCCATAGCCCATGGGAACTTGAGTGTACAGATAAAGGAGAAAAAGGAGGTAAGCCAACCGACACCCTTCTCCCAGGGGCAGACGGTGGTCACGGACACCAGTGAGGTAAATGTTACCGAAGAGGGCAAAAAGCTAATTCTCATGCCAGAAGGCGCAACACTGGGCGAAGTGGTCAGGGCCTTAAATGCTATTGGAGTGACACCTCGTGATCTCATTGCCGTGTTTCAGGCCATAAAGGCTGCGGGGGCCCTCCATGCAGAACTGGAGATACTATAGTAGCACGAATCCTAATGAGATGATTCCCTCAAAATTTTCTTAATTGGAAGGGGAGATTGAATGGAAGTTACAAAGGTGGGTATGAGAGATGCCTTGCATGTCCCGTCTCTTGAGACACGGGAAAAGAATCTTAAGAAGGCCTGTAAGGATTTTGAGGCCATATTCACTTATCATCTCCTAAAGAGTATGAGACAAACGGTACAGAAGTGCGATCTGTTTCATGGGGGGCAAGGTGAAGAGGTTTATCAATCTTTGATGGATATGGAGCTTTCAAAAAACATGGCCGACCTGGGGCCAGGGAGCCTCAGCCAGCTCCTGTATGACCAGCTAAAGGGTCTATTAAAGGCTAGTCCCTAATGGGGGGAGAATGCCCTGGCAAGGCCTATTTTAGGTTCTGAACTGTTATGTCGATTAATAAAAGGAGAAACATGCGCGTGGACCAGCTGAGGAAAGCCTATGAACGGGAGATTTCCCTTTTGGAGGATCTATGCCAATGTCTCTCTGAAGAGAGGGAATGCCTGATCAATGCACGGATGGAAGGGCTCTGGTCGCTTAAAGAGAGAAAAGAGGAGATTTGCAATGAGCTCAAAACACAAGAAGAGGTGATACGTGCATGCTACGGTGATGAGCAATATGAGGATAAAGCGAGCCGGGAAAAAGGCATACAAGAGCTGAGAAAGAAAGTCAGTCAACTCAAATTTGAGATAAGTTCTCGTAATACGGAGAATATGAAGATTGTGCAGGATATGTTGGATTTTATTGATGGTTTGATTGCTGCGTTTACAAACGTGCCTGGTGAAGGTGGGGCATATGGAAAAATAAATGGCGCAAAAACCCATTCCCATCCACGAATCCTGTATAGAGAGGTGTAAATATGAGCGGTATAGGCCTTCTGTTGAGTACGGCAAAGGATGCGCTCTTGGCCCAACAACTTGCCCTTGATGTGGTGAGTCATAATATAGCAAACGTAAATACGCCAGGCTATTCAAGGCAGATTCCGCACTTGACCACTAGGCAACCTGCCCCCTATGCGGGCATGATGTTAGGAAGAGGCGTGGATGTGGAAGAGGTAATCCGGAATACAGATGCCTTTATTGAGACCCGACTTCAGCAGCGAAAGACAGATCTAACCTCCTTGAAAGAACAGGAAGTCTATATGGGGGCCTTGGAAGCCATTTTTAATGAGAACTCCAAGCGGAGCCTTAGCACCTTGTTTTCCGAATTTTGGAATGCATGGCATGATCTAGCCAACAACCCGACAGGGGCCTCAGAGCGAAAGATTGTATTTGAAAGGGCCTCGCTTCTTTGTCAGTCGTTTAGCGGTCTTCATGCGGATTTGATGCAGTTGACCGACCAGCTTAACCTTTCTCTACAAGCGGGAGTAAGTAAGATCAATGAGATCACAGCAAAGATCGCTGACCTAAACCAACAGATATTGGCCGAAAGGACTAATGGGAATCCGAACGATCTTTTGGACAAACGAAACCAACTTATCACAGATCTTTCGGAATATATGGACATCCGTTATTATGAGAATGATGATGGGAGTTTGACCGTTACCACTGGCAGAGGGTATGTCCTGGTAACGGGTTCGGATTATTATGAGTTGAGCTATGATGATGGAGCCATAAGGTGGGAGAGTTCAGGAGAGGCAAACAGAGACATAACCGATACCATCACAGGCGGTAAGATGGGTGGCTGGCTTGACATGCGGGACGAAACAATACCTGAATATGAAGCAGATCTGAACGAGCTGGCAAAGTCATTGATATGGGAGGTCAATCGGGTCCATACCCAGGGTGCGGGAACAGAAAGATTTACAAATGTAACCGGAAGCTATGCCGTAACCAACTCTGCGGCGGCATTGGACAGTTCTGGCCTTGATTTTCAGGACAAGATTGTTGATGGAAGTTTTCAGATATGGATATACGATTCGAACGGGAATGTGGTGGGTTCGGCGGTGTCTGTCAATATCGATGCCGATGTGACAAGTCTAAATAATGTAGTCACCAGCATTAACTCCCAAGCAGGTGGAAATCTGACAGCAAGCGTCAATAGTGCTGGAAAGTTAGTGATTCAGGCCTTATCCGGGTGCACCTTTGCCTTTGCCAATGATACAAGTGGTGCGCTGGCGGCCCTTGGTATTAACACCTTTTTTGTGGGGAGCAGCCCGACGGATCATGACTATGCCAGGTTTATCGATGTAAATTCAGTTATTGAACAGAACAAGGGCTTTATCGCGGCTGCGAAGGCGGATTCCAGCACGGGTGTTATCGCCAGTGGAGACAACAGCAATGCCCTGGATATGACGGACCTTCCTTATACTATTGTAGATATGACGAGATATCATTATGAAAGGGGTACAAGTACGCCATCGCAGGAATCCGTGTCAGGAACCATGGAGGATTATCTCCATGGATTGGTGGGCTCCGTGGGTATCAAAAGCCAGAGTGTGAGTCGATCATGCGAATATACTGAGGTGATTGTAAATCAGTTGGAGGAAAGCCGGGACAATATCTCCGCAGTTTCCATCGACGAGGAAATGACCAATATCATAAAATATCAACATGCATATACGGCCGCGGCTAAGCTGATTGGCACAGGAGATGAGATGTTCAGAACACTCCTGGAACTTAAATAATGAACTGTGCACCGCAGGATAGAGAGGTATGAACAATGCGCGTAGCCAACAAGACCATGTATGACAATATCAGGATCAACCTGGAGAGGGTCACCGATGAGATGGTAAAGGCAAGCAACGTTGTGAGTAGCGGCAAACGCATCAATAAGCTTTCAGACGACCCCATAGGGCTTGTGACTGTTTTAAACTTACGATCATCCCTGGAGAATGTGCAACAATTGGAGAGGAACATTTCCATGGGCAAGTCATGGCTCAGGGCCGGGGAATCTGCTTTGACGCAGGTCAATGGAATTTTGACCGATACAAAGGCCCTGTGTGTAGAGATGGCCAATTCCACAAAAGGGGCCTCAGAAAGGGCCAATGCCGCTGTACAAGTCGATGGATACCTGCGTCAGATCCTGGCCCTTGCCAACACCCAGGTGGGGGGAAGGTATATTTTCAGCGGAACTAACACCTCTACCGCGCCATTTCGGTTTGATGACGAAAACTCCCCTACACAGGCCATATATCTTGGGAATCATACCCCCTTTTCCATTCGGATCGGCAAGGGAGTAGACGTTGAGGTGGGTAGAGATGGAGAAGATATCTTTGGCTCTGGCACAACCGGCATTTTCAAGACCCTCATAGATCTAAAGACGGCCCTGGAGAATAATGATGTCAGTGGAATTCAAGATGCCATAGGACAACTGGATATGCACCTAGATACTATAGGCGACGTGATATCTGATGCGGGAATCAAAGAAACCCAACTGGAGGTGAAAAACAGCATCATTCAGGAGCTGAAGTTAAACTACCAAGAACGGAAATCAGAGTTGGAAGACGCAGATATTGCTGAGGCGGTGATGGATCTTACCGCAAAGCAGACCGCATACAAGGCCGCACTTGCTTCCTCGGCCAAGGTTATGCAATTGAGCTTGGTGGATTACTTATAACCATGGGCGAGACCCACATTTTTTACTGAGAGCTGAACGTGCTCAACCGGAAATGTAAATTTCCGGTTGGGTATTGAACAGGAACCATGGAGGGGGCCTATGTTAGTATTGACCAGGAAGGTAAATGAAAGTATCACCATTGGGAGCAACATCACAGTCACGGTGGTGGACATCAGAGGGGGGCAGGTTCGGCTTGGGATTGAGGCACCGCGTGATACATCGGTGCACCGCACCGAGATATATAATGCCATTGTTGAGGAAAACATAAAGGCCGCACAGACCATGGGTAACTTAGATGCTATTCAAGGTGAGATTACCCAAAAAGTGAAATAGGGGGCTGATGCCGATGGACAGTGCACAGATACCTGGTGCAGACCATGAATCCGAACCAAAGGGCACGCTTACGGTTGAGACAACCCGCTTTGGTCGAGTACAAATCGATGGAAAACGGATTATCCATTTTCCCGAGGGTGTTCTGGGATTCCCTGATCAAAAGCGGTTTGTAATTCTTGAGCATAAGCCCGGTTCGCCATTTTGTTGGCTTCAGTCGGTGGACAGCCCGGACTTGGCCTTTGTAATGATGAGCCCCTTTTTGGTCAAGAAAGACTATTTGGAAGACTTACCCCAATCAGAGAAAGAAATATTCCAAGGTGAAGACGCCAAGGACCTCGTGGTATTTGCCTTTGTGACCATCCCTGAGGGCCAGGTGGAAAAGATGACCATAAACCTTTTGGGTCCCATCCTGATTGATGTAAAAAAACGGGTAGGAAGACAGCTTGTATTGGCAGGCTCTGATTACACTACTCGCCATCCTGTGGTTTCTTCGAAATAATATTTGGCTGGACATATCTGTTTTCTCCTATTTTCTTTTACCCATCCGCTGACCAATCTAGGACGTAACAGTGAGGTGAAAGCGGCCCTTATGGTAAAATTAGTAAAAAATGATTGATAATTGGTATAGAATATGTTAAAAATTTGGCACTTTCGTTTTTGAAGACAAATTTTTGGCGACATTTGCAATATGCGAAATAGTAGTTAGCCTGTTATCTTTTGTTAGGGTAGTGGCTTCCCGGAGCCTTTGTGTGAGAGTGCTATCACTTAAGATAGAAATCTAAACAGTGAGGGCCGTAGAATGGGCAAGGAAAAGGTCTTGGTAGTAGATGACGAATCCAAGATTCGTGACCATTTTTCTGCCTTTTTGGAAAAGGAAGGCTTTGATGTGGATACGGCGGAAAATGGCCAGGTGGCTTTAGAGAAAATAGGGGAAGGCTTTTATGATGTGGTCTTGATTGATTTGAATATGCCAAAGGTTGATGGCATGACGGTGCTGAAATACTTGGTGGACAATGAGCCTGAAAGTATCGGCATCATTTTGACGGGCTATGCCAGTATACGGAATGCTGTGGAAGCCATGAAGGCGGGGGCCTTTGATTACCTGGCCAAGCCCATCAAGATGGAAGAGGTCTTGATGGTTATCAAAAGGGCCATTGAGTTCAGGAACCTGCGACGTGAGAATATTGCCCTGAAAAAGCAACTAAAGAAAAAGTACAAGTTTGACAATTTCATAGGTGACAGCCCCCAAATGCACAAGGTGTTTCGTACCATTGAAAAGGTGGCTGATACGGACAGCACCATTTTGATCCTTGGTGAATCAGGCACAGGAAAAGAGCTGGTGGCTCGGGCCATTCACTATCATAGTAACAGGAGGGATAAGCCGCTTATTCCGGTTAATTGTGGGGCCATTCCCGAAGAGCTACTGGAAAGTGAGCTATTTGGGCACGAAAAGGGGGCATTCACTAATGCCATTAGGACCCGGATCGGGCGTTTCGAGATGGCAAACGGGGGAAGCATTTTTTTGGATGAAGTGGCGGAAATGAGCCCCCATCTCCAGGTCAAGTTGCTCAGGGTGTTGCAGGAACAGACGTTTGAGCGACTGGGGGGCACCCGAACCATCAAATGCGACGTCCGAATAATTGCCGCCACTAACAAAAACCTGGAAAAGGCCGTAGAAGAGGGCAAATTCCGGGAAGACCTTTACTATCGGCTAAAGGTCATTCCCATTCAACTACCCCCCCTTAGAGACCGCAAAAGTGACATCCCGCTTCTTGTGAATCATTTTCTGGAACAGATGAACAGGACCAAAAAGAAACGGATTAAGGGAATGGAAAAGGATGTACTAAGAGCCTTGGAGGAATATGATTGGCCTGGCAATGTGAGGGAGCTGGAAAATGTGATAGAGAGAATGGTCATACTTGCCGAGGGTGAATATATCACCATGGAAGATTTACCGGAAAAGATTGCTTCCCACAGGGATAGTGAACGGATTTCTATCGCCTCCATACCGGAAGGGGGGTTCTCATTGAGCCATGCGGTCAATGAATATGAGAGACAGCTTATCATAAGTGCCTTAGAAAAGACCGGGTGGGTCAAGAACAGAGCTGCTAAGCTGCTGCGCATGAATCGAACTACCCTTGTGGAAAAAATTAAGAAACAAGGCATTGAGAGGCCCCGGCTTGCAAGCTAAATGGTGCGCTGATTTTGGACATTGTTTCTGACTTTAATAACAATTTCTGTGTCCTGCACCAATGTGGTTGCAACCCATCCCAGCGGTTGCCCTCAAAAAAATATTCAAGTCCCTATCGGGTCTAGCCGATTAAAAAGTCGGAGGGCTAGACCATGACCATTACCACCTATCAGATTCGAAATGTCCTGAAGGTGTATGGTAACCAGCTTAAAAAACGAGCAAACTTGCTGGAAACCAGTGTTGAGCCAGTACAGCCTTCTTCAGATTTTGTGGATATTTCTGTAGAGGCGAGGCGGAAGCAGGTTCTCAGCCAGTTGTCCAATAGGCTAATTTCTGAACTGAAGAAAGAACCTCCTGAAAAGGGGACCTATGCTAAGGAGTTGAATCTTCAAAGGGGACTAAGCCAGGAAACGGACGGAAGTAGCGAATAGAAACAGGAGAGAGGAAAATTTATGAAAATTGATGATATATACAGGCACTTGAGTGTGGTACAAGGCTCAGCAGAATCCACGAATGCCAAGAACGCGGACTCTGAAAAGGGCGTTCCTCAAAATATGAAAGTAAACGTCGGGCAGGATGCACAGGTGGAATTGTCTGATATTTCAAAGGCTTTCAATAGTATTAAAGAAGTGATTAATCGGGAGGATCCCGAACGGGTTGCCAAGGTTCAGACCATTAAGGAGGCCCTCACACAGGGCCGATATCAAGTAGATACCAAATCGGTAGCAGAGAAAATATTGAAAGATAGCCTTTCGAGCTTAGTAGAGGATTGAAGACCTTACGCCATGTAATGTTCCATTTGGCCCAATACAAGGAAAGCCATCCGTGAGAGGTGGCTTTTTTTGTTCAAGTGAGGATGACCGCCTTGAAACCATTTCACTTTGATATCCATGAAATCCAAAGGAATAAGAAGCTTTTTCTCAATTACAATAGGCTTCGAATGGAATATGCCTATGCGGAAAGCCCTGAAAAGGCCTCCATTGCCTTTGACATCATTCCCGCCCTCCTTAGCATCAACGAAGTGGATCTTCCTGGATACGTTAGTAAGGGGGATATGGGTTGCGGTGTGTATGGAATAGGGTCATCCTATCGTCTCAAAAATGTCATTCAAGAATATTTCCCTGAGACAAGGTACAGGAATATCCCCTATCAGCGATATTTGATCCGTAAACCCATTGTTGAATCTCTATTTGTTCTAGGTAGCATAGGCACTGTGGCGCAGACAGAGGAATCAGACTTCGATTTTTGGGTCTGTGTGGATGAATCCAAATGGTCTAAAAGAACCCTTGATGTTTTGCGAGAAAAGGCCTGGCAAATCAGTCATTGGTGTCAAAGTACATTCAACATGGATGTCCACTTTTTTGTCTTGGATCTTGAGCAAATCCGGCAAAATGAGTTTGGCCGGGTAGATGAAGAGAGTTCTGGTTCCAGCCAGAGGAATTTCCTTAAGGAAGAATGTTACAGGACCATGCTTTTTGTCTCTGGCAAGATTCCTTTCTGGTGGGTGCTACCACCTGGATTAGGGCAATCCCTTTATAAGTTGTATTGGCAAAGCTTGGCAATGAAAGCGCCTTTGGACTTCGTTGATTTTGTTGATTTAGGGTATTTGAAGGAGGTCTCCAAAACAGAGTTTTTGGGCAATGCCCTTTGGCAACTCAGTAAGGGAATAAAAGACCCTTTCAAATCGCTGTTGAAGATGGCCATGATGGAGATGTATCTGTCTGATCGATTCAAAGGGCCATTGCTTTGTGATGTTTTGAAAGGACGGGTGTTGGAGGGCCGGCGGTTTCTGCGGGAACTTGATCCCTATTTGCTTATGGTAGAGACGGTACTGGATTTCTATGAGAAAGAGCACAATGAAGGGGCCGCCCACTTGTTGAAAAAGGCCTTTTATCTTAAGGCCAAACCCATGATGACACGGGCAAGAAGAGGGGCTGGCGGCCGGGAGTATAAGATAGAGGTCTTTCGGGATCTCATGAAACAATGGAATTGGCGCCTGGAACTGGTAGAAGATTTGAATCAGATTGAAAACTGGAGTTATAGTAGGCTTCTTCAGTTTTCAAAGGAGATCAACCGATTCTTCTCTTCAACTTATCGCAGGCTCTCTGAAAGCCTGCCCCCGACGGAAAAACAGGCAATTGATGAATATGACCTCACCGTCTTGGGGAGAAAACTGCTTGCCCTGTTCGGTAGGAGCAAGAACAAGCTGCAACTTACCCCTTTCCTGACCAGCAAAAGACTTATATTAGACCGTTGCGTGTTTCAATACGAACACCGCGGACACGGCAGACATCAATGGGTCCTATACGATACCTCATGGTATCCCACTGAGAGGAAGAGAAAGAAGCAGCGTATCTTTTCAGCCGATCGGGTGGTAAGGGCAGGTGCGTGGCTTGTCAATAACGGGCTTTATGATTTTCATAAGACTGCTGTGGAAATGGTCCCGAATCCAACGGGCGTGACTTTAAACGATCTTGTCCACCTTTTAAAGCATTTTCAGGCCTATTTTAGTCCCGCCTATTACTTTGGCCAAAATGGAAAGGCCTTTTACCAAGAAGCTAATATAGAGAAGATCATGGCCATTGTGGATATGGAGGAAATCTCAAAATTGTCTAAGGGCTTGACCTTGGATATTGTTTTTCGAAACACCTGGGGAGAACTCTTTACTGAGGTCTATCCATACGATGAAGGGCTTAATGTCCTTATTGATTATGTGAGAAATTTGAAGGTGAAAGATGAAAAGGACTTGGCCAGCAGATTCATGCTTCATTTACCTGAATCGGCCAGAGAGATGGAGGCCTCGGCTCGAATATATCAAGAGGTTTATCAGGCCATAGGCATGGAAGAATCCCTCCCAGGCCCGCTGTTTATGCTTCATTACGGATGATTTGGTGCAGCTTTAGATGTCCTCTTTTCACATGTGGGATATGTTGGATACTACTAGGGATACAAGAATGCGAAGATGAGACCGTTCTGTTCCAAATCAATCATAAAAAAAGGATTCAAAATAGATATTGTCCACTGGTTTTTTTAGGTGGCGGTTGAAGGTGCGCAATAACAAGCGTCTCAGGGTCTCGAAATCCCTTTCTCTTAAGATAAGTTCCATTCCTTCCTCATTCATGACCAAGATGAACTCGTTTTTTATACTCGGCAATGCCTTTTTGATCTCCATCCATTGCTTTCTGTCCTTGTATGGAATAGCCAATTGCATTCTCAGGTAGTGCGCTTCTTCAACAGTAGAAATCATGGTGCATCGCATAGTGCCCTTGAGGGGTTTGGTCAGGTCAGATTTTTTTGGCAGTAATATGGATAGATGAAGCTCATTGCGAAATTGATAAAGAAGTACCATCCCCCCCACAATCACCAACAATAACGTCATGATGGTAAAGGAGTTTCTGTGATTCTTTTTCATGGGCCCCATTTCACGAGAGTAGAATCTTATAAAGCATATCGACATTTTTTTGGGTGTCAATAAGGATGAGTGGCATGCGAGGGAAAAATCCTATTGCTTTTTGCCAAAAGATGGTTTAACTAAAGAAATTAGTAAGACTAACCTCGGGTAATGTAAATGAATATGCACTCGCCCACAGCTTTGGTGGCATTGCATCCTATACCATGGCCCTCTTCATGGGATACCTATGAGAGAGCACACCAATTCCATGATAAGGGGGAGTGGAAAAACGGGGTCGTTTATGTGGGCGTAGAGGCAAACAGAACAAAACGTCTCTATTCGGCCTCTGGGCTACCTGAAGAAGAGGTATGCCCTATGGGGCAACTCATTGACATCTATGTCTAAAACGTCCAGCCTTTCCTTTTGGAAAATCGAATCGCCTTTCAAACAAATCTCTTAGGTGTCCATAAGTTGTCTTTTTCGCAAATATTCTCGCTGGAACCTATAAATGAGCTCCTGAAGTAGTTCGCTGTCTTGTTTATCAATATCAGTGAACTGCAAGGCGTAATTATAGCGACCGTGAAAGATGTCTTTTTCCACCCTTTTGACCATTGCTTCATTAATATGGATCAAGAGCCTTTCCTCTTCTTCTTTTGATGGAAAATAAAGCTTGATGCCCCTAAGATACTCATCAATGTCCAGTACGGGTCTTTTCTGTTCCCCCTTTTCCAGGGAGATCAAGACCCCTCCAAGGCTGACATTGATGACATTTGCCTCATATCTTCTAAAGTTCTTTGTGAAGACTAGCTTTGTGTCAAGCGGGGCCTCGAGTCTGAAATTCCTTCGCCTTTGCCTTCGCTCTATAAATTTGGGGAGCCGGACTCGTACACCTCCTTCCACCAGCTCCCCTCCCACGGTCCTGAATACATAGGGCAATCTATCATTGCCGGTGAATTCAAATCGGAGACGCCAGTCTGTAGTCCCTTTAATAGCCTTTTTGAATCCTGCTGGGTAATCTATAATGATATATGGTTCGGAATCTTTTTCTTCCAAGTCGGTTATGATGGTGAGGCGCTCATAGTCCTTGCCTAACAAAAAGACACGCAGCACGGTCTTCTCATCAATAAGCTGCCTAAAAAACTTAAGAAGACTTTTTCCGTAGATCCTTTCGATTTGATCTACCTGATCCGAGTCAAAACCTGTGGGCATACCCAATGTCCTATATATCAGGCGTGTCCGGAACTTTTTCAGACCCTCGTGTCTCGAATGAGACTACTCCTTCTCATATTTAATTTTCAAAAATTCCTTTCCGGTAGTGGGGTAAAGGGCACATATTAATAAGTCTTCTTCATTCTTGATGAGGTCGCCGCACTCCTGCTTTACCTTATCCAATTCAGGTTCCAAATAGTCTCCTGGTCTTCCTGTTATGGGTGTCTCTCCGCGTTTGTAACCTTTCAGGGCCTTGGCCCTTACCTCTGGGTCAATTTCTGTGGGTGTTCGTCCATAGAGCCCAAAACAAAGGTCTTTGACCTGATTGGTGACCATTTTATAGCGGCCAAACAAAACATTCAGTACGGCCTGCACGCCAACGATCTGGGAAGTGGGAGTGACCAGAGGTGGTGTGCCCAAGTCTTTTCGGGTCTGGGGAAGCTCTGCATATACCTCATTGAGCCTATCCAGGGCATTGGCCTCTTTTAGTTGATTGACTAAGTTGGATATCATTCCACCAGGAATTTGGTGCTTTAGGACCCCGGTATCGATTACGGATATCTTTGTGGTGTCACAAAGATTGGCATATTTGGGTGCAATGGATTCCAGGTATTCATCCAATTTAAGCAAGGTATCCAGGTCAAGTTTGGGGTCCCTGGGCGTCCCGTCCAGCGTTACAACCAGTGGCTCAATGGCTGGATGGGAAGTTCGCAAGGCAAAGGGAGCTAGAGAGGTGTCCACAATGTCCACCCCAGCGTCAATGGCCTTAATACAACACATGGAAGCCATTCCAGACGTGTAGTGGGTATGCAGGTGAATAGGCACGTGCACCGTTTCCTTTAGTGCTTTTACCAGTTCGTAGGCGTCATAAGGAGATATAATTCCAGCCATGTCTTTGATGCAGATGGTATCAGCCCCCATATCTTCAAGGGCCTTTGCCTTATCTAGGTAATATTGCAGGTTAAAGACCGGTCCCCCCATTTTTCTTTCGGTAAGCGAGAAACAGATGGCTCCTTGAAAATGTTTCCCGTTTTTCTTAATTACTTCCACACAGGTGGTAAAATTCCGCAGATCATTAAGGGCATCAAAGACACGAAATATATCAATCCCCACTTCACAGGCCTTTTCCACGAAGGCCCTGACCACATCATCGGCATAATGGCGATATCCCACCAAATTTTGCCCACGCAGGAGCATGGAAAAGGGTGTTTTTTTGATGTATTTCTTCAAAATTCGGGGCCGGTCCCAGGGATCCTCCCTCAGAAATCGGTGCATAGTATCAAAGGTCGCGCCTCCCCATACTTCCATTGCCCAAAACCCGACGTTGTCCATTTGTTCGGCGATGGGTATCATGTCCTCTGTACGCATTCGCGTGGCAAAAAGGGACTGGTGGCTGTCGCGAAACGTCACATCCATGAACTTAACTGGATTACTGTTTTCCATTTCTTTCCTCCTCCATTGTTTCGAAAAGGGCTATCTTTGACTTATGGGGAATATAGGGGAATCGAAAATGGGGGTCAAGGATATAAATACACAAGATCCAAAATCACCTTGTATGGGGCCCCATATTGGTTTAATAATGACGGCCAGAGGGATGACGACCTGATGATAAAATGAACCACACAAAATTAGGGAAACCAACGAGAGGGAGAAAACATACGAGATCAGCGAAATGAACGAAACAAACGAGACAAACCATTATTCCACCCCTGTCCCAAAGATTTATACGGTCTCTAGGCTCACGGAGGAGATCAAATCCGTTTTAGAGGAACGCTTTGAATTCATATGGGTCGAAGGGGAGATTTCCAACTTTAGGGCCCCTTTGTCGGGTCACTATTATATGGCACTCAAGGATGAATTCGCCCAGATCAGGGCCGTGATGTTTCGGCCCCAGGCCCGCTATCTAAAATTTACGCCCGAAGACGGGATGAAGGTTATTGCCCAGGGCAGGGTGGGCGTCTATGCCCCACGTGGAGAATACCAGATCGTATTAGATTACTTGGAGCCCTTGGGCGTGGGCGCGTTGGCCCTGGCCTTTGAACAACTCAAGAAAAAATTGGCCTCCGAGGGCCTGTTTGCCCCGGAGCTTAAAAGGCCCTTGCCCTTTTTGCCTCAAAGGGTGGCTGTTATCACATCCCCCACAGGGGCGGCGATTCGGGATTTTCTCAAAGTGATTACACGGAGGTTTGCGAATCTGGAGATCATCGTGGTGCCTGTTCGGGTGCAAGGAGATGAGGCCACCGAAGATATAATCAAGTCCCTGGAGGTGGTAAATAGACGATTGGACGTGGACGTGATAGTCATAACGCGGGGAGGGGGATCTTTGGAGGATCTCTGGGCCTTTAATAAGGAAGAACTTGCTTATGCGATTAGACGATCTTCTATTCCCGTGGTCTCTGCAGTGGGCCATGAAATTGATACCACCATCTGCGATTTGGTTGCAGATTTGCGGGCCCCCACCCCGTCGGCTGCAGCTGAAATGCTTGTGGCGGAAAAAGAGGCCCTTGAAAACCGGCTCAAAGAACTGTGTCAAAGAATGGCCAATCAGGTGAATTTAGGCCTTAGAAACAATAAAGAGCAGCTCAGAGGACTAGAGAGCAGGCTCCAAGATCCCAGGAAGAGACTGGCGGATTCCTGGATGAAACTGGATGATAATCATGCTCGGCTTGTGAGGGGCCTGAGATGGGCGATTGAGGCTAGGCGCAAACAGCTCAATCTTTTGCTCCTGGCCCTTTTGCACCAGTGTCCTGAAAAGAGGGTGGAGGCCTTTGGGGCCCTTTTGGGCCAGATGGTTCATTCTATGATCCTTGCTATAGGAATTAGGCTTCGCGGGAAAAAGGCGGAACTGCGGGCCATCGAAAACAGGGTTTCTGATCTAAGCCCCTTATCAATCCTAAGAAGGGGATACAGTATTACCATGAAACCCCTCGAGCGCCGAATCATAAGGAGCTATACGGAAGCCACAGGAGGCGATAAGTTGCATATCATTTTGGGAGAAGGCTCTGTGGACTGCATTGTGGAGCAGACCGGACCAGAGCAATTTCATGACAATAAGTGACGGTAAGCATTTGTTTTTTGGGTGGGAGAGGTTAAGGCGCCACTTACGTTGACACCCATTCCAATAAGGGGTTAAACTTTAATATCTTATACGGAGAGGTACAATGCCGGCAAAAAAGTTTGAAAACGCCATGCAGAGGCTGGAGCAAATTGTCCAATCCTTGGAAAGCGGTGAGCTTTCCTTGGAGGATTCCATTAAGGCCTTTGAGGAGGGGATGAGACTTGCCAAATTCTGCTCTGAGAAGCTAGAGGAGGCTGAAAAGAAGGTGACCATGTTGATAAAGGAAAGCGATGGAAAGTATGTCCAGACGCCTTTCCAAGTTAACCAGGAGGAAGCAGAAGACTAGCCATGGATCTAAAACAGTATCTGGTTGAAAAGAAAAAGATCGTGGATAGGGCGCTGGACAGATACCTCCCTGAGGGCGCAGGGCCGGCTGCTGATCTTGTGAAGGCTATGCGATATAGCCTTTTTGCAGGGGGCAAACGTCTGAGGCCGATCCTTTGCATGGCTTCTGCCGAGGCAGTTGGCGGCCACGGGGCCTCAGTGTTGCCGGCAGCCTGTGCCCTGGAATTGATTCACACCTATTCATTGATCCATGACGACTTGCCTGCCATGGATGATGATGATATGAGACGTGGGCAGCCCACGAGCCATAAGGTCTTTGGAGAGGCTCTAGCCCTGCTTGCTGGCGACGGATTGCTCACAGAGGCCTTTCGACTGATTTGCTCTGAGGAGCTTCTTAAGGCCATTCCTGCCGAATCTGTGGTTAAAGTGGTCTCACTGGTGGCAGAGGCTGCGGGATACAAGGGAATGGTGGCGGGCCAGGTGGCGGATATCCAGGCCGAAGGAAGGCCTGCAGACAAGGCCCTGGTGGATTTTATCCATACCCATAAGACAGCGGCCCTGATAACGGCCGCTGTGGTATGCGGAGGCATTGTGGGGGGAGGAGGGGAGAGTCAGATCGCAGCGCTACGGTCCTATGGGCGCAAGGTGGGCCTTGCATTCCAGATATCAGATGATCTTCTGGATGTGGAAGGTGACAGCGAGGCCATGGGGAAGACCACTGGAAGTGATATCAGGAAGGGCAAGGCAACCTACCCGGCCCTTTTGGGTATTAGCAGGTCAAAGGAGATACAGAAAGGGCTTGTGGAAGAGGCCATTGCATCGCTGGATATCTTTGATGAAAGGGCCGATCCACTGCGAGAAATTGCCCGCTATATTATTGAAAGGAAGAAATGAGCTTTTTGTTCATCTAAGTACTTAATATAAATCTAAAATCAGAGGAAACAGAGCACAGAAGAAGTAAACCAAATGCACGAGACAGACGAACGGACGATAATGCATATGACCGAGGACCAACAGTATAAATTTCTCAGCAAGATAGAGTCGCCCAGTGACCTGAAATCTCTTTCTGTAAAGGAGCTGGAGCTCCTGGCAGAAGAGATTCGGCGAAAGATCATTGAAACGGTCTCGCATACGGGCGGACACCTGGCTCCAAGCCTGGGTGTAGTAGAACTTACCCTGGCGCTTCATTTTGTCTTTGATGCCCCTAAAGATAAGATCATCTGGGATGTGGGACATCAGGCCTATGCCCACAAGTTGATTACAGGAAGGCGCGATCGATTCCACACACTCCGTACACTTGGGGGAATCAGTGGGTTCCCAAAAAGAGAGGAAAGCTCTTACGATACATTTGACACGGGCCATAGCAGTACATCCATTTCCGTTGGCCTGGGCATTTCCACTGCAAAGTCCCTGAAAGGGGAGTATGCAAAGGTCATTGCTGTTATCGGCGATGGCTCCATGACGGCGGGTATGGCCTTTGAGGGTCTGAACCAGGCAGGTGATACGGAAAAGGACTTGATTGTTGTACTGAACGACAATGCCATGTCCATCTCTCCCAATGTGGGTGCGTTCTCTTCATTCTTGAGCAGAAAGATGACAGGTCGGCGTTTTGTTACCTTTAAGAAAGAGTTGGAGAACTTCTTCCGATCCCTGCCTGGGGTGGGTGAAAATCTCCTGAGTGTGCTGCGGAGAAGTGAGGATTCATTCATCACCTTTTTCACGCCCGGTATGCTATTCGAGGCATTTAAATTCAAATATGTGGGGCCTATTAATGGGCATCGTATTGATCAACTTATCAAGACCTTCAAGAATATCAGACATCTTACAGGGCCAGTTCTAGTACATGTGCTTACTGTCAAAGGAAAGGGCTATGAGCCGGCCGAAAAGGATCCAGCCCATTTTCATGGGGTGGGGTGCTTTGAAATTACTACTGGCAGCCCCCAACAGAGATCTGACAAGCCCATCCCTACCTATACCGAGGTGTTTGGGCAGACCATGGTGGATTTGGGCAACTCCGATGAGAAGCTCTTTGCCATTACAGCGGCAATGCCCGAGGGCACGGGCCTGATCCCTTTCTCCGAGACCTTCCCTGACCGATTTTTGGATGTGGGCATCGCTGAGCAGCATGCGGTTACCTTTGCAGGAGGGCTTGCCGTTGAAGGATTCCGGCCCGTGGTTGCTATTTACTCCACCTTTTTGCAGAGGGCATATGATCAAATCATCCATGATGTATGTCTTCCTAATTTGCCGGTGGTCTTTGCCATTGACCGAGGAGGATTGGTGGGCGAAGATGGCCCTACCCATCATGGCCACTTTGATATCACCTACCTAAGAACCCTGCCCAATATGACCCTTATGGCCCCAAAGGATGAAAATGAGCTGCGTCATATGCTCTATACTGCCCTGCACCACCAAGGTCCAGTTGCCATTAGATACCCTAGGGGTAAGGCCCTTGGTGTACCCATTGACAGGGACTACAAGCTTCTTCCCGTGGGCGAATGGGAGATGATCCAAGAAGGGCGTGATCTGGCCATTATTGCCCTTGGTAGCATGGTGGCACCAGCCATGGAGGCTGCCGAGAAATTGGAACGCGATGGTATAGGTGTCACAGTGGTCAATTGTCGCTTTGTAAAGCCCTTGGACAGCCGAGTGGTTCAATTGGCCAAAGATACGAAAAGGATAGTGGTTGTGGAAGAAAATGTGCGCTCTGGCGGGCTTGGGAGCGCCATACTGGAGCAGCTAAATGATCAGGGCGTGGTAGAGACCAAGGTGAGGCGAATAGGGCTTCCTGACAAATTCATTGAGCATGGCCCCCTGGCTGTGTTGCGACAAAAGTATGGTCTTGATGCAGAAGGCATCTACAGGGTGGCCCAAGAGCTTTGCTCGAGCGATGCGTGAACCCAAGATAAGGTTGGACCAGCTTATGGTATCAAAGGGTCTTGCCGAGAGCCGCTCCAAGGCCAAGGCCATGATCATGGCAGGTCTGGTACAGGTCCAAGGGCAGAGGGTGGACAAACCAGGCCAACCGGTCAACTCCTCAGCCGAGATTGTGATTAAAGAAAAGTACCCTCCATATGTGAGTAGAGGAGGAGTGAAGCTGGAGGCGGCCATTAAGGCCTTTGACATCTCTGTAAAGGGGATGACCATCTTGGATGTGGGGGCTTCCACAGGCGGATTTACGGATTGCCTTCTTCAGCATGGGGCTTCATGGGTCATTGCCGTGGACGTGGGCTATGGTCAGCTTGATTGGCGTCTGCGAAACGACGAGAGGGTGATCATTTGTGAGCGTACCAACATTCGCCACCTCAGGAAACAAGATCTTCCCTATGTTCCTGATGGGGCGACTGTGGATGTCTCCTTTATTTCTCTTCGCCTTGTATTGCCTAAATTGAACGAGCTTCTATCCCCAAATGCCTTTGTCATAGCATTGGTGAAACCCCAATTCGAGGTGGGAAGGGAGCATGTGGGAAAGGGTGGTGTGGTCCGGGATGCCGGTCTCCGCGAACGCGTTGTGGCCCAGCTAAGGGCCTTTTCAGAGGAGCTTGGCTGGACCTACCGCGGACATATCCCTTCCCCACTTCTTGGCCCAAAAGGAAACCAGGAATACTTGCTCTATCTGAGCCGGAAAGGGAAACCTATCCCTAGGGACTGATCCCTTCTGAGAAAAGACCTCTTCCCTGGCCTATTGGAATTTTCTCTTGGAGGCCTTGAGGGGGTTGATCTTTCCGTTGCTTTTTTGGGATGTTTCCTTGAGGTGGGTTGCCATCTGGCACTTACCTAGCCGCCATTTGGCCGCAGGATCGGGAAAAATGAGGCAAAACCTGCCTGCAGGAAATTCTCCAATCCTTTGACATCCTTCGCACTGCTCTACAATGGGGTGACAGGAGCCACCGTTAAACTGGCAGCCGTTTTTGGTCATAAAAAGACACTCATACCCCTGCTTTACGCTTGTACAAACCATGACTATCACATCCTTTCTTCCTGAAAATTTTGAAATACTCCTTATGCCTGAGCATTTAAAAACTGTCAAGGAAAATAGGCATCAGATGCGGCTTGTCAATCATTTTTTTCATTTGTGGGGATATCAGTCAGATCCAGCCTCAGACCTAGTTCTTGGAGCTGGGCCTGGCTTACTGGAGAAGGGGCCTCTGTGAGCGGGCACGTGGCGCTTGTGGTTTTGGGAAAGGCAATGACCTCACGTATGGACTGGGCTCCCGTCATAATGGCCACCAATCGATCAAACCCGATGGCTATTCCACCATGGGGTGGCGCTCCATAGCGCAGGGCCTCCAAGAAAAATCCAAACTTCTGCTCTGCCTCCTGAGCAGAGATGCCTAACACGGAAAAGATCTTTTTTTGTACATCAAGGACGTGGATCCTAATACTTCCTCCCCCTATTTCTGCCCCGTTCAAGACAAGGTCATAGGATCTGGCCCTCACCCTTTCAGGGGCTGAGCCAAGAAGCGCCAGATCCTCTTCCATGGGCGCAGTAAAGGGATGGTGTACGGCCTGGAATCTGCCCTCCTCATCATTGTATTCCAAAAGGGGAAACTGGGTGAGCCAAAGGAAGGAGAATTGATTTTCATCTATGAGACCCAGGCGTCTAGCCACAACCAGTCGAATCTCTCCGAGAATGGAACAGGCCCGCCGGGGGTCATCAGCCAATACCAGGATCAGGTCACCGGGCCTTGCCCCCATCTTTTTGTTGATTTGATTTTTAAGGGGGTCAGAAAAGAATTTTCCTAATGAAGATCGCCAACCCCCTTCTTCTATTTTTATGGATAAAAGCCCTTTTGCACCCCGCTCAACAGCCAGGCTAGAAAGCCCCTCTAAATCCTTTCGGGAAAAGTGGTTAGCCCCTCCCTTTATATTGATGGCCTTAATGCCACCTCCATCAGCCAGCACATTTTTGAAGACCTTGAATTCAGACTGCCCGCAGGCCTGTGAAATATCTTCTATTTCTAAACCAAAGCGCATGTCGGGCCGATCCGTGCCGAACCGCTCCATGGCCTCCTGGTAGCGGAGGCGTGGGAAGGGAACCTGCAATTGCTTTTCCAGTACCTGTTCAAATAGATGGGCCATCATCTCTTCCAATATCTGCATAACGTCTTCTTCCCTTACAAAGGACATCTCAATGTCCACCTGGGTGAATTCGGGCTGGCGGTCTGCCCTGAGGTCTTCGTCGCGGAAACACTTGACGATCTGGTAGTAGCGATCAAATCCTCCTATCATTAAGAGCTGCTTGAAGAGCTGAGGCGACTGGGGTAGTGCATAAAACTTTCCCTTGTTCACACGACTGGGCACCAAATAGTCCCGTGCACCTTCGGGTGTGCTTTTTGTGAGGAAGGGGGTTTCCACTTCAATAAAGCCTCGCTCATTGAGGAAATGCCTGATGGTGGAGGCGATCATATGCCTCTTGTGAAAGAGGCTGAACACCTCGGGCCGTCGCAATTCCAGATACCGGTACTTGAGACGCAGGTTCTCTGAGCCATCCACAGCCCCGTCCACCTGAAAGGGCGGGGGCTCGGTCTTGTTTAGGATCTTAAGCTCCTTTGCCTTGAGTTCCACAGCACCTGTGGCCATGTTGGGGTTTTCCTGCCCTTGCAGTCGCCTATGCACTTCGCCCCTAACCGCAATGACCCATTCACTGCGCAAAATGTGGGCCTTTTTGTGGCAGTCAGGTGCTATCTGGGGATCAAAAACCACCTGTGTAAGGCCGGTTCTATCACGCAGATCGATAAATATAAGGTTGCCCAGGTCTCTTCTGGTATTGACCCAGCCTATGAGTATTGCTTCTTGCCCTACGTGCTCTGCCCTAAGTATGCCGCATCCATGGGTCCTAGCCCAGTCTGCTAGCATGTCAATATCATTTTGCATGATTGCTGTTATCTCCTTGAAGTATGGTGTAGAGCCTTTCCACTAGGTTCGAAAGGGGCAGTTCTGATTGGTTTTTTGTTTCCATATCCCTTAGTATGGCCTTGCCGGATTCAAGCTCATTGTCACCCACAATTAGTACCTTCTTGCACCCTAGGCGATCAGCACGTTTCATTTGGGCCTTAAGTCCCTTAGAGGCGTATTCTTGTTCTACCCAGATACCGTGCTTCCTCAGCGCCTGGGTCCATTCAAAGGCCCTTTTTTCCGCAGCTTGCCCTAGGGCAGCTATGAAAAGCTGGGGCTGCACCTCCTCTTTCTTGCCTTTTTCCAAAAGCAGGGTCATTACACGTTCCATTCCCACAGCAAACCCTATCCCAGGTATATCAGGTCCTCCCAATGCCTGAACTAGGCCATCATATCGGCCTCCGCCTACCACTGCATTTTGGGCTCCTAGTTCATGGGTCTGGATCTCAAAGGTGGTCCTGGTGTAATAATCCAGACCCCGGACCAGCTTTGTATCCAAGATGGCCTCCATGGAAAGCCCTTCTAGGTATTCCTGCAAGAGCAGAAAATGCCCCTTGCATTCATCGCAAAGGTAGTCTGATATGACAGGGGCCTTTTCCATAATGGCCTTACATCCCTCTACTTTACAGTCAAAGGCCCGCAAAGGATTGGTCTCAGTCCTTCGCCGGCAATCTGCACACAGGGGCTGCCGGTTTTTCTCTAAAAACCCTTTTAGTTTCTCCTTGAACTGGGGCCGACATTGGGGGCAGCCAATGGAATTGATATGCAGACTGAGCTGCCCAAGTTCAAAGGCGTTTAAGAGAGAGACAGCCAGGAATATGATTTCTGCGTCGCTTTTGGGGCCTTGATCGCCAAACAACTCGGCGTTGATTTGATGGAACTGGCGAAACCGGCCCTTTTGGGGCCTTTCATGACGAAACATGGGACCAATGGAATAGAATTTTTGTACGCCTCCTTCTTGATACAACCTGTTTTGGATATAGGCCCTGACCACAGAGGCAGTGGCCTCTGGCCGAAGGGTAAGGCCACGCCCCTTGCTGTCCGAGAAGGAATACATCTCCTTTGAGACGATATCCGTATCCTTGCCGATACTCCTGGCAAAGAGTTCTGTACGCTCCAGTAGAGGTGTCCTGATTTCTCTAAAACCAAAACTCAGAAATACCCTGCGGGCCTCCTGTTCCACCCGCTGCCAGTAAGATGTCTCGTTAGGGAGAATATCCCTGAAGCCCTTTATGGTCGTGAATTCCAATGCTTGCTCCTTTTATCTTATCACATGTTGAGTGGTCTTCTACCAAAGCTCTAAGGGGTGGGTCAATAGATAAAAAAGGCCCCTTGGGCCTTACCTGTTTGGCAGAGGTCATTTCTTGGCAGGGAAAAGGCCTAGGTCTCCGCCTGCCAATGAAATGATCTCCTAGGGCCAATCAAAAAAAGAAGACGCTCCCCAGGCGCTCTACTCCACCTTAATCTTGGTTACCTTCTTTCCGCCTTGCTCTGAGGCCCCCTTCTCCAAGTCTTTGATCCGTTCATCCACCAGTGACCTGAGTGCCTTGAGGAACTCAATGCGGGATCGATTCAAATGGTCTCGAAATTTGGATTTTTTCCCGAACCCCTTTTCCAAGTCCCTGAAAAAGCGGCCTATTGGGCAGAGATATGGGGTTTGCTCAGTGGCTTTCCCTTTGGCCATCTTCGCCTCCTTTGAAGTGAATACGTAAGAGATTTCCCTCCAATTTGGCCTTTACTGAGGTGGCCGCTGCCACCTGCCGCGGGAGAAGAATATGTTTCTTAAACCCGCCCAAGCGGATAATCAATTCATTTGCTGCCTTGTTAAGTTGTACAATATCCCTTTTTGCAAAGGGAAGTCTTAATGTGAGCACATAGTCGCCGTCCTGCTTGGTGAACTGAAAGGGCGTACCTGTAAAAAGATGCTCAAGTGGGTCCCTTTTGCCATAAATCTTAGTGGCCAGTTCCATTAGGCTTTCTTCTCCCAGAACTTCATCCTTAAAAAGGAAAACGGGGAGAACGGGCACAGGGTCGAAATAGGCCTCGGCCTGTTTTCTATACCTTGCCTGGCTTTTTTTCCACTGAGCGAAAAACTGCTCATCAGCCCCCTTGGGGATGATCCTGTTCATGATGATACCGTCAATGTGCATACCGAAAAGGCTGAAATAGAGAAACGCCCTCTGGGTTTCCTTGAGCACGACCTTTTCGGGATTGGTCACGAGACGCACCGTGGTTATATTTGGGTCCGTAAGAAGATCCTCAACCCCTTGAAGACGGTTGAAAAGCCTTTCAATGGCATCAAAATATTCATCCCCTGGAAGGGGTACATCATAGAGCCTTTTGGCAAAGGGCCGTGCGATTTTGGCCAGTCTTTTTTCCAGCTTGAAGATCTTTTTTATGTACCATTCCAGTGTGGTGGGGATGCTGATAAACCGAAGTGACTCTCCAGTAGGGGCACAGTCCAGGAGGATGGCATCATATTTGTTTTCCTTGGCATACTTATTGATATAAAGAAGAAGGCTGACCTCTTCCATCCCAGGAAGGATGGCCAGCTCCTCAGCCACAATTTCGTCAAGGCCTGTGGTGTTGAACAGGGTGGACAGATACCGATGAATCTCGCCCCAGTTTCTTTGGATTTCCTCTTGGATGTCTAGCTCCTGGATCCAAAGATTTTCAGCCACCTTACGGGGCTTGCCCTTGTTAAGATCCAACAAATCTTTTCGTATATCAAATATATCCGAGAGGCTGTGCGCCACATCTAACGAGACCACAATGGTTCGCCTGCCCAACTGGGCGGACCGCAGCCCTGTGGCAGCAGCCAAGGTGGTTTTTCCCACGCCTCCTTTTCCAGCAAAAAAGATAATACGCACGCCTTGTTCGCTCCTTTTACGTGAACCCGACGACCCCAAGGGCCTTTAACCTCCATTGGTATTGCCCATTGTACTTACCTTAAGCTCAGTGCCTGAGCCCATCAATGGTTATGATAACACAGGAGTAAGATTTTTCAAATCCGGCCCTCACTGCCTGTGATTTTTCCCTTTAACTCCTGAGCCCTGTATGTTATATATTTTTGGCCCTTGAGTCTCATTTTTTCGCCTCATTTTGTTTCCTTGCCCTGGTAGTTGGCACCTTATCCACTAAATAAATATCCTGATGAGCGAAGGCCTGGCCACAAAAGCGTAAACATGTCTTTATGCTTTTCCGATATCTAAATACAAAACTTCCAGTTTGAAGCCCCGAGAGAAAAGCCATGGATTCGGTATAGCATGTTGCAGTAATGAGGTTCTATCCTAAATTTTCAGACGTGGAGGTATTGTGTTAACGGCCTGTTAGTATCTAGTAGGGGCAATTGCCACGCGTTTTGACCTTCGGGATTCGGGTAAGGTTTTGGGTTAGAGGGTGGATTAAAAAGGCTATGTGAAGGAGGATCCCATGCGGTGGAAGCTAATCCCAAGGAGTTTGTGGTGTCTGTTGATCACATTTTGTCTTTTTTCCATAAGGGTTCCTGATTTATTGGCATCCTCAAGCACTTTGCCTAAAATCTTTATCCTTCACAGCTACGAACAGGGTCATGTTTGTGGGCAGCCCCAGCATGATGGGGTCATGGCTGCACTGCGGGAGACCGGGTTTATGAAAGGCCAGAACATTGAGCTGCGAGTTTATTATATGGATACCAAGCGTAAGAACAACACACCCGAACTAATCATGAATCAGGCCCACATAGCCCTTGAAAAAATCAGGTCTTTTCGCCCTACAATCCTTGTCACCTTGGACGATAATGCCTTTCGCACGGTGGCCCTCAAGCTTGCAGACACCTCCCTTCCCATTGTCTTTTCTGGGATGAACGGGCAGCCTGAGGATTATGATAAAGTGGTTCGTTTCATAGACTCCAGATCCCGGCCAGGTCATAACATTACGGGGGTATATGAAAAGCTTCATATCGCAGATGCCTTCAGGGTCCATTGCAGGCTTTTTCCTGGGGTCAAAAAAGTGAGGATCATTTTGGACACTTCTCCTACTGGCAGAGCTATCCATAAACAGATTAATCTGGAGTTGGCAAGAGAATCAGTACCATGCGCATGGGATATCAGGATTGTGAGGAGCTGGGAAGCCTATCAAGAGCAGATACGCCTGGCAAATAGGTCTCCGGAGATCGGGGCCATATATCCCGTTGCCCTTCTTCTAAAAGACAGTGCGGGAAGAACCTATACCGCACCTGAAATATTTGCATGGACCGTGAAAAACTCCCAGAGACCCGAGATAGCAGTCAATTATGCCTTCACACGGTTGGGGCTGTTTGGAGGGGCGGCGGTAGATTTCTTTGCTATGGGGCATCAGGCTGGGAAGATGGTGGCAGCAATCCTTAAGGGAGAAAGCGCAGGTAATATAGCGATAGAAGATGCGGAAAAATATGCCCTGGTCTTCAATCTCAAAAGGGCCAGGCAGCTAGGAATCAAGATACCCTCTGATGTTTTAATGGCTGCAGATGATATCATAACGGCAGATAAATAAGATGGGAAAGGTATTTATGGCTTCGGCGAAAAAATTTTCACGATTCCTGATTTGGACCTTGATAGTATTTGAGGCGGCTTCCCTTGCGCTCGTGCTAGGAATCCTCTACACCCTGCTTAGCAGCAGCATGGAGAAGGATTTTCGCCATCAAGTTGAGGTTAGGCAGGTTGAAACCAGTATGGCGCTTCATGATCGCATCAGTCTTTTGAGGTCCCAGCTCCATGATATCAGTCTTAGCAATACCATAAGGGTGAGCCTTATGTTGGGGGTGAGGAACCAAATTCTTGAAACCATGAAGGCAAAATACCCTTCTTCCAATGGAGCGTTTTTCTTTGTTTGGGAAAAAGGACGCTCTGAATTTATCCCCCGGCTTCCGAAACAGTTCTCCCCCCTAAAACTCAAGCTTTTGGAGTTGGAGGAAGATCCCATTGACAAAGGAATAGTATTCGAACGCATGGGAAATGGACACTATATCTGTCTATTTTCTGTCCCAATCAAAAGGAGAACCGAGCTTTTGGGCAGGGCCTATCTTATTTATGATTTCTCATCCGATCTTGCCTTCTGGCTACATATGGATGTTTATCCACATTCCAACCTACTTATTCTCGAAGGAAACCGTCTTTTGAATCCTCGTACCGGCCAGCAGGAAGCACTCTTGACCGATTCCGATATTTCCAGGGCCGATATAATTCCTGGGAAATTTTTTGTCCCATTAAAAGGTTTCCCAGGTCTTTTCTATTGCGCATCATCGGCGCCCCTTCAGCGGGGTAAAATGAATCTTCTCTTAATTCTCCTTTCTTTGTGCGTGGGCGTGTTTTTCCTAACGATGTTGGTTGCATTCATAATTGTTCGAAGGGTGAGTCGTCCTCTTGAACAGATCTCAGACCAGGCACTGGAAATAGCAAAGAACCCTGTCAAACCCTCCATTGATGAAAAGCAAATCCGTTACTTGGAGTTTCGCAAGTTGGTACAAGGATTCAATGAGGTGCTCAAGGCCCTTGTCCAGGCAAAGGAAAGACTAAAGCAAAAGGCTGAAGAGAAACTCAGGGAAAGTGAGGAACGGTATCGCAAGACATTCGATGCCTCCCCTTACTCCATTACCATTTCAAGGTTGAGCGATTCCCGTTTCTTGGAAGTTAATGAGGCCTTTTGCAAGATGACCGGTTATAGCAAGGAAGAGGTGATCGGAAAGACATCCTTTGATCTGAATCTTTATATTAGTACAGCAGACAGGAACAGGCTGTTGGATGCTCTCAAAACAGATGGTGAAGTAACCAATTTGGAGACGCAGTTCCGCAAGAAAAATGGGGAGGTAATAATTGGGCTTTTTTCAGCAAGGACGCTTCAATATGAAGGCCATGAGTGCATGGTTGCATTGGTTGCTGATATCACGGAACGCAAGGAGGCGGAAAAAGAAAGGGAGCGTCTTGAGGCCCAACTACGTCAGGCCCAGAAAATGGAGGCCATCGGAACCCTGGCAGGCGGAATTGCACATGATTTCAGAAACATCCTTCAAGCTATAATGGGATATTCTGAGATCCTTATGCTTGATTTGGATGAGGCCGGTGTGGGGCAGGAAGAGGTCAGGGAAATACGGAGAGCGGCAGAAAGGGCCTCTGAACTCACCCAGCAACTTCTCACGTTCGGTCGAAAGGTTGAAAGCAAGTTGAGGCCAGTGGACCTCAACCATGAAATAAGACAGGCACATAAGCTTCTTGAGAGGATTCTGCCTAAGACAATATCTATTCAGCTTAACTTGGACAAGGATATCGAGAAGATAAATGCTGATCCTGCCCAGATTGAACAGGTATTATTGAATTTGGCCATAAATGCTAGGGATGCCATGCCAGATGGTGGCAGGCTTATCATCGAGACAGGGGCCGTGAAGTTGGATGAAAAGTACTGTGAGATGCACTTGGGAGCAAGGCCGGGCAAGTACGCCCTGCTGAGTGTCACAGACACGGGCCAGGGAATGGACAAGGAAACCGTTGAGCACATCTTTGAACCCTTTTATACCACCAAAGGCAGCGGGAAGGGCACCGGCTTGGGCCTGGCCATGGTCTATGGGATAGTAAAGAGCCACGGTGGATATATAGTGTGCTATAGCGAACCAGGGTTGGGCACAAGTTTCAAGATCTATTTGCCAACGCTGGAACAGGAGGCTTATTCGCAGCACTCCAGAGAGCAACTACTAAAGGAGCAGATTCCCAGGGGCCAAGGGGAGACGATTTTGGTAATCGATGACGACAAGGCGGTCCTTGATATCGTAAAAAAGGTACTTTCGAGATTTGGCTACCAGGTCTTGACCGCATCGGATGCCCGAAGTGGGATTCAAACATACAAGAAGGGAGATACTGGAATAGACCTCGTTATCTTGGACTACATGATGCCAGAGATTGATGGGGCTGCTGCTCTCAAGGAGATCCATGAGATAAACCCTAATGCCAAGATAGTCATCGCAAGCGGATACTCCTTGGATAGCTCCAAAGAAGAAGAAATCGGCAGAATGGCAAGAGGATTTTTGAAAAAACCTTTCAATCTTGACCAGATGCTGGGACAGATCAGAAGAATTATAGATGAGCCGTAGTCTTGATTTGGCCATTATGCTTATGGCCGGGACTGTCTGGGCCCTGCACTATAACCCCTATTTGTTTATTTTGAGGCTTGCCAGAAAAAGGCTGGAGATGGTTTTACTATCTTTGATTTGGCCGTTGGATATCATTACAAGGGCGTCGCTCAATGTAACCTCTTTGACTTCCAGTATCTCATCCTGGTCCAAGTTCTGGCGCGAGGGTGTCAATTCCATTGCTAGGTATACATGAATCCTTTCATCTGAATAAGCTGGGAGCGGCGCAATTACTCCCAGCTTTTCCCACTTGTCAGCCCTAAAACCTGTTTCTTCCTCAAGCTCTCTCTTGGCACATTCCAGTGGGGACTCATTTCCATTAAGCGTCCCAGCAGGCACTTCCCAAATGGTCTCTGCCATGGCATGGCGGTACTGGCGCAGCAAGATAACGGTTTTGTCATTCTTCAACGCTACGATGGCCGCAGCACCAGGATGGCGTATAATATCCATATCCAGTGTAACACCATTTGGAAGTGTGACATTATCCCGCACCAGTTTAAAAACCCTTGCCTCATGAATCATCGTCTGATTGTTGACCTTTGCCTTCATAATAACCTTATTACTTTATCATCCGTTGGGGCCACTATAAGAGGGCCCATGGCCAGATGTCAAATGACAAATAAGAAGATGCTAGGAGACAGGAGATAATTCCTTAATCCCCTTGATCAGGGGTGTGACACATATGGAGGGAGAGGGGGGCACTTATGCAAGAGGGCTGACCCTTTTTTGCCGTCTTCATTGTCTTCTATGAATTCCTGGATCTTGTTGTCCAAGTCGCGGAGAGAGTCCATCACATCTTCCAAGGTAAGGTTTCCCCTATGGGCAATGGGGCGTTGGGAAGGATTCAGTTTATCGGCCATGGTCCTTTTGCCTCCTGCTTGCCTCAATCGAAGAATTAGAGGTCTGCCTATGGAATAAGTCTTTAACAGTAGACTTAAGCAAGGCCCGTGCCTTTACTGTCCTATGACGAAATTACCGTAAAATCATGGGCTTAAAAAACACGGCGGGTTTAGAAAAATGAAGGAGCGGTCGGATAAGCCACAGGGGTAGGCAATATTTTCCGGGCGTCAAAGGGCTCCAGGGCATAAGCCTTGGGTGCTGAAGTGGCTAAGATCTATTGTGACTCACCTTAGGCCAGTGGTCATTCCAGGGCCGGAGTTGTTGATAGGCATAAGCAGCCCGCAGTACAAGATCCTCACCATGGTGCGGGCCAATGATTTGAAGCCCGGCAGGAAGCCCTGTGCGAGTTAGTCCCGAGCGGACGGTTGCTGCCGGATGAGCAGATAGGTTGAAGGGATAGGTAAATGCTACTGCCCAAAGGATAGGAATAGATTGCCCTTCAATCTCCATTGGAGGAGGCCCTCCGGCTGCAAAGGCCTCAGTGGGTAGGGTAGGCGTAAGCAAAAGGTCGTATTCCTCGAAGATTTGCCAAAGGGTATTGTTAAGGGCAGTAATGGTTTTGGCATGCTGAATCCATGTGTCCAAAGTAACGGTTTTCACGTAGTCAAGGGCAGCTACGATGGCTCGGCCTATTTGATCACGATATCGGTCAAGGATTTCACTGAGCTGGGCATAAATCTCCTTGCCCACAAGATCGGACCATGTTTCGCTTACATCAGGAAACCGACCTTTCCAAATCTCCACATGATGGCCGAGCTCTTCAAAGCCTCCAGCTGTTCTCTGGGCCAGATCCATGACATCCTTTTGGACCGGGGCAAAACCCATGTCAGGCGAAAAGGCAATTCGAAGTGGGGGCAGATCTGCTTTAAGTGAATGTAGATAAGAGCAATGGGGGGTAGGTAGTGAGGCGGGATCCGCAGGATGGTACCCAGATGTGATGTCCAGGTACAGGGCTGCATCTTCAACAGTGCGACACAAGGGCCCGAGGGTCCAGAGACACGTGGTGTTCAACACCGGGAAAGGCCCTAAAGGTATTCGCCCATAGGTAGGTTTGATGCCGAAACATCCTGTATAACAGGCGGGTATGCGTATGGAGCCTCCAGCGTCAGATCCCGTTGAAATGGGTACCATGCCCGAGGCCACTGCGGCGGCTGATCCGCCACTGGAGCCCCCAGGCGTCCGCTCCAGATTCCATGGGTTCCGGGTGATGCCAAATAGCCTGTTTTTGGTAAAGCCGGTGAAGCCGAACTCAGGCGTGTTGGTCTTTCCCAAAACAATGGCCCCCGCCTTTTTCAGGCGTCCCACCTGGATTGAATCCCGACCTGCCATGTTGTCTTTGAATGGGATAGATCCATAGGTGGTGGGCATTCCCTTTACGTCTTCGAGGTCTTTTACTCCTATGGGAATTCCAGCTAGAGGGCCGGGATCTTGACCGCGGGCTATATCATCAGCCAGTGTCTTTGCCTCTGTGAGGGCCTCTTCGGCCCTAAGGGCCACAAAGGCGTTTACGAGTGGGTTGACTTCCTCAATCCTGGCCAGGCAGGACTCTACCAGTTCCACAGGCGAGAGGTCTCCCTTGCGGATGAGCTGTGAGAGCTCGCAAGCCGATTTGTACCTTAGCTCTTCCATGGGAATTTCTTTCTTTTTAGGTCATTTTGAATGACATTAACCACGGTTATAAAATCTCTCGTTTTGCTCAAGGTGACAACTTGCTGAAATCAGTGAAGATCATGTTCCTTTGTCGATAGGTGGAATTGTGGCTACTGCTTCTCTGCAAATTTCATCCATCTGCCGGGTCATATTTATCCCACGAAGGGAAAAAGCGGCCTGAAAAAGGCCTACGGCCAGAGAAATTGGGTCAAGGGCAACCCTTACGGTGTGATCCCTCCGTGTGTCATTGAAGCGCCATAGGAGATCGCCGGTCTTTGTGGAAAACATCTCCAGCTTGAGTCCTACTGCAAGCTGGGTATAGAGAAGGCCATAATAGTAGTCGAAATTCTTAACGTAACCAAAGATTACAGCATCCACTCCGAGAAGGGAACCAAGTTTTCGCAAAGACAGGGCCTTTGTTTGCTCGAAGCCTTTGATGCCATGCTTACCCAGGGTCTCATCTACATCCTCTGGGTGGGTCAGATGGAAGCGCCGTTGAGACAATTGCCCAAAAAAAGTCATTCGCATTTCTTGTGCCAGAAGCTCAGGGGTTATTTTTTTCTTATGCCAGAACCGGGCCAGGAGGCGCTGGCTCCCTTGGATCCGACCTTCCCCCACAAGGCTTTTGAAGGGTAGCACTGCGATGGTGGATGGGGGGTGTTTCAATAACTCGGGGTGGACAAACAGGCGACCAAAGGGGTCCAGCTCATAGACCCGGTCTATAACGGTCTTACTCTTGCGGGGGGCACAACCACTGATGAAAAGAGGGGACAGCAGGAGCAATATAAAGAAGGACAGCAGCGTTTTTGCCCTATTGATTCGCATGTTGGTAAAAAAACCTTTTTCATGATTCGGCGTTTTGCACCGGGGATTTGTGAAAGTTCTGTTCACCAACTCACCCCAAAGGTCCCCAAAAAAGATCACATCCTTAATGATACCTTTTGTGGGCATCAGCTCCTTGGAAAGCCAGCCTTCAATCTCTCCTGACATGGAGGAGACGTCTTCCTTGAGCACCCTGAATTTTAAGAGATAGTCCTTACCAACTGTATTCACTTCCTTTGCCTTTGCCGCTTCTGCTTCAGCCGCTGAGGCCACGCTCAGGTCGATAAAATTGAATCCTTTATGAATATGGAGGGGCAAGTGATAGGTACGGTCTCTTTCAATGGGGCCATAGTACCCGTGCCTGAAATTGTAAAAAAGGGTCAGGTAGTCTTCATAGAGCACCGCCTTTTTCATGGCCACAATTTCGTGACTTTCTTTTCCATTTTCCATTTTCCAGGCAAACAGCAGTTCTCTGTCCGTATAATTGAATGTGACGCTCCTTATGCTGATTTTGTTTTTTCGCTTTTTTGTGAGCTTGAAATAAAGCGGGTACAATCTATCTGCATTTTTATCATACCCTGCGTAGGAGATGTAAGCATACCTGTACCGGCCAAGCAGCCAGTCCACGAACCCCACGGTCCTACCCACCATGCTGGCTTGATATATTCCTGCATTCTGGGTCTCGCAAAGCCTTGTGCGGGCCTCTGCGCAATGGGAAAAAAGCCAAAATCCGATGCGGTAGTGGAGCTCTTCGCCCAGAAAGGCATTTAGGACGGTCTGGCCGGAAGTGGGCTTTGCCGGTGATTCCCCAGGGGCCACGAAAAATCCTGCAAGGGTGCTAGCTGAAAATAGGGTGCGGATGAATACACGGCGGGAGACAGGGGTTGTGATTATCGTCCGCGTAGGGTTTTCATGAGAAAAGGCCATGGTCTTGGACAGATACGGCACGAACCCATAGGCTGCCTAAGGACAAACGGTATCGGATTTGTACCGGATAATGATGGGCGTCTTTGGTGATCCATAACGTAAAGGCCTTTATCTCATCTTTGTCATCTTTTTTCAATGCCTTTTCCTTGGTTTTCTTGGTTGGCCAGTAGGAAAGGGAACATTCGATCCGATAGGTATCAAAGGTGCCAGCAGGCACCTTTACGGTCTCTTGTCTCGCAAGTCGTCCCTCGATGCGAAATCGCCTGCTTCCTGTAAGGCCCTCAAACGCTGCCGTAGGGTCTGAAGGGGAAATACGGTGCCGCAGATTATAGAAGGCCGACAGCGGGTCCATACCTTGGGGGGAAATGGGAAGCCTTTCCACAATGGGCTTTCCGGTTTTTCGATCTAAATAGGAGAAAGTGGCCTTGCAGTGATTTCTATCAAAGACCACTTTCTCCTTCCATCGCTTGTCCCCGTCTTTGATTATGGTTTCCATCAGATAAGGGAGAAGAGACTTGGAATTGATTACCGACTCCATATGGTCGTTCCAGAAAGAATTCATGGCTGCCTGATGGGTGAGACGATAGGCGGGTGGACCTTCTGCCCTATTGGAATAATAAAGCTCCATATAAGTCTCAATCAAAGGAACAAATGACCACTTGACTTTGAATTGGATCCTTTCCCTTAAAAGGGATAAATCGGGTTTGGATACGCCACCTTCTAATGAAGCGGAGCCTGTGGGGGCTCCAAAAACCAGTATAAGAACAGTAACCAGTACAAGGTACTGTAAGATATTTCTGTGAGACCTCAAAGGACTACCCCCATATTAGTAATTTTCCTAGTGAGTTAGAACGAATCCGCTTTGCTCATTTCCCTTTTCTCTGTTCATGCCTTTCAGCCAACTCGGTTTCCACAAAGGGCAGAAAATCTACATCCTCTGTCTCTATGATTTCCATATCTTGATCATCAGAGTCGGTAGCCGAGTCCCATTCTCCGGTCACCCTGGTACCAAAGCCCATTGAAGTCCTTGCTGCAAGGCTTCTAATCTGATCCATTTTTTCCAGTTCCCTCTGACATTTCACACACAGGGAGGTCTCAGGCACCACAAGGAGCCGTTCGTGGGGGATGGGATCCCCGCATTCTTCACATATCCCGAAGTTCTCATTCTGGGTGACCTTTTGAATTAGTCGGTCTATCTGTTTCAGTTCCTTTGTTTTTCTTTCAATAAGGCTGTAATTGCTCGCTGCTGAAATTTCCCTCTGGGCATGATCTGACTCGTCAGTGAACTGGTCGCCATGGAGATGGCCATTGTAGGCCCTTTGGTTTTCAATGAGACGCTGCAAGGCCTCTTCGAATTCTTTTCGTTTTTTGTTAAGCTGCTCTAAAAATTCTTTCCGAGTTTTTTCCATAATTTCACCTCCCTTACCGTATGCCCACGCCCCGCTGATTTTTTTGCTTACCCTTGGAGATGAACGATCTGCCAAAAAGGGACCCGACACGATTTCTGTCAGAGCAGTGATCTGCAGAATCTAAATCGTCTTTCGTCCTGTTTATCTTTAAAGGATATTTACCAAAGCCGATCAGAGTACCGCTGATGTAGATCCTGTGTAGATAAGCGGGGCAGTGGGCATGACGTTCATCCTTGGTATGTCCTAAAGAGCATTGGGATGTTAGTTACTTTTTGTGTTTTGTCAAGTCAAAAAAACATCTTTTTACAAATGGCCATCTGAAAAATGAAATTTATTCTCTGCCTCTATTTCTTGATATTGGCTAGGGTTTACTCTATACTGCCGCCCAACCTGTCTGCCGACCAGGCAGGAAAGCGAGGCATATCTTAGCTGAATGGTGGCATCAGGAAGGCATGGAGTGCGAATGCCCATAAAAGGTGTGATATGTTCATTACGTTAGAAGGCATCGAAGGATGCGGAAAGTCCACTCAGGCTGAACGGCTTTACAGGGCCTTGAAATCCAGGGCCATACCGGTCATTTTTACCAGGGAGCCTGGTGGCACGAGGATTGGAGAAGAGATCAGGAAGATCCTTCTTGCCACGTCCAATCGCGAGCTGTCTCCTGCAGCAGAATTTTTGCTCATGGAGGCAGACAGGGCCCAGCATGTGGCTGAAGTCATTAAGCCTGCGCTAAAAAAAGGAATGTGGGTGGTGTGCGACAGGTTTTTTGACGCCACAGTGGCCTACCAAGGGTATGGAAGGGGTGTGGACCTGGCCTTAGTAGAAAGGTTGAACCACTTCAGTTCTCAAGGTATTGTCCCGGACAAGACCTTTTTATTGGATTGTCCTGTAGAGATAGGACTTAGCCGGGCCATGGAGAGGAATCGGATATGGAAAAAGGAAGGCGAAGGCCGGTTTGAGGACGAAGATGTGGCGTTTCACCAAAAGGTCAGACAGGGCTACCTGGAACTGGCTAAAAGCGCCCCCGGCCGCTTTGTGGTGCTGGATGCCACAAGAGGGGAAGAAGAACTGGAAGAACAGATTTTTCAGCATATTGCGCCATTGGTGAAACGATAGGCAATGGAATATACACCAATCATTCGGTTTTCCGATATAGTGGGACAGGAAAAGGCCAAGCGGATTCTCCAACAGGCCATCCTGAGGTCCCGCCTTCCCCATGCCTATCTTTTTACAGGCATCCCTGGTGTGGGAAAGACCTCAATGGCCATGGCACTGGCTGCTGCTATCAACTGCAAGAGTCGGCTCGACACAGAGGCCTGTGGCCAATGTGTCCATTGCCGGCAGTTGAAAGGGGGAAATTTCCCAGATTTTTGCATAATTAGGCCCGAAGCGGGCTCCCTTAAGATCCAGCAGATAAGGGAGTTACAACAAATGATGCGATTTGCTCCTTTGGCCTCCGGGTATCGAGTGACTGTGCTAGACCAGGCAGATGCCATGACTGAAGAGGCATCCAATGCATTTCTTAAGACCCTGGAAGAGCCTCCCAAAAATAATCTCTTCATCTTGAACGCAGTGGAGCCGGCCAATCTTCTGCCCACCATTGTATCAAGATGCCAAAAGGTGGCCTTCTTGCCTTTAAGATCCGATACCATTATGCGTCATTTGATATCGAAGAGACAGATCCCTGAATCATTGGCCCTTGTCTTGGCAAGGCTCGCAGAAGGTAGTCTTGGAAGGGCCCTTGCTATGGAGCACAGCGATTTTGTGGATAGACGGCGCCTGTGGGTTCAGAAGGCCATGGAAATTCCGAGATTGAGTCAGGCAAAGATCCTAGATCTCGCCCAAGAGCTTTCTGAGGAGAAGAGCTCTGCCAGGACCGCGACTGACAAATATGAGATTGGGGGACTTTTGGACTTGCTTGGAATCTTGGCCATGTGGTATCGAGACCTTTTGCTGTTGAAGGGAGGAGGGTCTGAAGATTTGGTAATGAATGCAGATTTTGTCCCTGAGTTGAAAAAAATCGCTAAAAATCTTACACTGTTAGAATTGTACAAAAGTCTTTTGGCCCTTGATCAGGCCCAGAAGGATATCCGGATGCGGCGTAACCCAACTCTGGTGATGGAACGGACCATGCTTCAGCTCAGGGAGTTGTCATCCACCCGTGGGTGAGGAGAAAGGATTCCAAAGACAATTATAGCGCGAAATGTACGGGTTTTTGGGAAGTGAATAAGATAGTAGGTATACGATTTCGAAATAACGGCAAGGTATACGATTTTGATTCGGGCCACTTTGTGCTCAAAAAGGGTGACAAGGTTATGGTGATCACCGAGGAAGGCCCTGCCATAGGCTGTGTGTGTACCGAGCCGCAAAACAGAAGCGGTGGGGCTCCAAAACGCCCCTTGAAAAAGGTATTTCGCCTGGCCACAGAAGAAGAGGTCAGACGTTACGAAGAGGGAATTCGGCTGGAGCGGGAAGTCTACCGGTACTGTTATGAAAGGGTCAAGGAAAAGGGCACTCCCATGAGCCTTGTGGGAGTGGAAAGGCGCTTTGATGGAAGCAAGATCGTGGTCTATTTTACGGCCGAAGGAAGGGTAGATTTCCGGGAACTGGTCAAGGACCTGGTGAGAAGGTTTCGAACCCGAATCGAGATGCGCCAGATAGGCGTAAGGCACCAGGCAAAAATGGTCGGGGGCCTGGGCACATGTGGCCGCCCTCTGTGTTGTGCCACCTTTATTAATTCCTTTGCCCCAGTGACTATCAAGATGGCCAAAGAACAAAATCTTTCGCTGAATCCAAGTAAGATTTCCGGGATGTGTGGCAGACTGATGTGCTGCCTGGCCTTTGAGGAGGAATTTTACAAAGAGGCCAAAAAGGAGATGCCAAAAATAGGAAGGAAGGTGAAGACCAAATACGGCGAAGGAAAGGTTGTGCGCCAGAATGCCCTTAGACGGACAATTACTGTGGCGCTCGAGTCTGGAAATGAAGTGGAAATAGGCCTTACGGATATTGATAAAGGTAAATCATCAAGGAATAATGGAGGTAAGGAGAGGCGTTAAATTGGCAAAGCGATTTTATGTAACCACACCCATTTACTATGTGAATGCGGCCCCACATATCGGGCATGCCTACACCACCATCGTGGCGGATGTGTTGAAGCGTTTCTATATCCTGAGAGGATATGACACCTTCTTTCTAACGGGCACGGATGAGCATGGGGACAAGATTGTTGCCGCGGCAAAAGAGGCTGGGCAGAGCCCCCAAGCCTATGCAGACCGAATAAGCGGGCTTTTCAGGGAGCTTTGGCCCAAGCTGAACATTACCAATGACGACTTTATCCGCACCACAGATCCAAAGCACAAGAAGACGGTCCAGAGGATTCTGGAGCAGGTCAATGCCAATGGGGACATATATTTTAGTGAGTATGAGGGACGTTATTGCTTTGGTTGTGAGCGGTTTTATACGGATAGGGAGTTGGTGGACGGCAAATGCCCTGACCACCTCACAGAGCCTCAGGTGATCAAGGAGGCCAACTATTTCTTTAGGATGAGCAAGTATCAGGACTGGCTGATCAGCTATATCCATGAACATCCAGATTTTATTCGGCCGGAGCGGTATCGCAACGAGGTGCTTTCCTTCTTAAGCGAACCCCTCGAAGACCTCTGTATATCCAGACCTCGGTCTAGATTGGATTGGGGTATTCCGCTGCCATTTGATGAAGACTATGTGACCTACGTCTGGTTTGATGCTTTGATCAACTACGTCTCAGGTATCGGTTACCCGGACGGTGACCTGTTCAACAAGTTCTGGCCTTATGCCCAACACCTAGTGGCAAAAGATATCCTTAAGCCTCATGGTATCTACTGGCCATGTATGCTGAAGGCTGCTGGTATTGAACCTTACCAGCATCTCAATGTGCATGGCTACTGGAACATCAATGAGGGAAAGATGTCCAAGAGCCTTGGAAACGTGGTGAGACCATTGGATCTGGTGAGCATTTACGGGCTGGATGCCTTTAGATACTTTCTGATGCGGGAAATGGTCTTTGGGCTGGACTCTGAGTTCAGTGAAGAGGCACTGGTTGGACGGATTAACGCAGACCTAGCCAATGACCTGGGTAACCTACTCCAGAGAAGCCTTACCATGGTTCAAAGGTACCTTGATGGTCAGGTCCCTGAGAAGGTTCATCCCCAGCCAGAAGATGATGAATTAAGGGAATTTGTACTTTCTACGGTGGATCAATACGAGGCCCTGATGACGGAAATGTCCTTCCACAAGGCCCTGATACTGGTATGGGAGCTCATAGGGAGATTGAACAAGTATATTGACACAATGGCACCATGGGTCTTGGCCAAGGAAGACAGGGTGAGGCTGGAATCTGTACTCTACCATATCATTGAGACACTCAAGATCATCTCTGTGCTTATTTGGCCTGTGATGCCTGCTTCCGCTGAGAAGATGCAGGAACAACTCGGTTTGGAGAAAAAGGGCAGCGGCCTTTGTCTTGATGATGTGAGAAACTGGGGAGCGCAGCGGTCCATGAGGGCCGTTGTAAAAGGTGAGGCCCTTTTTCCAAGGGTAGAAATGAAAAGGGAAAGGGGCCCAGAGGCCAAGGAGAAGAAAATGGAACAGGGCAAAAAGGCACTTATTTCATTTGGGGAATTTCAGAAGCTTGACTTGAGGGTGGCCACTATTTTAGAGGCAGAAAAAATCCCGAAATCAAAGAAATTGGTGAAGTTGACCGTGGACATGGGCGAGCAGCGTACGATAGTGGCTGGGGTTGCAGAGCACTATCGGGCTGAAGATATGGTGGGAAAGCAGGTGGTGGTGGTGGCCAACCTGGAACCTGCTAAACTCATGGGAGTCGAATCGCAGGGTATGCTCCTGGCCGCAGAAGATGAAAATGGTGTTCACCTACTAGTCCCGGACAAAAAGGTCATTCCAGGGAGCAAAGTAAGGTAATACCATGTGATGATATTTGCCACTTATAATTGTAATTCCATTCGGGCCAGACTCCCCATTATAAAGGATTGGCTCACGCAGAACAGCCTGGACATCCTGTGCCTTCAAGAAACAAAGGTCCAAGACAGGGACTTCCCAGCAAAAGAGATTCAAGCTCTAGGATACCATGTGGCCTACAAGGGCCAGAAGGCTTATAATGGAGTGGCAATCCTTAGCAAGGAGAGGCCCCGGGATATTCGTTCTTTTTTAGAAACAGATGAAGAAGATGCCCGTTTTCTTCGGGCCACAATCCGACAAATTCCTATCTTAAATGTATACGTGCCCCAGGGAGTTTCCCCTGATTCCGACAAGTTTGCCTATAAGCTTCAATGGCTGAGGCGTCTTCTGACCTATCTTGACTCCCATTTCAGCCCGGATGATTCCCTCCTTGTCGCAGGGGATTTTAATGTGGCCCTTGAGCCCCGGGATGTGTACGACCCAGAGGGACTTCAAGGGGAAGTGGGGTTTCATCCCAAGGAACAGGAGGCCATGAGGGAATTGCTGGGGTGGGGACTGCAGGATCTTTTTAGGAAGCATGAGTCACGCGGAGGCTTTTATACCTTTTGGGATTACAGGATACCCAATGCCCTGAAGCGGAAAATGGGCTGGCGTATTGATTACGTGCTTGCCACTGCCCCGCTTGCAGACAAATGTGTGCGGGTCTGGATCGACGAAGGCGCCAGATCGCTGAAAAAGCCCTCTGATCATACCTTCCTTGTGGCGGAATTTGATCTTGTTTGACCAGAGGGAGAAATTCCTTGAATCACTTGTAGAGCCTTGTGGGCTTTATCGCGTTCGTGAGCACGTCATTTCCGGCCCTTGATGCTTTTTGCTGAAAGCCGAGTGCTGGGAGCTGAAGGCATCCAACACTAAATATCATTTGACGGGCAGAGCCTGAAAAGAGGGCAGTTGGCATGGTCGGGTTTTCGCGATTTGCAAACCGCCCTACCATGGTATATGAGCAAATCTGAAAAACGCCTCCACTTGTCTTTTGGCAGGAGCTTTTCAATATCCTTTTCAATCTTGTCCGGATCGGTATTGTCAGTAAGACCCAGCCGCTTGGCCAGTCTTTTGACATGGGTGTCCACAACCACCCCGGGTACATCAAAGGCCGCACCAAGCACACAGTTTGCTGTTTTTCTTCCCACACCAGGCAGCTTTATCAGTTCTTCCATTGTAGATGGTACCAGACCATCATGCTTTTCTACAAGGGCCTGTGAGCATGCCTTAAGGGATTTTGCCTTGTTCCTGAAAAATCCTGTGGGACGTATATCTTCCTCCAGCTCTGCTATGGGCACCTTCACGTAATCTTTCGGCCCTTTATACTTTTGGAACAACACCTTTGTGACCTGATTTACCCGTTCATCTGTGCACTGGGCTGAAAGTATCGTTGCCACTAGGAGCTCAAAAGGGGAGTGGTATTTTAAGGCGGTTTTTTCTTTTGTGTATAGGGGGTCAAGGATCTCAAGGGTCTTCTTGGCACGTTCTTTTTTCTGTTTAAGACTTTCCATAGCTAATATCCGTATCTTGATCACTAACTGGTTTTGAGGTATTGATTTGGAGACTGCCGAGAGTATAGGAGCGGATGGCCTAGGAAGTCAAGAGATAGGGGAGAAATTTGATAGCGCTTTTGGTGTTGACACACGGCCATGGTGGGGTATGATTTAAAAAATGATTTACTGTTCACCTTTAAGCCTTTGCTCAGTATTTTTCCTTTTGAAAGGGATTAAAGAGGAAGAAGTACACGACGGGTTGGGGGAAGAACAACATGGGTAATAATAATTTTTGGCAGAGGGTATTCGGCCGTGGGGAAAGGGGGGGACAGTTTCGAACTCTCCTCATGGTAGTCTCTTTGCTTGCCTGGTGTGGGGTTTTCTTCTTTTTAAACCCGGGACTGTGCGAACCTAAGGGGGGCGACATGAATGAAACAGCAAGGTTAACCGAGGAACAGGGGAAGTATCTATTGCAGGTGGCGCGAGAGACCATTGAACGGGCCCTTTTTAATCGAAAGGAAGAGGGGCCTGAGGACAAGAACCTACCAGCCATATTCCATGAACGGAGAGGCACCTTTGTGACGTTGACCGAGGATGGGAACCTGCGGGGATGTATAGGCCACATTATTCCTCAGGAATCCATTATCGAAGGGGTTCGCGTCAATGCCATTAATGCGGCGTTCCGGGACCCTCGCTTCAGGCCTCTTTCTCCAAAGGAATGGGATAAAGTAAAGATTGAGGTTAGTATCTTAACGGATCCCAAGCCCCTGGAATATAAGGATGCCAAGGATCTCCTGGAAAAACTTCGCCCTGGGATTGACGGGGTTATTATCAAGAAAGGCTTTCATCAGGCCACTTTCCTCCCTCAGGTGTGGGAGCAACTCCCTCGAAAGGAGGATTTTTTGACGCATCTCTGTTTGAAGGCTGGTCTGGGCCCTGATGCCTGGAAGAGAGGAGACCTGGAGGTCTCAACCTACCAGGTCCAGGCCTTTGAGGAATAAACCACACCTCCCCAGATGCGGATTCCGTGGATTTCAAACGAATTATCCTATGGTCTATCATTGGGACAGGCATCTCCTCCATATCCACCGAGCTTATTGCCATAAGGGAATTCTTATCCCAGTTCCATGGAAATGAGATTACCATATCGGTTGTCCTGTTCAGTTGGCTTCTTTTGACCGGGATAGGGAGCCTTTTGGCAAAGTTGGTACACCGCCCTTCAGTCCTACTGTACACCCTCCTGCTGCTGGTTTTGGCGACATTGCCCCTGGGCCAGGTCGTTTTGATACGACTGCTCAGGGATATGTTTTTCCTCCATGGAGTGTCCCCCGGGTTCTATGTCATTCTTGTTTACGTGTCCCTGATAAGTGCACCCTATTGCGTAATCACTGGTTTTGTGCTCCCTTATGCTCAAAAGGTGATCAATGCCAGTGGCTATTCCTTTGAGAGCGGCGAACTCTATATGACTGACAATATCGGTGATATCCTGGGTGGCGCCCTTTTCAGCTTTGTTCTTGTCTATTGGTTTACCCCGTTTAGGATCGTGGCCCTTTGCTCACTTTGCCTTATGGGATCTATTTTAGGAATATTAATAAGGATGAAACAACGTGCATGGCTTGTCAGTTCGTTGGTGGTGTTTTCCTGCTTTTTGTTTGTAGCAGTAAATAAGACAATCGAGCTTGACACATTGAGGGGGCAGTTTGGGCTTATCGAGCGGTATGTGGAATCTCCATATGGTAGGATAGTGATCACCCGCGAAGGTCGGCAACATACCTTCTGGGAGTCAGGGGCCCCTCTTTACTCTGATGCAGATGTGATCCGAGCCGAGGAGAGGGTCCACTACCCCCTTTGTCAACGGAACAGGATCAAACATGTGCTTCTTATCTCAGGCGGGCTTGGGGAGACGTTACATGAGCTGAGCAAATACCATCCAGAGCGCGTAGACTATGTGGAACTGGACCCCAAACTGACAAGTGTAGCTGTTGACCTTGGGGTTATTCAGCCCTTGGACGGACTTCGTATTATCAATACCGACGGCCGCCTCTTTCTAAAGCAGACCAATCAAAAATATGATTGCATTATTGTTGACCTGCCTGACCCTGACACCTTTCAGCTTAATCGCTTTTTTACCTCCGAGTTTTTCTCTCTGGTAAAGGGCAGGCTTAAGAAAAATGGCGTCTTTTCCACAGGTATGCAGTACTCGACAAATTTTATGAGCAAAATCAGGAAGAAAAAGCTGTCCACCCTGTACCAGACGGCCAAACTCCATTTTAAGCATGTTTTGATCATTCCCGGAGGTGAGGCCTTTTTCCTGTGTAGCGACGGAGGGCTGTCTAGTGATATTCCGCAAAGACTTCGAGAACTCTCCATCAACACCTCATATCTAGAGGGTTTTTATTACGGCAATGTGACGAAGGAGAGGATCAACAAGATCAACAGCCGATTGCAAGGCAGCGGTGAGGTAAATAGCGACTTTCGTCCCGGTCTTATGAGAATTATGTTCAAGGAATGGTTTGCCAAGCAAGGAAGGTCTCCTCTGCCGTTTATTATCATTCTGGGCGGGGTGACGGTTCTTTACCTCCTGTTTTTGAGGAGAGCAGAATACATCCTTTTTACAACTGGGCTTTCAACCATGGGTGTGGAAATGTTGGTTATTTTCGCAGTCCAGATTCTATTCGGATATGTGTACCTCAAGATCGGGGCCATCGTGACCATCTTTTTGTTAGGACTTCTGCCAGGGGCGGCCGTGGGCAATCGCCTGAGGCGAATGGGAAAGGATATCCTTCTTGCATCCGATGTGGTTCTGCTGTTGCTAATTGTTATTTTTTTCATATGGTCATCATATTTGAGGACAGAAATCCCTTCATGGTCGTTCCTGGGTTATGGTCTCGTATTCTCCTTTGTTTCGGGATTCCAATTCCCTGTGGTAGCCTCTCTTATAGGCGAAGAGCAAAGCCCTGCGGCAGGGTGTTTGGCCGCGGACCTGGCCGGTGCTGCCGTGGGGACCCTCATTGTGGGGACAGCCCTAATTCCTTTGTGGGGAATCCCCGTGGCCGCAGGTGCCTTGATTTTGGTTAAGGCTTTCAGTAGCATATTAATTATTTACGGCGTAAGATGAGGCTTAGAAATGGCGGCCAAGATGACCAGAAAGGAATTTCTGAAGTCCCTGGGAGCGGGGGCTGTTGCCCTCTTTTGCCCCAGTTATGCCTATGCACTTTTTGAAGGGCGTTCGCGTAAGAGTGTCAAAGGGCATATTTTTAAGGGTGATGCGCCAAAAAGGCCCTGGAAATGGTCTGTGGAAGGCTACCACTATGCCTCCAATGGCAGGGATGTACAATGTCAGATCTGCCCGAATCGGTGCTACCTCGAGCCAGGGGATCGAAGCATCTGCAGGTCCAAGGTAAATATCAATGGCAAGCTTTATTCCCTGGCCTATGGGGATCCCTGTGCGGTGCATGTGGATCCGATTGAGAAAAAGCCGCTGTTTCATTTTTATCCCCGTTCCTGGATCTTTTCCATCGCCACGACGGGATGTAATTTTAGGTGCTTGAACTGCCAGAACTGGGAGATTTCCCAGAGAAAGCCCGAGGAAGTGGGCCATTACGAGCTATTCCCCGCGGATGTGGTTAAGGAGGCACAAAAAAGAAAGCTTCCATCCATTGCCTATACCTACTCAGAGGCCATCACCTATTACGAATACATGTATGATACGGCAAAGCTGGCCCGGCAGGCTGGTATCAATAATGTACTGGTATCAAATGGCTACATAAACCACGATCCCCTTGTTGAATTGTGTCAATACCTGGATGCAGCCAATATCAATCTCAAGTCTTTTGATGAAAAGATTTATCAGTGCCTTAACGGTGGTTCTCTGCGACCAGTGTTGAACACCTTCAAGACCTTGCACCAGAGGGGTGTATGGTTTGAGATGACCACACTGGTTGTTCCTACATACGTGGATGATGATGAGATGATCAAAAGGATGTGTCAGTGGATTGTAAAGGAACTAGGCCCGGATTACCCACTCCATTTTCTCCGATTCTTTCCAAGGTACAAGCTTACCCGCCTGCCTCCTACACCCATTGATACCCTTGAAAGATTGAGGGAGGTGGCCTTACGAGAAGGTATCCATTACGTCTATATCGGAAATGTACCTGGGCACGAGGCAGAAAGCACTTATTGCCACAACTGTCATCAGGTCCTCATTGAAAGAAAGGGATATGCCATCGGCCAATACAACCTGAAAGAGGGAAGATGTAAATTTTGCAATACCCTTATTCCCGGGGTCTGGGGCGAGTGAATATCATACACTAGCTAATCACCCACAAACTTGGGTGCTCTTTTTTCAATAAAGGCCTGGAATGCCTCCATCAGGTCCTTGGACGGAAGGATGGCCGCGTTTTTTTGGGCCACATAGTGGAGCCCTGGATATACGCCGTGGTCTCTGCTATAAAGGATTACCTCCTTTACCCCCTGAACAGTAAGAGGGGAACAAGAGGCAATTTCTTGGGCAAGCTCTCTTGCTTGTGCATAAAGGGCCTCTTGATTCTCACAGAGCCGGGTTACCAAACCCATACGATATGCCTCTTCGGCAGTGAAGTCCCTTCCTGTTAGGGCCAATTCTCGAAACCAACCGTGACCAATGATAAAGGGTAGGCGTTGAAGTGTTCCAAGGTCTGCCACAATGGCCACTCTGGTCTCCCGGATGGAGAAGATAGCATCCTGGGAGGCAAGGCGGATATCACATGCGGTTATCAGATCCACCCCACCACCAATGCAGTGGCCATGCACAGCGGCAATTACCGGCTTTCTGCACTTCTCAATAACACTGATACAGTCTTGGAGATGGCGAATTTCCCGCGCCAGGTTTTCACGGAATCGCGCGCCCTCCCCTTGAATAAGGCTGCCCAGCTCAACGAAATCGATACCTGCCGTAAAGCTCTTGCCTTCTGCTTTTATGATGACAACGCGCACGTCCTCATCCTGATCGAATTCCTGAAAATGTTGTCGCAGTCCCTTGAAGAAGGCCTGGTTCATGGTGTTTCGTTTTTCAGGTCTGTTGAGGGTGAGCCACGCAATGAAATCCTCTTTGTCTACCTTGAACACCTCTTTTTCATTCATGATGTCGCTCCTTGAACACGGAGTTTGTGGGACTTTCAGGGTTAATGAATGGAATCATATCCACATAGAGGTTCGAAAGGTCAAGCTTTTTTGTGTTGGAGATATGGGACATGCCTTCGAACAGGTCGAGTATTAATACATCGACCAGGATCTTATCCCCTTTGGAAAGGAGGCCGAGGATTTTGTGCGAGCGGGAAGATAAGGCTAATTGAAAAGGCCTCGAGGCTGTGTTAGTGTCATGTGCCAGAAACACTCGTATCCAAAAACGATATTTGCGACAAAGCAAGGCAACAGGTATTCACGGAACTGGCGTACTACGACACTTACTTTGAAAGCAGAGACCAATAATGTCATTTCGACTCCCGCGTTAAGCGGGGGGAGAAATCTTCCAGATCGGTTGAACTTTCAGATCTCTGCCTTCGCCTGCCTGCCCTGCCCGATGGTCAGGCAGGGTCGAGATGACATCTCGGGGAGTGAGTGGCTGGCCCGCCAGAATTATAGTGTGAAATTAGGAGAGGGAATATGCCGTTGCCCTGCCCATAGTTTTCAACTGAACAACCTGATTCTCAAATATCGCTTTTAGAACTCTTACCCTAGTGCGACAGAAAGAGTTCCATGAGAAGGACTCGAGAATACTATGACACGTTTTTTACATCAGAGACCATTCAGAAGTGCTTTGCCTTTTTCCACAAATCATTGCTTACCGATCTTCATAAACGATACCTGGTGAAGCAATTGACCACAGAGATTAGCGGCCTTATTTGGGAGTATAATACAGATGAGGCCCTGTTCGAGGCCTATATCCCTGCCGTGACAAGCATTGTTTACAAAAAGACGTTTTTGGATTATGAATTTATGCTCTATACGATTGAGCGGTCCACCTTTGTGGGACTCAAGGCCCAGAGATTGGCCCAGATGCAGCCCATATTTGACTATATTGATTCCTGTATTCCCGCAGATGTCATGACCAGAAGGGAGGCCCTACAAAGGCTGCGCCCCCTCATAGTCATATTTCACGGCCAAGATGATACATGGAAAGAACTCCTGGCCTATCTATATGGGAAGCAGGGCTATGCAGTTAAGGCCTATGAGGTCACCCGTACTCATAGAGAGGAAGTAAGGGAGGTTATGGAGTTGGCTGGGGGTGAAAATATGTTTGTTTGCGTCATACCAGATCCCCCAGGCGCGAGGGAGGATTTCCAGGCCCTTAACCACGGCCTTGAGTCCTGCCTCAGCTACATGAAAGAGGCCGTGGATAGTGACAGAATCCTCTGCCTTTGTGGGGAGAGTAATGGGCTCCATTATGGCGTGGCCGGTGTCGATGTGGTATACTTTAAAAATCGACACATAAAACAGGTTTTTTGGCAAGTTTTGGACAAAGTACACAGGATTTTTGGAGGAAAATGAAGCTGACAATAGTCTATGACAACGAGCGATGGAGTGAGGGGCTTGTTTCTGACTGGGGTTTTTCATGTTTGATCCAGACAGATCCGGTAAACATTCTGTTTGACACAGGAGCAAATGGGCTTCTTCTGCTGCGAAATATGAATAAACTTGGTGTAAACCCTGGAATTATTGATGTGGTCTTTATATCCCATGGGCACTGGGATCATATGGGTGGCCTTTCAAGTTTTTTGGGGGTCAAACAGGTTCCCGTGATATTGCCTGCCTCTGTGCGTGCCCCAGGAAGAGCGGAAGAGGTTACAAAGATAAAGGAATCTGTTGAACTCTACCCAGGGATATATACCACTGGGGAGCTTAAGGGAATTGAGCAATCACTGGTTATTCGTATGGGAGGCGAATTACTTGTGGTAGTTGGATGTGCCCACCCTGGCGTGGCCAATATCTTGAAGGCCGCCTCCCAATACGGGGAGGTCGCCCATCTGGTGGGGGGGCTTCATGGGTTTGACGACTTTTCATTGCTGGAGGGCCTGAAGACAGTCTGTCCTGTTCACTGTACCCAGCATAAATTGGATATTAAACTCTTTTGGCCGGATAAGTGGGTCCAGGGCGGGGTTGGAAGGGTGTTGGAGTTTCCTGAACCTGTGGGATAACCGACCATGGTGCAATGGTATCTATTTTTGATAAGATTTTGGATCATGGCCCGCTGCCGTGATAAGTAAGACTTCGATTTTCCACGGAATAATGTTTAATCGTTTACATAAGGAGCTGTGATATGAAGATTGCTGTGAGTGGCAAAGGTGGTGTGGGTAAGACGACATTTGCGGCCTTTTTGATAAAGGCCCTGGCAGATGAGGGCAAGCGGGTGCTGGCCATAGACGCGGATCCCGATGCTAATCTGGCCCAGGCCTTAGGAATAGCCTCTGCCAATGAGATCGTTCCCATCTCCCAAATGAAGGAACTCATTGAGGAAAGGACCGAGACCAAAACAGGGACCATGGGAGGATTTTTCAAGCTGAATCCGAAGGTGAATGATCTGCCGGATAGGCTTTCCGTGGAGATCAATGGCATAAAATTGATGGTCATGGGCGGAGTGAAAAAAGGGGGATCGGGATGTATTTGCCCAGAAAGCACCTTGCTCAAGAACCTGGTTCGCCACATTGTGCTAGCGCGGGACGAGGCCGTGGTCTTGGACATGGAAGCGGGCCTGGAGCATCTGGGTCGGGGAACTGCCATGGCCGTTGACCATCTGGTGGTGGTTGTGGAACCAGGCAGGAGAAGTATTGAGACGGCTCACCAAATCAGAAAGCTGGCTGGAGACCTGGGTATCAAGAGCTTGAGATTTGTGGGCAACAAGATCCGCGTTGAGGCTGACAAGCAATTTTTGCTAAGACAAATGCCAGACTTCCGTTTTCTGGGCTTTATCCCTTTCAGGGATGCGATTATTGAGGCGGATTTGGAGGGCCGTCCTCCATTTGAGCGAGATAAAGAGGGATTGGATGAAGTCAAGGGTATGCTCAAGGAACTTGGAGGTGAATGAGTTTGCAGAGGAGCAAGATCGCCAAGATTCTTCGGGAGGGAAAGATCGGAGCCCGTTATAAGGTTATGGGGTGGGTAAGAACCAGGCGGGACTCCAAGGCAGGTTTTTCATTCATCGAGATCAATGACGGCTCCTGTCTCAACAACCTTCAGGTAATCGCGGAAAAGGATCTGCCCGAATACGAGACAGAGGTGCTAAAGGCCCATACAGGATGTTCGTTAAGGGTAGTAGGCGTCCTTGCTGAATCACCGGGTAAAGGCCAGAACGTGGAGCTAAGGGCCCAAGAGGTAAAAATCATAGGGCCTGTTGATCCCCTGGTCTATCCGCTTCAAAAGAAACGGCATTCCTTTGAATTCCTCCGGACCATTGCACACCTCAGGCCAAGAACCAATACCTTCGGGGCTGTAGCCCGGATTCGTAATTCGATAAGCTATGCAATACACACGTTCTTTCAGGAAAGGGGCTTTATTTACATCCATACGCCCATCATTACTGGAAATGATTGTGAAGGGGCAGGGGAAATGTTTCAGGTCACCACCCTTGACCTGGAAGCCATCCCCAAAAAGGATGGCCAGGTGGATTTTTCAATGGATTTTTTTGGCCAGCCCGCCAATCTGACTGTGAGCGGTCAGTTAGAGGCAGAGATATATGCCCTTGCCCTGGGAGATGTCTATACCTTTGGGCCCACCTTCCGGGCGGAGAATTCCAATACCTCACGTCACCTTGCCGAATTTTGGATGGTGGAGCCTGAGATGGCCTTTTGTGACCTGGAAGGAAATGTGGCACTGGCCGTGGATCTGCTAAAGTACGTGTTTCAGTGGGCACTGGATCACTGCCAGGAAGATTTGGTCTTTTTCAATCGATTTGTGGACAATACCCTTGTGCAAAGGCTGGAAAAGGTGGTGGAAGACGATTTCCAAAGGCTCACGTATACAGAGGCCGTTAATATCCTTGCCGAGGCAGATAGGCCCTTTGAATTCCCGGTGGAGTGGGGGATGGATATTCAGTCCGAACATGAACGGTACCTTTGTGAGGAGGCATTTCAAAAGCCAGTGGTGATTGTGGATTATCCAAAACAGATAAAGCCCTTTTACATGAAGTTGAATGAGGATGGGAAGACCGTAAGGGCCATGGATGTCTTGGTCCCCCGGATAGGAGAGATCATCGGCGGAAGCGAGCGTGAGGACCGGTATGATGTGTTGTTGGAAAGGATGAAAGAGATGCAGTTAGACCCTGAAGATTACTGGTGGTACCTGGAGCTCAGAAAGTTCGGGTCCGCGCCCCATTCAGGCTTTGGTTTGGGGTTTGAGCGGCTGATCCAGTTTATTACAGGGCTTTCTAATATACGGGACGTAATACCCTTTCCCAGAACGCCTGGTAATGTTAGTTTTTGAGATGCTATGGCCTTTTTGGGGAAGTAAAGGACCGTGTAACATAGGGAAAAGGAATGAGCCTCCGTGGCCCGGAAATCATCAGAAAGTCATGCCTGGAAGGGGCAAGGTCAGCCGAAGGCCTTGTGGTCATTATTGATGTGTTCAGGGCCTTTACGTGTACGCCTTTGTTTTTTCATTTTGGTGCGGAAAGGGTGATTTTAGAGGCAGATCCAGACAAGGCCATAACATTGAAGCATGACCTACCCCACTCTGTGTTGGTGGGAGAGGTGGATGAAGTTCCTATAAAAGGCGGGGACATGGGCAACTCTCCGGTGGAGATCATCCTGAAGGGATCTTCTTTTTTTAAGGGAAAAACCGTGATCCATCGAACGACAGCTGGTGTTATCGGTGTCACAGTTGCTCTCGGCCGTGCCGCTCAGGTCATCCTTGGCAGCTTTGTCATGGCACAGGCCATAGCAGAGTTTATTAAGAGATCTAATACTGATAAGGTTGCGCTCGTTGCCATGGGGACCAGGGCAAAGGCACCCGCTCCAGAGGATGAGGCCTGCGCTGACTATATTGAGCATCTTGTGAACGGTAAATCCTATGATCATGTGGAGGTACTGAAGCAAATTCTCTTTCAAGAAACAGCACAAAAGTTTATTATGGGGAAAAGGCCTTATTTGCCTCGGGAGGATCCTGTTTTTTGTCTTCAGCGGGATCTTTTTAATTATGTACTTATGGCCGATAGAGAGGATGGGCTGGTACAGATAAGGAAGGCCATTTCTTTTATCAGTGGCCCAAAATCATAGGGTGGGGCTGGGTGCTGAATAGTTAAATCAATCCTTAAGCGAGAGTTTTCAGATGGAAAACGGGTGAGGGACGAGACAGTGAAAAAGGAAAAGAAATTATATGAGCAACTTATTTTTAGGGATTGGTGTAAGGCATGCGGGATCTGCAGCGCCTTTTGTCCAAAGAACGTCATTGGAAGAAACGAAGCAGGCGAACCTGTGATAGAAAACCCAGATGCATGTATAGGCTGCAGGTTTTGCGAGCTACATTGTCCGGATTTTGCCATCACGATTATTGAGCAGGGCAAGGAAACAGGGGCGATTAACAATGGGTAAAAAGAAATCCTCTAGAAGACTTTTTCTTCAGGGAAACGAGGCGATTGTTGAGGGTGCACTGGCAGCAGGTTGCCGGTTTTTTGCAGGCTACCCCATTACCCCTGCCTCTGAGATCAGTGAGATCCTTTCTGAGCGACTCCCTCAAGTGGGCGGCACATTTATTCAGATGGAGGATGAGATAGCCAGCATGGGTGCGGTGATTGGTGCCTCGTTGGCGGGCGTCAAGAGCATGACCGCAACCAGCGGCCCCGGATTTTCTCTGATGCAAGAAAACCTCGGCTTTGCCTGTATTGCGGAAGTGCCTTGCGTGATTGTGGATGTAATGCGAGGAGGGCCCAGCACGGGCCTTCCCACAAGCCCTGCCCAGGGTGATGTGATGCAGGCCCGTTGGGGGACACATGGGGACCATCCCATTATTGTGCTCGCTGCCTCAACAGTGCAGGACAGCTTTGAGATTACGATACAGGCCTTTAATTTTGCGGAAAAGTATCGAACACCGGTTATCTTACTTTCTGACGAGGTGGTGGCCCATACCCGGGAGACCGTTGAACTACCTCCAGTTGAAGAACTCCATGTAATAGACCGGATTGCACCGAGTATGCCTCCAGAATGGTACATCCCTTTTGAGGATAACAGCCGGGGCGTTCCACCCATGGCCGCTTTTGGGGATGGTTATCGCTATCATGTGACCGGGTTGGTTCATGATGTCCGTGGATTCCCTACCCAGCGGAGTGACGAAATCGAGCCGTTCATAAAGAGGCTGTTTCGGAAGATCACCCAGGGGTTTAATGAAATTCAGATTACCCGGTCATACATGATGGATGATGCCAGAGTCGGGGTGATCGCATATGGCTCAACAGCCCGCTCAGCAAAAAGGGCTGTAATGGATGCCAGAAAAAGAGGAGTAAAGGCCGGGCTCCTTCAGTTGACCACTCTCTTTCCTTTTCCAAGATATGCAGTGGAAGAGGTATTGAGACAGTGTCGCTCGGTGTTGGTTCCTGAGATGAATATGGGACAGATCTATCGAGAGGTGAAACGGGTCAATCAAACAAAGTGCAGTGTGCGAAAGTTGAATCGGATAGATGGCCGTCTCATTACGCCGGACGAGATTTTTCGCGAGGTTTTAAAGATGTAAAAGGCTAGAAAGCACCAAAGATGCGAGGCAAATATGGCACACCAAGGCACAAAACTTATTCACAAGTACTTGCGCCACGATAAGAAATTCCCCCATGTGTGGTGTCCGGGTTGCGGCAATGGTATTGTTTTGGGTTCCCTTATCCGGGCCATTGACAAACTCAAATTGGAGAAAGACGACATTGTGCTTGTATCAGGGATCGGCTGTTCCGGCAGAATGACGGTTTACGTGGATTTCAACACCCTTCATACCACCCATGGTCGGGCCCTGACCTTTGCCACTGGAGTCAAACTGGCACGACCCCATCTGAACGTGATTGTGGTTATGGGCGATGGGGATGCCACCGCCATAGGAGGGAATCACTTTATTCACGCTGCCAGGCGTAACCTGGATCTCACCGCCATTATCGTGAATAATCAGATCTATGGCATGACAGGGGGGCAACACTCCCCGACCACACCATATGGGTGCAAGGCCACCACCGCGGTCTATGGGCACATTGAGCATGCCTTTTCCATATCTGAGCTGGCTGTTACAGCAGGAGCCTCATTTGTGGCAAGGGGGAGTGTGTACCATACCCAATTGCTGGACCGGGTGATGGAAAAGGCCATCCTGAAAAAAGGGTTCAGCGTGGTTGAGGTCATATCCAATTGCCATGTGCAGTTTGGCCGACGAAATCAGATGTCAGATCCCGTGACCATGATGAAGTGGCTCAGAGATCATGCGGTGAAGGTGGAAAAGGCCAAAGAGATGGGACCGGAGGAACTGGAAGGAAAGTTCACCATTGGCATCCTGGCTGATGTGGACAAACCTGTTTATACGGAGGAGTATGAGAAGATCCGTGAAAAGGCAAAAAAGTAAAAGACGAGCGTCTATGGAAAGGCCCGAGCGTTATGAGATCAGGTTTGGTGGCTCAGGTGGCCAGGGAATCATCACCGCTGCCAGAATCTTGGCTGAGGCCATCAGTGAACATGGGGGAAAATATGTTTGCCAAAGCCAGAGTTATGGACCAGAGGCCAGGGGAGGGGCGAGCAAGGCCGATATTGTGTTCAGTGACGAGCCCATTGATTATCCAAAGGCCACAAAGCCGGATCTGCTTTTGGCTATGAATCAGACCGCCTGTGATACGTATTTCTCTGATCTTAAGCCAGACGGGCTTCTGGTTGTGGATTCCGGGCTTGTGGATCAAGTGCCGACGCGCAGGGCAGTGGGTATACCCTTTACTGATTTAGCTAGGAAAGAGACAGGAAAGGAGCTTGTGGCTAATATGGTTGCCTTGGGTGCCCTGACTCATCTTATCAACGCGGTTTCACCCAAGAATGTTGAAAAGACCTTAATGGCTAAGGTCCCAAAAGGGACTGAGGAATTGAACCGAAAGGCCTTCAGGGCAGGATATAAGGCTGCCAAAGACGTGAATGTAAGTGCACTAACGGGGAAGGAAGCAAGGGCCTATGATGATGAATTGGTGTGAAAGAGTTTTGCCATGGTAGGGACAGCTTTGATTGAGGTGAAGGAGGTCACAAAAAAATTTCATGGAATTGTGGCCGTAGATGGGGTCTCATTTTCAGTGCCTACTGGAAGCATTTGGGGCTTGATTGGTCCTAATGGCGCAGGCAAGTCAACGCTCTTGAATGTAATCAACGGTATTTACGAGGCCGACAGCGGCGAGGTGTTTTTTAAGGGTCGCTCTTTGAGAGATAAAAAGGTGTTTGATATAGCACAGATGGGAATTTCAAGGACTTTTCAAATTGCGCATGTTTTTCGTAGGATGTCGGTTTACGACAACATGCTGGCCCCTACTATTTTCCTGAAGGAGAAGGACTCAGTTGTGAGGGAAAGGATAGACTACTTGTTGGAGTTCGTGGGGCTTACAGAAAAGCGTTCACAATACGCCTACGAACTTTCAGGGGGCCAACAGAAGCTGCTGGAATTTGCCAGGGCCCTGGTAACCGATCCCTCTGTACTGCTCATGGATGAGCCTTTTGCAGGGGTTCATCCTGAAATCAAGGCCCAGTTGCTGGGCAATATCAGGGAGCTCAACGGGCAGGGCAAGACCATTGTGTTGGTAAGCCATGACATGCGGTCCGTTTCCGGGCTTTGCCAGCAGGTGACAGTACTAAATTTTGGAGAAAAGCTGGCTGAAGGGCCGCCGGAAAAGGTTTTGAATGATAGAAAGGTTATTGAGGCCTATCTGGGGGAAGAATAGGATGGCGTTACGCCTGGAGGACGTCACGGTAGGGTATTATCAGGATATCATGATCCTGTTGGGGCTCACTCTTTCGGCCCAGGATGAAAAGATCACCACGATTATCGGTCCAAACGGAGCGGGGAAATCCACGGTTCTAAAGACCGCCTTTGGCTTCCTGAACCCCATGAAGGGCAAAGTCTACCTGGATTCCCGCGAGATCACCGGGACAAAGCCCTATCAAATGCTCCGCATAGGAATGACATTCGTTATGCAGGAGAGGGGGGTATTTCCTTTCCTAACGGTGCAGGAAAATTTGGAACTGGGTGCATGGCTGTTTCGAAGCGACCGGGAGAGATTGAAAACGGCTATTGAGGCCATATATGACAAATACCCGATGCTTGGCAAAAGAGGGAAGGTCCCGGCCGGAAGCCTTAGTGGCGGAGAACAAAGGTTACTGGAAATAGGAAAGGCACTCATGACCAACCCGCAGGTAGTCCTGTTTGATGAGCCAACGGCAGGACTCTCCCCTATTGCGGCGAAGCTCATCTTTCAAGAAGTGGAGAGATTGAAAGAAGAGCAAAGAACAATACTTATGGTGGAGCAGAACGTCAGGAGGGCCATGGGGATTACAGATTATGTCTATGTTCTAGAATTCGGTCGGGTCACCTTCCATGGCCCTGTTGGAGAGATTCGTCTGGAAGAGGCGGTTGCCCCATGGGTCAAATGGTGAGCCTGTTAGAGAATTTTCCCCCTTAAGGAAGGGATCTTTTCTTCCACTAATCCCAAGACCCCTCTTCTCATGAAAAGAACCAGGATACAAAGCACGAATCCTAATAATATCAGGTGACTGAAAGGCCACTTGGCCCATATGAAGTCGGCCACCATGAACAGGGCAACCGAGCCTATTGCGGGGCCCAACACGGTTCCCAGGCCACCTAGCATTGTCATGGCAATTACTTCAACGTTTACCTCAATATTGAAAGAGGCTTCAGGGTATATATATCCGATGAAAAATATGTCAATGGCCCCTGCCAGCCCCATTAGGAAAGTGCTTAGGGTAAATGCCCATACCTTGTATTTTGGTGCATTGATCCCTATGGCCATGGCGCCGTCTTCGTCTTCTCGAATGGCACGGAGTGTAACACCTAGTTTGGATTTGACCACCGCATACACTAAGATAAGCGCTGCGGCGGTGCAGAAGAGCATCAGGTAATAGGCCGCCGCAGGGTTACGGATGGACGGCATGGGGATCCCAAAGGTACCCCCGCTGAATGTCTCGGGCAGGTTAAACATAATAACCTTTAGGGCCTCGTTGAGGGCGATAGTAGCTATAGCAAAATAGGCCCCCCTTAGCTTCAACAGGACCATCCCGAGAAGGTAGCCAGAAAGGGCTGCTCCCAGGGGGCCCGCAATGAGGCACAGGTAGGCCGTATTACTCAGAGGTGTCTTGGACACCAGTATGGCTGCAACATATCCGCCGATACCGTAAAACGCTACGTGCCCGAAACTGATGTACCCCACATACCCTGCCATGAGGTTAAAGCTTAAGGCCATCAAGATGTACTTTATCATTAGGAAATAGTAAGTGGTGGTCTTTAAACCACTGTGGGGCGCCCAAAGGAAGAAGAGAACAGAACCGATGAATACAAGGGAGGCGAGTATTTTCCCTTTCCAGGACATGACTACCTCAGCGTGCCCAGGATTCCACCGGGCCTGAAGATCAAGATGAGAATAAGGGTTATGAAGGCTACGGCAGGGGAGATGGCATAAGTGGCAAAAAGTGAGGTATAGCTTTCCGCCAGCCCCAAAATCAGTCCCCCGAGGAAGGTACCTAAGGGATTACCTAGACCGCCTAAGACCACGACAGTGAAGCACTTCAAGAGGTAGTACCCACCCATGAACGGAGTTATGGGGGATATGAGAGAGATGACCACCCCTGCCATAAGGGCATAGGTTATACCTATGCTAAAGGCAATCTGATAGATCTTTACGGGGTCAATGCCGTTGAGCATGACGTAAGCCCTGTTCTGAGTGACCGCTCGAATAGCCTTACCAGTGAAGGTCTTTTTGAGGACTACCAAAAGTATAAGACCCAGTCCGAGGGCACTCGCAAAGGCTATAAGTCGTGAGGAGGGAACATCAAGTTCTCCCAGAAAGAGGGTGGGCAGCAAAGCTGGGATGCCGCGGATATCAGATCCCCAGATATTAAGGGCGGTCCCATAAATTATAATTGAAATGCCGAAGGTAAACAAAAGGCACATCATTTCCATTTCCAGCTCACTGGAGGCGGCTTCCATGATCCTGTGGAGAAGATAACGATAGGACAGAAAACCAGCTCCGGCACCTAGGGGGATGGCAATTATCATGCCTAGGAGGGGATGCAGACCAAGCAGGTGGTACATTCCGTAGCCCAAGTAGGCACCCAGCATTATGAATACCCCGTGGGCGAGGTTTACCACCTTCATCACGCCCCAGATAAGGCTGAGGCCAAGGGAGGCAAGTCCATAGACACCACCTATGAGCAGGCCGTTGATAGAGGCTTGCACCAAGAGGGTAAAATCTAACATGTAAAAAGTCCTCATAAAACAAGGCCCGGCATCCCAGAGATGAGATGCAGGGCCTTCACCATTGGCTACCTGGGTCTCGGATAAACCAGTTTGCCCACAGCAATATCAGGAGGCCCCACGACCACCTTCTTTCCGTCCTGCCACTGAGCCACCACCATGCCGTGGCCTACTTGGATACCCGTGGCGGGATCAATCTTGGACCGACCGTAAAGGGTTATGATGTCCATTTTATTGAGTGCAGCCCTTACCTCATCTGTATTAAGGCTTCCTGCCCGCTCAATGGCCCATTGAAGGACAAGGCCAGCGGCAAATGCCTGTGTACCTCTGAAATCAGTAGGCTTACCCCAGCGTTTCTTATACCAGGCGTTGAACTGGTTGGCGGTCATGGAGGGGCCGAACCAGTTGGAAAACCTCGAAGGATCTGGCGCATCCATAGGCTCCCACTGAGATGTGGCCGCAGTATATTGGGCCCCTTTGGGTCCCACAGCTTTCCACCATTCAACTGTGGAAGGGGCGGAACCTAGGGCAAAAAACTTTGTGTAAACCCTCAACTCAGCTGCCTGCTTTGCCAAAAGCACACCATCCTTGAAATGAGAACAGGTAAGAATGGCATCTGGTTTTAATCTCTTCACCTTGCTCAATATGGGGGAGAGATCAGTAGGGGGCGAGGGATAAACTTCGTCAAAAACCACCTTGAAACCCAGTTCCTTGGCCCATCTTTTGATACCCTTCCGGATAGATAAATTGAAGGGGTTGTCCTCTGTGATTATGGCAACCGTTTTTATAGGAGGATCAAGTGAGGCCATCAGTTCCATGGTGCTTTTATAATAGTAGGACGATGGAGTCAGGACACCAATTACGTATTTGAAGCCTTGTTTCCATATCTTGTCTGAGGCGCCAGAATGGGAGAACATTAACTTCCCGTATTTTTCCGTAATGGCAGCCGACGCCAGGGTGAGTGAGCTTCCGTAAGGCCCGAGCAGAAAATGGACCTTATCTTCGGTGATCAGCTTTTCGGTAAGCTTGATTGTGGTGTCTTTGTCACTCTTGGTGTCGTACCATATTACTTTGACGGGCAGTTTCCTGCCTTTATCCTTAACAAAGATACCCCCATTCTCATTAACCCACTCTGCCCATAATTTGGCCCCGTGGAGATTCCTCATCCCCAGCACATCATATTTGCCGGTCAATGAGATGGGAAGTCCAACTTTCACGGTTTCCCCGCCTGGTGCCACTGCCGGAAAGACCAACAGCACCAGAGCAAAAACTGCCACTAGACACAAGATGTTCTTGATAAACCGTGTCATGGCGCCCCTCCTTTTTTGGTTGAGGTTTGTTAATGGTAATGGATAAGAATTTATCATTGTCCCGAGAGCAGGTCATCTCGTGAGGGACAATACCTTAAATAAAGAGGCATACCCAGGAAGTCTCCTATATACTGAGGGTTCTATGATCAGGGTACTTTCCTATGACTGCTCCTAAGAGACAGATATTTCCATATAGTTTAACAAGGGAACGGGATGTTCCCCCCGCCTGCGCCGAGGCTTCGGCGGGCAGGGAAGTCGTGTATTTTGGCTTTGGAACAAGACAGGAGAAGAGACAAGATACGCAGTGACCGTAACCGTGGATGGCATAGGGAACGTAGTGGAGGAAGTTTGCCATTTTCTTGTGAGTAAACATGTTACGAAGCTATTTTTTGCATGTATGAGCCTAAGGTGCACCGGTAGGTCGGGTGCTGATAGCTTTATTAGGAAATCTTTACTTGGGCAGACTACAAAAGTCTAGCAAAGTAGAGACTTGTGTCTAGTTCAATCTAGCAAATTAGTTTGATAAATCAACAAAAAAGTCCTGGGTGGCGATTATTACAAGTTATACTCTCGAATTTTTGACAAGAGCATCGGTCGGCTTATTTCCAGGATCTTGGCTGCTTTTGAGCGGTTTCCCTTGGTGAGCTTGAGGGCCTTTTCAATGAGGTTTCGCTCGAGACGTTTGGAGGCCTTTTTAAGGGATAGTGTTTCTTGGGGATCATAAAACGAGGAGATATCGTGGGGTCGAGTCATATGGGGAGGCAATTCTGCTGGGGTAATCCATCGGCCCTGGGCCAGTAAGACGGCTCGCTCTATCACATTTTCCAACTCTCTTACATTGCCAGGCCAGGAATAGGCCATCAGTATGGGCATGGCCTCTGAGCTTAGGCCCTCAATGTGTTTGTTTAGCTTTTTGTTAAATACATCAATGAAATAACCCACCAGCAGGGGTATATCACCCCGCCTGTCCCTTAGTGGCGGAAGGTGAATAGTCATCACATTAATTCTGTAGTAGAGATCTTCCCGGAACCGGCCTTCCTTCACCTCCCTATCCAGATCTTTGGATGTGGCGGCGATGACACGCACATCTATCTTTCTGGAACCGATATCACCAAGGGGCGTAATCTCTTCTTCCTGGAGCACTCTTAATAACTTGACCTGGAGGGGCAATGGCAGATCCCCTATTTCATCCAGAAAGATGGTGCCACCGTCAGCCTCTTGGAACCGACCCGGCTTGTCCTTGACCGCATCGGTAAAGGCACCCTTCTTGTAGCCAAAGAGTTCACTTTCCAAAAGGTTTTCCGGGATGCCCCCACAATTGATACAGACCAAGGGCCCCGATGCCCGGGCGCCGTTTTCATGGATAGCCCTTGCAATAAGTTCTTTGCCTGTGCCGCTTTCTCCGGTGATGAGCACTGTGGTCTTATGATCTGCTACCTTGCTCACTAGATCCAAAACCCCTGCCATGGCCTCGCTTCGAGAGATAATATTTCCAAAGGAATACCGTTTACTGATTTTTTCCAACTCCTTTTTTAGTGTGATATTCTCCCTTTTTAGGCGCTCTCTCTCTTCGGCCTTTTTAAGGGTGAGGAGCACTTCATCTGTCTTGAAGGGCTTGGATATATAGTCGTATGCCCCTTTTTTCATGGCCTCAAGTGCGGTTTCAATGGTGCCATAGGCAGACATCATGATAACGGTTTTATCCGAAAATCTCTCTTGAGCTGCCTCAAGAAACTGCATTCCATCCATCTCGGGCATTCGGATATCGCACAGGATAAAATCGAAGTGGTTTTGGGCCATCATGTCTAATGCCCCTTGGCCATTGGGGGCATCAGATACAACATAACCCGCCTTGGTCAACAAGACCTTTAGCATGTGGCGCATGTTGTCTTCATCATCGACGATGAGAACCCGCTTTTCAGGCATTGCTTTCTCCTGCCTGGTCTTTTTTCGTCTTTGAAAGAAGAGGGAGGCAGACACTCACAGTGGTCCCTTCTCCATATGAGCTTTCTGCCCGAATAGTGCCTCCCATTTGTTCTATTATTCTATAAGATACCGAGAGACCCAACCCTGTGCCTTTACCAGGCTCTTTTGTGGAATAGAAGGGATCGAATATCCGCTCAATGGCTTCGCTGGCAATGCCACAGCCCGTATCACTGAACTGGACTGTTATGGTATTTCGCCCATTTTGGGTCATGATGGATAGCCTGTGGTCTGTATGCTGTTCATTCGTTTTACGTTTCTCTTCAATGGCATCGGCAGCATTCAGAATAATATTTACGAATACCTGTTTGAGGTAACCTGGGTCTCCAAGCACCGTGTCATCAGGGGATTTGAAATCCTGCTCGATTATAATACCCTTCATAAGAGGCTGGGGTTTCAACATCTCAATGGTTTCCACCAAAAGGTCGTGAATTTTAATGGGTTGAGGGGCACCAGTAGATGGACGTGAGAAGTCCAGTAGCTGCCTGATGATTGTGTTTATTCTGTTGATTTCCGACTCGCATCGCACTAGGGAATCCCGAACCTCTTCGGCCGAAAGTTCACCATTCTTGATCAGATCAATATACCCCAATACGATCCCAACAGGGTTTCCGATTTCATGGGCAATCCCAGCGGCAAGTTTTCCCACTGAGGCCAGTTTTTCAGATCGGATCACTTCTTGTTGTGTCTTGCGCAGTTGCTCATTGGCCTCTTGCAATGAGGCGATGTGGGTCTGCAACTCCTTCTTGTTTTCCTCAAGCCTGTTGAGCATCATTTTTAGGGAGTGGAATAGTTGTCCGATTTCATTCCTCGAGCTTTCGGTAGGAAAAGGCAATGGTTCACCTCCCTTGAACTGTTGGGTGACCTTTAAGAGTTTATGGATGGGTTTGACCACGGTCCGGGAAAGCAGGTACATGCCTGCTGCGAGCAGAATAATTGTATTGAGCAGGATATAGATCAGGATAATCTTTTCAGATTGACGGAGATGGCCGTAGAGATCCGTTAGATGGGAGCAAACGGTCAATGCCCCCACTGTCCTCCCTTGTGATCGCACTGGCATGGATATCTTTACATTTTCATAACCCAGCCAGATGACCGCCCACGTGCTTCCGTAAAAGGCATTGGAGCCTTTTTCGGTCACAAGGGCTTGGTGGCAGAGGGCTATAGCCTCTTCTTTGCCCTGTTTCCATGGGCCCAAGGCCCACTCCCCCTGGCCGCTGGCCGGGATGAAAAGCATCTCGGAGAATGATCCCTTGCCTAAGAGTTTTTCAATCTCTTTTTTGAATGGGGTGTGTACAGGCAATGTCTCGTTAATACCGTGGTCTGCTATTTGCCTTCCCAGCCATTGAGATAGTGCATTTGCCAATATGGTTCCTTCTTGGATTCGGGAACGGATTAGGTCATTTTCGGCCAACCGCACCGTAACAGCATTTATGAGTAACATGGCCGACAGGATTAATAGGATCAGGTTGGCCAGTATCCCGGTCCTTAGGCTGTAAAACAGTTTACGCACGGTGCGCTCCTTTAAAAAAACAATCTACTGTACCATTGGAGGATCATGCTTCCGAAAAAGAAATAGATAAGGGTCCCCATAGCCAAAAAGGGCCCGAATGGAATTCTTACACCATAGCCCTTTCCGGTTATGAGCAGGGCACCTCCTCCTATTATGGTACCGGCCAACGAAGAGACGAGCACAATGAAAGGCAGGGCCTTCCATCCCATCCATGCTCCTATCATGGCCAGAAGCTTTATGTCTCCACCTCCCATTCCTTCTCTTCCTGTGAGCTTTTCAAAGATGATGGCTATGACAAGAAGGGCCCCACCTCCAGCAACGATTCCTATTACAGAGTCTATCCAGGAAACAGAGATAAGGAAAAATGAGCTCAGGAATCCGACTGCAATGCCTGGCAGAGACACCACATCCGGTATAATCTGATGGTGCAGGTCAATAAAGGTAATTACCACTAGAGAGCCGGTAAAGAGAAGGTATAAGATATATTGATAACTAGCGCCATATCTGATAAACAAGGCAAGGCTGATGAGTCCCATGCTCAGTTCCACCAGTGGATACTGGGCGGATATGGGATGCCCACATACCCTGCACTTTCCTTTTAAAAGGAGATAACTGAGCAGAGGGATGTTGTCATAAAACTTGATCTGCTGGCCACAATGTGGGCAGCTTGATGGAGGACATACTATGGATCTTCCCAAAGGCAGACGATAGATACAGACATTGGCAAAGCTGCCAAGGGCCAGCCCAAATAGAAACGAAAATATTGTTAATATGGCATCCGGGTTCATAAATAGTTCCTTTCACACTGCATGAGGTCGGGCTTGTAATGAAGAAACGATATCCCCTTTTACTCTCCATTAATCCTGATAACCCTCAGCAGCGCCTGATACACCGGGTCTGCGAGGTCCTGGAACAAGGGGGGTTGATTGCCTATCCTACGGATACATTCTATGGCATCGGATGTGATCTATATAACAAAAAAGGTATCCAATTGATATATCGGCTCAAAAATCGGCCGCTAAAAAAACCCTTTTCATTTATTTGTGATAGCCTTAAGGAGGTCAGCCGTTATGCAAAAGTGAGCAACTTTGCTTATAAGACCATGAAACGCCTCTTACCCGGACCCTATACCTTCATTCTGGAGGGGACAAGGCTGGTGCCAAAGATTATGCTTACCAAGAGAAAGACGGTTGGTATCCGAGTCCCTGACAACAAGATTTGCCTTGCCTTAGTGAGGACCTTTGGTCGCCCCATCATCAGCACCAGTGCAAAGCAAAGTGATGCGAGAGCAATACAAGAGGTGTATGGGGCTTATCTTGGGGCGGTAATTGACGGCGGTCCCCTATATCCAGAGCCTTCCAGTGTGGTTTCCTTGATCGGCGACAAACCGGAGGTAATTCGAGCAGGAAAGGGCGATGTCAGTATGTTTCTGTAACGGCTGATTGGAGTGGACCAGGCCACATATATTGGATCCGGCCTTGAGAACTTTTCAACAGGCGGAGAAGGGAGTGGGCAGCCTTATCGAAAAGGGCGTCCCAGAGGCCGATTTTCTTTTTGCGCGGATAAATTAGCGTAGGCTCACCCTTAATTCCTGTCATCCGTTTTGCAAGCTCCACAGCGTCTTGGAAGTTGCCCAACATGTCTATCAGCCCCAGCTTTTTGGCCTGGGCACCGGAAAGAATTCTTCCGTCAGCAATTTTTTGCACTTTTTCAACCGGCAATTTTCGTCCTTCTGCCACTGCAGTAACAAACTGGCTCTGAATATCGGTGATAAGATCTTGAAGCAACTTTTTTTCTCTTTCAGTCAGCTTGCGGTGGGGGGAACCGATGTCCTTAAACTCACCGCTTTTGAGCACTTCAAGACCTACTCCTATCTTTTTGAGAAGCTCTTCAACTTGGACAAATTCCATGATGACCCCAATACTCCCTGTGAGGGTGCCGGGGTTTGCCACGATCTTATCTGCTGCTGAAGCAATATAGTAGCCTCCTGAGGCAGCTACTGAGCCCATGGATACGATGACCTTCTTTTTTTGCCGGGTCCTACGTACTTCTCGATAGATTTCCTGGCTGGGCCCCACCCCGCCTCCAGGGGAGTCGATCCTCAAGATAATGGCCTTGATCCCCTTGTTCTTTTTGAAGCGGATGAGATCAGAGATAATAGGTTGGGCGTTTGTTATGGGACCTTCAATTGGGATGACACCGATCTTGTCACCAAAGGCTATCTTGGGCGAGCTTCCGATTTTTTTTATTATGAGCACTGAGGCGAGCCCCAGCACAATGCCTACGATCAGGACAATGAGAATAACGGTCAAGAAGGTTTGTTTTTTTTGCGGCATCTCTCGGTTTTATGTGGTGGATTCCTTTTCGTCTTCGGTTGGAGTATCCTCCAGGGGCTCACTTTCTGCTTTGGGGCCTTCACCTTCTTCCACAGACTCGACTGCCTCGACCTCAGAGGATTGGGCCTCTGTTTTTTCTTGCGTTTCCGGTTCTTGGGGCCGGATCTGACGCTGAAGGTTCATCATTTCTTCCCTTAGCAGTTCCCCTAAGTTCGAGGTGGCCTCTCTTCGGCTGCCCAAATAGCTTTTGTAGGCATCCTTGTCTGATGCCTCCTCCAATTTTCTGAGGGAAAGACCGATCTTTTTTTCCTGGGGTGAGACACTGATGACCTGGGCCTGAATCACATCATCTACTTGGAATTTGGAAAGGGCACTGCCCCGTTTGTCCTTCGGGACCTCAGATACATGAATCAGACCTTCAATTCCTTCTTCCAGTTCTACAAAGATTCCAAAGTCTGTAATATTAGTGACCGTGCCAGTGACCCGTGTTCCGGGTTTGTATTTTTCGGGAATTTCCGTCCATGGATCGGGTGTAAGCTGCTTAATGCCAAGGGAAAATCGCTCATTTTCCTTGTCTATCTTTAGCACGATTGCCTGGACTTCCTGCCCCTTTTTGTAGATTTCAGAAGGGTGCTTGATACGTTTTGTCCAAGAGATATCTGATATATGTACCAATCCGTCGATCCCTTCATCGATCCCGATGAAGATCCCAAAATCCGTGATGTTTTTGATTTTTCCTTCTATTGTGGTTCCCACAGGATATTTTTCCGCAATGACATCCCAAGGATTAGGCTCCACCTGCTTCATGCCCAATGAGATCCGTTTCCTCTCTACGTCGATATTCAGAACCATAGCATCGACAATATCTCCCACCTTTAACAATTGAGAGGGATGCCTTATCTTGCGGGTCCATGACATCTCTGAGATGTGAATGAGTCCTTCTACGCCCGGTTCTACCTCAACGAATGCCCCGTAATCCGTAAGACTCACAACGCGACCAGTTATTTTAGTGCCTACAGGGTACTTTTGATCAGCGTTCAGCCATGGATCAGGAGTAAGTTGCTTGACACCTAAGGAGACCCTTTCCTTTTCCCCGTCAAAATGGAGCACCTTTACGGTGATTTTGTCGCCTATTTGATATAGCTGGGAGGGATGACTGACCCTACCCCAAGACAGGTCAGTGATGTGGACAAGGCCGTCTATGCCGCCGAGGTCTACAAAGATTCCATAGTCTGTTACGTTTTTGACCGTGCCTTCCAGTACGGCTCCATCTTCCAATTTTTCCAAGGTCTTTTCTCGAAGGGCCATCCGCTCGGCTTCCAATATGGCCCGACGGGACAGGACGATGTTTCCTCTTCGTTTGTTGTATTTTACAATCTTGAACTCATGCTCTGTCCCCACCAGGGAATCCATATCCCTTACAGGTCTGAGGTCCACCTGGGAGCCAGGTAGAAAGGCAGGCAGCCCCACATCAACCGATAGCCCTCCCTTAACCCTGGACTTGATGACCCCCTTAATGGTACCGTCGCGCTCATAGATTTCTCGTATTTGATCCCAAACCTTTATCTTTGCTGCCTTCTCTTTGGACAGAATTATAATGCCTTCTTCGTCTTCCTTTCTCTCTAGAAGGACATCTACCTTCTCACCCACCTTGGCCGTGATATTACCGTTTTCATCTTGGAATTCGTGAATGGGAATCTGGCCCTCGGACTTATAACCGATATCCACAAGCACATATTCCTTGTCGATTTGGACAATTTCCCCCCTGACTACCTCACCTTCTTGGATAGTCCGAAGGCTCTCTTCATATAGTTCGAGGAAATTATTCCCTTCCGGTGCCGCCTCTTCCTTTGGTGGGCCCTGATCCTCCTGCTTTTCAGGATCTTCGGTTACATTATCTGTTGGATCCGGGTTTTCGGTGTGATCAGTTGCCATTTCTGCAATTTCGTCTGTTCCTTTCTCCATTAAACCAAGTACCCCCTCAATCGTTTTGCCCACATTGGACTAAATACCAAACGTTATCAAAAGCCAGGGATAACTTCAAGCACTTATTTCGCCTAGAATCCCACTATTCCTGCGTTATGAAGTGTTGGTCATGCTAATTTCTTGGCTGATGCGCTCGAGCACCTGATCCACAGAAAGATCCGTAGTATCAATGATGACCGCATCTTGGGCAGGCTTAAGAGGTGCAAGGCTTCGGTTTTGATCCTGTTCATCCCGGAGTTTTATCTCTTGTTGGACAGTAGATTCTTCCACCCTTTCACCTCTATCAATCCGCTCCCTGTACCGCCTTTTGGCCCTCTCGGCCAAAGAAGCTGTTAGAAAAAACTTGAACCTCGCATCCGGGAAAACCACTGTCCCCATGTCTCTACCTTCTGCAACCACGCGCTTTGCCTGCCGGGCCATTTTCCTCTGGAGTTGAGTCATGGCCTCTCTGACTTCCTTAATGGCCGATACCCTTGATGCCAACATATCCATCTCCGGTGTTCTTATTAGGCCCGTAATATCTTCTTCGCCCAGAAGCAGACGGGGGGGATCTTTTGTGGTATCAAAATATAGATCTAAACTCCTACAAAGGGCTCCAAGGCCAGTCCTGTCGTCCATGTCCATATTCTTGCGCTTAGCTGCCAATGCCACGGCCCGATACATGGCGCCTGTGTCCAAATAGGTAATGCCCAGCCTTTTTGCCAGGAGACGGCTAATTGTGCTTTTACCTGCTCCGGCAGGGCCATCAATGGCAATCACAAAACCGTCTTCCATCATGCGTGTGCCTCTTCCTCCAGAATTTTTTGAAAGGCCTTGAGGAATCGGATATTTTCTTCGGGAAGACCTACAGTGATTCTGATATGGTCAGGCAGGCCAAAGCTGTCCATGGCCCTTATGATTACACCCTCGCGGAGCATGCGCTCGTATGTGGCTTTGCCTCCCAAAGGAGCTTTTATGAGTAAGAAATTGGTGTGTGTGGGCATGAATGATATTCCCATCTGCTTGAGGCCAGTGGCAAGCTGCTTAAGTCCGTCCCGTACCAGTTCAAGGGTGCGCTGCACGAATGCTTCATCATCAAGGGCAGCAAGTGCGGCTGTCTGGGCCAGGGAATTCACATTGAAGGGCTGACGTACCCTGTTCATATAATTGATGATTTTTTTAGATGAAAATCCATAACCAATCCTTAAGCCAGCCAGACCGTAAAGCTTGGAAAAGGTGCGAAGAACCACCAGGTGAGGATGATGCTCAAGGAGATTCAATCCGTTGGCTACTTCAGGGTCTGTCACGAATTCAATATAGGCCTCGTCAAGGACTACAATCAGGTGCTCGGGTATGTCTTGAAGGAAGGCCATTAGGTCTTTTTGTGACAGGGCCGCGCCTGTTGGGTTATTGGGATTGGCAATGAACACTACCTTGGTATGAGGTCCAATGGCCCGCTTCATTGAATTTAGATCAATGTTGAAGTCCTTTAAGGGGACCGAAATCATTTTACCGCCAGCGGCCCTCACAATCTTTTCATAGACCAGAAAGGTTGGAAAGGGCTGGAGGGCTTCTTCTCCGGGATTCAAAAAAGTTCGGATGGTAAGCTCAATGATTTCATTGGATCCATTTCCCAGAATGATCTGATCTACAGGGAGGTCGAATTTTTCACTCAAGCTTGATTTCAAATAATAGCCGCTTCCATCAGGATAGCGATTCAAGGTGGAGAGTTTTTCTTTGATGGCCTCCATGGCCTTGGGCGATGGACCCAATGGGTTTTCATTGGATGCCAGCTTGATACTCCCCGTGATTCCCAGCTCCCGCTCCAATTCCTCAATGGGCTTGCCGGGTGGATATGGGACCAGTTGCTCAATCCCATCACGAACCAGTTTCTTCATGTCTGTCCTTTCTCCCCAAAATGGGTGCCGTTTGGAAGCTGAGATCGCCTTATAACCTAATGCCAAGGAAATGTAAATAATCCATTTAGGCATCCTTAATCCTTGACTTGGAAGGCTTGATCAAGTATTTTTATTTAAAAACGTCATGGGAAATGGGTTATTGGTCTCTTGTAACGGTAGAGGTGGACAATGAACAAATCGCAATTGGTAGAGGCCTTGGCCAAGGCGGAAAATCTGGCATTGAAGAAGGCCGAAGAAATCGTAAATACCGTCTTCGGGGACATGGAAAAGGCCTTAATCCGAGGTGAACGCGTCGAGATTCGGGGCCTGGGTAGCTTCAAGGTCAAGCACTACGACGGGTACAAGGGAAGAAACCCCAAGACGGGAGAAGTGATCAACGTGGCTCCCAAGAAGCTTCCTTTTTTTAAGGTGGGAAAGGAGCTGAGGGAGCGGGTAGACGTTTACTAGTTTGTATCATTGCCTTGGTCGTGCTAGACGGGGAGCTAGCGGTGCCCTGTAACCCGAAATCCGCTTATGCGGGGTCGAATGTCCTGCATGAGAGTTCTTTGTCGGGGCGTTTACCTGTCACCTTTGGAGAAGGGATGGAGCTCACGTGACAGACACTTGTGAACCCCGTCAGGTCCGGAAGGAAGCAGCGGTAAGCAAGGCAGTCTGTGTCGTGATGTCATCTATCCCATTGCTTCAGGGTGCGGGGGCGGTTTCGGCAAGGCTCGAGTGAGGATGCACGACCAAGGACTTCATCATAAAAGGCTTCATATAAGCCAACTTACTGGAAAGCACTCCTCATTGCAGGTGTATTCCTCTTATCTGATTTGCCATTCCAAAGAGCCACCATTTTTCACCTTTCCCAAGCTCTCCAAGATTAGGGGAATTGTACATGCGATCTTTACCCGCCACGGAGGCGTAAGCCACTCACCGTTTGATAGCTTGAATGTGAGTCATGCAGTGGGTGACCGGCATGAAGATGTGGAGGAAAACCTCAAGAGGATAAGGAATGCGGTATCTATTGAACACCTGGTGGCCATGGAACAGGTCCACGGCAGCCGGGTTGTTTCCTTGCGCAAAGGTGAGATTGGTGGCCATACGGTTATCCCAGACTGTGATGGACTTGTGACAGATACCCCCAAAGTTACCCTTATGGTGAAGCAGGCCGATTGCCAGGGGGTAATCCTTCTGGATCCAGGAAAAGGGGTTCTGGGCATGGCCCACTGCGGTTGGAGGGGGAACGTGAGCGGCATTTTGGCCAAGATCGTGGCCGCAATGGTGCAGGATTTCGGATGCAATCCAGCAGATCTTCATGTGGCCATAGGTCCTTCTCTTGGGCCCTGTTGTGCCGAGTTTGTGGATTACCATAAAATATTTCCAGAGGAATTTGCCCGTTTTCAGGTGAAAGAAAACCACTTCGACCTCTGGGCCATCAGTAGATGGCAACTGGTGGGTGCGGGTGTGAAAGAGGAAAACATAGAAGTTGCTGGCATATGCACCCGATGCAGGAGTGATATCTTTTTTTCTTACAGGAAAAAGAGGGATACGGGTCGCTTTGCCACGGTTGCCATGTTATCCTATGGGGCCCTATAGGAGAGATCTGGCGGTCGCGACATTGCGGCAAGCCCCTACTGTGTAGCTAGACGTTTGGCCAGCAAGGCCGCACCTAGGGCTCCAACGATTTGGGGTTCCTTGTAAATATGTATAGGTTTTCCCACCTTTTTCTCGAACAAGGCCACGACTCCCTGGTTTTTGGCCACGCCCCCTGTCATGGTGACCTCCCCATGGACACCCACTGTCTGCACCATGTTCCAGATTCGGTTTACGATGGCCGTATGGAGCCCTAGAATAATATCCTCCTTGGGTTTATTCTGGGCGATGAGGGACACCACCTCTGATTCGGCAAATACCGTACATACACTTGATATGGCAATGGTCTCGTTAGCCTTCAAGGAAAGCCTTCCCAATTCATCCAGAGAGACGCCGAATGTGGCGGCCATCACCTCCAGGAATCGTCCGGTTCCTGCGGCGCATTTGTCGTTCATGGTGAAGTCCAAAACCTTGCCTTCATGGTCTATGTGGATGACCTTTGAGTCCTGCCCACCGATATCAATGACCGTGCCCGTGTCCGGAAATATGTGATGGGCGCCCATGGCATGGCAGGATATCTCTGTGACCTTCTTGTCTGCAAATGGAATTGATATGCGGCCGTAACCTGTTGCCACAATGGTGCTTATTTGTGAACGCCTAAGCTCCGCCCAGGCCAGTGCCTCGGCCAGTGCTGCCTCAGATGCTCCGATACAGTCAGAACCCGTTGGCTTGATGGAGTAAGATACAATCTCTTTGTCCTGGTCAATGATGATCGCCTCGGTGCTGAGAGAGCCAGTATCAATTCCTGCGAAATAATCCATCAGTCAACTTCCAGTGCTTCGAAAAAGGCCTCCAGCCGGGTTCTGGCCTGTTCCTCGGAATACGCCCGGGAATCGGTCATGTCCGCTTCGATAACCACTGCCTTTACGCCCAGCTCTTCGGCCAGCAGTTGCTTCATGTCGTATTGCCCTACGGAATAAGGTTTGCAGCTCCTATCAGAGTGTATTACCAGACCATCGATCTGGTAATCAGTGATCATCTGTTTCATGAGATTCAAGCGGTGTTTCAGGTTGTTGTTCAATATAACGAGGTTGTAGGCCTTGGCCATGGATTCAAAGGGTGAGCTCTCGTCAAGATAGTGGATGGTCTCTGCCCATGCATTTGTATATGTGGCAGCAACGAAACTACATCCCCGTTCAGCGAAGAGATGCGACCAGTCCCTCAATTTGAACCACACTGCGATATTGTCCCACATGAGCCGCTTTTGTTCATTGGTAATGGCCCCTATGCCTTTTTGAACGCGGTCTTGGAGCTCGGCCAGGAGAATCTCATAATATTGCCGCGCCACAGGCAGACCCCTTAGGGACACGATGGGTGCCAGATGTACAAAGGCATCGAAAATGGTCATGGGTGCTGGCCTTGCCTTCATGGTGGCCAGCACATCGCCCCATAATTGGGAAGATTCCCTAGCAATGCCGATTACCTCTTCCAGTCGTTTCTCAGAGAATCGTTTTCTGGAGATGGCCTCCAGCGTTGGAATCATTTCCTGCAACTGGGCGGTCATATAATCCAAATCAGCCTTTTTGATATCTTCAAAGTTATAAGGCGTGTCAAAGAGAATCAACGGAATACGCCAATAATGAGAGAGTTCTTTGAACCAATAAAGGATGGTTTGGCAAATATTGTTTGAACAAAAAAGAAGGTCGGGCTTGGGCAATTTGCCGGTAGGAGTCTTGCCAGAAAAAGCATGACCCAAATCAATGCGGGCATAAGAGCAAAGATCCGGGTGGTAGCCCTGTTTTTCCGCCTCCTGGCAGATTTCAGGGCCCATTTTTTGGGCCCCACAAAGGGCCCCGTGATTTTCTGGATAAACCGTATAGAAGTCGAAAACCCTCAGGAGTTCCACGGGTGCTCCGCTACTCACCCAAGCCACGGGCTTGGCGCCCTTTGCATATCGGGACAGGAAATAGTGTCTTGTCATGATTTGCCGGAGGCGCGATGCACATTTGAGTGGAGGGCCAAGATGTGGATTGGATTTGCGCGGGCGTTTCTTTTTACGGCTTTTTTGAAGCCACATGAGGGCCGGTGTGCCCATATCCTTCATGAACTGGTATTTTATTTTGGCTGCAAATGTCATGTTAATATGTTTTAGCTGATCATCTCCACAAAGGCCTCTACGCGCGTAGTCATTTGACCTGAAAGGCCTTGATTGATTTCAGTGTCCAAAACCAAGCTGGGTATGTTATGTTTCTTGAGTTCTGTTTGAAGATTTGGCACGTCAAACCATTCTGGTTCGCAGAACTTTACAATGTTAAAAATGACCCCCTTTGCGCCTGTCTTTTGGATCAATTGTAAAAGAAAATCGCTTCTCTGTTCAATAGGTGAGCTCCTGGTGGAGCAGGGGGGCATTTGAAAGTATTGGTCTCGCATGGCCTTAAAAGGGTCTGTAGAAGGGTCTATCGGTGGCCCCAGGAGCCTCCTGCTCCCATTCAGGAGGTCATCATGGGCGATTCTCACACCCAATTCATCCAGCAGATCCAGTAGCTGGGGAGGGTTTGGCAGGACACCGCTCAAAATAACGGGTATCTTGTTTTGAGGATCTTTGCCCTGGTTTTTGTGGAGGTATTTTTCTAGGGCCGGAATGAGGTCTTCTGGTAAAAGATATTCCACTTGGCGGACCACTCGGTAGAATTCCCTGTTTCCGCCTGGAATCTGGGCCGTTGCCCTCTTTTCATAGAGTTGGTGTAGAAGACCTGATATGTGATTGGATGCCTCGATTGCCTCTTTCAAGGCCCTGTGATCCATGGGGCCCAACTGTTTTTCCAGGAGATCAGCAAGATTTCTGAGTTGGGCCATGTAATACTCTGGAGCGCCCTGAGAATAAGGTGCCTTGGGGTGATAGAAAAAATAGCAGGGACTCTTGGCCCCCATATAATCGTAGATGACTGATGCCATATTCTGTATGGAATCACAGGTATGTGGGAACAGAAATCCGTCAAGGAAATAGCATTTTCCCTGCAGGATAAGCTCCATGCCCATTCTTACCACAGAGCAGATATAAGACTGGAGATGGGCATTGGCCCCTGCCACCTCCACGGGTGGATCCCAAATCTCGGCAGGAACCGCGTTCATGGCCCATAGGATTTCTTTGGGGTACTGGGCAGGAAAAACACCAAAGACCGTCCTCCCTTTTTCCTTTTGGGCCAACAGATAACCTTTTCTCTCAATAATTTCCATTATCAAAACTGCACTTTTACCCAAATCAGCCTTGAGCAGAAATGGGTAAAAGTTGAATGCTGATATAATATCTGTTCTTTACACACCGGGGTGCACTATAGAGGTTATGTAAGGGCCAAGTCAAGATGCTGACTGAGCATTTGTGCTAAAGGATGCCAATCTACTTGGGCAGTGGCCAAGATAAGTCGAACACAATATCTATCGTCCGGGGATCGGTAGAACAGGGATAGGGGTTGCCGGGGATTCGGCCCCGCCCTCTCCCTCCACTGGAAAGGGCGGGCTCCCGCCTTCTGTGGCTGGCGCACCCTGGCCCAGGAAGCGTTGAAAGAGTTGCTTGTTTTCCTCTTCTTGGGCAATTTCCAGGATGTCTTGTGCCCTACGGTTGTCAGGGTCCATATCTAGAATCTTGTCTGCCAAGACCCTTGCCTTATGGAACTGGCCGGTCTCCAAAAACCTCTCCGCCCTGGATAGCATGCGCTTGACGGTCTCTTCTTTACTATGGGTACTTTTCAGCCCAGCCACTGCTTCCCGTCTCAATGCCTTGGCCCTAGGTTCTTGGGGGAAGCGGTTCAAGATTTCTTGTGCCTTTTTTAGGGCCAGGGCATACTGTTTTGCCTCTAAATGTTGGTAGCCCTCAGCAAGTTTACTTTCTATAAATTTGCTTTTGGCTCCCTGCCTGGCCAATTGGATGATTTTCCTGGCCCTCTGGTTCCCCGGGTCTAGGGCAAGTACGCCCTTTGCCTCCTGGGCAGCCTTTCGAAACCTTTGCGAATCAAGGTATGCCTCGGACTTGGCAAGCTTGGCCTCAATGGCCGTCTTCCTTTCCTGCTCCTTTTTCAGGGCCGCATGTGCTTCTGCCTTCAGCTTAAGGGCCCTCGTATTGGTGGGGTTTTCCTTTAAGACCTCATCCGTTCGCTTTAGGGCCATGGCGAATTTGCCGGACTTCAGGTAATCCTCAGCCTCATCCAATTTTAGGGCCATGAGACGATTTGCCTTTGCCTGCCTGGCCTCTGCCAAAAGGGTCTTGGCTTCCACATTCTCGGGGTCCTTTTGAAGGACCTTTTGTGCTAGAGTTGCAGCAGTGTCAAATTTCCCACTCTTTAGGGCCTGCTCAGCCCTCTGTAAGGTATCGTGCATCTCCTTTTCTGCTTCCGCAACGGGCTTTCCGGGCGATGGAGCCTTCTGTAAGGGAGAGATCTCAGTTTTTTTCTTCTCAGCCCTTTTTGGAGGTACCAGGGGAATTTTTGCAGTGGCTTGGGGTTCGGGGGACTCTATTGCTCCGCCCTGCTTTTTAGGCGCTATAGCCTGGGTTGGAGTTGTGGGCTGCTTGGCTCTTTCTTTTAGGTATTTAGAGTAGTAAAAATATCCTCCTCCGGCAACAGCCACGCTGGCTACAAGGAGAATGAGAAGCAGAGGGAGCCATGCCGATGATTTTTTCGGTGCCTGTGGCCGAGTTATGGGCTGGGTCTGTATAGGAGCGGGGGCTTGCCTGGCCGAGACAGGAGGCTGTTTTGGGACATAAGCCTTTTGTTCAATAGCTTTTTCCAGGGCCTCTTTAAATTCCTCACAGGAGCGCCACCGGTCCTCGGGTTTCTTTTCAATGGCCTTAAGGATCACCTGCTCCAGGAAAGGTGAAATGGAAGGGAGAAATTCTCTGGGAGGAGGGGGCGTTTCCCTAATATGGGATTGCATGATGGTATAAAGGCTTCCCCCCTCGGAAAAGGGAACCTTTCCTGTTGTCATCTGGTAAAGGGTTATTCCCAAGGAATAGATATCCGAGGCAGCGGTGATGGGATGATCTTTGGATGCCAATACCTGTTCGGGGGACATGTAATAAGGAGAGCCCATACCCATGCCAGTGGCCGTAAGGGTGGTCTCGAAATTTTCTCCAAGGATTCGGGCGATTCCGAAGTCAGTGATTTTTACCTGCCCTTCCTGGTTGATCATGATGTTGCTGGGTTTGATATCCCTGTGAACGATCCCGAGTTTGTGGGCATAGCCGATGGCGCTTAGTACCTGCTTAAAGATTTGGCTGATCTGGTCAGGCGGAAGCGCACCTTGCGCCTCCTTTATCATGTGGTGCAGGGTGGTGCCATCCACATACTCCATTACAATAAAATATTGACCTTTCTGTTGGATAAAATCATAAAGGGTTACGATATTGGGATGGCGAAGGCGGTCCATCACTTCCGCCTCCCGGAAAAAGCGATCGTGAAAAGAACGGTCACCCTCCAGGGCTGCAGAGAGCATCTTGATGGCCACGATGCGGCGGGCAAGGGTTTTGTGCTGGCCCCGGTACACCACGGCCATGCCTCCCTTGCCTATGAGGTCCACAACGCAGTAATTTCCGATCTCTTTCCCAATCATGATTTTCAGACCTATTGGTGAATATCGGATATCTTAACGGAAAATTCAAGGCTTAAAGTAGCTTTCTTTGCAGGAACTTGCCCGCCAGAGTTCGGCGGACAAGCCCGCCAAAGTGCGGCAGACAAGCCTCCTTTCTTCTATTGCTTCTCCCGGAGTTTTGGTGTAGACATACGGAAACCTTTTCCTTATTACCGACCATCATGCGCGAAATCAAATCAAAGGTTCAATTCAACAATGAGGTGGCTAGGGACACCTACCTCATGGGTCTTAAAGTGGAGGATGAAGAATTCCTGGCTGAACCGGGCCAGTTTGTTATGCTCCGGTTAAGCCAAGCCACGGATCCCTTGCTGCGACGCCCCTTTTCCATATGCGGTACAACCCGAAAAAATACGATTTTGATCCTGTACCGGGTTGTGGGCAGAGGTACGTTCTTGATGGCAGCCATGTTGCCGGGGGCCGAGCTTTCAATTCTGGGCCCGCTAGGAAAGGGCTTCCGCCTTCCTGATCCAGGCCAAAGGACTTTTCTGGTTGCTGGGGGAATTGGGGTTGCCCCCCTGCTTTTTTTGGCATCGAGGATTACAAAACACTCACCAAGATTATTAATAGGATATCGCAGCCAGAATGAAATTATTGATATCAGTGGTTTTGATCTTGGGGGAGTGGAGATAGTTCTTGCAACAGAAGACGGATCCACCGGATATCACGGCGTGGTGACGGATTTGCTGGCAAGTGAACTGAACAGGCTTGGCGGGGCTCCTTCCGTGGTATGTACCTGCGGGCCACCGGCTATGATGCAAAAGGTCTCTGAGATCTGCCTTAAGCAAGGGATTCCCTGTCAGGTATCACTAGAGGCGGCCATGGCCTGTGGTGTGGGGGCCTGCCTTGGATGCGCCGTCAGGAATGCCTCGGCCACTGATGGGTCCTATTACCATGTGTGTAAAGACGGACCTGTGTTTGATGCCATGATGATTGAATGGGAAAGCCTATGAAAACGCTTGAACCCGACCTCAGGGTCAAACTCGGGCCAATGGAGCTGAAGAATCCGGTCATTGCCGCTTCAGGTACCTTTGGCTACGGCGATGAATACGCAGATGTGGTGGCCCCGAATCTGCTTGGCGGCATTGTGGTGAAGGGGTTGTCTCTAGCCCCCAGGCCAGGCAATCCCCCACCCAGGATAGCAGAGACCCCAAGTGGAATGCTGAATGCCATCGGCCTGGCCAACATCGGCGTGGAGGCATTCTTAAAAGAAAAACTCCCGTGGCTGAGAACCCTGGATACTACGGTGATTGCCAATATCTACGGTCACACCGTGGCCGAATACGGAGAGGTGGCATTGGCTCTTAAGGGAGTGGACGGGGTAGATGCCATTGAAGTGAATATCTCATGCCCCAATGTGGAAAAGGGTGGTATGGCCTTTGGCACTGATCCCGAGATCGCCGCCATGGTGACCGAAGCGGTTCTCAAAAACACCGACAAACCGGTCATGGTAAAGCTGTCGCCTAATGTCACCGACATCACACAAATTGCCCGGGCAGTGGAGGGAGCAGGGGCACACATCATCTCTTTGATTAATACGCTCACAGGGATGGCCATTGATGTTGAGACCAGGCGGCCTAGGCTGGCAAATGTGTCTGGTGGTCTGTCTGGTCCTGCCATTCGGCCGGTGGCCCTTTATATGGTCTATAGAGTTGTGCAGGCCGTAAAGATTCCGGTGGTGGGAATCGGTGGTATCATGGAGGCTCGTGATGCCCTGGAATTCCTGATCGCAGGGGCAAAAGCGGTTCAGGTGGGAACCGCCAATTTTGTGAACCCGCGGGCCACAGTGGACATTGTGGAGGGGCTGAAACAGTATTGCATTGAGAAAAAGATTGGGAGATTAGAGGAAATAGTTGCCACTTTGAGAGTATAGAGTCACCAACTTTTACCCATTTCGGCTCAAGGCTGATTTGGGTAAAAGTTAGTGGCAATCAATTGTAGTGAGGATGTTGCTTTTACAAGGAGAATAGAACAATGGCGCAAAAAAGACTTACAAAAAAACAGATCAAGTCCTTAGCCGAAAGGCTTTCCTATACCCCACGGCTTGTGTGGGATGTTATTGAGGAACGGGAAAAGAAAAGGGCCCTTGCCTTTGCCGAAGATTACAAGGCATTCCTTGACAAGGCAAAGACCGAACGAGAGGCCGTGGCCTGCATTCGGGAGATGGCACTGGCCAAGGGATTTACCGAAGAGGTCATCCGTGGCTCTCGTAAGCCCATGGTGAGGTCCTTCCAGGAGAAGGCCGTTGCCCTTGCAAGGCCAGGCAAGGCCCCATTGGATCAAGGGCTTCATCTTATTGTCTCCCACATTGATGCTCCCCGCCTGGATCTCAAGCAAAAGCCCCTGTATGAGGAGGTGGATCTGGCCTTTTTCAAGACCCATTACTATGGAGGGATCAAGAAATACCAATGGCTGGCCCGCCCTTTGGCCCTCCATGGCCGCATTGTCAAGGCAGGCGGGGGCTCCTTGGATATCGCAGTTGGTGAGAATGAAGGGGATCCGGTGTTTACGGTCCTGGACCTGCTCCCGCATCTGGCCCGCAAGGCCCAGTACAACAAGAAGCTCCATGAGGCAATCGAGGGCGAGAAACTAAATCTGATTGTGGGAGGGCTTCCTTTGGGTGATACGGACACAAAGGATCGGTTCAAACTGGCGATCCTTCAACACCTGCACGAGAAATATGGATTGACTGAAGAAGATTTCATCAGTGCCGAGCTGGAGGTGGTGCCCGCAGGTCCTGCCCGCGACGTGGGATGGGACCGGGCCCTTATTGGCGCCTATGGCCAGGATGATCGTTCCTGCGCCTTTGCAAGTTTAAGGGCATTGCTTGATATCGGGCAGCCTCAAAGAAGCAGTATTGTCCTATTTGTTGATAAGGAAGAGATCGGAAGTGATGGTGCCACTGGTGCCAAGTCCAAGTTCCTGGAGGCGGTTGTCTATGACCTCATGATGGCCCTAGAAATGGAGCCAAGTGCAAGGGTTGCCTATGAGATCCTCACCCGCTCACGGGCCTTGTCAGCTGATGTGAACGGCGCCCTGGACCCTGATTACCAGGATGTGCATGAGAAGCGCAATGCCGCCCGCATGGGATACGGTGTATGTGTGACTAAGTTTACAGGCCATGGTGGAAAGTACGAAACCAACGATGCTAGTGCCGAGTATGTTGGATGGCTACGAAGGCTTTTCAACGAAAACAAGGTGGTCTGGCAAACGGGTGAGCTGGGCAAAGTGGACGAGGGGGGAGGCGGAACTGTGGCTAAGTTCCTCGCCATATATGGCATGGAGGTTATTGATTGCGGTCCCCCGGTGCTTTCTATGCACTCTCCTTTTGAGATTACCCACAAGGGAGATATCTATATGACCTATAAGGGATTCAGAGCCTTTTTAGATGTAAACAGCTAATTACACCTTGTTCACAAGCTCCTTTATAGCCGTGATGTATTGGGCCATACCCCGGATAAAAATGTCGTTGTGGTTTGCTCCGGGGATCTTCAGAAATTGTTTTTCTGGGGCAGGACATGCCTCGAAAAGTGCAACGCCATCAGAGAAGGGGATAATATGGTCATATTCCGCATGGATGATTAGAGTTGGTTTGTGAAAAGAGGCGATCTTGTCCTTGTTGCGGAATCCTTTCTCTTCCTTGAAGCCTATGGCATCCGGGTCCACTCCTAGCAACTGGAGCAAGGGACCTGCATAGGCAAAGCCACTTTCAATGATAAGCCCGGCGATTTCCCCTTCATAATGGGCGGCAAGCTCCAGGGCCGAAGCACTGCCCAAAGAGCGGCCCATCACAATTAATGGCCCGGAATATCCCTTTTCCGCCAGCCATTTCCTGACAAAGTGGAAAACAATGTGGCAGTCCCGCATCATGGATGTGATGGAAGGCTGGCCTCCTGAGCGGCCATAACCTCTATAATCAATAGTTAGAAAATTGATGCCGTGACGGTTGTACAAAGGGCCCATATCATCATAGTCGGCCACAATTTCCCCGTTTCCGTGAAAGAAAAGGATGTTAGGCGCCTGAGCGTTATGGAGATGAAAACGTGCCCCTACCTCCACTTCATCTTCCACAGGTATCATGACATCCTCACCCTTTCCACCCGAATTGTCCCATTCTGGCCGCGGGTGGAAGAGAGACATGAGTATCTCAGGCCGATCAAGATGAGAATAGTCGATTTTGGATATGTCGATCATAATGTTCAAACTTTTACCCATTTCTGCTTTGAGCCATTTTGGGTAAATAAAAAAGTGATATTTTTATGTGCTAAGAAGCTAGATACCTTAATGTGAGCAATATCTAGCTGTGGCACGATTATCTCCACCCATGGCCCATTGAAAAATGAGCGAGTAATTTGATCGGGACACCGAGGATTCGAATACAGGATGTGGTACCCCTCTCCCGATGAACCTGAAAAAACAAATGCTGTCCTCTCTTTTTAATACCAAGGATTACGTTTGGACTAAAGGCATAAGAAGAAACATTCGACCATGATTTGCTCTTACTAGGATCTACTTCAGAGGACTGTTGGCACTAGACCAGCGCAGATTGTGAATCGCTAAAAGTGGTAACCTAACGCATCAATCAAAAAATGGGACTCATTTGAGATTCATGAGTCCCATTTGTATGCGCAGTGGCGTCCCCAACCGGATTTGAACCGGTGTTGCCGGCGTGAAAGTCTCTCAACACCAAATCGGACTTTTAAGTAAAATCACATATTTATCGAAATATCAAAAACTTACTGCGGGATTTTTTGCGTGAATTTTCCAGGAAAAATCATAAAAAACCAGAATTTTGTCACCCAAATTCACGCAAAAATTCACGCAGTGGAAAAGCATCTTTTTCGGCCTGAAAATGGACGATCATTTCCATTTTTTGGAGGCATTTCCACAACCAAATTTGTCCCGCGCCAAAACCTGGAGATATTATCCCGCTACTGATAAGTGACTGAAGCTCTCACCACAAATCTCCATAGCGTCCAAACAAGCCAAGCGCGAATATGCACTTTTAGCTTGCGGGTGAGAAAGGAAAGTGGTACAAAGTGTCGGCAATTATTAATATGTGCCGACGTTTTGAGGCAGAACGGTGTTGAAAATGAAGGCTGGTACGGTCGACAAGATACTGAAGATTGTCAAAGAAAGCGGGGTAATCCGGCCGCGGGACCTGGAGTCTCATGGAATCTCTCGCAAATATCTGACCCTCATGTATCGGAAGGGACTTCTGAACAGGGTGGGGAGGGGCCTGTATGTGGCATCAGATATCGATCCTACAGAGCATCATACGATAGCTGAGGTTTGTAAGCGGATACCGGGGGGAGTGGTCTGTCTTATTTCAGCACTACAGTTCCATGGCCTGACAACCCAAATGCCCTTTGAAGTTTGGATAGCAATTGATCGCAAGGCACGGTATCCCAGGGAGCCTAAACTCCCCATACGCATTGTGCGCTTTTCCGGCCAGGCACTGAATTCCGGGGTTGAGGAGTCTTCAATCGAGGGAGTCCCTGTAAAGATTTATAACCCGGCAAAGACAGTGGCAGACTGCTTCAAGTACCGAAACAAGATCGGGCTGGATGTTGCTCTCGAAGCACTCAGAGAGTGCCTCAGCCAACGCAAGTGTACTAACGACGATCTGTGGCGGTATGGGAAGATATGCAGGGTCTGGAATGTGATGAAACCTTACCTGGAGGCACTCTCGTGAGCCGAACACGGCCTGCCAATCTGTCTACCTCAATACGCCAGAGGCTGCTGAACTTGAGCCGGGAGAGGAACGAGGTTTTCAATCTCGTCCTTATGCGTTACGCACTGGAACGTCTCCTTTATCGCCTTGCCCGATCGGGACATGCCGAAGACTTTGTCCTCAAAGGCGCAATGCTCTTCACGGCCTGGACGGAAAAGTTGCACCGGCCGACAAAAGACCTGGATCTACTGGGACATGGGAATGATTCAGGGGAGCATCTGAAGGCCCTATTTCAGAAGATTTGTCAGGTAGAAGTCGAGCCTGATGGACTGGTGTTTGATGAGAGCACGGTCCGGGTAGAAGAGATACGCGACGATCAGGAATATCAAGGCCAGCGTATACGCCTGACAGTCCATTTGGGTAGCGCAAGGATCCCTGTCCAGATCGACGTGGCATTTGGTGATGTGATCACGCCGGGGACGGAGGAGATCGATTATCCTACGCTCTTGAACATGCCTCCCCCTCGTATTCGTTCCTATCCGAGAGAGACGGTCGTATCGGAGAAGCTCCAGGCAATGGTTGCCCTTGGTATGGTGAACAGCCGAATGAAGGATTTCTACGACATCTGGGTAATTTCGAAGCAGTTTCCATTTGAGGGGTCGATACTAACACGCGCCATCCGAGCGACATTTGAACGGCGGAGGACACAAATACCGGAAGGCATTCCGGCAGCCTTGAGCGATGAATTTGTCGCCAATCAAGAAAAGGGCACCCAATGGAAGGCGTTTCTAAAACGAACCCTGTTGGCGGATCAGGGAGTCGAACTTTCACTGGTAATCAATGAACTGAGGAATTTTCTAATTCCCCCGCTCCGGGCTGCAGCCTCTGGCGAATCTTTCTCTCGGTTCTGGAAAGAAGGGGGTCCGTGGTCGAAGGTTGAATCTACCCTTTCCGATTAGTTTCCCCCTGGATACCCGCTGAACATTGTGACGTGATCATTGTCGCTTCACCCGGCATCAAATCGTTCCGGCTTTAGGAAGGCTCCGGTTCAAGACAATATTTTTTCAAAAAAATCGTTTTTCTTTGACCTGATCTGTCAAACCCATGTGATAGAAGATCTCCGAAAACCCTGGAGATCTTTGGATAAACTTTAAGCCATATAGGGAATATTCTTGACTATTTAGTTAAATTTAGAATAGTTTACTAAAGTTCTCATGACAAATCGGGGCATTTCATCATGAAACTCTTCGAATTAGGCCGCTACAACATCCCTGAAAAGATCATAGACTCCTGGATTGACCAGATAGGGGAGGATCTTCTGCCTGTCCAGGAAAGGGCCATCAAGAGGTACCGTGTACTTGACGGCAACAGCGTGATCATATCCAGCCCCACCACCTCGGGAAAGACTTTCGTGGGCGAGATAGCAGCCGTCAAGGGGGTGATGGAAAAGAAGAAGGTCATCTACCTGGTCCCCCTGAAATCCCTGGCGGACGAGAAATACCTCGACTTCAAGAGGAAGTACGAGCAGTTCGGAATCAAGACTGTGGTCTCCTCCAGCGATCACCGTGAATATGACCGGGTGATTGAGGAAGGGGAATTCGGGATCGCCATCATCGTCTACGAGAAGATGTCCCAGCTCCTGGTCAAGAATCCTTTTTTGTTGAAAAACATTGCCCTGGTCATCATCGATGAACTCCAGGAGATCGGAGACCCATCCAGGGGCCCGGGTCTTGAGATTACCATGACCAAGATCAGTACATCTCAATTCCGTCCCCAGATATTGGGTCTCTCAGCGGTTCTGGGAAATACCGAAACACTTGCAAGGTGGCTAAAAACAGACTTCCTCTTCCATGACAAGAGGCCGGTGGAACTCTATGAGGGAGTTCTTTACAAGGGTATCTTTCATTACAAGACCTATAACACCTATGAAAAGAGAGAGGAGCCTCTTGTCTCAATAGATTCAGAGGAACTTTCCAGGATCCTCATGGCTAATGTAGTCCACCTGGCCAACCAGGGCGACCAGATCCTGGTATTTCTCCCAAGCAAAAGAGAGACCATGATTTTGGCCCGCCAGCTTGCCGAAGCTGTCAATCTCCCTGAGGCGGAAGGCGCCATAGGGGAGCTTGCGATCTTAGAGGATACCTCGCTTAAAAAGGGCCTGATCCATTGTCTCAAAAGCTCCATTGCCTTCCACCATGCCGACCTTTCAAGTGAGGAGCGAAACGTCATCGAGACATACACCCGAAGCGGAGAGATAAGGGTTGTCTGCTGCACAACCACCCTTGCACTTGGCGTCAACCTTCCGGCAACCACCGTCTTTCTGGATGCCCGCAAGTGGGAATATGATGAGAGGACCGACAGCTTGATCCTTAGCCCTATGAGCTGGGCAGAGTACGAGAATATCAGCGGCAGGGCCGGCAGACTCGGTTATGAGATGGACTTCGGGAGATCCATAACCATTGCCACCAGCGATTACGAGTATCAGATGATCTGGCAGAACTATATTGAGGGGGAGGAGGAGATACTCACCTCTCAGCTGAACAAACAGGATCTTGATGATCATATCATCAATATCATGGCCTCGGACCGGCCGAAGACCAGGCAGAAGCTGGAGGATTTTCTTTTAAAAACCTACATGGGTGTCTCTGAAGGGAGAGAGGCTATCAGGAAGAACCTGGAAGAGTCTCTCGGGTTTCTTACCAAATATCAACTGGTGAGGCAGCTCGGTGATGAAAAGCTAAAGGTCTCTCCCCTGGGAAATGTTGTCGCTGTAAAAGGGATCAGTTCTCTTACTGCTGTTCAGCTTGCCCGGTTCTTGAAGGAGATAAGGGACAGGGAGGCATCCGATCTTGAGATCATCCACGCCGCCGCTTCAACTGAAGAGGGTCAGCGGATTTACATCCAGATGACCAGGAATGAGCGCATATCTGCAAAGTACGAAAATATAGTAAGAGAGATGTTCAAAGGTCAGGAGGACTATATAGGCAAGCTCCTTACCGATGTTATCAACAGCCCCTTCCTTCTCGACAAACCCGAGGCAAAGAATCTGAAGCTTGCTCTGCTTATGGAGAGGTGGATCCAGGGAAAAGATACCCCGGCGATCGAAAGGGACTTTGAGTCCTATTATGGCACTATTGCAACGGCCGCCGCTGCCATGAGCTGGATTGTGGATGCCGCCCAACTGGTGGCCTGGGTCATGAGATTACCAAAGCCGCTACAGAAAAGGCTTGCCATCTTGTCTGATCGGCTTCTTTTCGGCGTGGAAGAAAAAGGGCTTGAGCTTGCAAGACTCAAGGTCAGAGGCCTTGGAAGGGCCGGGATAAAGCGATTGATCTTCGAAGGATATGACAGCAAAAAGGCCGTCCAGGAGGCCTCTCTGCCACTCCTTGCTAAGGTGATACCTGAGAAGATCGCAATCAACCTGAAACAGGCAGTAGAGCCGAAAAAGAAAAGGAGAGAGAAAGAAACATCAGAGGAAGCCAAGATACCGGAGGCAAGATTTGCCTGCAAGGATCACATCGAGATCACGGGCAGGCCGCTCAAAAAGAGAAACAAGGTATTCATCAATGGATACGCAATTGGCCTTACAAACCGATCGCTGGAAGTGTTGTTGCAGTTGGCCGTTACCCTGAAACGAGACGGCCAAGGCTGGGTCCACAAGGAAGACATTGCCTCCAACTTGGGAGCGCCCCAACTCGTCTCCCGTCTCAGAAACGAAATCCGTAACCACACCCTCAATAAGGATGGCAAGATCATTGAAAGTAACGGCTCCGGAAGCTACCGTCTCTCCATTCCTCCGAATAATGTGACCATTGATAAGCAGAGCCTCTCTAAACACTGGAATGCTGTTGTGAGGAAGTTGGCACAAAAGGTGTAGTATTGTTAATGATATCGAAAGGGGTAACTGCAAGAGAGGAGCTTCGTTTCTCTATAGATAAGTTCCTTGCCAAGGGGAAAGGGGTTTCTCATAATTGTAGAATCAGGGTGAGCGAATCATGGGTAAGCTCAGGATATTTGTTAGTTCAGTCCAGAAAGAACTGGAGAATGAAAGGATAGCGGTTGCAGAGATTATCACCACGGATCCTTTTCTCAGTGCACATTGCATCCCTGTGCTATATGAGTATGAGCCAGCATCTCCGGATAAAGCTCTTTCGGGTTGCCTTAAGTGCGTTGATTCATGTGATATTTACATCGTTCTGATATGGAACGAATATAGCGAGGTTGAAAAAGGGCTATCAATCACCCATCACGAATATAAGCGTGCCAAAAAGAACAGACTTCCAATCCTTGTGTATATAAAGGGTTCCAATGAGGCACGCCGAGACGAGAACACCAAGAAAAAATTTCTCAAAGAAATCCGGGAGGATGGCTACAAATATAAACGTTTCGCAAACTACAAGAAGCTTCAGACCGAAGTCCGGGCCTCTCTGGTTAAACTATTGAAGGAACAGCATGGAATTGAGCCCTCATCCGATGAGAATGTGATTGCAGAGCAAACCATTGAGGCTGCATCCAAATTCGGAACTCGCCGAACTCAAGCTCCGTGGAGCAGCCTAAATCTGGACTTGGCCAAAGAGCTTGTTGAAGCAGCAGAAAAAACCCCTGCCGACAAACTCACCGATTCTATGCTCAAGGAGATATTGCTGTCTCGTGGCATGCTCTGGAGGGATTCTGATTCTGGTAAAGAATACGTTACTGCTGCTGCCGTGGTTCTTTTGGCGAACGACCCTTCCATCGTATTCCCCCATTGTCGGATCCTTGCGGACGCCTTCCTGGGCACCGAAAAGACCAGTCGGCCCAGTGACCAGGAGGATATTCATCTCCCTATGCCAAAGGCCATCGAACGCGCTATTGAATTCGTTCAACGTAACACCCGCCACCCTATGCGGGTTGTCGGTTTGAACCGCGTGCAGCTTGATGAATATCCAATAGAAGCGCTTCGGGAAGCCCTTGACCGGGTAGGTCAGGGGCGTTGCCGCCCCTTTGCCCCCTAAGAACCCTGCGTGATAGTTTCCCATCACAGGGCTCAAGCCTCTCAAAAGGCAGCCCTTGGGAGGCAGCCCGG
>JAFDIV010000018.1 GCA_019307815.1 Deltaproteobacteria bacterium
GCCAGCTCTAGCAATTTTATCGAGGTTGAAATCGGTGACAGCTATTTTTTCCATAAAGTATAATTATATCAGTTTGTTATTTATTGTTGCCGACAAAACGTTGGGACACTAGTGGTATCCAATATGATTTTAGGAGCATCGCCACTATGGGTATAGGAGCCGAATGACCCTGCCAGCTTGCCTGCTAGATCTGCCTTTTGGGCTGTGAAGAGAAATGTCTTCATTGTGCCTATCATGTCCCTGTGGTATGTAGGGGACCCAAACAAGTAGGCATCATAGCCCACCAAATCTTTTTCGCTCTTCATGTCCCGAATCCTCTTAACATCAGCTTCATTGCCGCTAAACCGGATGCCTTCGGCAATGTATTGGGCCATTTTTTCTGTGTTTCCGGTTCGACTATCATAAGCAATCAATGTCTTTTTCATTATTTATCCTCCAATTTCTTTGAGTTTCTTCCTATTCTACCTTGATGAAGGCTTTCGCCTTAGCGCCACAGACCGGGCATGTCTCCGGAGGTTCATTCTCACATGTATATCCACAAATGGAACAGACGAAATAGCAGTTAATCTCCTGGGGACTGTCCAAGTTATCCAATGCTTTTTGATATAATTCTGCATGGACCTTTTCTACCTCATTAGCATATGTGAAACTTCTTTCTGCCATTTTTTCACCTTGTTCTTTTGCTGCTTCGATCATTGCCGGGTACATCTCTTTGAACTCGTAGGTTTCCCCTGAAATAGCTTCCTCTAGGTTTTCCCTTGTAGTCCTTATCCCTCCCAAGGCCCTCAAATGGGCGTGGGCATGCACGGTCTCGGCCTCGGCAGCGGCCCGAAACAACTTGGCCACCTGGGGATAACCTTCCTTTTCTGCCTGCTTGGCAAAGGCGAGGTACTTGCGATTGGCCTGGGATTCACCTGCGAATGCCTCTTTCAGGTATTGCTCGGTCTTACTCATGTAATTTCTCCTTTCTTGTGTAGATTTATATCATGGCCCCAAAGATTATTAAGGAACTGTCGGTAATCAGTTTAATGTTGCCTCGTCCCCGCCGGCCCACCATCCTTTACGGATATGTGCCTTTTTTTCAGCTTCGGCCAATTTTTGGATCTTAAAGGCCGAGTCCCTAATAACAGAATATAGGATACCGCAACCATCGTCCTCCCTGACTGCGTCGCCATAATCGGCAAGCTGAAGCATCTCTTGGACCAACTCAAGGGTCTGTTGAATTGCTCGATCACATTTTTTCATCATATTCTCCCGGGAACCTTTCTTCTTATTGTTAATCAAGATACGTGCCATTTGCACCGAAGATAAAAAAAGCTTAATTACTCTGAAGTATCAAATAGTTATGCTATTGATAAAAATGAATGGATACAACTTTTCAAAGGTAATGAGACATAGTGTCTCAAAGTTCCAGTGGGTGTATCCCTATGACATATTCCTCATGGTAGGTTAGTGCCCCTTGATTATTCCTTATCGGTGAGAACGGGCTTATATTTGCGGTCTTCAAAGGAAGACAAGGCCGTTGTAGAGGGCTGGCAAAGTGTCTCAAAATAGCCATGAGACATATGTGTTTCATGATACAAGAGGAACTCCTAAAAAAAACTGTGTTCAATCTCAAATGACCAATGCCAAATTAACCTGTCCATCGTGGCGGGCAAGCACCTACGCCATCATTGTTCGTATGGGAGCTAAGTTAGGGAAGGGTGGTCTTGGAGAAAGCGATAAAGGGTGGCTCTGCCCACACCTAGTAGCCTGGCGGCTTTGGCCTTATTGCCCCCAGTGCGTTCAAGGGCCTCTCGAACGGCCAATATGTCCAGTTTCCTGGATCTTCCTTTTTGAGGCATAGTACTTTGCCATTGCCTTAGCTCTAGTGGCAGGTGTTCTGGCTGGATAGTCATCCCTTTTGATCTGATCAAAGCAAACCTTACTGCACTTTGCAGCTCTCTTACGTTTCCTGGCCAAGGGTAGGATACAAACAGTGCCATAGCCTCATGTGAAAGGCCTGAGACCTCATAGCCTTGATGTTTGGCCTCTTGTATAAAGTGTTCCACAAGTATGGGGATATCTCCTTTTCTTTCTCTGAGAGGGGGTAGTTGTATGGGTACAACATTTATGCGATAGAAAAGATCATCCCTAAATCTACCCTCCTTGACCTCTTTTTTGAGGTCCTTATTCGTGGCACTGATGATTCGCACATTTACAGAGATGCTTTTTTCACTGCCAACCTGCTCAAATGTACCGTCTTGCAAGACCCTTAGAAGCTTTACCTGAACAGGCTTGGGTAGTTCCGCAACTTCATCTAGGAACAATGTCCCCTCATGAGCCAATTCAAACCGTCCCTTTTTATCTCGGATAGCGCCTGAAAATGCCCCCTTTACGTGACCGAATAACTCGCTTTCAAGAACACCCTCAGGTAAGGCACCGCAATTCACCGGCACAAAAGGTCCCCCTCCCCGTCGGCTTTCCTTATGGATCGCTACGGCCACCAATTCTTTTCCGGTTCCTGTCTCGCCGCTTATATGAACTGGGTAATCATTGGCCGCCACATCCCGGATTTGACGGTAGATCTCAAGCATCTTGGAATCTTGGCCAATGATGCCGTGGAATTCTTTCAGTTCACCGCTCCTGATTTTTAATGTGATAAGATCGGTCACATCGCGAAAGGAGGCCAGTACACCATAGAATTCGCCTTTATTGTCCGCCATACCCGTGACCCGCATCTCTAGACGTTTAGGCTCTCCCTGTTTGGTAAGGATGGTCAAAGGATATGCCTTGTCCTCCCAATGTAAAGGGGCCCCCTCCTTAAATGAACACCTCCCTCCACAAAAAGGGCCACCGAATACATCATGACAATCCCTGCCAAGCACCTCTTCACGCCTGTAACCAGTGATCTTTTCGGCGGTGCGGTTAAAGTATACGATGCGACGCTGCTTATCATGAGCAATGATGCCCTCTAGGAGATTGTCGATGATCCTATGGAGATTTTCTTGTTCCGCAAGGAGTCTTGAAAGTTCGTCTTGCATAGGCCTATGATCTACAGTGGGTATATTTCATAATGGGAAATACAATGACGGATAAGATAATAGGCAGAGGAGAAAATTTCAAAGAAAAAAGACCTCACGAGATGATATGGCTGATTTGCGTATCTCCTTCTATAAATCCGGCCTTGATGCCTTTTCAATGTCAATGATGCTTTCGCCCCTTACGTAGTCACGGGTCTCGTACCGTGTGATGGACGTCAACTTTCTCACGATGTCTGAAATTCTTTGTATGTGGGCCTTCATGTCCTGAAGATGATTGATTATGGCTTCGTCACTGGACAGATCTTTTATCAAGGTATCGCAGCTCCAGGTGAGAAATTGAAGAGGCTGGTTCATTTCGTGGCAGACGGCTCCTGCAGTTTCAAGCACTGCAGAAAGCTTTTCTTTTTCAATTCTATCTTGAATATAGAACTTCTCCCTGAGTGCTGCCTTGATACGTGCAAGGAGTTCTTCTCGGTTTATGGGTTTTCGCACATAATCTGTTCCCCCAGCAGCGAATGCATCTTTTAGGGTCTGGTCATCAGTATTTGCTGTAATAAAGATTACAGGAATATGCTGCGTTTTTTTGCCCTTCTTCAAGAGCTTACAGGCCTCAAGCCCATCCATCTCGGGCATGACGATATCCATCAATATGAGGTCGGGAACAAGCCTTTCGGCTGTTTCCACACATGATATGCCGTCTGAAGCGGAAACAGTCTTGTAACCCTCTTTTTGTAATATCAACCCAGCAAGCCTGACATTTACAGGGTTATCGTCCACTACAAGGATTGTAAGATCAGCTTTTTCAATTGGAAATGTCATATCTTCCCCCGTATCAAGGACCAAAAGGCCTTTCCTGGCATAAAGATCTCATTCATCTACCCAAACATTGGGAATTTTCTTTGATCCCTTGAGTTAAGTCAAGAAGAATTGCTTTGTTTTGTTTAAACTAAGTATGCCTCAAAAGGTGACTCTAGACGGTGATGTCATAGGAGCCGTTGTCGTGAGCTAAAAAGGGGCAGGCACACTTTTAGGGGAGTAAGGAAAGTCGGAGCTATGGGACAAGGTGGTATTTTGGAGGAAGGATATAAGACTGTAAGGTTTCAAGGTAGCAGGGCCGCCAATCGCCTGATGCCCTCATCAATGGAATCGAGGCCAGGATATGAAAAATTTAGACGCATCTCGTTTTTCTTTTCCATGCCGTGGGGGTAAAACTTGCTCCCGGGAATAAAGGCCACCTGGTGCTCAATGGCCCTTTCAAACAGCTTGTCCGTGTCCACGCCTTCCTTCAGACTCACCCATATAAACATGCCCCCTTCCGGGACCGTCCAGGTGACCCCGTCAGGCATATAACGTTCTAGGGCCTTTAGCATTGCATCTCTTTTGGGTCGGTAATGCTCAATGATCCTTGAAATGTGCTCTTTCATGAGCCCCTTTTCAATGAACCGGGCGGTTACCCGCTGGGTTGCACAATCCGGACTAACGGTGGTCTTCTGGGCCCACTTGACCATGGGGCCGATTATCTCAGGGGGGCCGGCCGCAAATCCAAGCCTCAAGCCAGGCCCCAGGATCTTGGAGAAGGATTTGGCGATGGTAACCCGTTTTGGGTCATTGAACTCGGTGCGGGCAAGTTCCCACAGTGTAATGATCCTTTTACCACTGTAACGGAGTTCTCGATAGGGTTGATCCTCCAGGATTGGCAGATCAAATTCCATGGCCACTTCGATTATTTGGCGCCGGCGTTCCAGGTCCATGGTCTTGCCGGTGGGGTTTTGAAATTCCGGGATCACGTAGATAAACTTGACCGGCTCCCGGGTATCTGTAAGCTTTCTTAATACCTGCCGTAACCTCTCCGGGATCATTCCCAGGTCATCCATTTCCACACCGATCATCCGGGCGCCACAGGCCTCCATGGCCGCCAATGACCCGGGAAAACCAGGTGCCTCGCAAACTACGATGTCCCCGGGGTCTACTAGGGTTCTGGTAAAATAATAGATGGCGTTTGTTGAGCCTACAGTGATCATGAGTTCCTCATCAGATAGATAAGGAACCTCCTCAAAGTCCTTGATGACTTCCTTGAATACCTTGTCGCCGTCGCTGGCCCCATATTGAAGGACTTCATCGCCTTCTTCACGGATAACTTCAGCAAAAAGATCGGCAAGCAGAGCTTTGGGAAATGTATCAGGGCTGGGCAGACCACCGGCAAAGGAGATCATGCCCGGCACGCCTTTGGTGACCTTCAAAATCTGGCGGATGAAGGAATGCCTCATGGATGCGGTGCTTTTGGAGTAAAGCTCTTCTATTTTTCTGGTCATGTTGCCCCCCATAAGACCGAGCAGGAAGCGGAGCTAGTCCAGATTATGGCTTTGGAACCTTTATGAGTACCGGTGGAGATTCCAGGCACAGACCACATCGATCCCGGCCTTTGTCAAGGCCTCGGCCGTGGCATTTACGGCATCATGTTTGTCCAGATAGTTCCGCTGGAGGGCATCCATAAGCCCCTGTTTGATGATCTCTTCCTTGGGCATGAAATACTCAAGAATGTCGGAGGGATGCTCTCTGGTCTTTTCCACTTCTATGTCCCCACCTTCATGCTTGGCCGAGATATTGGGAACTTCTCTGGCGATTTCCACCAATTCCTCGCGCCTGTTGTAGGGCTGGATAACAATGGACTTCCATGTCTCCGTGATATGATGCTCAAAACGCACAGCCTCAACAAAACCCATGGCCTTCCGGACCTTGTGGCTTGCCCGGATGGTGTCGTTGTTCACAGAGTTTGAGAAATTCAGGCCTATAAGGCTGGTGGTGCCGTCGTCTCGTGAAAAGAGCTTGGCCCCTGCCAACGTCCAGAAAACCGCAAAGGGATTATCATTTCCCATATACACGGAGATCTTGAACTCATTGTCAATTCCTAGTTTATGGAGCATATAGCCAAGGAAGACGGTTCCGGAATTAATATTGAGCACCTGACGAATACCGTAGTTGGTGTAATAGTAAAGGTATTCATCCACCCATTTGAGAGGGTAGTCATTAGGCTGACCAATCCCGCCAAAGTAACCAGTAATTGTTTCCGGCCCGCCAAGGTGTATGTTGGCCCCATCCGTACCCTTGGTGTCCAATGTCTCTACGTAACTGGCCCCAATAATCTGCATGGCCGCGGCAACTGCAAGGGTATCTCCCCTGTCGCTTATCTGCTCTTTCATGTTCCTCACTCGAATGTACCTTCCCGGCATGAGTTGCTGTTTTTCAATGGCCTGCTTGGCCTGGGCAATTAGCCAGGGAAAAAACTGGAGTGCGGATATTTCAAGGGTGACGGCCGTGTCCTTGGAGAATTCCATCTCGTCGGCCTTGGGGCCCAGGATATTTCTTCGATAATCGGAAATACCTATAAAGGCCTTCTTATCCCTTTGCTCCTCCAGCCATTCGATGTCCGCAAGATTTGGTGAGTCTATTTCCTTCAATCGTCTCTTAAGGTTGTTAAGGTCACGCGCTTCGGCAGCCTTTCGATTTATCTCTTCAGGACCTCCGTATTTTTCCACGATATCCAGAAGCGCATTGATGAGCCCGTTGTTGGGATCAAGCAGAAAACGGTTTATTTCATCCAGCTTATCTGTAGATATTTTCAATCGGTTTCTCAAATCCGACATGAGGTCTCCCTCCTATTCATATTCTTTGAGCATTTCTTTGAGTTTTTCCTCTTCGCCCTTTATCATATGATAACAATGCTCATCACCTGGGAACAGGCCGCTGCGGACGTCGGTGACGTATTGGCGCAGGGCGTTTGTTACCACCTCGGCAACATTGGCATAGCGTTTGACAAACTTGGGTGTAAAGGCAGTGAATTGACCGATTAGATCCGAGACAATAAGGAGCTGGCCGTCGCAATCAGGTCCGGCGCCGATGGAAAGAACCGGTATGCTTAGTTTCTTTGCGATAAAGCTTGAAACCTCTGGTGGGACTGCTTCAATAAGGAGCATCTGGGCCCCTGACTCTTCAATTGCAAAGGCATCTTCAATGACGAGTTTGGCTGATTCCGCTGTTCTTCCCTGTGCCTTATGGCCCCCAATCTGGCCCGAACTCTGAGGGGTAAGGCCGATGTGACCGATGACCACGACCCCTGCGTCCAAGATGGCCTTGATTCTTGATATAACCCGCTTTCCCCCTTCCAGTTTTATGGCATCGACCCCTGCCTCCTTGACAAACCGGATGGCATTTTGGACAGCATCTTCATCTGAGGCCTGATAACTTCCAAGGGGCATGTCACCTACAACAAAGGTGTTAGGAGCCCCTCGCCGTACCGCCTCGCAGTGCACAATACATTGGTCCATGGTCACTGGCACAGTGCTTTCGTAGCCGTACACACACATGCCCAACGAGTCACCCACAAGTATCATGTCCATTCCAGCAGCCTCTGCAAACTGTGCTGTTGGGAAATCATAGGAGGTAACCCAGGTGATCTTTTTCCCCTCCTGCTTCATCCTTATGAAGTCATGGACCATGAGTTTTTTGTTCCCCATCGTTCCCTCCTTGTTTTCTGGTAGAAGAAGTTTTTCTTAATGGACAGGTCCAAGACCAGTTCCGTATCTTCCCGGTCATGGATTTTCACCTAGCGGGTTTTCTGAGATGGGCAGGCCCTTGTCTGGTTTTATCTCTGAGAAGATGACGAAGGTCTCGGATCTTCCGTAGCCCTCCAAGGCGGCTATCTCTGCCTTTACCAGCTTGCCCAGCTCTTCCAGGTTCCTGACACACACATGGAGTAGGTAGTCGAACCGGCCCGTAACATGGTAACAGGCCCTAACCTGCGGGATGGTCCGAACCCCTTCCTCAAACTTCTTTATGGTCTCTGCCTCGTGCCTTTGCATGGTCACAGAAACAAAGGCCTGCACATTCAGCCCCAACTTTTGAGGGTTGAGGCTTGCCCGATACCCTTGTATGACTTCCTGTTCCTCCAGGCGACGAATGCGCTCCAGCACAGTAGACTGGGCAACGCCATGGTCCCGGGCTATCTCGCTATTTTTCCTTCGGGCGTTTTCCTGTAAGGCCTTGAGAATCGTCAAGTCCAGCTTATCGATGGAACACCTCCTTCAGAAAGGCAAGGGGTCACAAGGCAATATTTCGGCAAACAAGTATATATTCAAAAGAATATTTGAAATATTCCATAAATAATCGAAGAAAATATTATTGTCAAGGGTTTTTTGGCAATTTCTATCGTGGATATCCAATGGTGCCTAACTTCATGTTCTAGGGTGCGGTGCTCAATTTCCCCATAGGTAGGAAATGGTTTGAAGCTGAAAGAGGCACTACGATTGTATTGAAGTGAGCAATGAAGCCCCCGCAGGCCGAGGAAGGACGAGAGTAAGAAAGGTGAAAATCTTTATTCCTTTTCCAATGAGATGGCCCCGCGTGGACACTCTTTAACACATATGCCACAGCCCTTGCAGTGATCGTAGTCAATCTGGGGATGCCCAGTTTCCGGGTCCACCTTTATGGCCAAATCCGGGCAATATTCGTAACATTTTAGGCAAGAATTACACCAGCCACACTGAAAACATCGCCTGGCTGACAAAATATTTTGACGTTCAGTAAGGCCTTCTTCTAGGGATGACGGTTTAATCCGAGGGAACTTCTTGAAATAGCTCAAATTTAGCTCTTGAACTCGAACAACATTACCTAGCGGCCTATAATTCATTCTGTAAGCTTCAAAGGACAGTACACCAAGCCTACCCGCTGCAAATCTCATAATTTCTTCAAATGGCCCTTTGCGCAAGCATAGGTCCAGGCTCATTGCTGCTTGCTTTCCTTTTGCAATGTGGCGCACAATAGTTCTTTCAGGACCTTTGTCCCTATCCGTTTTTGGAGATGTTTTAAGGAATTGTTTTGCATCTACTACTATCAGTCCCGTCTCTTGCACCACCGGAGGCACCATATCCATATGTGCCCTTTCTGGTGATGCGATGATCACCGCATCGGCCCTATATTCAAAACTCCTCCCTTGTGCTGACTCAGGTACACCCTTTTGCAAATCGGACAGTTCTGGCGTCTCCCCTCTAAGGCACATCAAACCATTTATCTTCTCTCCTTCCTGAATCAGGGCAAAGGGGGCATGTCCAAACTCAAGCGTTATCCCACTTTTTTCAGCACCCTCCAGTTCTTGTGCCATTTCCGGGGCTTCTCTGCCCGAGAAAGGGAGCAAAACAGCCGGCTGCCCTCCAATCTCTTTGACAATCCTGGCTACCCTCAGTGCCCGACGCCCGCTTCCTGCTATGGCCACCTTTCCCTGAACTGATGGATGCTTGCCCTCCTTGACCATCCTTTCAATTTCTTCAGCCCGATAAACGGAGGGCTGACGGGGCTCTCCGAAAGCCTCAAGGATTTCAGGGTTCCTCCCACCAGGAGATATATAGACTGCCTCAAATTCCTCTGCCAGACGATGGTAATAGTCTCCTTCCACTGAAATATTCGTTTTAATGTTTATCCCAATGCCCAAGACCCTTTTTACTTCATTTTCCAGGTGCTCTTTGCTCAGACGTGGGTCCATTGCTGCCAGATCGAAGATCCTAAGATAGGGCCCTGGCTCGCAGATCGTAACCCTGTGGCCAAGTAGGGCAAGGAAATAGGCGCATGACAATCCTGCGATATCACTCCCTAGAACCCCCACATGGTGAGCACAAAGACCTAGCTTTTCTTTTTCCGGCGAGATTTCCTTTCCGACCAGCTTAGATAGGGAAAACTCTATGTCTTGAATGGATACAGGCTCATCAAATTGTCTCCGGTTGCATACTCTCTCGCAGGGGTGAAAACAGACCCTCCCACATATTCCAGGGAAAGGATTTTCCTTTCTAATTTTATTATATGCTTGATCAAAAGCCCCTTGGCTATTAAGGGCCATGATGGCCGGGATATTTTCTCCTAATGGGCATGCCTCGCTGCAAGGGGCACGTCTGTTTACTAGGACCGGTCTTTCAAATCTCCAGGTTCCCGTTTGATTTGGTGTTGTGGGTATATTTGCAGCGGCCATGGGAGGGGCAGTGGTAACCGATTGGCTCATAAAAGGACCTCCTTGACTTTCACATAAGCCTCTCTGGCAGCGGCCACATTTTCCTTCTTCTTTATGGGCACTAGCTCATCTATGGCCCTGGTTATATTATCCAGATCAATCAGCCCTGAGGCCTTTGCAAAAGCGCCCACCATTGCAGTATTGACTATGGAAAAAGAGGTTGTCCTAAGATTCAGGCCTTGGGCGATGCTGGTTGCATCCACAACAAAAACTCTTTGCCTGAGGCTTAACTTCGGGCCTTGGGTTGAGGGAGACCAATTCACAATTACCGAGACCTCAGGCTTTACACCATCCATGACCGTGTTGTTAACCAAATTAGAATCAAATATAATCAGCCAGTCAGGCTGTGTTATTCCATAACGAAGGGTAATTTCTTTGGCGTCAACCCTGAGGAATGCGGCTACGGGCGCTCCCCTTCTTTCTGCTCCAAAGGAAGGGAAAGATTGGACCCACTTACCTGTTCTAAAAAAGGCGGCGGCAAGAATTTGCGAGGCCAAAACAACCCCTTGCCCTCCCCTGCCTGAAAGCTTTATTTCGATCATCAGTGCCTCCCATCACCTCTGGCTGCCAACATTTCCAGCTCAAACCAGTATTCGTCCACCTTTTCCTGGATATGAGAGATGTCCTTCTCTGATAACCCTCTAAATCGACCCTGGGAGATTAGGTACTCGTTAACAGGGATTTTTGTACCCATAGGGCTCAACCGATATTCCTTTCCATGGATAATTTCAAAAAGAGGAAAAATTCTGGAAAGCACAGCGCTGCGGCCAAGGCGAATGGTGTCGCTGGCCGGATAGAGCCAGCCAGTTGGGCAAGGGACAAGGATATGTATGAATCGAAATCCCTTAATCCCCTTGGCCTTTCTTATTTTTTTCTTAAGATCTTCAGGGTATGAAACTGATGCTGTGGCAATGTAAGGGATTTCATGGGCTGCCATAATGGCCGTTATTCTCTTTTTCGGGCGGTTTTCAAGTGATTCCAAAGGGGTAGTGGTTGTCCAGGCCCCCAGGGGAGTACCCGAGCTCCTTTGAACGCCTGTGTTCATATAGGCTTCGTTGTCATAGCAGACGTAGATAATGTCATCGTTTCGCTCTGCAGCACCTGATAAAGACTGCAAGCCAATATCAAATGTCCCTCCATCTCCTGCCCAAGCAAGCACATTAATAGAGCCCTTACCCATCATATCAAAACCGGCCTTTAGGCCTGCTGCCGTGGCTGCTGCAGTGCCAAAGGAGCAATGGAAAAAGGGCACCTTGGATATGGTTTGTGGGTAGGAGCCAGCCACTACAGACCCGCAGCCAGCCGTGGTTATGACGGCCGTGTTTTTACCCAAGGCCTTGAGCACATGGCGAAATGCTATCATTAATCCACAGCCAGGGCATGCAAAGCTACCAGGATAGATCAACTCCTCCTTGGCATGAAATTTTGCCATGCTCAATCCCCCATCCATATAGTTTCACCGGTGAGATTTCCTCCCTCCCTGACCCTTTGCACCAAGCGGTCCAAATCCTCAATGGTTACATCAACCCCTCCTATGCCCCCTATAGCACTAATAACAGGAATTTTTTGCCCTGTTTCGTAAAGGACAGCCCTTATCTCTTGCGAAAAGATACCCCCGCTACCTGGTGACAGGTTACGATCAATGACCACGGCCTTCTTGAGGCCCTTAAGGGCCATTGTTAGCTCCCTTCTAGGGAAGGGGCGAAACAGCCGTATCTTGATTAGACCGACGCCCTTTTCCTTTCCAGCCTGCTCAACAAAGGCCCTGGCTGTGCCTGACAAGGTCCCATTTGTAATGAGGGCAATCTCTTTCCCTTTTGTGTCAAAAGGTTCTACGGCCCGGTATCTTCTCTTGAAATACCTATAGAATTGGCCGCAAATCTTTTGGAAATGGCTTAAGGCATGATCCATATCATCTTGAATGCGCTTTCTTAGCCCGAAAAGCACCGTCGGACTCACTCCCCCTCCAAATGTGAAGGGATTTTTCGGGTCCATTTTGTATTTGGCCTTCCGTGGGGGGAGGAATCTGTCCACATCAGCTTGATCGGGAATATCCACTGGCTCTGAGTAATGGGAAAGGAGAAAGCCGTCCATACAGATCATGGTTGGCATCAGCGTTTTCTCTGCAAGCTTAAAGGCAATCAAGATGTTATCTAGTGCCTCTTGGGCTGTTTCACAGTACATTTGTATGCAGCCCGTGTCGCGTTGGGAAAGGCTATCGTTATGGTCAATCCCTAATGACCAAGGAGCCGCCATAGATCGATTCACGTTTACAATAACAACAGGGAGCCGGGCCCCCGAGGCCCAGTGTAACAGCTCGTGCATAAGGGCTAGTCCTTGAGAAGAAGTGGCAGTGAAGACCCTAGCACCGGCTAGAGATCCGCCTATGCAGGCAGCTAGGGCAGAGGTTTCGGATTCCACTTTGATATAATGGGCGTTAAGTTCTCCTCTGGCTACATATGATGCCAGTTTTTCCGCAACACTGGTCTGAGGGGTAATTGGATAGGCTGCCACCACTTGTGGCTTGGCCATTTTGGCAGCCATGGCTGCAGCGTCGTTCCCAGTCATTAGTTGTCTCATCCTATCCTCGCCTATCAAAAATTATCAGGGTTGGAGACAAGTCCCTGTTTCTTGTCTTTTTATTCCTCCAAGAGGTAAAACGGCTCTGGGATTATGGGAAAAACATAGCCTCCTGCAGGAATTATGTTGACTGAAGCCTCTTTAATCCTCGCGCTTTCCTTGCTTAAGGCTATATTTAAATCAGGCGAATACTCGCAACCCATGGCCTCTGCAGCATCCCTAAGTACGTCATGCCCCACCAAGACCAGATTAAATCGCTTTATGATTGAAATAATCAGGATGATTGCCATGTTGAAATCCATGGCAGCCCTTTCTATAAGGGGCTCATGGCGTCTTAGTTTATCGAGGGGATTTGCTTTACCTTGATTGTTCCAGTCGGCCCTAACCTTTTTTACGGCATTGAGGAAAAAATCAGGGAGTGGTTCCATCAGCTCTGTGACCAGGACAATAGCTCCACCGTCCTTTGTCACCATGGCAGCAGGCATAAGGGCCTTCATTATTTGCACCCCCTCATCATAAGGATAAGAAGATACCAGTGTTACATCTGCCTGGCGGGCAACCGGTACGCCCAACTGGCGGGTTTGCCTATCAATACCTTGGTAGAAGACCTCGAGCATATCGCCAGCAAGGACCTCATAAATTTGCCCCATTGTGTCTACAAGACACTGTACGACAAAGTTCATTTTGGCCAGTTTTGCAATCTCAATGGTCTCCTCTAAAAATGGGTTGTCCTGAACAATCCCGACCCTTGCCTTGTGGTGCAGGACATTCTTCATATGATGTTGACGAATGGTGTTAAAATCACAGATGCCTGGCATTATGTTCTTTGGTCCACCACCGAATCCATTATGAACGTGTGGAATTATTGATCCGATAGCAATTTTAATATCTGCCCTGGCTACCGTTGCATTAAATGATACAGGGCCGTAACCTGGGACCTCACCCATCACCACAAGGTCAGGGGACCGGGCATCGTGGTTTTGGACATGATAAGTTTTTGCCACCTCACCTCCGATCCGCTCGTCAATCTCTGCCTGGTTCATGGACCGGTGTGTGCCGACTCCTATAACGATATCCACGTTTTTCCTAGGAACACCTTGTTTATTTATTACTTCCAAAAGCCCAGGCAATAAATCCTTAACCGGGGTATGCCGAGTTAAGTCATCCACCACGACCGCAACCTTTGATTCAGGCCTTAACATGTCTTCCAGTCGAGGTGAACCAATGGGGTTGTCCAGTGCCTTTTTCATTAATTGTAGGGGTGAGGCATGTGTTGTGGCCGGTTCCTTGAAGATGGTCTGAATTATTTTCCATACCGGAGGAAGATCAACACGAAGATCACCCTTTTTTTGTAACAGTTTGATCATGGCTAATTACCTCTTTTTTATCAATTTGTGGTTGCGGTCAATTGCCACTTATTGCAAAAGCCGCGTCAATCCCAGGGAGATCCAGGGAACATAGGTGACCAAGAACAAAACCCCATAGATGAGGACCAGGAAGGGGAGGACAGACCGGCTTACCTCTATTATGTCTTTGTGAGTAATACCAGAAGACACAAACAGGTTGACGCCGAAAGGGGGCGTCAGGAAGGCCACCTCTATGTTGAGCACCATAATAATCCCAAAATGAATAGGGTCGACACCAAACTTTTGAAGCAGGGGGTAAAACACAGGGCCCAGAACAAGCATGGCAGAGACCACATCCATGAAGCATCCCATTATGAGCAGCCCAATATTTACAAATAGAAGAAACAGGTACTTGTTGTTTATGAACTCCAGTAGAAACTCAGCTACCCTTAGAGGGATTTGATCAACGCTGAAATAATAGGAAAGGACCGACGTATTGGCGATAATGAACAGAAGCATTGAGGAGGTCAGAATAGATTCTTTAAGTACTGGTATCAGGTCTCGAGGTTTAAGGCTTTTATGTATCACTAGCTCTACAAAGAGGGCGTAGACAAAGGCAACCGCTGCTGCCTCTGTGGCAGTGAAAAGCCCAGAATAGATTCCGCCCAGTACCAGGATGGGCATAAATAGGCCCCAGATTCCCTCCCTAAACGCAGTCTTTATCTCTGACATTGATAGTCGGCTTGGGGTACGCCATCTGTTCTTCCGTGCCTGGAGGTAGGAATAAATGATCAAGGTACCGCCTAAAATGCCACCGGGCAGGAAGCCGGCCATGAACTGTTTTGTTACCGAGACTCCCATGACTACTGCCCATATGATCATGGGGATGCTGGGAGGTATTAAAATCCCTAAAGATCCTGCTGAAGTCAGTAGTCCTATGGAAAAGCGGGAGTTGTATCCACTCTGGATAAGGGCTGGTATCATGATGGATCCTATTGCCACCACTGTAGCGGGTGAGGATCCTGAGACAGCAGCAAAAAACATGCATATGAGAACTGAGGTGATAGCCAGCCCACCTGTGAATCCCCCTACAAGGGCTTGCCCGATTCTGACTAATCTGGAGGCCAAAGTCCCTCGCGTCATAATAGCGCCAGCTACAATGAAGAAAACAACCGCCTGAAGCAGATCATATTCAGAGCCCTGATAGAGCTGTTGAAAGACCGTCTGGGGAGGGATAAAGGTGAAAATGGTTACACACGCAGTAGCTGCAAGACCCATTACAATGGCAAGGGGAATACCCATGACCATCAGTAGTACTAAGCCCCCGATTACGAAAGGTGTCGTCACTCGGATCCCTCCCCAGAGTTTCTTTTCAGAAGTGCTGAAAAGATGTGATAGCTTTTATAAAGACTCCTTACACCTATGAGGGCCATACCAATGCAAACAACAAAATAGAGATAGTGTTTGGGGATCCTGAGCGTGGGAGTAAAATGAGGATGTGCTACCATCAGCCTTATAAGGGTTGACCCGAAAAAAATGATCAAGGCCGCATAAGCGGCGATGATCAGGTGATTTACTGCATCCAGTAGGCCCAAGAGAGGTTCTCGAAGAGTATTTTTCAAAACATCCACGCATATATGGCTTCCATACTTGATAGCAAGGCTTGCTCCGAAAAATGTCAATAGGACCACTTCTATGTGAACAAGTTCAGCAAGCCAGGTAATGGCCGAATGGAAGAGATACCGCATTACAACCTGCACAAATATTGAAATCCCCATTTGTAGCACCATAAGGCAGAGCACATGTTCTTCCACTCTCCCTATATGGCGCAAAAGCTTTTTGCCCATTTTCAGGATCCCTTTACTCTAGCATTCTGCTGTGTCCCTTTTCCTCCACAGAATAGCCTTAAAAGGCATAGCCAAATACCGCGGCAAAGCCCTACTGCTCTTCATATCACCTTGTCCTATATTCTTTCAGAAACGCAATGGCCTGATCATAAAGGTCAGTCCCTACTTTCTGGCGCCATTTTTTATGAACCGAGGCAACTGCTTTTCTGAAGCGGGCCAGTTCTTCATCGGTTACGTAATTGATAATTACGCCCTTTTTCTTAAGATCGGGCATGACCACGGTTGCATCTTCCTGCCGAATCTTGGCTGTATGCCACTTGGCTGCCTCTTTCATTCCTTTAATAACAATAGCCCTTAAGTCGGGGCTTAACCTATCAAGAAATTTTTGGCTTGCCACATATACTATTGGATTCATGCCAAGCTTGCACAGGGACATGTACTTTATAACTTCATACACCTTTGCGCCCCAGCATTCGTTTGGGGTAATATCTATTCCATCAATAACCCCTCGCTGAAGCGCGCTAAAGACCTCTGGCCAGGGCAATGTTATAGGGCTAGCGCCCATTGCCTTGTAAGTATCGAGAAAGAGTTCATTAGGGATAACCCTCCATTTGTATTTTCCCATGTCTTCTATTTTGGTTACTGGTCCTTTGCGGTTGAGAAAGGCCTTAAACCCGTGATCTGCAATACCTCCCATAAACAAACCCTTGGGCTTGAATTGCGAGGCGATTTTTTCCCTATAGGGCTGTTTATCAAGGCGTACATTTCTTCTTCTTTATTAAACATGAAAGGAAGAGAAACAACTGCCACCTGAGGTACAAACTCTGTCAAAGCCGGCCCTGCCACGGAGGTCATTTCTAGGGTTCCTACTTGAAGGGCTTCTAGCATCTGCAAATGGCTTCCCAGTTGTCCTTTTGGATGAACTGAACATTTAATTCTTCCGCCTGATTCCCTTTCCACATACTGAGCAAAGTATACAGCAGCCTTGTGTTGGGCATGCATAGGTGGAGCAACATGGCCGAATCTCATGCGGATCACTTTGCCAGCAAATGCCTGGGAGCTTAGCAAAAACAAAAACAAGAGCCCTGTGAATACGATGGTTCCTTTCCTCATGATTAACCTCCTCTCTAAGATAGTTGGTTGACAATTATGAGGCATAAGATATAGCTCTTGCCCCTGAGTCCCGAGTTATCCATCACTCAGGAAAAGCCCTATGTAGTGTATTTTTTGCTTTATTTCGATTGAATGCGGGAAGTGAGCGTCGTAAAAAATGGAGTCTCCGGCTCGGAGTTCATATTTTTTGTTTCCAACTGTAACTACAGCTCTACCTTTTGTTAGATAGGCCCATTCAAAGCCTTTGTTGGTATGTGGGTGGATAACCAGGCCAGTGTCTAGTTCTGCTGAAGTGATTGTGATTCGATCAGAGATAAGACCCCTAGGTGCTAAAATTTTGATTCCGCTTTCAGGATCCATGATACCGTTTAATTCCTTCTCCCTGATGACCACAACCTTAGGCTCGCCCTCTTTGATCAGCGACTCAATGGGTTTTTTGAGATGGAAGGAAATTTCTGCGAGGTTGACAATTGAGGGGGCAGTCGCTCCTGTCTCTATCCTATGAAGGGTCATTTTGCTAATACCTACTTTTTTGGCAAGGGCCTCCAGGGAGAGCCCAAGGCGCTTCCTTTCCGCCCGGATCTTGGCCCCGATTCTTTTCAAGAGTTCTTGTTGGTTCGGAACAGAGGATTTTTTTCCTTTCTTACTTTGCTTTGATCGGGAAGCCATGTGTTCGTCCTTTTTCATCCTTGTTTAGGCTGCAAAAAGGCAACCAAGGGTTGTACATGGTTTTCTGATTCCAGGTTATTAAGCTTATCCAAGAATTGGTTGGCTCTCGTACCCCCGATGACTGGACCTGCTAAACAAAGGAATTTTTCTGAAACAGCTTCTTTTGACATGGGATTTAAGGGGTCACCCCAGCAGTTTAAAACTTCATGGGTAAACTCTCGGCCATCTTTCATTTGGATGGCAATCTTGGCAGGGTTTTGCCCGGGCCGGAAGCTTTCATATTCAGGGGAATAAATCATCTCCACCTTGCTGGCAAGATCGGTTATCCTTTTATCTTCAAGGACTTCATTTCTCAGTGTTTCCAGGTCAATTTTCCCTTGGAGCAACATCGCTGCCACCAGATAAGGGGTTGAAAAGCGCATGGCCTCAATATTGACTGGAGTACTGGAAGAAGTGTGAACCGCTGCCTTGAAGCTCCATACCTTAATATGATGTATATCATCCAGGTTAATCTGTTCTTTTTCCAGAATGGCCTTCAAGGCGTCGAGGGTTGGGTGGGTAAAGCGGCATGTGGGGTAGGGCTTAAAATAGTTTTCTCTAATGGCGTATTCTTTTCCAAGATTTTCACAAAGGAGAGCCGGATCAAAATTCTCGGACACAAATTGTGAAAAGGTTATTTTGAAACTGCTGGGCTCAGCGCGGATACCGCTAGCAAAAAATATGTTTGATAGCAATCCTAGATAGTTTGTAATTCCTGCAAAGGTGCTTGATACGTTTTTCCCTGCAAACGAATTTTTGACATAAGGGGAAAGGGCGTAGGAGGAGGCGATATTGGCAATTTCGGCTAGTGATTCAGGGCTCCTCTTATATATACACCCAATCCCCAGTGCACACCCGACCACACCCCACGTTCCTGTGGGATGAAGCCCTTTCCTGATTGACGAGGCACGGCTTATCCTACTTGCAGCTTCATAGCCTGCAATAAGACCGATAAGTAGCCTTTCGCCTGTTAGGTTGTTTGCCTCGCTTGATGCCAGTATGGCAGGAACGATCTGTATCGCAGGGTGACCCATTGCCCTGGAGTTCCCTTCTTCATATTCCAGGCTTGAGCCTGAAATGCCACTAATCAATGCTGCGTTTAATGGGTGGAACCGCTCTTGTCTCCCCGGGCAGGTAGCGGTTTGCTCCTGCCCGTTATTTAAGGAGAGGCCCTTAGCAATCCTATTTACTTCATGGCTGTGAGATCCGGCAATGATAACGCCTAATGTGTCTAGCAAGACTAGTTTGGCATGCTCTATGAGGTATATGGGGATGGAGGCCAGGTTCATTCCTGAAAGAAACTCGCATAGGCTCAAAAGTTCTCTTTGTGCCATTTAACCCCTCGGCCCATGGAAGGGCAGGAAAAACAGGATGTGGTCTATTTTTTGGTACGCATGTACCATTTTTTATACCAAAAGTCAATCTTTTTTTGCGCCTAAAATTTTGGAGGTGTACCTGAGGAAAAATGATTTGGAAGAGAGGGATCTAGTATTTTTGAGATGCATTGATATGCATACCCAACCCATTTCGTTCTTTTAGGTAGACCCCAATAGAGCACACCGAGGGATAAAGACGGCATGCAGTGTCTTTTTCTTCCATTTGGAACTGGCTCCTTCGTTGCTCAGGCCTTCTCCTTGGTTATGCCCTAATGGGCCCATGGTTTACTTTTGGCACCATAACATGTAAGGTTTGTATCCTGTTAATTTGGGTTCTAAAAGAACTTGAAATGGTAAAAATGTCACTACCCTCAAGTATTTCATAGATTTACCGTGCTGCCCTTTATACCCATCGGAGTAAAAGATGCTGGAGCAGGATGCTAATCAAGGGGAAATCAGCCGTGAGGTCGAGACACGCTGGAGTATGCTTTTTCTTATCTTTGGGATTGGCATGGCCGCAGCGTTTCAGGTGGGCAAGGTCCCGCCCGTCCTCCCACTGCTCCGCAACGACCTGGGCCTGAGTCTATTCCTGGCAGGCTGGGTCCTTTCTGCCTTTAATGTTTTAGGGGCAATGATATCGCCGATGGCAGGAGCGGTTTCTGATTGGTTGGGGCATCGGCGGTTGATCATGTTTGGCCTTGGGTGCATGACAGCAGGCAGTTTTGCGGGGGCATACGCCCAGAGTGCGACCCTTCTTTTGGGAAGTCGTTTTTTAGAGGGCCTTGGTTATATCTTTATTATAATTTCGGCCCCAGGGCTTATTATAAGGGTTGTGGGGCATAAGGATCTAAGGATAGCATTCGGCATATGGGGTGCTTTTATGCCAGCAGGTGGTGCTACCATGATGGTCATGGCCCCTTTTTTGGTTAGTGGCTTTGGATGGCGTGGCATGTGGCACATTAATGCGGGCCTGCTTTTTGGCTTTATTGTACTGGTTGCATGGACGACGAGGGACCTGGCAGGCCACAAGATTGTAACAAAAAGCCCCCTCAACAAATTATGGGCAGACATATGGCAGACTCTCAGGTCGCCGGGACCAGCCCTTCTGGCCCTTTGTTTTGCTACTTATGCATTTCAGTTCTTAGTGGTCATAGGTTTTTTGCCCACACTGCTTATTGAAGAAGAGGGCCTACAACATGGCCTTGCTGCAATTCTGAGTGCAATTGCATTGGCTACCAATGTACCGGGCAATCTGTTGGGTGGATGGTTGCTCCAAAAGGGGGTAAAAAGATGGCTTTTGATTATGGTAGCAAGCCTGATCATGGGATTCTGTTGCTTTGTAATCTATGTTCCTATAGGAGGCGTGGTGGTTCGGTATGTGGGCTGTATCATCTTTATGGGTGCGGGAGGGATGATCCCTGCATCCCTCCTTCATGGGGCTGCGGAACATGCCCCAAGGCCTGAGTTGGTCTCCACCAGCAACGGTCTATTGATGCAAGGTGCTCAAATAGGTCTTCTAAGTGGGCCTCCCTTGGTGGCGTTTGTAGTTTCCCGCACGGGCACCTGGCGGAGCGCTACATGGGTATTGGCCATTGTCGCCTTGATCGGAATAGGTCTGTCTCTTGGATTGAGGTCTGTTGAGAAACGCAAAAGAGAAAGGATGCTCCTATAATGGCTTGTCGGTTTCAAAAGGGCTTCGTACCAATATCCTTAAGCACCCATATTGATATCACCTCTAGGTCTCATTCTTTTTTGAAACTCCGGCCTCGTCAAAGGAGGCCATCTCACACATGATCTTGGCTACTGCCTCAACGATGTTAATGGCTATAGCCGCCCCAGTGCCTTCTCCTAGCCTCATATTAAGGTCAATGACCGGCTCAAGGTCCATATAAGAAAGTGCAGCCTGATGAGCCGGCTCAACGGATCGATGGCCGGATATGAGGTATCCCCGGATATCAGGATTGATGAGATATGCGATCAATCCACCCGCCGTTGAAATGACGCCGTCAAGCACCACGGCAACCCTGCGGGAAGCCGCAGCAAGGACGGCTCCAGCAATGCCCGCAATCTCGTAGCCTCCCGCCTTTTGTAACACATCGAAGCCCTTAAGAGGGTCAGGGTTATGAAACTGGAGAGCCTTTTCAATTACTTGAACCTTGCGTTCTAGGGTCTTGTCATCGATTCCCGTACCCCGGCCAGTGGCATGGATGGGGCTGATACCGGTGACTGCGCAGATGATAGCAGCTGCGGCAGTGGTGTTTCCGATCCCCATGTCGCCTAGTCCCACAATGTCTATGGGGCGATTGGCGTGTTCTGTCAGAAAGACATCCATTCCATTCTGGACGGCCTCCACCGTTTCCTGAGGAGTCATGGCCGACTCTAGGGCAAAGTTACGTGTTCCTTTACGTACCTTTTTTTTCACCAATAACGGGTGATCTTCAAAATCGGCGTTTACCCCCATGTCCACTACGCGCATGTCGATTCCATGGTGACGGCAGAGTACGTTAATGGCAGCACCACCGTTGAGGAAGTTTTTGATCATTTGGGCTGTTACCTCAGCCGGATAGGCCGATACTCCCTCTTCCACCACGCCATGGTCACCGGCAAAAACCAACACCTGTTTTCTATTGATTTTCGGGTTCAAGTTATTCTGTATTAAACAGAGTTGGATGGCCAGATCCTCAAGCCTCCCGAGAGATCCCAGCGGTTTGGTTTTGTTATCCATCTTGCCCCTGGCCTGTGGAAGGAGCTGTGTGTCCATCGGTTTAATCGATTCAATTATGGGCTGCCAGACCGGATCAATTAATTTTTCCCAGCTAATTTGCCCAATAGAGTTCTTACCATTCATGAATATAGTCCTCCTTTGCTCTGAACCTATTGTTGAGTAGGGAAAAAGGTGCGGAATTGAGGGACAAATCTCTTACAAATGGCCGGCTAATTTGAGGTGCGATCAAGAAAGTAATAACAAAAAAGCTGAGCACCATATTCCGCATCTTTCCCTCGTGTGTCTAACCAAGAGAGACAAGATACGGATAGCACCCAGCATGTTATCCGTGAATCATTCACAAACAGGCAGGCTTTCTGGCTTACGGATCATCCTACTAACCGCGCCTTCCCATCCCGCACTCAACTCATAAACGAAGCCTCCACATCAGGCATGTTCCACTATCATATGCGAGATCTTCGTTCTGCGTCAATTTCCTCTCTAAGTTGAGTGCGGGGCAGTGGCTTTACATGGACACCCGCCAATAAACTATTTAACGATTTAACTATTCAACTATTCAACCACTTAACGAATATCCATGTTGCGGCCTTCGTCCCCGATCACAGCAATGGCTGGCTTGCGGTGGATTTTCACCACTCTTTCCTTTTACCAACACACAGGTATATCAACCCTCTGCGTTGCACCTGTTTGTTTTTCGAGCCATATAAATCAGGTTAACCTTTTTGTCAACTCGAAATTCTAAGGATCTTTTCTACTTCTTTTTCCTTCCATCATGGTTTTTTGAAGTCAAATTGATTATATGTGTAGGAATTATTATCTAATGGTGAGCGTCCTTTTCCTCTAAGGGTGAATTGTCTTGATGATTACTATTGTCATTATCAATAAGGTCAGGGTAAAGTTTCTTCATACAATCAGGGCATATTGAGTGGCTGAAATCGGCTTCAGAATGGTCGCGAATATAGGCCTCAACCTGATTCCAGTATCCCTTGTCATCTCTGATCCTCTTACATGATGCACATATGGGGATAATCCCTTTTAATATCTTAATCTCGGAAAGTGTTTCTTGAAGTTCCAGAATCAACTTGTTTCGCTCTTCTTCAGCCTTTTTCCTTTCAGTAATATCTGTGATGTTTAGCCTTGCCCCTATGACTTCCCCTGCATCCACTATGGGAGAAGTATAAACTAGAGCAACCATTTCTTCTTTATCCCTTTTTCTGAAACAGAATTCGTCCCCCTCAATTTTTTCCCCTTTGAGGATATCATTCAACAGGATGGAAACACGTTCTTCATCATCAGCATCACCTCTAAAAAGCTTTCTGATATTTAGGCCTGATTTCAAGTGCGCGGGAGTAATGCCAAAGACCTCCATTCCGAGTCGGTTCATGTAAGTGATAAGTAAGTTTTTGTCTAACTCGCATAGGATAGTGGGCAACATATCGGCTATTTCCCGGAACCGTTTCTCACTCTCGATGAGCGCCTCATGAGCGCGTTTGCGGTCAATGGCCAAGGCGACCTGTTCGGAAACAGAGGCAAGGACTTTGACATCCTTTTCCGTGAATATATGGGGATTGGTATAGCTCTGAACTGCCATGACGCCGATAACCTTATTGTCAGCTATAAGGGGAACGCCTAGCCATGTAAGGGGAACAGACCCTTGTAACCTGTTCTGGGCCTTTCTTTCAAGAAGTTCTTTTCTATCCAGCAGTACGGGTTCTTTGTCAATGATAACCTGACCTGTAAGGGAATCCGACACATCATAATCTACTATCAGTTCCCAAAAATTTTTGTCTTTCTCATCTTTATAATAGGGAAAATGGAGTGTCCGTTTTTCGCTGTCATAGAGGGCAATGTAAAAATTCGTTACATCGATGATTTTGGCCAATGCCTGGTGGATAGTAGCATAAAGCTGGCTTAGATCCTTGGTAGTGTTAACGGCATTAGAAATTCGAAACAAAACCTCGTTGATTTCTTCTGCGTGTTTAAGTTCTTCGGTCTTTGTATGATAATTTTCATTCATAGACAAAACCTCAACCCCCATTTTTGTCAGTTTTTGCAAGTGGGCCTCTTAGACGGGATCGTCACTAGGTAAGAGAAGCTTAAGGGATCTTGTGGGCTACCACATTCATTCTGCCCATGTTTTCTAAGATTCTAAATAGTGATATTGGAGACAATCCTGCAGATTTGTCAAGAAAAAAGAGAGGCGTAGGAGCATTAAGTTATAATATAGGATATTAAGGATACATTTGCACAATCATTCTGACTTAATGTAAAGATATTTCCAGATGGAACGCTGTGAAGGGGTTGGCAATCCGTCATTTCGAAAGGCATCAGCTCCGATGAATTTTTTTCCGCAATTATGCCAAGATTTCTCGCTTTGCTCGAAATGACGTGCGGTGAGTACCCAAGTCCACTGGTTCCGCAAACACCCGTTACCCTGGATCGAGTCGGTAGCCATTCGCGCATAATCTGGGTTTACATGTGGACAAGATCAAGAGAATTTTTCCTTGACTTGCCCATCGTATTTTTTTAATACACGTAAAAAATGTTCAGGTGCCCTTTTGGGCTTAACCCGCCACCGAGCTCTGGCGGGTTAAAAGGGAACCCCGTGAGAATCGGGGACCGGCCCGCGGCTGTGAGTGGGGACGAAAGCCGCAACATGGATATTCGTTAAGTGGTTGAATAGTTGAATAGTTAAATCGTTAAATAGTTTATTGGCGGGTGTCCATGTAAAGCCACTGTCAAGAGAAAGCAATCAGCTACGAGCGGTCAGCCATCAGCTTTACTGAGGAGGTGGATTGACTCTTTGCTGATAGCTGACGGCTGAAAGCTGAATGCTCAACTGGCGGGAAGGCGCGGTTAGTAGGATGATCCACGAGTCAGAAGACCTGCCTGAACGCAGAGGCCTCCCTCGTGGTTAAGGGTGAAGCCTTTTAGGATCTCGAGGATAAAAACGGGATATCCCCGGATCGGTTGATAATCGGTCCGGGGATTTTTTTTGGGGAAGGAGGCGGAGATGCAACGGGAAAGGGTACTCATTGTAAGCGATAGTCCAGATAGAAAAGCGTTTCTGGAGTTCCATGTAAAGGGACTTAAATTGCGGCCTATTTGGTATCCCAACATACTTGCTGCACGGATGGCGGCAAGATCTGACCCATTTGTGTTGATTATAGTGGACCTGAATATTCCGGTGGAGCCCAAGCTGGCGCTTATAAACGATTGTATTAAGTGGCAGGCAGAAACCATGGTAGTGAGCATAGGAAAGACCGAATACCTTATGAAAGAGAAGCCATTGCCAGAGGTATCTTCCGTTGTGAGCCTGTCATCGATTGAATCAGTACCCGTTCTTATCAAGGAGTGGGTTAACAGGGGTAGATGAAGTATTTCTCAAGGAGAAAAGGAGGTGTCATGAAGACAGGAGTGATCGTCTATGTGGTGGGGAGCCAAGGTAAGCTCACTAACTCAGAGTATGAGGACCTTGCAAGAACTCTGGACATAAGAGCGGACAGGGTGGAGGTGGTGACTTCAAGTGAAGGTGATTTGGGTGTAATGGATGTGTGGTGGAGGCTGACAGCTAAAGGGATGAACAGGATAGTCTGTGTGATAGCAGAAATGACGCAAAGGTCTCAACTCAGACTGACAGGGCGCGAGCTGAGGCTTTGCGGATAGGGACGCAAAGAAACTCGTCTAATAATGGTTATTGGCGTTGGACATTATGAAAGTAAAGGAGGTTCGAGAATGAAGAAGTGTCTTTTATTGGGATGGATTGTTCCTGTGATATTTGCGTGGTTTTTTAGTGCTAGTACAGTAAATGCAAAGGAGGTTCCTGCGCTGGAGGAAGTGGTAGTTACAGCTACCAGGGTGGAAGAAAAGAGAAAGGAGGTAGCTAGAAATATCCAGGTTATAACCGAGGATGAGATAAAGAGTTCTTCTGCCAAAGATGTGGGCGAGTTGCTTGCAGAAAAGGGCATTGGACATATTCAGAAATACCCCGGTCTTTTGACCTCTATAGGCATCAGAGGCTTCAAGACAGATACACACGGCAATGACCTGCAAAGCCATGTGTTGATTCTTGTGGATGGGCGGCGGGCTGGCACAGGGAACTTGGCCAAGATCCTTACCAAGAACGTGGAAAGAATCGAGATCGTGAGAGGGCCCGGTTCGGTGCAATATGGTTCGTCTGGTATTGGTGGGATAATCAATGTGATAACGAAGCGAGGCAAAGGACGCCCTTCGATTTTTGTAGAAGGAACCCTCGGAAGTTTCGGCTATCAAGGCTCTACAGTAGGGTTTTCGGGAAGCATAGATAAATTTGATTTTTCAGGATCATACACCTCAGAGGGCATGGACGACTATGAAACCGCTAAGGGGGTCAAGTATCAAAACACTGGCTTTGACTCAAAGGCCAACTCAAGCTTAAATATTGGCTTTGAGATCTTTCCCAAGAACAGAATTGGACTAATTTATCACTACTTTGATGTTGATCATGCCGGGTCTCCTGGCTATCTGAGCAACAATGATCCAGACGATTATACGGATCAGAGAAACGAATCAATAGACCTTGTTTACGACGGTGCAGCTCCGGAGATTTCTCTGCATTGGAAGGTCAGGTATTTCAGTGGAAAGGATATATATAAATGGGTAGACCCTAAATTTCAGTCGACCTATGAAGATAATGTCGACCAGGAAGGAGCACAGACTCAGATTTCTTGGGATAATAAATCTGTTAATCTAACCGGAGGGCTTGACTGGGTGCATTATGAGGTGGACAGTACATCAGCACCACGTAGATCCGAGTACAAAAACCCTGGATATTTTCTTTTAGCAAAAATAAGGTTGTTTGATCAAAGGGTGACCCTTTCTGGTGGGCTAAGATATGACCATTACAAGGTTAAAATTAAAAAAGGGGAGGGAGGCAGTGAAAGTGAAAATCATTTGGGCCCTGAGGTGGGGCTAGCATTTATGGCTACTGACTTCCTAAAGCTGAGAGCTCATTACGGAGAGGGCTTCATGATGCCTTCGGCCAAGCAACTGGCAGGAGACTATCGAGGTTGGTATGGTCGCTATATTGGGAATCCAGACCTTGATCCTGAAAAGAGCAAGACCTATGAAGGTGGCGCTGATTTCTCCTATGGGCCTGTTAACAGCTCCATAACGTATTTTTATACAAAATTTAAAGATAAGATTCAGGCCACTACAACATCAACTGGCGACAACACATGGGAAAATATTGGAAAGGCCACCATCTCTGGGATTGAGGGTGATTTTTCCGTTGATATAGGGGAATTCTTTGACTGGAGCTTCGAGGTAAGGCCCTACGCGAGTCTTGTTTACCTCACAAAATATGAAGATGAGGAGACGGGGAAGGATCTGTTATACACGTCAAATGTTAGTCTATCCTATGGCATCACAGTTTCTGACATGGAAGGTTTCTCAGCCAACTTGAACTTCGCATATTTGGGCGACCAGAAGGTAGAGGATTACGAGAGCGGATGGCCTGCACCTGTGGTCAAAAAGAGCGACTTCACAGTGGTGAACCTTACTATCACAAAACGCATACTGGACTTCAATAAATATGGGAAGTTTACCTTGAAGGGCGAAGTGCGTAATCTTTTCAACAAGGACTACGAATATGTCAAAGGCTACCCCATGCCAGGGAGGAGCGTTTTCCTGGGGCTTAGATATGACTTTTAGGTCTACCGGTATTACTTATAATAGTATGGGCTGAAAGGGGCTATGCCCCTTTTGATTTTTTTTGACTTCAAAGAAAAAGAGAGCGATTCTATCAATGGGGTTAAACACAGTAATGAGCCAAGGTTGATTATTCTTTTCAGAATGAAATGATAAGGACCGCAGGGACCTCCTCCCAGGCAAGTGGCATAGGAAATTGCACGCGGAGAAAAAAAAGATGTAGGGCCTTGTTTCTCTCTTTTGTGGTAGAAAAACATATTATTTTCTGGTTATTGAGAGTGATTTCTTTTTGCTCAGCAAGGCCGTGAAAGGGCTTGGTTCACAAGGAGACCTCAATTTCAGATTTTTTACTTATTCTGGGAAGCCATGTCGCGAGCAATAATGTTTTTGGGCACTGGTAGTGATGTGGGAAAATCCATTGCTGCCACGGCATTTTGCCGCATTGTGAAGCGGCGGGGATTCAAGGTTGCTCCCTTCAAGGCCCAGAACATGTCCAATAATTCATACGTCACCATTGAAGGAGGAGAGATCGGTAGGGCCCAGGTGGCGCAGGCCGAGGCAGCAGGGCTGCTTCCTTCCGTGGAAATGAATCCCATTCTTTTAAAGCCCTCCAGTGGTCAGGCCTCACAGGTGGTTGTCCGGGGTAAAGTAGCAACGCAGTTAAGCGCCATGGAATACCACGAATACAAAGGCCAGCTGAAACAGATAGTCATGGAATCGTTCAACAGGCTGGCCGCACATTATGATGTAATTGTCATGGAGGGGGCAGGTAGCTGCTGCGAGATGAACTTGAAGGACAGAGACCTCGTTAATTTTGAAATGGCAAAGGCTGCCAATGCCAAATGCATTCTTGTGGCTGACATAGATCGTGGGGGAGTATTTGCCCAGATAATCGGGACATATGGGCTCATGAGCAAGACAGAAAGGCAGCTCACAATAGGGTTTTTAATCAATAAATTCAGGGGGGATCCCAGGTTGTTTGAAACTGGGATTGCATATATTGAGAACAAGACTGGTAAGCCCGTGTTGGGACTTGTCCCTTATTTCGAAGATATCCACATTGACGCGGAGGATTCTGTTTCGGTGCAGACGGATAAGAGGCCTCTTAAGAAAATATCAGCCCAAAGCGTAAATATTGCCGTGCCGAGGCTTCCTGCCATATCCAATTTTACAGATCTTGAGATCTTGGACAAAGAACCCGGCGTGGTGGTGAACTATCTATCGAGGCCAAACGAGTTGACCCCCGAATACGACTGGCTCATATTGCCTGGTACAAAGAACGTGATGTCTGATGCCCGATGGTTGGCCCGAAGAGGCTGGAAAAAGAGGATCTGGGAATTCGCCCGCAGCGGAAAATACGTGTTGGGTATTTGTGGAGGATATCAGTTGCTGGGAGAGTGGATCGAGGATCCCTTTGGCGTTGAGTCTGGTCAGGGTAAAGTAAGAGGCATGGGCCTATTGCCCGTAAAAACAGTTCTTGAGCAAGAAAAGATTGTAAGGAAGGTTGTTGGAAGGAGCATGGTTTATGATTCCAGTCTGAGGGGCTATGAAATCCACATGGGCAGGACTTACGTGCAGGGCAAAAGAGGGCATGCATTTGCTTTGATCCACGAACCAAGTAAGAGCAAGGTATGGGAAGATGGCTGGGTGACAAATGATATGCAGATAATGGGGACATATATTCATGGCGTGCTGGATTCCCCGAGATTTAGAGGGGAGATCCTTAACAGGATAAGGGCATTGAAAGGGTTGAAGACGCGGAGACCAAGGAAAGGACGGCTCGCTCGATTTGCTCAGTATAACAAACTGGCCGACCATTTTGAAAAACATTGTGACATCAAACGCATCTTTACTCTAGTGGGACTTAAGTCATAAGGCCTGGAGCGTAAGCAAATGAAATCCGCTTTTTGCATAGCAGGGACACATAGCGGGTGTGGAAAGACTACCGTGACATTGGGTATCATGGCGGCTCTGGTGAGAAGGGGGATGAGGGTGCAGCCTTTTAAAGTGGGGCCAGATTTCATTGACCCGGGGCATCACCGGCGCATAACCGGCAAGGACTCTCATAACCTAGACGGTTGGATGCTATCAAAGGAGACAAACATAGGGCTCTTTCAACGTTATGCAAGTGATGCTGACGTGGCAATACTGGAAGGGGTGATGGGCCTGTTTGATGGATTATCAGGCAAGGACGAGGTAGCCTCAACTGCCCAAATGGCAAAGTGGTTGGGCATCCCTGTGGTTCTTGTTATCGATGCCCGTGCCATGGCGCGCTCTGCTGCAGCCATGGCAAGTGGGTATTTTCATTTTGACCCGGGTCTGAGTGTAATTGGAGTCATTTTTAACCGCGTAGGTAGCGAGAGTCATGCATCCATGTTGCAAGATGCCATGGAAGATACTGGGCTCAAGGTGTATGGATGTTTACCTCGAAATAAGGACGTGATGATTCCGTCTCGTCACTTGGGCCTTGTCACAGAACAAGATATGGAGCAGGATGGGAAGGCAATTGACAGGTTTTCTTCATGGATTGAGGATTATCTGGAGCTTGACGAATTGCTTCAAGACACCAAGATTGTCGAGAGTTACTCTTGGCCTGTTGGGTGCGGGCAAAGTGGGCCTGAAAGTGAAGAGGTGAAGATCGGTATAGCACAGGATCAGGCATTTTGTTTTTATTATCCTGAAAATTTGAGGCTTTTGACAGAGGCTGGCGCGCAGCTATTACCATTTTCTCCGCTTCATGACCCCAGCTTGCCGGAGGGGACCAAGGGCCTTTATTTGGGGGGAGGGTATCCAGAGCTATACTCCAGTCAACTTTCACAAAATACCTCTTTATTGCGCGAGATAAAGGAATTTGCACATGAAGGGGGCCCTATTTATGCGGAATGCGGTGGATTCATGTACCTAATGGAGGAGATCCAAACTATTGAGGGGGACTTTTTCCCGATGTGTGGGATTTTTAATATGAGAGCAAAGATGGAGCTGTCCCTGAAGGTGCTGGGTTATAGAGAGGTGGTAATCCGCAAGGATGTCATTATAGGGCCAAAGGGCGCAAGGCTGCGGGGCCATGAATATCATTATTCCTTTGTCCAAGGATGGAATGGGAATGTAGAGCAGGTTTACGATATAAGTGACCAGACCCCAGGGCGGGCAAAAGGTGAGGGGTTTTTGTTTAAAAATACGCTTGCTTCCTATGTTCATTTATATTGGGCGTCCAATAGGGATGTGGCAAGGCATTTTGTGAATTTTTGCAAACAATACGGGCCATGAGGGGAAATCCCATGGAGATTAATGACACCCGCAATAACCTTACCTCACCAAAGGACATAGAACAGCGCTCCTTTGAAATAATAGACTCAGAAGTTCCGGAGCCAAGGCCGTTTGATGGGGACGAGTGGATTGTTGTAAGACGCATGATACATACCACCGCGGATTTCGAGTTGTTAAAACTGACGGAGTTTCACCCTGAGGCAATAGAGAGCGGGATAAAGGCCATCAGGCGGGGCTGCCTGGTGGTCACGGACACACTGATGGCGATGGTTAGCATAGGCCCTAGGCGTCTGGCTAAATGGGGTTGCAGGGTTGAGTGTCATATCAGGGATGAACTGGTGGCGAAGATGGCCCAATCAAAGGGTATTACGAGAGCAAGCGCATCTGTAGACCTTGTGTGTGATCGCATAATGGATGGAATATATGTTATCGGGAACGCCCCCACCGCCCTCATTAGGCTATTGGAGCTTGTTGAGGCAGGTCGTTGTCTTCCAGCGCTTGTTGTTGGTATGCCGGTTGGGTTTGTAAATGCAGCGGAGTCCAAGGAAATGCTAAGAGCACAGGAAAAGGTCCCGTATATTACCATTAGGGGCCGCAAAGGGGGATCAGCAGTTGCGGCCTCAGTGATAAATGCCTTGGCCGACTTGGCTGAGTAATGATCATGATGTTCTGTCCAGGGCAAGGGCAATAATGAAGTCTCGGAAGAGAAGACTCCGGGTTGGTTTTACCACTGGAACAGCAGCCGCTGCCGCAGCAAAGGCGGCTGTGCTTTTTATTGGGGGCAGGCAAGGCATTCGTGAGGTTGATACCCCGTTGCCTGATAACGGTCGGATGCGGATACCCATTAGCATATTGGAAGCACAGAAAGATGGAGCCAGTGCACTGGTTATAAAGGATGGGGGGGATGACCCTGATGCAACGCACCGGGCCCATATCTGGTGCAGAGTCAGGATTGATCCATCTGGCCCGAAAGGCAATGTAGCCATAACAGGAGGAGAGGGGGTAGGTAGAGTCACAAAGCCGGGTTTACCCGTGGAGGTTGGGGAGTACGCAATAAATCCCGTTCCCAGGGAACAGATAACGAGAGCGGTTAGGGAGGGGCTCGTGGAAGCAGGTATTGAGGGATCAGTTACAGTCACTGTTGAAGTGCCCGATGGTGAGAGGATCGCCCAGAAGACGTTAAACCCAAGGTTGGGCATAGTGGGAGGCATATCCATCCTGGGCACTCGGGGCACTGTAGTGGCGTTTTCCACAGAGGCCTATAAGGACACCATCACCTTATCTATGAATGTTGCCAGGGCCCAGGGGTTGGATGCCATTGTACTTACGACCGGTGGAAGGAGTGAGCGGTTTTTGAGGGAACTGCGTCCTGATATCCCGTCTGTGGCCTTTGTGCAGGTGGCTGATTTCTTTTCGTTCTCTGTGCAAGAGGCTGTGCGCAAGGGGTTTTCTCATATTATTTATTCCTGCTTTTTTGGAAAGCTGGTAAAGATGGCACTAGGCCATGGCTATACCCATGCAAGAAGCTCAGTCCTTGACCTCAAAAGACTCTCTCAATGGGCCAGACAAGAGGGGATGCAAGATGAGGCAGCAGGGAGGGTGGCCTCGTCAAACACGGCAAGAGAGGCACTTGGCGTGATATTGGGCCAAGAGTGCGCTGATCGGGTCTTAGGCCGGGTCTTGAATGAGGCCCTGGCAAGGGCGAGGGAGTTTGCAGGACAGGGGCCGCGGCTCACATACTTTTTGTTTTCCACAGATGGTGATCTGCTTGCTCACAAGACTGATCCTCCATCCACAATAGGCTATGGAGCTAATGGGCGGCAATGAACAAGATTTATGTTATAGGGCTTGGAATTGAATTGGACAGTCCCAGGCAGGATATCATAAGGCTGATTCGTGCAAGCGACTTAATGGTTGGTGGCGCTCGGCTCCTCAAACGTTTTGAAGGGTATAAGGGTAAGGTGCTTGAGATAAAGGGGCCGTTGGGGGAGATTGTAAAAAACATAAAGGAAGAATGGTCCCAGGGCAAAAAGGTTGTGGTACTTGCCGATGGTGATCCCCTTTTCTTTGGCATTGGCAAAAGGCTTTTGGCAGAAATGGATGGGGATCAACTGGAGTTCATACCGAGTATCACCACAGTTCAAGTGGCAGCGGCAAGGGCAAAAATTCCTTGGGATAAGTGGAGGGTCGTATCGATTCATGGAAGGGAAGACATCTGGCCCCTTGTCAGGGCCCTTACCTTTAGTGATATGGTGGGTGTTTATACTGGAAATGATCAAGGACCCTCTCTTATAGCCAGGGTCATGAGAGAGAGGAATATTGATACATTCCGCATGACGGTATTTGAAAATTTGGGCCACGCTGATGAGAGAATTCGTGAAGTATCCCTAGATGAGGTTGAAGGCATAAAATTCTCGCCCCTTAACTTTGTTTTACTGAGGCGCGTAAAGAGGCTGGCAGTAGCCTTGTCTGTGGGTTTGAGTGATGAGCTCTACGTGCACGAAAGGGGTATGATCACAAAAAAAGAGATAAGGGCCATTGGTCTGGCAAGCCTTGCAATAGAGCCAACCGACACGATATGGGACCTGGGGGCAGGATCTGGGGCGATAGCCATTGAGGCTTCGTGTCTTGCAAGGGAGGGCAAGGTTTTCGCTATTGAAAGAAATAGGGAGCGGGTAGGCTGGATAAGGGAAAATATCAAGAGGACCGGTGCCTATCTTGTTGAGGTGGTGGAGGGAGAGATGCCCCATTGCCTTGATTCCCTCCCTCCCCCTGATAAGGTCTTTTTGGGTGGAGGTATGTTGAAGGGAGATGAATTGATGGACACTGTCTGCGAGAGATTAAAAAAAGGTGGGAGGCTTGTGGCCCATACAGTCGTCATGGGATCAGCCTGGCGTATAAAGCAACACCTGGAAAGATTGGGGTGGCCTTTTGAGGTAATCCAGGTAAATGTGGCGCGATCAGCCAGGATATCAGGAGATATACGGCTAGAGGCCCTAAACCCTGTGTCTATAATAGTTGCGGAAAAAAGGATATAGATTTTGGGAAATGGACATGGAAAAGAAACATATACAAAAAGGCAGGAGTAGTTCTGTCGCATTTGTGGGGGCTGGTCCTGGCGATCCGGAACTAATCACTGTGAAAGGAAAAAGGTGGATTGAGCGGGCGGACCTGGTTTTATATGCTGGGTCCTTGGTTCCGGAACAAGTGGTTGGTTATGCACGTAAGGACGCTAGGGTGGTGGATTCATCATCATTGACTCTTGAACAAACACACGCCCTCATTGTTGATACAGTGAACTTTGATGGGCTTGTGGCTAGGGTCCATACGGGAGACCCTTCTCTTTATGGAGCCATCAGGGAACAGATGATTTTACTGGACAGGGAAGGTATTAGCTATGAGGTTATTCCGGGTGTTACAGCCGCTTTTGCTGCAGCCGCAAGGGCTGGGGTATCATTTACTATTCCTGAGAGGTGTCAGTCTTTAATATTTACAAGGATGGAAGGCCGCACCAAGGTGCCGGACAAAGAGAGCCTAGAGCTTCTTGCCTCTCACCAGACTTCAATGGCCATTTATCTGTCCGCGGCCGAAGCAAGGGGTCTGCAGGATAAACTAATTTCTGGGGGGTATTCACCTGATACGCCCATTGTAGTTGGCTATAGAGTTGGCTGGCCCGATGAGATGGTGTTTAGCACACGGCTTGGTTATCTTGCAGGGCGCGTGAAGGAGGAGGGTATAACACGGCAAGCCGTCTTTCTTGTGCTCCCAGGCCAGGATGAGGAGGGTTGGGTATCGAGGCTTTACAGCAAGGAATTTAGCCACGGGTTCCGCAAATGAGTCCCATTGCCGTATATGCACTGACCAAAGCAGGCGTGGAGCTTGGCTGCAGGCTTACAAAGGAGCTGGGAGCTGATCTTTTTGTGCACAAGAGGTGCCCTGGGCCAGAGGGGGCCATGCAGTTTAAAAGCCTTCGCCACATTGTGGAGAATAACTTTTTTGGCTACGATGCCCATGTGTTCATTGCTGCAACTGGTATTGTGGTAAGGGTGATTGCCCCTCTCATTTCGTCAAAGGACCGGGATCCTGCAATTGTAGTGCTTGACCAAATGGGGAAGTTTTGCATCAGCCTGTTGAGTGGTCATTTGGGCGGAGCAAATGCCCTGGCCCGCCAGATCGCATCAATCACAGGCGGGCATCCCGTAATAACCACGGCTACAGATACCGCAGGAATAATTTCCGTAGATCTGCTTGCTAAAGAAAGGAATATGGCCATTGGAGACATTGAGGCGGTCAAGGCAGTCAATGGGGCAATGTTGGCAGGGGAAGTAGCGCAGGTATTCGACCCTGAAGATAGATTAGGCCTGGTGGGCCAAGAGTGCCATGGGGAAATCATGGCGGTAATGGTTAAGAGTCTTGAGCAATGGCAGCCCTCTGTGCCGGGGATACGGGTGAGCTGGGAAAAGGCCAAATATGAGCCGAGCATATTGGTGCTTCATCCTAGATGCCTTGTTGCAGGTATCGGGTGCAATAGGAATACCCCGGCCGAGGAGATCCTTGACGCGATTAAAGAGGTGTTTCATCAAAATAATCTGGCCCTAGCGAGTCTGAAGGCTTTAGCAAGCATTGATGCCAAGAGGGACGAAGCCGGGCTGATCCAGGCAGCTCAAGTCTTGAAGACTGAATTGCTGTTTTTCAATAAGGAGGCCCTTGGGGCCATATTGGCACCCAATCCTTCAGAGAGGGTGAAATTCCATGTGGGAGTAGATAGCGTATGCGAGGCAGCAGCGATCCTGGCAGCAGGAAAGGGAAGCCTGATAGTGCCCAAAACAAAGACAAAGAACGTAACAGTGGCGGTGGCCCTGGCCCCTTGAGGGTGGTGGGACTTGGCCCTGGCAGCCCTGAGTACCTTGCCCCTAAAGCAAGGGAGGTGCTTGAGCGGGCTGAGGTCATTATCGGTTACAAGGGCTATATAGGGCTAATAGAGCGTGACCTTTTACTGGGCAAGGAAGTAATTGCGACCGGTATGACCCAGGAACTGGATCGTTGCCATGCCGCAATAGATAGCAGCCTAAAGGGTAAGAGCACTGCGGTTGTTTGCAGCGGGGACCCAGGTGTATATGGCATGGCAGGTTTGATCCTTGAGCTCCTGGAAAGAAGAGACTACTACGCTGAAATAGATGTGGAGATTATTCCAGGGATTCCTGCCCTTGCTGCTGCGGCGGCATTACTTGGTGCACCTCTTATGCATGACTTTGCAGTAATCAGCCTCAGCGACCTTCTCACCCCTTGGGAGATAATTGAAAAGAGGATAGGGGCTGCCCTTGAGGCTGACTTTGTTCTAGTTCTTTACAACCCCAGATCAAAAAAGAGGGATTGGCAGCTCAAGAGGGCTATGGACATGGTTATCGAGCACAGAGGAGCAAAGGTGCCGGTTGGGGTTGTGAGAAATGCCATGCGCGAGGGCCAGGAAGTGGGCGCGTGTCCTGCCTCAGAGCTTAGAGTTGAGGCAATTGATATGCTTTCCATTGTCCTTGTGGGTAACTCCACGACATGTCTATCAATGGGAAAAATGGTTACGCCAAGGGGCTATCTGGAAAAGTATGATTTTTCTTTATCGGGCTAGCTCCTCAGCATCAAGGATCTCTTCTACGGGTGTCATTTGGCGGGAATCAAACGCAAGCAAAGGCGGGGGCCAATAGAGTCCCTGTACTTGCATTTGGATTGAGAGCGGACTAGTGGCTGCCTATTTTCCATTGACAATGTTGGCGGCCTTTTGTTACAGAAACAAAAGATAAGTAACCTAGGTGCTGTAAAAGGCTTAATAGGGAACCCGGTGAGAGTCCGGGACCGGCCCGCGGCTGTGAGTGGGGACGAAAGCCGCAACATGGATATTCGTTAAGTGGTTAAATAGTTGAATAGTTAAATCGTTAAATAGTTTATTGGCGGGTGTCCATGTAAAGCCACTGTCCGGCACTCAACTTAGAGAGGAAATTAACGCAGAACGAAGATTTCGCATATGATAGAGGAACACACCTAACGGAGAGGCTTCGTTTATGAGTTGAGTGCCGGATGGGAAGGCGCGGTGAGCCCTGTTGAATTTCCCGAGAGGGGAGCCTATTCAACAGGGCAAGTAGGGTGATCCACGAGTCAGAAGACCTGCCTGGGTGTGTGGAAGGCATGAATCCTCGCGGAGCGGGATAGTGCCTTAGAGATCTCGAGGATAAAAACGGGACATCCCCGGATCGATTTATGTGTCGGTCCGGGGATTTTTTTGGAAGAAAGGGGGTGATAGTGGGTTCTGATATCAAGGTGGTAAGCTCGGCACGAACAAATTCAAAGGGCTATGATCAAGGTTAAGGTGAACAGGAGGGATAGAGCCTGCAAGCGAAATGCTGCCCTCCTGTTCCCAACCTGCCAAAACGAGTAACCCTAATGAGGAGACCCGATTGGCATAAATAAAAGAATAACACCGGGCCTCCTCGATGTAAAGGAGGTGAGTAAGATAATGAAAAAATGGACTGGACTTATGGCGGTTTTTGCAAGCTTCTTTTTGTTTAACTGTATGTCCTACGCACAAGAGATTTCAACCTCTGAGATCAGAAAAGAGTTGAACGAGTTGAAGATTAGGATCAACAAGTTAGAGCAAGAACTGTCACGTAAAGACAGGGAGATTGAAAAGTTAAAGGCGAAAGTGGAAAGCTCTACAAGGTCATCTGCCAGTGAAGAGGCCAAGGAGGAATGGTTTAACAGGGTAAAATTGTCAGGCGTTATAGAGGTTGAGGCCAGCAGTGAAAGAAACAAGGTGAAAGACCCTGCTTCTGGTAAGTCCTCAACAACGAGGGATGACGATCTGACTTTGGCCACTGTAGAGCTTCACGCTGATGCCCAAATCAATAAATATACAAAGGGACACATTGTTTTTATATATGAGGAGGATGAAGATGAGGACCGGGTGAGAATTGATGAAGGCACCATCCGGCTGGGAGGGATTGAACAAACCTATAATCTCTATCTGCAGGCTGGCAAGTATTACCCTCACTTTGGTGAACTGAACACATGGTTTATTTCAGATCCACTCACTCTTGAGGTCTTTGAAATCCAGGAATCGGCCGTAGAGGCCGGGTACGAGGGCGAGTGGTTTTCTGCGGGAGCCGGAATTTTCCACGGAGACGTGCAGAAAGTAGGAGACGATGAAAGCAGGCTCAAGGGCTTTTTTGCTGACCTGAACTTCCACAATCCTGAAGGCACCATGGGCGGAGTGTCATTGCTGGCAGGTGCGTCATATATGGACAATGTTGCCGACACTGACACTCTCCAGGATGAAGTCAACCAGATAAAAGATTATGTTGACGGCCTGGCTCTGTACCTGGTGGCCGACTATGGCAAATTCAGCTTTGGGGCGGAGTACATCACCGCACTGGATGATTTCAGGGCAGGAGAAATGGCCTATGCAGTGGACCGCAATGGCAATGCCAGAAAAAGTTCACCTGCTGCCTGGAATTTTGAGTTTGCTTACAGGCCGGTGGATCCACTGCAGTTGGCAGTAAAGTATGAAGGAACAAAGGACCTTTTTGGCCTGTATCCGGAAAAACAATACGGGGTGGCGATAAGTTATGATCTGTTTGAATCCACCACCCTGTCCGCAGAGTATCTCCATGGTGATTACGATGATAACAATCAGAATTCAGATGGAGATATCGCGGATTCAAGAGACGCTGTTACCCTCCAGCTTGCGATTGAATTCTAGACGGGGGCCATCGTAAAAACATGAAACGAAAGGGAGCAATAGAGTAAAGGAGGTTGAGATAATGAAAAGGCTAGGTATTGCACTTGTAATTTTTACGCTTGTGTTTGCTATTGCGTCAGCGGGCCTTGCAATGGGGCCCAGGCAAGACAAAAAGGCAATTGTGATCGCGTGTTTTGGTACAACATATCCTTCGGCGCTGGTTGCTATAACAAATATCCAAAACCAAGTAAAAAAGGCATTTCCCGGGGTAAAGGTGAAGTTGGCCTTTACTTCCAATATCATTAGGAATATCTGGCATAATCGTCAGGGCGATGACAAATTCTTTTCCCAACACAAAGACATCCCCAGAGATATCGTCTATGTAAAGGGCCCCCTTGCCACTATAGCCGATCTTCAGGATGAGGGATACAGGACTATTATTGTTCAGCCTACCCATATCTATGCGGGTGAGGAGTATGCTGACCTTACTTCTTATGTGGAGGGACTCAATTCCATTAAGACCATCAAGGCAAAGTACATGCCGTTTAAAAAGCTGGTGCTGGGAAGGCCACTGCTCGGCAAACCCGGAGCGCAATATGATTACCACGAAGACTTTATCCCCGCGGCAAAGGCCCTGGCCGGTGACGTGGCAATGGCCAGGAAAAACTATGCAGCCCTCGTGTACATGGGGCATGGTAATGAATTCTACAGCACAGGAGTTTACATAGAATTTCAGCAGGCCATGAGAAAGATGTATCCAGACATTCCTATATTTATTGGGACAGTTGAGGGATTCCCCTCCTTGGCAGATGTAGTGAGGGGCCTTACACATGTGGGAGTAAAGAAAATGGTATTGAAGCCATTTATGATAGTTGCTGGTGATCATGCCAACAACGACATGGCTGGCAATGATTCAGATTCATGGAAGATGGTAATTAAATCTAAAGGCATCAAGGTGATAACCGTGATTCATGGTTTAGGAGAGAACAATGATATTGCCAATATTTTCGTACAGCATATAAGGGATGTAGCCAAAGATAATAATATAGAGCTTTAGACAATGATGAAGACCTCACGGGCTGGAGCTATGAATTGGCTCCAGCCAATGCTCCTGTTTTTACTCTTTGGGCTTATTATCCTGTCAGCTGGGATGGGGTATATACGGATTTCGTTTCTTGAGGTACTAAAGATTGTAATCTGGAAATTAACAGGCGACAGGAGCTTTTTACGCGGTATTGACAGTACATTACCTTATGTTGTGTTGGAAGTAAGGCTTCCGCGAATATTGACCTCGGCTATTGTAGGTTCAGGCCTTTCCCTGGCCGGTATAGTCTTCCAAGGCATATTGCTAAACCCGTTGGCCGATCCTTACACACTGGGCATATCTGCAGGGGCCGCGTTTGGAGCATCCATAGCCCTTTTGTTTGGTATAGCATGGCTCGGTGTTTACACCGTGCCAATGTTTGCCTTTGTCGGCGCAACGGCTACCCTGGCGGCCGTACTGTTGATTTCATCATTTGATAGGCAGACATCTTCCAACAATCTTATCCTGGCCGGGATTATAGTGTCTGCAATACTTTCAGCAGGAGTGAGTTTTATCAAGTATGTGGCAGATGAACAGGTGTCCATAATCATATTCTGGTTAATGGGCAGTTTTGCCTCAAAGTCATGGACTGATGTATTACTGACCTTGTTGTTTGTAATGTTAGGCGCTGGGGTCTGCTTTTTCTTTGCCCGGGACCTTAATGTAATGAGCCTGGGCGATCGCTCAGCTAGCTCATTGGGGATTGAGACAAACAGGGTGAGAATACTCCTGTTGGTTACAGCATCTTTGATTACTGCGGCCTGTGTGTCAGTCTCGGGGATAATTGGGTTCGTGGGGCTGGTTGTTCCGCATTTGATGCGTTTCCTCGTTGGGCCTGATAACAGAAAATTGGTGCCAGCATCTATATTGGCAGGGGCCATATTGCTGTTGTGTGCGGATACCATTACAAGGGCAGTACTGCCTTCGGAGATTCCAATAGGTGTTTTGACTGCCCTCATAGGTGGGCCTTTTTTCTGCTTTATTTTCAGAAGGCAGCGGGCAATGAGGGTCTACGGGTAATATGGACAAAGTGCCGGTATTCAGAATAGCTGATATAAGCTTTTCATACGGCAATGTGTCGGTGTTAAGACACGTGTCTTTAGAAATGAGAGAGGGGAATTTTTATGGAATCCTGGGACCAAATGGATCTGGCAAGACTACCTTATTGGATGTGATGGCTGGGATCAAGGCTCCGGATTCGGGCAGGGTGTTGTTTAAGGGAAAGGACATAAGAAACTATAACAAGAAGGAGCTGGCAAAAGGTATAGCCTTGGTGCCCCAAGAGTTTTATATAAACTTCCCTTTCACGGTAAAAGAAATTGTGCTTATGGGCAGACACCCATATATGCCAAGGTTCGGGGCAGCCTCAGCAGATGACATAGAAATGGTTCACTATACCATGAGGCTCATAGAAATAGAGGATTTTCAAGACAGATATGTTACAGAGCTCAGCGGAGGGGAAAAGCAAAGGGTGGTCTTTGCAAGAGCGCTTGCACAGGATACCCCTGTCCTCATGTTAGATGAAGGCACATCTAACATGGACATCCGGCATACCTTGAAGATTCTGGGGATAGCGAGGCACAAAGTCAGAAAAGACAACAGGACAGTTATTGCAGCAATGCATGACTTGAATCTGGCTGCGCAGTTCTGTGACCACCTGGTCTTTTTAAAGGATGGGAAAATAGTTGCCCAGGGTCCCATTGATACTGTACTTAATGAACAAAATGTTAAACAGACGTTTGAAGTAGAGGCAAAAATTTATTTTGATGAGTACTCATCTTCAAGGCGGGTGGCTTATAGAATAGGGCCAACGCCTGCGCCTATCCGCCGTAAGGCCTAAAATCAGTGGGGTATATGCACAAAATATAAGAGGTTAGTCATGAGATTTGGGAGATATCTTGTTTGCGCACTTTTCTTTTTTTTGGGAATCACAGCGGCTGATGCCTCGACCCTAAGCTTTATTGATAGATCAGGCAACAAGATAACAGTGACAAAACCATTTCACAGAATCATCTCTCTTTATGGCGCCCATTCTGAGAATCTTTTTTCATTAGGGCTTGATAAGGAAGTAATCGGGGTTTCAAAGAATGAGGCATACCCGCCGTTGGCCCTCAAAAAGCCGGTGTTTAGTTACCATGATGATGCTGAAAAATTCTTGGCAGCCCGGCCAGACCTGGTTCTGATCAGGCCCATGATCGCCAGGGGCTACCCCAACTTGGTGTTGAAGCTCCAGCAGGCTGGCATTTGTGTGGTCTCATTGCAACCAAACACAGTTCAGGAGATGTTTTCATACTGGAAAACACTGGGCTTGCTTACAGGGAGAGAGAAAGAGGCCGAGGAGATGATAACAAGGTTTAAACAGGGGCTCAAAAGGATCGAGTCACTTGTTGACAAGATACCTCCTTCAAGGAGAAAAAGGGTATATTTTGAATCGATCCATAGCAAGATGAAGACCTTTGCTCCATCTTCCATTGCTATCTTCGCCTTAAAAAGCGCTGGAGGGATAAATGTGGCAGCCGATGCCCATGCCAGGCATGGGACGAATATAGCCGCGTATGGTAAAGAGAGAATTCTGTCCCACGCCCATGAGATTGACGTTTATCTGGCCCAACGTGGGGCCATGAACCATGTAACTGTCCGGAAGATCAAGGAGGAGCCTGGATTTGGCGCCATAAAAGCCGTAAGGGACGGCAAGATATTTATCATTGATGAAAAAATAGTATCCCGCCCCACCATGAGGCTATTAGACGGAATCTACGAAATTGGCAGGTTCCTTTATCCTTCAGTATTCAATGATGTATCGAGTTTTTTGCACAAGCAGAGGCTAACAAGGGCCGAATTTGCAGAGATGTTTGTAAAGATGATGAACATTGCATTAAAGACACCCGACTATAGGCGTGACATTGCAAAGAGATCAAGGGCAGTTCACAGGTATGGTGATTTTAAGGACGTGGATTACTGGGGCAATAATTACAAATTTATTGAAACAGCAGTTTACAGGGGCCTTTTTCCAAATGTCAAAAAGGATATGTTTTTTCCTAATAGATTCGTAAAACGATCCACAGTGGCATATGCCCTGTTCATGTATTTTGATTTTCCTGAGCCCACAGCCAATATCACTATTTCAGATGTCAAGGACTCTGATCCACTATTTGAGCAGATACGAGCCGTGGTTGATTTGGGCATCATGCCTGTCAATTCCCAAGGTGCCTTTATACCAGGAGGAAACTTGTCGGGAAAGGAACTGTACAGAATATTGACCAATGCAAAGCAAGTGACAGGACAGTAAGGAAGCAAAATGCCTTCTACTGGCACTTTATATGGAGTTGGCGTAGGGCCAGGAGACCCTGGGCTTATAACATTAAAGGCTGTTGATATCCTGAAAAGGGTGGATGTGGTGTTTGCGGCTTCATCCACCAAAAACCACTATTCCCTTGCCATGAATATTGCCTCTAGGGTTGTTTCAAAACATATCCCTGTATTGTTTCTGAAATTCCCAATGACCCGAGACAGAGAGAGGCTTAAAAAGGCCTGGGACAGTAATGCAAAGGAGATATTAGAGCATATTAGAAAAGGCAAAGATGTAGCCTACATCACCCTTGGAGATCCCATGACATATAGCACATTTGGTTATATTATGCAGGCAATTCAAAGGCTGGACCCTTCGGTTCCCGTAAGTATTGTGCCAGGAATCACTTCCTACCATGCCGCCGCAGCAGCATCCCGACACATAATTGCAGAGGCAGAGGAGTCTTTTACTGTGGTCTCAGGGGCCCTTGGGGCCGAGCAATTAAGACGCATAATCCACCATACGGACAACGTAGTTATGTTAAAGGTCTACCGGAACTACAAAGAAATTTTGGATGAAATAAATCGCCTAGGTCTTACAAGATGCACTAAGCTGATTTCCCGTTGCGGCCTCGAGGATGAACATATTGTATATAACCTGGATAACTGCCGGGATAAGATGCCCCCTTACCTGTCTTTGCTCCTTATCAAGAAGAAGGGGCTAAAGGAGGAAGATGAAACATAAGGGGAAGCAGAGTTCTTGTTCGTGGGGTTAAGAAGAATGCTGCTTAGTCTGGGATTTTTGGCATAATGGGCCGTTAAAAATCTCGGAGGACAAATATAACGTGCAAGGGAAAAAGGCTTTTGCCTTTGTGGATTACAGTATTTGCAATCCCCGGCAGTGTAATGCTGAAGAGGGCATTTGCTGGTCAGTAAAGGCGTGTACGCACAAGGTGATTAAACAGATAGATGGGGCGTTTGAACCCCCTGTTGTATTCCAGGACCTGTGTATGGGTTGCTGGGACTGCATTGAAGCATGCCCCTTGTCGGCTGTTCAAATGCGTGAAATTTTATGAAGGCAAAAAACCTGTAACACAAAAGGCAGAAACCAGCATGATAACGAAGATCCTGCTGAGCTGACCCGCCCCATTTAGCCGCATCAATGAAAAGGAAGTCTTCTTCACGGCTCTATCTTTTTCTGGCCTTCCTTATCGGTTGTGCCGGCCTGGCCTATTGTTTTGGGGCCCTTGACTTTTCCTGGATTGTGAAAGATCCCTCAGTCTTGTGGAAAAGTCTCTGTAAGCCTTTGCTACGGCTTGTGCTTTTCATATCACTTGGCCTTTTTATCGGGCAGCTTATCGAGGCCATAGGGTGGACTAATAGGCTTGCTATAATGGTGCGCCCTCTTATGCGCTGGGGGCATTTGACAGAAAAGATTGGCGCAGCGTTCACCACGGCCTTTTTCTCCGGTATCGCCGCTCTTGCCATGATTATTTCCTTTTACAAAGATGGAGCAATGGAGGAGAGAGAGGTGACCTTGGCTGTTTTGCTTAATACCTTCCCATCCTATTTTCTGCACCTGCCAACCACGTTTTTCATAATATTGCCATTGGCCGGCTCTGCTGGGGCCATATACTTGTTAATAACCTTTTTTGCTGCTATTTTGCGGCTCATAGTAATCCTGTTGTGGTCAAGGAGACATTTTCCAGAACCCGAAGATTTTCCCACAGAGGTAAAGGCCAAGGACAGGTGGAACTGGAAAAAGATACTGCAAGACATGAGGAGCAGATTTATGAGCAGGCTGGGCAGAATAATGGTGCTTGTTTTGCCCATTTATGTTCTGATTTTGCTTTTATCCCATGCGGGTTTTTTCCTATGGATAAGAAAACTACTTGCTGAACATGTAGGAACAGCGTTTATGCCCCTGGACGCCATGTCAATAATTGTTGTAAGCCTTATGACAGAGTTTACCTCAGGATATGCCGCTGCAGGGGCCCTATTGAAGGCCGGCACCCTAAACGTTGCGCAAACCGTGCTGGCTCTGCTAGCGGGGAATATAATTTCGACCCCTGTTCGATCATTCAGGCATCAAATGCCTGTCTATATGGGCATTTTCAGCCCTGCTAAAGGGGTCAAGCTGATGATAATGACACAGGGATTCAGGGTGCTTAGCCTAATGGTGGCCGGCGGCATCTTTCTGATGGCTATGCTTTTGCTTCAAGACATTCACTTTTGACCTATAGATGGAAGTTGGAAATGACTGTTAGTTTAATGCTTCTAGGGACGGGAAGTGATGTGGGCAAATCCATTGCTGTAACAGCGTTTTGCCGGATCCTGAAACGGAGGGGGTTGAAGGTAGCTCCCTTCAAGGCCCAGAATATGTCAAACAACTCATTTGTGACAGTTGAAGGAGGGGAAATAGGAAGAGCCCAGGTGGTGCAGGCAGAGGCGGCAGGCCTGCTGCCCTCGATTCACATGAATCCCATATTACTTAAGCCATCGAGTGGTCAAGCTGCCCAGATCATTCTACAAGGCAAGGTTGCCACTCAGATGAGCGCCATGGACTATCACAAGATAAAACCAAGGCTCGTTGAAATTGTTATGGATTCATACACAAGGCTGTCAAAGAACTATGATGTTATCGTGATGGAAGGGGCGGGCAGTTGTTGCGAGATGAATCTTAAGCATAATGACCTTGTGAATTTCCAAATGGCCAAGGCTGCGGAGGCATCATGTATCCTGGTTGCAGACATTGATCGGGGAGGGGTGTTTGCACAGATCATAGGCACTATGGAGCTCATGACAAAAGAAGAAAGGGATATGACAATAGGATTTCTTATTAATAAGTTCAGAGGAGATCCGCGACTGTTCGAATCAGGCATTAAATATATAGAAGAGAAAACAGGCAAGCCTGTACTGGGCCTTGTGCCATTTTACCATGATATTCTCATTGATCCTGAAGATTCAGTTGCCGTGCAGGAGGACAGAAGGGGCATTAAACCAGTAACAAGTAACACCGTAAATATAGGAGTAGTGAGGCTGCCCGCCATTTCCAATTTTACTGATTTGGAAATACTGGAAAGGGAGCCGGATGTGGTGGTGAATTATTTGTCAAGGCCATCACAGCTTGATGATGGATACGACTGTCTGGTAATTCCCGGAACAAAGAATGTGATGGAGGATGCCGACTGGCTTAGGAAGAGGGGCTGGAGAAAGACAATTTATCAGTTTTTGAGCCAAGGACGTATAGTAATGGGGATCTGTGGAGGATATCAGCTCCTTGGGCAGACAATAAAAGATCCTTATGAGATTGAGTCAAAAAGGGCTGAGGTGAAAGGCCTTGGTGTGTTGCCCCTCCAAACAGTATTGGAGCGAGAAAAGATTGTTCGTGAGGTGAGAGGAATATGCTTAGCCAATGGTAAACATATTGTTGGTTATGAAATACACATGGGCAGGACTCGACCCATGACAAATAGTGGTGAACCTTATTTGAGAATTCATGGGGTTAACCGTCGCAACTGGTGGAATGATGGATGGATAAGAGAAGACAGGCAAGTTATGGGTACTTATGTTCATGGGATCTTTGATGCACCGGGATTCAGAGCTGATTTTCTGAACAGGATCAGGGTAAGCAAAGGATTGAAGCAAAGACCTGCCAGGAGAGGAAGACTGGTGAGGTTCAGAGAATATGACAAGCTGGCGGATCATTTTGAGGGCTATTGTGATGTGCAACGTATCCTTAGGCTGGCGGGATTGGATCAAGGAGTTAGGAGACTGGGGAGAGGACAAGGAAAAAGCCTAAAGGTCAAAGGTTAACCAGTAATAACAATGTTAAATGTCAAAGTTCAAATGCCAAATGAACGACAAATGTCATTTCAAGGGGTGATAGCCCGGGAAACCCTTTCCCAGTAATAGAGACCACGAGTTTCTCCCTTCGGTCGAAATGACATCCCACGGCAGCCGGGTTATCGATGAATTACACAAGGCAGCGTCCTGGTTTCCAAGGCCTGCGGACTTATAAGCTTGAGGCTGGCAGGCCTTGGCAAGGAAACTGTCATTCTGTGCGGTGACTGGAAAGAGGCGAAATTGATACAATCGGAAGCAATAAAGCCCTCAGATCAAGCGCCTCGTGCCTCGAGCTTAAACTTATGAAATCTGCCTTTTGCATAGCAGGGACTCAGAGAGATCTAGAAAATTACAGTTATGCCTTTAGCTCCAAGCGATATTTTTTGGGCGGGCAGATTTTCATAGGGCCCAAATAATTGTGGGCTTCTTGGTGGTGGGGAAGGCCATAGTTCTTTATTGTTGCGGGAAAACAATCCTCAGGCGTTTTATTTTTCTACGCAAGGTATTTTTGTTAATCCCGAGTTCGCGGGCCGTAGCCAGTTTTTTCCAATTATTTCTTTGAAGAGCCATTTCAATGGCCCGTTTTTCGATTTCTTTAAGGGTTAGTCCTGTGGGCACAAGCATTGATCGATCACTTGGGATAACTCGCTGAGGTAAATGTTCCAAGCGAATCAATTCTTCTTGGCAAAGAACAAAGGCATGCTCTATGGCATTTTCAAGCTCACGTACATTGCCCGGCCAATCATAAAGCATCAAAGCTGCCATCGCCTCTTGGGTCAGGCCCACAATGTGTTTGCCCTTTAGATGATTAAAACGATCGACAAAATGATCCACCAAAAGTGGGATATCCTCTTTCCTTTCGCAAAGCTTTGGCAGAGATAGCTTTATTACATCAATCCGGAAATATAGATCTTCTCTGAATTTTCCCTCTCGGACCAATTGTTCCAAATTTCGGTGTGTCGCTGCAACAACTCGAGCATTAGTCTTGACCTTTTTTGTAGAGCCTAAAGGCTCATAGACCTTTTCCTCCAAGACACGCAAAAGGCGAATTTGAACAGCCTGAGAGATGTCACCGATCTCACCCAAGAAAATTGTCCCATTTTGAGCAAGGGCAAATCGACCTGGTTTATCCTTTTTGGCGTCAGTAAATGCTCCGGCCTTGTATCCGAAAAGTTCGGATTCACATAATGTATCCGGTAAGGCGCCACAGTTGACGGCTATGAAGGGCCCATTCCTCCTTGGGCTATGGTTATGAATAGCTCTAGCAATTAGTTCTTTTCCTGTGCCACTTGCCCCTTCTATCAATACCGTGGTGTTACTTTCAGCAATCTGGGGAGAATTGAAAATAGCTTTAGCATCTTGTCATTTTTGCTCACAATGTCATCAAAGGAGTTCTGTTTGAGCAGGGCCTTTCTAAGTTTGGTTACTGGTGTCAAGTCTCGAAATGTCTCAACTCCACCTATGACCTTGCCCTGTTCATCCTTAAGCAACGTGGTGTTCACGCTGATGGGAATACTTTTTCTGTCCGCGCGAATAATATGGACTGGCATATTTACAATAGGTCTTCCATTTTGAATGGTCTGCCTCAGTATGCATCCTGTTTCGCAGACATTGGCCTTTAAGACCTCGGAGCATGGTTTGCCGATTGCTTTGGCTCTCGGAATTCCTGTTATGTTCTCAGCCCCTCGATTGAATGAGGTTATGTGAAATTTCAGATTAACCGTAAAGACTCCATCAGCAATGCTATCCAATATGATTTGGTGGTGGCGTTGAATGGAGTCTTTGTGATGTTTCATTTTAGGAACTGAATTTAGATAGTTATTAAAATATGGATGGGACGCGAGGTATCTGAAAAAGTTTTTATCAACATGACGCCCCTAATGTCAATCATTGAAAGCAGATCCAAATAATATGAAGTTCCTGGAACCCTTAGTCCCAGGAAGAAAATATGAGAGGGAGTATTTTGCCCCCATGATTTCATATAAAAGGATGCATATTGTTCCAAATTTCATTAGAGCTAACAAGATTGCGCCTTTCATTTTGATATAACCAATTAAGATCACATGTTTTTTTGTTTGTTTGTGTTTTGTAACTCTTGGCACAAATATTGCCCTATATCAAAAGGGTTCTTACTGAAAAAAGGGGTGATACAGAGAATATCATAATCTGGCAAAATGGCCGAGAAAATTAGACCGTACATCTAAGACTGATGGAGCAACAAAAATATGAAGACAATGAGATCTTCACTTATTATTTGCTTTGCCTTAGCAATTTTTCTGCTTCTGGTTTATTTCCCTAAGGATACTTTTTGTGCAAGACAAGAGAATTACTGTTTTACCTGCCACACATCGGCCCGCAAACTCATACAGATAACGAGACAAATTTCCAAAACGCACAAGGCCAGGCCAGGGGCCTCGCCCGAGACCAAGGGGGAGGGGTGAGGAGGAGAAGTGGAGCCGTTGGCTCCACACGAGAAGGTGTTTGTGGACAGCTCCTTTGCCGAAGATGAAAATCACGGGCAACTTGGATGTGAGGAGTGTCACGGTGGCAACCCAAATGACCCTGACTGGCGAACTGCCCATAGAGGAGTTGTAAGGGACCCCTCTTTCCCTGACCCTTCCAAGTCCTGTGGGTTATGTCATGACGATATTGCTGAGCATTACAAGAGTAGTCTGCACGTCAGCCTTTCTCCCTTCAAAAAAACGATAGAGACCCGAGCAAATCCCAATAAGGCAGTGTACATGAAAGTGGATACAGCCAGGCAGGTACACTGTACGGCCTGTCATGCTAGTTGCGGTCAGTGCCATGTTAGTCGGCCGGATTCTGTAGGAGGGGGCTTCTTGGACAGCCACCTTTTCCAAAAGAGACCACCTGTACATACTGTCTGTACAGCATGTCATGGAAGCCGCATTGAGAAGGAGTATTTTGGCAAGAACAAGGGTATTCCCCCTGACATTCACAGACAGAAGTACTTCAAGTGCAGCAGGTGTCATAAGGCAGTGGAAATGCATGGTGACGGGGGCGATTATGCAAATCGTTATGAGGTGAAAAACGTGCCGAAATGCTTGGATTGCCATAAGGCGATTTTTGATACAGCATCGGCCAATGCCGATGAACACCAAACACATAGGGGCAAAGTAAGCTGTCAGGTTTGCCATTCCATGCCTTACAAGAATTGTTCCGGCTGTCATTTTGGAAAAGACAACAAGGGGCTGAAGTTTTACAAGACGGAGCGCTCCTGGATAGACTTCAAGGTTGGTCTTAATCCTTTGCGATCAGAAAATAGACCTGAGAGATTTGTCGTCGTCCGCCATGTCCCTGTGGATCCAGCCTCTTTTCAATACTATGTAAAAGATGGACTAAGCAATTTTGATAAACTCCCTACATGGAAAATGGCCACCCCTCACAATATCAGGCGGAAGACGCCTCAAAACAGCAGTTGTAATGCCTGTCATGGGAATCCAAAGCTCTTTCTGCGCCAAGAGGATGTTAAGCCTCAATATTTGAGAGCAAACCGAAACGTTGTTGTTCCTTTGGAGCTTATGCCAAAGAGAATAGAAAAATAAATGATAAAGGATGGATAAAAAGGAGTGGTTGCTGCCCAGGGTCATAGGGGTTTGTGGGAAAAATGAAAAATTGTTAGAGGAGGGTAATGATGAAACGATTTGGTGCTATTTTGACTGTGGTCATGTTCTCTTTGGGTTTGGCCTTATATGGCTGTGCGACACAGAGTTCGAAACCCATGACCGCCAAGGAGCTGGTTGCACAGGCCAGAAAGACTGTAAGCGAAGTCTCTGTCTCAACTGCAAAAGAAGCATTTGATAGAGGAGGTTATCTTTTTCTCGACTGCAGGGAGCCTAGAGAGTATAAGATGGGGCATATCCCAGGCGCCATAAATATTCCTAGAGGGCTGATAGAGTTCAAGGTTACAAAGAAGATCCCAGATAAAAACACCAAGATCTTGGTATATTGTAAGTTTGGGGGAAGAGGTTGCCTCACTGCTTGTACCCTGTGCCGCATGGGATATAGACACGTTGCAAACATTGCAGGCGGTTGGATGGCCTGGGAAAAGGCGGGATATCCTGTTGAATAAGAACCTATTATGAAGTCATTAGGCCGTAAGAACCAGGCGAAGAGGACATATCTTGTTCTTTTCGCCTTGCATACTGCGACCATGCTTAGGAAATGGCGTAGTACCAAATGAGAAGGGTACCATTCGAATTTCGATCCGAGGGTGCTTTTTGTTAGATTGGAATAGCGCTTACCTTAAATTCCACTGGTTTGCTTGCCTTTTAAGCTTCGGTTTTTTCTTCAAAAGTGTCTTGCTCAAGCTTGGGGCTTGACATTTATCCTTCAAGGATACATAAGTTACATTATTTCTCCCCTTGGGGAATAGTAGAATAACTTTGTCGTGGAGAGCATGCGGTTGTTAAACGACAGGCAAACGGGCGGCATTGGACCTGATCATCCCTTTGTCCAGAAGGTTTGCGAGATTACCCGGGAAATAACGGGTAAGAAGGTAATCCCTACCGGAAACATGGATGGTTATTCTTCCCTAGGGAACGCCTACTGGACCTCTCAGGCAGGGGTGGCGGCAATCATGTACGGTGGTGGGGCCTTTTCTAGGGCCCATAGCGTGGATGAATATATTACTGTAGATGAACTGGTGGAGACCGCGAAGGTCTTTGCAGGACTTGTAATCGAGTTTTGCGTATAGGCTGAGAAGAACTAGAAGAGTGAAGTATTTTAGCCCCTGTGAATTCGGAGTACCAGCCCGACCATCATGGCCGCACCGACTGGAAGGGCGGCATCTGTAAAATCGAATTGATCGTTATGGAGTCCTATATTTTTGGTTATGCCTGTGTAATCCAGGTATGACTTCCTCCAGGCTATTTCGGTGACTACGGAGCCCTGCAGAAAAGCCATCCTATCATACTAAGGGAGACCTGGATGGGGTTTGATCAAAATTCTGGGCCTTGGCTGTGATTCCTGGCTGATAGGAAAGTCCTCCGGCCACTCCCCCCATGTCCTTAGGCTCCTCTATCACACGCATTTTTTTCCACTTCCCTTGCTTGTAACGTACCATGAATGCCACCCCGAGGGCACATACATAAAGAGTGGCGATTGTCCAGACCGTAAAGAGCCCTCCGCCGAACACCTCCACGGCAAGGTAGGTGGGCAGGATCATCATGCCAAGTGACATGGCTCCCACCGTCCACATTATGAACCGAGTATCCCCTGCTCCCTTTATTGCGCCTGAGAAGACCAGGTTCAGGGAATCAAAGAGGCAGAATACTGCCACGAAGCGGAGCAAGATGACCCCCAGCTCACGGATTTGGGCGTACTCAAGGGCGCTGGAAGCACCGCTTTTGAACAGATCCAAGAGGGGTCTTGGGGTTAGAAGAAAAACGGCTGAGACCAGCATCATATAGAGCAGGGTAATGTGAAGGGCGCTGGTGGTGGAGTAGGCCCCATCTTCGGGACTGCCACGGCCCACTGCCTGGCCCACTAGGGTGGAGTTTCCGATATGAAAACCCACCATGGGCAGGAAAGACAGTGATTCAATGGAAAGTACAATATTGGAGGCGGCGAGCTCCAGGTCACCCAGACGGCCGATCATCTGGATAAAGAAGGTGAATCCGGAGATCTCCAGGAAAAATTGGATGCCGCTTGGAAGGCCATAACGCATGAGGCGGCCGAAGAGTTCCCTGTCAAATCTTCGAGCCTTCCAAGTTCCGTAGGTTCGTCGGTTGCTTTGTCTGAAGATGAGCAGGGCTAGGATGGCGACAATGACCGCGTAGGCCGTAACAGTGGCGATCCCCGCTCCGACGATACCCAGCTCTGGAAAGGGCCCTACACCGTTGATGAGGCAGTAGTCCAAGGGGATATTGACCGCAGCTCCTGTCATGTGAACGGCCATGGTAGTCCAGGTCAGCCCACGGCCGGTGTAAAAGGCGGCGAGGGCAGAGCCCAGAACCGGAAGTCCTGCACCTAGTGTAAGTATGTTGAAATAAACGACCTCTAGGTTTCTCACTTGAGGTGAATGCCCGATAAGGTCAAAGATAGGGCCTGACACGAAGAAAAGGGCAGCCAGAATCAGGGCAGAGATCAGGGAGAAGTAGATCCCCTGCCAAAGGGCAGCACCGACCCGGGAATAGGCCCTAGCTCCGCTGTATTGTGCCACAAAAGCATTGGTGTATGAGGCCACTCCCATAAAAAAGGATATGGCCGTAAATGAAAGGATACCCGCCGGGAGGGCTGCCGATATGGTTTCCACAGAGTAATTGGCTAGAAACATCCTATCAGTGAACTGCATCAAGGTAAGCGACCCCATAGAGGCTACAAGGGGCAAGCTGATGGCCAGGACATTGCGGTATCCGTTTGGATTTTTCCATCGCCTTAACATGATCCGTAATATCTCCCAAAACCCAAAGGAAAACGATCCTTGGGGTTGAAAATCATTTTTTCCCTTGGCATACAACCGCAGCCAAGGCTTGCGTGGTAGTCGAGCCGATCCTTGCTGGAAGGTCTTTGCAGGGGCAAAGCCGCGGAAGATACGCTACCGAGTGCTTAGGAAAAGCTCAGCTTAAAAATAGTCGCTGAATCTCATAATGTCAATTGTAGTAATTGATGCCAATGGCTGGCTTTGTTGACATGGAGCGGAAAACAAGGCGGTGTTAGGAAAAAGTTCTCTTTCTGAGGTGCACTGACATATCTTGCCAAAATAAAGGCCTTAAGTCCTTTTTGTGTGACAAGAGCATCCTTAGGGAATCTATAGTTTTTGCTTCCTTGCATACTCCCTCTGGATTTTTTTCATCCAGCCGGATAACTTTACATTTCTGACCAAATAATAGTGGGGATTGTATGGCTTGATATCGATGACAGGACTTCCGTCTATAGCTTCAAATCCTTGCACCTTCAATACATTACCATTTCGTTCCACTAACTTCACGGCAGTAACCAGAACAGGATTTGGTCTAACCGGACTACATGTGGCAAACACTCCCACTAGTGGCAAGTCTTTGCGGCCCATTGGGTGTACCTTGATCAAATTTCTATTCTCTCCCTTTGTTTCATGGGCCCAGTAAAGCACAAGAATATGGGAAAAATCTTCAATGCCATCCAATATCCCATCGAATTTATCATCAATTATTATTTCAGATATGAGGTTCCGTATTTTTCTTTCCCTCTTCCGGAGGGCCTCATCAATCCTGGCCTTTGAAAGATCGCCTGAATCCTCTGTCAGGCTAGGTTCCTTCAATTCACTTTTTACAATGCCTACAGGCCTCAAAATTATTTCCTCTACCATCACCACCCCCTGGTGTAGTTTTCGGCGCAAGGAATACAGGCGGGTTTTCCCTCTCTTAAACGTGCTCTGGGTTCCATAACGCTTTCGCCGCAGAAATGGCATATAACCGAGTCAAATATTTTGGCCTTTTCCGGGATTTCGACATGCACTTCTTTGGTATGAAAAAGTTTATTTTTGTCTGTGGATAATATCTTATTAATCCATTTTTGCTGAAGGTCCCAGAATTTCCTTTGATCATCTTCTGTAGCATCATCTGAAAATGCCTTTTTCATGATCATATTTTCCTCTTTGCTTCTTTTAAAAACATCTGCGCTGAGTGCAATTCGCACCGCCTTGTTATTATCGCGCCTGATAACGGTAAAGACCATTTTCCCGTAATCCCGGAATATGAGATTCCCTTTTCCAATGGAACAGCCCAGCATACTTTGAATGGCGTCAATGGCACAGCCATCTGACTCTACAATGGCCACCAACTCTTCATCTTGTGAACGCTTCAGCTCCAGCCAGTCAATGGCGACTTTGCTGGCCATGTAACCTATGGCAAGCCCAGCACAAAGGTGTCCGTGAAATTTAATGGCATCCTGCAAGCCCTTTTCATATTCACTGGTCATATCTGACTCCTTTTTTAAAATGTTATTTCAAGGGACGCGTTGTATATCCTGCCAGGGGCAGGGACTTCAAATTCTTCTTCATATTCTTTGTCAAATAGATTTCTTATGCCAAGATAGAGATTCCACTGGCCTGTCTTCCTCCATACTGGATACCTGACCAATAGATCTGCAGTAATAAAACTGTCAAGTTTTTCTAAGGTTACCCCATTTGAAAAGATAGAAGTACCCCCAGGCGCGTCTGCCCCCCAGAGGACCGGGACCTTACGGGAGGCCACATATCGGAATGTGATCTTGGCCATGATGCTATCCGGCCTTTTATACTGAATGTCCAGGTTTGCCTTATACTTTGGCAGCTCTGACAGCTTATCTGAAAGGGTATTGCTCCCGTCAAATACGTCTCCTTCTTTCTTTGTATCCTGAAAAGTAAAGTTTCCAAATGTGGAAAATGATCCGCGTAACTGGGCCTTGAAACTAAATTCTACGCCTTGAAATTTAACCTTGTCTATATTGTAAACAACCCTGCTGGGGGAATAGCCAAATATTGTACGTATATAATCATCCACCTTGTAGTAATAATAACTCATACCAAACCAGATACCCGGAATCTTATTAATATCCAGGCCCACTTCGTACTGGTATGCATCCTCATAAGTAAGATTTTTTCGCGAAATATTGGTCCTGTTATCCACCTCGGGTCTATAACCCGCATAATACCAGTATATTTCGGGGTTGGTGGGAAAGCGGGCCGCCTTGGCTCCTTTAAAGGAAATTTCAATCCCCTTTGACAGCATGTAGGTAAGCCTCGCCTTAGGGGCCAAGACCTCATCATCCAACAAGGCCTTGGTGGATTGAAACCCTGTTGGATATCCGTTGAAATAACCCTGTACTTGGTCCACTGATTGATCAGCATGGAAATCATCATAGCGCAGACCTAGATACAGCCTCAGGTTCTGATTTAATGTCCAGGTATCATCTACATATATGCCGTGCAGCCGGCTTGCATCCCATTCTGGTGATGATTCAGAAGGCTGCCTCGAGAAGAAGCCCTGTTTTATAAAGGTATTTTTTATACTACCAAATCCCTGATAATTCCCTTCACCTCCAAGGCCAAAATTATGATCACCTTTTTCCATTGATGTCTTGATTAACCATCCCCATGTGCGATCAGGTGTCATCTCGCGTTTTAACACAGTTTCCCCAGTGTTATATGAAGTAATTTTTTCATTCCTATCTTCATTGTTGAAATAGACCTTTATATCTGTATTAAATCCCAGAATATTCTTTTTGAGGCCTAGGTCCAATTCATAGCGTTCTTTAGTATAGTAGGTGCCATCTCCATGCTTGTCTCCCCACGGAAAAGTTACCCAAGGTCCTGTAAGAAAGATCCCCTTGCTTTCTGGATAATCGCTTTTATACCCAGGATTGCCTTTCTTATTTTCCACGGGCATATTGTAATCTCCCTGGCTATACCGGATGCCAAAGGAGAGCTGGCCGTCATTTCCAAAAGAATAGATCAGGTGGCCATTGAAACTCTGGCGGTCAACATGGCTATTCCTTAGGTAGCCATCTGTCTTGTTCTGGTCAACCATGAGCATAACTCCTAAAGGACCTTCTTTGCCCGTACAGCTTGCTCCAAGACTATAGGTTCCATATCTCTCAATACCGGCGTGTAATCTAATTTTTGTTTCAGGAGGAGGACTTTCAGGAATAAAATTAATAATACCGCCTAATGTATTTCCGTATTTTGCATCAAAGCTACCCTTTTTAATGCCAATCTCTCTAAAATCAGAAAAAGAAAATTGGGACCAGTCAACATAATAGCCTCCCATTACTCCGGCTCCATTGAGAGGCCTTCCGTCTAAAAGCACCTCATATCTTTGCTCATCCAGGCCTCGCAACCTTACCTGGGTCTGCTTTGGGGTAAGGATGGATCTTCTTTGGACATCAATGCCAGGGCTGTTGGAAAGAATATCGGGTATGCGAGAAACTGTTATTTTATTATCAGTTTCTATTTTTAACGAATTTGCAGGGCTTGTGACTGGTTTTTTCCTAGGAGCCGTTACAATAATGGGCTCTAAGTTTACCTTTTCTTCTGCAGCAGTGCTGTGTGCTAGGCCGCTAAGCACAAGAAGTATTGGAAATAGAATAATCGTTCTTCTCAGCATAAAAACAATCCTCCTTTAACATCCGACCTCGTGGTTATTTCAACAGCTATTTGAGAAAATCAGGTTTATCAAGCAACAGTCCGTATGCATTAATCATCTTGGAATACAGGGCATGGCCAACCAGAAAGGTATATATCTCATCTACTTTTGTGCGGAGCTCCATGTTTTTGAATATCTCAGGATATAAGACCTTGGCGACTGCGTATGCGTCACTGATGGCTGTACCCACATTAGTGGCATACCAGTTATAAGGGTAAAGGATGTACACCCTCTTTTCCTTGAACGCCCTCAAGGAGTTATAGAATTTCCGTTTTTTGAAATAGTCTTGTTTGAGGAGAGGCAGACCCGCGCTGTCAACAAAAATTACCTGGGGATCCCAGGAGAGGGTCTGTTCTCTATCTACGAATACGTGGCCTCGGGCCTTTATTTCCTTGGCCACATTCCTGGCCCTTACCCATTCAAAGGGCAAATAGTTGGCCTCTGTACTTCCGATCCCGTGCAGCCCTCTATATCCTATACAGCCTGCATAGACTGTGGGTTTTTGGCCCTCCGGGTAACCCCTAATGGCAGAGATTAAATAGTTTTTTGACCTTTCTATAAAAGAAATCACCTGTTCTGCCCTGTGCTCAAGGCAAAGAACTTTTCCCGCCACTCGAAGGGAATCATAGATCTTTTTATTTATGGTCCCTTCATCGCCATAACTCAGGGCCACAACAGGTATTCCTAGGCGGCTTTGGAGTAGGTCCGCTTTTGCCCTTTCCATATAACTGACAAATATAAGGTCAGGTCTTGCTGCCAGAACGGCCTCCATGTCGGGCATCTTGTTTATGGCCCCTGGCCCGCCCGGTCCAATAGTAGGAAGTTTTTCTAACCACTGGTTTGCCACCCAGTAAGGTCTGGAAAGGGGGAACCGTTTCTCAATATCTTCCACTCCCACCACCCTGTCAGCGGCATGTAAGTAAACTATAAGCCGCAATGCCCCAGGTCCCAGGCATATGATTCTGTTTGCCCTGCCTTGCAGGCTGACGGTCCGGCCAGCCATGTCCCTTATGGTAAGAGTTGTGCCCATTGCCCGGTGGGGTAATGAAAGGCATGCAAAAAAGATGATAAACAATACAGGGAATCTCTTCATGGCTGATCCTCTGTGTCAATGGGTTTAACAGGTACCACCACAGTATGGTCTTCCACACATCCCATCATCACTGATACTCCATAGACATCCTGGATAGTTTCAGCAGTTATTTGATCTTTTGGCGCCAAGGTATGGATCTTATGATCCTTGAGCATGAGAAAATAGTCTGCATAACGAAAGGCAAGGTTGATGTCATGAACAGAGACCACTGCTGTTAGTCCCTGCGTGGTAACCGCCCTTTTCATCAGGTCCATTACCTGCAACTGGTTTTTGAGATCAAGGTTGCTGGTGGGCTCATCCAGCAGCAGTATTCTGGGCTCCTGGGCCAGGGCCCTTGCAAGGATTATTTTTTGTACTTCTCCACCACTTAACTGGTTTGCTTGCCTGTGGGCTAAATGACGTAATCCCATCACACTAATTATATCTTCTACGATCCGGAGATCTTTCTCTGTTGCAGTCCACTTGATATAAGGTTTGCGGCCAAGCAGAATTAGATCAAACACTGTCATGGATTCTTCAGAATGTCTTTGGGGTACATAGCCAAATTTCTTGGCGATTTCGTTTTTAGTGAGAGATGATATGTCTTGGTCACCGATACGGATTACTCCTGCCTGGGGTTTGAGTATCCGGTTCAAACATTTGAGCAGAGTGGACTTGCCTGCACCGTTTACCCCAAGTAACCCCAAAATTTTTCCCTCAGGCAGGGTAAAACTAATATCCTTCAATACTGGATGGTTGTTGTAACTAAATCGGATCCCAGATATTGTTAGAATCATCTCCTGAGCCCTTTAATTAAAAGATATAGAAAGAGGGGAGCCCCCATGAAAGACGTGAGGACTCCCACGGGAAGCGTCCCAGAACCTACCATTATGCGTCCTGCAATGTCTGCTGCTAACAGCAACAGGGAGCCTATCAGGCATGAAAAGGGGATTAAAAAGCGATAATCAGTGCCCACAATGCGCTGGGCAATGTGAGGGGCCAGCAGTCCCAGGAATGCGATTACCCCATGAAAGGCCGTGGCAAGGGCAGCAACCAGAGCAGCGGCAAACATACCAACCAGGCGAAGGCTTTGGATTTCGACCCCTAAAGACCGGGCAGTGTCTTCCCCGGCAGCTATGGCATTTAGGTTCCAGCGGTTAAAGGAAAAGTAGATAATGGCCCCTATTGTGGTCATGCTCAGTATGATAATTTCAGACCAGCCAGAGCGGGAGACATCTCCAAATGTCCAGAACACAACCTGGGCGATTTCTTTTTCAGTGGCAAAATACTGGATTAGTATGGTGCCGGATGTGAAAAGGGAAGAAAGGGCAATTCCAGCAAGTACAATGGCCTCTGGCGACATTTTTCTGAGCCGGGCCAGGACTAATATAATTATTGTTGCAGTGATGGAACCCACAAAGGCAAAGAGTGTTGTGGTGTAAATATTATAAACAAAGGCGGTATTGGCTTCGAGAGTTCCCAGAATACCCTGCTGTGTGGCCCCGGTTCCAATTAATACAATGGAAAAGGCAGCTCCGAAGGCAGCTCCCTGGCTTATACCCAGGGTGAAGGGAGAGGCTAGGGGATTTCTCAATAGACATTGAATTGCCATGCCAGATAACCCCAGGCCGCAGCCAGTGGCAATTGCTGCAGCGATCCTGGGCATCCTCAAATTCCAGATCACAATCCCTTGAGGGCCATGCTCCAGTCCAAATAAGACCCTCAAAATGTCCCTTATAGGGATGTGAAATGACCCTACAGCAATTGCTGTTACTATGAGCACACCAAGCAATCCAAGCAGGCCAAGAAAAAGGCCTATTTTCAGATTAAGCCTTTGCCTGTATTCTTTGACCAGATCCTGGCCAGGTGCCCGGATTCTTTGCCTGTGTAATAATAAGTGGCTCCCGGTGGTTACTTTCCCCATTGCCCAACCTTAGACCTATCCTTTGTGCGAGGTGTCTGGTAGCCTGTGATAAGCCCACAAAAAAAGCCAAAAAGTCCCATTGGAATTCTCTCCAAGCGAGCCTTCTTGGCTTATATCCTAAAAAAATTTTAAATTTTCTAAGCGCAATTTCTTATTGCGCTTTCTAATCCAGAGAGGCGTTTAGATAATTATCGCCTGTTTGTCAAGGGAAAAGGTGAGGACTTTTATTATACCAGTAAATCCTCCCGTAGAACGTCTACCAATGTATGTGCCTTGAGATCCTCGATCTTGAAATATCTTGCCCCCATTTGGATGGATAATTGATGAGCCAGTCCGAATGATATCAGCCCCGGTTTTTCAACATCCACTACAGCTGCATTGACCCTGGGATCATCTTTTATCTGCTCTGCTACCTCCATGGCCTCGGAAAGAGGTTTCCCGCCGTATTGACTAACATTGGCCTTTCCATCAGAGATCAGTATCAGCAATGGATATATATTGGGATCTTTCCGGAAATAGCTCCGGATGATCTGGTAGCCGAGAGATATGCCGTTGCAAAGGGGGGTCTTACCCCCAGTGGGAAGCTCTTCTAAAAGTTTATGTGCAAGCTCAATGCTGCTGGTAGGGGGGAGAAGTACCTCGGCACGGTCTCCCTTAAAAGCCACAAAGGCTACTTTATCCCTTTTCTGATATGCATCCAGAAGAAGAGAAAGGACAGCCCCTTTTGTTTCGATCATGCGTTTTCCAGCCCCCATGGAGCCGCTGGCATCCACCACAAAGACGATAAAATTCCCAACCCTTTTTTCTCTTATCTTTTCTCGGACATCGCTCTCTTCAATGGCAATAGCTACGCCCTGTTTTTTTCTCCATTTCTGATAAGGGGCAGCCGCCCTTAAGGTTGCATCCAAAGCCAGGTCATTGCTCTTTCTCTGCATGGTACTCATGACATACCTGCCAGCCTTTGAGGTTGTCCTTGTCCGGCTTCTCCTCCCCGATCCTTTCCGTAATATCCGGTCCCTTTGCATCGGGATTCTTTTTACCTTGAAGGTTTCTCCCACAGGGAAGACGGTCTCGAACATCGAAGTGCTGGGCACACCCTTCTCCGATTTATCCTTATCTTTTTCTTCGCTCTCTTGTCCCTCCTCCTTCATTTCCATCTGTTTATGTTCTTGGCTTTCTGGTTTTTTCTTTTCCTCTTTCCTGTCATTCTTATCATCAGGGGGCTCTTTCTGGGATCTTTCTTTGTCCTCTTTTTGTTGCTGGGGGGGCGGGGGAGGGGTCCTTACCCGGTGAAACAATACGAGATCAGCCGCTTCATGGACATCCTCTTTAGTTACCTCTTCTCTTCCATCGTAGCATGCAATGGTAAGAGCAGCCTTTCGCATAATTATGTCAGCACGATGCCCGGCAACGAATGCATCTAAGGCTAGTTTCGAGCAGAGGCGGAGCATTTCATCCGGGATTTTTACACAGGAAAGTTTCTCTTTGGCCTGAGCAATTTTTCGTGAAAGTTCATCCTGCTTTGTCTGATAAGAGACCATAAACCTTTCGGGCTCTTTATCAAAGTCCTCTCTTAGCTTGGTAATCTCCACTCTCTTTTGTGCATCTCTTATCCCTTCAATTTCTACGCACATCCCGAACCGATCAAGCAGCTGTGGACGTAATTCCCCTTCCTCAGGATTCATGGTTCCAATCAGGATAAATTCAGCCCTATGTATAAAGGATATCCCTTCTCGCTCAACAATATTAACTCCCATGGCAGCAGCATCAAGAATGACATCCACAATATGATCATTTAGCAAGTTGACTTCATCTATATACAGAATTCCCCTGTGGGCTGAGGCAAGAAGCCCCGGTGTAAAACGCCTTTTTCCTTTCTTTACAGCATACTCCAAGTCCAGGCTCCCTACTACCATATCCTCAGTGGCCCCTAGTGGGAGATCGATTACCTTTATCTTTCTCTTTGTTACAGGGAGAGAGATACCCTGTTTCAGCTTTGCCTTACATTCAGGACATAGATGTTCATATTCATTAGGATCACAATTGAACGGACAGCCGGAGACAACTTCGATCTGCGGTAAAACTGCGGCCAGAGCCCGGACAGCTGTTGATTTTGCTGTTCCCTTTTCCCCCCTGATCAACAATCCACCGATAGAAGGGCAGATCGCATTTAAGATAAGTGCCCGGGTCATCTTTTCTTGACCCACAATGGCCGTAAAGGGGTAGATATGTCTTTTTGTCCAGTCCAAGGTCGATTACTCCCACAGGTGAGAGATCTATTTTCTATGAATATGGGTGTGAGTATGCACATATTCATGCTTGTGCGGATGGGTATGCGAAATGATCCCTGCTATCTTTTCTTCCTCCACACCAGGCTTCTGGAATGGTCTTTTTCGCATCCTGTGCTGAAGAGCCATATCCGCGGCGGTTTGCACATCCTCTTTCAAAACTTCTCTTCGCTCATTGAATGCGGCCAGGGTCTTTGAGGCCTTCATGATCATAATATCTGCCCGATGTCCATCCACATTCATTTCAATTGCGATATTTGCTATCAAATATAGCATTTCATCGGATATGGTAACTTGATTCAGGATCTCTTTTGCCTTTGCAATACTGTCCCTTAAATTTTCCTCTTCGGTTCTCCATTGTTGAAGGAATCTTACAGGATCGTGTTCGTAAGCAGCCCACCTTTTCACTACCTCCACCCTTTCATCAAGATCTGCTATCCCTTCGATGTTTACGCAGAGCCCAAATCTGTCAAGGAGCTGAGGACGGAGTTCACCCTCTTCGGGATTCATTGTTCCAATCAGGATAAATTCAGCAGGGTGTGAATAGGAAACGCCTTCTCTTTCTATGATATTTACGCCCATTGCTGCAGAATCAAGGAGCACATCTACGATATGGTCATCAAGGAGATTGATCTCATCCACATAGAGAATGCCCCGGTTCGCTTCTGCAAGAATCCCGGGTTCAAAGCGTTTTTCGCCCTTTTTTATGGCATGTTCTAAATCGAGGGTCCCTACAACCCTGTCTTCTGTAGAACCCACAGGAAGTTCAATTACCCGAGTTTTTCTCTTTTTGACGATGAGTTCTTCTCCACGATCCAGGCGATCTAAGCATTCCTGGCACATGACTGCTCTTTTGTGCGGATCGCACCCGAACCTGCAATCAGCAACTACCTCTATTTCCGGTAAAAGGGCGGCCAAGGACCGAACTGCAGTCGATTTGGCTGTGCCTTTTTCACCCCGGATTAAAACACCACCAAGTTTTGGGTTGATGGCGTTCAGAATCAATACAGTTTTCATCTTCTCCTGGCCAACGATGGCCGTAAAAGGGTAAATGAGCTTTCGATTTTCCATAGTTCCTCCATGATGGCAACTTTTTACTCTAGCTCCAGCTGAGAAAGAGGAGCAAAAAGGCCCCTCGGCTTAGCATCCCTAGGCCTGTTGAAACGGATAGGATAATTGATCCCAAGGAAAAACCAAAAATCGAGGTATATTTTGCAAAAGAATACCTTAAAGAGAATATAGGGAGCATCAATAAACTCCCTAAGATGCAGGCTTTAATTCCCTGTAAATCAGTCAAAATGCCATCCTTAAGCATAGCCCCGATAGAGGCTGCTCCCACCAAAGGACTGAACATATATGTGCCTACTGGGAGCACACAGGAAGGCGGGAGTCTAAAAAAATCTGTCAAAGGCCCCACATAATTTGATAGCACCGTGATTACACCATTATTGATAAGCAAAAATATCATGAAAGTTGTGGTTACAAAGACTCCACTTACCTTCAAGAAAATTTTTCCCTGATCTGCAAAGGATGAAATAAGTATGTGGCCAAACTTCCTGTTGGCCGTCATGGACGCATCCGCGGAATTTGAATCGAGTGAATGTGTCTCTGATTTAGGGTCTTTCAATTTTATCCTGCCACATATAATAACAAAGAGAACCTTTATCATCCCTGAAGCGATAAAGGTCAGAAAGTAAAGGAATCCCACTTTAAGCCCTAACAAGGGCATGATCACTGGAATTTGATAGGTGAATGTCTCCTTGACATAAACCGGCGCCGTGTTAAGGAGGGCCGCCAACAACGTTTGGGTTCTGTCCATCTTGTTTTCGTTATAAAGCTTTCCAAGCATGGTATTCCCGGCAAGGACAGAACCGAAAGAAGCTACAAAGGTTATCCCGGCTTCGTAGGGCAGATTGGCAAGCCTGGCAAGAGGTCTCCCAATGAATTCTAATCTCTTAAGCAGGCCTGTTTTTATCAACACCTGAGCAGCATACAAAGAAACAAACATGATAATCAGCACCCTTGGAACGATGTGCCAAGTATCGCTCAGGCTATGTATAAAAACGCTATTCACTTGAGCTCTTCTACAAACCCCGTTGCATGCATTAACGATTTATTCAATGCTGCCTTTCCTAGTTTATCATCCCTATTTCTGGTACAACAGATTCCACATTTTGCAGGAACGACACAGGAGAGTGGGAATGCTATGGGGGAGCCCCGGAAAAATATTAGAAACAATGGGTTAAGCTGAGCGCTGACTGCTCCATCCAGAAATCGTTGATTTCTGGATGGACACGAGGCTATTTTTCTAACTGGGTAAAAGAAAATTTCTTTTTTGACCACTCTTTGACATCTTTTTTGGTTAATATGTCGATGTGGCCTCCCTGAAAATCCCCTTCCACATCGCCCATGTTCTCTTCCATCCATCCTTCGATCTCAAGATAGTGTCCCTGCAATTTCCTCAAAACTTCAGGATCTGCTTTCCAGACTCCACGTCTTTCTGCTTCAAGCAGTCTCCTTGCTATCTCTTCTAAGGCCCAGGGATTGTTTTCTTCAAAGAATTTTCGGTTTTCTTCGTCTATGACAAAAGTCCTGGTAATATCATCAAATATCCAGTCTGCGACCACTTCTGCAGACGCATCCCAGCCATAAACACGACCTACCCGTTTGGCTATATCACTCGCTCCCTTGTACCCGTGACGTTTCATACCTTCGATCCATTTTGGATTCAAAAGTCTTGTGCGGACTATCCTCTCCATCTCATCCTTCATGTCTCTGATCTGTGGCCGTTGAGGATCGCTGGTATCTCCCCAGTAAACCTTTGGCTCGTTACCAGAAACTGTTTTGACCGCTGCATACATCCCTCCCTGAAAATCATAGAAGCAGCAGCAGTCAAGAGGGTCTGACTCGTTGGATGCAAGTTTATGAAATGTCGCATCAACCGTGCTCAACCGGTGGGCGTATTCTTTATGGGAAATCTCTCCCCAGGCACCGTGTCCGTAAGCATAGCCCCCTTTTTCTATATATTGTTCTCCAAGGTCTTTGATTGTTTCCCAGGCACTGGCCGCAATCATCATACTCACCCCTCCACCGCCATAGGCACCAGGCTGGGCGCTGAAAAGACGATATGTTGCCTGACGCTTCATCTTTTCTTTATCATAAGACCTCCCCCCCTTTGACCTCTCCTTTTCAAGGTACTCGTTTACGTGTTTCCTTATAAAGTTGTATTCCTCCCGCTCATTCAAGGAGGCAATCTTGATTATGGTCTCATCTATAAGCTCTATTAGATGGGCGAGGTTGTCCCGAAATATGCCACTGGTGCGGATGGTCACGTCTATCCTTGGTCTTTTAAGTTCTTTCAAGGGAATCGGTTCTGTCCCTTTCACAATCCCGGATTCTGTCCACACGGGTCTTGCGCCCATAAGATATAAAATTTGGGCAATCTGTTCTCCATCCGCCCGGTAGGTGTCAATGGCCCACAAGACCATACCAACGTTTTCCGGATATCTTCCCTCCTGGTGGAGGTATTTATGGAGCAGGTTATCGGCCATTTTGACCCCTACTTCCCAGGCTGCTCTTGTAGGAACCGATCTTGTGTCCACACTGTAAAAATTCCTTCCTGTAGGAAGTATCTCTATCTTCCCTCTGCTCAAAAGACCGGAGGGACCCGGTTCAATATATTTCTTGTCCATTCCCCTTAATAATTGAGGGATCTCCCTGGCTGTCATCTTCAATTTTGGGGCCACAGAGTCTTTAGCCCAGGTAATCAACTCAACCAGTGCGTCGATCCTGTCTGGATTTTTTACCTCCATTACCTCAGGGATATCCTCTTTCAACCTCTTGATGTCTTTTAACCCCCGCTTTACCAGCTCAAAGGCTATCTTCGTGCTCTTATCAAGCAATTCTCCATAACTCGTACTGTCAATGATTCTTTCCTTATTTTCGATTACCTCATCGTACTTGTAACCCATGAGTTCTAATATCAATCTTCTTATGGACGGACGATTTCCTTCAAGGCGCATGATAGACACTAACATATTTGCCATCTGGTCCTCGTCAGGGGTTTGACTCAAAATATGCAAGCCGTCCCTTATCTGTGTCTCTCGGAATAGATTCAGCTTCGCATGCAGTTGCCCAATCAAAGGATCAGGGGGTAATTCCTTTTCTTGATCAATAAGGTTCGTCTTTTTTGCCAGGGCTAGTATTTGTCTAAAGATAGCCTTTTCCCTATCTTCTTCGTTTAAATTTCTTGCATGGGCATATTGCCTCAACAGCTCTTCTAGCTCTTCCAGTTCATCATATAGACCCGAAGGACGCATGACCGGAGCCATATGGTCGATTAGGGTGCCATAGGCCCTGCGTTTGGCCATTATGCCTTCAGAGTTATTTTTTACCGTATAGATGTATAAATGGGGCTTGTTACCAACAATGATCTCGGGGAAACATTCATTAGAAAGTCCAACCCCTTTACCGGGTAAGAATTCTATGTACCCGTGAGTGCCTACTGAGATAATTACGTCTGAGTTTTCCTGCACCCATTTATAGGTGGCAAGACACTGATGGGTGGGGGGGACAGTGGGATCATGCAGGATCTTGCAGACCTTTCCGTCACATCTTGCTCCATAACATCCCCTTTTTGGTTCAACCAATACGTTTACATTGCCAAAATTGACGCCTGTGATTACAATCTTTCCATCATAGACCATGCCTTTTCCAGGCGGCTCGCCCCAGCCTGCGATTATCTTTTCCCTTGCACCCCGCGGAAGCTCACCCAACCACTCTTTGTATTTGTCCATGTCGATGAGGTCTATGGCCCCACCCTTTTTTACGATTTCATCTACTGTGGTCCAGCGAAACTCACATATCGCCTTGCGCTCCATAATAATATCGATCAATTCCCTACCGTCATTCGGGCAATTGGCAATAGCATACCCCTTGTTTTGCATTTGGTGCATAATCCTAACAACACTCTCCAATGTATCAAGCCCTGCTCCTCCAGCCACCGACCCTTCAACCCCAGCACAGGGATTCTTATGGAGAAGAAATGTTAATCTCCGTTTGTGAACAGGAAGCCTGCCCAACTTCAGCCATGCGCAGACCCTATCTAATAGAAAGTTAATTCTTTCCGGGATCGGTTTTCTAGGACCGTAGGGATCTTGACTATTTTCATCCCGAGCGCTGATAACAACCGGTTCAATGGTTCCATTAAACTCCGGCTGTGCCACCCAGTAGATCTGATTGGATGGATGTATGCCCTGGGGGGATTGTTTCCATTGTTCTTCTGTTCTTGCACTTGAATGGATAACTTGAATGATCGGGACATCAAGCTCCTCTAAGATAGTCGAACCAGTCTCTTCCCCGACAGGCCTTTGAAGGAGAAAAGAGGATTCACAGTTGATTATGAGGTCCACACCTTTTAATAATTCGAGGCTGACCTCTGTATCAGGGCAACCCGGACCTCCATATTCCTTTCTTTGGGCAAAGACAGGCACAGGAAAGATCTTTCTATTCTCTAGCTCCCCAATAAGGAGATTGATCAGATCAAGATCTTTCTTTATCAATAAAGAGCGTGGGAAAAATATGCCCACTTTATCAGAAGATTCATAGCTTATGGAATCTGACCGGCTTTCATACCACATATGGTAGTCGTCAAATTTCTCAAAATATCTTTTTGATTTATAATGATAATAACCAATCCGGGGTATATCCATTGTTACCTTCATTAACCTATCGGCCTTTTTGGCAATATATATGGATGCCCGTTATCTGTGCTTATCTTCACTTCCACTCCATAGACTGATCTTATGTTTTCAACGGTCATCACTTGAGGTGGTGTCCCTATGCAAAAGATTTTGCCTCCGTTCAGCATCACGATTTTATCTGAAAACCGAGAGGCGAGATTCAGATCATGCATGGCCAAAATAGCAGCCACTCCCTTTTCCTTCACCATGCTGGAAATCATTTCCATGACTTCCATCTGATGTTTTAGATCCAGGTTGCTGGTAGGTTCGTCTAAGAGTAAATAGTCAGTATCTTGTGCAAATGCTCTTGCCAGCAAGACTTTTTGCTTTTGCCCTCCGCTTAACTTGTCAAAGCCCCTTAAGGCGATATCCTCAAGATCCATGGATTTAAGAAGATCGGCCACCACTTTCAGATCTTTCTTGGAGGGTTTCCAAATAATATAGGGTCTTCTTCCCATTAAAACGGTTTCAAATACAGTAACGGGAAACTTGGAAGGCGAACTCTGAGGCACATAACTTATACGTCTTGCAAGGCTCAATCTATTCATCCGGGAGGCGTCCTTGCCATCGATCAGGATAGTTCCTTTGGTTGGTTTTACTATTCGGGCAATACATTTTAAGAGGGTCGTCTTTCCTGCTCCGTTAGGACCTACTACACTTAGAATTTCTCCCTTATCCAGCCCCATTGCCACATCTTCTAAGGCATTTATGTTTTTGTACCTGAAATGGAGTCCACGAATAAACAGCATTACCAGTATTCCCTTGTCCTCTTCATTAATAAGTAGAAGAAAAACGGTACTCCTATGAAAGAGGTGACAATGCCTATTGGTATTACGTGCGGGGCCCACAAGGTCCTTCCCAGGGTGTCTGCCATTAAAACAAGAACAGCGCCTGCGAGCGCAGAAGCCGGAACAAGGAACCAGTGATCCCCTCCGATAACCATTCTAGTTATGTGTGGAGAAACAAGTCCTACAAAACCTATCACACCGGTAAAACATATGGCCCCCGCCGTGATCAAAGAGGCAAGAACTACCCCAAGCATTCTAATCCTTCTAACGTTCACCCCCAAAGCCAAGGCGGATTCATCTCCTGCAGCGAGGAGATTAAAATCCCATGACCACCTCAAGAGTATGAGGATGGGGAGAAGTATCATAACCGAGGCCACGCCTACTTCCCGCCATCCAACTTTGGATAGGCTTCCAAAAAACCAGAATACAATTTCATGAACTTCCTCCATTGTTCCCATATATTGAAAAAGGGAACTGAGCGAAGAAAAAAGAAACATTGTGGCGATGCCAGCAAGGATCATTGTCTCCGCGGTGGAGCCCTTCAACCTAGCTATCCCGAGAATGAGAAAAGAAGAAAGCAGGGCAAAAAAGAAGGCGTTTCCTGCGATAATGTATTCGTTGTAAAGGCCGGCACCAAAAACTATTGCCATCACAGCTCCAAATCCGGCGCTGGAGGCTATGCCAAGCGTATAGGGTGATGCCAGGGGATTTCGAAGTATGGCCTGAAATACAGTCCCAGCAAGGGCAAGCCCACATCCCACTAAAATTGCCATGACTATGCGGGGGAGCCTCAGTTTCCAGATAATTGCATGGGAAAGTCCTGTGTCTCGAAAAAGAGCTGTGAATGAATCTCTGAAATCTAAGGACGATGGCCCCTGGGATAGGGCTAGAAAGGCCACAGCGAGTAAGACCGCTACCATAATGATAAAGAAGGAGATTTTCTTGGCGGTGAGGCCTTTATACTGTTCACATATTTCTTCCATGTAAAAGACCCTAAAATGATCTAAAGGTTAAAGTGAGGTAAAAGGCGTAAAGTGCCTAAAGTTCAATGTGAGCTAAAATGCCTGAAGTTGAAGAGGTTAATATTCACTTTAGCGCGCTTTAGGTACTTCCTTTGGATACACATATACTCCTTGGTATTTAATCCTTTGAAATCTTTCAAGATATTCCCTATGAAGCTCTTCTGGATTAAGATTCTCAAAAATATCAGGATAAAACCACTTTGCCAGGTAACCCGTCCCTATGATGGCCCTTGGGCCGGTCCAGATATCACTTGCCATCACATAAACCCTACCTTGCATTACAGCGTTGATATTATTCCAAGCTGGTCGTGCTAGGATTTTTTTTCTAATACTTTTCAGGGGATCAGGGTCGGTCATGGCGTAGCAGTTGCTGAGAGCGACTGCTTTGATAATAACGTCAGGATTTTTCGCCAAAACCCACTCAGGGGTAATCTCCGGATAAGGTATAGAAAAATTGGAGGCAATATTGTAGCCTCCTGCCAAGACACACATCTCATGAGCACCTGAGCCTGGTCCGGTAGTATGGTACTTGGAATAACTCTCAATGTAGACGCGACATGGATTAGCCTGGTTGTCTGGTTGCCTTTGTATCAATTTTAATTTTTGCCGGTACCACTCTATCAGTTGCAGAGCCTCGTTATCTCTTCCCAGGATGCGGCCCAGGATCTCTACCTCTTTTAACAGGGTACGGATTTTGTAGAAATCAAGGCGTATCACTGTGATGCCGAAGGGAGTAAGCTTCTTTTCCATATCCCGACCGGGACGCTGCGCATAGCCTATTACGATATCAGGATCTAACGCGACGACTAACTCGTAATCAGGCTCGTTCCACCTCCCGACATTTGGCTTGTTCTTTAATCTGGGCCAAAATAGAGGATCCCTGCCAATGCCAGTGTTCACCCCTACCACAAGATCTTCTGCGTTGAGGGCACGGATTACCTCAAGGGCATCAGAGGTCAGGACTGCCAGCCTCTTGACTGGCACTCTTACCTCCACGGATCTCTCTGCAGCATCTCTTATGAAGATACCTTCACCTTTGGTTGATTGAGCTGTTGTTCTCCCACCCAAAACAAGCAAGCAAAAGAGGAGTATTGAAGCACATGTTGTGATACCATATTTTCTCATAAGACTGTCTATTCTTATTCCTCAGATTTAGGCACTTAAAAGCCAACCAATATCTAATACCGGATAGTCAGTTCACAGAAGAAAGTTCGCCCGTCTCCCCTGTAGTATTCATAGTATTCCTTGTCAAAGATGTTATCCACGGAGAGGGAGAAATCAGCCCATTTGAGCGGGGTGAAGGTTATCTTGCCATCTACATAAAAGGCCGGCTCATAGGTTCCATAGACCCCCTCTGCCGTATCCTTGTTATCTGAATCGTTGTATATCTTACTGAAGTAGCGGGCCACAAGACTTCCTTTGAACCACTTGTGTTTTGCTTCAAGGCCTAAATTACATGTGGTTCTGGGAGTGCCAGTCACCCTCTTATCTTCAGTTGTAGGATCAGTGGGGTTGTCTATGATCTTGGAACTGGTATAGGTTAAATTCCCCCAGGCCTTGAGCCATCTTGTAATTTCCTGAGATACCTCGAATTCCAGGCCATAGGTGCGCGCCTTTCCGGCGTTCATACGGGTTTTAGTGCTGGTGGCGCTGTCAATTTTGTAGTATATTAGGTCTTTAATATCATTGCGGTATCCTGTAAGGGATAGTCGTGTTTTTTTGCTAAATAGGTATTGGTCTACACCCAACTCATAAGTCCATACTGTTTCAGACTCTAGATTGGGATTACTCTGATAGGTTGTTCCCCAGGATGCCCAAGTTCGATAAAGTTCGTACAGATTGGGAGGACGAAATGCATGACCGGCTGAACACCTTAAGGTGGTGCCGGGAAGAGCCTTCCACACTAAGCCTGCCTTGGGGCTGAACTCAGAATCAGTATTACTATCATATTGGGTCTCAGAACCAGGAACCCCGGAGGCTCCATCATAAACTTTCCATGCGTCATAACGGCCACCAAGATAAAGGGTGAGCGTTTTGGTAATGTTCCACTCATCCTGCAAAAATACACTCCAGACCCTATCCTTTCCACCTGAATAAAAAGTGCTGTCACCTTTATTAGCATAGCTTCTATAGTAGGGCACATTGTAATCATTGCTGTCTGAATCATCCGTTCGGAAAGAGGCGCCTAAGGTGAAGAGGTGTGTATCTATGAGGGGCACATCTATACGAAACTCCGAAAACCAGCTCTCGGTTTCGGTTATCTTCATGGTACCCGGGGAATTGTCGTAAGTGAGTAATGATCCACCGGACTCAAGGGTATAGCGATCATCCGTTCTTACTGTCCCCAGCTGAGCATGGAACTTGACCGACCCAAAGGAGTCTTTAAAAGCAAGTGTGTATATATCGGTTTCATTTTTTCCGATACCCGTATAGCTTATAAAGTTATTTGGGCTAAAGCTTGCTCTTTTGTTTGGCCCGGCGATTGCGTAGCCGGAAAATGTTCCCATATAGGTGTTCGGAGGGCCATAGTCATATTCATGGCGACCCGAGACAGCCGTAAATGCCATGCTGCCTGTATCAGAAAAGTCAAAAGTTGCCTTGGCATCAATACTGCTCTTCTCAGCCCTGTTTTCCCCTTTATCACCTACCACCCATTTTGTCGGGTTTCCGTATTTGTCGTCCATTGGATACCCACCAGCAACTGTTCCTGTACCGGAGTAGATTGTCCTGACTACTGGCGTCGTTACGTACCCGTCTGTGGATTCAACCTCGTAACCTAAGCGAAGGCTCAATCTGTCTAAAAAGCGATTACCAATACTCAAACGGTACCGGTAGGTATCATGGGTCCCATATCCTCCCGTGGCCACGGCTTCCAGTTTTTCAGGCGTTTTCGTAATAATATTGATGACACCGCCCATGGCATTACCGCCGTAAAGTGCGGATGATGCACCCCGAATCACTTCTATCCGATCAATGTTGTTTACCGGTAATGCCCCCCATTCCAGGCCACCGCTATATGCATCATTCAAAGGCTGGCCATCCAAAAGGATTAAGGTATATTGATCACCCTTGAAGCCCCTCAATCTTACAGAGCTAGTGGAATCCATCAATCCCTTATTCCTTTTCACAAAAAGACCCTTTATTTCCGAGAGGGCCTCATCCACTGTCCTGATATTACGCCGCTCTATTTCCTCACTGGAGATAACCGTGACACTCCCCGGCGCATTTTCAACTTTTTTTTCCGTTTTGGTTGCGGTCACCACAATCTCTTCAAGCTTAGTAACTCCTTCTTCCTTCTCCTTTGCTGCACTCATCTGGGCTAAAGCAATGCTCAGGATTCCAAACAAAATGACAATCAACTTCCATCCCTTCATAATTTACCCTCCATTTTGAGTCCCCTTGCAAACCTTTCCCCTTTCAATGGGGCAGAGTAGGGTGGGGATATTAACTTATTAAAGATACCCCTCGAAGTTGACTGGAGAGTGCCATGGTGGTATCAAGAAAACCGAGGTCTCCATCAAATCGAGGGGGCTCCACCTTGAAGGCAGCTCCGAACCCTGCCAGGTGACCAGCTGCCTTCCTTATTTTTTATGGCCCATGATTTATTGGACTTCTGATCCGACTACGTATGGCACACGCAGACAGGCTGATTTGGCTCAATCGCCACCTTTCAATATGAACCAAATAAAAAAGCCAAGAAGTCCAGCCGGATTTCTATCCGGGTGAGCCTTCTTGGCCTATTCCTAGATTGAAATAAAGTTTTACTTTAAAAGCGCAATTTCCTATTGCACATTTAATGAGATTATTTAGATAAATAAACAGTTCTTGTCAATAGAAATTTATTAACTAGCTTTGTCTCTTGGCATATTGAAATTTATTGCCTAAAAAGGATCGTTCCTTTAGTGAATTATTAAAATTCCAGTGACACCGTCAACATCGGAGTAAATGGCGCTCCAGCATAATAGCTTGCTTTCCCAGCTCGGGTATCGTCCATAGCATCGATGACAGAAATATAATGTTTGTTGAAGATGTTGTTAAACTCCAAGGAAATCTTCAAGGTATGGACAAATGACAAGTTTTTTTTTCGTATAGTCTACCTTTAAGTCAGCCACCATATAATCTTCAATCCGTTCCTCATGCTCCGCGTCTCCAAAGCGCTCTCCCAGATACCGGATCATGAAAACAGTCTCGATCTCTTTATAACCAAAGATCAAGCCGGTCTTCAACGACCACCTTGGTACATCGACCACCTGTTTACCTTTGGTGTCCAAGGTGTAGCCCTGGGAGCTCATATCCTCATCGTAAGTAAGAACCATATAGGTGGGATTGAGGAAGATAGTCAGATTATTATTAAAGAAAAAGTTGGTTTCCAGTTCAAACCCATATCCAGTTGCTTTCCCGACATTTTGGTAATAGCTCAAATCCACTCTTGGATCATAAACGGTGGTTAAAAGATTTTTGTGCTTTGAATAGAAAACAGTGGGCATAATTTCTACCCAATCCTTTCGGAAGCGCACACCCAAATCGAAATTATCTGAAATCTCCATGTCATATCCATCAAAAAGGTTATCCAATGTAATACCTGCAGTTTGGAATTTGGTCCTGTTTTGGTTGTATATGTTGATCAATGGCATATAGGCATAGGGTCGGATTTGGTTTCGGCCGTAACTTGCATAAAATTCAAAGAAATCGCAGAAGTGGTAGCTGACTCCCAGAGTGGGAAGAAGCTCGCCATATTCTTTCGATTTTCTATCCAGGTCAACCGCTCGGGTCAGACTGAAGTCCGGCGGAAGGGATACGTATCCCCGGCTGGCAGGCTCTTTGTAGTAGAAATATTTAAGACCTGCCTGCCAGTTGAAATTAGAGATGTTTCCAGCCAGTTTAATATATGGGCTGTGAGCAATGCTGTTGTCATTGCCTTGCATGTACATTCCATATCCCCTGAATGCAAAGGAGACTGGATCATATTTCTGGATACGGATCTTCATGTCCAAAGATTCAAGCCAATAGCCTAAAGACGCCGTTATCCATGAAAATTTCGAATCGAGCTGTGATATCAATCCATAGCGCTCTATTTCTCGTATCCTTTTTTGGATAATCCCACCTTGGAAACTTGATCCGCTTAAGATTTCAGTGTCTTCTACTGAATAGTAAGGTTTGAAGGTCAGGTGGAATGAATCAGATAGGCTTAACGGAATAATTGAAAAAAATCTCGGTTTGAATAGTCACCACGGTTTTACTGATAATAATTGATATCCTCGCTTTTAGTTCCGGTGAGGCTGTTATTGTAATCTTTGTTGTAATAACTGCCCAAGTTCTTCGCTTCAGAATAACTAAGTGGTCTGTAAAGATTTTGTTCCGTATCATTATAGTTAAACCAGATTTTCATTTCCTCGTTATCCATTATCTGATGGCTAATCATTAGAGCAGCGTTATTTCGGGGTCCTAGATCGCCTGGTCCTTTCCATTTGTCTGCTTCGCTGTAAGAGTAAGAAAGTGCAAAACGGGTGTTGAGGGTAAGAAGTGCACCGGAATCGAGCCTCAAAAAGGTTCGGCGATATCTATTTCCGCCAATACCCTGACTGAAATCAAAACCGAATTCTTTTTTAGGCCACAGAGGCCTGAGTTCGACGGCACCTCCGCGAGCTCCCACACCAGTTCCAAGATCGGCGGGTACTGTCTCTTTGTAGACCGCTATACTTTCAAGATTCTCCGTGTCATAGATGTATTCTCGGGGCCCCATGGGGTTGCCACCGTAGTTAGGGATGCCTGATACTGTCATTGCACCAAGGTATCCCCGCACCCCCCGGATCCGTATATTTTTTTGCTCAGCAGCAAGCCCGTATGGGTCAGTGCTCTCTACAGTGAGACCGGGTAGCACATTGATCGCCTCATAAACACTGACAGTGGCCTTTGTACCTTGTGATTCCAACCCTTTTTTGGTGATTTCACTTCCCGTATAGACGCTCTCGTGGGTTTGCTTGGTTGGAATAATTAGTTTTTTCCCAGCCACTACAATTTCATCAAGACGCACCACATTTTCTTCTGCAGTTGCTATCGGAACCTGGAGCAAACCTATAAAGACCATGAACACCCAAAAAATGGTTTCATGGCACACGCCCTGTGTTCTTGGCAGGAACTTTTGTGCTGGTTCAGCGTGAAATGGAGTTTTCCGGATCAAGAATAAGCTACTGTTCATCGGGCTCGAATGCGTCAAATAGGAGATACAGAAGGCCTCAGCTTCTCCCTACCGCGCTCCGCTCCGCTCGCTTGGTGTCCTGCGTCGAACCGCACAGCAGATTCCTCGTGGCTCGGAATCTGCTGTTGCTCTCTCCGCAGGGTAAAACTGTGTTACCATTCTATACATAATTGTATGTCGAATTCAATTGGTCTTTGATAACCTGTTTTTGCTCTTGGCGTCTGATCTTACGGTTTTCCCTGGCTTGTTGGAGCTTGCGCTCCCTCTCGGCGAAGATCTCAACTTCCCGACCTTCAAGCTTGTCTTTGGGTGTAATGTAACCTATTGAACTATGAAGACGATTAGTGTTGTAATGGTTTACAAAATTCCCCACTATCCTTCTTGCATCTTCAAGGGAAAGCGGGCACTTAGGCCGTATGCATTCCCTTTTTAGGCTTTGATGCCAGCGTTCAATTTTTCCATTGCTCTGAGGATAGTAAGGCGAGATCCTGACATGGTGCATCCCGCTTATCCGTATGAATTCCTTGAAGTCTTTGGCGATAAACTGGGGACCGTTATCAGATATTATTCTCGGGTTCTCATTGGGAAATTTTTCCCTGGCCCTCTGGAGCACAATCTCAACATCTGCTTCTGTCATGGACTCTCGGATCTCCCAATGTATGATATAGCGGCTATATCCATCCAAAATACTGCAAAGATAGTAGAATGTCCCCCGGATATTGAGATAGGAGATATCTATATGCCAATGCTCATGGGGCCTGGAAGGTCCCTTAAAACCATCTCCCTTTGATGATGATCCTGGCTTCCATTTTCGCAAAAGGCCTTCAGCACTCAGTACCCTGTAGACGCTGCTGGGGCTCACAGCCACCACATCGGCATCTATCATCATGAAGGCCAGTCTGCGGTATCCCTCATCAGGATGTGAAAGAAAAAAATTGATGATAGCCTGTTTCTCCCAATCCTCAAGCCAGAAATCGCGGGGAATCCATGAGTTATGTTCGTTGACCTTTCCATAGCGCTTCTTCCAGTCATAAAACTTGCTCGATTTTATCCCGAGCCAATGAACAAATTTGTAGACACAGATTCCACTACGCTTCGACCAGTAGTTGACAAAATCTACAACCGCATCCCGGGTATCGTGAGGAACCCACATGGCCTTCAAATTTCCCCAAGACTTTTTTTTAAAGCCACATGGGCCTCCATAAGCTCGGAAAGAACCTCATTTTTCTTGCTCAGTTTGTTCCGCAACCGGTCGATTTCCTTCTCCAATTTGGAGGTCCCGCTACCCCTCTTTTTCTCAAAGGCACGGGCACCGTTTTCAAAGAACTCTTTCTGCCATCGGTAAAAGACCGTGGGATGAAGACCATACTGATCGCAAAGGTCAGAGGCCGGCACTTTTTCAAGCAGGTTTTTCTTCAAAATGGCGACCTTCTCTTCAGGCGTGAAATTTCTTCTCTTCTTGGACATGGTGTTTCCCTCCTCTCATCTTATTTATAGCTAGTGCCCATCCACGAAAGGTAACAATTTGATATTTTGACAAAAAAAGCGCATTTTAAGGTGGACAAATTTCCGGCCAGTTGTCATAAGAAAAGCACAACCAGGTGAAAT
>JAFDIV010000033.1 GCA_019307815.1 Deltaproteobacteria bacterium
ATCATCCTCAGAGGTGCAGGAAATGCCTTTTCTTCACATGGTTGGGCATCATCATCGAGTACGCAATTTCGTAAACCAGTTAATTTTCCCCATTTATGGATGGGCACTAGTTAGGTGTCTGCGTAAAAGCCATCGCAGCTCATCAGCAACTTGGAGCCGCCCAAGCTGCACTGACTCCCCCGGCTCGCCTATTTGGATAGGTTCTTTTTCGATGCTTTGTATGAGCCGTTCAAGTTCCTCTTGTAACTTGGTTTCCTTCAGAGACCTCGGCATTGATGTCCGCGTTTTGTTGAGTTAACAAAAATCGTATTCTATTTTTGTTAATTTTGCAAGTAAAAAAATAGCCCATTTCGGGCCTTTTTCCTGGGTTAGATGTTTACGGAAGGGGAAAGGGGTTAACAAAATTCTATAAGAATTTGTTAAGTATAGATAAGAGGGATTAAAGCAGCTTCTATCAATAAGAAATTTGTGTAAATGCTCTCTTTTTTTCACATTAATCTCCTATCTCATCCTGGGATTAAATTTGACAACATACCACCACTCCCAGAATTCCTCCAGGTTGGGTCACTTCTAAACGACCATTTTTGGCTCAGTTTATCACGACCATTTACACCTTTGCCGATTGTGACTTGATATACTGCACCACTCGGGCAACTGCATATCTCGGCGGAATCACTATCACCATATGAACGTGGCCCACTTGAACACTAAGCTTCACTACCTCAGTATCAGGGTCGAGTTCAGGAATGTGTAAAAGAACTTTCTCCGCGCATTCCTTTACACCCTTGACAAAAATCTTGCGTCGATATCAAGGGATCCAGACGAGATGATATTCGGTCTTATATATAGCGTGAGCACTCTTTCTAAACCTCATGCTGCCATATATTAGCAGAGATCATCTCGTCTGGATAGCCACTGCATCTCCAAACAGGAGTCTGAGATTTTATGCGGCGGAATAATATCATCTCACCACTTTTTCTAAGTTATTTATGTTTCCACACGGGTTTTCTTTTTTCTATACAGAGCGTCTTAAATAATTGCGCATAATCGTTGAAGTTGGTGATTTGGTTTTTGCCAGCATCTAAATTGATCAAAAACAGTTTCAACGAGATCTTCCAGTCGTGAGAAATATTGATTGTGGGTACGAAGTCGACGAGTCAATTTCCATACTCTCTCAATACAGTTCAGCTCTGGACTGTATGGGGGCAGAAAGTCAAGAAGGAGATATTTGCGACGTTCTTTTACCCAAGGCTCTATGGCCTTGGCATGGTGCCAGCGGGCATTATCGAGAATAATAACCATTTTATGCCCCTTTCTCCGGCGGCGGAAAAGCTGCTTGAGGAAATCAAGAAATGTCTCTGCGCAAAAACTGTCAGCTTGTGCGATGCTCAGTCTTCCATCAGCTGCGCAGACGGCACCGAAAACCCCTAAGCCCTTTCTTGTGGGCTCTTGTAAAACGAACGGGTCGGTGTCTTCTGGTGGAACCCACATGGCACACCTGGAGCCGTGCTGTTGGAAGTGACATTCATCCTCGAACCATAAATCAAGATCGTTTTTTTTGGCCAGACGGCGGAGTTTTTTTATATTGTTCCTGGGCTTCAGGGTCGGCTCCAGCAATGACGGGGCGTGGTTTTCTGAGACGGAATCCCAATTGGTGAAACAGTCTTTGGCATTGCCGAATACCAAGTTTAACGCCATACTTTTTGGCCAAGTGATGACTAAGCAGCTTTCCATCCCAGAGGTTCTGAGAATAACCAAATGCAAGAGGAGATTGACGGAGATCTTGTCCGATCCTTCCCTGCAAAACATCGTCCACAGCACTTGGTCGCCCGGGACGCGGGGTTTCCTGAAGTCCGGCGAATCCATTTTGTTCAAATCGACGGACCCAGTACTGCACTGTTCTACGACTCCGGCCGAAGATTTGGGCAACCTCTCCACAGGTAAATCCAGAACATACAAGAAGCACACCATGAAGGCGATGGTCATAACGGGATTCTTCGGATCTCAGGATTTCCTGCTGGATTGCAATTCGCATAATGTCAGCATCTTGAATCTCCAATTTGCGCATAGCTGCTGCCCTCCTTATTTTTTCAGTATAGCATAACATAAATCAATACTATGCGCAATTATTTATGGCGTTATGTATAGAATCAGTGGTGGTCGTTCACCATTACCGGGCAGCTTCGCCAGAATTTGGGGACGATGTGGTGATGGATCATTAATAATATCTATTTCAAATCCCCACTTGTTGAGGAGTTGATACAGGTACTCAGTCACAGGTTTTTCGTTCCCCGGGGGGTTTACAGAAGGTATCCTCACTAGGTCCTGTACAGTTGAAACAAGGCGGGACTTGTTAATTAAAGAAATTAATTGCTTTTTCAATCGAAACACCTCCCTAGTCAGGTCAAAGCAACAACCAATAGGCCCTGTAGGCTATAGGGAGTCTCCCGATTAAGCCGAGAGGCTCCCTACAATTAATTAAGCAGCTCCTATATTGCCACACGAGCTAGGGACTTTCGATTTAATTTCTGCGCTCATCATTGCTTCCAAGGAGGCGGTAAGAATTCACCTGTCGCCATGCTTTTCGGCCACACCACCTTGCGACTTCCATCCTTCCTCCATTGAACCATTGGCAGCTGGCGATAGCCAGGGCCATATTTGGCATTATGAAGGTCGGTGAACACCCAGCGACCAGCAACCCCTACATAATCTGTTTTCTCCAATATAGGAACAAGCGCCTCAGAGTCTGTTGTCCCTGCCTTTTCAACAGCAGCCTTGTAAATATGGAATGCATCATATGTATAACCACTGGGATAGCCGGGAGTCTCCTTAAATTTGGCCACATACCGATCATAAAAGGCTATAGACTTAGGAGTAAGTGCTACCCGAAAAGATCCCATTGCAATCAGGGTTTCACCTACTGCCTTGCCCCCACAATCCCTCCAATAGCGACTTGACGCACCAGTACCAGACACACCACCAATCATTGGACCTTTTAGATCATACCATTGTTTGATGTAAATAGCCCCATCGACATGCGCTGATATCTCGTATATGAAGTCCGCTTTTCTATCTATGATTTTAGTGAAAATTGGGGTAAAGTCTTTTGTCTCCACGTCAAAAAATTCAGAATAAACGATCTCTAAACCATGGTCTTTGAAAAATTTTTCAGCTGCTTTGACCATTCCTCTTGTCCACAGAGCATTTTCAGCCATAATCGCCATACGCTTTGCACCCATCTTTTTAACAGGCAAATTATAGATAAAATCATGGATGGCCAAAGAAAGATCGCCTGATTGGTGCATGACTCGAAACCAGTATTTGTATTTCTTCCGGTTTGAATCATACTGCTTTGCCAACGCCTCTGAGGCAGCCCCAGTAGAGATAAACAATTTCTTGTAACGGGCCATTTGGTCCATAACCGACTTTGCCACACCTGAAGAGCAAGTTCCGAAAACTACCTCGCATTTGTCCTGCAAGACCAATTTCTTGTATGCCATGGCACCTTTTTCAGGCTTATATTCCGTATTGCCCAAAACCAATTCGATTTTCTTGCCCATAATGCCCCCCTGGGCATTAATATCCTCTGCAGCCATCTTTGCTGCGTTTAGCAGACTTTCTCCTGAAGAGGTTTTAAATGGTGCTATTACACCGATCTTAATTGTGCTCGCAGCCATTGAGTTAGTTGCGCTTAACGCTGCAAAAAAGAAAGCGGTAATGATAAGAATCACTTTCAAGTATCTGGCTTTCATTTTTCCCTCCATAGTTAAAATAAATGTTTCTTGCACGCAATTACCTCCAAAGAAAACTGGAACAGGATTTCACCTCCCTTCTCTTCTTGACTTCAGCTAGGCCATTCCCAGGTAAGCTTTGGCCACAGAAGGATCCTCAACGAGCTCGTCGCTGTTGCCTTGATTAATGATTTTTCCTTCTTCCAAGACATAGGCAAAGCTCGAAAACTCTAAGGCTAATGCAGCATTTTGTTCTACCATTAAAATGCTTAACCCTTGATTGTTCAGTTTCTGAATCACTTCAAAAATAACGTCAACAACCAATGGTGCCAGCCCAAAAGAAGGTTCGTCCAAAGTCAGAAGCCTCGGTCGGCCCATAATAGATCGCCCTATCGCGAGCATCTGTTGTTCACCCCCCGAAAGCGTTCCAGCAAGCTGGCTCCGTCGTTCAGACAACACAGGTAAAAACTCAAAAACGCGCTCCAAGTCGGACTCGATTCCCTTTAGGTCTTTTCTTAAAAATGCCCCCATCATCAAGTTTTGATAAACGGTCATATTCGGAAAAAGAAGCCGACCCTCGGGGCAGTGAATGATACCTTTTTTTATGACAGCCTGAGGCTTTAAGTGCATTAAGTCTTCACCATCAAACAACATACGACCTTTCGCTGAAATCAATCGGGAAATAGACCTTAGTAATGTGGTCTTACCTGCGCCGTTACTCCCAATAACAGAGATGAGGTCACCTTTATCCATTTGGAGGCATATGTCATGAAGAACGCAGATTCCGTGGTAAAAAGCTTGAAGGTTTTTGATTTCAAGCCAAGCCAAATTTTTGTCTCCTTCCTCCCAGGTAGGCCTCTATCACCTTGGGTTCTTGAACGATCTCCTGTGGGGTCCCCTCAGCAATCTTTTGCCCAAAATTGATCACGATCACCTTTTGGACCAGCCTCATAAGCTCTCGTAGCCTATGTTCGATAATTACGAGAGTAAGTCCCCGAGTGTTCACACTTCGGATTACATTCGAAATATTTTCAATTTCGTTATGAGACAGACCTGAAAAGGGCTCATCCAATAGAAGAACTTCAGGATAGGCGGCGAGAGCCCGTGAAATATCAAGAAGCCTCAATTCACCTTGATTTAGACTGTCGACCTCCATCCAAATTTTATTTCCAAGTCCCATGTCTTCAAGAATCTTAATAATATTTTGCTCATTTTCTTTTTTGGAGAGCCCTCTAGAACTGGCACGCCGGGAGTAAGTGGGTACCATCATCGCCTCCATCACTCGCATACCAAAGAAAGGTTTTACCAACTGCCAAGTTCTGGTTAACCCTCGGTTAACTATTTGATAAGGTTTGTCATGAGCGATGTCGTGGCCATCCAAAATAACCGACCCAGAATCGAATTGAAGAAACCCTGTAATACAATTGAAAAGGGTGGTTTTTCCCGCACCGTTTGGTCCAATAATTCCCAGGATTTCTCCGCGCTGAACCTCGAAACTAATCCTCTCAAGGGCTACCAAACCCCCAAATCTCTTGGTTAAGTTAACGACTTCCAGAAGGCTCATGTGGATCTTCTATCTCCCAGAAAGATAAAGGATAGTACTCTTGAATTCTTAATGACCTTTAGGTTAAGTAGTCCATCAGGAGCTAAATAGATAAGCAGGATTAATATCCCCATGTATATGACTATCCGATATTCCTCTACGACCCTTAAAGATTCATTGAGGATAGATAGGCCAATAGCTGCCAATAAGGGTCCAACGATAGATCCCATCCCACCAATCATGGCAAGTAGTACAACAATTATTGAAATATGACCGGACAGCATCGTGGGACCAATATGCATTTGAGAATGTGCAAAAACTCCACCCCCAATTCCTGCCATGAAACCGCTGAGGGCGAAAGCCTCGATTTTGTAGTAAGCCGTGTTAATACCTGCGGACTGGGTGCCATCCTCATCTGCCCGGATGGCCTTCAGGATAATCCCATGCTTGGACCTTGCATAAAGGCTGAGGATAAAATAAACCGCCACCATAATGCCCCAAGCCACAAAGAAATCCCCAGTAGGACTATCTGTAAAAACGCCCAGTCCAGAAATTCCTTCCTCGCCCCCTGTTACCCGATAGAAAATGAAGCTTAACTTAAACAAAACAGATGCAAACGCTAAGGTAGCCATCGAAAAATACGGTCCCTTTAACCGTAAAGTTAAATAACCGATAAGGATTCCTGAGACTCCGGCTGCAAATGCAGCAAGAGGAACAGCAAGATATGGTGAAAATGAAAAGAAGGAATTAAGGATACCAGAAAGATAGCCTGCCCCCCCGATAAAGAACGCAAAACCAAAATTGATTTCATGGGTATAGCCACTAAGAATATCCCAACTCATTACAAAAATAGCATAAATAATCCCTAATTTTATGACTTCTATATAGAAGATATTGTCACTTAATAGGGTAAACACTGCCATGGCGAGGAATAGTATCAAAGCAAATGGTGATTGATTTCTAATAAATTTTCTTAGAGAGCTCATTTCCCTATCTTATTTTATACCCCATAATTCCAGAGGGCTTGAGGATCAAAACCAAAACGATAACCACTAATGCTACCAATTCAGTAAGCTGTTCGCTTATAAGAAAAGAACTTAACACTTCGGCATACCCTATTACAAACGAAGCTACAACACTACCTACTAATGAGCCCATCCCGCCTAGAATAGCAATGGCAAAGGCTTTGATCAGGGGAAAAAGCCACATGTCAGGGACAACGGATGAGACAGGAGCTATCAAGGCTCCGGCCAAGGCCGCAAGGCCCGCGCTTAATGCTGAAGTTACGATGGTGGCAGTCTCAACGCTCACCCCCATAAGTATTGCTCCAGTTCTTTCTTGAGCAACTGCATCAATGCTTTGCCCCATCTTGGTCTTTTTCAAGAAATACCAGAGCCCCGGCAAGATCAATCCTGCGATAGGAATAAGGATAAGTTGTTGATTGATAATCTTGACTCCCCCAATCCTTATGCTCCCTTCTACGAAACTTGGTACAGAAGTACCAGAGACACCGAACAGTAGTGACATCACTTCACCCACGAAGAGTGCCAACGCCAATGTCATAACCATCACATAAATAAAAGACTGAATATGGGGGCGAAGCACGGCATAATATATAAGGCATGCAAAAATTGCGACCGAGAGTACTGAAAGGACTGCTGATAAAACAAGGCAGCTTGTCCCTTCCCCACTAAAGACCATTGTATAGAAAATAAAAGTCAAGTAAGCACCCAGCATGTAATATGTGCCATGGGCCAAGTTCAAAATACCCCCTACACTAAAGACAAGAACAAACCCTATAGCAATAAGGGAATATAGTGCTCCTCTTACAGCTCCAATGATTAGAATTTCCATATATGGGCCTTAATTAACAATATTTTGCTTCATGGTTAATTTTTATCAAAGGTATCCGTATGCCGTCCAACCACCATCTATGGTCAGGATAGAACCAGTCACGAATGACGCCTCATTACTAGCAAGGTACACCGCGGCTCCCAATATGTCTTCCACTTCTCCAATACGCCTTTGTGGAGTTCGCCTCTCAATAGCGCCTACTGGCAGCATCCCTTTGTCAATAACGCCCTGTACCAGTTCTGTCCGAATATAGCCCGGTGCTATCGCGTTTACACGGATGTTTTTGTCTGCCCATTCTATAGCCAAAACCTTTGTCAACATATTGGCACCAGCCTTACTGGCACAATATGCGGCTCGCATAGGTGCTGCTACAATGCCGTAGACTGAAGTGATATTAATAATACATCCACCTTCACTTTGCTTTATCATTTGTCTCGCGGCTGCTTGACATCCATAGAAGACCCCAAAAAGATCTGTTTCGACAGCACGCGCCCAATCTTCCGGGGAGAGATCTTCAGAGGGATGGGCCATTGAAATTCCGGCATTGTTTACCATAATGTCTAACCGCCCATACTGCTCGACCGTCTCGTCTACTACCTGTTGAACACTTTCGAGTTTTCTGACATTTAAAGAGAGAGCCAAAGCTTGCCCTCCAGCCCCTCTTATTTCCTCAGCAATCGCCGAAAGGAGATCCATTGAACGACTCCCAAGTACAACAGTGGCACCTTCCTGGGCATAGCGTATTGCTATTCCTTTTCCTATACCTTTGCTCGCACCTGTTACGAGAGCAATCTTGTTTCTAAGCTTCATAAATGCCCTCCAAATTGTTTATGCTATTTTTTAGGTGGTGACACCAACGCCTTCCCATCAATGACAATTTCTCCCTTTTGATTTTTGCACCTAGTCTTCAAAACTACGTGATTTTCGATTATGTCTATCTTGAGCACCTCGATCAATGCAGTAATCGTGTCGCCAATGTAGACAGGTGCGACAAAATCTAACTCCTGTCTAATATAAATAGTTCCAGGCCCCGGTAAAAGAGTCCCAATAGCAGCAGATATAAAACCAGCCGATAAAAGCCCATGTGCAATACGCGATCTGAAAAATGTCTTTTCTGCGTAAACTTGGTTGATATGGGCTGGATTGAAATCCCCAGTAACTCCAGCATAGAGGTAGATGTCACTTTCAGAAATGGTCTTCGAAAGCTCCGCTCTGTCTCCCACTTTTAATTCATCCACAGTTTTTCCTATCATGGGACTTATTCTATCTCTGACAATTATTTCGTTAATCTAAGGAAGAGAAAGAAGTCATGAGAGAGACTCACACAAAATTTTCTGTCTTTCATCCTACCCGTACTGTTCTCGGAGAACGCTTTTTAATATCTTGCCTGTGCCTCCACGTGGCAACTCGCCAACGATCTCTACTTCTTTCAAAGCCTTAAAGTGTGCTAATCTCTCCCGCGTAAAATCAATTAGTTCCTGAGGTGAAACTTTTGCTCCAGATTTAAGAACCACAATCGCTTTTGGGATCTCCCCCCATTTGGGGTCCTTTTTCCCAATCACCGCACACTCAAGGATATCGGGATGGGAATAAAGCACCTGCTCGATTTCCAGAGAGGAAATATTTTCACCACCGCTGATGATAATATCTTTTTTTCTGTCACGAATATACAAAGAGCCATCAGGTCCAATAGAAACTAAATCGCCAGTGTGATACCAACCGTCCTTCAGCGCTCTTTCTGTTGCCTCTTTCTTATTAAGGTATCCTTTCATTACCATGTCACCACGTACCAGGAGTTCTCCTATAGATTGCCCGTCCCAAGGGAGTTCATTTCCAGAGTCATCCACTACCTTAAATTCCACCCCAATCATTGGAAATCCCCAGGTTTCATGGGCACGATGACGAAATATCTCTGGATCTAAGTCTTGAGGAAGTTCTGGAAAAGCGATTAGAGGGCACGTCTCACTCATTCCAAAAGCCCCATGCACAGTGCACCCGAAAATTTCCTCAGCTTTGGCGCACATTCCGGTGGGGGGAGGTGCCCCTCCAATAAGCACATCTTTCAAGCTAGATAGATCGTAGGATTTTAAATCCGGAAGCTCCATGATGGCATTAACCATGGTTGGGATGATAAAGAACTTGGTAACTTTTTCAGTCTGAACCAGTTCAAGTACATGGGCTGGATCAAATTTTTTTAGCATAACATGCGTACCACCCTTAGCTGTAAGATAATGAGGTGTCCCCCATCCATTCACGTGAAAAAGGGGGATAAGGTGAAGCTGGATATCTGTCTCATGAACGGGATAGGTCGCCATGGCTGAGAGAGCGTGAAGATAGAGATTGCGGTGAGTCAACATAACTCCTTTGGGGGGACCAGTGGTGCCACTTGTGTAAAAAAGTTCGGCCATATCATCTTCATGGAACGGGTAATCACCGGTAGAACGCCTCGGCGTAGCCGAGGAATCTTTGAGAAGATCATCATATACCCCATCGATCCACTCCGGTACATTTTCCTTTGCCTCTAAAAGATAGATATGCCTTACCGACGGAATGTGGTTTAGAATCGGTTCTAGTCTGCTCATAAAATCAGGATGCAGAAAAAGCACGCGAGGCTCTGCATCCCGGATGATGTATTCGAAGTCTTGGGAGGCCAGTCTAATATTCAAAGGTAGTAAGACACCTCCCATTTTAATGATCCCATAATAGCATTCTAGGAGCCGGTGACAATTGTAACCCAAATAAGCCACTCTTTCCTGAGGTTGGATCCCCAGATCTTCCAATGCATTGGCCAATCGCTCTACACGCTCCCCATACTGAGCATATGTCCACCTCTGACTTTCACATACTACGGCTGTTTTTGGACCAAAAAGTTTAATTGTTCTCTCCAAGAAACGAACTGGAGTCAACGCGATATTCATTGCCTTACTCCTCCCATTTGGTGATTACTTCTTATATTCATACCAACCCCGACCCGTCTTTCGGCCTAAATGGTTTGCATTAACTTTCTGTTTCAAAATAGGTCTCGGCCTGAATCGTTCGCCATAAGTTTCATAAAGAATCTCTTGAACCTTTAAGTTTAAATCATTACCTGTCAAATCCATTAATGCATAAGGACCAATTGGATGTCCAAGTCCTAGCTTACATGCTGTGTCTATATCTTCGGGTGTGGCCACCCCTTCTTCCACCAGCCGATTGGCCTCGATCCACATAGCATGAAGAATTCGATTCACTGCAAAGCCAGTTACATCCTTGACCCGAATAGGCGTCTTGCCAATCTTGCGACAACAATCCATCATGAAGGCTACCGTCTCCTCCTCGGTTTCCAGACCGGGTATGACTTCCACGAGCTTCATGACAGACGCGGGTGAGAAAAAATGCGCCCCCAAAAACCTACCAATCCGTTCAGGTCTCACAGAGGTAGCAAGCAGAGTAATGGAAATACTGGAAGTGTTCGTGGCGAACACACAATCTGATTTGCAAATACTGTCTAACTGACTGAAGACCTCTTTCTTTATTTTCAAGTCCTCAAAAACAGCCTCCACAACCAAATCAACATCTTTAAAGGACTTATTCTTATCTGTAGGGATAATTCGATTCAGTGTTGGGGCCTTGTCCTTGGCTTGGAACCTTCCCTTTTGGATTGCTTTATCAAGCACGCCTTCTAGGCGATCTTTGCCTTTTTGGGCCAATTCAAGGGTGGCGTCTTTCATGTACACTTCATACCCTGACATAGCAAAGCAAAGTGCAATCTCAGCGCCCATCATTCCAGCACCAACAACGCCTACTTTGTTAAGGCCTTCCATGGCTCTTTCTACCTCCTTCTTTTCACTTGCCTTTGAAAACGGGCTTGCGTTTCTCAAGGAATGCCGCCATTCCCTCTTTCTGATCCTCTGTTCCAAACAGCATGCAAAACAAATCCTGCTCTATCTGCAATCCTTCTTTTAGTGATGTATTCAGACCTTTTCGCATAGCGGTCTTGGCAGCACGAAGTGCCATAAATGGCATATCTTTCAGCTTGCAAGCGAACTCCTTGACCTCTTTTTCCAGATTTTTCCGTGCAACAACCCTATCCACTAAACTTATTCTGAACGCCTCCTCTGCATTAATTCTCTCCCCAAGCATAATCATTCTGGCCGCGATCGCCGGACCAACCAAGCGAGGAAGCCGCTGAGTACCTCCCCCACCTGGAATAATCCCAAGGGTTATTTCTGGAAGGCCAAAGACAGCGTTTTCTGCGGCAATCCTGAAATCACAACATAGCGCCACTTCGCATCCAGCCCCCAGTGCATAACCAGAAATAGCTGCAATAGTAGGTTTGGGTAAATCAGCCAATCTCTCCTGAACAAGCATAGTCTGATCAGTAAGTTTATAAGCTGCCTTAATATTGGCTTTAGACATGTGGTCTATATCTGCCCCTGCTATAAATACTTTTTCATTGCCTGTCAGTATGACAACCCTAATACTATCGTCTTCCTCACACCATGTGAGGGCCTCCCCTAAATCTCGTAACACATCGGGATTCAAGGCGTTCAGCTTCCTAGGCCTATTGAATTGAATCCGAGCAATCCCATCTTGAACTGTAAAATTTATATATGTGAAATCCATTCTGGTACTGAATCCTCTATTTGGCTTAGACCTTAATGATGCACGCATCAGCTTGAGCTAACCCACCACAAATTGCGCCCAAGGCATAGCCCCCACCGCGGCGTCTGAGTTCATACATGAGGTTCATAATAATGCGTGCGCCGCTTGCTGTGTTCGGGTGTCCTATAGCAATAGCGCTACCATTTATGTTAGTTTTCTTACGTAAGGCTTTTGCCTTTTCTTTGTCTTTTTCAACCATCAAAAGCGTGCTAACAAGTGGAACTGCCGCAAATGCCTCATTAATTTCCATTACGCCAATGTTATCGAGAGATAATCCTGCAAGATCCAATGCCTTCATTGCCGCATATGCTGGGCCCTCAGGCATTCGGTGTGGCGATATGGCAATAGAAGCCATAGAGACAATTTCTGCTAAAGGTTTCAAGCCCAGTTGGTCGGCTTTGGCCTTTGTCATGAAGAGAATAGCGGTGGCACCGTCGTTCAATCCTGGAGCATTTCCTGCAGTCACTCCTCTACACCCATAAATGCCGGGAAGCTTGGCAAGTTTTTCCATAGTGGTGTCTTTCCGGTACTGCTCATCAATATTGAGGACGATCGGCTCGCCCTTTTTTTGCGGAATCTCCAAGGTCATCATTTCCTCTTTAAACTTGCCAGCTTCCCAGGCCTGACCATAGTTCTGATGACTCCTTAAGGCCCACTCATCCTGTTCTTGCCTTGATATTCCATATTCAATGGCTACATTATCAGTGTCCACTGAGACAGGATTAAAATCTTTGTACCCTAATGCGAATAGAGGGTCTTCCATTTTTACATCCCCTAAGCGGAACCCCTTCCATCGCAGCCCTCTAACAATCAGTGGCTCTTGGCTAAAGGATGTGGCCCCACCTCCGATCGCAGAATCAATCTCACCCGCAACCATTGCACGGCAGCCATAGTGGACTGCAGACATCGCTGAAACACATGCTTTGTCTATGGCTACCGATGGAGTCTCAGGTGGAAGCCCTGCCTTGATAAGGGTCTGGCGTGCAGCCACAGGGGTGTAGACATCCTTGCAAACAGACGTATCCCCAACACCCCAGTAAACTTCGTCCACTTGGTCTCCAGAAACATTGACTCTGGACAGCACTTCTTTCATAGGCAATGCTCCCAGCTCAAAATAGTCATATTCTTTCAATGACCCACAAAAACGTCCAAAAGGTGTTCTTACAGCGCTTACTATAACGATGTCTTTATACATTTTTATGCCCCCAAAGTACCAAAAGCGGTTTACCTTAAAAGCTGATTTGCGATGATGACCCTTTGAATCTGATTAGTACCTTCATAAATTTGAGTAATCTTTGCATCTCTCATCATTCGCTCGACCGGATATTCTCTGGAATAACCATAACCTCCAAAAAGCTGCACCGCATCAGTGGTTATTTGCATTGCAGTGTCCGACGCATACCACTTGGCCATCGAAGCCAACCGGGGTATATCCCTTGATTCTGGCTCCTTGTCAATCGTTGAGCAAACCCGATAAATCATGGTTCGAGCCAATTCAATTCTCAGCGCCATTTCTGCAATCACCCACTGAACGCCTTGAAAGTCCGTTATTCGTTTCCCAAACTGAATTCTTTCTTTGCAATATTTTAAAACCTCATCCATTGCGCCCTGCGCTATCCCAAGCGCCTGAGCCGCCACACCAGGTCGTGTGTAATTGAATGTCTTCATCAATATTTTGAATCCATCTCCGGGGTTTCCGAGGATGTTTTCTTCCGGTACAAAACAATCTTCAAAAATTAGTTCCCTTGTATCGGATCCACGAATACCTAGCTTCTTTTCTTCCTTGCCCACTGAAAAGCCAGGAGTGCCTTTTGGCACGACAAACATACTGATACCTTTATGCCCTTTTGCTTTATCAGTATATGCTACCACTGTGATTATGTCCGACACGCCTCCATTTGTTATGAAAATTTTGGTTCCATTAATAAGATACCCACCACTTTTACGGACAGCCGTAGTATTAATGCTTGTGACGTCCGAGCCGGCTGCCGGTTCTGTAATTGCACAAGCTCCTAATACAGACCCCTCCGCCATGGGCTTCAACCATTTCAATTTTTGTGTATGGTCGCCGCCGATAATAAGAGGATCTGTGGCCAATGCTTGTGTTGTTAAAATAACTGAAGTGGAAGCACACACCCGTGCTACTTCCTCGATCACAATGGCTAGGCTGAGCATTCCGGCCCCTGCGCCCCCATATTCCTCGGGCACCTGGATGCCAAGTAGCCCATTCTCTTCTAGTACTTTCTTATTCTCCCAAGGGAATTCTTCTTTTTGGTCAATTTCGGCGGCCCTAGGCGCAAATTCATTTAGACAGATCTTCCTCACCGTAGCACGGAGCATCTGTTGTTCTTCTGACAATTCAAAATCCATTTTGTGTCATTTCCTCCAAGAACCTCATTTAATCCAAAAGCACCTAGCTTTTATTACCACCCCCAATTAGTCATCTCTTTGCTCAGCAGACAACACTCGCAATACAAAGTTCCTTAGCGTTTCGGGAGCTATCTGTCCTAGCAAACGGGCTTTTTCTCGCCCTCCCGTAAACATAACGAATGTTGGCGTCCCTTTGATGTCGTACATTTCCATAAATACTTCCACAAAATCCTGTTCCAATAAGCACGCCTTCAATTTTTCACTAAAAGCACTATGTACGGTTTCCATGACCTCTATTTGCTTATTAAAGTCCGAATCTCGCTGTGTGCATAGCAACAAGACGGGCCTGGACTCCTGAATTACTTCTTTTTCAAAATTTTGCGGGCCTACGAATAAAATTGAAGCTGGATCCTTCCGCAAAATCCCTTCCATATCTCTCATACGTTAGACCGAATTTTGGTTCTCTAAGTCAAAAAATACGTTACCCTTGCTCTCGGATCTATCGTACTAGCTACCTATTCCAGTGACTCACAGCAACGTACGTGCCAAGCAGCAGTGCCAAGGCAGGAAAGACCTTTTTATTAATATTCTGGGTAGATTAATTTTTACAGATAGAGAAGATATGTTTTCGGGCAAGACCAAAAAAGTGTTGCATGCTACATATTTGGTGTGAAACATATGTGGTGCATACTACATTCGCTCAGGGGGTTTTGATATTCGGTATTTACGAATTTTCCTGTATAGGGTACTTCTGTCGATTCCCAAAAGACGTGCAGTCTTTGCCTTATTCCAGTCTGTCTTTTCTAAAACAGTTAGAATTTCTTCCGCTCCCTGGATGGTCTTTCTTCTCTGGCTGGATTTTTTGGGAAAGGAATATTCTTTGATTTCCAGCGGAATATGATCTATTCCTATAACTGAACCATGGCAAAGGATGAATGCATGTTCTATGCTATGCTCAAGTTCTCTTACGTTCCCTGGCCAGTCGTAGTTCATGAATGCACTGAGGACCTCCTCAGAGACTCCTTCAATATTTTTTTTGAATTTCCTGTTAAAAACGCCACAGAAATGATTGACCAGTAATGGAATATCCTCACTTCTTTCTCGCAGTGGTGGGAGTCTCACTTCCATAACCTTAAGTCGGTAATAGAAATCCTCCCGAAATTCTCCTCGCCTCATTTTTTCTTTCAAGTCTCGATTGGTGGTCGCGATAACCCGCACATCGATTTTTATAGGAAGAGACTCGCCAAGCCTCTCAAATTCCCTTTCTTGAAGGACTCTCAGAAGCTTCAGCTGTATTGTTGGAGAGATATCTCCGATTTCGTCCAATATAATCGTTCCCCCATTGGCGGCATAGAATCGACCTTGGCTGTCTTTTATCGCCCCAGTAAACGCTCCCTTAACATGGCCGAATAGCTCACTTTCCAGCAAACTTTCGGGTAATGCTGAACAGTTTACTGTCACCACCGGTTTAAAAGCGCGGGTTCCACCATAATGAAGAGCCTTTGCGACCAAAGACTTTCCTGTGCCGGTTTCACCCGTTATCAAAACAGTTGTGTCCAGATTGGCCAAATCCTCCAAAAGCGCATAAATATCCTGCATTTTTTTGCTTTTACCAATAATATTTCTGAACTGATGCCTTTCACTTAATTCACGTTCGAGGTTACTCAACCTAGTAATATCCCTTATCAATAGCACTGTTCCCATCCAATTGCCATCTTCCGCCAAAAGTGGGGAACTTGTGACGACTACCTTTTGCTCGGGCCGATCCCTGTGTCTGCATTTAATCTTGTACTCATTAATGTCAACCTTCTTTTCTAAAGAATTTTTTAAAACCTCGTGGCATATTTTATCGCACCGGAAAGAACATTCGGTAAATATTCTTCCAGTAATATTCTCAGGCGGTATTCCACATATACTATTTGTTGCTTCGTTTGCCTCAATCACGACCATTCTGTCGTTAACAGTTATGATGGCATCTTTTACGCTTCGAAAAATGGCTTGTAAGCTTCTTCTATGCTTCTCTAATTCTTCTTCCGTTCGTATACGTTCAGTTATGTCGCGGACGACACTCCGAAATCCGATACGATGTCCTTTGTAGTCTTTTAGCAAAGATATAGAATTCTCTATAATTCTAGTTTCTCCATCTTTTCTGATTATCTCATAATGAAATGCCTTGTTGGGTACCCCTGTTCGATAGACTTTGTTGTAAGCGGCAAACACTCTCTTTGCCATAGCTTCGGTCATATACTCTCGATAGTTTAGGCCAAGGAGTTCTTCTTTTGGGTAACCAGTTATTTTGCAAAATGAGCTATTGCAAGCTACAGTATTGCCTTTAAGATCAACTTCAACATAGCCTTCTTCGATCTCTTCAAGGATACTCTCAGGGTGTTCTTTAGGTTCTTTTGAGCAAGCCCTATCTCCTTTCAGATTCTTCAGACCTTGGTTCAATAAATCCAAGCCTTGGTTTAACATTATGTGTTTTTGCTGCTTATCCACAGTCCCCCCTCAAAGCCCTATTTAAAAGGATATTCATTATATGATAGCATATCATTCTGTAAAGGATCAACAAACACCTAAAATTGGTAGTGTATCAAATCTTGTGTCAAGGAGAGAAAAGGGGTACCTCCTAAGATAAAGATAAAAGAAAAGCAATAGGAAGGAGGCACCCCAATGAGAAGAGCAGTGATTAAGAGTGTGCCACAAGCATGGGAAGTAATCCCTTTCGGCCACTGGGGGGTACGACTAACCTTTCCCTTGCAAATGATCCGACCAGACCCACAATTGGAACATCTTAAATCAAATAGGCTCTGGCGGTAGGTATGCTTTAGTCGGATGAACCATAAGATTTATGGATTTTTTAAGTGAGTTTCCCAGCCGCCGTTATGGCCCGGAGGAAAATGCGGTTCCCTCTCTGTCTATGATGATTGGACACTCGCCCTGAGATAAATTAGTGTAGAATGAGGAGGGCGAGGAAGGAATAAGAGATGGGAGAAGGAGTAAGACAGAGTGGCATGATCGAAAGCAAGATAGCTGACATGGACAATGAACGTGAGCAGGAGATTGGAATATTGGCAGTAAAGGGATTAAGGAAATCAAAGACCATCACGACAGACGGCTTGGCCAAGTAGTGGCAATCCTCAAGAAAGAACCTGGCTTGAGTGCTTATGATCTCGCCTCAAAAATGGACTGAGAGATAAACGGCAGATGCTCGGACTCTCCTGTATCACAAAAATAGGGCTCCTCACACGAATTTGTGGGTAGGATTGGTTTGTAAAAACTTGAAAGCCTGCCTGCTACAGGCGGGCATGAATCAAATCCCGTACTTCCTGTTGGTGACCAAGCCAATGGAAAGGGGGATAAGATTCATGCTTACAGAAAGCATAGTTCGAAAGACGCTTGGACTCAAGAGATTTTGCGTGAAAGAAGTCAAGGAAAAAGACGGTCAACTGCTGATGTACTTGTCTGGGGATAAGCGATATAAGCTGGTTTGTTCCCGATGCGGTAAAAAATGCCAGGCTATGATGGATTGGCCGAAAGGAGGTGGAAGCACGTCCCAGTGTGGGGGATTCCTGTGGTTTTGATTTGTGCCCCCGGCGGGTCAAATGTGCAACTTGTGGGGTCAAGGTGGAGACGATCCCCTGGACACAAGGAAAAAGCCCCCTTTCTGTCGCACTCAGTGTAGTGTTAGCCACCTGGGCGAGGGAAGTTGCCTGGCAAGTGGTAGCGCGGCTGTTTGGATTTCACTGGAATACCGTTCGAAAGGCTGTCAAAGACGTTGTTGATTATGGCCTCAAGCACCGCGATATAAGCGATGTTCTCTACATTGGCATTGACGAAATCTCCCGCAGAAAAGGCCATATCTACCCTGCCTAGTCGGCAGACAGGCATACCCAAGTCTATGATCCAATAGGCAAATGCCTGTTGTGGTCAGGCGATGGTAGGGATTCATCGACCCTTGATGCCTTTTGTGAGGAACTGGGCAAAGAGCACTGTGAACAAATAGAGGCGGTCTGTTGTGACATGTGGGCTCCGTATGTTGATGTGATAAAAGAGCGGTTTTCTAACGCTGTGCTGGTATTTGATAAATTCCACATTGTCCGCCACCTCATAGAAGCCGGAGATACAGTTCGTAAACAAGAGGCCCGGGAGCTCAAGGCAAGCAATCCGGAATTACTCAAGAAAACTCGCCACATCTAGCTCAAGAATCCGTGGAACCTCGCTGAGCAGCAGCGGGTTAGGTTGAGTGACTTGGAGAAGCTTAATCTCAAGATAAACCGCGCGTATTTGCTCAAAGAGGCATTTCGCAAGTTTTGGGATTACACCTATCCTGGATGGGCCAAGAAATACCTTGATCAATGGTTCCTGCCTGTCGGCCAGGCAGGCTGATGGGCAACTCATTCCAGACTGGAGCCTATCAGGAAGTTCGCCTGGGTGATACGCCGCCATCAGAAAGACATCCTTAACTACTTCAAGGTTCTAATAGACAACGGCTGCGTCGAAGCCCTGAACAACAAGGCAAAATCTATCAGTCACAGGGCGTTCGGTTATCGCACCTTAGAGACCTTTAACCTCGCTTAGTATCATGGCATGGGCAAGCTCCCTATGCCAAAGTTAACCCACAAATTCGTGTGAGAAGCCTTTATTCAAAACAAAAACTTTTCCCTTGACATGGGCTTTTTCATAGGTGTTGGGTTCGTTGGGTTATTGTGTCCTTAGTACTGTGTTTGGTTCTCATAAAAACACTGCTATACTGATTATTTCGAATCTCTTTGAGCCCTTGTACTGATCGCCCTCAGCCAAGATTATTGGCCTCCTTGTGGTATATCCTGAAAAGCTCTCGCCCCATGATCATTTTCTGCACATTGGAGGTGCCCTCCAGATACTCCATGCCACGGGCATCGGCACAAAGCTGATTAATAAGGGAGTTACGAAGATAGCCCCTCCCACCCATTAATACTTGCGCGCGCGATGCCACATCCATGACCGCCCTTGTAGCAAAAAGCTTTGCCTGCGATGAACTTAGCCTGTAATTTGGGGTCCCAACTTGATTAAGTGCATGAAAACAAAGCCCGCGCGCTGCATTCATTTGACAATACATATCCGCTATCTGAAAACTTATGTCCTGACTACTGGTCAATGGGTGATCAAACTGTCTTCTCCGATAGGCAAAGCGGTAAATCTCGCGGAAGATCCTGTAGGACAAGCCACAACAGATCCCTGCTATGTGGATCCTTCCCCGATCAATAACATCAAGGGCAAGGAGCAAGCCTCTTTCCTCCTCTCCCACCAGATTCAAAGAGGGCACCTTGGTGTTTCTAAACACCAATCTTCCCGTTGGCAGCACCCTAAGTCCTTCCTTTTTGGGAAGATCCTTTATGCTAAAGCCTTCTAAGCCATGTTCCACAACCAGGGTACTAAGAGAGCGAGGCCCCTTTTCCTCTTTTGTCCTGGCAAGGATCGTATAAATTTGGGCAAGTCCACTGTTGGATATGAAAACCTTCTCTCCATTCAGCACAAACCGATCGCCATCCCTTTTGGCCATGAGGCCAATGGCAGACGCATCAGAGCCTGCCTTTTCCTCTGTCATGGCAATAGCACCTATCTCACTATGTGCAAGCCTTGGAAGAAAACGCTGTTTCTGCTCCTCTGTTCCATGGAGAATAAGATCAATAGCCCGCCCATGGGAGACGAAGATTACACCTAGGCCAGGCGAGCTATAACCAAAAAGCTCCATCATGACATAGATGTCTTGCTCAGAGGCCTTAAGTCCTCCATACTGCGTGGGCACAAAATACGCTAAGATCCGGGCATCCTTCAACGCCAAAAATAGCCCTTCCCATCCCTCAGAAAACTGCGCTTTGTTGTTTTCAATCCTGGCCTCTAAGACGGGATAAGAAGGTATGACAAATTCTCTAACAATTCTCATGAGACTTCCTATATACTCACTTTGTGTGCTGCCTGGATGAAACGAATCAAGAATTCGTGCCAAGTTCTCCATCAGTGCCTCCATTTTCCTTGGGTTCAGTTTCTTTCCTTCAACTCCTCTGGACCTTCATCGCCTCTTGATAATACGCGCTCTTCATGCCGCCAAGGCGGTGGCTATGGCCTGGTGACCAAGGCACACCCCCAGTATAGGTACGTACTGGTGAAAGCGCTCTACGGCCTTCACACTGATGCCCGCATCTTGGGGTCTGCCTGGACCTGGCGAGATGACTATGGCTGAGGGAGAAATATCCTGGATTTCCCTGATACTTATTTTGTCATTACGTTGTACCTGCACATTGCGCCCCAGTGCCTCAATCATTTGTACGAGATTAAACGTAAAGGAATCATAGTTGTCGATCACAAGGATCATTCCCATTCACGCTCCTCCATGGCTTTAATAAGCGCACCCGTCTTTCTAAGTGTTTCCTCGTACTCCCTTTCTGGGATAGAGTCATACACAATCCCCGCTCCTGCCTGAACCCATAGCAGTTTCCCCATCAAGACGATCGTCCTGATGGTGATACAAAAGTCCATATCCCCATTAAAAGCAAAGTATCCTACTGCCCCTGCGTAGGGCCCGCGGGGACTTGGTTCGAGCTGACTTATAATCTCCATGGCCCTTACCTTAGGGGCCCCTGTAACAGTACCTGCGGGAAAGGTGGCTACGAACGCATCAAAGCAGTCCCTATCAGGCCTGAGCCTTGCCTCAACATCCGATACAAGGTGCATAACATGTGAGTAGGGTTCTATCTCCATAAATCTATTGACCTTGACACTGCCAGGCACCGCCACCTTTCCCACGTCATTTCTTCCTAAATCCACCAGCATTAGATGCTCTGCCCGTTCCTTCTCATCTGCCAAAAGTTCTCGCTCCAAGAGTCTGTCTTCTTCGTCTGACTTTCCTCTTGGCCTGGTCCCTGCAATAGGACGAACTTTGATAGTTTCCCCTTTAAGGCGAACCAACACCTGGGGGGATGAGCCAATCAGCTTCGTCTCGCCAAAATCGAGATAAAACATATAGGGAGAAGGATTAAGGCTTCTGAGTCTACGATACACAGTGAAGCTATCACCCCTTGCATTGCCCGAGAGTCTTTGGGATAGCACCACTTGAATCACTTCTCCTGCCTCTATATACCTTTTTGCCCGGCGGACAATTTGTTCAAACTGAGGCTTTTCCATATTGGGAGAAAGGGGAGATATCTCAATTCCAGCATCTTCACGTGCTAACAGGGATTGCTTAAGGTCCATTATGGTACCTGCGATGCTCTCAACCGCCACACCATATTGGCTCTCAAGATCCTGGCCTTCCCTCAGATAAATCTGGTGCATGACTGTTATTTTGTGTGTGAGATGGTCAAATACCACAATCCTCCGAGGAGCCATGAAAACCCCTTCTGGGAAGCCCTCGTCATAAGGGCAAACACTTGGAACTCTTTCTATTCTCCGTACAAAATCATAGTTAATATAACCCACAAGGCCGCCTTGAAACGGCAGCTCCGCCCCCACCCCAACAGGGACAATTTCACGGCTAAGTTGTCTTAGAACTCCTATTGGGTCTTGGCCCCTCAAATCGGCCTTTAAAGCACCATTGAACACCTCTGTCCTTTCCGAATAGATGAGGACCAATAAAAAAGGCTCCCAGCCTATGAAGCTATATCTTCCCCAGGTCCTACCAAATTCTGCGCTTTCAAGGAGAAATGAAAACGAGTTCATCTTCTCTCTCAGCTTGAGATATGCAGACACAGGGGTCTCGGTATCGGCCAGTAACTCACAGTAAAGCGAAATGAGGTTGCCCTGGCTTGCCAGTGTCCTAAACTCATCCAATGAAGGGTTTATTCTCATCCTTGTCTCCAGCAAACAAAAAGGCCGTGAGGTTCTTTCTCACCCCACGGCCTTTCATGACAATCAAAGTGACCCTCCCTCGGCAAGAGCCGGGGACATCTTTAACTTAGAATGCTAGTTGCAGTTGCCCTTTGTCTTCTTTCTTTTGGTGTTCTACATAGGCGAGAATTTCCTTTTCATTTAGACCAATGCAGGATACACAGTAGCCGCGGGGCCACATACCTCCTCTGGAAAAATATGCTTTTTAAAGAAAAGGAAATTTCGCCCTCAGCGCCTTTGCCGATTGGGACTTGATATACTGCACCACTCGGGCAACTGCATATCTCGGCGGAATCACTATCACCATATGAACGTGGTCTACTTGAACACTAAGCTTCACTACCTCGATATCAGGGTCAAGCTCCGGAATGTGTAAAAGAACTTTCTCCGCATATTCCTTTACACCCTTGACGAAAATCTTGCGTCGATATCGAGGAATCCACACGAGATGATATTCGGTCTTATATATAGCGTGAGCACCCTTTCTGAACCTCATGCTGCCATGTTAGCAGATATCATCTCGTCTGGATAGCCGCTCCATCTCCAGACAGGAGTCTGGAGTTTTATGCGGCTGAATAAAAATCCATAGGACCAAATCTTGGCCTGTTGAGTGAGGAGCAATCTTTGATTGCCCGAAGGAAACAGGAGGCCAAGCGAAGCGCGGCAGGCACTTGCTGTCCGCTTGTTCCTTTAGGAGCACCTCTCAAATTGATAATCGGTAGTTTATTTTTTCAGGCAGAATCAGAACACATTATGCAACGATCCTTTATACAAATGGGTCAAGCTGTGGGTCCGAAGATAAACCAAAAAATAAAAAGCTTTAAGGGGGGTCATTTTTATCGTTCGATAGGGGGTCAAATCTCTTGACAATCAACATCCATGTCAAGATTGTGGCCTCCGGCCTTCCTCAACCGCTCACCCCCACCATCTCGGCAAGAGATTCCTGGGATCTCCGGTTCCCGTGCAAAGAGTTTCCACACATGCTCAGGGTCTCCGACTGCGCAGGACCGCAGGACAACTCGCGTATATCGCTGCCCTCCGTGTTGCCTTCCGCTTCGCTTAACAGCGTCGGCGTCCCAGACCTCCCCATTTCGCAGCTCAATACCTGGCCTATGTGTACCCCTGTCAACGCTTCGTCAGTGTCCTCACGGACACCCACGCATGACTTGGGGCCAGTGTGGCTCGCTATGCCTTCACTGTATGGCTCTTTCATCCACAACTCCTTGCCGGTTTTGACCGGCGCACTAAGCGTCTAGCGAGCCCATCTTTTATTCCACTGCGTGGGTGATAAGATAGGCTAAGCATAGGGGAATGTTACGCCGAGTGTAGGCGGATGAGGGCCACCCTGTGAGCCGGGATGTAGCTTACCGGCCAAGGACAATCAGACCATGGGGGTCTTTTGCCACAGGGACCCATTTGTCCGGGAGAAGCTCCCTCGCTTTCCGCCCCTCTCACTGCTGGCAAACCCGCCTGACGGCCAACGCCTGCCTGACTGCGGACGGCAGCAACTGTGTTCTTTATCAAGGGGTTTTTTAACATTTTTCGCTAATAGGATCTTGCCAGTATGTCATGTTCTTTATCATACTGTTTAGTATTACGAGCATCTTCCGCATACATGCGGTAATGGCAACCTTGTGAGGCTTACCTGCTTTTGTAAGCCTCATGTAAAAATCTTTTATTACGGGGTTAGAACGCGAGGCACTCAAAGCGGCCATATAGAGGCTGGAGCGTACATCGCGTCTGCCTCCCCATGTACCTCGTGTTCCCCTAAACTTACCACCCTGCCTGCTGCAGGCAGGTGTCTCTGTTTAGGGGAGCAACGCCCACAAGGGCTGAGATTTTTCTGGAGCTAAAGGTGCCCAGCTCTGGTAGGGAGGCAAGAAGCTTACTGGAGGTAATAGGTCCTACACCTTTGAAGCTTTGGAGAATAGCATCCTTTTCTCTCCATATGGGAGAGCCTTTGATGAGGTTAGAGATATCCTTGTCGATTTTCTTTAGCTCTTTGTTGAGCCAGGAGATATGAGATTTTATAGTCTTTGCGGTCCATTTGGGAGCTTGGTGTAGGCGGTTTTGCTCGGCTGTAATCATCTTTACTAGTTGTCTACGTCTGGTGTTAAGGGCCTCAAGTCTTTGGGTTTGCTCGTCTTTTAGAGGCCGCAGCGGTGGACGAACAGCTTGTGCGAAATGGGCGATGACTTGGGCGTCAATGCGATCGGTTTTTGCTAGTCTGCCAATAGATTTAGCAAAGTCTCTTATTTGCCGTGCATTGACAGCCACTACGGGGAGCCCTTTGGAGGCCAGTGCGTTGACAGCGGCCATTTCGTAGCCGCCTGTAGCCTCCAGGACGATAAGGGAGGGAGATAAGGTTTTTAGATGGTCGACCATTAGGGCAATACCATCTTCGGTATTGGCAAAGGTTAGGGATTTGTTAGTGGGTCTAACGCAAATCTCTAGCTCATCCTTGGATACGTCAATACCTACAAAAGATTCAGTAGTGTTGACCATTGTGCAAACTCCTCCTTCCCAGCCTTGTAAAATGCGGGCTCAGTGGTACTGGCCCTTGCAACTGTTCGGGCTAATGGGGAGTATGGCGTGACGACCCTTGCTGCCGCACGGTCTGTCACGCCACAATCACCTCCTACATAAATGAGTAATTTACTAAACCTAGACTCAAAGTTAAACATACAAGGCAGGGCGGGCAGGTAACCAGTTCTTTCTCCCCACAGCAAGAGGCCTTATGGCATTCTCTGCCGTGTTATTGTCAGGCTTCAGCCAACCGTCGTCCAGGTAGTGGTACAGGGCCTCCCTCTGGTTTAGTGCATAGTTGTCAAAGTCCAGGACATCGATGACCCCAGTCTAACGGTAAAAATGTTCAGGACATCGATGACTATGTAAAATATGAGGCCCGTTTTTTCTCGACTCATACCCCAATATAGCCTATTCAGATATCAGCAGGCATGATTCAATACCCACACCTCAGGCCCTTCGTCTGGTAGATCACCTGATGAAATCTCAATTTCGCTCACATCAAGTTTCTTGACCTTGTCCATCTTCTCCAAAAAACCTTCCACCCTCGCAATAGGAAGATCACATTTTTCCGTCTTAAAGTGCATTGGGATCGCTACCTTTGGCTTAAGCGAGTTGACCACCCGTGCAGCCCCATCTGCATCTAGGGTATACGTGCCCCCTACAGGCACAAGCAAGACATCCACAGGGCCAATAGCTTTTATCTGCTCGGTCGTCAACTCATGGCCTAAGTCACCCAAAAAGCAAATATTTACATCATCCACTGTGAAGGCGAAGACTGTATTTGGTCCCCGCTCTGAGCCCCCTGATTCGTCATGATAGGTCTGAATAGCCTTAACCTGTATCCCCTTTATCTCCCCTGACCCTTTTAACACCTGGGGAGAGCCGCTCAGACTGTCCGCATAATTGTGGTCAGCATGGTCGTGACTGATAAGCACCCCATCGGCACGATCGGTCACTGGGTCATATTTTAGGACTCCGCCATAGCCAGAGGGGTCATACGGGTCTGTTACAATAACTATCCCTTTGTCAGAGGTAATCGTAAAGCTAGCATGCCCATTCCATTTAATCTTCATTATGTCCACCTCCTCCTGCACTCTATTATCCCGTTTTGTATTTGGCACTTGCAATTGATAGTCAATCTATGCATAAATTGTCAATGGCTTGGCTCAGAGATACAGAATAATTTAGTTGGGTTTCCACAATGATGTAAAAGGCAAAACATGGTCCAGGAACTCGAATCCAATCTATA
>JAFDIV010000019.1 GCA_019307815.1 Deltaproteobacteria bacterium
ATTTCACCTGGTTGTGCTTTTCTTATGACAACTGGCCGGAAATTTGTCCACCTTAAAATGCGCTTTTTTTGTCAAAATATCAAATTGTTACCTTTCGTGGATGGGCACTAGGTAGGTCACGGCTCTTCCACCTATTTCCACCCTCTCGCCAAGGGCCTTGCATATTAGTTCCCCTGATCTTTTGGATAATTGCTTGGCTCTAAGGTGTTTCTTGCCCAATCTATTAGACCAATAGGGTATCAAGCTAGTGTGGGCTGACCCTGTTACAGGGTCTTCGGGTACTCCCGATTGGGGGGCAAAAAAACGGGACACAAAATCTACCGTAGTGCCTGGAGCAGAAACAATAACTCCCCTAGATGGTATTTTGCTCAGTATCTCCATTTTTGGAGATAGCGATGCAATAACATCTTCACTATCGAAAATAACCAGAAAGTCGTCTCGTCCCCTATATACTTCAGTTGGTTCGATTCCAAGTGCTTGTGGAAGCTCTTTTGGTGCATTTACTTCATGTAATGTGTCAACCGGAAAATCCAGGTAAATAATACCATCATCTCCCCTTCTGGCACGCAACAGGCCGCTCTTAGAAGAAAAACAAATGGGATTGTCGTTACAACCCAAGTGGTTAAATAACACGTGAGCGGAGGCAAGTGTGGCATGTCCACATAGATCCACCTCAACTGTGGGTGTAAACCATCGGATGTGGTATCCATCCCCTGCAGATAGCACAAAGGCGGTTTCCGATAAATTGTTTTCCGCGGCAATTGCTTGCATAGTCTCATGCGATAGCTCCGAATTTAAGATAACTACCGCCGCAGGATTACCTGTAAATGAACGGCTGGCAAAGGCATCAACTTGGAATATAGAAACTTTCATTGCTGCTCCTTTAGGTATCTAAAGCCTCTGATCTCTTTCTTCTTTTGGGGCGTAGGAGGGAAGATATCACATTTGTGAGACGGCATGTCCTAGCAGCATCACGGATAGCCGGTGATCTGGCGGATGGCCCGCCATTCAAACCTTTCTGTACGGCACTTTTCCTAGGAAATAGGGGTCTGCAATTGATTCTTTAAATGCTTGTAAAGCTTCTGGTGAAGAGTCTATTCGGGAATCAAAATCTACAATAGTGTTGTGGCTCCATTTTTCATCCCACCAGCATATGGCTTTAATTCCTTGAAATTTTTCTTTTACATCTCTGAATGCATTCTTTACCCATTTTTCTTTTGATCCCATCTCATCTGTCCCCGTTTCAACAATCATGATTGGCTTAGTGGGATGTTTTTTTCTCATGGTGGAATATTCGAAGGTGAAGAGTTGTGAGAAAGTTTGATATGTTTGATATAATTGACCACCAAAATTGTAGCCATTAAATCCAATCCAGTCAACAAAGGAGTCTCCAGGATAATAACTGTTTGCATATTGAGCACCTCTGGCAACAGATATAAAAGGATCCCACACCCATGTGGCATATTCATTTGCCCCCTCTTCATTAAAAATATGCCATATATGTTTCCATGTTTTTTTAAATTTGTGAGGAATCCCGCCCCATGGTGGCCATCTTCTTGTTAAGTTCATCTCCCTCATTGTCCTGATGAAGAACCCGCCGTATTGCTCCCCGTATTTTCTTAATTTTTTTGCTGACTCCTTGATTGCATCATCAAATTCTCCAGTAAGTATTTTTTTGAAAACATAACCTTCTTCTTCGTAGTAATATCTTGCATCATAAGTAATAAAAGAAATTACATTTTTTTCAGCAGCCTGGATCATTCGGGTTATGATGCCAGAAGGAATAACATTTGGTATTTTTGTTCCACTATATTGAAAAAGAATGATTGAGGGTGTTTTTCCAACTTTTCTTTCATAAAATGGTATTATATCATTAGGTTCATCCCACCCATATCTCTTAAAATAATACCCAACCATACACCCTTCCAATCCATAATGCTCAGGCGACTGTATTTTATGCCCTGGCAGTCTTGGATAATGGACAGGGCCGGTTTCCTTTACCCCACCCAACATAAGAGAGCCGCCAGCGCAGTTGTTGGACACAGCAGCGATACCGCCCAATAAAGCAGCTAATCGGCCGGACTTTAGAAAATCGCGCCTGTTAACAGCGCCTTTCTCTAAGATATCAACAACCCTTGCCAGCTCATTAGCTTTGACCATGTTCTCATATTTTTGCATCTCATCAGCATGCACTTCGTGGCCAAGTATAGACTCAAGAAATTCCCGCTTTTTGATTGGAGGGGGTTGCTTTTTCATTGTGAAACCTCCTTGTATTTTTGTCGGCAAGGGTCGATAGGGAGGGTAATGGAAAGACCCTGCAACAGAAAACTTGTGAAGCTTCTTACCCCACGTCTGGGCGATGACCTCAGTCCCAAAGTAGACAAAAATAACAATGATGTCAATTGCACTTGGGATAAGACGCGACACCTGTTGATTCCAGTGGAATTAAGAATAACGTTATTAGGAAAAAGGCTTTTTGAGGGTGATTTGACCCAGGGCTACACAGAGTAGAATGTTACTTTTTGGGATAGTATATCCTAAAAAGCTTGACTTTCTGGGAATATAGTTTCAAAATAGCAATGCCATGTTAAAACCGGACGAGTTTTTAGAAGAAAAGCTGTATCCAAGAAAGCTTCTTATCCGAATAGAGCCATGGATAAGAAGAAAGGAGGCAGTGGTAGTCCTGGGGCCAAGAAGGAGTGGCAAAACCTCTCTCCTCAAATTATTAGCTCAACAGCTTCACAAAAGCTCAAAAGAGGTATTCTTTTTTGACGCCGAGGATCCCGATGATAAGGATGTGCTGAATCAGGGACCGACAGTACTAAGGCAATTTCTCGGAAAAGGGGGTGTACTATTCATAGATGAATTCCATCTTCTGGAAGATCCCGCGAGGTTTGTGAAACTATCAATAGATCATCATCCCGAGTTCAAGCTCTTCCTCACCGGTTCATCAAGTCTCACAATACTTAAGAAATTCAGGGATTCTCTTATAGGACGGATTGTGGAGTTTGAACTCTCGCCCTTGAATTTGAATGAATTTCTCCTTTTCAAAGGACAAATGCGTTACAGAAACCTTTTGAGGGGTTTCGACCGGAGAAAAGCATCGTTGCCAAATGTCACAAAAGTGCCGGAAAAGCTCATTTCATTATGTGAAGAGTATCTTCTTTTCGGGGGTTTTCCTGAGGTAGTGTTGGCAGATCCAATAGAGGTCAAAACGAAGCTAATTTCTCAGCTTTTTGGAATATACGCCTTGAGGGACTTACACCAATTGTTTGCAGGAAGAAACGAGGCGGTGTTTAGAAAGGTTTTTATGGCCTTATCCGGCAGTATTGGGAATCCCATAAACTTTTCAGAAATAGCATCTGACATAGGAGTTAGCAACAAGACGGTTAAACAGTACATTGAGCTTCTCAAAGGACTCTTTTTGGTCAAAGAGCTTGGGCCTTTTAGCCAGAACCCCAGGACTGAAATAAAGAAATCTCCAAAGATATATTTCATAGACACTGGACTGTTAAGTTGGGCAAGAGGGGGCTTTGCTCCCTTGCGCGAACGACCTACATTGGCGGGCTTATATGCAGAAAATGCTGTTTTTATGGGATTCCAGGGAACGCTTAGGCCTGAAGAAAGGCTTTTTTATTGGAGGAGCAAAACAGGAACAGAGATAGACCTTATTTGGTCCAGTGGTCAAAAGGTCATCCCTGTGGAAGTCAAGTACAGAGAAAGACCTAGCCTAAGGCAGCTATTACCTTTTATCCGAAGGTATAAAAACCAAATTGAACACTGCATTTGCTCTACCAGAAACCATTCAGAGCTTAGACAAATAGATGGCATCAAGGTCCTTCTGGTGCCTGCCCCGTTCTTGATCTAATCAGGGGGTCTTACAAACGGTTCAACTTCTTTGCCGGCCTGATCAACATCCAGATCATCAATTGCCGTTTTCAACAGACCTCTATAAGCCTTTTCGTCAAGAGAAGACGATCCTTAGCGATAATCTGAAGCTCTCTCGAGCCTCTCCGCGATCCATATCTTGATTATCGCCTGACGAGGAATCCCCAGGCGCTTGGCTTCTTTGTCCAAAGAGCGAATCATCCATAACGGAAAATCAACATTCACCCTTTTTTGGCTCTGAGTGGGTCGCTTGGCGCTAGAAATATCAAGGTATTCAATAATGCTCTGCCCGTTGTCAAATTTCTTGTCCAACTCCTTAGCTTTCATATAGCTCTACCTCCTCCTTCCTGGCCCTTCGCACAGAGATGATTCGGATCTTTTCCCCACGGTATGTAATAATACCCGCCCAATGCTTCCCCCTTATCTTGCCCACAACCAAGAATCTAGGCTCATCTTCTGTTCTGGCGGGAATCTCTAATAGTTCAGGATCGTCCCAAAGAGCCTGGGCCTGAAAAAAATCAATGCCGTGTTTTTGCATGTTTTTTTCTGATTTTTTGGGGTCGAATTCAAAGTCCATGTATATATGATATGTATCTTAGGTATGCAGAGTCAACCAAAAAAGGGGATAATTGGCTTACGCTATGTCCTAGCAGCATCACGGATAGCCGGTGATCTGGCGGATAGCCCGCCATTCAAATCTTTTTGTACGGCACTTTTCCTAGGAAATAGGGATCTGCAATTGATTCTTTAAATGCTTGTAAAGCTTCTGGTGAAGAGTCTATTCGGGAGTCAAAACCATCTGGCTGATCACTCCAATCCATATCAAAGTAGCATAATGCCTTAATACCTCTAAACCTTTCTTTTAAATCAGAAAACATCTCTCTAAACCATTGTGGTTTTCTTTTTCTATTTGGGTAGCAGCCAACTTCAGCTATTAAAATTGGTTTATTGGGGTGTTTTTTTCTCATAATGGAATAGCCAAGGCTATAGGTTATTTTAAATGAATTCCATAGATGATTGCCAGATACAGGACCAAAATTGAAACCATTAAGTCCAATCCAATCAACGAATTCATCTCCTGGATAATAATGATTAGCTATAGTAGCATAGTGGACTCTTCCTTCATTCACAATAGGATTCCAAACCCAGGTTGCATATTCATTTGCTCCTTCTTCATTGAAAATGTGGTGAATATGTCTCCATGCTGGTTTAAATTTTCCACTTTGACCCCAAGGGTACCAGTGTCCGTTCATCTCCCTCATAGTCCTGATGAAGAATCCGCCGTATTGCTCTCCGAATTCTCGGGCTTGCTTAGCAAAGTCTTTTATGAGGTGGTCTGCTTTGCCATTGATTATGTCACGAAGGCTGAATTCTAGATCCTGCCCAAAAAAAGCATCCTTAGGTCGTAAGTTATGAAAGGAATTATGCCTTTTTCTGCCGCACCAATTGCCTGTCCAATTGGAAACTCATTTCCAGGTTCAGCTAATCTACTCCACATATAACCCATAAATATGACTGCTGGATACTTATTCAGCTTGTTCTTATATTTCTCAATAATTTCTTCTATTTCTTTTTTGTTTAGTTTTTCAGCCAATGAGGGACGGGAAGTGCCATGTGTTTCTCCACTGAAATATCCAACCATACACCCTTCCAATCCATAATGCTCAGGCGACTGTATTTTATGCCCTGGCAGTCTTGGATAATGGACAGGCCCGGTTTCCTTTACCCCACCCAACATAAGAGAGCCGCCAGCGCAGTTGTTGGACACAGCAGCGATACCGCCCAATAAAGCAGCTAATCGGCCGGACTTTAGAAAATCACGCCTGTTAACAGCGCCTTTTTCTAAGATATCAGCAACCCTTGCCAAGTCATTGGGTTTGACCATGTTCTCATATTTTTGCATCTCATCAGCATGCACTTCGTGGCCAAGTATAGACTCAAGAAATTGGCGCCTTTTGATTGAGATGGGTTGGCTTTTCATCCCGAGATCTCCTTATGACATCTTGCATTGCACCGCGGTCCCCCCAGAAAAGGGGGAAATCTTAAAGGACCCGAATAGATTGTTTCTTAGCAACTTGCCTTAAAGAACGGTCCATAGTCAAAAGGAACCCGTTGTGTCTGCGTGCTACGACCAAGTAAAGCATATCATACACCGGCTTTTGGGTAATGCAGGAAAGGGAAAAGGCCTCTAGGCAAAGATCACGGTCGTCAGAGAATTCATCTGGCAACGAAAGTGCATGGGCCAATCCTTTTTCACACTCTTCGATAGGAAGATTATGGAATTGATGATACTTCCAAAATACATTGGATACTTCGGATACATATAGCGTTGGCGAGATGACCCAATCGGCATCAAGAAGATGGTGTTCAAGAACCGATGCCCGCTTTCTCTTCAACACCACTTCAACCGCAGCGCTTGCGTCCAAGACGATAATCATCTTTCCCTGTCCTCGCGTATCATGGCAACTGGATCAGGAAGGGTGTCGCCAGATGGGCCAACAGGGTTTTTTGAGATTTGTTCCAATATCTCTTTTCGCCGTGACTTTGAATCCTTACTCACGCCCAGTCCCTTGGCCAAGACTGTTATAGCTTGCTGAGAGAGGCTGCGGAATTCTTTAGCAGCTTGTTCTTTGAGTTTTTGGTAAATTGGCTCGGGCAAGTCTCTAATTTGCAGTGAAGGCATCATAGTCCTCCTTAGAGAATTTTTTTCATCATATTGCATTATTCATCATATTGCAAGCATCATTTCTCTCTTTCTTGGGGGACTCCTTGAAATGTTATTTCGTGGATTTCTCAGGCGCCATATCAGCTCTTGGAGCTATAGTGGTTTGCGTTAAGACAATGTCTGAAGTAACGTCACGGATAGCTGGTGATCTGGCGGATGGCCTGGTAAAGGGGTTGAAGGCGGCTGTAGAGTTTTTTGTATACCCTTTGATATAGCTGGTCATAGACCTGGTGGGCCTTGGGACTAGGGTAAAACACATCACGGACCCGGGTCATACGGGCAACAGCGATCTCGAAATCGGGGTGCAGGCCCATGCCAACTGCTGCGTCAATGGCAGCTCCGAGGCCAGATACTTCATAGGTGTGCGGCCTTTCCACAGGCAGGCCAAAGATATCCGCTGTTATTTGAACCGCCCTGTTGCTCTGGGAGCCCCCGCCACAGACCCGCAACCGTTTGATTCGGACCTTTGCCCTTTTTTCTATCCGTTCCTTGCCCTCCCTCAATCCATAGCCTAGTCCCTCTAGAATGGCCCGATACAAATGGGCCCTGGTGTGCACATCGCCGAATCCAATGATTGCGCCCTTGGCCTCAGGCCCTGGGTGCCTTATGCCGGGGGACCAATAGGGCTGCAGAATTAGGCCCATGGATCCCGGCGGGATGGGGGCTATCAGTTGGTCAAACAGGGTTTCAGGCGCAATACCCTTTTCCTCTGCAATACGTTTTTCCCTTAGGCCAAATTCCTTTTTAAACCAATTTATCATCCAGTAGCCTCTGGCGATCTGGGCCTCCATGCAATAATGACCGGGAAGGGCTGAAGGGTATGGAGGGAGCAGGGGGACGGCCTCAACGTATTTGTGGTTATTGGCATTGATGGTGGCCGTGGTGCCAAAGCTTAGGCAGGCGATGTTGGGAGTGAGACAGCCGGCACCAATCACCTCGCAGGCTTTATCCGCGGCTGCAGCAATTAGCGGTAGCCCTTCTGGGACGCCTGTCTCATGGCTTGCCTGGGAAGTGATTTTTCCAAAGATGTCTCCAGGCCGAACCAACTGGGGAAGCATTTGCGGCTTTACACGGACGGCCTTCCATTTCCAGCTAAAGGGAGAGGCCCATTTGAGCCTCTTATAGTCAAAGGGAAGGTAGCCCACCTGGCAGCCCACGGAATCCACATACCTACTGGTCAGGCGATAAGTGAGATACCCGGACAGTAACAAAAACTTGTGGGTCTTTTCCCAGATATCGCGCTGGTTTTCCCAGATCCAGTTGGCCTCGGCCTGGGACCGGAAGTAATCTATTGTTTGCTTTTGCCTGATCAAGGAAAAAACGGTTTCCCAGAAGACTCCCATATCAGGCAATTGCTTCGCTGTACGTTGGTCCAACCAGACCATGGCCGGCCTCAAGGGCCTGCCTTCGCTGTCCAGGTTGATAAGTGTTCCCCGCTGGGTGGTGAGGGCAACTGCCTTTATGGTGTTCTTGTCCACAGTGGTCTCACCGAAAAGGGCACGGCAGGCATGGCAAAGGGCATCCCAATAGGTACCGGGGTCCTGCTCGGCCCACCCCGGATGGGAGGAAAAGTAGGGCTCAATATGGATCTGGGCCTTAGAGACCAGGTTGCCTTCGAGATCAAAGAGAAGGGCCCGCACACTCTGGGTCCCACAGTCAATGGCGAGGATATGGGTCATTATGGCCTTTGTGAAGCCTAGGGCTCCTAGATATATTTTTCAGCTAGGTTAAGTCTGTTTGAAAAAGCTCTACATTGAGATCCCTTGCCGCCTCTGCCAAGGCTTTGTCAAGAGTGGCTAGTGGCAAGCCTTTCCTCATGGCCAGGTCCAGGTACGAAGCGTCATAAGTGGACAGCCCGGTATCTCTTGCCAGCAAGTAAACTTCCCTCATCAGCCTATCGGGGCCTTCCTGCTCGATATCTATTGGCAATCGGGAAAGCAAGTCCAAGAATCTAAGGCAATCAGTCCTTTTCAGCCTCTCTTTTCTTTCGGCAACAACCAATACGTTCCCTACTTCTAGGGGCCAGATCGAAGGAACAATAGCACGGACGTGTTGCAATGAGTCCAAAACCTGATCAGCATATTGATTTGATTCATCTTCGAAGCACCACGCCATTACCACAGAGTTGTCCAACACTATTGCGCTGTCCATCTAATCCCTTCCTGCCTCGATTATTGCTTTCAAGTTCAAGCCACTTAGTCTTTTGTTTTTTCTAAATTGCTTTAATTTATTGATAGTAGCTTTTGAAGCGTATTTTTTCTTGTCATCATAAGGCCGTAATATAGCTATAGGAACCCCATGTTTGGTGATGACTATTTCTTTTCCTTTGGAAACCTCTTCCAGCAACCTGGGCAAATGAGTTTTTGCGTCATAAGCTCCTATGTGTTCCATGATTAACTCCTAGACTAGTTTTAGACTAGTCTATCCTTGCTGAGATCATATGTCAATCTAATTTGCTCTTGAGAACGGGGTTAGGGACGCTATAGCATTGCCGCCATAGGTCTCTGTAAGCTACCCACTCCTTTTCCCATTGGTTTTCATCCCAACCCAGCTCCTGTTGGCAGACGCTCTTTATGCGGTCAAGTTGGTGGAGGCCCCCGTCCTTTAAAAGGATTCCCACACGGGTTCGGCGCAATAGCAGGTCTTCCAGGTGGACAACCCCTTCTGATCTGGCAGCCCACCGAAGCTCTGCCCAGAGGGTGTCTGTGCCAGGGATGCGCTCTAGCTCATCAGCGGATGTGCTGGCAAGGAGCTCAGGGCAAAGGGAGCCGTAACGGCCACTCAAACGTCTTCTTAAAAGGGGGCCAAGTGTTTTGGGAAAGGGGGCCTGGCCAGAAGGCGTTCTTGTCGTTGTTTTCTTTTTTTGAGAATATTTGGCCTCAAGACGGTCAGGTACCAGCTCCTTAAGGGCATCATGGGCGATGATGCGAAAGGTGGTGAGTTTGCCGCCGCCAATGGAAATGAGCCCTTTTTCCACCCAAATGGTGTGGTCGCGCTTTTCCTTGGACGGGTCTATTTTTCTCCTCTTTCTCAGATGCACAACAGGCCGCACCCCTGAATAGGTGGAAAGGATGTCCTCCTTTTTGATTGCGAGGGAAGGAAACTGGTGGTTCACAATGGCAAGGAGGTAGGCTAGTTCTTCTTGGGTGATGTGGGGATCGGCATCCAGATCCTGTTGATGGTCCAGATCTGTGGTCCCCACCACAGTGGCTCCCTCCCAAGGAAAGATGAATACCGGCCTGCGGTCCCAGGGGTGCATGAGGGTTATGGATTGGGCAACCGGAAGCTGCCAGAAGGGAAATACAAGGTGACTACCCCTCAAGGGCCGGATATGGGATCTGCCACTTGCCTCCTTTCGCAACCGGTCCACCCATACACCTGCGGCATTTATAACGCCTTTGGCAAAGACCTCGGCCTCGGCCCCAGTAATGGTGTCTCGCACAACCAACCCGCAAGTCTTGCCCTTATACAGGAGCAGGCCACGGGCTTGCACATAGTTCATGGCAAGGGCACCTTTTAATGTGGCCTCCTGTATGAGACGCAATACAAGGCGGGCATCGTCGGTTACTGCATCCACAAAGCGGGTTCCACCTCGGAGACCTTTTTCCTGGATCCCAGGGGCCATCATAAGGTACTGTGAGCGCCTGAAATAATGGTGATTCCATTGACCAGCGAAAAGGTCATATATGGACAGGAGCATATTTAGTGAAACGGGTCCTGGATATTTGTGGTGGTAATGGGAAAAGAGGAATCCAAGTGGATCCACAAGGCCCGGTAGCTCTTCAAGGAGCCTGTTTCGTTCTTTAACGGAGTCACGGCTGAGCCTGAAGTCCCCAGAGGCAAGGTACCGGAGCCCTCCATGGATCATCTTTGAGGAACGGCTGGAGGTGCCCCAGGCAAAATCCCGCTGTTCAACGAGGGCTGATTCAAGCCCAAGGGCAGTTGCTTCGCTCAAGAGCCCGGCACCGGTTATCCCCCCTCCAACGATAAGGGTGTCCCATCCAGGCTCCCTTTTCCCTGTTTCCAGGAGCTGTGCCCAGAGCTCATCTCGTGTCTTTCCCCGCCAATAAAGGGTCACGTTTTACTCCCCAAATAGAACCACATTTCCATCACTCCACAAGCTTACCCGGATTCATAATGCCTTGGGGGTCAAAGTGTTTACAAAGGGATGCTATGGCATCTACCCCCAGCCTGCTTTTTTCGTAGACCAGATAAGGGCGGTGGTCCGTGCCAATACCGTGGTGATGACTTATGGTGGCCCCCTGGGCCACGATTACCCTTGAAGCCGCGTCTTTGGCCCGTGCCCATTGCCGAAACGTCTGTTCATAGGTTGATGCCACGGGAAAAAGATAGGTGGTATAAATACTTGAGCCCTGTGGATAAAGATGGGAGAGGTGAGAAAAGACTAGGCACTTTTGACCTTCTGCAGAGAAAGCCGAATAAATGGCCTTTTCAATGCCCACCATCAGATGGTCAACCTGGTCCCAAGTGGTGGCTGTCTCCAGGGTATCAATACCATAGCCCATTTCCCACAGGGTGTTTCTCAGGTAGGCCGAGCGAAAACGGTTTTCGGCCCATTTTCCTCCAAGGATGCGGTTGATGGCCTTACCAGCCGACGGTCTGAAGAGCCTGAAGGCATCCCTGAGGGTTTGTTTGTGGAGGCGTTTTGTGCCGGAGACCGCAAAGGTAAGCATGCACTTTTCCTCCTTTGCCCCTTTGAAGGAAAGCAATTTTTCCAGGATTGACACCGTAATTTTTCCGCCCCCAAGATTGAGGAAGGTCCTTGTCTCGGTATGGTTGCTCAGCCTGAGCATGGAAAGCCGCAGCCCTGTGCGTAGTGCACACCTAACACGCTCGAGCCCGGTTTGCCAGTCCGGGAAGAAGAGCACGTGGAAGCTTTCCCGTTGGGGTAGCGGCTGTATACGTACTATAACCTCTGTCAAGATACCAAGCCTGCCTTCAGAGCCCAACACCATATCTCGGAGATCAGGGCCTGCGGCCGATGCAGGAAAGGGCGGCAGCCTTACCGTGCCCTCCGGTGTCTCCAGGGTGCCCCCTGCAAACAGGCGCTCAATGCGGCCGTAGTAAAGGGACTGCTGTCCGCTTGACCGGGTGGCGACCCAGCCCCCCAAGGTGCTGTACTCAAATGATTGGGGGTAGTGGCCCAGGGTGTAGCTATGTGCCCTCAGTTGAGCCTCGATATCAGGGCCCGCCGCACCTGCACCGAATGTGGCCAAAAGGCTCTGCTCATCCAGGTCCAGAAGCCTGTTCATCCTTCCCATATTAATGGTCAAGATAGGGCGGTCATCCTTTTGCGGGTTGATGTGCCCTACAACACTGGTGCCGCCGCCGTAAGGGATTACAGCGATTCCATTGGTTTTGGCAAAGGCAAGGAGTTTTCTTACTTGTTGGCTATCCTCTGAGAATACCACGCCATCGGGAAAGGTTCCAATGTTGCCACTGTGCAATGCCAGCCAGTCAGGAAAGCTCTGGCCCCTTGCATGCCGGATCCGCTGTTCTGGGTCCTTTATGATCAGGGGATGGTCAGGGAGGCGGGAAGGGGGAACCTTGGTGAGGACATCCTCTAGGCGCGCATCGGGTAAGGGCGTTGGCTTGCCTATTGCCTGTGCCAGGAATTCTGTGGCACCCTTTGGCAAAGGGACAGATATGGATTCATCGCCCCAACCGTTCCACCGTCTCATGGGTGTCCCATTGAAATAGTTGTTCTGTAACCTCTATTCCCCACTGCTTGCCCTTTTGTTGCTTGGCGAGTTTGAATCCCACGCTTTCATAGAGGTGGCGCGCTGCATCCAATCCCTCAAATGTCCAGAGGTATATCTTTTGATAGTGCTTTTTGTGGCTAAAGGCAATGGCTTCATTCAAAAGCCTTTTGCCTATACCTCTGCCCATAAAGGGTTCTGAGACAATAAACCATCGGAGGTGGGCACCTTCATTATGGGCTTGCTGGCCGTCTATTACAATGGATCCTTGTATTTGGTTGTCAATCCAGGCAGTGAGGAGCAGATCCTTGTCAGGATCGTATCTCAGTATGAACTGGGAAAGCTCGGAGGCCACCTTGGCCTCGAAAAACGCGCCAAAGCCCCAGTGGGTGCTGTAATAGGTGGCGTGGAGCTCAACGATGCGGCTTATGGTTCCTGGGTGATAATTCTTCTTTAAACTAAAATTGGTTTCTTGTAACGCCATGGTTTTTAAAAAGTTTCTAGAATAATGGCAGTCGCCACATAATGAATACAGAGCGGGCTGGCCGCGGGATTTGCGTCACTAAAATAGGTACAATATTCCGGATTTGTGGTCAATAATCGTGAGAAAATTGCCAAGATCCAAAAAGGGAGTATTGGAGTATTGACAAAGGCGATGGCGATGTAATATTATTACTAGTATTACAGATAACTGGAGGAATATAAATGCGGGTAACAGTCAAAGGTCAGGTGACTATCCCCCAAGATATTCGCAAGAAAATGGGAATCACTCCCGGCTGCGAGGTTATATTCAAGGAGGACAAGGGTCGGGTGTATTTGGTGAAGGCAAGAAGGCGAGAGGGGGGAACTTCTCATTTTAGAAAGTTGAGGGGAATAGCAACGGTCAAGATGACAACCGATGAAATTATGGCCCTGACAAGAGGAAACAAATGAAAGGGGCCCTGGTTGATTCAAATGTTATTTTAGATCTTTTCTTAGATGACCCTGCCTGGGCGGACTGGTCAGAGAGAACCTTGGAAAGATATTTAGGCCGCTCCATCTTATACATTAACCCTATAATCTATTCCGAAGTATCTATCGCTTTTAATTTAATTGAGGAATTGGAGGCAGCCATAGCAAGAACAGGGTTTCAGATGTTGGAAATACCTAAAGAGGCCTTGTTTTTGGCTGGGAAAGTTTTTTTGAAGTACAGGAGACGAGGGGGCGTAAAGAGATCCCCTTTACCAGATTTCTATATAGGAGCCCAAGCTGCAGTGCTCGATTTGGAATTGATTACAAGAGACGTATCAAGGTATAGATCATATTTCCCAACCGTTAATCTTATAACACCCTAGTATTTGGAGGTGTGCAGAAAGGAGGAAGCCAGATGAACGAGAGCATCCCAACACGTGAGCAGGCATATGAGCTGCTTACAAGATACAACAAGAATGAGAGTCTCATAAAGCACGCACTTGCCGTAGAGGGGGTGATGCGGTACTTTGCCAGAAAATATGGTGAGGATGAAGAGAAATGGGGGATCATCGGGCTTGTACATGACCTTGACTATGAAAAGTATCCTGACCAGCACTGCCGTAAGTCAGAAGAAATCTTGCGCGAAGAAGGATGGCCAGAGGAGTACATACGGGCGGTTATCAGCCATGGGTGGGGTATTTGCTCGGATGTGAAGCCGGAGACCAGGCTTGAAAAGGTCCTCTATGCCATTGATGAATTGACTGGCCTGATTGTGGCTGCCGCATTGGTAAGGCCATCAAAGAGTGTCATGGACCTCAAGGCAAAGTCTATTAAGAAAAAATGGAAAGAGAAACGGTTTGCTGCTGGGGTGGATCGCTCCATTATTGAAAAGGGGGCTGAAATGCTGGGCGTGGATCTCAGCGAGCTTATTACTGATACCATAATGGGAATGCGCGAGGTGGCCGAGGCAATTGGGTTGGCAGGGCACTAGAAACGACAATAGGACTATAAACCTAACCCGGATAAAGCAAAAATGACAAATGTCAAAGTTCAAACCTGCCATTGGCAGGTAAATGTCAAATGAAATCCAAATGCCTCAATGACAACTCATATCTCAGTCCACAGGTGTCCAAGATGATTTTGGATTGAAAAGCTAAGCTATCAAGTACATTCCCATGACTCAGGGAAACGGCATAATCCCTTTCTGTCTGCCGCCATGCACTGCGGGTCAAGCACTTACTTGTGCGGTTACGTTTAGGGTGTAAAATGTCGTTTCGACCGAAGGGAGAAATCTTAGGATTTCTCGTCCCCGCCTGACCGCATGGCGGGCAGGGCTGACACTCCTCGAAATGACAGGATTGTCGTTACTGAAAGTGAGTGCTCGACACGCCGCTTTGAGAACATCCCCTGACTGCAGCAGGCAGGCGTTCCACTGCTTCCAATGGAAATCTGTTTTTAGACAGGCGTGATTTCAGTCACATGATTACTGCTGTAATAGGCGGACAAGGCAACTAGAGAGCGGGGTCGACTTCTCGTTCATTCGATCATTTGATATTTGACATTGATTTGGCCTTTGGGTTTTGGAATTTGACATTCAATGTGTCATCAGAGAAACTTTGTGTTCGTTTTAAGCGCAAAATTATTTATAAGGTGCTAGGGAGAAAGCGTTTGAGGAGGTTTTGGAAATGGCAGATGTGATCGACTATAAGATATATGGCGATGATATGCAGATAGTGGAAGTGGAGCTGGATTCGGGTGAGGGTATTCGGGCAGAGGCCGGTGCCATGATGTATATGGAAGAAGGGATAGAAATGCAGACCTCTACAGGAGGAGGCCTTTTCAGGGGATTCAAGCGGATACTCACCGGAGAAAGCTTTTTTATCACCACCTTCCTGAACAATGGACAAGGAAAGGGACATGTGGCCTTTGGAGCCCCCTATCCGGGCAAGATTATTCCCCTGGACCTGAGCCGGCTTGGAGGGAGTTTCTTGTGCCAGAAGGACGCCTTTCTCTGTGCCGCAAGGGGGATAGAGATTGAGGTGGCCTTTACCAAGAGGATCGGGGCAGGGCTTTTCGGGGGCGAGGGTTTTATACTCCAGAGGCTTGAGGGCGATGGCCTAGCATTTGTTCATGCCGGTGGAACCATTATCGAACGAGACCTGAAACCCGGCGAGCGCCTAAGGGTGGACACAGGCTGTTTGGTAGCATTTGCACCCACGGTGGACTACGACATACAGTTCGTGGGGGGATTCAAGAATGCCCTTTTCGGCGGCGAAGGCATGTTTCTGGCCCAAATGACAGGCCCCGGGCATGTATATCTCCAAAGCCTTCCCTTTTCCCGCCTGGCCGACCGGATTTATGCGGCTGCTCGCTACCAACAAAGGGGTGAAAGCAAGGGAATTGGCGGAATCGGTGGAGGACTCCTGGGGGGCCTTTTGGGTGGGGATGAGGATTATTAGGATCAACAGCGTCCACAACATCGGTGCCATCCATTCTTTACTCACCCTCCTTGCTTAACCTTGTCCTTGATGGCGATTTGAATGACCTAAGATGCTTTTCCCAGGAACAGACCTTGACTAACTTGGAGGCATTTGTGGAGATGCTTGCCCAAGTAAAATAGGGAATCAAAGAATTTGATCCTGTCCTGAGTGGTGGGGTCAGCATGTCTTAATTTCTATTATGTTGACAGACATACTATTTTGAACTATTGTTTTAATGTAGTATGCAAATCCTCAAAAGGAGGATAAGATGATAGACGTTCAGCTAAGGGGTTACAAATTCAAGGTAAGTCCAGAGGAAGTGATACAACTTGCAAGAAAACTTCCTCCAAGCAAGGGAAGGAAATATGCTGCTCTTGTTGATGGTAAGGCATTTTCACCAAAGGAAATCGTGGCCCATCTGATTGAGGCAAAAAATATCCCTTTGACAAAGTTGGATTTTACGACAATGGATGCGGCAAGGATCTTAAGACGGCTCGGATTTGAAACCCGAGATTTGTCCAATGATAAATGCCAGAAAAAGTCCTTATTGTCATTTGCGGGGATCGTGTCATTGGGTGGTGATAGCTTGAAAGAAGGTGAAGCGTGGTATGAGTAAGATTATTCTCGACACTAATGTGTTAGTTGCGTTATTGGACAATAAGGATGTCCATCACCAAAGTGCTGTGAGACTCGTGGGGAGACTAGAGAACGAACGACAGCAATTTGTGTTGATGGATTGTATCTTGGTAGAGCTCTATTCTGTTATAGCAAGGAGGAGCAAAGAAAAGGGATATGATTTTTCCCAAATTTTCCCGCAAATCTTCCGGCTAGAAAAGATGTATCATGTGATTATGGCATATGGTTACAGAGAAAAACAGCATAGGAAGGTCCTGGATCTCATGCTTTCTTCTAAAGGCGCGCTAAATTATCATGATGCCCTTATAAGCCTTGCAATGAAAAGGGAAAGGATTAGGAAGATCGCCACATTTGACAGGGACTTTGCTGTGATTGATTGGGTGGAGGTTGAGAACTAGGAATCTTTGACAGGCGTTCGGTTTCTATCTCTCTATAATATGCTGCAATGTGGTGATGTGCAAACACATTTTTCATATTTCGAAAAGATCCCTGGGGCTCTTGGTCAAGATTTGATTTCCGTTGTTAGTGACCAGGATCATATCTTCTAACTTAACCACCCCCACATTTTCATCCATCATATGCATATCTAAAGCCAAGACAAAACCGTCGGAGATCTGTGAGTTATTGTAGGTTGATAGTATGGGTGGTTCATTTAACTCCAATCCAATGCCATGGCCAATCATCCGGCTTTTTCTTCCTTTCCCGAAGTTCAAGAAGGCATCTGCAATCTTGAGCTCTTTGGATTTTCCTATGGCCATTTGATAAATTTGACTGCACGTCATACCAGGCGTGATTTCCCCAATCAGGTAATCAGCGATCTCCTTCAGCTTGCCATACAGCGTCTTAACTTTTTGAGGGGCCTTTCCTAAAATATAGGTTCTTGTCTGATCCGCATGGTACCCATTCACTAAGGTAGGGACATCGATTATGATCAGATCCCCCTTTGAGATGGGTCTTCTTGAGGGGCCAGCTGGCACTGAAGCGCTCAAACCCACCCCGGTGATAGTATAAACGGCTCCGCTAACCTTGTATAAATTCGGCCCAGAGGCAATAGGGCCCGTACTCATAAAGAAATCAGGTTGCCTTATGAAGAATGTTCCCTCATGTCCCGCTAGTCTATGAGCGTTTTCCACGGCTGCCGCCAGCTCAAGCTCGGTAATGCCTTCTTTTAGGGTTAATAATGCTGCTTTGTGTCCGGCGTCCATGACTTCACAGGCTTTTTTGAGCTTATGGACCTCGGAGGCATCTTTTGTTTGTCTTTGCTCCAGTATCAGTGGGGAGACATTTACGAACTCAAAGTCGGAGAATACCTCCTGGTATTCCTGCATTTGGGTCGCTGGCAAGACATCCATTTCAGTGCCAATTTTCTTCTTTTTAATCTTGGCGCATATTTCTCTGTAAATATTGGCCAGTTTTCCTTCCTCTTTTATCTTGTCTCTTTCTATAAAGACCTCATCTAATGCAAATTCAAGGCCTCTCCTGACAAACAAGATGTACTCTTCGGGCGAAACAAAAAGATAGGAAGGCTGTGCCGTGCCTGTGTAATAGAATACATCGCGGGAATAAAAGAGCAGGACTGCCCCAAGTCTCTGCTCAACTATTTTTTCCTGCAGAAATCTAATCCTCCCTTTCCGTTCCATATATGCCCCCTTTTTTGGTTTTTGGCAGAGGTTCTTGAAGGTTGAAGATTTCCCCTGCGAACAAATATTAAGACCGGTCGGTTTAATTAATAGGCAAAAAAATTATTTCATTAGTTCTGTATACTCTCTCATTTCCTCAACTGGTTGACATACAATTCCAGCTGTGTGATTGTCTGCCTCCAAATGTTAGGGTCTCTGCTTGCCGAATACAGAGTAGCTGCCCCGTTGAGGGAGATGACAATAAAATTGCCCACCTCTTTAAAGTTAATCCCTTCCCTCAAAATCCCTTTTTCATAGCCCTCTCTTAACCATGACTGGAGTAGCTTTGAAAATCTAACGAATCCGCGCAAGATATGCCTTGTCATTGTTGAAGATTGCCCCGAGAGCTCCACCAGGGAATTTACAAAAAAGCATCCGCCCTCAAAGATATCAGCCCCAAGATAGTCTTTCATACTCCGTTCAATGACCTCGAGGATGCGTTCAATAGGGTCCGATATGGCTCTCATGTCCCTAAGAACTATTTCCCTCCAAACTCTAGCGGCTTCCTCATAAACGGCATACCAGATATCTTCTTTACTTTTAAAGTGTCCATACAGCCCTCCCTTTGTGAGGTCTGTGGCTTCAAGGATGTCGCTTATGGAGGTATTAAAGTAGCCTTTTCGAGAAAAAAGTTGTAAGGCCACCTCGACAATTCGCTTCCGTGTATTTTCACCTTTTGTGTATACCATAGCAATCCGACTGGTTGGTATATTTTGCCTGCTCTTGGCATTTCATGTCAAGGGAATTTTTCTGAAGATGCTTAGGGAGTTCATCTTCTTCCTTGTTGAATCGAGGAGGAAAATTTTTATTGTATTTTATCTCCATATGCTATATATGTATAGCAAACATGTGGCAGGTGGGAACCAAGGGGGTGTTAATATGCTTGCTTTGCGATTGCCGCCAGATATTGAAAAAAGACTTGATGCACTTGCCAAGAAAACAGGCCGCACCAAATCGTTTTATGCGAGAGAAGCTATCTTGAGGCATCTGGATGACCTTGAAGATATTTACCTTGCTGAAAAAATCTTGGACCGTATAAAGACAGGCAAGGAGCACACTTATACCATAGACGAGGTGGAGCGTGAGCTCGGTCTGGCAGATTGAGTTTTCCGATACTGCCAGGAAGCAAATGGCCAAGCTTGACCGGTCCGTAGCGGCTGAAATTTTGCGGTATCTACGCGAACGAATAGCCACATCCCAGGATCCAAGGAGATTCGGAGAGCCCTTACACAAAGATCTCGCTGGATTTTGGAGGTATAGAGTCGGAGCATACAGGCTTATTTGCGATATCCAGGACAACAAGATGGTAGTTCTTGTTCTCCGGCTCGGCCATAGAAGCAAGGTGTATGGAGGTCACTAGTCCAAATCCAACTCGGTCTTGCATCGGTTACATCTTACAACGCCCCGGAAGACCTTATTGCCACATTCAGGGCATACATAGCGCTCTGCTTCCTCCTTCATGAACTTCTCGAGACCCCAGTCCCTTATTTGAGGGATTGCCCTTAATATGACCTTTTTGCCGACGGCCATGGGGAAATTTTCAATGTGCTGGCAAGGCCATTCACTGCATTCATGGCAACCTGTGTAGCCCCTTGCCCGGGTACAATCACGGATCTCACATATTTCACAATACTTAAACAACTTATCAGACATACACCCATTACACTTGATGCTCTCAATGGTCAAATCCTCGCTACCAGGAAGTATGCCTTTGCCAGGCACTCCACCCTTGTAAAGATTCACCAGCCTTTCCTTGAATTTGGTATTATTGTCCCGATCCGCGATGTAAATGGCACACACACCACAGTAAAGCCCGCAAGGCCCCATCAAAGCCGGATTTACCTCCATAATTTTGCCCTCCCTTATTGTGATTGGTTCATGGTTGGAATCTGGTGCCTACATCGAAGGTGGATCATAAGGACATGTCTTGCTTCCCTAAGACTTGCGGTTAGGGAAAACAAAAGGCGCTGAAATGCCACGGAATTTCCAAAACAAATTTCTATTCGCATTGGAAAGGACCATATAGCAGCTATAATGTAACTGCAATCTAGCTACAAGAAGGTAAAGATGTCAAGGAATTTCTGAGCGCGAGAAGTACAAACTGGATTATCTGTGGAACTCCGGCAGGCGGCCGCTGACCTCAGTAAGTGCATCATCCACCTCATGGTAGATTTTCTTGAGTTCTTCAAGGGCGCTTCCCATGAGAGGGATATTGCATGCAGCCTTTGTTTGGCCCAATTTGAGTAGCTTTCTGGCCTGGGTGAGAACCTTGTCAAAGTTATAAAGGGAGACTATTATATTTGCTACCTTTTTTGCCTCGTCCTCAGAGATATCCCTGGCCGAAAGGTCTATGACGAAGTCCATAATGGTGTTGCGTAAAGTCCTTGCAGCTTGGGCGTAAATGTGGCCCCGTTTGAGCAGCTCCTCGTCATTGTAAGTAAAGCCATCCATTGCGGTCTTTATGACCGCCCGGCAGATCCCGCCGAATCTCACGGTTTCCTTTATGGCCAGCTCCAGGGCCGCGGTGGGATCCTGTTTTATCCCTTCAATGAGGTAATGAGGCCTAGCCAGCTCTCTGGCTAGAATCCTTTTTTCAGGTACAAACCAGGTCAAAAACCGGGAAAATGGCCTGACTATGGGGACAAAGATCACTGCGTCAACCAGCTTTATCATTACATGCAGGTTGGCTATTTGATGGGGCATGTTGCCGCCTATTTTAGGAATAACCCAGAGATACAAATGATAAAAGATGGTCAATGTCATCAAGGCACCGAATATGTTGAAAAAGGTATGGGCAGCGGCCGCCCTTTGGGCTTCACGGTCGGTCTTCAATGAGGCGAGAAGTGCAGTGGTACAGGTTCCAATGTTGCAGCCCAAGATAAGAGGTATCACTTCCTTCAGGTCTGTAACCAGCCCCTGGAATGCTAGTATTACAATGAGACTAACGGTTATGCTGCTGCTCTGAACAATGGCCGTGGCCACGGTTCCCACCAGGAGTCCGAAGAGGGTACCCTTTAGTGTGCCACTGCTCATAAGGAAAAGATGCCTGATGGTTTCTTTCGCCTCAGGAGGAATAGCGTTTTTCATGATTACAATCCCCAGGAAAAGCAGTCCAAAGCCCATCACGGCCTGGCCCGCTTGCTTGACCTTCCTGGCATCGAAGAATAGATACATGATCATTCCCAGCCCTATGGCCGGAAGGGCGAACTGATCTAATTTTAGGGCGACTACCTGAGTAGTGACGGTAGTGCCTATATTGGCCCCGAGAATGACCCCGATGGACTGGGTAAATTCCAGAAGCCCTGCGTTTACAAAACCCACCACCATTACGGTAGTGGCGCTGCTGCTTTGGATAATGGCGGTTATCACTGTACCAAGGACCAGCCCGTAAATGGGCTTACCGGTTAGTTTTCCAAGAACGGATTTGATGCGGTTTCCAGCGGCCTTTTGGAGCCCCTCACTCATCAGGTGGATTCCGAACATGAACAGGCCAATGCCCCCAATAAGGGCAAAAAGTGTAGCCTTAACGGCTCCGCCACTTCCCTTGGATGGCACTTTGACCAGAACGAGGTCATTGTTGTCTTTTACGGAATGGGCCTGATCTAATAATGAGCCGCCCTCAGGCACTACAGAATGATTTGCCCTCACTACCCCTTGCAAACCTGGAACAAACCACAAACAAAAAAGGGTCAGGACCAAAAGAAGTGCCAGGATATGGTTGTGGCGGATTCGCCGCGATTCTACCGGGACAGGGGCCATAGGTTAGATCTTCTCTCCTATGAGAAGGACATTTAGGCGGTCGGCTGCATCTTCTATCTCATCAGAGATGGAGGTTGTGCGCCGAAGAAATGTTTCCAATTGCATTTTTTGTGCAAGGGGAAGATCTGAAGAAAATATATCTCTTATTAAGGCCTCTTCCTTTTGATCGATTTCTGATTCCATATCAATGACAGCGGAGATCCTTTGGCGTATAAAGGGCAAATGGTCATAGTCGTGGAAGGTCTCATCAGGCATGAATTTGGCAACCGCTTCACGAAAGCTAGTGAACATTGATAGGGTTTTTTCAATGATTTCAAAGAAGGCCTTCATGTACTGGGAAGGAATGTCAGGCTGCTGAAAGACCACTGTATCAGAAGCTCGCTCAGCACTATTGGCAATCTCATCAATGGCCTCGCTCAACATATAGATGTCTTTTCGGGCCAGTGGGAGAAAGGCCCCTGAGTAAAGGCTGTCTGCTATTTTTCGCCGGATAATGTCTGCCTCACTCTCAGCGTAGTCACAATTTTCGTGGATTTGCTCGGCAGCTTCCAAGTTTTTTTTGAAAGACGCCTCCACACAGCTCTTGAAACAGCTCAGGCAATTTTCCACCTTTTCTAGATGGAGGTCGATGAGCTCTTTGACCTTGCGCTCTTTTTCCGTAAACATGTTTACCTCCTTGAGGCATCACTTTTAACAAAATTTTCTATACATCCCGTATGCTTCACCTGCTGTCAAAGGTCTCTTTCCTAATACCGAGACGACTCAGAGCAAAATCGTATTTTACTGGGTCTTCCGGGCAGATCTTCTGAAAATGCCGGGTAATTTCCAGGGCACATGTAAGATTGGCGTTTTTGCGGCGTGTCATGCCCATGCGAGAGCATTGTTGAAACATGTGTGTATCAAGAGGAATAACCAAGATTCTGGGTGAGACCTGCTCCCACAGGCCAGGATCCACCCGATCTTTGCGTACCATCCACCGGAGAAACAGATGGAGTCGTTTGCAGGCACTCCCCTTTTCAGGAGAAGGAAGGAGACTGCTCGGCATACCATCGAAAGATATCAGCTCCTGCACAAAGCGGGACAAAGCCGGGATTACATTATCGTGCTCGGCGCTCAATCCTTTCAGGAAACACTCATAAAGGGAGCCGTACCTCCCAATAATACCTTTTATGGCCTTTAGCAGAGAGATCAACTCCTTGGCCGTGGTGAAGCGGTGTCTGAAATTCTGGAACAGTTTGGTCCAGGTCCTTTCCGTGGAATGGAGTAAAAAGTCGCGGGGAGAGGATCCCATGGGCCGTAGTACTGACTCTGCAGAGGCCAAGATCTGCCTAACCCTGCCATAGGCCAGAGAAGATGCAATAAGGCCCACTATTTCTTGATCCAAAGGGCTTTTATATAGGTGAACAAACTCAAGGGGATCTGGATGAATCCACTTGGGGTGGTTGTATTTGTGGTATAAGGCCTCAAGCCAGGATTTATCGGGCTTCACTTATCCACTCTCCCAGTAGATACAATCGCCAGGGCACATGTTGATGGCCTTTTCCACCTTTTCAACAGGATAGGAATGCAGATCTGCAATTTCAATGGTATGAGTTTCTTCGTTGTGAAAGAAAACATCTGGGCAAACCTCGATACACGTTTCACAATCGTTACAACATCGCTGGTCAATCATAGGTCTTTTCTTCAATTAGTCGTTTTCCTTTTATGTTAGTACTACTTCTTTCAGGTCCCGTCTCCTTGGTCATAGATGGGTAGGAGTACCTCAAAGGTAGTCCCCTTGCCCTCCTTGCTTGTGACGGTTATGCTTCCCCCTCGGTGGTCTTCCACGATCCGTTTGGAGATGCAAAGCCCTAACCCTGAACCATGTGTTTTTGTGGTAAAGAAGGGCGAGAAAATTTTGTCCCTGTGTGCCTTTGAAATCCCAGGCCCATCGTCGGTCACCTGGATCTGGACGTGCTCCTTGAGGACCTTTACCTTAATATGGATGTGGCCGTCGCTTTTGGTGGCCTCCATGGCGTTTTTGATTAGATTGATGAATACCTGTTTTAGTCTTGCCTCATCTCCTTCAACAAGGTGAGAACGGTCCTCAAAATCCATGGTTACGCTGATATTTCGTTTCTCGCAGTCAGCCTTTACCATGGAATGGATTTCCTGGAGCAGGCTTCGGATATCTACTGGTCCAGGCTCCAGCCTTCTAGGAAGGTAGTATTCACGGAGATCGCTCAAGAGATCCTCAAGTCTTTTTACTTCCGCCACAATGATATTCAGCTTTTCAAGATCCTTTTGGTTGTTGAGGGATTTGGTGAGTTGGCGGGCAAAGCCGCCGATGGTCATCAACGGATTCTTGATCTCGTGGGTAATTTCCGCAACTAGCTGCCCCAGGGCAGCCAGCCGTTCTGACTGGAGAATCTTGGTCTGTAAGACCTTTGTTTCCGTGAGGTCACGTACAAGACCGGTAAAAAAATGCTTCCCCCCTATGCGAGTTACGGAAAAGGAAATGGCCGCAGGGAATTGCTGACCGTTTTTCCGAGTGGCCAGAAGCTCTGTTTCATGCCCAATGCGTGCGCCTTTGCCGGTCTTGAGATAGCGTTCCACAGCCCCTTTGTGATCCTTGGCGCATGTGGGCACCATAATAACGCTCAGATCATGTCCAAGCACCTCTTGTCTAGAATAGCCGAATATCTTTTCTGCAGCCTGGTTGAAAAAGATCACCCTATGGTCTTCGTTGATAGTGACAAAGCCCTCGTTGGTATTTTCAACGGCTTCCTTGAGAATAAGCAATTCCTCAGCCGTATGCCTACCCTCATTCTTGTTCATGGTGAGTCTTGGCCTGGGCGGACAGACCTCCTTGTCATGGATGTGTTATTCTTCTTTTTCAAATTGGGACTTTTCAGCCCCACAAACAGGGCAGGTCCACTCGTCTGGCAGATCATCAAAGGATGTTCCAGGGGCGATACCACTGTCAGGATCACCTTGAGCCGGATCGTACACATAACCGCATACCGAACACATATACTTATCCATTTTGACCCCTCCCACAAAGTTGGTTTACCGCATGGTCCTTGACAGGCCTTAGTATGGGCCATATAGTTATTCAGTATCTATCCACAAATCAAGTATTTTTGGGTGGAGGTTGCAGCTACTAGCCCAACTTGTATATTTCGTGTTTTTTTACCAAAACTCGGGAGCTGAAGCCTAGACGAGCCCCGGTAGGAAATTTCGATTTCCGTAAGGTTAGTATTTGCAATAAATACTTTCGTAGCGCAGGCCTTTCCTAGACCATTCCCGCCGCTGTTAACATCCCTGAGAAAATAAAGGAGAGGCTGCTTGATGTCAAGATGGTGTTCAGAGGACATAATGCTTGCTTTGTGGACAAGATGGGCCTTGACGATTTCTATTTATTGTCTGTAACGTTTAGGGGGAAGGAATAAGTGATGAAGATATTTATTACAGGGGGAACTGGATTTGTAGGCTCTACATTGGCCAGATATCTTTTCAACCAAGGCCATGAGGTCACGGTCCTGACCCGTTCTGCCGCAAAGGCCAGGCATATGCCGGATGGTATAGCGGTGGTGGAGGGTGATCCGGTGGTGCAAGGCCCCTGGCAAAAACGGGTTGCCGAGCATGAGGTGGTTATCAATCTTGCTGGGCGATCCATCTTCACACGATGGACCAAGAAGGCAAAACGCGTCATCAGGGACAGTCGCTTGCTCACCACGCGACATGTGGTGGAAGCCATTTCTGAGAGGAAAGGTGAGAACACACTGCTGCTGAGCACCTCGGCTGTGGGTTACTACGGTTTCCATGGGGATGAAGAACTAGATGAGGACAGCCCTCCGGGTGACGATTTTCTGGCCACCTTGACTCGGCAGTGGGAGGAGGCCGCCTTTGAAGCGGAAAGGTATGGTGTAAGGGTTATCACGTGCAGGTTTGGCATTGTTCTTGGCAGGCAGGGGGGCGCCCTTGAAAAAATGGTGGCCCCCTTTCGAAGAGGGCTGGGAAGCCGTCTGGGTAGTGGAAGGCAATGGTTTTCCTGGATTCATGAGCAGGACTTAGCGGCCATTTATCTTTTCCTTGCAGAAAAAAAAGACATTTCAGGGCCCATCAACTTCACGGCACCTGAGCCAGTGACCAATGCGGAGCTGACCAGAATACTGGGAGAGGCCTTGCAAAAGCCGGTCTTCTTGCCCCCTGTACCGGGCTTTTTGCTTAAGGCCCTGATGGGGGAATTTGGTTCCGTGTTACTGAAAGGGCAAAAGGTCCTTCCCAGGAGACTAATGAGGCTGGGGTTTCAGTTTCGATTCTCCACGATAGTGGAAGCCCTCCACGACCTACTACGCTTATAATGGACATGGACACAAGGTTCTATGGAAAACCTTGCCTACAGGCCAAAATGAAACCGAGTTATGGTCAGGTCCTTCAAATGGTCATTTACCTGTCTTTTTGGCGGCCGACTTTTTTCGCAGACTGGGCCCGGCCATAATGCGCTTGCATTGCAAGACCACTCCCCTTAGAATATGCGTTCATTAAGAGGGTTTATCAAGGGTTCTTAATAGATGATCCTGGTCCGCAAAATGCGGGAGGGAGGTTATCACATGTCTGAACTGATACTTTGGACTAACAGGGAGATCAACAAGCTTCGTCGTGATATTGATCGGCTATTTGAGCGGTTATGGATGGGTTTCGGTGGAGGTGCTGATCTGCCGGGGGATATGCGCGGTCCCTACTTTGAATTGCTTGATGAGGGGGACACTCTCGTTGTGAATGCAGAGCTGCCAGGTATGAGGCCCAAAGACGTGGAAATAAGCGTGAGAGAGGATATGCTTTTCATTCGTGCCGAAAAGAGGCAGGCAGTGGAGACCAGTGGGCCCTTTTATCGAAGGGTGGAGCAGAGTCTCAGATCCGTCTCTCGGAGGATCAAACTGCCTTGTCGTGTAAAGGCCACAGACGTGCGTGCGGATTACAAGGCCGGGGTGTTTCGTATCGTAATGCCGAAGATAGAGATGGAAAAGAAGAAGGGCATAAAGATCCGGGTAAAATAGATTGCTGAGGAGGTTAGTATGCCGAGGAAAAAAAGATATCCAGAGGTACCGGTGGAGCAACTGAGATGGCGGCTGGATCCGGCCACCCTGCCCTTTGAGACCACCGAGGATTTGGACCCACTCAAGGAAATCATCGGACAAAAGAGAGGGGTGGAGGCCCTTCAATTTGCCATTCATATGGACAAGCCCGGTTACAATGTGTTTGTGACTGGTGTGGCAGGCACAGGGAGATTGGCTACAGTAAAGAGAATTCTCCAGGACATAACCAAGAAAGAAAAGGTGCCGGATGATCTGTGCTATGTGAACAACTTCCAGGATCCAGAGGCCCCCATACTTCTTCGCCTGAAGGGCGGCACAGGTGCCCAGTTCAAGAAAGATGTGCATGATTTTGTGGAGACCCTTAAAAAGGAGATTCCCCAGCTCTTTGAGAGCCAGGAGTATATCAACTTGAAAAAGGAAATTATGGAGACCTATGAGGAAAAGGGGAAGAGCTTTTTTAAGGGCCTGGACCAGAAGGTCAAGGAGGAAGGTTTTGCCCTAGTTGACGTGCAGATGGGGCAATACAAGCGGCCCGAAGTAATGCCGCTCGTGGATGGGCAGCCCATGCATATTGATCAGGTGGAGGCATTGGTAGAAAAGGGGCGGTTTCCAAAAGAGGAATTTGAGGCCATGAAGGAAAAGCAGGCCAAGTTGAGGGACCAGATTGATCAGATTTTCCTTGAATTGCGCGATCTTCAGAAAGAGGTCCAGGAAAAGATCGAGAAGATGGACCGAGTCATGTTCATGAAAAATGCCTCTGAGCTGATGGCTCCCCTCACAAAGAAGTACAGGTCTGAGGCGGTCAGAAAGCATCTGGATGCAATGCTGGAAGACATGGCCGATAACCTCCATATTTTCAGGACACAACCCCAGGCTACAGGTGTACCTGGAATGGTTTCAATGATGCCCCAGCCAGATCCCTTCCAGCCCTATGAGGTTAATCTCCTTGTGGACAATAGCGAGCAGAAAGGCCCTCCGGTTATCATTGAGTCCTATCCCACATATAGAAATCTTTTCGGGAGCATTGAGCGGGTTGTGGATCGCACGGGGGTGTGGCGTACCGATTTCAGTAAGATCAAGGCTGGGTCACTCATCAAGGCCAATGGGGGCTATTTGGTCATCAATCTCCTGGATGCTATTACGGAGCCGGGCGTGTGGCAGGGCCTCAAGAGGGCACTCAAGAGCAAAAAACTGGAGATCCAGACCTATGATCCATTCTATCTGTTTACCACAACAGGACTCAAGCCCGAGCCCATCGAGCTGGACGTGAAGGTGGTAGTGATATCAGACTATTATTTGTATTACCTCCTGAGCCACTATGATGAAGAGGTGAAAAAGATATTCAAGGTAAGGGCGGATTTTGACACGTCCATGGACAAGACAAAGGAGTCAATTCGGCAATTCGCCGCCTTTGTCAAACAAAAGACTGATGAGGACAAATTGAGGCCCTTTGATCGAACCGGTATTGCAGCATTAATGGAACATGCCGTCAGGATGGCCGGAAGGAAGGAGAAGATCTCCACGGCGTTTCCGGACATCACCGACCTGATCAGGGAGGCCGATTTTTACGCGGCCCAGGATAGATCCTCGGTGATTAAGGAAAAGCACGTTGATAGGGCTATAGAGGCGCGCATATTCCGCTCCAATATGGTGGAAGAGCATATCCAGGAGATGATTGACAGGGGAACATTGCTGATCGATGTGGACGGAGCAGTGGTAGGCCAGGTGAACGGCTTGGCTGTATACCAGCTTGGCGATTATACCTTCGGCAAACCAACACGTATCACTGCCTCCACCTCCATGGGTAGAGCAGGGATCATTAACATAGAGCGGGAGGCGGATCTATCCGGGTCCACCCACAACAAGGGTGTCCTCATTATGGCTGGGTATCTACGGAAGAAATATGCACAGGACAAGCCCCTTACCATGAGTGCCAGCATAGCATTTGAGCAATCCTATAGCGGTGTGGATGGAGATAGTGCCTCATCTACCGAGGTTTATGCATTGCTGTCCAGTCTCTCAGGAGTTCCCATCAAACAGTCCATTGCAGTGACCGGTTCCGTGAATCAAAAGGGAGAGATCCAGGCCATCGGGGGCGTCAATGAAAAGATAGAAGGATTCTACGACTGTTGTAAGAGGCTTGGATTAACTGGAGGCCAAGGGGTTATTATCCCCGAGGCCAATGTCAAGGATCTGATGCTGAGAAAGGACGTTGTTGAGGCAGTCAAGAAAGGGAAATTTCACATCTATCCTGTAAAGACCATTGATCAGGGGATAGAGATCCTCACGGATAAAAAGGCAGGCGAGAAGAAAGAAGACGGAACTTATCCTAAAGGCACTGTTAATGCCTTGGTGGACCAGAAGCTGAGGGAACTTGCTGAGGGACTGAAGCGATTCGGTGAAAAGGAGGAAAAGAAGGGGGACAGGCGCAAAAAGACTGGTACAAAGAAAAAGAAGGCCTAAGGGCTTGCACCTCATGAGCACCATGCATATAGAGGAAAAGATAGCATGGGCAAAGAATCAGTTTCTAAGGTGGAGGCCCCTGCTGTTTTCTGATGGGGAGCTCATGAGGCTTTTGAAGGCGTTTGGCAAGGCAAAGGATGCATCCCATAAGGTCATGGTCCAGGCCGGGGTCGTGGACATATGCCGGCGTTGCGAAATGGAAGAGGGGGGATCATGCTGTGGGGCGGGGATTGAAGGTCACTATGACGAGTGGCTGCTATTGATCAACCTTATGCTGGGCGTGGACTTGCCCAAGAGGAGATGGAGAGAGGATAGTTGCTTTTTCCTTAGTAATAAAGGCTGCCTCCTTAGTGCGCGCCATACCATATGTATCAACTATCTGTGCAGGAAGATAACTGAGCAAATAGATGCCAAGAGTATAGCATTATTGAGGGAAAGGGAAGGAAGGGAGCTGGAGCTCCTTTTTTTGTTGAATGAAAGACTCAAGATGGTGGTAAAAGCACGTGGATCCGGTGATAGAAGAAACACTAAAGAGAATCGCAGCGTTTTATGACAAGCGAAAGGTGGGTGATGTGGGGCCCTTGGGCTTTAGGCGGTCATCGGATCTATCCCTATTGGTGAGGTGTATAAAGAAATTGATAAGGAATGGATTGCTGCGGCCTGAGTCATGCTTTCTGGATATGGGTTGCGCAGATGGCAGGGTAAATGTGCTCATGAGTTACTTTGTTAAAGCTTCAGTGGGTATTGAGATCGATGAATGGACGCTGGAAGAATACGCTCAACTAAGAAAAGAGTTGGATCAAGTTCTACAATCAAGAAACTTGCCACTTCCACCTCAGAATATCTATCTGTTTCATGGCGATGCCTGTGATGAGAAAATTCATAAACGTATGGAAGAGACAGTCGGTACGGGTTTTGAAGACTTTGATTTCTTTTACACCTACCTTGTCATGCACGAAGAATTCTCTCGCCTCATCTCGGAAAGAGCAAAGCCAGGCGCTATCTTTATGGTCTATGGAGTTGATAGGGTGCTGCCTAGCTATGACGGCCTGAAACTCATGAGAAACATTAGCCCCATGGAAGGCATCCTGGCCCTATATAGGAAGGATAAAGGCTAAAGGAAAAGGGCCATTGGTACTCCCAGGCTCAAAAACTTCTCTCCTTCCTGAAACATAAGTCGCTTTCCGACCATCATTCGGAGAAATGCCTCGATTTTATCAGAGGCAAATGAGGGAAAGCGGGCCGTGATTTCTTGAATGGTCCGCTGTGTCTGGCAAAAGAGATAAATCTTTCTGGAAGTACCCTTTAGCTTGTGGGTCATGAGATCAGCATGGGCCCGACGTTGGCGGATGATCAGGAACTCCCCTCCATCGAGGTATGAAAGGATGGGCTCAGGGCGGGGTGAGGCGTGTAAAGTTTGGTACTCCTTTTGCCATTCGGCCACTTTTTGCCGGACTGATTGCCATAGCAGCCTCTGGCGTCTTATTGGGCCATGGTAGCCTTGGATCATCATGTTAAGAGAGCGGAACAGGGAGGGGGGAAAAATGGCCTTGTAATTGGGGTGGTTGGAGATGCCCCTTATGCCGTAGATACGGGGCTGCTCCCATACGGGGCTTCCATAGCCCAGCCAAAAGGGAATGGCCTTGAGGGGCCGCATTGCCCTGGCAAAATCCAGGACCCTGAGGGTTTCTTTTACATCATTGTCATCACTGGAGGGGAATTCCATGATCAGATTGCCGGTAAGTGTGGGAAGCCCAGGAGTTTCACAATGCTTCATAATTTCCAGGTTGTCCATGGCAGTGGTACCTTTATTAAGTTTGCGCAGGAGGCTGCTGCTAAGGGCTTCAATACCAACCTGAACATCCCTTATACCTGCTTTTCCCATGGCCGCGAGGATCTCAGGTGGGGTGGTGGCACGTATCTCGGCAAAGAGCTGGAAATCCCTCTTGCTTTTCCTGAGGCCATTACACAAGGTTAGGGTCTCCTTGGAGGGAAGCAAGTTGTCCATAAATGAAAAGGCAAGAACTTGGTATTTGTCAGACAATGTTTTGAGTTCAGAGATGACCCTTTTTGTGGACTTTGCCCTGTAGCCCCGCCACTGTAGATTAAGGTTGCAGAAGGCGCAGCGGTTCCACCAGCACCCTCTGGACATCTCCACCGGAATCTTTGGCAAAAAGGCCTTTTCTGAACCCAAGCTTGATAGAAGCCTGAAATAGTCATCATAATCAGGTAGGGGCAATGTGTCGATATTGGTGATTTGCTCAATTTTAGGCACAAATCTCAGCTCCCTCCATTCCGGATGCTCCTTTATTTGTTTGATCAGTGCTAGAAGAGGAAGCTCGCCCTCTCCGGAAACCACAAAATCTATCTCAGGAAAGCTTGCGGCCAGGCTGGTGCCCAAGGGGCCCGAGCAAGAGGACCCACCGATCACAATGGCTACCTTTGGGACCATTTGTTTGATTTTACGGATAAAGTAAAGGGAACTGGTCAGTTGGGAGAAGCAGATGGAAAACCCTATGAGGCTATAGCTGCCCCAGTCGTATGAGGACAGGGCTTGTTGAGACACGGCCTCCAGTGTTTCACACACCTTCTTGAAGGGGACGCCCTTGCAATGGCGCGTCTTGGAGGCCTTGCGGTGCCAGAACTTTTCCATGGCCTTGGCTTGTTCGGGGTAGAGCAGGGCAGCATAAAGGGGTTCGGCCAGCCAAGTGCTTTGGGAAATCTCTTTATAAAGGGGATATCCCAAGGCCGCAGCTACCTCAAGGTAGATGTGAAGGGCTTCAACCCTAGTTTCTGGCATGTTATGGGAAATGAAGGCCTTAAGGGTCCCCAATTGAATGGAAGGGCGGTTGAACAGTGGCCAAGGGGTGGAGACAAGGGCGATCATAAGGGACTTTTCCAAGGATCACGAAAGAAGGCCAAGGGCCTTTATCTTTTAGGTTGGGTGTCTCCCTTGGCCTTTTTTCTTCATTGCATCTTGGCAGAGTCGTAACCAAGATCAAAGGCCTTGAGGTTGGACTCTAGGAAAGCCCTTTTGGTCAACTCCTCTATGGTCTTTTTCATGGTCTCAGCTTTTACAGGTACAGAACCTGATCCAATTAAGGCCCCCAGCATGACCATGTTGAGAGACAGGGGGTTGCCTACTTCCGCGGCCATGGCATCGCCGTCAAGGGCTATTACCCTTTTTATTTTTGCCTTAATCAGATCTAACATCTCATCCACAGGCGGATAGGTTCCTTGACCAACCGAGACCGTAAAGGGGGGCAGAGGGTGGGTGTTGGTGATAACAAGGGTTTCATTGTTACATTTCCCCAAGGCCCTTAGTGTCTCTACAGGCTCAAAACCAACCAGTACATCTGCCTCACCTTTGGATACGATTGGACTACCTACATCACCCATAAGCACAGCCGATTCCACGATGCCACCCCTTTGGGCCATACCATGGATTTCGCTCACTACTACTGGAATGCCTAGGGAAAGGGCGGCTTCTCCTAACAGCCTGGAAGCCAGAAGATTTCCCTGACCGCCCACTCCAACGAATACCACTCTTTTTGTCTCCATTGAAACCTCCACGTATAACCTTAAGAGATCCGTTTCCTTGCTATTTTGCAGGTAGGATCGCGTTTTCAGGACAGATCTGGGCGCACACCGCACATCCAATACATAAGTTGGGATTGATTTTTACCTGCTCTCCCTCAAGATACATGGCGGGGCAGGCAATCTTGTTAATGCAATCCCGATGGTTTTTGCATTTATTCAGGTTGACGTAGAAGGGCCTGGCTTTCTTGGCCTGACCCGTGGCCTTGGCAAACAGCGGGCAAAGCTCTCTTGAGATGATCACAGAAATCCCGTCGTATTCCATAGCCGCCTTGACCGCTTCCATGGTCTTTTTCACCTTCAGCGGTTTCACCACATGTACGTCCTTGACCCCGCATCCTCGTACCAAATCCTCAAGGGAAATCCGTGTGCGTTCTACACCCAAGGGACGGGTGTCTACTCCAGGATGAGGCTGATGCCCAGTCATGGCAGTGGTGCCGTTGTCTAGAATGACAAGGGTGAATTTATGATTGTTGTGGACCGCGTTGACCAGCCCGGTGATTCCTGAATGGAAGAAGGTGGAGTCACCAATAAAGGAGACCACCTTCTTGTCTGTGGCGCGGGAAAAGCCACAAGATGAACTGACCGATGACCCCATACAGATGAGATAGTCGGCCATGGATATTGGGGGCAATACACCAAGGGTGTAGCACCCGATATCAGAGGGATGAATGGCGTCTTCTCCATAAACCTCTTTTACCGCATAATAGGTGGCCCTATGAGGGCAGCCCGGGCACAGGTTAGGTGGCCGACCAGGGAGTTCCGGGATGCCTGAAAGATCAACGGGCTCCAGTGCCTTGTAAGGAATATCAAAGTATTGGGCAATGGACCTTCGTACCATACCCGGGTCGTATTCGAAAAGCCTACTGAGTTCTCCCACGCCTTTACCCTTGATGGGTATGGTAATACCAAATTCTTGGGCAATGGCCTTGAAGTCATTTTCCATTATGGGTTCCAGTTCCTCTACCACAAGTACCTTGTCCACCTGTTCTAGGAACTGTTTAATGAGCCCCTTGGGAAGAGGCCAGGAAAATCCCATCTTCAAGATGCTTACTTTATCTGAGATGCCCAGGTCTGATATGGCATCACTCACATAGTTAAAGCTCACCCCGTTGGTCACAATACCCCACTTGCCGTTGCCGATAATTTGATTAGTGGGCCATTTTTCCGCCTTGGCCATGGCCTGGTCATACTTTTCAAGGAGCAACTTATGTAGCTTCCTTGAGACAGCCGGGATGGCCACAAAATGGAATGGGTTTTTCTGAAAATCTCCCTTTGGCGTAATGGGTTGCAACTGTCCCAGTTCCACTTCTCCCCTTACATGGTTGAGGCGCGTGGTGGTGCGCAGCAGGACAGGCAGCTTTAGCTCTTCAGACAGATCAAAGGCCGCTTTGGTGAGGTCTTTCATCTCTTGGGTATTGGTGGGCTCCAGCATGGGAAGTCCTGACAGCCGGGCGTAGTAACGATTGTCTTGTTCGTTTTGGCTAGAGAAGAGATAAGGATCATCCGCCGTGACAATCACCATACCTCCCTTGATGCCAGAGTAGGCCAAGGTCATCAGAGGATCAGCCGCCACGTTAACTCCCACGTGTTTCATGGTGACCATGGTGCGAAGTCCACTCACTGCAGCACCTGCACCCACTTCCAAGGCTACCTTTTCATTGGTGGAGTATTCGAAGTATAGATCTGTCTCCTGGCTAATCCTAAAGAACTGCTCTGGGATTTCTGAAGAAGGTGTGCCCGGATAGCAGGTGGCAAATGAGAGGCCTGCTTCCAGTGCGCCCCTGGCAATGGCCTCATTCCCCAAAAGGAGCATTTCCTTTCCTGGAGCATCGGTCAACAATTTGTGCATGATTTTCCCCCGTTTCTAGATCTTAAAACTTTCTTCTCTGCCTGCGTATTTCTTTCGTAGTTTAGGCTTTTCAATTTTACCCGTAGGATTCCTGGGTACATTGTCAAAAAAGACCTTTCTAGGCCTTTTGTACCTTGGTAGGGCCTCACAATAGGCCAAGACTTCTTCTTCGGTCATCTCCTGTCCGGGTTTCAATTGGATAATGGCGGTGACGATCTCTCCCAGCCTTTCGTCCGGGACGCCTATAACAGCGGCATCCTGGATCTTGGGGTTGTCCAAAAGAAAGTCCTCGATTTCCACTGGAAAGATGTTTTCTCCTCCGGAGATGATAATATCCTTTTTCCTGTCCACCAACCAGATAAACCCGTCCTCATCCACCCTGGCCATGTCCCCAGTAAGCAGCCATCCGTCAACGATGGTGGTTTTGGTGGCCTCGGGGTTCTTGTAATACTCTTTCATAACGCCAGGACCTTTTACTATGAGCTCACCTGGTTGGCCCTTTGGGACCTCGTTTAGTTGGTCATCGACTATCTTGTATTCCCAGTCAAATCCCGGCACACCTATGGCCCCTACTTTATGGAGATTTTCTATTCCGAGATGCACGCAGCCCGGTCCTGTACTCTCGCTGAGGCCGTAATTTGTATCGTAATCATGGTGTGGGAAGACCTTTTTCCAGTTCTTGATAAGGCTTGGGGGTACGGGCTGAGCCCCTATGTGCATAAGGCGCCATTGGTCCAGCTTGTAATCTTCCAGCTTAAGCTCCCCTTGCTCAATTGCCACAAGGATATCCTGGGCCCATGGGACCAGCAGCCAGACAATAGTACATTGCTCTTCAGAAACGGCTTCTAGGATCCATTGTGGTTTGACGCCCTTGAGGATCACTGCCTTGCCCCCCACGATGAAATTACCAAACCAATGCATTTTGGCCCCTGTATGATACAAGGGGGGGATGCACAGAAAATTGTCGGTGTGTGTCTGGTTATGGTGACGGTTTTCAACAATACAAGCAAATTCCAGGTTGCGGTGGGTCAAAAGGATAGGTTTTGGCTTTCCAGTAGTGCCGGAGGTGAAATATAGGGCCGCATCATCCAGGATGCTGAGAGGAACCTTTGGATCTTCAGGTGATCCGGTATTGAGGAATGCCTCGTAATGTTCGCAATACTCGGGAGTAACCTCTTTAGGGCCTACAAAAACAAAGTCTTTGATGCTCTCAAGGTCTTCTTTAATGGTGTTGATCCTGTCAATAAATTCTTCCCCGAAGATAATGGCCTTTGCCTCTGCAATCTCAGCGCAGTACTTGATATCCTCTGCAGCGAACCGGAAGTTGAGAGGGACGGCCCATGCACCCGTCCGTAATATCCCGAAGTAGAAGGGAAGCCATTCCAGGCAGTTGACCATCAGGTGTATGACCTTGTCCCCCTTTTTTATGCCCTTTTGGATGAGCGCTGTGGCCACCTGATTGGCCATCTCATCAAATGCCTTCCAGGTGATTTCCACGCGTTTATTTTTGGCGGGCTCCCTTTCAATAAGGGCGATTTCATCTCCATACATCCTGGCATTTCTGGCCAAAATTTCCGTGATGATCATGCCAGCCTCCCCTCCTAGAAGCTATATTTTAGCTATAAAGTGACCATAGTTAAAGGAAACTTCGGTGTCAAGGGAAATTTCTTTTCCATTAATTCCCATTGGTTTCGTATGAAAAGGCATTTCAGCTGTTGCCTTTATCCGGGCAAGTAAGCCCATGTGCTAGAGGGCCTGCGGATTATTACATATCAATGAACAGGGAACAGTCAACTGTGAGCAGCTGAAAGGATTGCCTTTACCATAAGGAGAAAGGGGGAATCAGGGAATTGTTTCACAAATTGCTCAAGTATCTTTTTGGCATCTTTTTGTTTGTGTTCCAAGCGATAGACCCTGGCAAGGTTCATCATGGCCAGTTCCCGGAAAGGGCTTGTCATGTCTTGGGTGATGGGTTCGAGCTGCTTGGCCGCCTTGGCTAGCTCTCCCTTTGCCTCATAACAAGTAGCTAGGGCTATTTGGGTAAGTATCCGATACTGAGGGTCATCACCTATCTTGTGGAGGAAATTGGCGTAGAGCGAAATGGCCTCATCGTATCTTTTCTGGCGATATGCGGCGTAGGCTGCTTCAGGGAGAGCGAGACGTGATACCTTTGAAAGGGAGTAGTCTTTGACAACTTTCTTGAATAACCTTTCTGCCTCCTCCCATTTTTTGGGATCATTATCCGGCTTCATGTTAGAAGTCATTGTCTGGTAGGCCAGGTTATAATGGGTTTGTCCCTGTTTATTCAGATGGCCATAATAAAAATACCCTGCCATATAAAGGGCAAAAAGCCCGAGTATAACTGCGCCCGCATACGCTAGATGCCTTTGGTGCGTGTGTATCCAGTTAAAAAGCCTGTTTGAAAAGGTCAAGAATTCATCAGGCTCTTTTAGTAATTCTTTTCTTTTGATCTTTTTCTTTGCCATGATTTTTAGCTAGGTCCAAGGCGTTAGACCCAAGGCTCAAGGTTCGACCCCCATAATAATGGAGGATGAGATAACAGATGGCCCTTTAGCAGTCAAGGAAAAACGAGCTTGCATTCTTTCATTCCAATAACGTACATTCTTTGCCAAACTGGCAGATGCTAAGAGACCTTTAGCCTTTGACCTTTATCCTTTACCCATTATGATGGCTTACCTAGATCAATTTCTGAATTTTTTGAGCACCCTACCTGCATGGCTGATTTATATCTTTCTTGGAATCAGTGCTTTTGTGGAGAATATTTTCCCCCCTATACCTGGAGACACTATCACGGCGTTCGGCGCGTTTCTGGTGGGTACGCATAAGGTTGGCTTCATCGGTGTGTATGTGTCCACCACCATAGGAAGCTTAACAGGGTTCATGTGTCTATTTTGGATAGGATATAGGCTTGGAAGGCCCTTTTTCATTGAGAGGGATTATCGGTTTTTCAAGGCCGAAGATATCCTCCGGGCAGAACAGTGGTTTCGAAAATACGGCTATTTTCTGATTCTTCTCAACCGGTTTCTTCCCGGCATCCGTTCCGTAATTTCCATTTCGGGTGGGATATCTGGATTAAAGTGGGGGAGGGTGGCCCTACTGGCCTTGGTAAGTTGCGCTGCTTGGAACCTCATATGGATCGAGGTGGGATATGCCATAGGGTCCAACTGGGCAGTGGTGAGAAATACCATGTCGCAGGTCATGTCTAGGTACAATATGGTGGTTTTGGCGGCCACAGCCGTAGTTGTACTTTTCCTTTTGACTAGGAGGTACCTCAGGAGAGGGGGAAACAAGGACCAGGGCTGATGTAAACGGGGTTTTTGTTATTATGGTTTTCCTGCTTGACGAGCGGCCTTTGCGGGCCTATATTTTCGATGCTTGTTTGTGTCAAAGACAGGGAAGGAGGTGAGATTAGGGATAAGCAATATGGGTCTTTTCAAACATGGGTGATACATATTCTACTTAGCAAAGGAGGTTAAGGTATGAAAAAGGTACTGGTTTTTTCACTGGGGGTGATTTTTTTACTTGCGACGCTAGGACTGGCGCTTGCTGGTAATAATCCACTCAAGGCAAATGAGAAAAAGGTCCACCACAGCTTTATTGCTCAAATTCCTGCTGACCATATGATCGATGTGTTCAAGCTTCATGAGGTATGGCAAAAGGCCATGGCTGATCCTGCCTACCGGAACAAGATTTATTTGATCGATGTGCGAACTGACTCCGAGTTTGATGCATTTCACATTGAAGGAACTGACCATATTCAGGCAGGGCATATGTATGTGATTCCCAAGAAGATCAAAGACCCCAATGCTGAAATTTATATCTGGTGCCGTACGTCACACAGGGCGAAGTATGTCGCAGGTTTTTTGTACAAATACGGTTATAAGAATGTTTATTGCGTAGTGGAAACTACTAAGAACGGCAAGAAATATCATGGCGGCGTGGTAGGCTGGGCACAGGCCGGCTTTCCCTTGGTTAATCAATTCACCGGCGTATTTTACATCAAGGAATACCGCAAATATCCTTCAAAGGCAGAGATGTCTTACCGTTTGAGGATGTGGCATCCTTATTAATACAGTTCTTCGGCAAGAAATAAGATAGGTATGAGATAAAAACCCGGGGGTTTTCGATCTCCGGGTTTTCTGTCTCAAAAAACCAGATGATATTTACTCAATCCTCCTTTCGGTAAAGTCCAAAAATGTCATTTCTGTCACCCAAGCCCAAGGTGCCATTTCGGCTAATTCAAAAGCAAAGAAAGTAGTTGGCTAATTGCAGGCTAACTTGCAGGTTTCTTTACCTTCTGAAGAAATATCTACTAGTCTTTATACCTAACATACTGATCTACCGTGAGATTTACTTTGCCATCAAAATTCCTTACTCAGAAAATTTTACTTGACAAAAAGAATATGAAGGAATATTTTCACTTCTAACTCTTTTCTGTAGGTATTTGTGCAACCATTCCTCTTCTTCGCAAAAGGGGGCAAGAAATGGACAAGAAAGCGCTTTTGGAGAGGGTTAAAGAATTGGGGCTTCATACGATTCGGGTGGAATTCTCTGATATGTACGGAGTTAGTAGAGGCAAGATGGTACCTGCTTCGCGGTTGGAAGAGGTCTTGGAGGAGGGAATCAATTGTGCCAAGCCCACTTTTTCGTTGGACCTCAGTTACAACATACCACCCGGTACTGGAACGGCTGATGAGGTAAACTACGAAGATATGACCATAATTCCCGATCCAGCCACGTTCATGGTGATTCCTTACCAAGAAGGTCTCTGCAGGCTCATTGGTGATCTTTACGCGGACGGAAAACCTTTCCCCTACTCGCCGAGAGGGCTTTTAAAGAAAGTGGTGGAAAAATACCGAGAGAAGGGATTAATCCCTATCTCTGCCAGTGAGTTGGAATTCTTCGTTTTTGAGTCAGATGGAGATAACTTCCAGTACTATTGCGACAAGCCGAGCAATGTTTACACCGTTGGCCCCCGGAGTGATCCCAAAGGGCTACTCACCAGCCTGCAAAACACTCTCGTGCAAATGGGCATTGATGTTCTCTACATAAACCACGAATTCTTCCAAAGCCAGTACGAGATAAACTGGCGGCACCAAGAAGCCCTTACCATGGCAGACCAAACCTTCACATTCAAAATGGTATGCAAGGAACTGGCATTTTTGAATGACCTCTTTGTGACCTTCATGGCTCGACCCAAAAATGAAATGGGTGGTAGTGGTTATCATATCCACTTTTCCATTCAGGATGCTGAAACCGGCAAAAACCTTTTTGATGATCCCAATGGAAAAGAAGGTATGTCAGACCTAATGCGCTATTTTATTGGTGGGCAGATGGCACATGCAAAAGCGATGACTCCTTTCTTGGCCCCAACAATCAATTCTTATAAGCGATATGTCCTTAATTCCTTTGCTCCCTACTATTTGGCCTGGGGCTTGGACAACAGAACCACCTACATTAGGGTCCCCAGAGAAAGGGGGGCTGCCACAAGAGTGGAAAACCGGGCTGCTTGTGCCTCTGCCAACCCGTATCTTGCCCTCGCCGTTGCCCTCATCGCGGGTCTGGATGGCATAGAAAAGCAACTTGATCCGGGTGACTATTATGTGGGTGATATTTACACCGAGGAGCCAGGGAAATTCGATACAGTACCATTTTATCTCCAAGAGGCAATAGAAGAGCTAAAGAAGGACAAGGTCCTTTGTGAAGCTATCGGAGAGGAGATCATAAACAATTACACTGCCGTAAAGATGTCAGAGGTGGAAAGATTTAGGACATACGTTACCGAATGGGAATTCAATGAGTACTTTTATCACCTATAAACTAAGGGGGAGTTTATGTGCGGTATTGCTGGCATCATTGCCAAGGATTCCGACACACTAGGCAATGACCTTATCAGTATGCTGAAAGAGCTCATTCACAGGGGCAAAGACTCAACAGGTATTGCTGTCTATGAGCAAAGAGATCACGCGTGTTTGAGGGTCTCTTTGAGGGATTCGAGATACCAGAATGAACTGGAGCAGATAATAGAAAAATACGCCAAGATTGTTAATAAGAAGGTCTATCAAGGGAAAGGAGTATTTACCTTCCTTGAATCCGCAATAGATATCGCCGCCGATGATATAGCCAAACTCAACTGGGAGATTGATACCCATCCTCACTTGTGTGTGCATTCCATTGGTAGAAAGATCAAGGTGTATAAAGATGAGGGATCAGCAGAGGAATTAAGAGAAAAACACAGTATAGATATGAAGCGTGCAACTCACGGGATCGGGCATGTAAGGCTTGCTACGGAAAGTATCGAGGACATCAACTTCGCCCACCCTTTTGTATCCTACATCTTTCCCGAACTCGCCATTGTACACAACGGTCAATTCACCAACTATTTCAATCTCCGAAGAAAATTGGAAAACCTTGGCGTGCGCTTCAAGACAAACAACGACTCGGAGATGGCCGCCCATTTTCTGGCCTACCACATGAAAGAAAAGGGGATGAGCCTTGAAGAGGCTCTCTGGCTTGGGCTGGATACGTTTGACGGAGTATTCACATTGCTGGTCAGCACACCTGAGCACGTCGGGGCAGTTAGAGACCGCCTTGGTATCAAACCTTTGCTTTACTACGAGCAAGACGGTTCTCTGGCACTTTTTGGCTCCGAGCAGATATGTCTCACTTCCATAGTTTATGACGTTTACGCAACCGAGATGGACCCAGGAGATGTTAAGGTATGGCACGTCTAGATCTTACAGGAATGAGCTCAAGAGAGGTAAATCGAAAGCTCAGGGAACTCATTAGGACGGAGAATCACATTGAGGTCTTCAATCCTCACTCAATTCATAACTTCGCCACTGCTTTGGTGGGTGAGGGGGTCATCACTGTGCATGGAAGCACAGGATTTTACACTGGAGGATTTCTGGACAGTCCAACCTTAATAATAAAAGGCAATACTGGGTGGTATACGGGAGACAACATGATGTCCGGTGAAATCATTGTAGAGATGAATACCGGGAGTAATGCCGGGCCATCAATGGTTGGGGGGACGCTTTTAATAAAAGGAAATAGTGGGAGTCGAGCTGGTTGGGGAATGAAAGGTGGTAACCTCATTGTTTGCGGAAATGTGGGGAGATGGACAGGCAAGATGACCCTGGGCGGCAGGATAATTGTGCTGGGCCAGGTCGGTGAGGGTATCGGCGAGTCGATGTACAATGGAGTCATTCACACCTTGGATCCTTCTATAGAGGACAAGTTGGGGGGTAACGTAAGGGTGGTTCCTATTGCAGATGAAGAGAAAAGAGAAGTGGAAATTTTGTTTAAAAGATATGGCATTGAACAATCTGTTGAGGAGTTCAAGAGTGTCGTGCCAAAAATCTATGGTAGGCATGAATATGTCTTGTTTAAACCCACGCATAAAATGAGGCAACAGTAATGGGATCAGAGGAGAAAAAAGTCAAAGTCAAGGATGTGCAAAGGGGTATTTGGACTCCCGAAGTCATCTCTGAAATAAAATACAAGGCCGAATTCGGCAAACATCGAATAAGGGGATGTGGCGCGGTAAGGAAATTCCCGAACTTTGATGACCTTTTGGTGCTTCCTGCGCAGCTAACCAGAATGTCCATTGACACCTATAGAGAAGATTGCAAGACACAAACAGTTTTGGGGGCGAGATATGCCAAAAGGCCTTTGGTCATTGAGACACCTATCATGATTTCGGGCATGTCCTACGGAGCGCTCAGCAAAGAAGCAAAGATTGCCCTTGCCAAGGCCACTGACATTGTAGGGACCTCTATCAATAACGGTGAAGGAGGGCTACTACCAGAAGAGAGGGCAAATTCTTACAAGCAGGTAGTTCAGATATTACCCAGTAGAATCGGATTCTCTTTGAGGAACATAGAGGCGGCAGATGCATTAGAAATCATTGTTGGAATAGGGGCCAAACCAGGATTGGCAGGCCACCTCATGGGCTCGAAGATAACCAAGGAAATAGCACAGTTCAGGCAACTTCCCGAAGGTATAGACCTTCATAGTCACCCCAGACATGGAGATATATTTGGCGCCGATGATTTGTGTCTCAAGGTTGAAGAGTTGAGAGACGTGACTGACGGGGAGATACCAATATTTATAAAAATAGCAGCGGGAAGAGTCTGGGAAGATGTGAAAATCGCTGCAAAGGCGGGAGTTGATGGTATTGTCATAGACGGTGCCGAAGGGGGCACCGGAGCAGCTCCTGTTGTGGCTTCTAACAATCTTGGAATCCCAACCCTCCCAGCACTTGTTCAGGCTGTGAGAAGTCTCGAAGACATGGGAGTAAAAGATGAGATAAGCCTTGTTGTCTCGGGCGGCATAAAGGACGGGGCCGATGTGGCCAAGGCAATAGCACTGGGGGCAGATGCAGTCGCTATTGGGACCGGGGCAATGGTGGCAATGGGTTGTGTGGTTTGCTTACGGTGCCATGAGGGAAAATGTCCTTTTGGAATTGGTACTCAAGATCCGGAACTAAGAAAGAGACTCGACATAGATGAAGCCGCACAGAAGGTTGCAAACTATATCAAAGGAATGACGTACGAAGCAGTAATTATCGCCAAGGCTGCAGGCAAGACAAAGCTGCACAGCCTGGAAAGAGAAGACTTAAGATCTCTGACATTAGAGGCATGCGCGATGACAGGTATTCCTCTTGTGGGATCAAACTATGTATTTGGGGAAAGATTCGGTTTCTGTTAGTTGCACAACCTTGAACACACAATCATTCTACCCAGGCAAAGATATAGAAAATGAGGATTGAAGAGCATCCAATTTTAGGAAAATTTGAAAAGGGGAGGAAAATAAAGTTTACCTTTGACGGAAAAACATTGGAAGGGTTTGAGGGAGAACCTATCGCCGTCGCCCTTAGAAGCAACGGGGTCATGATTCACCGTTATACAGCGAAGCGCAATGAACCTAGAGGAGTGTTTTGTGCCATTGGAAGGTGCACGGACTGTATCATGGTGGTAGATGGGACCCCAAATGTAAGGACCTGTATAGAACCGTTGAAAGAGGGGATGGTGGTTGAAACACAGCGGGGCAAAGGGTCGATAATAAAGCCGGAGTAAGTTGTGAAGCGGTATGAAATGATAAGCATAGGGGCAGGTCCGGCGGGGTTGGCCGGTGCCATAGAGGCTGCCAAAAGGGGAGTCCAGGTTGTAGTTTTCGATGAGAATGACCGCCCCGGAGGCCAGCTCTTCAAACAAATCCACAAGTTTTTTGGATCGCATGAACATTTCGCGAAGATCCGAGGGTTCAATATTGGGAATGAGCTCCTTCAAGAGGCGAACCGACTGGGCGTTGAGGTCTTTCTCAATGCTGTAGTCATAGGTATCTATGATGGTCGGGTGTTGAATGTCATGATGAACAACAAAAACATAGAACATGTTAAGGCAGAGAAAATTCTTGTCGCCACCGGCGCCTCGGAGAACATGGTACCTTTTCCCGGTTGGACCCTGCCTGGCGTGATAGGCGCGGGAGCAGCTCAAACTATGGCCAATATCCACGGGATAAAGCCTGGGAATAAAATATTGATGGTGGGATCAGGTAACGTCGGCCTGGTTGTTAGCTATCAGCTTTTGCAGGCCGGATGCGAGGTCGTGGCCATCATTGATGCTGCACCGGAGATAGGCGGCTACGGGGTCCATGCCGCCAAGGTGGCCAGATATGGTGTTCCTTTCTATATGTCCCATACAATAAAGGCGGCCCATGGCAAAGACAGTGTGGAAGGTGCCACAGTGGTAGAGGTTGATAAGGAATGGAAACCAATACCGGGGACGGAAAAAGAATTTGATGTGGATACCATTTGTCTTGCGGTCGGCCTTAACCCCATGACGCAATTGCTGAGAATGAGCAAATGCAAGATGGTCTATGAGCCAGTGCTTGGCGGATACGTACCAGCTCACGATATTAACCAAGAGACCTCAATACCGGGCATTTATGCAGCTGGCGATGTGTCAGGCATTGAAGAAGCCAGCACGGCCATTATTGAGGGGAGAATAGCAGGGCTGTCCATAGCCCATAGTCTGGGCTATCTGGACACTAAGGATTTTTTGAAGGAGAGGGACGAACAACTTCGAAGCCTCAAGGGCCTCAGATCGGGAGGGCATGGAGAAGCTAGGAGATCTGCAAAAGAGCACTTAATCAGAGCGTTGGAAGGTTGACAAATGCCAACAGGACTTTCTCGCACAGGATATATCTCAAAAGAGGAGCTAGAAAAGGCGCCAGGAATACCTTCGGCTGAAAGACGCAGAAAAGGGCCGGTGGCAGTGATAGAGTGCATCCAGGATATCCCGTGTAATCCTTGTGAGACGAGCTGCCCCACGGGAGCCATAACCGTGGGAGAGGACATCACCAACCTGCCGGTCCTGGACGAAGAAAAGTGCGTTGGTTGCCGGAGTTGCGTGCCAATTTGCCCAGGGCAGGCCATCTTCGTAGTTGACGAAAGTTTGGACAACGGAAAGGCTACTGTAACAATACCTTATGAATTTCTGCCGCCTCCTGAGAAGGGAGATGTGGTTATTGCGCTGGATCGGTCTGGAAAGGAGTTGGGAGAGGCGGTTGTGGATTCGGTCAGGATAAGCGAGAAAATGGATCATACCACCTTGGTCACCATTTTAGTTCCAAGGGAATGGTCGATGGAGGCTAGAGGATTTAAGAGAAAATTACAAGAGAAGAGGAGGTAGAAAAGGATGTCTGAACAAGCTCTAGGTATGGTTGAGACAAGAGGCCTGGTGGGAGCGATAGAGGCTGCCGACGCCATGGTGAAGGCCGCCAAGGTGAGGTTTGTAGGAAGAGAATTTGTGGGCGGTGGTCTTGTAACGGTTTTTGTCCGTGGTGATGTGGGAGCTGTTAAAGCAGCAACAGATGCGGGAGGGGCTGCAGCCGACCGGGTCGGTGAGCTGGTTTCGGTCCATGTAATCCCGAGGCCGCACAGTGACATAGAATCCACAATCCCAAAACCAGAAGAATAAACATAGTAGAAGTCAGCGGATCTGGTAGAAGGGCTGCTCACAGCGGATTAAAGAGCGGACCTCGCTTTCGCCTTGGTTTCAACAGCAGCAAGGGAAGCGAGAAAAGATTTGTGTTTGTTGAGACGGGATCCATTATCTATGTTCATTATGGCGGCAGGGTGCACATAGCTCAATAAGGGAGTCAGATGGCGGTAAATATCCAACTTATAACCCACCCGAGTCACGGTGTCATTGAGATACTCATGAGCAGGGTGGGACCGGTCGGTCGGAAGCTGATCGAACAAATTGAGTTTAGTGCTGTTGGACTGGTTCAAGGGAGACTTACGGACATGATTTATGCAGCGGACATTGCCGAGAAAGCCGCAGATGTCCGGGTTTTTGATTTGAAAGGAACATGTCCACAGCACCTGACTATGATAGGGATTTTTGGTGATATAGCTGCTGTAAAGGCTGCACTAGAGGCCATAAAGGCAGATGAAAGTCTCTAAACAGTTCGACAAAGCAATTCCAACCTCAAAGGCGGTGATCAATGATACTGGGTAAAGTCGTAGGGGATGTCTGGTCCACAAAAAAAAAGGAAGAAGTCAACGCCCTGAGATTCCTATTTGTTCAGCCCTTCGGTAAGAATCTCACTCTCAAAGAAGAATTGATAGTTGCGGCTGATGAGATAGGAGCTGGAATCGGCGAAACAGTAATAGTAACTCAGGGCGCGCCTGCGATGCAGGCCTTCAAGAGGGACAATCTTCTTCCTATCGATGCAGTGGTAATCGGCATTGTGGACAGCATGGAGATGCCGGAATAGGCAATAACCCGACATGAGCAATGCAATTGTGGACAAGATAAGAGAAGCCGGAGTGGTGGGGGCTGGAGGAGCGGGATTTCCCACTCATATCAAGGTGAGCGCCCGGGCTGAAATCGTGCTGGGCAATGGGGCCTCGTGCGAACCCCTCTTGGTCAGTGATATTTACCTTATGGAAGAGATGTCGGAACAAATCCTCAGAGGGCTCCAGCTTGTTGTCCAATGCACCGGAGCGAAAAAAGGAATCTTGTGCCTTAAAGGAAAGCACAAGAAGGCATGGGAAAATCTACAAAGGGCCTTAAAACAACACTTTCCAGAGATTGAGCTGTTTGAGTTGGGGAATTTCTATCCCGCAGGTGATGAACATATCTTGGTTTATGAGGTGACGGGGAAAGTAGTCCCCGAAGGAGGGATACCACATGACGTAGGGGTTATTGTAAACAATGTAGAGACCCTGTTGAACATAGAGAGAGCCGTTGATGAAGGCGCTCCTGTTACTCAAAGGTATATTACAGTTACAGGAGAGATAAAACATTCAATGGTAACCAAAATCCCAATTGGGACCCCCATAGGGCAGGTCATTGATTACGCTGGTGGTGCAACGGTTGAGGATTTTTTGGTGGTGGTTGGAGGTCCCATGATGGGGATGGTTACGGATGATCTCTCAGTACCGGCTACAAAAACTACTACGGCCCTCATTGTGCTCCCCAAGAATCATAATGTTGTTCGAAGCAAGATTATGGATCCGAGGCGGCTTTTAGAGATTACCAAAACAGTATGCTGCCAATGCTCCAGGTGCACTGATCTGTGTCCGAGGCATCTCTTGGGCCATGATATTGAACCTCACAAAATTATGAGATCTCTTGCATGGGCTTCGGACCTGTCAATGGAGGTATTTCAGGCGACTCTAATTTGCTCAGAATGTGGCATTTGCGAAAAATACGCCTGCCCCATGATGATATCACCAAGAGAGGTAAATGCCCGTATTAAGCAAGAGCTGCTGAGAAAAGGCGTAAAAAAGAAACAGGATGGAAAGGCGTATGAGCCTTCAAGTTTTAGGAATCTTCGCAAGGTGCCAGCTGATAGACTGATAGAAAAGCTAAACATAAAAAAATATGATTATTTCCCCCCATTCAGATATTTTAGCAGTGACGTGAATAGAGTGAAGATCCCCTTGGATCAGCATATAGGTAAACCAGCAGTTGCTTTGGTTGCCGAAGGTGACAAGATCACCCGAGGAGGATTGATAGGTGACATAGGTGAGAATGCGGTAGGAGCGAAGGTACATTCCTCTATAAATGGCGTCGTTGTTTCTGCCCGTGATGCCATAACGATTCAAGCGGGAACATGAGAAAGGTAGTAATAAATGGAATATCGGGCTATTGGACTTCTTGAGTTAAACAGTGTGGCAAGAGGCATTGAGTGCGGTGATGCCATGGTCAAGGCATCGGAGGTGGAACTCATAATGGCTCGATCTACTTGTCCCGGTAAGTATCTTGTAATGATTGCTGGGGATGTTGGTTCAGTACAGAATTCTGTAAAGGTTGGCAGAGAGGTAGCAGGTGAGTTTCTTGTTGATCGTTTTGTAATTCCTAATGTTCACCCTTCGGTATTTCCTGCTCTCGCTTGTTCGACATCTGTTCCACAGATCAATGCGCTTGGAGTAATAGAGACCTACTCTGTTGCTTCCTCTATTATAGCAGCTGATGGAGCCGTAAAGGCAGCAGATATTTCCCTTATTGAGGTTAGATGTGCTACTGGCTTGGCGGGCAAGTCGTATGTGTCCTTTACAGGTGATGTTGGTTCCGTACGTTCAGCGGTTGATGCCGCCCTGGCCCTTATTCAAGAAGAGGGAATAATTCAATGCTATGCAGTGATTCCGTCGTTGGCGAGGGAACTACATTCATCCCTAGCCTAGTAGAGAATGTCGATAGAATAAGATATCTGGTGAACAGGCCAGAGCGCTGGGATATGGCAGGTGTCAGTGAGCTGTTCACAGGAGTTGATTTAGGGACGTCCATGGTGAAGGTGCTGGTAGTGGATGAAGCAGGATGCCCACGGGCTGCCGTGATGAAAGAGGCAACGGTGGTCAAGAGTGGACTTATTTTGGACTATGTGGGGGCTTTAAGCATTGTGAAAGAGATAATTGCCGACATAAGAGCTCATCTCCCGGTTGGGATTGAGAAGGCCGCCACTTCATACCCTCCCAATACTGAATCAGCCAATGTAGATACTACGAAGTATATATTGGAAGGAGCAGACCTAAGAGTTGTCTGCGTCCTGGATGAACCTACCGCTGCCAATGAGGTGTTGAAGCTTACAAACGGTGCTATTGTTGACATAGGTGGCGGCACTACTGGTATCTCGGTGTTTCGAGATGGAGAAGTAGTATATTCGAACGATGAGCCGACAGGAGGCGTACATTTGTCGCTCGTGTTGGCAGGCCACTTGGGAATAGGTTATGAGCAAGCTGAGCAGCTGAAACGGGATAGGACAAAAGCCAAGGACATTTTTCCAATTGTCAGGCCCGTCATTGAAAAGATTTCAAGCATCATTGGCTCATTTTTGCGAGGGTTTAATTGGATAGAGGAAATTTATTTGGTAGGCGGGACCTGTGAGCTGGAAGGGATTGCAGAAATAGTTTCGGAGGAACTGGGGATTTTGGCAAAAACCCCCCCCTTCCCTCAGGCAATCACACCATATGGAATTGCTCTTTCCTGCTTATGATGCAACGGGTTTTTATTTAGTTAGATGGACAAATGAAAGAAATAGACGAAGAAAAGATCCGCCGACTAGTTTTAGAGAGCCTGAAGCAAATAGGGATAAACCCTGCAGTTACACATCAAAATGTTGGCTCTGGCGTGGATGGCCCAAGGGCTTTGATTGTTTTGAATTCTGGGTTGAGACGTGTGGATGAGGCCCTTGAACACGTTCGCCTCATAGAGAAGCAATGCAGTAAGGCTGCCTTTTTTACTGTGAGCTCTGCGAGAGAGACTTTGTGCAAAGAAGACATAAGGGAAAAGGCGGGAGGGCGGTGTATACTGGATACGGTTTCAGAAGACGGCGTGGAAAAGGTTTTATCCATGTCAGATATTCTGGTTCTGCCCACCTTCTGTTTTACTGTAGCTTCCAAGGTAGCCAACCTGATTGTTGACGACTTCGAATCCCGCCTTCTGTTTTCTGCGCTGGCCCAGGGGAAAAAGGTTTTGGCAACCAAGGATAGTTTTTCTTTTATCGGGCTTGTTAAGAATGAAAGAATAGGCGCTGAGATAATGCATATCTTAGAGAAATTGAAGGATATGGGGATAAATTTTTGTGAGACGCAAGATCTTGAGAAAGTGTTTATGGAATTAGTCAGCAGCGATAATAAGGAAAGCCAGCGTAACGACTCAAATGATAGAGAAGCGAGTGTGAAACTGATTACAGCCAAGGTAGTGACCGAGGCTTTTGAGAAAGGGAACCAGAGGATTAAACTTGCTAAGGGCGGCAAGATTACACCTTTGGCAAGAGATCTGGCAAAGGAATATTCAATAGAAATCGTTACATTGGGGTAAAAGCTTTTTGTAGTTACAAGAAATATTTTAGCTAAGGGAAAAACATGGCGGAATTACGAGCTTATTGTCATCTGGATAGGTTGCAACCTCAGTTTGCATCCCTGTTTGCATGCAGATGCAGGGGATATCTTTCAGTAGAGGGCATGGCGTCATTGTTTGTCGAAGTAGTACCGGGGGTCGAAATAAATCGAATTACCGATATCGCCCTTAAACTAACTAACTCTAGGCCCGGTGAGATGATCGTCGAGCGACGCTATGGGATGTTAGAGATTCATTCCTTTGAACAAGAGGAAGTTTTGCAAGCAGGGAGAATGATCTTAGAGGAACTCGGACTCAAGGAAGAGGAAAGGCTTGCTCCAAAAATTCTGGCCACAAGTGTAATCAACAAGGTCGATCCATACCAAGCAGTTATCATAAATAGGAATAGCAGAGGGATGCTAATCCTAGGTGGAGATGATGTGTATCTTCTGGAAGTAACACCAGCAGCATATTCCTCCATAGCTGCTAATGAGGCGGAGAAGCACTGTAACATTAGGCTCGTAGACATAAGATTTTTTGGAGCGGCGGGAAGGATTTACTTGGCAGGGTCTCATTCGGAGGTGCAGGCTGCGGCAAAAGTGGTGGTTGAGACCCTTAAAAGTTTGAAAGGTAGAGAGCAATAGTCGAGAGGGCCTGATCATGGAAGAGGCTTTAGGTATGATTGAGTCGCGAGGTTTGGTGGGTGCCATAGAGGCAGCAGATGCTATGGTCAAATCAGCCAATGTAAAATTCCTTGGCAGGAAAAAGGTCAAGGGCGGTCTGATGATCGTAATGGTCAGCGGCGAAGTAGGGGCTGTCAAAGCGGCAGTGGATGCAGGACGGCAGGCATGTAAAGAGGTCGGGCATCTAGTCTCAGCCCACGTAATACCTAGACCTGCTGAAGGAATTGAGACCCTCTTGCCCAAGCCAGGGACTCCTGCTCCAATGAAGAGAAAAAGAAGGCAGGCTAAAAGAGAAAAGCCCAAAAAGAAAAAATGATAGTCGAGTTGAGGGAGAGATTGAATGGCAGGCCGATTCATTTTCCGCAAAGATATTGAAAAAGCAATAAAGGACGGGAAAAAAGAAATACTAATTCCTCAGGATGCAAGAATATCTTCTGAGGCCCTTGATCTCATAAAAGAGAAAAACATTAGCGTAAAATACTCCCAAGAGCAAAGCCCGCAAACAGAAGATGAGAGAGAATTAGGTTCAGCTCCGGAAACAGTGAAAGTAGAGGAGACAGGTATTTCTGAGAGCGAGGTAGAGGAGATAGTCAATAGGGTTATCCAAAGGATCAGAGAACTGAGACATAAGCAGGGCTCGGAGAAGGTTGTTAGGGCTGAAGAGGCTCAAGAAGATGATGATATGATCATATGCAGGTGTGAAGAAATTACCAAAGGTGAAATCAGGGAAGCAATACGCAGTGGGATTAAAACTCTGAATGGGATCAAACGAGTTACAAGAGCGGGCATGGGACTTTGCCAGGGCCAAACATGTGAAAGGCTTGTCTCTCAAATACTCTGTGAAGAGCTCGGAGTAAAGAGAGAGGAGGTTGAGCCAAGCACGGCTCGAGCTCCTGTCAGACCTGTCCCTATTTCAGTTTTTGCTACCGGATAAACTTTAGCAGGAGATAGGATGTCAGTAACAGCAGACACTGTGATAATAGGCGGCGGCGTTATGGGGTGTTCCATAGCGTATAATCTTGCCAAAGAGGGCCTTAAACCGATAGTGGTAGAGAAGTCCGACATAGGCGGAGAGGCCTCAGGAAGTAATGGTGGAGGGGTTAGACAATCGGCAAGAAATCTGAAGGAAATGCCCTTGGCAATGGAAAGTGTAAAGCTTTATGAGCAATTACATGATGAGCTTGGGATGGATGTTGAATATGTTCAAAAGGGAAATCTTCGTCTGTGTACCACTGAAGAAGAACTTGAAAACATGCGAAAATCAGTGGAGAACCAAAAAGCAGCCGGTCTGGATTTAGAGATGCTAGACCGAAAGCAGATCCTCGAAATAAACCCATATGTGGGGGAGAAGGTCATTGGCGCCAGTTACTGCCCTACGGATGGGCATGCAAATCCTTTTTTGGTGACATATGCATATTACAAAAGAGCAAAGGAACTAGGTGTGCAGTTTTTTACACATGAAGAGGTAACAGATATTAGGCTCAGGAAGGGAAAAGTAATAGGTGTTTTGACCAACAAGAGGGAAATACATACAGATGTGGTGGTCAACGCTGCCGGTGTAGCGGGGCGAGAAGTGGCGAATATGGTGGACCTTGACCTGCCGTTACGACCGGTATTTTCAGAAGCACTTATCACGGAACCGTGTTCACCACTTTTTCCGCAGATGATTGGACACGCAAAGGGGCTGTTCTATGGAAGACAGACTGTGCACGGCTCTTTTTTTTGGGGGGGCTTTGTTGGAACGGAAAACTTTATCTATAGAAGTGGAAAGCCCCTATTTCACTTTATTGGACCTGCTATTTGTAAGATGGTTGAGGAGTATTTTCCCATACTCAAAGGCCTGAACGTGATACGCACATGGTCAGGCATCATAGCCATGATGTCGGATGGGCTTCCTGTGCTAGGTTTTACCGAAGAAGTGGCCGGGTTTGTGTTTGCAACGGGCTTTAGCGGTCATGGGTTTGGACTTGCGCCAATAATCGGGAAGCTCATAAGCGAGTTGATATTGGACTGTAAGACATCGTTGCCAATCAATGAGTTTTGCTACGGAAGATTCTCCCATGAGGAAACTGAAGAATGTGCTTGCAAAGCAGAAGGTGCTTGCACCATTAGTTCTGCCATATGCCCTTACAAAAGAGAGTGGCTGAAAAGCGTTTGACCCAGAGGTCGGATAAGATGATTCAGTTCAGAGCCTTTGCCACAATTGACAGGTTACAAAAGCAATTCACTGGCTTCATTGGAAGCACCGCTTTGGGATACTATCCGGTTCCAGGCCAGGCTGCGCTTTTTATGGAGATAGCCCCAGGGATACAGATCAACTCTCTTACCGACATAGTGCTGAAGAGAGCAAATGTTTGGCTTGGTGCGATGGTAGTGGAGAGGACCTATGGCATGCTAGAGGTACATGCCGACTCGCCTGCTGACATCAAAGAAGCAGGCGAAGTAGTCCTGGAGAATTTAGGGCTGGATCTGTCTCAACGGCTCAGGCCCAAGATACTCTCATCAGTAGTTATAGAGAGGACCGATCCATATATGTCCCAAATCATAAATAGATTCAGGGCCGCAAGCATGATGTTGAGCGAAGAAACCCTTTACATTCTTGAAGTAGTTCCAGCTGGCTATGCAGGGCTGGCGGCAAATGAGGCAGAGAAGGCTGCAGATATAAATCTCATTCATGTGAGTGTTTTCGGAGCCAGTGGAAGAGTTTACTTGAGCGGATCCGTTTCGGACGTAGACGCAGCCAAGAAGGCAGCAGAGAATTCCTTAAGAAGTCTTCATGGAATGGACCATTAGGTGACAGGGCAGAAAGAGATGAAGAGTCCTAAAAAGGATTTATTCGATCGTGTAGTGGACGCCTATCCCTCTTTATCATCGAAAAAAAGGAGGATAGCTGACCTTATATTGAAAGATTTCAAGAAGCTCTTCTTGATGACCGCCAAAGAAATTGCCGATGAGTGCGGGGTAAGCGAGCCAACGGTAATAAGATTCACTCAAGATCTTGGGTTTACGGGATACTCGGATTTCGTTCAGCACATGAAGAGTGTCTTACGGACAGAGCTTACAAGTGTGGAGCGGCTCACCAAGACAAAACATAAATTAAAAGACGAAAGCACTCTCAAAAGGTATTGCGAAAATGCAATGTATAACCTAGAAAACATTGTTACATCAATTTCAGACTTTGAGTTGAAACGGGTCGCAAGGAGGATCTATAAGGCGGACCAGGTATTTGTTGTTGGATATCGAGCCTCAGCAACTCTTGCATACTACTTTGGGTATCTCCTCAAAAAAATCAAAGAGAATGTATTCGTTGATACGACCATATCGTGGGAAATCATTGATTTAATAACTAAATGCAACCGTCCTTCTCTGATGTGTGTATTTGCATTCCCGAGGTATCCAAGGAGAACGATCGAGATAGTAAGATTTGCAAAGCAATACGGCATCGACATTCTGGGAATAAGTGATAACCCAAGGTCACCCATTATCACGCTATCGGATGAGTATGTCATAATTGATGTGGAAGGTGTGTCTTTCATTGATCCCTTCTCTCACATCATAACCTTTATTAGCGCATTAGTGCATGAAATAACCTTTATTGATAGTGAGAGAGCCAAACAGTTGCTGGCCAAATTTGATGAAGGCGTTAAAGCTGCAAGAGAGTTTTACACTGAAGATGGGATTAACGAGGAGTTGGAATACAAGCTTGACAGTGAGCATCTCACCTCATTGTGGCCACAGAAAAAGGTGAAGCCATAAAGAAAGCTGGTACTATTGTTTGGGATAAGATGGCGGAGATTGAAGAACTAACCAATATGCGATGATTTGGTGAGATCATTAAACAATTGGCAATAAAGAAGATAGAAGCGATCATTAAGCCTTTCAAGCTCGAAAAGGTAAAGGAAGCCCTTGCTAACATGGGTATAAAGGGGATGACGGTCACCGAAGTAAAGGGTTTTGGCAGGCAAAAGGGGCAAAAGGAGGTCTATCGGGGTGTCGAATACCGTGTGGATTTTGTGTCTAAGCTGAAACTTGAAATTGTGATTGAAGAGTCTCTTATAGCGGAGACACTTGAAGTTCTTCAGAAAACAGCCAGAACCGGTGAGATAGGTGATGGCAAGATATTTGTTATTCCCGTAGAAGAAGTAGTTCGAATAAGGACGGGGGAAACCGGGAAAGAGGCTGTATAACAAAAGGTGTCTGATGGAGAGGACAATGGTTGATGAAAGAATTATCAGTCGGGTGGTGGAGGAGGTCATCCGGAAACTGAGTCAGGAGAATGCAGAGGTGGAGCAAGCTGAGAAGGACTCTTCACAACCCCAAGTTAGAGATGGTGTGTTCAAAGAAATGGAGGAGGCTATTAAGGCAGCTGAGATCGCTCAGAAAAGCTTGGTTGCACTCCCGCTAGCTGTTCGGGAAAAAATTATCAAGGCTATAAGGAATACGGGTTTATCTAATGCCGAAGAATATGCTCGAATGGAGTGGGAAGAGACAGGTCTAGGCAAGGTTGAGGACAATGTGAAAAAAATAACCGCATCTTGCAATGTTCTTGGTATGGAGGATTTGAATCCCGAAGTTTATATGGGCGACAAGGGAATTTCTGTAATTGAGAGAATACCCTATGGTGTGATTGCTTCAGTCAATCCGGTCACGAATGGAGCGCCGACCATTATCTTCAATTCAATAATGATGCTCGCAGGTGGCAATACCGTGGTAAATAATCCCCACCCCAAAACAAAAGCCGTGTCTGCAAGGGTTGTAAGGGATCTGAATAAGGCCATTTTAGAGGCTGGGGGCCCGCCTAACACGATATGCGCCATCGAAGAGCCCTCAGTCCCTTCGGCCCAATATCTGATGACGCATCCTAGTATAAAGTTAATTGCAGTGACGGGCGGTCACGGCGTTGTGGACTTTGCAGCCAAGACAGGTAAGAAAGTGATTGCAGGAGGACCTGGCAATCCCCCGGTGGTTGTTGATGAAACCGCAGACCTGGATTTGGCTGCCAGATGCATCATTGAAGGGGCTTCCTTTTCTAATTGCACACCTTGTGCCAGTGAAAAAGAGATCTTTGTAGTGGATTCGGTAGCAGACAAGCTAAAGGATTTGCTGAAAAGATATGGAGCTTATGAAATCGACGCCTCCCAAGGAGAGGCTTTGGTAAAGAATATCTTCAAGGAATTGGGGGAACCAGGGAAGCCGGGTGTCATAAACATGGATTTTATCGGTAGGTCTCCTTCTTTTATCCTTGCCTCGATTGGACTGGAGGTCAGTGAAGATATCAAGATTGTGATTTTGGAAACCAATTATGATCATCCTCTTGTTTGGACAGAGCAAATAATGCCTGTCTTGCCATTGGTGAGATGCAAGGACGCTGATGAGGCAATACGCAGGGCTGTGAAGGCAGAGCAAGGATTGGGTCATACCATGATAATGCACTCTAATGATCTCACGAACTTGAGCAAAATGGCGAGCATGGCCGAAGCCTGTGCTTTTGTAAAGAATGGGTCTTCATTGGCAAGTGTGGGTGTGGAGGGCGCGGGATTCATTTCGTTTCACATTGCAACCGATGGCGATGGCCATACCAGGCCAAGGATATTCACAAGGGCTAGAAGATGTACGTTATCAAACGACTTTCGCATGAGATTTGGAGCCGGTAATTTGTCTTAACCAATGCATGGTAGAGCCTTGAGCCCGGGTATGTTCCCAAATGAGTTCAATTGTCCAACCTGAAGTGGTCTCGGCCCAGGAAAAAGTTTTGACCTCTAAAGGAATAAGAACATGGATTTGCTAAAGAGAGAGAACTTTTCTTCAGGCGCTCCATTTGAAGAGAAGGTTGGATATAGTCGTGCGGTTAGAGTGGGAAACATGGTTTACATCGGCGGGACCACCTCTACCAACTCGGAGGGCGTGGTAGAGGGCGCTGGCGATGCCTATCTTCAAACCAAGATCATTCTCCAAAAAATAGAGGACGCTCTAGCGCGCGCAGGAGCGAAGGTTTCCGAAGTGATAAGAGTTCGTTTCTATGTCACTGATATAAGCAAAGGACAGGAGTATCTACGTGCCTATTCTGAATGGTACAAAGGGGTCAAGCCGGTGATCACCATGGCAGAAGTAAAGGCATTAGCAAGACCCGAGCACTTAGTAGAAATAGAGGTGGAAGCGGTAGTTGGTTCTTATCTGATTAAGAGTAAGTGAAATCCTCATCCGGTACCGGATTGAAAGAGTATGGACGCGGATAACATTATCAATCTTTAAGAAAGAAATAGCGCAAGCCAACCTGGCCAAGGTCGTAGTAAAAGAGGCGGGACCGAAAGTGATGTTAAAATCCATTGTTTGATTTGTTCCGATTAAAAGCGAGGACTAGGGTGAGAAGAAGATTCGTGTTTTTAAAAGAGGTCAAAGAGCTTGTAGCAAAGGGAGTCGATAAAATAGAACTTCCCAAAGGTGCGAGGATTTCTGATGAAGCGGCCGATTTGATCAAGGAAAAGGGCATTAAGGTAATTTTTGGCACTGATGATATTGCTGATAATTTGCAAAGAAATTCGGAATTTGGACGCAGTAAGGTGTTGACAGAAAAACTAAATACCAATGGTGGCCAACGGCTGGTTGCCGTCGCGTCGGATGGTAAAAGTGAGACAGATTTTGTCAGCCGTGTAGCCGCTAGAAGCCCATATTTTTTGCTTTTTAACGAAGAAGCTGAATTAGTCGAAATTGTGGAAAATCCTTACCGTAACATTGGTGGTGGCGCTGGCCCATTAGTAGCTGAGTTTCTGGCGGCGAAGGGAGTCACCACAATTGTGGCAGGAAATTTTGGCATGAACATCAAGCGGAGCTTGGAGCAGATGGGTCTTGAGCATTTTGAGTTTCAAGGGGAGGCTAGAAAGGCTGCTCAGAGGGCATTGGGTCAAACCTTTTGAGGATACGTTTGGCATGCGGAGTAGGTCAAGAGCTCCCCTCTCCCATTTCGCGAAACCTTAGGGGAGATTTCTTGCGCAAAATTAGTAAGAAGGGGGGTGAATAAAGAAAATAAGATAGGAAAGGAATCTTTTGTTAATTTATTTTATTAGGGAGGAGAACAGAGATGAAAAAAACCAACGGACTGCTCATTGGGGCTATTATTTTAGTCGGTATATTTTTTACCTTTGTGGCCTTTGGAAGTGTTAGCGCCATCGCCGGCCAAAAGATCTACCGAATGAAGATCCAATCCGCGTATCCTCGAGGCGATATCTCCATGGAACTGCTGAAGTACTTCGCTGACCGGGCAAAGGAAAGAAGTAATGGCAGGATCTTGATATCGGTTTTTGCAGATCCTGAACTAGTCCCTGCCGAACAACTCTTTGAGGCAACCCAAAAAGGCACGCTTGACATGTTACACGCTGTTGCAGCCATGTGGGGAGGGATAGTGCCTGTTGGAGAAGTCGAATTTGGGCTGCCTTATGCGTACAACATACCGGGTGACAAAGATATTGTTGAGACAGGAAGGATTGTGCGGGATTTCTTTTATAATAGTGGACTCGTGAAGCTGCTTCGAGAGGAATATGGAAAACACGGCCTCTTTTGGCTGGACATGCATTCCTATGGAAAGATAATAACTCTCTCAAGAACCTGTATAACATCTTGCTCTCAATTAAAGGGAAAAAAGTTTAGAGTAGAGGGATCCTGGGCTGATTATTACAATGCTTTAGGTGCTCGAGGAACTTATATACCAGGGACTGACGCATACATGGGGCTCAAACTGGGCACTATTGACGCGTCCCAGTGGGACATAAGCGCTATAACGGGACTGAAATGGTACGAAGTGGCACCATATTGGCTTATTGGAGGGCAAAACGACGTTGTGCCAGGACACATACTGGTCAATATGAAATCATGGAATGCATTGCCATCCGATCTTAAACAGGCACTGCTAGGGGCAGCAGAAGACTACTATCACAAGCTTCTGGATAGCTATATGGTTGAGTACAAGAAAGCCGACGATTTGGTCAAGGCCGGGAAAATAACAAAATGTGCCTTAGATGAAGCATGTGACAAAAAATGTGAGGAAGTTGCTAACAAACTTTGGGACAAGATTGCGAAGAGAGATCCCGCAGCGGCAAAGGCTATCGAAATGATAAGGAAATGGAGAAAAACTCTAAAATAGGAAAAGAAACGGCTTTTCAGTTCAGGGGGTGACACGGTGAGGTATTTAAATCGGATTATGGACATTATCGACATCGTCAGCCATAGATTGGGAAAAGCTCTTTGCCTCACCGTGTTCCTTATGATGCTTATCACCACGCTCGATGTTATTGCCAGGTATGTTTTTAACAATCCATTACTGTGGGGATGGTTGTTGAACAGGCAGCTTTTCGGCTTGTTTATCATGTTTGCGGGCGTATATACCATGGCAACAGGCGGCCACATAAGAATAGAAATATTTTATGACCATTTCCCCAAGAAAATCAAAATGATTGCTCGCCTTATTACCATCGCAAGTTTCGTAACATTCATGGGAGTATTAATAACACAGGGTTTTTGGATGGGGCTCAACTCATTGAAAATGAAAGAGCTTGCAGCAGGAGCCTTTCGCTTACCATTATATCCTCTCAAACTCCTCATTCCGATCGTGGCAATACTATTCCTGCTTGAGGGGATCGTATATTTCATAAGATCTGATGACTAGATTTGTCAATCTCGCCCATATGGTACTTCTGTTTCCTTTCGAGCCTTTAATTTTTGGTAGGTAGCTTGCTAATGTCTACAGAACTCATCACACTTCTTCTTTTTGGCGGTCTACTAATTCTCCTAGCGCTCGGAGTGCCCGTGGTTTTTGCACTGGGAGGGATAAGCGTTTTCATAACTTATCTAATAGGTGGGAGCAATGATCTGTACATTGTTGCGACCACAACATACAGGCAAATCACCGACGGGGGGCTGATCACGATCCCTTTGTTTCTCCTTATGGGCAACTTTCTTCTTCATTCGGGAATCTCAGATCGCTTGTTCAAAGCGTTGAATTATTGGCTTTCCGGCGTGAGAGGAGGGCTGGCAGTTGTAACAATTGGCGTATGCGTGGCGCTAGCTATGTGCGGGGGCTTTGGTCCAGGTATCTTGACCATGGGACTTATTGCCGTACCCGCCATGCTCAAATACTCCTACAATAAGTCCTTAGCATTGGGGACTGTAATGGCGGGCGGGGTCCTCGGCACCATAATCCCTCCAAGTATTCTGATGATAGTATTTGGTTATATTGCGCGAGTATCTATTGGTAGGCTTTTTTTTGGTGGCGCAATACCAGGGTTAATAAGCGCATTTCTTTACATATCCTACGTGTTGACAAGATGTTTTTTCCAGCCTCAACTCGCTCCGAAAGCCTCACAAGAGGTCACATGGAAGATTAGATGGGCTTCGCTGAAAGAGATAGTTTTCCCTACCCTTCTAGTGGTGCTGGTCTTGGGATCAATCTTTCTGGGGATAGCAACTCCTACTGAAGCTGCGGGCGTAGGTGCGATGGGCGCGTGTCTAATGTGCGTAATATACGGGAGGTTCACCTGGAAGGTAATAATCGATTCTTGTATTGAAACCATGAAAGTCAGCGGGATGGCGCTGTGGATATTGGTGTCAGCTACGCTTTTTGGTGTAGTGTACACCAGTGCCGGAGCCCAAGATATGGTCATGAGCATCGTTCAAAGTGTAACGGTTAGTCCCTGGATCATACTCGGGACGATGCAGATCATGCTTCTCATCTTTGGCATGTTTATGGATGACTACGCCGTCGTTACTATTTGCGCGCCTATATTTGTACCCATAGCAAAGCTGCTAGGGTTTGACCCGATTTGGTTCTCCATAGTTTTTATACTGAACATGCAGGTAGCCTACCTCACACCACCCTTTGGCTGGGCCTTGATCCTCATGAGGGGTGTTGCACCACCGGAAATCAGTACCAGAGATATCTGGAGGGCAGTACCTCCTTTCGTAATGATGCAACTTCTGGTATTAGTGCTTACAATGATATTTCCAGCTCTTGCACTATGGCTCCCAAACAAGATGTTTTGATAGAATATACTCGTCAGAATTTATATGGGCTTTTGTTGTCTTCTGTGATAAATGCATTTCATGCAGACGCTGGGATGAATGTACGAGGTGAGATTACGTCATGGCAGAGTATAATTTGCTAAGGGGCAAAAAAATCCTAATCGTGGACGATGAGCCCGACGTGCTGGATACTCTAGAACAGTTGCTCGCAATGTGCGAGGTGAAACGGGCCACCAATTTCGAGGAAGCTAGATCACTCTTGGAAAAACATATCTTTGATATTGCTATTCTCGATATTATGGGTGTAAACGGCTATGGGCTTTTGGATATTGCGAATGAAAAAGGGATAATAGCGGTGATGCTGACTGCACACGCCCTTACGCCAGAAAATGTGGCTAGATCAAAAACTCAAGGGGCATGGTCTTTTATTCCAAAAGAAAAAATTGCGGAAATTGCTTCTTTTTTGGAGGACGTGCTAGAGGCCAAAGAAAAAGGCCGAAACCCCTGGTCCCGCTGGCTGGACAGGCTAGCCGACTATTTCGATAAGAAGTTTGGTCCTGATTGGCAAAAAAAACATGGGATTACTGTGAGATAGAAAATGCCAGGACAACTTCCCTCTTAGGGCAAATATTGCGGTCATTGGAAAAGTCTCGAATGATAGAGGAATCAGATCAATTTAGCGAAGCCCGGGGGTTGGTTAGCTCAGATCCCATGTCCAGATTCCTGGGCTTTGAACTTGTTGAGCTAGAAAAGGCACTTGCTGTAACTCGATACCGGCCTGATGAAAATCATGTAACTGCCCTGGGGCGTGTTCAGGGGGGAGCACTTTTTGCGCAAGCTGATCATGCGATAGCGCTGGCGGCAAGTACTTTGGGAGGTACTGTCGTAACTGTTGAAGTGAAAATCAATTTTCTTGCCCCCGCAGGTCCTGGAGAAATTCTAATCGCAGAGGCAAAACCGATTGATATCAAGCGAAAATTAAGTCTTTGGCAGGTAGAAATTCGCAAAGATTCAGGAGAGTTGGTCGCGATAGCGCAGGGGTTGGCCTATCACGCACAGGGAAAATCATATGGAAGTTCCTGATTCTTGGATGGGACTTTGGCATGAGGCCATATTATTTGCCTGCGAACCCGTACAGATATCGTTCTTTGAGGAGATGACATCCAAAATCCCGGAGTCTCAATTGCCTTGACTTGATTAGGGATGGTGGTATCATTGTAACTGCAGGTGGGTTCTGGCCTTTCCACCGAATCCTCTGTGGCTTGAGAGTCCTAACCACCTCCCTTGTCTTCAGAGGCCGGGGCCTCCCAAGGGCCTCCTGGACACAGAATCCGCCTGCACTTTTTTCACGTCATCTGAAAACAAAGCCTTTCCTGAAAAGCCCACAACCTCGTTAAGTTTCTTGACCCCTTATCTTCTTTTTTCTATAATCGCGCCGCAGTCGCGCTGAAAACACTGCTCAGTTATGATACTGATCACCCAATCCTGATACAGACAAATAAGGAGGTAGGAAATGTCTTTGAGTCGAAAATTTGCTATCGGCATTGTTATGATTGTCCCAGCTTTTGTAACAGGGGGAATTGTCTGGTCCATACTCGAATCTTGGATTGCCGTTATTATCTGGGAAATTTTTGTGGCCTTTATCTATGGTGGGATCGTAAAGGGTAAGCTTTCTTTTGGCAGCAAAGCAGCATGACCAAAGAGGGTCCGGGTTTTTTTAGGGCATTTCAACCAAAGGCCCATAGGAGAAACGGCCGATGACGCCAGCCCTCTAAGAAAATGAAAAATGTCTTCCGCCATCTGTCACCCCAACAGGTCCTGCCCCTCAGCTTCTTGGGTTTTGTCCTTTTTGGGGTTGTGCTTTTGGTCAGTCCTTGGGCTACCAGGGATGGGGGCATGTCTATTGTGGATGCCCTATTCACAGCCACCTCTGCCGTGTGCGTAACCGGCCTGATTGTGGTAGACACGGGTACTTACTTTACCCCTTTCGGCCAAGGAGTGATTCTGGGCCTCATTCAGGTTGGCGGCCTAGGGATCATGACCTTTTCAGTTCTTTTCTATAGGCTGCTGGGAACCGGAATCAGCCTTAGGGACAGAATAATCGTCCAAAGCAGCTTCTCCCCCCTTAACAAGGGCGATGTCCTGGAGTTAGTAAGATCCATCTTCATATATACATTTTTGATAGAGGCCACGGGCACGCTGCTTTTGTTTTTTGGTTGGCCCGGAGGTTCGGTATCTTGGCGGTGCTTGTGGGTGGCGATTTTTCATAGTGTGTCGGCCTTTTGTAATGCGGGGTTTTCGCTGTTCTCGGATAGCCTTATGTCATTTCAGTCCAACTGGTGGGTCAATGTAATCATCACCAGCCTCATCATATGCGGCGGCCTGGGTTTTGTTATCCTTACGGAACTTGTTCATTGGGTAAAGAAAAGGTTACAACAAGAAAGGCATGCGAGGCTATCGCTGCATTCGAAGATAGTCCTTGCAACCACAGGGAGCTTGATCCTGGGAGGGACCCTGCTGTTCCTAGTGCTGGAGTTCAACAATTCATTGGTTACTGTTCCACTTCACGGGAAGATACTTGTCTCCTATTTTCAGTCTGTCACTGCCCGTACCGCCGGATTCAACACGGTCAATCTATACAATCTGGCCAATCCAACACTTTTTGTCCTGATTATCTTGATGTTTATTGGTGCTTCTCCTGGCTCATGCGGGGGTGGTGTGAAAACAATCAATGCGGCTATCTTGGTAATTATGGCAAAGAATCGATTCAAAGGCAGGGAAGAGGGCGAGGTGTTCAAGCGAACCATACCCAGAGAGACCCTCAGCCGATCCGTGACCATTATCTTGAGTTCTGTTGTGTTGATATCTGTAGTTGCCTGTCTGGTGATGATCGCGGAGACGGGTGGCTATACGCACTCAGAAACGAGGGGAAAGTTTTTGGAATATCTTTTTGAAACGGTCTCAGCCTTTGGTACGGTTGGGCTAAGTATGGGCGTGACCTCCACACTAACTACCTTGGGTAAGATACTCATCATGATCATGATGTTCTTGGGAAGGCTTGGGCCGCTTAATTTAGCCTTTTTACTAGCAAAAAGGACTCCAGTTACAAAATTTCAATACGGGGAAGAAAAGGTTTTTATAGGGTAGAAAATGAAAAAGTTCGCCGTCTTTGGTTTGGGAAATTTCGGGTTTTCGGTTGCAAAGGCCCTTTATGAGGAAGGCCATGAGGTGCTTTGTGTGGACCGGGAAGAGGAAAGGATTAGAAGGATTCAGGACTTTGCAACCCATACCATCATAGGGGACGTAACAGATCGCTCTTTGTTGGAGTCAGTAGGCATTTCTGAGATGGATGCGGTGATCGTGAGCCTCGGGGAAAACCTAAGTGCCAGTATCCTGGCAACCCTTTACCTCAAGGATCTGAAGGTCAAGAACATCTTGGTGAAGATCAGAAGCGAAGATCATGGTAGGATATTGGAAAAGATCGGGGCCAGTGAGGTGATCTTTCCAGAGAAGGAGACTGCCATCAAAATCGCAAAGAGCCTGTCCAACCCCAATATCTTGGATTACATCCCCTTATCACCCGAGTACAGCATACTTGAAGTGGCCCCGCCAAATAACTTCATTGGCAAGACACTGGGGGAAATCAATTTACGCGCCAAGTACGGGGTGAACGTCATTGCAGTCCGCGAACTGGTGCCCGACCGTCTCACCATGGTGCCAGGAGGTTCTTTTGTGGTCAAGGATAGCGACATCCTTATCGTACTTGGTCGGCCTGAGGATATTGCAAAGATAAAGATGAAGGATTGAGTGGCACAAGAGCTAGAGTGCGATAGGCTAACTGGGTGTGTCCTACCGTAATATGAGTACAGATGACTGGGCCGTCCTGATAAGCCTCCCCACCCTATCTTGTGAGAAAAACTTGCCTAAGATGGAACGAGGACCCATCCAAAGGGCAATTAGGCCCTTTTCTGCAGCATCGGGAATGAATTGATCAAGGAGAGAGACATCCACAACAGATACCCATGCCTTGATCTTCTGGTCAGTATAGTATTGTAAGATTTGTTTCATTTTTTGATCGACTTCTTCTTTAAGACGATCTGACTCGGTGAGTCCCACAATAGCAAGTTCTGTTTGATGTAATGTGACCATCTGATTGATCAGCTCAAGGGATTCCTGACTTACGCTGTCATGATCGAGGCAACAGACGATCTTATTTGGTTTTTTTTCCTCTTTTACTACAAGGACAGAACATGGGGCTCCTTTGACGATCTTTTCAGGGGCGTTACGGTCCTGTTCCCAGGCACACCGATCCCCTTTGCTACAGCCCACCACAATGAGATCACTTTGTTCCTCCTCGGCTTCTGCAAGGACCTGTTTGGCGGGAGGGCCAAATCGAACCCTCACCCTGAACTCTTTCCTGCTGCGGCATACGGAAAATTCTTCCCAGAGGCCTTTGCCCAACTCCACGAGCTCGTATGCCTGTTGCCTTTTTTCATAGGGAGAGGTATCTTTGTCCGTAAAATAACTCAAAAATTCTTTCCGAAACTTCACCATTTTTTTGACAATGGGAATATTCCTGAGGGAGCCTGCCGCGTGGTTTGAAATGTCCGGCCTTTTTGAATCCACACCAAGAAGTGTAACATCGGCCCAGGTATTCATCGCCAGTTTGGCTACTTCATGGACAACATACGTGCTATAAGGATTTGTATCAAGTGCAACCAGAACTCTCATTGCAGCCTCCGATGAGGTTTAGTTTACGTCTATCTACTGGCTAACTCACTGCCTGTTTCCTGAGTTCGCAAGGCCCTGCTCTAGCAAATGAAAACAGGACTGGGCGTTCGCGCCAGGACGGTCAGAATCGGATTTTTCTTGCCAGCTTCGTCTCTTATAGCAGCACCTACCAAAGCATAATCAGCCAGGTATTCGCCTATCTGCTGCGGGGGGCCGGCGATCCGTTGTGTGCTTCGGGGCAGCAGTTGAGCCTCTTCCAACAACTGCTTAGCGCTATCAAGCGGTAACTCGGAGAGATCCGATTCGGTTATGTGGATCGTATCCAAGTTTTCTGGTGTATAGTAAAAAAGATCCAAGGCTAATTTCGCCTCTTTGAACACACGTACATATTCTTCAATGAGACGATGGGCATCCATGCCCTCGTACAGTAACAGGGAGGTTTTTTCCACCGGCACTAGATTCTTTACCACAACAATGGGGCAGGGTACGCCTTGGTACAACTTTGAACGCACAAGGTTTCGAAAGTCGTTTACATTGAATGAAGCCAGCGCACCTTCCATAAATAGGTCATAAGCACCTGCCTGAAGCTCCCTCAAAATCTCTTCCTCCCTGTCTCCCAACACAACCCTTGGAGCAGCCAGAGCCGGGCAATTTGGTTTCTCTGCCCTGATGAGCTGGTTAATTTCCTCTTCCCCCTTTTCAGTAAGTACATGCTCCCAGGTATGCCGTACCCATCCGGTTCCAAACAGGTTGCCTTTTTGCTCAGGTTCTTTCACATGAATGGGTTGAAGCCCTATTTCCATCAACTTGCCCAATTGTCCTGCATAGCGTATGGCAATGCTGGATGCCAGGTCTGGTTTTACAGAAACAAGAATATTGATCATACCATCTACCCCATTTTTGCTAAGCGCGGCTTTCTCTTATTTTTCTTTCAGCCCTTTCCACTGCATCTTGGATTTCTCCCAACTTGAAGGGCTTGGCCAAAAAATCAAAGACCCCTTTCTGGAACGATTCCTTGGCGGTTTCCATGGTGGCGAATCCTGTGATAACAATGACCTCTGTACCGGGGGATCTTTTCTTTACTTCAGTGAGGAAGGCCATTCCATCAAGGCCTTCCATTTTCAAGTCCGTGATAACAATATCAAAATCTCGCTCGGTTATTCTTTTGAATGCATCGGCGCTGCGAAAAAATGTTTCCACCTCATAGCCCCTTTTTTCCAAAGCCGATCTCAGACGTTTGCATACAATGGGCTCGTCATCCAGCACCAATATACTTGTTTTGTTTTGGGTATCCATCAGGTCTCTCCTAATATTAGTGTTTCGTCACATTGTTCACGGCCAATTGTCTGAAGGTGTCAAGGAATTTGGGGATCTGACGGTCACTTACCATTTGAACATCCAATTGCCGAGTAAAGGCAACAAGCAACCCTATGACGCGAAGTTTGTTTTTCATTTCCTCAAGACCTAATTTCTTGACTCTGGCTACCACCAGGTCTCCTCGCAGATCCACTCTAAAGTCATTTACACTAAGAATCTCTCCAATTAGCCTTGCTCGTCTGGATCTCCTTGACAGGTCGGTTACACCGCCCAGGAAGCGAAAGTACGCGTAGTTATCATTTATATTATCGCTAATATAAGCATCAACCATGTTAAAGTGATAACCCAGCCGCAGGCTTATGTTCGCATAGTTGAGGGATAGCACGGCCAGGTTTTGCCCAATGTATTTGGGTGTGGCAAGGGAAGAAGAAAAGGTCCGGGTGAGACTGGACATGAAGCTTCCAAAGTCCACTGACATGGGCTCAGTACTCCATGCACCAGGCGAGGTAAGGCCTTGCACAAAGGCAGCCATAGGGATGGAACGGATATCCTCTACCCTGACCTTTACGGATTCTGGCGTAGTATCAAGCCCCTGGCCCATATCAATGAGCACTAAGTCCAAGGGGATCGACATGTCCAGATGGAGAGGCGATGATTGCGTGTCGCGGCCTCCGTAATAACTGAGCTCAATAATTTCCTCCACTGCCTTTTCATGAATGAATCTGGTAATGTCATGGAAGGTCCTACAATAACGAGGTTTGAAGGTTTTATCAAGTGGATCAAGCAGATTGAGGGGGGAGATTTTCTTGAGAATCCTTCTCAACAGCCTGTATTCATAGGTTTCTTCAAAAGGTTCTTCGTTGAATTCATAATAACAGAGCTCCTTAATCTTACCTTCATATACCGCATTTTCTTCTGCATCAACGGTTATCTCTTGGGCCGGCTTGAGAATTTTTGTGGCAATTCCTGTATTTACAATGGTTGGCACGCGGAATTCCCGCGCTATGGTGGCCATATGCCCAGTGGGTGAGCCCACATCCGTGATAACCGCATTGGCTCTTCTGATCACCTTGGCAAACCTGGGCGAGGTATTTCGGGCCACCAGAATAGCTCCCTCTGGGAAACGTTCCAGATCCTCTTCATCCTTCACCATAAAGACCTTACCGATACCAATACCCTTTTGGGCTATAGAGCCCCTGCCAGAAAAAAGTATGTGGGCCTTTTTTAATGCAGAGGGCACATCGCAGACGAGCTTGGCGGTTTGGGCGCCTATGTTCAACGGCCTGGCTTGAAGGATGTATAGATCCCCATTGTGGTCAAATGCAAATTCAATGTCTTGGGGCCTCTTAAAGTACCTTTCTATCATTAGCCCTAATTCGGCCAGTTCAGCTAATTGTTCGTGTTTGAGGGATGCTTTTGTTTGAAGTTCCTCGGGCACTGGTCGGGGTCCTATACCCCCTTCTTCTAAAGTAACTGATTGCCGGAGCTTTCGAACGATAGTCATTCCCTTCACTTCATGCGGAGAATCCCGGGATACCATAAACTGATCAGCGGAAACCTCTCCCGAGACAATAGGTGCCCCCAGCCCCCAGGTTGAAGAGACCATCATGATTTCTTGTTGAGGGTTTTGGGGATCAAGGGTATATAAGACGCCACTCACCAACGGTTCCACCATCACCTGACAGGCTACTGCCATGACTACTTCATGCTCTGCGTAACCTTTTTGCCGCCTGTATTCCATGGCGCTGGCAGAGTAGGCACTGGCCAATATGGATTTGTAGGCCTCGAACAGATTCTGGGCCGGCTCGTTGAGAAGGCTCAAAAACTGGCCTGCAAAGGTATGTTCACTATCTTCACCCCAGGCACTGCTCCGGATGGCCAAGAAAAGCCTTTTGCCCGAATGCAATGACTGCAGGTCTTCAAGAGATTTTCGCAGCTCCCTTTTTAATTTGACAGGTATTGAGCCGTTTTTGATCAATTCCTGGATTCTTTTTGAGGCCTCAGTGGTTGAAATTTCACCCTTGGCCCATTCCTGGGATACAGAATGGATCTTTTCCCAAAGTTGGTTATGATCCATGTATGCTTGAAAGGCCGTTGTGGTAATGGCAAATCCATCGGGTGTTCGTATGCGCAAGAAATTCTTTATCTCCGCCAAATTGGCGTTTTTGGCTCCTACTACATCGGAAAAATCCCGACTGACCAGCCTGTAGGGCATGGTATAATCGGTTTCCGGGATCACGAGCTTGCCTTCCAACTCATCTTGAATTTCGGCATGTATCCTTTTAAAGGCATTGTATAGGTCAAGATATTTCTGGGGGGCAATGGAGTCCAGGTTATAGATGAGTTTATAGACACAATCAGTCATGGCCTCACAAGAAGAGTGAATGTATTGCTTGTCAAAGATATAGTCTCCACCCAGCTTGTCGCCCATTTCAGCCATTAACTCGAGCACCTTGTTGTTAAGTTCCAGAATCGTTTGAAATTTGGTGAAAACATCTACAAAAGACAAACTTTTAGGGCGCTTTTTAATTGGATGTAAAATGGATTTTGTCCACTGGCGGAGACGCTCCATCCTAAACTCTCTTTAGTGCCCCCCTTTGCCCCCTTTAAATACCAAGCCCATTATCAAGCCGGCAATAATGGCGATCACGGTGGCCAAAATCCCATAGGTTGTACTGTGGCGGAAGGCAAGGGAGGCAACCAGGTTCGGGAGGCCTTCTTCTTTTACCTTTAGTACCTGAGTGGTATTGGCCACTATCTTTCCGTTCCTTATGGCAATAAGGCTTACCTCATATGTTCCGGGGACCAACCGTGAAGGCAAGGCAACCTTGCACAAAAAGGGCCTTATACCATTAGATGTCTTACTATATTGTACCGCACCTTTATTTACAGAATAAAGCCCTTCTTTTGTTTTTAGTTTGATGAATTCATTAAATAGGAAATCCTTGTTTTCTGAGTCCGGCGTAATGGCTATCTCATTTTTTATGGCATTGAAGCCCACCGGCAAGTCATTGTCGTTGGAAAGGTTCCCCGCATACACCAAATAGAGGTTGGGTACATTATGGAATACCACAGTACCTAGATTCATCCATAATAGCCCGATGGCCTTTCCTTTCTTTTTAAAGGCTGTATCTTTTCGCTGGCCCACCACATTTACAACGGCCTCCGTCCCCTCCGGTATGGTGCCGGTGACCGTAAGGGTCGCTCCATGATACGTGGCCCCAATAATAATCACATTGGGTTCAAGTGTGACTCGGGCGGGTTGACCACATTCTGCCAGGGATGCTCCAAACAGTGCCAGGGTCACGGCACAGAGTAATGCTACCGATAATTTATACACTTTTAATGCCCTCCTTTGTAAGCTAACATAATATGAGGTGGAAGTAATAGACTCAAAAGCATCTTGACCATTACGAGAAGCACAATGGAGGCGAGCAAGATCTTTAACTGATCGCCTTTCAGCCTCTTACTTATCATTGCCCCGATTTGGGCCCCAAGGGTGGACCCGAGCAGGAGGATCAAGGCCAGGATAAAATCCACGGTATGATTTGTGTGTGCCTGCATTATGGTGACATTGACGCAGGTGAAAAGGATTTGAAATAGGCTGGTACCCACCACCACATGCATGGGCATTCGTAATAAATAAACCATTACAGGGACCATGATAAAACCACCACCTACTCCCATAATAGCCGCCAGAATCCCTACGAATGTACCTAATACGAGGGGCATCAGGATAGACAATTCTACCCCCGATTTCTCAAAATAGGTTTGCCAAGGAAGTTTTTTGACCAACTTGGCATACTTGGATTCCTTTTTCTCTGCTACCACAGCTATTTCTTTTTTTCTGAGGGATTGAAAGCTTTCGATAAACATATAAGAGCCAACAAACCCAAGCATCAAGACATAGGTAACTTTGATAAGGAAATCCGCGTTACCCAGCTCTCTCAAGACCTTGATGATCTGTACACCTAGTGTGCCGCCTGCTACACCACCTATAAGGAGTAGGATACCCATTTTGAAATCTACGTTTCCTAGGCGATAATGGGCCAGGGTTCCGGATGTGGATGCCCCTACAATCTGGTTGGAATCAGAGGCCGCCGCCACCGTAGGCGGTATTCCCACCATAATAAGTAATGGAGTCATCAAAAATCCGCCTCCAACACCAAAGATACCTGAGAGAAGCCCAACGAGCCCTCCCATGCCAAAAATAAGAAAAATGTTCACGCTACTGCCTGCAATGGGTAAATATAGATGCCACATCATTCACTCCTTTTCTCAGTGATTTTGATACCTCTCTCATTGACCACTTCAATACGGCAGTCCACTCTCTGCCTGATTTTTTCCACATTATCGAAAAATCTGCCCGGCGAGCTGCCTTTGCTAGAGACCGGTACTCCTATGATGAGCAGATCAATCTTGTTTTCCCTAATAAACTTGACCACCTCTTGATCATATTCTCCGTAGGTAATGTATATCTCCACTCTGACGCCTTCTGTTCGCGCCTTTTCAATCAAAGGCTCCAGTTCTTCCTGGGCCCCTGCAAGGACCCGGTTTTCCGCCTCCCCCGCATGTGGGGTTCTAGGAACCATGAGGATATATGTCCTTGCTCCGATTCGCCTAGCCAGGTTCAAGGCGTGAATCGCAGCCCAAATGGTTGTCCTTCCTGGATCCAGGGCAACAAGGATCCTTTCCATGGCTTTTGTCGACCTCCCGATGAGCACCTGTGCAACTTTAATACCACTTATATCAAGGGGGATTTTGGGGCACCTCATGTCTTGGTGAGGGAGAGAAAAAGGCGGGTGCAGGATGATGCTGGGTTGATGGGTAACATGGCGATAAGAAAGGCATTTTTGATGAATATAGGGACCTGTGAAAGCGGTATTAAGGAATTGAATCCCATAGAAACCGAGATGCTAGGAAAGATAACACGGTGTACTGTTTAATACAGCTTTATTTCAATATGAAACAAAAGGTCGGTTCAAAATGAAATATGATAGATTCTCATTTCGTAACCTAGCTCCTTGTATTAACAGTGCGAGTCTCTTTTTCTTTATTTGGCAGGCCGTACTTTCTCATTTTGCGCCACAGGGTAGTTCTGGGCAGGTTCAGGATCTTGCTGGTCAGGCTCTTATTATAACCGGTTTTTTTCAGTACCTTTTCGATATGTTGCTTTTCCAGTTCTTCCAGGCTGAGGAGCCCTTCTCCATCTAAAGATTTGAACTCAAGTCTTTGAAGATCAGATGGCAAGTCCTTTACCCTGATGGTTTCTCCCTCTTCCAGTGCCACTGCCCTTTGGATAATATTCTCCAGCTCACGGACATTGCCGGGAAATTCATAGTTCATTAAGATATCAAGGACACGGGGGGAGACACGTTTTGTGTTTTTGCCAAATGATCGGCTGTATTTGTTTATGAAGTGAGAGATGAGCAGGGGGATATCATCTCGTCTTTCGGTAAGTCGGGGAAGGGACAGTGACACCACATTGAGCCTATAGTAAAGGTCATTTCTGAAACTTCCTTCACAAATGGCCTGCTTCAGATCCTTGTTTGTGGCGGCTATGATGCGTATGTCGAGATCAATAGGTTTTGTGCTCCCTACCCGAAGTATTCGTTTTTCCTGAATCACGCGCAGAAGCTTGACCTGCATGGAGAGGGGCATCTCGCTGATTTCATCAAGGAATACGGTTCCTCCATCTGCTGACTCAAGCAGTCCGATCTTGGTCGCCGTTGCCCCTGTATAGGCACCTTTTTCATGGCCGAAGAGCTCGTTGGCAATAAGCTCCTCGGTAAATCCCCCGCAGTTAAAAGACACGAATGGACGTTTACTCCTGGGGCTGAGCATATGGATGGATCGAGCGGCAAGCTCTTTGCCTGTTCCCGTTTCGCCTTGAATCAAGACGTTGCAGTTTATGGGGGCGATTTTTCTGATGGTTTCAAAAACCTCTAGCATTACCTGGCTGTTGCCTATGAATCCCTTCAAGGTCTCTTGCTGGTTCAGGGCCTTTCTCAAACGTTGGTTTTCTTTTCTCAGTTGGATTTTTTCTCTTGCGCCTTTGGCCAGCAGCCTGACTTCATCTAGTCTGAAGGGTTTTGTGAGATAATGATAGGCCCCCATTTTTATGGCTTCTATAGCGGTTTCAATAGAGCCATAGCCTGTGATGATAATGGCCTCAAGGTCATCGTGGGCTGGCTTCAACTGGGAAAGTATATCTAGGCCGTCCATGTCAGGGAGTCTGAGATCAATGAAGGCAATCTGGAAGGGATGGGTCTTCTGACGGGTTAGGAAATCTTCTCCATTCAGGAATGTCTCAACATCAAAACCTTCGTTTGAAAGGGCCCTTTTCAGCCTCTTGGCCACTGTTACCTCATCGTCTACAACTGCCAATCTCATCTCCTATTTTCCCTCCTCAGCCTCTTGGAATACGGGCAAGTAGACCGTGAAAGTGGTCCCCACATTGACCTCGCTTTTTACCTCCACATAGCCTCCATGTTTTTTGACAATTCCATAGACAATGGACAGGCCCAACCCAGTGCCTCTTCCTGCTGGCTTTGTGGTATAAAAGGGGTCGAAGATTTTTTCAAGGGCCTCTGGCTTGATTCCCACGCCCGTATCGCTGACCTCAATTGCCACATATCCATCTTCTGCCTCCCTTACGCCTATAGTGATTTTGCCTCCATTGGGCATGGCCTGTATGGCATTAAGGAGGAGATTTAAGAACACCTGCTCAAGGTTGTGGAGGTTGCCTCGGATAGGGGGTATACGCTCTGGAGTGTTACATTCCAACTTCACACCCACGATCATGAGCTGGTTTCTTATTAGGTTGACAGTTTTTTGAACGACCTCCTTTACTTCTAGCTTTGTAAGGGATGGGGCTTCGGTTCTGGAGAAATCCAGCAGGTTTCTTACAACCTCGCTTGCCCTAGAGGCCTGATTAATGATGTCCAGGATCATCTCCTTGGATTCGCCCTTGTCCAGGGTATCAGATTCCTCCAAGAGTGTTTCCGCGGTGAGCGAAATGTTGTTAAGGGGATTATTGAGCTCATGGGCGATACCAGAGGTGAATGTTCCTATGGAGGCCAGTTTTCTGGACTCCACCAACTGCTCCCAGCGTGATTCCAGTTCAGCCGCCATCCTGTTAAAGGCCTCTATCAGTTCTGTCACTTCGTCACGGGCCTTGCCGGGGTTTTCTATGGGTGTGAAATTGCCTTTGGCAACCTCATCTGTTGCCTTTTGTACGAAAGAAATGCGGCTAAGAATACTCTTTGCAAGGGACTGAAAAGACAAAATAATGAGGATAACGAATCCCCCCATATAGGCTAGAGGCAGGATAAGAATTTGTTTCAATACCCTGTTGATTCTCTTGCGTTTTTCCTGGAGCAGTTTCTGTGCGAAATCCACGAGGGATGTCCCAATAGCCCTCAGCTCCACGATGTCAAGCTGGTCAGATTTTTCGATACATCCCTCAATCTCTGTCTTGTACCTTAGAAGATGTGCCTGGAACTGCTTGAAGTCTTTCTCTCCCACGATGTCTATTATTTTGGGGGCAAGCGGGCCAGCCTTGCCAATAGTACGATCAAGGTAAAGAGAAATCTCTTTTAGGCTATTGATCTCCTTGAAATACATGAAATTTTTTTCATACCTGCGGACCTCTAAGATATCCTCAAAAAGCCCATGAAACTGCTCCATCAATAACAGCTTTTTTTTCAGGTTTAATACTTCCCAAGAGTAGACACTGGTCAGCGCCCCTGCGAAACCTAAGCAGATAAGGAAGATGGCGATGATCCTGCCCCTAATGGTGGAAGGGCGAATGGGGAACATTATTTACCTCCGCTAATATTCAATATATTGTTTCAAAATGGGATAGCACTGTCCAATCTGAAACAACAATAGCATTTATATCCGATTTTGTACACTGTAAAAGTCAATGTTCTTGTTAGGTTTCATGAAAAATGTAACAGATTTTCAAACCTTGTTCCAAAAAATGAGTTTTTGGGTAGTGATTGAAAATAAAAGACATTTCTGGTTCAGGGTCCATCCATGGCTGAATCGTTGAGGTGTGCCGTTCCGATCTACACTGCGGCCAAGCTTATAACCCCACCTCAATGGCGGTGTCTCGTTTTGAAAAGAAATCTCATTTGCTTCTTTAGATTTAGGGTGCTCCATGATAGGATGAAACATAAGCATACATGCTGCAAAGGCAGAGGTCTTAAACTGAACAGAGAGGAGGGAATCCCCAGTGGCCATAATAACCATTTCCAGAGGGTCTTTCAGCCACGGCAAAGAGATTGCTGAAAAGGTGGCAGCCAAATTGGGTTACGAGTGTATCAGCAGAGAGGTGCTGATAGAGGCCTCGGAATTTTTCAATGTTGCCGAAATGAAACTCACCAAGTCCATCCATGATGCTCCTTCCATTTTGGAAAGAATGACTCATGGTCGCGAGCGTTACCTGCTTTACATAAAGGCAGCCCTTCTGGAACATGTGAAGAATAACAACGTGGTATACCATGGGCATGCCGGGCATCTATTGATCCCAGAGTTTCCCAATGTGCTCAAGGTACGGATAGTAGCGGATTTGGAAAGCAGGGTAGCTTTTATGCAGCAACAAGAGGGCATTTCTAGGGACGAGGCACTGAAAAGGATAGAGGCGGACGATAGGCACAGGGAGCTGTGGACACGGTATCTTTATAATAGGGAAATCAAGGATCCAATGCTCTATGACATGATCATTCGCATTGACCGGTTAGGAGTAGATGAGGCCTGCGATCTCATATGTACTGCGGCAGAGAGTGAGCAATTCAGAGTTGATGAGAAAGTTTTACAGAATTTGGCTGATCTAGCTTTGAGGACCCGCGTAGAGGCTGCCCTTGTTGATGTATGCGAGGCAGAGGTTTCCGTCTCAAATGGGGTAGTTCAAGTTAAGGTAAGGGCTGGAAAAGTCAGGAAGACCGGGGCAAGCCGCTTGGAGGTTCAGGAGAAGGTCAAGGAAAGGATCGTGACAGATATATTCAAGGAAGTACATAAGATAGTGGGGTCCATCCCTGGTGTAAAAGAGGTTCATTGCGAGGTGAATCCACCGGATTATTCATAATCAATTTCCACCGACCGAACAGTTGATTGCCTTATTTACTTCCTTGCAAATTTTTTCACAATCTGGTAGGCATAGCTCGTCTTTGTTTCAAAGTGAAAATCATACGTCTGCGAAGTCCCGAGCCGGACGCAACCCTGGCAGTGCTTGTATTTGCCATAGTACTCTTCGTCTTTGAATGGGTTCGAGTGGATGTGGTGGGCATCATAATGATGGTTCTGCTTCCCCTTATAGGCCTAGTCACTCCCCAGCAGGCCTTTTCAGGGTTGAGCAGTAATGCGGTTGTATCGATCATAGCAGTAATAATTATAGGTGCCGGCCTGGATAAGACCGGTGTTATGAACAAGGTGGCTGCTCCAATAATCAAGCTCGGTGGGCGCAGTGAAAGGCGGATAATGGCCCTTATTGCCACGACAGTGGGCCTAATCTCATCAATGATGCAAAATATCGGGGCCGCTGCGCTTTTTCTCCCTGCCGCCCAACGTATTGCCAAGCGGCTGGATATCCCCGTTTCCCGGCTCCTGATGCCCATGGGATTTTGTGCCATTATCGGTGGAACCCTGACCCTCGTTGGAGCAAGCCCAACTATTCTTTTGAATGATCTCCTGGTTCTAGGTGGCAAAAAGCTGGAGCCATTCGGACTGTTCACCCAGACCCCAATCGGCGTGTGCCTGCTCTCTAGCGCAGTGCTTTATTTTCTCCTTTTCGGTAAGTTCGTGCTTCCTGCCAGCAAAGGAGAGGCAGACAAAGGTATAACGGCCATGCTAGTGCAAGAGTACCGGGCCCTTGACCAGCCCTATGAGCTGCACATTCCAGAGGATTTCGATGGATCTAAGACCCTTGAAGAGCTGAATATAAGAAGGAATTATCTGGTCACGGTGGTAGCAATAGGAAACGCAAAGACAGGCAAAAAGAAATTGATCGCATCCAAGGCCGACAGCATATCTCCCGGGGATGACATTGTGATAATGGGCGCGCTCGAAAGGATCAAGAGGCTCGCTCAGGACAAAGGGTGGACACTAAAGCCAGGACTTGATTTCTTTGCAGACGAGTTTGCCCGAACCAATGCAGGACTTGTAGAGACGGTGGTTTCTCCTCGCTCGGAGCTGATAGGAAAGACCCTTGGACAGGTCAAATTCCAGGAACGCTTTGGGGTCAATCCTGTGGCTGTCAACAAGGGCCCAAGAATTTACTATGCGGGGATCAATCATGTAAAGCTTAAGATGGGAGATACAATACTGCTGCAGGGTCCGTGGGACCGTTTCCACAGGATAAAGAATTTGCCCCAGCCCCGTATTGTGACATTTGCAAGCCCCTTGGAGGGCGAGATATTGAAGCCTGAAAAGGCCAAATGGGCTGTTTTGTGGCTCGTGGTTGCGCTGGCACAAATAATTATTTTTGATGTCCGTCTGTCGGTAGCCCTGATGTCCGGGGCCCTGGGTATGATTATTACGGGCGTTTTGTCCGTGGACGAGGCCTACCATTCAGTAGACTGGATGACCGTATTTTTGCTCGGCGGATTGATTCCGCTGGGAATTGCCTTTGAACAAACGGGCACTGCCGCATTCATCGCGAAGAAGGTGCTGGACATTGTTGGGCAAGTCTCGCCTATTGGTTTGCTTGCCGTGGTTGGTGTGATGACTTCATTTTTTACCTTGGTAATTTCCAATGTTGGCGCCACCGTATTGCTGGTGCCGCTTTGTATGAATATGGCGGTCATGGCGGGAGGAGACCCTCGTATGGCGGCGTTGGTGGTGGGATTATCCGCCTCCAACACATTTGTGCTCCCCACCCATCAGGTAAACGCCCTTATCATGCGGCCAGGGGGGTACCGCACCACGGACTACGCGAAGGCCGGGGCCTTCATGACCATCATCTTCTTGGCAGTAATGCTAACGGTTATATATTTCTTTTATGGGGTGAAATAATTGCAAAAAAAGGAGACGGGCCCTTTGGCGCGATTCCTCTGAGGGCCCGTCTCGTATTTATCCACATGTATCGAGCGGGGGTTGAGATTGCCCGAAGCGGCCTGGTGCTTTGACAAGTAGGCCTAAGGCTCCCAAGATTTTTTCATTTTTTGTTTTCCTTGCGGAAAAAGAAGCAGAGAAAAAAACAGCATAGAATCAATGCGATACCGAATAAGAAATGTGTATCCATTTAGCATCCTCCCTCTCTGTCATCCTCTAAGCAAAGCTGAACGCTCATAGCTGATAGCCCCTCGCTTAGGCATTAGCCAAGCAAAACACCGGTATGATCCCCTCCTCCACTTCTTCAGCCATGCTAGGGGAAAGATCAGGATCGCAGATGACGAATTCTATCCTCTTTATCTCCCTATGGATATCTCTTATGCATTGTTCCGGATCACCGGTCCTTATAATATGGTGAAAGGGTATAGAAGTATGACGCGCTTTCTTCACACTTGGCCTTGAATTCCTCGTTGATCAGCTCGCAATACGGTGCCAATTTAGGCGAATCAGCAGGTAGAGGAAGAACATTCACTGCCACTATCTCGTAGCCCATCCTTTCAGCAAATCCCAAGGCATAATCCATAACCGGCTTTGAAAAAATTTCCTCTTTGCCCACAACTAAGACCTTCCTTGGCTCTGCCTCATACTCTTCAATAATCTGCTGAGCTACCTGCGGGGCCCCAGCCTCGGCAAAGGTAATGGCCTCCATCGTCTTATCGAATCGTTCGGTAAGGGTGCTCTTTCCTTCTAATTCAACATCCTTGTTCTTACCAAACCTTTTCTTTATCTTGCTCAGCATTTCCAGTCCTCCTAAGTAAGGATTAGTTTGTGTGTGTCTTGATCAAGCCTTGTAAACCCGAGCCCTAGGGCGTGCCCTGCGGGCAGTCCTTTTGCTAGCCCTTTTGCTCGGCCTTTTTGCCTCACCTTCCTTTACCATCTCTCTTGCCGTGTCCCATTCTCCCACTTCTGCAAAAGAGGCTGCCATAAAAACCCTTCTAAACTTTTCTATCCATCTCATGGTTACTCCCTCCTTGTATTGTCATTTCTATGAGCATTTGCCCTTCATATAAGCAAGGAGGGGGCCAAACGGTTATTATTCTTGTAATTGGTTGATATAACGAGAGAATCGTCATGCTCAACAATACCGGCAAGCTCTTAACTGCCATTGCACATTGCAACGAAAAACCATGGTGAAGCGAAAATGCTCAGTAGTTTCGGGTAATTACTTTTTATTGCAAAGAGGGGTTGTAAGTTGCAAATTGCAACGCTAAATCTTAAATATTCCAATTTTGCTCATCCAAAAGTGGTTGTGGAAATATGGCCTCACCTACTAAGATGCTTCCCTGCAAGATAGATGCTGTCTTGGGTGGAGTCTTCGGGGTGTTACCTGGGTTTTTGCAGCAGAGTAAAATTCTTTGAAAAAATGCTCATAATTCGGCAGAATACGTAAATGGACCTTTTTGGAATTGGAAATCCTGTTCGAAGATTTTTCAGTGAGTACGGAGCTGGAATGTGGAAGGAATTATAATGCCATATATAGGGGGGTTGTTTCCCAATGAGCGAGTTGTGCTTTCCTCCTTCATAAACGCATTTCCAGTGGGTGCTCTAATCCTGGATACCAATCGCCGGGTGGTTCTCTTGAATCGGGCGCTAGAGGGGTTGCTTGGCCTTTCGAGTGAAGAGGCAGAAGGGCTTCCCTGTTACGCGGTGCTTCGCGCCAGGGCCTGCCTGAGATCCTGTCCGGCCCTCGCTCTGGATACTGCCTCTGAGTCGGTCTCTGTTGAAAGTGACATAATAAATCGAGAGCGGCAATTGGTACCAGTGAGGATAACTACTTCTGCTGTGAAAGGTTTTGAGGGGAATCTTGTGGGGTTCCTGGAAGTGATTGAAGACCTGAGGGCCATGCAAGGTCTCCATGAAGAAGGCCCGACAGCATTCAGTTTCGGTGGTATTGTAGGCAAGAGCCCTGAAATGGAAAAGATCTTCCGGATTCTACCGGTCTTGGCCGAGAGTGACTCTTCCATCTTGATAACGGGAGAGACGGGCACGGGGAAGGATGTGATTGCAGAGGCCATTCATCACGTCTCCAATCGGGCCAAAGGACCTTTCATCAAGGTCAATTGCGGGGCCTTACCTGAAACCCTTCTGGAATCCGAGCTTTTCGGCCACACAAAAGGGGCGTTTACGGGGGCGGTGGATGACAAGCCGGGCCGCTTCCGCATGGCCAATAACGGGACCCTATATCTCACCGAAATAGGGGACCTGCCTCTTCCCCTGCAGGTAAAGCTTCTTACATTCCTTGACGACAAGACAGTCTATCCCATAGGCAGCACGAGGGGGTACAGTGTTGACGTCAGGGTCATAGCTGCAACTCATAGGAACCTTGAGGAGATGGTTGCCAAGGGAACCTTTCGCAAAGACCTGTTTTACAGGTTGAACGTGGTGAGACTTCATCTTCCTGCGTTGAGAGAGCGCGGGGAGGACATACTTTTGCTCTTGGATCATTTTGTTCGGTTATTTTCCCACAAGCTCAATAAAACCATTGATGGCTTTTCTCCCCAGGCATTGGCCAAACTGAAAAAATACCCTTATCCCGGAAATGTCAGGGAGCTTAGGAACATCGTGGAATATGCGGTTAATGTATGCGATGCCAGAGTAATTTCTCCAAGGCATCTGCCCCCATACTTACTTGAATCCGAACAAGAGCAAGCTGCGCTGATGGCAAGGACTCCTGTAGATACTACCGCGGGGATGCAAGCAAGCCCCCTTGCCGATTTTGCGTCCACGGATAACTGGTCTGACATCGAAAGAAAGATCATCTTGGATGCTTTGGCAAGGGCCAAGGGACGGCGTAATGAAGCCGCCAGATTGTTGGGGTGGGCAAGGAGTACCTTGTGGAGGAAGATGAAACAATATAAAATAAATTAGAATCAAATGTTGTGGCAATAGATGAATCTTTGTGGTATAGATTGAAACATGATTTGGTATGGCTTGTGTAGGAACATATGGGTAACAGGATACTTATACCTCTTTATAAAAAGGAAGTGGCCCCCCGTTTTGACCTGGCACTGGAAGCCCTTATTGTGAGCTGCGGGGAGGAGGGCTCCGGTGCAGAAGAGAGGGTGGTGGTATTGCCGCACGCCTCGGCCGAAGAGATGTGCAACTTGATTCTCACGGAAAAGGTGGACACGGTTATTTGTGGCGGGATTGCGGAGGAACACTATCAATACCTTTTATGGAAAAAAGTCAGGGTGCTGGATTCTGTAATAGGCCCCTATGATGTTGTCTTAGAGCGATTTTTGGAAGGCAGACTGAAACAGGGTGAGACCCTTGAGCAGGCCAAGAAAACAGGGGTTTTAAATGGCAGAAGGGCTTAAGCCGGGAAGCGATGAGGCCATAGAAAGCCGATACAAGAAATTGCGTAGGAATATTCTTTTCCTTATGCTTTTGATGAGTCTCGTTCCGCTGACGATAATGGCTGTGATCAACTACAATGAATATCGGCGAACGCTCAGGGGAGAGATTGTCGAACCCTTGAGGGGCCTGGCCAGCAAGGCTGCCCATTCCTTAGATCTTTACCTGGATGAAAGGCTATCAGCCATAAGATTCTTGGCCTATGCCTATTCTCTTGAAGAGCTTTCCAAAGAGAGCAACCTGAAACACGTGTTCTGGGCATTGAGCTCCCAGTATAAGGGTTTCATTGACCTGGGCCTAATTGATGAAAACGGTATCCAAATCGGTTATTGCGGTCCATATAAGTTAGAAGGGAAGAACTATTCCGACCAGGCCTGGTTTCATGAGGTAGTGGTAAGGGGTGTTTACGTAAGCGACGTGTTTCTGGGCTACAGGAGGTTCCCCCACGTGGCAATAGCTGTCAAACGGCTAGAGGAAGACGGAAGCTTCTGGATAGTTAGGACAACCATTGATACAAAGAGATTTGAGGATGTGATACACTCAATGGGTTTGGACCCTTCAAGTGATGCATTTCTGGTGAACAGCAAAGGAATTCTTCAAACCTCCTCTAGGCTTTATGGTAAGGTCCTGGGTGAGTGCCCTCTGGTTATCTCGTTGTCAGCCGTGGGAACCCAGGTCATTGAAGCTAAAGGACCTAAGGGGGAGGAGCTTCTGGTTGCCTATGCGCAATTGAGCCATGCAGACTATATGCTTTTGGTGGTCAGGCCCGGCGCCTCGGTCCTCAGGTCGTGGTACAGTCTCAAGAGAGAAATGCTGGTTGTGTTCCTCTTGGGCATACTGGGAATTATAGTTGCTTCATTGAGGTTAACGAACCTTATGGTGAAACGGATCCAGGCAGCGGACATTAGACGTGAGGCCACTTTCCGGGAATTGCAGCACAGCCAGAAGCTCTCCTCCATAGGGAGGCTTGCTGCAGGGGTGGCCCATGAAATAAATAATCCTATGGCAATAATAAATGAAAAAGCAGGTCTGATGAAGGATTTGATGGAGACCTCCGGCGAATTTGGATACAAGGAAAAATTTTCAACCCTTTTGGATGATATATTGAAGGCGGTGGATAGGACCAAAACCATTACTCACCGCCTGCTGGGCTTTGCAAAGAGGATGGATGTACGATTTGAAGAATTGCAGATTAATGACGTGGTAAAAGAGGTGCTTGGCTTCCTGGAAAAGGAGGCCCTTTACAAGAACGTGGAAATCAGGCTGCAGTTGGATGAGAACCTTCCCCGGATATACTCGGACAGGGGACAGTTGCAACAGGTTTTCTTGAATCTTCTCACAAATGCACTGGAGGCGGTGGAGGAAGAAGGCTTCATAACGATAACTTCATGGCAGGATGGACCCGACAAAGTGGCTGTATCAGTGCAGGACAATGGGCGTGGCATGAGCAAGGAGACCATGGAACATATCTTTGAGCCTTTTTTCACTACAAAGCGGGAATATGGCACTGGACTAGGGCTGTCCATTACATACGGTATTGTAAAGAAATTGGGCGGAGATATCCATGTGGCGAGCCAGGAATCGGTTGGGACAACCTTCACCGTGTTTTTGCCTTTAAAGTCCGAGGCTACAATGGAGGGGTGACATGGGAAGAAAGCCAAGGGTTTTGATAGTTGATGATGAACAAGATTTTGCCAATACCCTGGCCGAAAGATTGGCATTACGCGATTTCGATACAGTGGTGAAAAAGGATGGTGAGGGGGCCCTGGTTGCTGTTGAAAACAATCCGCCGGATGTGGTTGTGCTCGATATCAGGATGCCGGGCATTGGAGGATTCGAGGTATTAAGGCGCATCAAGTCCACACATCCCCGGGTTCAGGTTATATTGCTGACAGGTCATGGATCCACAGGCGACGGGATCAAGGGGATGGAGCTGGGGGCGTTTGATTATCTTATCAAGCCAGTTGATATCAAGGACCTAATGACAAAGATAAAGGCTGCAATAGAATCTTCCGGTTTTTCTACAGAGGAACAGGGAAAATCATGAGTTACGCTGTAGGTGATGAGATAAAATTTTTGGCAAGGCTTACTGCCTCGATGACCCATGAGATAAGGAATGTGTTTGCTATCATCCAGGAATCCTCGGGGTTAATGGGCGACCTTCTGGATATACAAGGCGAAGAGGGACCCAAAAAGGAAAGGCAGAAGGGAATACTTTCTAAAATCCAGGACCAGGTAAATCGAGGCGTTGGGCTAGTGGGCCAATTAAACAAATTGGCCCACCTCGCAGATGAGCCAGAGAAGAAGGTGGATCTGACGGACTTGCTGGGTCTGATGGTGGCAGTATCCCGTAGATTGGCTGCCTTAAGGGAGGTGGAGCTGGCCCTTGCGCCCCGCCCCACCCAACAAGTAGAGGCTGAAACCAGCCCCTTTTATGTATCAATGGCCCTTCATTATTGCCTGGAGACATGTCTTAGTGTTTTGGCCCCAGGGGCAAGGATCAAACTGGGCATATGGCAAGATGATAAAGCAGTGGGATTTAGAATAAACTGCGAGGATATGAATAGGAACCAAACCGATTCTAATATTTCCAGGGAGGCGGCTTCTACACCTCAATGGACTGCGGTGGAGAAGGCCATGGAAAAGGTCAACGGATCGGCCCGCCTTGATAATGACTCCTGCATAATTCTTGAAATAGACCTGTCATAAAAGTTGCGATTAGTTGCATAATGTCCTATCTTTGTGTTGCAAATTGTTCTAAAATAGTTCACCATTTTCCTGCCGTTTTCTAACCAATTGAAATAACTGCTTTAATCCCCTTGGCACACCCTTTGCTTTACTATTAGGCGTGGTAAATAATATTTTTCCTTTAACCAGAAAAGAAGAAAGGAGGATAGCCATGGCCAGGCATCTGGAAAAATACGAGGCCATATTTTCTGCCGCAGCCTTTGCGGAAATGAACGAGCATGAGACAGCGCTAGAACTTTCAGGCCTGGGTTACGGAATGCGCAAGAAGGTCGCAGATCTGAAGCAGTATCTTCAGAGGGTATTCGCAGCCACAGCATTTACTGATGTTGCCTGCCACGATATGGCGGTGGAAATGCTGAAGGAACCTGGGGTCAAAGCGCGTGAAACAAGATCCTTTTCTAGATTTCTGGAAGAAGTTGGACTTCAGGGGGCCCGATTTCAATATGTAGTGGCAAGGATTTAATGGTCCGTTATGTTCAAGGCAACCAAGTGGATCCATGGGAATAAATCTCTTGATCGTTGAAGGAGATAAAGAGCTCATGTCCGTGCTTTCCTCATACTTCCACCACGAAGGTTTCAGGGTCTTTGTGGCGCCCAGTGATTCTGCTGCCAGAAAGATCCTTACCAAGAAGAGGATTGATGTGGTCTTGCTGGGGGTGATTACCTTGAGGAGGAGAGCGCTGGCACTCTTAAGATGGATCAAGAGAAAACGCCCCCTTGCTCAGGTCATCTTGATCAACACCAAAGATGAGCTTCGCCTCTCCATAGAGGCAATGAAACTGGGCGCATTTGACGATTTTTTGCTGCCCCTCGATCTTACTTCTCTGGCCGAATCAGTCAAGGCGGCATGGAAGGTGAAAAAACAAGAAAGCAAGGCCAAGGCCTCCTTTTTTGATCGCTACAGCAAGATCATGGTGGCAGCAACCTATGCGGAGGTTGGTGAGGACGAATTTGCGGTTCAAATCGCATCAAGTACCAAATGCAGTAACTATGGGAGCAAGCGGAAAGGGGTACCAGCGCATGATAGGGCCCATGGACAACAGGGCCTGAGCAAGGATTCTAAAAACATCCAAGAGATGGAGGAGACAATGGAAGAAATCAAGGTATTGTTGGTGGACGATGAGGAGGATTTCGTCAGGACCCTTGCAGAGCGGATTCGGATGAGGGATCTTAATTCGGATGTAGCTCTGAACGGTCAGGAGGCCTTGAGGATAGTGGAAGACGATATTCCCGATGTAATGGTTCTTGATCTCCGAATGCCGGGGATCGACGGAATGGAGGTGCTTCGCAGGGTCAGAAAGGCCTATCCTGAAGTCAAAGTCATAATCCTGACGGGCCATGGTTCCAAGAAGGATGAGGAGGAGGCCCGGAGGCTCGGTGCCTTCGAGTACTTACAGAAGCCTGCTGACGTCAACAAGCTGATTGACACGATAAAGAGGGCATATAAGAGCAAAATAGAGGGCACCATGGTAGCAGGGGCGTTTGCGGAGGCTGGTGAATTTGATACTGCCAGAGACATGCTCAAGGAGCGATCCGGCCGAGAAGATGAAGATGACTAATCATCGGCCCCTACGGCTTTGTTGGCCGGTGTTTTTTTGCGATATTTTGTGATCTTTTTCACATCGAACTGCAAGGCCTTGCCTGCTAGTTCGATTCGAGAAATTCTTGCGAGGAAGCAATTCATGAAACAAACAAAGGTTAGGGACCTGATGGTGCCTCTTTCAGATTACGCTACGGTAAGTGATCAGGCCACGCTGTATGAGGCCGTGATGGCCTTAGAACAAGCTCAAATCAAATTTGACAAAAATTGTCAATTGATCAAGGCATGCAATCTGGATGGTGGTGACCAAGGAAAGGAGGGCAAAGTCAAATGACTCATGATGCAGAGCTAGCAAAAGGAGGAGGCCTGCTGGCCAACAAGTTGCTGTGGTTGGTGGTAGGAGCTGCGGTATTTGCATTGGTAGGATTCGTCTTGCCGACTCCTCAAGGTGTCGTGGATGTGGTGGAAAAATACGGTTTTGCAAAAAAGATGATGGAATGGGGCGTTGCCCACAGTCCCATTGAGGCGGCTCATAAGACCATGATTGTACTGGGAATCATACCCATGGCAGTGATCTTTTTTGCCACAGAGGCAATACCCATAGGCCTTACAGGGATTTTGATGCCTACATTGGCCTATTTCCTCCATCTTTTGCCAAAAAAGATGATCGGGAAGACCTTTGCCGGAGATGCCCCCATGTTCCTCCTGGGAGTGCTGGCCATGGGCGTTGTTGTGGTGGAGGTGGGATTTCATAAGCGTCTTGCTTCATGGCTTTTGGGCTGGACAAAGGGATTTTATGTACCCATATTTGTCCTGTGTATCAGCATGGCCGTGGTGGGTTCCTTCATCTCAGCACACGCCATGTGCGCATTCATGACCCCTGTTATGATGGCCGTATATTATGGTGCGGTCACTGCCAATAGCAGTCCTGGGCAGGTGCGGCATGACCCTGACCTGGCCAAGTTTCTTCTGTTTTCCCTGTGTTTTGCGTTGAATGTGGGCGGAGTGGGCTCACCTGCGGCAGGCGGACGTAATGTTATCATGATGGGTTTCTGGAGTGACTACAAAGTCCCAATGGATTTCTTCACCTGGATGAAGTATGGAATGCCCATCGTCCCGATCCTGGGTATAGTGGTGGCCGTTTACATGATCCTTGTTTTTGGAAGAAAGGTGAAGACAAGAGACCTAACCCCTGGGCTTGCGGCGATCAAGGAAGAAACAAGGGCAATGGGCAAGATGGCCTATCCCGAACTGGTAACCTGTGCTATGCTGCTTTTGATATTAGGACTCTGGATCTTCGGCGGTGAAGAGCTGGGACTGGGAGGTCCTTCCTTGCTCGCCCTGGCCATTCCGGTTGTTTTCAGGATAACAGACTGGAGGAAGATCTTGAACGGCATATCCTGGGATGCATGGTTTATGTATTGTGGTGCGTTGACCTTGGGAGCGCTACTGAAGGAAACTGGGGCCGCCCTGTGGCTTGCAAAGGCCTCCCTGGGGATCCTGAATGAAATCGATATGGGCCAGGGATTGGGGTTGTGGATAGGACTCTCGACCCTGTCCGGCATAATAACCAATTTCATGTCCGATGCCGGGACAACCGCCCTTTTGGGGCCAATAGTCATACCTATGGGTATAATGACCGATGTGCCCGGTGAGCCCTGGGCCGTGGGACTTGCCGTTGCCTTTGCCACCTCCTTCGCCCATGTGCTCATAGTGGGCACTCCAAACAACGCCATAGTTTATGGCCTTGGCACCTACCCGGATACCGGGGAGAGGGCAATTCATCCTATGGACTTTGTGAAGTACGGCTTTGTCCTGTTTATCTTGTCTCTGGTTGTGGTGTGGTTAGTCGGATTCATGGGTGTGTTTAAGCTCGTCGGTTTTCCGGAAGGTATTCTTGATACGGCCAGACAGGCCATGCAAAGCATTAGATGATAGAAATTATGAAAAACGCCAGTAAAAGGGGGAAGACTCGTTATGCCAGATTCCAAGCCTATTATCATGGTTGTTGATGATGAAGAAGAGTTTGTGGAGGCCCTGAGTGAACGTCTTGAGGTGAGGGGACTAACCGTGTTCAAGGCCTTCAGCGGCCAGCAGGCCCTTGAGGTCCTGGACAAGCACCGCAATACTGATGTGGTAATCCTGGACGTCAAAATGCCCGGTATGGACGGTATAGACACCCTCAGAGAGATTAAGAGCCGATTTCCATTGATAGAGGTGTTGATGTTGACCGGTCATGCGACCGTTGATACGGCAATTCAAGGTATGAAGTTGGGCGCCTATGATTACCTTATGAAGCCGTGTGAGATAGATATTCTCATGGCCAAGGTGCAGGAAGCGGTCAAAAGGAAGCGAGACCAGGAAAGGAGAATTCGCGAGGCCCAGGTGCGCGAGGCCATAACGGATTACGGACTGGAATAAACGCAGTTACAAATAGATATAGGTAATCAATGCCCTGGAAAAAGATCAGTCTGCGGACTCGCATATATTTGATGCTTACATCCTTGGTACTTGTGACCATTGCGGGTGGCTTGGTGATGGTGTGGTACACCTACAGGATCGAACAGCTTACCACCGCGCTGATAGGGCGGCATTTCCTGGCATTTGAGGCGGCCTCGAACCTGGCCTTTGACCTGGCCACGCAGAAGGGTTTTGTGTCTTATTATTTTATTGATGGAAACGAGGCCTGGTTGGAGGACCTGGCTCGTCACCGTCGCACCTTCCAAGACCAGATGGAAAAGGCGAGACTCCTTGCCGATACCAAAGAAGAACGTCTGATCATGGCCGACATAGAGTCTCAGTACATCAGATACGTTTCATCTATGGACAGGGTCATAGACTATTACAAGAGCGGGAAAAGGGATTTAGGCAAGCAGCTTCACGAGACCCTACGCCCCCTCTTCTTCAAGATACTGGACCTATGCTCGGAATTTAAGTCCTCTCAGAAAAAGGGTATTCAAAGGGCCAGGACAAAGGCCTATACGGAGGCGGCAAGGCTGAGGTTTCTGGCTGCTGGTGCTGTAGTGCTGGTGATAGTCCTCGGGGCATTACTCCTGTTTTTGCTGATACATCATATCCTGGAACCTGTTCGCAGGCTGGCAAGTGAGACGGCAGGTCGGGAGGGTCTCTCACCTAGGGACGAAGTCTCGGCCCTAAGCCACGGAGTCCACGGACTCAAAGAGCAGTATGACCGGGCTGCCATGGAGCTGGAAAGGAGCAGGGCACAATTGTTGCAGGCGGAAAAGCTGGCTCTTGTAGCCAGGCTTGGCGCCGGGACTGCCCATAGCATCCGCAATCCCCTCACCTCGGTCAAGATGAGGCTCTTTTCCCTCAGTAGAACCCTGGACTTGAACGCAGACCAACAGGAAGACTTTGATGTCATTTCCCAGGAGATAGGCCATATCGACAACATAGTGCAGAACTTCCTGGAATTTGCCAGGCCCCCAAGGCTGAAGTTACAGCCCGTGTCGCTATCAGATGTTGTAGACCAGGCGGCGCTGCTCATGGGCCACCGTCTTGAGGCCTGCCACGCACAGTTGGTTATAATAAGGCAGGAAAGCCTTCCGGAGGTCCATGCAGACCCTGAACAGTTAAAAGAGGCCCTGGTGAACATCCTGAATAACTCCTGCGAGGCCATGGAACCGGGGGGCTGCATTGAGATAAAAGAGCAACTGGAGATGGAGCAGGAGGGCAGAGCTGTGGCAGTAATACGCATATCTGATACAGGCTCCGGAATACCGGATGAGATAAAGGACAAGATATTCGAGCCCTTTTTTACCACAAAGGAAGAGGGAAGCGGACTGGGGCTCAGTATCGTGGCCAGGATCATTGAGCAGCACGGCGGAACAATAGAGGCCGAATCGCGAGAGGGCAAAGGTGCCTGTTTTGTAATAAAACTCCCCGTGGGCAGGACTGAGGGGGCCTGACTGTGAACAGCATCTTGATCATTGATGATGACGATCAATTGCGCCGTAGCTTCGAGCGCTTACTCAGGGAGGAAGGATATTCGGTTAGGGGCGCTCCCTCGGGTGAAGCCGGCCTTGAAATAGTGGACAAGGAGAGACCCGATCTTGTGATACTGGACATGCGTCTGCCCGGCATGGACGGGTTTGAAACCTTTAAGCGCATCCATGGCCTGGACCCGAAGCTACCCGTGATCATTGTAACTGCCTATGGCACCACTGACACCGCCATAGAGGCAACCAAGATGGGGGCCTATGATTATCTTTTAAAGCCCTTTGAAATTCCAGATATGCTTTTGATTATCAAGGAGGCCCTCAAGGCAGGAAGATTCATGAGGTCTCGGGTGCAAATGGACCCGCCCTCAGATGATATTACCGGCGAGGCCATGGTGGGCAGGAGCAGGCCCATGCAGGAGGTCTACAAGGCCATAGGACGGGTTGCGCCCACAGATGCAACGGTACTCATAAGAGGAGAATCAGGCACCGGCAAGGAACTTGTGGCACGGGCCCTGTACCAGCACAGCGTGCGGGCCAACAGGCCTTTCCTGGTGATCAACTGTGTAGCCATTCCGGAGACGCTTCTGGAATCTGAACTGTTTGGGTACGAAAAGGGGGCCTTTACCGGTGCCGTGCACCGCAAAGTGGGCAAGATAGAGCAGGCTCATGGTGGAACTGTGTTTTTAGACGAGATAGGGGATATGCCTCTCAAAATCCAGGCCAAGATCCTGCGCTTGCTTCAGGAAAAAAGCATTGAAAGGCTCGGTGGAAGGCAGACTATACCTGTGGACGTGAGAATAATTGCGGCGACAAACCGGAATCTGGAGGATGCCGTATCAGAGGGAAGGTTCAGGGAAGACCTCTACTATCGCCTGAAGGTGGTGACCATTTGGCTTCCTCCCTTGAGAGATAGGGCCGAGGACATTATCCCTCTGGCTGAATACTTTCTGTCCCGTTTCTCTGCAGACATGAACATGGTCAACCCTGGTATGAGCGAAGAAGCCAGGCAGGTGCTTGTCCACTACAATTGGCCAGGTAACGTAAGGGAGCTAGCCAATACCATCAGCAGAGCCTTGATATTCAATCGTGGTGCGCCCATAACAGCCCAGGAGATTTCCAGGGCCGTAACCGGAAGATCCCCTCAGTCCGAGAAATATGATGAACAGCACGAGGGCCTTTTTCGGAAATGGGCCCGTAATGTGCTTTCAGGTGGCCCTCGCAATGGGCTGTTCGACTCATGTATGGACAAACTGGGGGCCGCCCTGGTGAGCGAGGCTATGGCCCTTACAGGAGGGAACCGCTCCCAGGCCGCAAAACTTCTCGGCATCTCCCGCCCCACACTCAATTCAAAGATAGAAAAATATAACCTTCATTTCGAAACGGCTGTCGTACAGGAGGAAAGGGAATAGGCCTAACAGAAATGTTGAGCCTATAGGGTGATCCTGCCCTTTACAAGTTGTAAAGGCATCTTACATATAGAATTCTTAGGAGATGCCTCAAGCAATTCTTTTTTTCTGTAATTTAGGGATGTTGACATGTTTTTTATCCAAATGGAAAGGTGGCATGCCCTTTGCCTAATAAAGGAGTAGATTCTGAGGGACATTCTGTGCGCCTCTGGACGGGGGCAGAGAAGGAAGGGCGCACTACAAGTAAATATCAAATCAAAGGAGGAGATGTCATGCAGATGCCCAAAGTAATGCTGGTGGACGATGAAGTCCCCTTTGTGGAGACCATGAAAAAACGCCTGGAAAAGAGAAACCTTAATATCGTTACTGCCTTCAGCGGGGAAGAGGCGCTTGATACACTGGGGTCAAATCGGGATACGGATGTTGTTATTCTGGATGTCAAGATGCCAGGCATGGACGGTATCGAGACTCTCCGGGAGATTAAGGCCAAATTTCCATTGATAGAGGTCATTATGTTAACAGGACATGCTACCATAGAATCTGCCATAGAAGGGATGAAAATTGGTGCCTTTGATTATCTCATGAAGCCATGTGAAGTGGAACAGCTCATGGCTAAGGTGCAGCAGGCAACCAACAAAAAGCGTGAGCATGAAAAAAGGATCAGGGATGCCAGGGCAAAGGAGGCCCTTTTCAAGCATGGATTGGCATGAGTTTTCATGCCTCAAAAGGCTGTACCCTTTTGGGCTGGATGTATTCAGGGGCAATATTCACGAACTGAGCAAGAAAAATGCCAAGGTGCGCATAATTTTTACAGGTGAAAATGCAAACCGATTTTCGTTATAGAATTGATTTAGCGGGTAGCTTTTGAAGGGGGCTTCTTTTTTTGAGAGTGATCCAATAGGAGGGGCATATGAGGCAAGATGGGCGAAGGAGGCAGACGACAGAAGTTCTTGTCGAGCGGCTCATGGAAAGGGGTATATCACCAGAAATGATACCCAGGGTCGTGGGATTTCTAGCCAGGGCGATCAACCAAGGTGGGGCTGTGGAGCGCGCAGGTATTACTGGAAGTCTAGAGAAGTTAGGCATTCAAATAGCCGATGATATCCTCCATTTGGTCAAGGCCTCCATGGTGGAGGTGAGCCTGCAGATGCCGGATGACTTGCTCAATAAGCGCCCAGAGTCTGATTTTGATCGTGTGTCACGATAAGTGAAGAGAAGGGAGAGCCTAAAAATGACCGACCAAAATGTTATGGGTAACCAAAAAAGGAAGTTCGGTCATGGACCCGATATAATCTCTATCTCCCTGACCAAAAAAGGCCTCCGGCAAAGGAACAGGCATTTATCCATACTTCGTGAAATGAACGATGTGCTTTGTGCATATCCTTTCTGTCACTGATAATGGGTGGGGATCCCGCGTGAAGACGCAGAAGGGCTTTTTAACGTATTTCAAAGAACCCGCACTTCTCAAGGGACGGCTGGCTCCGGCCTAGGACTTGCCGTTGTGAAGGAAGTAGCAGAAAAACACGAAGGCAGGGCATGGGTTGAGAGTGAACCTGATAAGGGCACAGCCATCTACATGGCTATCAAAAGGGACCTTGTCTCTGGAGGTGAGTACGATGAGCCTCTATAATCTGGATAAGATCTTCAAACATAAAACAAATAGCCAAGCCGCCTGATCTGGCAGTTATTGCAGTCCCCATTGCTTCAGTACCTGCTATTATTCGGGAGTGTGTCGAAACAGGAGTTGGAGGGGCCGTCATAATCTCTGCTGGCGGAAAAGAGACGGGCCAAGAGGGGCAAGAGATAGAGAATTTGAAAGAGATGTTATGAGGCTCACGTGGAATCAATGCTTACTGTATCCATCGTGGCACTGGGGTTCATGTTTGCCTTTATAAATGGTTTCCACGACGGTGGCAATGTTGTGGCCACCATCGTGTCATCGCGGTCAATGTCGCCCCGTAAGGCCCTCCTTTTCGCCTGCATGGCGGAATTTTTTGGCCCCCTCACTCTGGGGACCGCGCTAGCCCTTACAGTGGGCAAGGATATCATTGATCTGACTTGTTTTGCACCCTCAACAGGCCTCATGGCAAGCACTGTGTTGATGTCCGCCCTGGTCAGCGCGATTATTTGGGATCTTGTGACTTGGTGGGTGGGCATGCCGTCCAGCTCGTCGCACGCATTAGTTGGTGGGCTTGTCGGTGGTGGAATCGCCGCCTTTGGCCCGGATATCGTAAAATGGAGTGCCCTCTTTTACAAGGTTATTTTGGTGCTTTTTGTTTCACCGATTATAGGAATGGCTGCAGGGTACTTTATGATGAGACTGTCCATATTCCTGTTTCGAAATGCCCACCCAAGGATCGGAAATCTTTTTAAGCGCATGCAGCTTTTTACCATGATTTTCTTGGGGGCGAGTCACGGCACGAATGATGCACAGAAATCCATGGGTGTCATAACTCTTGCGCTTATTGTGTGCGGGGGATTCAGCACATTTTCTGTGCCAGGCTGGGTTTCGTTGGGTAGTGCTGCTTCCCTGGCACTCGGTGTGTCCTTTGGTGGATGGAGGATCATCAAGACTGTCGGCGCGAAGATCTTCAAAGTGGAGCCGATTCATTCATTCAATGCTCAATTGGCTGCAGGGTCGGTTATTTTTGCGGCAGGCCTTTTGGGCGGGCCTGTGAGTACCACACAGATTGTGGGTTCCACTATCATCGGAGTGGGAGCTGGGCATCGCCCTACGGATGTTCAATGGATAGTGGTAAGAGATATGATAATTGCATGGGTGATTACGATTCCGGCATCAGCGATACTGGCTGCCGTTACATACTCTACAGCATCAATAGCATTAGGACAGGGTACAGGAAGCCTTGAAAATCTGATGCAGTTTCTAGGACAATAAAGCTACGAGGAGCGACATATGGGATTGTGGCAGCATTTTTTCCCGGATCGAGGACGAGATTTCTTTGGTCTCCTGGTGTCACAAATGGAGAAGACGCTAGAAGGCGTGATGGTTTTGGAAGAATATCTTCATAATAAATCAAACGATACACAAGGGGTTATGGACAGGCTGGAGCATGAGGCAGATGAGGTAAGGCGGGTCATTATTGATGACCTAAATCACACTTTTATTACCCCCATTGACCGGCTGGATATTTATGCCCTTTCAAGGGCCGTGGACGACATCATAGATCATGCCGCTTCCACGGTAGCAGAAATGGAGGTTTACGAGTTGACACCTGATGAATACGGCATGATGATAAGCACTAACCTGAAGCACGCTGCCAAGAAGCTGTATGATTCCATTTGCCACCTCAAAAAACGCCCCAACCTTTCCACCGAGGCCGCTCTCAGATCAAAGCTTTTGATCAATAATATGGAACACCTGTATCACGAAGCCATAAAGGAGCTGGCCGAAAACGGTGACACTGCCTATATGTTCAAGATGCGTGAAATCTACCGCCGGCTGTTTCAAATCGCCGAGAGCATCAGGCAGGCCAACAACATCTTGCTGGATATTGTTGTTAAAACAATGTGAAGGCCCGTCGGGATTATTTCCCTTTACACTTTGTAAAGAAGGCGGACAGGTCTACCTCCTTACAAACAAGCCAAGGCTTTCTTGCCCCATTCCAGAACATTTCTAATTTAAGGTACTTACCCTTTATCGCCTATTCACCGTCTTGGTGGCATAGGCCTTGCTCTTTTGAGGAACGAAAGAAAACTCAAGAGATACGGAGGCATGATCATGTTAGTAAAAAACTGGATGAACAAAGAATTCTATACCCTCAATGTAGAAGATACAATGGGGGATGCTAGCAGGTTGATGAAAGAAAAAGGTGTGCAAATGGTTCCTGTCATGCGGAAAAACAAGCTTGTGGGAGTACTCACTGACCGGGACCTGAAAAGGGCATCTGCCTCAGATGCCACAACGCTAGCAATCCACGAATTACTCTATCTCCTCACAAGAATCAAAATAAAGGAAATCATGACCAAGAATCCAATCACAGTGCCCGTTGATTTTACTGTGGCGGAGGCTGCCGAGGTGCTCCTGCACAACAAGATTTCTGGCGCCCCGGTGGTGGATCATGAAGGCAAAATAGTGGGTACGATTGATAAGGATGTATTGTTCAAGGTTCTGATTTCCCTCACCGGTGTGGAAAAGCGGGGCATAGAATTCGCATTCCGGCTGGAGGACCGCCCCGGGTCCATAAAGGAAGTATGCGACGTTATAAGAAAATACGGGGGCCGCATGGCAAGCATCCTGACCACCTATGAGGGTGTGCCTGAGGGGTACCGCAGGGCCTACATACGCATGTACAACGTGGAGCGGCCCAAAGTGCCTCAAATAAGGAATGAACTCTCCATGAAGGCCCCTATGCTTTACATGGTGGACCACCGGGAGAACAAGAGAGAGATCTATTGACACCCTGCCTTTGCTGTACCTTCTACGGGGCGTACCAGTAAAAGGTTCCGTGGGTCGCCAGCGGCTAGGTGGCTAGCAGGAGCGACCTGATCCCTAAAGCGGGGGCCGGTTAACAAGATACTGCCATGAAACAGGAGTACACAATTTTGATTGCAGACAGAAATCCCCATGTTAGGGCATTTCTGAAGCGCGAGATGAGAAGCAAAGGGTATCAGATTCTATTGGCGGGTACTGGTCACGAGGTACTGAAGCGGGTCTTCGGGAAGGAGCACCTTCACCTACTCATTATAGATCCTGACCTTCCGGATGTGGGAAGATCACAGATATTGGAGGAACTTCAAAACCGAATACCTCCATTGCCCACGATTATTCATAGCTTCAGCATTGACAATGACATCTTATCTGACACATCGGATCATATCGTATTCGTGGAAAAAGGTGGGGAGAGCATCGAAAGATTGAAACAAATAAGTGTTGAGTTATTGAAAAAGGTCAGGCCGGAGGTCTCAAAAACCGTGGATAGAGAAGGATCGGGGCAGGGAGACTGATTGCATGAGACAGGACCCAAAAACAAGAAATAACTATTACAGCATGCTAACCAGGAAAATGGTTTTGATCATGCTACTTGTCTCGGTCATCCCCATGCTCCTGGTAAGCTGGTCCATTTTATATGAATTTCGCACCTCTTACAGGGAAAAGGTGTTTGATCACCTGTGTGAGCTGGTGCAGAAACACACCCAAGGCATTGATGCCTTCCTCAAGGAGAGATTGGCAGATATTCGCTTCCTGGCCGAGACATTCGGGTTTGAAGATTTGTCTGATGAGTCGTTCCTCAGGGACAGGTTGGAGACCTTGCAAAAAGACTACGGCCCTGTCTTTGTAGATCTAGGGGTCATCAATGCGCGGGGCCTGCAGGTAGCCTATGCAGGCCCCTTTAGGCTTGAAAGGGCCCTTTATAGTAGTGCCCCTTGGTTCAAAAACGCCATGAAGACCCGATATTTCATCAGTGATGTGTTTTTGGGACTAAGGGGTCTTCCCCATTTCATTGTGGCTGTGAGAGAGAACTGGAACGGCGAGGCCTGGATACTGAGGGCGACCATTGATTTTGGGGCCTTTAACAGGCTTGTGGAAAATATCCAGGTGGGCAAGACCGGTTTTGCCTTTATTCTCAACACCCACGGGGAACTACAAACAAAGGCCCGTGAGGATATTTTTCGTGACACAAAGACATACATGAGCCTCTTAAAGCGCACCAGATCTCAGAAAGATAGAATGACTATCGTTGAAGCACGGGATTTCTCTGGGAAGAAAAAAATCTATGTCTCCACTCTTCTAAAGGACGGACAGTGGATGATGGTCTTTCAGCAGGACGCTGGGGATGCCTTTTCAGAGTTCAAGGGAACCAGAACCGCTGCCCTGGTGATCATCCTGTTGGGTGCATTAGCAATCGCGACGGTCGCCTTGATTCTGTCAAAGATGATGGTTGATCGGATTGCCCGGGCCGACAGGGAAAAAGAACGAATGAACGAGCAGGTGATCCAGGCCGGAAAGCTGGCAGTAATTGGTGAGCTGGCGGCAGGCATTGCGCATGAAATAAATAATCCAGTCGCCATAATGGTGGAAGAAGCCGGATGGATTGGAGACTTGCTGCAAGATGAGCAGTTCCAGAACAGCGCCAACCTGGAGGAACTCAAAAGGGCGGTTGGTCAAATCAGGACACAGGGGAGGCGCTGCAAGGAGATCACTCATAAGCTGCTGAGCTTTGCAAGAAAGACTGATCCCAGGATCCAGGATGTGGATGTCAACGACCTTATTAAAGAACTTATCCAGTTCTCCGAGCAGAGGGCGAAATATGCAAGGGTCACCATCAATACTCGCCTCCAGGAGGATCTGCCTTTAGTGAGGGCATCACAATCAGAACTCCAACAGGTATTTCTCAATCTAATAAATAACGCCCTTGACGCCATGGAAAAGGAGGGTGGGGTTCTCAATATCACCACTCACCTGGAAGGAGACTATCTGGTTGTAGAGGTGTCAGACACGGGGCCGGGGATTCCAGAGGCAAACCTACAAAGGATATTCGATCCGTTTTTCACAACAAAACCCGTAGGCAAAGGGACGGGTCTAGGGCTCTCCATCTGCTATGGAATCATCAAGAAGATGGGAGGAGAAATTAATGTCAAGAGTGCACTCGGCAAAGGAACAACATTTACTATAACGCTTCCTACAGGGCCTCGGACCGCATCTGGTCAATCAGGTGGAATTCAGAACACCTCAAGCGCCAAGGAGTCTCATCATGAATAACGGAGCGCAAAAACCTCTAAAGCTACTTTTAATAGATGATGAAAAGGGCTTTGTGGAGGTCATGTCCAAGAGGTTATCCAAGAGAAATATCCAGGTGACGAAGGCCTTTAGTGGGACAGGGGGCATTCAGGCCCTCAGGGGCGAAGATTTTGATGTGGTGGTACTTGATCTCAAGATGGAGGATATGGACGGCCTTGAGGTCCTGAAGATATTCAAAACCATGGTCCCCCAGATGCCTGTGATCATGCTCACAGGTCACGGTTCTGAAGAGGCTGCAAGGGAGGGAATCAGATTGGGTGCATTTGATTATCTTACAAAGCCGTGTGAATTGGAAGAGTTGGTCCAAAAGATACATGAGGCCGTGGAAGCACGGAGGTGATTATCATGAACGGATTCAAGGTCCTTTTTGTGGACGATGAGATCGATTTCCTGGAGACATTGCTCAAGCGTATGAAAAAGCGGGGCGTGGATGTCACCGGTGTGGGTAGCGGTGAAGAGGCCTTGAGTTTTTTGGATACCAATCAAGTGGATGTGGTGGTGCTGGACGTGAGGATGCCCGGGATGGACGGAATTGAGACGTTAAGGGAGATAAAAAAGCGACATCCATTGGTTGAGGTGATTATGCTCACCGGGCATGCCAACCTGGAGGTGGCCATTGAGGGCATGGAACTGGGGGCCTTTGACTATCTCATGAAGCCCATGGATATCGATGAACTGCTTTACAAGGTAGAGGATGCATACAAGAAGAAAAGCCTGCATGAGCAAAAAATAAGGAAAAAGGGAGGTGTATCGTGAAAAAGGGAGTGAATCTTTTTTACACGTTAAAGGCAGCATCTGCTGCACATGCCAAGTGGGAGTATGAGACATCAATGAATATCCTCAAAAGCAAGAAAAGGCTTCTGATCCTGGGGCTATTGTTTTTACCCTGTGTGCTCTTTGCCGTGGCAGTTGCCTCGGATCAGTTACCTGCAATCCTCGGCGGGCACAAGGCATACAGCCCGGCCTATTCCACCTCAGGGTTGCTCTGGATATCCACCCTAATAGGTCTTATGGCAGGGCTCATAACCGGCTGTATCGGAGCAGGCGGGGGTTTTATCATAACACCTGCGCTTATGAGCGTAGGCGTAAAGGGAATACTCTCTGTGGGTACAGACCTTTTCCATATCTTTGCCAAGGCCATTATGGGAACCACCATACACAAAAAATTGGGTAATGTTTCCGTGGGGCTCGCCATTGCCTTTCTGGTTGGCTCCATTGTAGGGGTTAGTTGCGGCGGGGTGCTGAACCGGGCCATCTATGAGATCAGTCCAGTGCTAAGCGATTGTTTTATAACAATTATTTACGTGTTCTTGTTGGGTTTTTTAGGTCTTTATGCACTCTCGGACTTCCTGAAGAACCGCAAGGTCGCTGAGCAAGTCGGCGCCCATACTGGAGAAAGCCCAAGGGGGGAGGAGGCTGCGAGCGGCAAGAAAGGGCTCCCTGCAAGGCTGCAGTCCATCAACATCCCGCCCTCCATAACATTTGACAGGGACCTGGTGCCAGGTGGCAAGAGGATTTCCGCCTGGTTTGTGGCACTGTGCGGGTTCTTTGTGGGATTGGTGGCTGCCATAATGGGAGTGGGCGGCGGATTTCTCACCTTTCCCATGTTTGTCTATGTGCTTGGGGTTTCTTCATTCACTACCGTGGGCACGGACATCCTGCAGATCATCTTCACTGCAGGGTATGCCTCCATAGGCCAGTATGCCATCTATGGCTTCATATTCTACTCCCTGGCCATGGGCCTGCTGATAGGGTCGCTTATAGGAATCCAGGTGGGTGCAATGGTCACAAAGGTGGTAAAGGGCATCTACATCCGCGGGTTCTATGCAACTGCCATCCTGGCAGGGTTCTTAAACCGCCTTTTTGCATTGCCTGGGAAACTGGGAGAAATGCAAGTAATCAGCATTTCCAAGTCCCTCAGCCATACCCTGGACCGGGTAGGGATATGGGTCTTTTTTATCGTCATAGGCATTTTTGGCATATGGGTCATTTCCACGTTCATAAAAAATTTGAATCGGCTAAGGGAGGTATAAGCCATGTTGATACTGGACAAAAAGCACTTTATTATTGGATTCATTATGCTGATCGTATTTGTTATCATATTGATTATAATGTCTACGCCGGTCTTTAAGGGCAAAAATGCGTTTCAGGCGGCAGACAACCTTTTCAACTCCATTGCCAAGGCCTCAAGCTATAAGATGCCCCAATTGGAAAAACAGGCCCATGGGTTTAAGGGGACAGCAGTTAACTGGGCAATGGACAGGGAAAGTATCTTTTTGCCTGACCTTACAAAAAGGCTGCTTGTGACTGCTGGTGCCCAGGTCTCATTGGATGAAGGCAATTTCCGGGTGAAGGGTGATCTGGGGAAAATCACAGCAGCAGCGCTGAAGGATGCGGAGATCATGTATTTTGACAGGGAAAAGGATATCTCCATCAAGTACAGTGCCCCGGGCAAGAAGGTCCTGTTTTCATGGTGGAGGGTGCTAAAACAGGTAAAGGAGATCCTTAAGAGGCAAAAAAAGGTGAAAGAGGCCTCTTTTGTGGATGATGTCGTGAAAAAGGGTATAGAGGTGGGTTACAATTTTTACGGGATCGCCTCTGAAAAGGCCTCTAAAAAGGCAGGGACCCTGGCATTTTCATTGGTATTTTATGTCTTTTACACCGTTTGGTGGGGCTTTTCCATATTCTTTCTTTTCGAAGGTTTTGGCCTTGTAATGGAAGCGGGGGAAAAGGAAGAGATTTAGTTAATGAAGATGGGGAAATGGATAAAGGGCCTTTTCAGTAAGAAGGAATCTTGCGAAAGGGTGCGGAAGGGCGATGATATAGAAGCACTCAGAGGTGCCTTCAAGGCCCGTTATCACAGTTTCAAGCTCCTCTTGAACGCCAACAACGAGGCCCTGGAGATAATGACCGAACTGGAGGAGGCCTTGAGAGCCTCTCATCCTTTTGGAATGAGTTTTGTCAGGTCACGAATTACCGCTATCTCCACCAATGTCTTCAAGATCATCAAGCATCTGGATGAACTGGCCCCTCATAAATATGAGGAACTTTTCCATCGCTTCAGGGAGATTCAGCAGAGGATTCATACCTTGATTGGCCAGGGGCCCCTCCCAAGGGAAGGGCCCCTGGTGGCCTCCTTTGAGGAGGTGGCCATGGGTATGGCCGATCTGGTGGGGCCAAAGGCCGCAAGTCTCGGAGAGATAAGAAAAAACCTGGGACTCAGAATCCCGGATGGATTTGTTGTAACTGCCTCTGGCTATTACCTGTTTATGTTGCACAACGATCTGGAGACTGAAATTCAAAGGCGTATCCAGGCGGCAGGGGCCAGGGACCTGGACCAGCTTTATGCCCTGAGTGCATCCATCCAGCAGCTAATTATAAATGCGACCCTGCCTACTCGTCTTGAGGCGGAAATCCGAAAGTATTATTCCATCCTTGAGTCAAAGGAGGGTAAAGAGGTGCATGTAGCCATGCGCAGCAGCGCAACCGCCGAAGACTTGCCCTCGGTTACCTTTGCTGGGCAATACCGATCAGAACTTAACGTGAGTCCAGAGAACATCTTCCAGGCATATAAGGAGATAGTGGCAAGCAAGTACAGCCTTCAGGCTATGGCATACAGATTTAACCGGGGTATCCGGGATGAAGATGTGGCAATGTGTGTCATATGTATGCCCATGGTGGACCCTGTTTCAGGGGGGGTGATGTATTCCAAAAACCCAAAGGCGGTAGTAGACGGCTCTACCCCATCGGATCTCTTTGTCATTTTGAGGGATGAGCCCATCAAAATCCAGCGCAAACAAATCGCTCGAAAAAATCACAAATTTGTGCCTCACCCCCAGGAGGGTATTGTAAGGATGGAGCTGACAGAGGACGAGGCGAGTAGGCCGTCACTAACCGAAGAGAAGGCCTTGGAGCTGGCCAGGATCGCCCTTCGGCTTGAGAACTACTACGGAACTCCACAGGACATAGAGTGGGCTATTGATTCCAAGGGTTCCATCATCTTGCTGCAGTGTAGACCCCTCCAACAGGTAAATAGCCGGGAAGAAGAAGGGACCGAACTGAAAGAGATGCGATCCCCAATAATTCTCAAAGGTGGTGTGACAGCAAGCCCGGGTGCGGCTGCAGGGCCGGTCTTCCAGGTAAAGAAGAACATGGATATGCTTCAATTCCCTGATGGAGCCGTGCTTGTTGTGGCCCAGGCCCTGCCCGCCTGGGCGCCCTTGCTGAGCCGAGCCGCCGCTGTGGTGGCCGAACTCGGAGGAATCACGGGTCATCTGGCCACAGTGGCCCGGGAGTTCGGCGTGCCTGCACTTTTTGGCGTAACCAATGCCATGAAAGCCCTCAAAGACCAGGACATGGTCACAGTGGATGCAGACAACCGGAGGGTCTACAAGGGCACGGTGGAGGAACTGATTAAACGCCAGGAACCTCTTCCAAACATCATGGAAGGATCCCCCATTTATGAGTGTCTCAAGAATGCCGCCCGGTTTATCATCCCCTTAAACCTCCTTGATCCGGATGCACCGGATTTTAGTCCTAAGTATTGCAGGACCTTCCATGACATAACCCGTTTTTGCCATGAAAAGGCCGTAATTGAGATGTTTCGCTTCGGCAAGGACCGTCGCTTTCCCGAGCGCTCTGCCAAGCAGCTTTATTGTGATGTGCCCATGCAGTTCTGGATCATCAATCTTGACGATGGTTTTAAACAGGAGGTCACGGAGCGGTGGATCCGACTAGAAGATATCTGTTCCATTCCCATGCTGGCCCTCTGGCAGGGAATGATGGCAGTCCCATGGGAGGGTCCGCCGCCGGTGGATTCACGGGGATTTATGTCTGTGCTTTTTGAGGCCACTCAAAACCCTGCCCTTGATCCTTCAACAAGGGCCTCATACGGGGTTAGGAACTATTTCATGATATCCAGAAATTTTTGCAGCCTTCAATCCAGGTTTGGATTCCATTTCTCCACCGTGGAGGCCCTTGTGGGAGAGAGAGCAGTTGAAAATTATGCCAGCTTTCAGTTCAAGGGGGGGGCGGCGGACCTGAAACGCAGGATTTTTCGGGCACAATTCATATCAGAGATTCTTGATCATTACGGTTTTCGAACCGAACTCAGGGAAGATGCGCTGTTCGCCAGGCTTGAAGGTTACGAGCAGTCCTTCATGGAGCATCGCCTCCGCATCTTGGGTTACCTCATCATCCATACCCGGCAATTGGACATGGTGATGGCAAATGGGGCCTCAGTCGGAGAGCAGAGGGAAAAAATGATGAAAGATTTACGCGACATAGTCGCTTATAACTGAATTGTTTCCCAGTAGGAATTGATAGATGTACTTCCCTATATCAGGTATAGAGGTTTCCCCTATATATTTTTCTCCACTCCTTTACAAATTGTAAAGGCCCTTGACAGCACAGAAAGGACAGCTCCACTAACAAGACACACTCCTGCGAGTTATTCCTGTGTGATTTCGGTTAATTCCACCAAGCCACTCATATGGCCTGCCATGGCACAGCCCTTGCCTATACTGATTGTCGATAAATGAGTCCCGTGCCAAAGGGTCAGGGGACCACCAATAAAGCGATTATGCCACTGTGTGCAATTCCAAGGGGGGATCCATGGCACATCACTCGAAACCCGAAACAGGACAAGAGTCAGGCAGATTCTGGGCCAGCAGGCCAGGATTCAAGCCCATTCTGATTTTGATCGCAGCGGTTTTTATTGCGGGCCTTATCATCACACCACCTCCGCAAGGCATGGTGAACCTGGTAAGCCAGATCCATCCTCCGGGATACAAATTGGGAGCCGGGTGCAACAGCATAGCCGAGACGGTGAACAAGAAACTCCGTCCAGAGGGGCCACCGCTCACGGAAGGAGAGGTCGCCCAAATGGCCAAGCTCATGGTAGGCATCCTGTTAGTGGCGGCCCTTATGTGGGGGACAGAGGCACTGCCCCTGGGAGCTACGGATATCCTCATAGGGGTATTGATGTATCTTTTCTGTATACTTCCGCCCAATGATATTGCCAAGGCCTACATGAAGGATGCGGTGTTTTTTATCTTCGGCATCCTGGCGGTTGCCGTGGGCGTGGCAAAGACCGGTCTTGACAAGCGCATTGGGCTTATACTTCTAAGCCGGATCAAAAGCGCCCGGGCCTTTGCATTTATATTTTTGCCCTCCCTTGCCATCTGCGCCGGTTTTCTCTCCGAGCATGCCCTGGTGGCACTCCTTATCCCGGTCCTGATGGGTTTGTATAAGGTCAGCTGCAAGATGTACGGCGTGGAAAAGGACAAGGCCCTGGCTCTATTTCTTTTGCTTGGGGTGTGTTTTGCGGCTAACCACGGCGGTCCGGGCTCTCCTGCCGCGGGCGGTCGAAATGCCATTATGGTGGGCTATTTGATGGAATACGGACGGCCCATAAGTTTTTCCGAATGGCTAAAATTCGGAATGCCCTTTGTCCCTGTCATGGCAGTTGTCGTAGGTGCTTATATGTACATCGTGTGCAAAATGCGATTCAAGGTCAAGGACGTTAACCCCAGCGAGGTGGTCAAGGCAGAGGCCGCGAGGCTCCCCAGGTTCGGGGGCAAAGAGGCGGCAATGGCGGTAATCCTGGTCCTGCTGATTGCGGGCTGGATTATCCTGGGCGAAGAGCATGGCCTTGGGGGGCCCACACTCTTTGCTGTACTTGCCATGTTTCTGTGCCGCATTGTGGATTGGAACGATATCCAGAGCGGTGTGGCATTTGACGTGGTGGGCCTTTATGCAGCCGCATGTGCCATGGGGGTAGGACTCAAATTCACCGGTGGAGCGCTGTGGCTTGCAAATGCATTTGTAGGTCTGTTGCCCGAGTCCTTGGCCCATGGTGATAAGCTGGCAATAGGTGTGAGCCTCCTTACCGGAATCATGACCAATTTTATGAGCGATGGGGCCACGGTCGCTGCCCTGGGGCCCATAGTGCTTCCTATGGCAACCCTTGCCAATGTCCATGTCTGGAAGGTAGGTCTTGCCTGTGCCTTTTCATCATCCTTTGCCAATTTCCTGGTGGTTGGCACTCCTAACAATGCCATCGCTTTTGCAATGGGAAGAGATCCAGAGACCGGTGAAAGGTTATTGGATGTGTTTGACTTTGTTAAATACGGCTTGCCTGTAACCATCCTTGCCTGGCTGGTTCTGTGGTTCTGGACAGTGTTCGGTTACTGGCAGTTCATGAACTGGCCGGCTGGCTGACCGTTAAAAGGGGGGCTGAAAAGAGATGGAAGAACGCTACAGAACACTGCAAAGAAAGATCATCCTTATCACATTGCTTGTCTCTCTGGCCCCCCTGATTACGCTCGGAGCCCTCATCTATGAGCAGTTTGCCCGCATGTATGCGGAGAAGATCACACAGCAGATGACATACCGCTCAAGGGGACTTGCCCAGGCCGTGGAACTCTTCCTCAAGGAACGAACTGCCATCCTTTGTTCGATGGCCGATACCCACAACTTCAATGACATAATCGATGAAAGGAGGCTCTCGCATATATTTGAGATCATGAATTCAAGGGCAGGGGGTTTTGTGGATCTTGGAGTCATCGACTGCAACGGTCAGCACCTGGCCTATATTGGCCCTTATGATCTTAAAGGGCTTAACTACTACCAGCAGGCATGGTTTGGAGAGGTCATGGCCAGGGGGGTGTATATCAGCGATGTCTATATGGGGTACAGGAGGCTGCCTCACTTCATCATAGCGGTTCGTCGCAACCAAAAGGACCATACGTGGATTTTGAGGGCCACGATTGATTCAGAGGTCTTTGAACGCATTCTAAAACCGGGGCGGGTGGGAAAGACAGGGGACGTATTTATTGTCAATAAGAATGGGGTCTATCAGACGCAGCCACGTTTTGGGGGCAAGACCCTCGCCAAATCAAATCTGCCGATAAATTCCTTTGGAGCAGACACCACGATCCTTGAGACGAAGAACGGTGAGGGCCAAAGGGTGATGCTTGCAGGAAGCTGGATACACAATGGCAAATGGCTCCTTGTGGTCAGACAGGGTGTGAGGCAAGAGATGAGGGGGCTTTTTTCTGCAAGGTATGCGGGGATCGGAATCATCCTTTCAGGCATTGTGGGTATCGTCCTTATGACCGTGTTTACCACGCGCATGACTATCAACCGTCTCAAGGAGGCGGACATGAAGGCCGCCGAGCTTAATGCCCAGCTCATGCAATCAGACAAACTGGCCGCTCTTGGAAAGGTGGCGGCCGGGGTGGCCCACGAGATCAACAATCCCCTGCAGGTGATTGTACAGCAAATCGGCTGGATGGAGGACCTTCTCGAGGAAGAAGAATTGAAACAAAGCGAAAATATAGAGGAATTTGGCAAGGCCATAAAAAAGATAGAAGACCATGTGGAGCGGGCCAGAAAGGTTGTTCATGGAATGCTGGGATACGCCCGCAAGATGGAGCCGCACCTGGAGGACGTGGACGTAAATGCCGTCATAAGGCAGACCATAGACCTTTTAGGCAATTATGCCAGGATCAATAACATCACCATCAAGACTGAACTTTCAACAGATCTTCCCATTATTGCGGCTGACGGCTCTCAATTACAGCAGGTATTTATGAATCTTGTATCAAATGCAATAGATGCCATAGGGAAAAATGGAACAATTGAGATAAAGAGCCGGAAATCGGGCTCGGAAATCCACATTGAGGTATCAGACAGTGGCCCGGGAATCCCCGAACAGATGCAGAAAAGGATCTTCGACCCGTTTTTCACCACAAAGGAGACAGGAAAGGGGGTTGGCCTGGGATTGTGGATAACTCACAACATTGTTGAAAAGTTGGGAGGAAGCATCAGTGTAAAAAGTCGGGTGGGGCAAGGCACCACCTTCACAGTGCAGATTCCTGTCGCGATCCCGGAGAAGAAATAGATGGAGTACAGGCTAAGGGCGTAAGGCGTAGGGGACAAGGTATAAAGCTAAAGGAAGGAGGACACTATGCACTATTTTAGGGTCTTGGTCGTAGATGATGAAAAGGATTTTGTGGAGGCCACTGTAAAGCGCCTTGGCAAGAGGGGAATTGATACCGAGGGAGTGCTTAGTGGAGAGCAGGCCTTGGAATTGATGAAGGAAAAACGCTTTGACGTGGTGCTGCTGGATATCAAAATGCCGGGGGGCATGGACGGTATCGAAACACTACGTGAGATGAAAAAGATCGCGCCCCTTACCGAGGTGATCCTGCTGACAGGACACGCCTCGGTTGAAAGCAGCATAGAGGGTCTGAAGTTGGGGGCCTTTGATTATCTGTTAAAGCCTATGAAGCTGGAAGATCTCATCACAAAATTGGCAGAGGCATTTGAAAAAAAGGACAAACAGGATCAAAAGATACGGAGCGCCAAGATCAAGGAACTCTTGAGATTTCCTGGTAGGGTCCTTCAGGAAAAAGATGAAGAAAAGTAATATGACAGAAGAAACCAGGCACTACTCTGCCATGGGAAGGCTTATCCTGAGCGCCATGATCGGGCTTCCCCTGGCCTTGCTCATAAGTGTCCTATGCATCAGTTATTATTTCTTCACCTATTCTATCGAGACCAGCACCACTTCCAGCATGTCCCGTATCGTAGAGGATCATCGACACATGATCGATACCTTTCTTCAAGAGAGAAGGGCCGATTTATTGTTTGTGGTGCGTTCTTACACATTCAAAGACCTCTCTGATCCTCAGAAACTTGAACAGGTTTTTGCCCGCCTGCAGGAGAAATCCAACACCTTTGTGGACCTGGGAATCTTTAATGAGATGGGCGTACACGTTGCATACCATGGCCCCTACAGACTGGAGGGCAAGATCTATAAGCACACAAAATGGTTTAAGGAGGTCATGAAGAGAGGGTATTACATCAGCGATATTTTCTTGGGTTTTCGCCGTGTGCCTCACTTCATTATTGCCATCGCAAAGGAGGAGCAGGGAAGGAGGTGGGTTATCAGGGCCACCATTGATACCTATTTGTTCAGCAATCTTGTGGAGGGGGTCCGCATCGGCAAGACCGGAGAGGCATATCTTCTCAATGCACAAGGGGTCTTTCAGACTGAGCGCCGTTCCGGGGGCCACCTCCTTGAAAAGGACCCGGAGACACTGCAATTCCCTCCAAGGGGAGGTAGGATCAAGACATTTGTGCAGAAGGACGCAAGGGGGGAAAAGTATCTCTACGCCACTACATGGCTTAGGGAGAAAAATTGGCTCCTGGTGGTCAGGCAGGAAAGATCGGATGCCTTCAAGACCCTTAGCACCGCCACATACCTGGTCCTCCTCGTAAGCCTTGTCGGTGGTGGGGCCATCATATCACTGGCCTTTTTCCTCACCGGGCGGATCGTAGGCCGTATGAAGCAAGCGGACATGGAGAAGAGGTCTCTGAGCGAACAGCTTATCAGAGCGAGCCGGCTTGCAGAGCTGGGAGAGATGGCAGCCGGATTTGCACATGAAATCAACAATCCCCTGCAAATTATAAGGTCGGAACAGGCCCTCATTGAAACGATCCTTTCTGACCTGAAGGATTCAGCACAAGTAAAAGAGTCAAAGGACCTGGCGGAGCTTGAGGAATCCTTGGATCAGATACGGCTGCAGATAGACCGTTGCGCCAAGATTACCCAATCCATACTCCAGTTTGGCAGACACTCTGAACCCTCTTTCGAAGAAATTGATCTGCGGGCCTGGATACCGCAGGTCACGGCCATGATCTCGAAGAAGGCCAGTGTGCACGGTATCAAGCTGGGTCATGAAATCTCTGACCATATCCCGCGGATTAATGGTGATCCGGCACAGCTTCAACAGGTGCTTATCAATCTCCTCAATAACGCCATGGATGCGGTTCTTTCCAGACATGGCACGGAGGGTGGGGAAATAACCGTAGGTGCGGCTAAGAAGGATAAAGGGAAGATTGTCATATGGGTCAAGGACAATGGTATTGGCATCAGCCCCGAGAATCTAAAGAATGTCTTCAGGCCCTTTTTTACAACAAAGCCACCGGGTAAGGGCACAGGATTGGGGCTATCCGTGTGCTATGGAATTATCGAGAACATGGGAGGGACCATTGAGGTGGAAAGCGAAAAGGGCGTGGGGACTACCTTTATAATAACACTGCCTGCTGAGGGCTAAGACAAGCTGGTGAGCCATTTTTTCAAATCAAAGGGAGGAAAAAATGAAAGACATGAAGATGATGCTGGTGGATGACGAGGAGAGGTTTCTTTCCACCACGAAAAAGCTGCTTGCAAGAAAGGGGATTGATGTGCTGACCGCAACAAGCGGGCCCGAGGCACTGGAAATACTGAGAGAGCATAATGTTCACGTGGTCATCCTGGACGTCAAGATGCCGGGAATGGACGGTATTGCCACCCTTAAACAGATAAAAAGGCAATACCCCATGGTGGAGGTGATCATGCTTACAGGACATGCTACTGCCGAGTCGGCGGTAGAGGGGCTCAAATCCGGGGCAGCAGACTATTTGATGAAACCCGCCCATATTGATGAACTGATCCGAAAGGCCCAAGAGGCATATGTGAAACGGCAAAGGCTAGAGGAAAAGATCCGGGTGCTTCAGATGCGGACTCTCTCTGGCTCCCCTAGGGATATTATCAGGGAATCTGAGGAGTCTTAGTCCAACCCTCTCCCTTAGGTTTGGGAGAGGAGGCGGGAAGGAGGTTATAGATGGAGAAAAAAATAAAGGTATTGATGGTGGATGATGAGGAACAGTTCAGGATTACCACTTCCAAGATACTTTCGCGGCGGGGCTATGAGACCACTGTGGCCGGAAGTGGGGAGGAGGCCATTGAAATCCTGCAAAAATCGCCTCAGGACGTAATTATCCTGGATATCAAGATGCCTGGGATGGACGGTCACGAGGCCCTGGCCCACATTAAAAAAATAGATCCTGATGTGGAGGTCATCATGCTTACCGGCCATGGCAGCCTTGAATCCGCCAAGGAATCATTAAAGCACGGGGCCTTTGATTATCTTGCCAAGCCGTGCGATATCGATCTGCTGGCATCAAAAATAAGGGATGCCTATCTGGCACGATCAGGAGAGAAGAGAGAGGAAAAAAGGGCAGGAGACATCATGATTCCCATTGAGGATTACACCACCATCGATCCGGACAGCACCGTCAAGGAAGGAATCAAAAGGTTGCGGGAGTCCTTCAAGAGCGCTGTTTCCACCAGCCGTATAATGGAGACAGGACACCGCTCCATTGTGGTATTTGATAGGGACGGGAAGATGGTGGGCATCCTGAGTATTCGGGACCTTATTGCAGGGGTCCTGCCGGAGTATCTCTCAGCCCCTAAACCATCCATGGGAGATAGCATTGTATACTCGCCCATGTTTTGGTCAGGCCTCTTTACCACCCAGCTTAAGGTGCTCTCACAAAAGAAGATAAGAGAGGTGATGTCCGAGGCCCCTCCAACAGTAAGTGAAGATACCAACCTGATGGAACTTGCCTATGTAATGCATAAAGAAGGATATCGGCGGGTCGCGGTTGCAAGCCAAGGCAAGGTAGTTGGGGTAGTAAGAGAGCAGGAGCTATTTTTCGAGATGAATAAGATCATCTCTGGTAGCTAAGGAGTCATTTCACAGCGTAAAAGGAGGAAAAAGATGGCGGAAAAAGCCAAGAAGAAGGTCGCCGGCTACGACAAATATGTGAACTGGAAAATATTCATTATTCCGGTGGTCGTCTTTTTTGGCCTCTTGATCATGCCCACCCCATACGGGATGAAAGACGTGGCGACCGAATATAAGGTGGGGCCAAAGACCGTCGTGAATTTCTTAACAACCGAACTTTTCGGCCAAAAAAGCGCTGATGTCGCCCAGTGGCAGCTTCTCACCGCTCAGATGATGGAAAGGAATATGAGGATGGGCGCCCTCACAAAGGATCGTTTTTTGAAGCGTGACCTCAAGTGGTGCAAAAAGTACAAGATCCAGGCCGATGCTGTGAACTTTAAAAAGGCACGCAATTACATAAAGGATAATATCAGTGATAAACGTTTTAAGGATATCATGGGCAATGCCTTGAAACTAAGAAGGGATCTCCTCAAATATGAGGATCTGTCTGGAAAGGACAGGAAGGCGGCAGACAAGGGAGCCTGGCATATCAAGGTAGCCATTGCCATGATGGCCTTTGTGGTCCTGTGTTTCTTGACCGAATGCATTCCCCTGCCTGCCGTTGCCTTTTGTGTGGGGCTTATAGTTGTCTTTACCGGAGTGGTCACCAGACATCAGGTGGCCATGCTATACTGGTCTGATGCATGCTGGTTTATCATGGGAAGCCTCATGTTTGCTGCGGCCTTTGTAAAGACGGGGGTGGATAAACGGGTTTGTCTCATGATGTTCCACGCCCCTTGCAGCCTTTATCTCGGATCATGCCCTTGCTGCCATGTTTCTTCCCATAGGGATGCTGCTCTATCAGAACAGCCTTACAGAAGAGGTGCCGGAAGACCCGGAGCTGGGCAAGATGTTGATGATCGCCATTGCCATGGCCTGCAACATTGGAGGCCCCGGGGCACCGTCCGGCGGGGCCCGAAACGTGATCATGATGACATACCTCAATGATATGTTCGGCCTTGATATCGGGTACTTCCAGTGGGTCACCTATTGCTTTCCGTTTATCCTCGTGATGATTCCCATTACCTGGTTCATTGTGAACTGGCGGTTCAAACCCAGGATAAAGTCTCTTGCGCCGGCCATGGACCAGTTGAGGTATGAAATCGGAAAAATGGGGAAGTGGGACAGAAAGCAGATATGGGCGCTGATCATCTTCCTGGTTATGGTCTACGGCTGGTTCACGGAAAAGGCCTTCTATCAACTTGGCATTTACCCTGTGCGCCTCGGGATAGGAGTGATAGCAGTTGCAGGGGCCGTGGCCTATATCATGGCCGGGGTGGTCAACTGGAGGGATTATCAACAAAGGGTTGACTGGGGAGTAGTATGGCTCTATGCAGGGGCCATTATCTTCGGTCGCGTGCTGGATGAGACAGGTGCGGCCTACTGGCTGGCCAGGACCATCATTGACGCCCTTGCACCCCTGGGAATGAATCATGGGCTTCCGCTGATACTGGTGAACAATGGCCTTACGGCCTGTCTCACCAACCTCATGGCCGACGGTCCGGCTGCTGCAGCGGTGGGGCCTATTTCCCTGAACATGGCCGGCCTTGTACATCCAGGGACCTCGTATCTACCCTTTATGGCTATGGGGACAGCAGTGGCCTCATCCTTTGCATATGTGCTGATCATTGGCACACCACCCAATGCCATTGTATATGCAAGCGGATACCTGGAACCAAAGGACTATTTGCGTGTGGGCATTCCGATGTGGTTTATGGCAAACATAGTGATCATCTTGTTGGTGGCCGTATATTGGTGCCTGAGGGGATTCGGCGGATTGCCGGGATTTTAGGGGGCAGAGGTCGGAGGTCAGGAGGCAGGGCTGAGCTTTGTTAACTGTTACTAAGGGGTTTGACTCATGCAAGAACTCAATGAGGGTAGGAAGCAAAATAAAAGGCTGTTCCACTCAAATGGAATTACCTATTTCAGCAAGAAAACAGAGCGGACTATTTTCTTTATCCTGACGATCCTGATGCTCCTCTGGGGGATTCTTACAAAACTCGGGATCCTGTAGTTTCAATGATGGCATCATGAAGGGCTTCAGCGGAACGGCATATACGGACAAGTTTGGCCTGGTATTCTATTTCCAGGCCCTGACCAGGATACTGGGCTCGCCCGGGCAATTCTTCGAGGAACTCCCTCAGGATACGGGTTATAGGCGGCCTTTCGGCTTCCTTCTGATTTCCAGCCTCTTTTTCGTGGGCGCGAGCCTTACTCAGGCCCACGACAAACCCTGGTTCATGGCCGCGATATTATTCCTCAACGCACTGGGGAGTGTGCCTATTCTTCGGGCGTTACCATGTTTGCATCATGGATTCCCCTTTTTGTGTGGATTACCGAGCCATGGAAGTGGATCCTTATTTCAATTGGCATGGTCAGGGCATGCGCCTTGAGTTGGAAGCAGACGATCCTGGTCATGGGGATTTCTATATTTGTCATTGTCCTATTTTTCTGGTCCGTTATGCCGGTTATTCTTTATTTGAGGGGATCTGTTGGATATCCCTCTTGATGCCATGCCGGACATCAGCATGGTGGGATTGTCTGTATGGTGAAAAATCAGGCAAAGACAAGAAAACGCGTTATTATTCCCGTTGCCTTCATAAGTGTCGTGTTCTTGGCGGCAGGTGCAGGCCTGGGGTTGTGGTTGGGCAGGGAGACGAAGCGAATGGTAGCCGACCGGTTCAACCAAGAGCAGCTCACCATCGCCCAAAATGTAGCCCGGCTAATAGAGAGGGAACTGGCATTTTTGAAGAGGGAGATCCTGATGCTTCGGGAAGATGAGGCCCTAAACGGCCCTGAACCTACACTGGAGACCAACAGAATCATACAGTTGAGCCTCACACGCGTGATCGAGAGCGGTGTATGGAAGATAGAGATAGTTGATCTTGAATTTCAAAAAATACATATCTTTACACCCAACAGGTCCCAACCACAGGTCAGCGCGTCCGGCATCAGAATGACTTTAGCCTCGGCGCTCCCTGGCGAATTGCCCAGGGTGCTCTTATTCAATGTAAATATCTCTTGGTTTCTGAGCCCCTTTTTAAGGGATATCCGATCAGGGCAAACTGGTTATTCCTGGGTAATTGACCAGAAGGGGAGGTTTCTTTACCATCCCAGGGCGGAATTCCTCGGTAAGGATGCATTCGAGGTCCGGGACAAAGCATATCCAGGGGTACCATTAGGCATCATCGATTTAATACAGAAAGATCATATGCTGAAAGGAGAGGAAGGCACAGGCTGGTATTTCTCGGGATGGCACCGCGGTATAACCGGGAAGATCAAAAAGCTGATCGCCTACTGCCCTGTTGTTATCTCCAGAAATCCTCCCCAATTCTGGTCGGTGGCGGTTGTGGCCCCTGTGTTCGAAATAGAAGGAGCTGTTCATAGGGCCTTCTTTAGGCAATTTCTCTTGCAGGGGCTGGTAATCCTGGCAATTATAATGGGAGCTTCAACAATTATCCTCTTTGAACTGAGATGGTCTCGCAGCCTGGAAAGGGAGGTCGAAGACAGAACAAAAAGTCTCAGGAAGTCCGAGGAAAAGTACCGGTCCCTGGTGGAGAGTGCCGAAGATTTCATATTTACAGTGGATTCCAAGGGCCTACTTTTGTCCATGAACACCTTTACGGCCAATTTCTTTGGAGGTTCTCCTGAGCAATTCATAGGAAAAGACCTTTCTTGTTTATTTCCCGCACCTGTTGTTAAGAGACAGCTCAAATCCATAGACCTGGTTGTTCGGAACGGCAAAAGCGTCCGAGACGAGTTCGATGTGCCTGTGGCGAACCGCACAATCTGGCTCAGTGCAAACTATATGCCCCTCAGAACAGAAGAGGGAGGGATCGGCGGGGTATTGTGTATTGCCAGGGATGTCACAACGAATAAAAACCTGCAGATGCAGTTGATCAACGCGGAAAAGCTGGCATCTCTAGGGACACTGGCTGCTGGTGTTGCCCATGAGATTAATAACCCACTAGCAATCATTCTCGGATTCTGCGATCTATTGCTGCAAAGAGCAGAAAAAGGCTCACAGGAATACGAAGACTTGAAGACCATTGAAAGACAAGGGCTGCACTGCAAAGAAGTCGTGGAAAATCTACTGAGCTTCGCTCGTGCCGAAGAAGGCGAGTCACAATCCTTGGATTTGAACCGCTGTTTGGAGGAGGTAATCGCGGTTGTAAGGCATACCCTGGAAATGAACGATATTGATCTCGTCATGGAATTTAGTGAGGGACGGCTTGTTGTTGAGGCGGATTCCCGACGACTTCAGCAGGTTTTCGTAAACCTCATCAACAATGCAGTTGCAGCAATGCAAGGTGGCGGTACGTTGACAATTCGCACCATGGGGGTCCGAGATAAGGCGGTCATTCAATTTCAGGACAACGGGGTGGGCATACCCGGGGAAAATATGGAGCATATATTTGAACCCGTTATGGCATCATAGCCAGTTATGGCGGGAACATAACATGTGAGAGCAAAACTGGGGATTCACATGGGACAACTTTTACAGTAATCATTCCTATCCAGGTCAAGGGAGAAAAATGGCTGGCAAGATCGTGATAGTTGATGATGAAAGAGATATGCTGATCTTGTTGAAGAGGATTATTTCAGAGGGCACGGATCATGAGGTCTTTACATTTTCAAATCCATCGGAGGCCCTGAAATGGCTGAAGAACAACCCTGTGGACCTGGTATTCACCGATCTCAAGATGCCAAAGATGGACGGTATTCAATTTCTGAAGGCAATCAAGAGGGCGAGGCCGAGGACCTGTGTCATCATCGTGACCGCATATGCGACCATTGAGACCGCGGTCGAGGCAATCAAAATGGGGGCGTATGACTATATATCCAAACCCTTTAAGCGGGAAAGGATTCTTTTGATGATTGACAAGGCGTTGAAATGGACGGACATGGTGAAGGAAAACCTGGCGTTGCGCCGGGTCCTGGCTGAAACGGGGAATTATCTGCCACTGGTCGGGACTACTCCGGTCATGAGAGAGATATGCGAACGAATCAGGCAGGTGGCGCCTACCACGGCCACAATCCTCATTACAGGGGCCACCGGCACCGGAAAAGAGCTGGTGGCCAGGGCCATTCATCAGAATAGCCTGAGAAAGGCGAAGAAATTTGTTGCTGTCAATTGCGCGACACTCCCAGAAAACGTGACGGAAAGCGAGCTTTTTGGCCATGTGAAGGGTGCCTTCACAGGGGCTTGGAGGGACAAGAAAGGCCTGGTTGAAGAAGCCGATGGGGGAACCCTCTTTCTAAGATTTCTCCAGGAAGGGGAATACAGGCCAGTCGGAGCGAATATAACAAAGCATGCGGACGTGCGCATCATTGCGGCCACGAACCATGATTTGACAAAGGAAATAAAGGAAAAACGCTTTAGGGAGGATCTCTATTATCGCTTGAATGTTGTGCGTTTTGATTTGCCTCCCTTAGCGGCCAGAAGGGAAGACATTCCCTTGTTAGTCTATTACTTCCTGAAGAAATACTCAAGGATCTATCAGAAAGATGTCCGGGAAATCTCACCCCTAGCTATCCAGATCTTAGTCTCCCACGAATACCCGGGCAACGTACGAGAACTGGAAAATATCATTGAAAGGAGCGTCATCTTTTGCCGGAGCACGACATTGAAGGCAGAAGACCTATTGATCGAAAATAAGAAGAAAACGTTTTTTCCAGACTTGAGCGAGGATATATCCCACCTGTCTTACAGAGAGGCCAGAGAGATAATGGTCCGGAGGTTTCATAAACAGTATTTTCATATTCTCCTTCAAGAAACCGGCGGGAATGTGACCAAGGCGGCAGAGGTTGCCGGAATTAAAAGACAATACCTCTACCGCTTGATTAAAGAGTCAGGTATTGACAATGATGAGTTCAGGGCCAAACAATCTAATCTTTAGTCAGGCCTTTGATCCCAAGCTCTTGAAAGGCGTCTTTAAGGTATACAACACCGATCGGCCTTCCTTTCCTGACAACAGCGATATACTTTCGGTTGTGATTCACCATCAACTCAACCGCATGGATGAGCCTGTCAGCCAGGGTTACTGAGGGCTTGAGCGGTGTGCCTTGCAGGAAGGGCGCCAAAATATCTTGAACCTTTTTCTCCTTCATTTTGCCCTCTCCCAATGTTTTCCACAATTATTTCCCTTCCCTTGAAAGAAAAAATCCCCTCAGACTGCTGCATCCGGGCGGTTTTGGAGACCTATGCTGCTTCTAATGGGTTCTTATGAAAAACTTAATGCAAGACAGATGCCAGAAAAACACCTTATACTCCAGTTGATTCGGTGGGCCCATTCTTATAGGGCTGTAAATTCCTAAAGGACAGTTTTCATTCAGGTTGTCACCATTTGGGATTATCTTCTTTGTCAGCACAGCACCAAGCTTCCTTGCTTTCACAATAAAGTTTCGTCTTATCAATATGTTATGGCTGGTATTGCCGGATCGTGCATCACCATATCCGTGGCATATCTTTTGAAGAGCTTTTCTTTGTAGAAAGCAATGGCGTATATTCCCTTACCTGTCTCCTTTAGAGGGAAAGGTGTTGAACTAAGAGCTGTGACTTGGGGCAAAGAGGCCTTTTGAGAAAGGTCCCAAGCTTATGAAAGGAGAGAGACGATATGCTGCTCTATATACTTCTTTGTCTAGTGGGTTTTGTACTTCTTTATTACGGTGCTGAATTTTTGGTTAAGGGCTCGTCTAGCTTGGCACGAAGCCTTGGTGTGACGCCTGTGGTGATCGGTCTTACTGTAGTGGCATTCGGGACGTCAGCCCCAGAGCTTGTGGTGAGCCTTGTTTCATCAATAAAGGGCAAAAGCATGATCGCAGTCGGAAATGTGATCGGGAGCAACATATGCAACATTGCCCTGATCCTTGGCGTATCAGCTCTTTGTAACCCCATAAGGAGCGATCCCTCGGTGGTTAGACGGGACATACCCATCATGCTGGGCATATCCATCTATCTTTTCCTCCTCACTTTCAACTCTACACTGGGCCGGCTGGAGGGGGTGACGCTCTTTGGGGGCATTGTCCTTTACACCATATTCAACTATTACATCTCGGCCAAGCAAGGCTTATCCTCCTCAGCGGGAGTAACCTCAATTGAGGCCGAGCTGGAGGAGATCGGGTACATTGCCTCCAGGTCCAAGCAGGTTGTCTATGTCATTGGAGGCATCATCGGGGTGGTTGGAGGGGCCGAGATCGTGGTGGACTCGGCGGTGAAGATCATGACCGTCCTGGGGGTGAGTGAGAAATTCATAGGGCTCACCATGGTGGCCTTCGGCACGTCTCTTCCGGAGCTTGCCACCTCGGTGGTAGCGGCCATCCGCAAGGAGATGGACATCAGCATCGGAAATCTTGTGGGCAGCAACGTCTTCAACATCATGAGCGTGCTAGGGGCAGCATCCATTGTCCGGCCCATTCCCATACCAGGAGGGTTCTTTGACAGCGGCCTCTGGTTCGATTACCTGGTGATGTTCTTTACGAGCTTTCTCCCTCTGGTGATGATGAGGAAAACATATACGGTGTCACGGCGGGATGGAGTGATCTTACTCTTCTGCTACGTGGGTTACATTATTTATCTGATTGTCAAGGCATGACATCGAGATGTGATCCTCCAGTATGCCCTGAACATCGGCACAGCGCATGGTGTGTAAGGATTTTTGCTCAATGAAAAGACATTCGTCACCTCCCAGTTTACAGTCGGACCCAAAAGGCATGATTTCTCGGGATGTAACAGGGGGGAGATGAGGGGATGGAGGCTCATTTAGCCAATGATGTCAATTTATTACAACCCAATGATGGCTCAGGAGTCTTTTGCTGTCTTTTGGCACGTATCTTGATGTTGAATAATTGGCAGAAAAGTCACTTCAAATTTGGTCTCAAGGAGGTGTTTTCTTATGGAAAAGGAAGAGAAAATTCATGGATGGGAGGTAGCCAGGGAACTGGAAAAGGAAAAGGCGACCATTGGCGAACGCCTCAAGCCCGGAAGGAGGCAAATAGTCGCGATATTATGGGGGCTTGTTGCATTTGGCATTGTCTTTCTTATTGGATGCTGGCTGGCGGGCAACCCGTTTGATGCGACCCAGAGGATCCCATCGGCCTATGTCAAGGCAAAGGGATGGGTAGGCACGAACCAATGGGGCATCATCTGGCCTGTGGTGGGCCTGGCCTTGTTTTTCGAGTTCATGGACGCTTCTGCGGGTATGGGGTATGGCACCGCTCTAACTCCCCTCCTGCTGGTTATTGGCTTTGACCCCAAGCAGATCGTGCCCGCGGTTATGATCCAGCAGGCCTCTGCCGGCATAGTAGGGGCCTTCCTGCACAGGGAGTTCGAAAATGTGGAATGGAAGTTCAAACCAATGTCGGAGACTGTAAAGCTGTGGCTTCTTATAGCCGTGATAGGATGTGCCGCCGTAGCCTTTTCCATCACTGCGATCTACGCCTATTTTAAGGTGGCCAAGGTATGGATCAAGCTATATGTGGCTATCCTGCTGCTCGTTATGGGGGCAATTTCACTCTGGCAGGGCAGGAGGGAACGGCCCTACCACCCCAAACGAATGCTCTTCTGGGGTGCCCTTGCAGGGTTTAACAAGGGGGTCGGAGGAGGAGGGTACGGCCCTGTTGTCACCGTGGGCGGGATTTTGTCCGGGGTGCCGGTCAAGAGCATGCTTGCCGTGACGGCCATATCAGAAGGCACTGTCTGTGTCTTCTCCATCATCGTCTGGCTC
>JAFDIV010000056.1 GCA_019307815.1 Deltaproteobacteria bacterium
GGTATTATCAGGTACGAGAGAGCGCCTGCGAATGCCTTGTGAAGAAGGCTGTCGGACCGCCGTATTCGGGAAAACTGAACGTACGGTGGGATGGGAAGGGAATGGCAACCTGATTATGATCGGGCTAGTGAGGCACTGCAAAAGGGGAAACTCGCAGAAATGGATAGGCCCTATCTACCGTTGGGGACCCATTCCTTTACCCTAGATGCAGTGATCGTGTTTTACTCCAAGGCGGATGCAGACAGGGTTATAGAAGTTCTTCCCAAGCGATTTGGACGCTTTGCCCTGAGTCTTCACCCAGAAAAGACGAGGCTGATCAAGTTCACCCGGCCGACTCCTGGCAACGATAAGACAGGTCGGTCCGGTAGCTTGGATTTTCTGGGATTTACTCACTATTGGGCGAAGAGCCGTAATGGGTCTTGGGTGGTGAGGCGAAAGACCTCAAAAGATCGTTTCACGCGAGCTTTGAAGCGGATTGGGTGGTGGTGTCGCACTAACCGGCATTTACCGGTCGAGGAGCAGCATCGTGTGTTGGCTCTCAAATTAAGGGGGCATGCTCAGTACTACTATGTCCGGGGGAACTCCTCGGCAGTAGGCCGCTTTTACCATGAGGTCCGCGGAATCTGGCGCAAATGGCTTAATCGTCGCTCACAACGATCGCGGATGAACTGGGAGCGCTTTACACGTCTGCGGAAGACGTACCCATTCCCGACACCAAGGCTTGCAAGCTCGTAGTCACGTAGCGAGACCGTACTATGAGGAGCCGGACGCGTTAATTGCGCATGTCCGGATCTGTGGGGGTCGGGGGAGAGCGATCTCCCTCTTCTACCCGACAGTCACCAATAGCTAGCGGATTCTGCCCAAATTTTCGGATCTAGAGAACCGGCCCGTCGAGGGCAAGGGGAGGAATGATTACATTCACCCTTCAGCCATCTTCCAGCCTCGCATCCACCATATGCGAAGATTCTTCCACCCTCCGCCCGATACTCGATACAATTTTGTCTAAAACTGCGAAGCACGGGCAAAGATTGTTGAGCCACCAAAAGAAGGGCGTCAACAGATTCAATGGCAGAAAGGGTCTTTTCTGAAAGGTCATGGAGCAAATCAATATGCGTGTAGTCCATGTACCGCTTGAACACTCCCAACATACTCGCTACATCCCCGCCCTGTACATCCTCGGCATTACTTATCTTCTCTGATCTACAAAGCAGATAAAATCCCCTGTTGTACCGAGCTAGATAACAAAGCAGAAATTTCTTGACAAACGTCACTTTTAGAGATAGTTAGAATTTTAAAACAATATTTATTGGCTCTAATAAATGCTTCAGATATGCAGACTGACGAAAGCAAAAAGTCGACCCCAAGGCCCTTGACCTCCACCATGGAAGACTATCTGGAGGCCATTGTGAATCTGGAAAACGAGAAAAAGGCTGTCAGGGTCAAAGACATTGCCAAAAGGCTAGGGGTGCGTATGCCTACGGTTACGAGCATGCTCAAGACCTTGCGCAAGGCAGGCCTTGTGAATTACGAGAAGTATGAATATATCCAACTCACAAACAGGGGGAAAAAGGTTGGCAAGGAAATTGACCGAAGACATCATGCGTTGAAGAAGTTTCTTAGAGACATACTTGGTATTGACCCCGATACCGCCGACGAAGAGGCCTGCCTGAATAGGTTCGTGGAATTTATGGGTTTCATCGAGTCTTGCCCCAGGGCAGGCAAGCAGTGGCTTGAATACTTCCAGGAGTATAGACAACACGGCAGGAACAAGGCAACATGCCTTGAATATATGCGCAGCTTTGAAGAACTTTTCAAAAAACAACTTGAAGCTGCAGAAATGGAGACAGAAATAGAAAATGGTGCTTAGCCAAGCAGAGCCGGGGAAAGAGGTTACTCTGGTGGATATAATCGGAGGAAGAGGTGTAAAGTCCAAGCTGTACAGCATGGGGCTTATACCGGGCACAAAGGTCAAGATTCTCACCCACGCCTCAATGGGTCCTGTCATGGTGAGGGTAAGAGACTGCAGGTTGGCCTTGGGCCGCGGTATGGCGGAAAAAATAATCGTGGAGTAATTTTTTTTGAGGTAAAACTTAGAGTCATGTTGGCAAAATGTCAAATAAAAGGAGGAAAAACCATGGGCTTATCATTACGCGAGATGGAGGTTGGCTCCAAGGGAAGGGTAAAAGGTTACAGGGAAGGGGCAAAGCCTTACCTGGATAAGCTTCTTTCTATGGGCCTTACCATAGGGGCGGAATTCACGGTGAGTCGGGTAGCTCCCCTGGGAGACCCGGTAGAGTTGAATGTGCGAGGATATAATATAAGCCTTAGGAAAAACGAGGCTGAAATCTTGATAGTGGAAAGGAGGTAAGCATGGCCACAATAACCATAGGTCTTGCAGGCAATCCCAATTGCGGAAAAACCACACTCTTTAATGCCCTTACGGGCGCAAAGCTCAAGGTGGGAAACTGGCCCGGGGTCACCGTTGAGAAAAAGGCAGGCAGTTTTACCTTTAAAAATCTGGATGTTGAAGTGGTTGATCTGCCGGGCATCTATTCCCTTTCGGCCACATCAGTGGACGAGAGGATCGCGAGAGACTATGTGGCCTCAGCGGAGCCTGATCTCATAGTCAACATAGTGGATGCCTCAAACATGGAGCGCAACTTATATCTTACCTTACAGCTTTTGGAGATGAATGTGCCGCTCATTGTTGCCCTAAATATGATGGATATTGCCCAGGAGCAGGGAATGAAGATTGACATAAAGTCCCTTGAAAGACTCCTTGGCTGCCCCGTTGTCCCCATGGTGGCAAGAGATGGCAAAGGTATTTTGCAGCTCAAAGAAGCTATCGAGAAATGGGCAAAGGAGAAGCGGCACGCTGATTTTAGGATGGATTACGGTCCCGAAATAAAATCGGCTCTTGAAAGGCTTCTGCCTTTAATTCCGGAAACTTCAGAAAGGGTTTATATTCACCCCGAATGGCTTGGCCTAAAACTCCTAGAACAGGATGAGATGGCCCTTACCCTTGTAGGTGATTCGATCGGCAACACACTAAAAGAGGCAGCCGATACCATAAAAGTCAAGACTGGCATGGAGGCGGAGGCCTTCGTGGCGATGGCACGCTATAATTATATTGAAAACATCTGCAGCCAGGCAATCAAAAAACGATCAAAGCTGGGGAAAAACATCTCGGATATCATCGACTCGGTAGAACCGCTACCTTGGTATTCCTATCTTTCTCCTCGCAATGTATCTAACCTTTATGTTCACCATCAATGTGGGCGGTTGTTTTATAGACTTTTTCGACATGCTCTTTGGGACTGTATGTGTAGATGGGTTCGGCAGGCTACTCTCAGTACTACACTTTCCGCAATGGCTCATAACCATCCTGGCTGACGGCGTGGGAGGTGGCATCCAGACCGTCTCAACATTTATTCCTCCCATAGGATTCATGTTCCTGTGCCTTTCAATACTCGAAGATTCAGGCTATATGGCCCGTGCCGCCTTTGTAATGGACCGGTTTATGAGGGCAGTAGGACTTCCAGGAAAGGCCTTCATACCCATGCTGGTAGGTTTTGGCTGTAATGTCCCGGCAATCATGGCCACAAGGACACTGGAAAACACGAAAGACAGAGCCCTAACCATTGCAATGAACCCTTTTATGTCATGCGGGGCGCGGCTTCCTGTATATGCCCTTTTTGCGGCTGCCTTCTTTCCAAGGGGAGGGAGCAACGTGATCTTCAGTCTCTACCTCATTGGGATAATGGTGGCGGTTTTAACTGGCCTTTTCCTCAAAAGGACCGTGCTCAAGGGCGAAGTATCGCATTTTATCATGGAGCTACCACCATACCACATGCCTACCATAAGAGGTGTGCTCATACATACCTATGAGAGGCTCAAGGTCTTCATGTTCCGCGCAGGCAAGGTCATCATTGCGATAGTCATAGTGTTGAGTTTTTTGTTCGGCCACGAAGACAGTGGCTCATCCCTCCTTGCTGCAATCGGCAAGGGTATCACCCCGGTTTTTCATCCCTTGGGCATCCATAAGGAGAACTGGCCTGCCACTGTAGGGCTTTTTACCGGGGTCTTCGCCAAGGAGGCGGTGGTCGGCACGCTTAATTCCCTTTATAGCGCAGAGGCACAGACTGGAGAAGAGGAAGAAGGCTTCAACCTAATTCAGGGAATCAAAGATGCCTTTTCATCCATACCTGAAAACCTTTCAGGGCTTGCCGGATTCCTGACAGATCCCTTCGGCATAGGCTCTGCTACAGAGGAGTCACCTGAAGAGGTGGGGAAAACCATATTTGGTGTCATGGTCAAGCGTTTTGATGGAAAGGTAGGGGCCTTTGCGTATCTTCTCTTTGTCTTGCTCTATATACCGTGCCTTGTGGCAGTTGCCACTATCTACCGCGAGACTAATGCAAGGTGGGCCATCTTTGAGGTAGTTTACACAATCTTCGTGGCCTGGGTCGTATCAACCCTTTTCTATCAGATGGCTACTTTTGGCAAGCATCCGGCCGCATCGCTGGCTTGGATTACAGGCATAGGCTTGGCATGTGCTGCATTTTACTATGTGATGAAAAGGGCTGGAAAGAAACTCCTTTTGCTTGACGTAAAAGGAAGACCCACAATCGGGCCAGCTCATGAAACCCTGCCTGTTTTTCTAAAGTAAGATAAATGAGACCCTCGCAGTCATGAATTTCTTAAACCGACATGTATGAGGTGAGTTGACCATGAAGGCACCGACCAAAGAGGACTTAATCAATGCCATTGATAGGAGTGTGGAGGAATTGCACCGGCACATTGAGATGCATCGTCGTCTCATGACGAGTATCTTAGGGCAGAGGGTCGGGGAGAGGGGACTTAAGGCGCTGCCCCTGGCCCTACGCTCTCCCTATGAGGAGAAGATGAAAAGGGCTATCGAGGAAGCGATAGTTACACTGGAAGAAAGCAGAAAGGCCTTCAAATCAAAGAGATTGGAGGCCCTCCGAAAGAGACTGACAAAGGTTCTGATAGAAAGTGCATAATCAGAAAAGGTAGTCAGCCTTACGGGTCTTGCTTCGGGCAAGGCAAGTGAAGGCGCATCGAAAACTGCTTCAAAGTTGGTTTTCATGCGCCTTTTCATTTTCTGTGAAGAAAGGGGGTGGTGGGAAAGGATGCAAAAGATGCAAATGCAGGGGATTTCGCTATGCCTGCTGTAGAAACCAGCAAGTTCAAGAAAAACTTGGGATTGTTGTCCGGATTACCAAAAAAGGAGGTGCGAACAGATGAAACCATGGATAGCGGTTCTTGTAGCAGTTTTTGTAAGTGTTCTTTTTTGCCCGATGGTGTTCGGGCAGGAAATCACGAAGGATGAGATTGCAAAAGAGTTGAAGTCGCTCAAGGCGAGGATCCACAAACTTGAACAGGAAGTCAGTCGGAAAGACCGAGAAATTGAAGGGCTCAAGGCGAAGGTGGAAAAGCTAGCGGAGCCGGCGTTTGCCGAAGAAGGGCAGGAGAAATGGACCGACAGGATCACATTTTCCGGTGCGATTGAAGCGGAATATGGAAGCCAGACGCACAATGTAAAAGATCCTGCCACAGGGAGATCCACGAGTAGCAGGGACGAAGACATCACCCTGTCAACTGTTGAACTGCATGCGGACGCGCATGTAAACAAGTACACGAAAGGGCATGTGGTGTTTCTGTACGAGGAAGATGAAGACGAGGACCGGCTGCGGCTTGACGAGGGGACCATCCGTTTCGGCGGCGTAGAGGAGACCCATAACTTCTATTTCCAGGCCGGGAAATATTATCCCCATTTCGGGGAATTGAACTCATGGTTCATATCCGATCCTCTCACCCTCGAGGTCTTTGAGATTCAGGAATCGGCCGCAGAGGTTGGATATGATGGGGAGTGGTATTCTGCAGGAGTTGGTGCCTTTCACGGGGATGTGCAGAAGAAAGGAGATGATGAAAGCAGAATCAAGGGTTTTTTCGCTGATGCCAACATCCATAACCCAGAGGATACCCTTGGGGGACTGTCCCTGCTAGCCGGTGCATCATACCTGAGCAACGTTGCCGATACGGATACGCTCCAGGACGAGGTGGATCAGATCAGGGACTATGTGGGAGGAGTGGCCCTGTACCTGGTTACCGAATACAACAAATTCAGCTTTGGGGCGGAGTATATCACTGCTATGGACGACTTCCATGCAGGCGAGATGGGGTATGCCCTTGACCGGAACGGCAACACAGCAGAAACAAAACCTGTGGCCTGGAATGTTGAATTGGCGTACAGGCCCATGGATCCTCTCCAGCTTGCGGTGAAATACGAAGGGACCAAGGACATGTTCGGGCTGTTCCCTGAGAAACAATATGGTGTCGTGGTCAGCTATGATCTATTCGAGTCCACCACCATTTCTGCAGAATACCTGCACGGGGAGTATGATGACAATAACCAGAACGGAGATGGCAATGTAGAAGACTCAAAAGATGCGGTCACCCTGCAACTGGTCGTGGAATTCTGATTGGGATTTTTCTCAATGATGATACCCCGCTTCCTCTGCAGGAGGCGGGGTTCTCCATACCAGCACCAACCCCTATCTCTTTTCCATTTTTGGAGCACTACGCTGCCTGAGTGGAGAGTACAACCTTTCCTTGATGCTGGATAGTCCTAAGAACCCATAAGCAACCTTGACACAAGGCGCCAGAGTTATAGATAATGATTGATATTCTAGGCATGCGTGCAGACGGCCATGGTTGTGAAAAATTCCCATTAACGAATACTCCCTGACATAAAGGAGGCAGCCACTATGATGCTCAAAGATTACTATGGAATCCTTGGAGTGAGTCCCGATGCCTCTGAGGAGGAAATCAAAAAGGCGTATCGTAGCCTTGCGAAACGATATCATCCTGATAGAAACCGCGGGAACCCCGCCAGCGAAGAAAGGCTCAAAGAGATCAACGAGGCCTATGACATTCTGGGGGATAAGGAAAAAAGAAGGCTTTATGACCTTCAAGTTAGTCGGTCGCCAAAATATGAATTTATACAGGATAGTAGAGTTGTTAATGGCTTATCTGAACTAATTGATCTTTTTTCCAGGCTCTCTAGCACTGGATTTTACAAAATACGACCTGGTGGATGTAGAAGAAGGGGGTTTGGCAGGGGCTGCCGTGGCAGGCGCAGGTTTTTTTTCGATGATGTGTTTGATTGAATGAGAGGGAGGCAGGAGTTTTGCCCCTGCCTCCCTCACCCTTATTAGGTTTCGGTCTGCTGCTGTCTTTCAAGCTCCTCAATACGTTTGCTGATCTCATCCAGGGCGCGTTTCATGTCCTCTGCCTCGGCCTTCAGCATTTCAGCCTCTTCTGACGGGCTCATCCCATAAGGGCCGTAGGCGCCCCCATAGGCTGGGCCCCAATAGCCTCCTGCCCAGCCTGGAGCGTATGCCCTCCAGCCCCAGCCTCGGCCATAACCACGGCCCCAGCCGAACCAGCCTCTGCCGTACCAGCCTCTATACCCTGGCGCGTAGGCACCTCTCCACGCGGGATTACAGAATCCGCGCCCTCCTCCTGTCATAGGGCCAGCGCCCCAAGGACCTGTTCCGTCTAGTCCTGGCATACCAAACACCTCCTTTCTTCAGAAATCATTCTACCAGTAAACAGGGCCATAGGCCGGACCCCAATAGGGGCCTGCCCAGCCTGGAGCGTATGCCCTCCAGCCCCAGCCTCGGCCATAACCACGGCCCCAGCCGAACCAGCCTCGGCCAAAGCCTCGACCCCAGCCCCTGCCAAAGCCTCGGCCTCTTCCAAAACCCCGGCCATACCAGCCTGGATACCATGGTCCGTAAAATACTGGCACTGCAGACACCTCCTTTCTTCATCTAGTATTTTCTATGATATGAAAGGTTAAAAGATTCTCCTTCTACCTCTACCAAGGCGACCCATCATCTTACCTCGGCCTCCTGCCTGGCCTCGCCCTAGGCCCATTCGCAGGCCCATTCCTCGACCATGGCCAGGAAATTGACCAGTTTGTGGCCCCTCGGGCCCATTCATCATACGGTTTGGATTACAGTAACCAAGCCCTCTTCCCGTACTAGGACCATTTCCGATAGGTCCGGTTCCATCAAAACGTGGCATTCTGCTCACCTCCTTTCAAAAAGGGCCTCCACCCCAGCCACGGCCTCTGCGCCTGCGGCCTCTGGGTGGAAGCTCAAAATGACCGCCTTCAATCCTCAGAACCCTTCCCATCACCAAGGCCTCGGCGACAATCCTGCGGGCCTCGCCAAGGATTCGGCCAAAGGTCTGGCGCGAAACATTCATACGTTCTGCGGCGCTTTCCTGATCCAACCCCTCAAAATCGCTCAATCGAATAGCCTCAAGTCCTTCAACCGGAAGCACAATCTCGTCGCTCCCCCATGGGGGGATCCGATTTGGCATGAACCCTGTTACCACAGGGGGGCCTTGAACAAATCTCATCTTTCTTGGTCTAGGCATATCCTATTTTCTCCATTTTGAGCTTACGCTCATAATATAAAACCCGCCATTTCATTGTCAAGTGTTTTTCGTGAGCATATGCCCGAAAAATATTCCTCACTGCGCCCGGTCGCTGTCTATATTTTATATCTAGTCAGTAATTTCCGGTTAGGTAATTGCATAACTGTTTGACTTTCTATGATTTTCAACATTTGGCTTAAGATTTTGACTGGCTATAGGGTTGTTGCCGATGCGGGCCTCATTCTGTATTTTGATGCGAAGCTCCCTGACCCTTTTTATGCTGACTTTTTCGTTATGCTGCTGACGGCAATAAATGGCAAGCAGCAAGTAGGTAATGAGGCCGGAAAGTATTTGAACCATCAAGCCATACTCACTCCTGGCAATCAGATGGTAGACTTTGAGGTGACGTTTCCACCAGGCAAAGAATTTTTCTATGTCCCATCTGAGCTTGTAAATGAGAGCAATTTGCTTTGCGGATAGGTCATAACGACTTGTGGCAACCCAGTATTTGGTGCCATTAACGGTATATCCAACCACTCTGAGAGGTTTTTTGGTCTGATTGATTTCGGGGGTACCCAATAACACAATGGAATCATAGAAGATGTTACTATCCGGGTTGATTTCAAGGTCTTGTATGCGTTTTTTCTTTGTGCTGGCTTTAATGCGGCATACAAAATGTTTCCCCTCTTCTTGCCACTGGTCAAATCGATCGTGTGCTTGATATCCTCGGTCCATAACACCGGTTTGCTCTGGCGAGAGGATCATGCTGACAAAGGGTCGTTCAGTGCCTTTTCCGTCAGAGAGAAATATTTTTCTTGGGATGCCGCGATTTATATCAAAGCCAAGATGCACTTTGGCCTTTTTAGCGCCATCCCGGTAATCGGCCCAGTACATGGAAAGGGTAGCATCAATTAATGAACCATCAATCGCTGTGAGGTCTCCGAGATCCTTATACTCTTTGGGTAGGACCTTGTGAGCCTCCGCTTGAAGGGCTTCAAAGACTTCCTTGAGCTGGGTCAGTCCTCTT
>JAFDIV010000057.1 GCA_019307815.1 Deltaproteobacteria bacterium
TCTTGGCTCCTCAAATACGCGGGCTCCCCGGCCCAAATCACAGGGATCATGGTAGGTCACAGTAATATCCAACCTTTTGAGAGGAACCTTACCCTCTTGAACAAGCTGCATGAGAAATTGGGTGGCATGGATAATTTCCACCTCTCTAGGATAATACTCCCGCCACATTTGAAAACACGAAGGGCATGCAAAGATCACCTTCTCAGCACACTTGTCTCGCACCACTTCCAGATTATGCCTCATAAACTCATCAAACATATCCTTTAGGCCCGCCCCAAGCATAGGAAAACCACAACACCACTCGTCTCCCCCCAAAAGCGTAAAATCAACAGAGCTTGCCTCCAAGACCTTTACTAGGGCCATGGGGATCTTTTGGGCCAATGGGAAATACGATGCCACACATCCTATGAAATACACCACCTCGGCCTTGTCCTTGATATATCCGTCTTCTGGAGCCTCATCCAGGTCTTCCACCCATTCACATCGCTCCCCATTGTCTTCCCCAAATACATTGCGGCTTTCAGCCAGGTTTTCACGGATCATATCTAATACTGTGGGGCTGAAATTGGTAAGTTGTTCTTCAACTGAGGCCCTTTTTCTAAAGATCTTCCTTAATAACCCTATCCGCCCCTTTAGTATCTCTTTGAGGCCCTTTATCCGGTAAAGCGCAGACAGTTCCCCCTCCCCTGAGGCTGTCACCGCCGGGCATACGTCCGCGCATAGCTGGCAATTGGTGCACGCCTCTATTTGTATCAGTTGGTTTACCGTGTAATCTTGATTAGCCACAGTATCCTCTCTTATGCACATCAACTCCTTGAAGACAAGGGCTTAAATACGGCAAAACGTCTTAACCTGGCCCATATGAATCACTCAATTTACCTCAAAAATATGCATCCAGTCCTCAACTCCTATACCTAGAGTCTCAATATCATCTTTGCAATAGAACTCCTTGATAACCCTCCGTGCCATATCGGTTTTACACCCTTCTAACATTTCTTCTAGCCGATTGATTCCATTAGATGGGAAACAAAAAAAATCGCCTGAAAGCGAAACATTGACAAAGCGGCCATCCCTAATCTCGAAATCCCCCCGCATTAACCCCCCAGCAGCTTTGTGCGTCCTATGTAACACCTTTACTCCGCTCCTTATCTTGACCTCTGTCCCCAATTTACGTTTACCTTTTTGATGTAACCAGGTATCGTTCAACATTATCCTTTTCAAGTCATTAACCATATTTTGAAGCAGGTCATCCATAGCCATATCTTCTGTTGGTCCTATGATTTTTTGAAACTCCTCAACCAGCATTTGACTGAGTCTTTTTTCATCACACTGTTTCGCCCTTTTCTCCCCAAGCTCATGTCGAATAGTGGTGAGGTTGTCTATCAAGGATTTCTTAATTTTATCGCGGAATTTCTCATCTGGGACCCTAAGAACCCGCTCCATCATCTCGTAATCAAAATCTCGGATGACGTTTCCGACAAATACTATACAATCCCCAATTTCGCCTACTCCAGTTCCAGATATCTTGCGTTTTTTTACTACCACATCATTGATTGGTCGGTATTCAGCATGAATCCCAATTCTACGATAGACATTAATCACTGGTGACAAAAACTTTTTATAAAAGACTCCTCTCTTTTTTGGTACGATGGGGTTATCTTTTCTTAGAATTAACTGAAAGAAAAGTTGATCGCCATCCAGATAAACAGCTCCACCACCAACTTCTCGCCGAAATACAGGAATTGCGTTTGCTTTACAATATTCAAGATCCAATTCTTGCGCCGGATTTTGGTGAAACCCAATACATACATACGGTGTTGAAGGAGAAAGGAGAACTAAGGCCTCTTGACCTAATTTCGCAAGGGCGTGATAGATTAACTGAGACTCATACCAAGGAACTTTTCCCAAATTGTATAGCTTCATTTTCACCATCTGACCGACTCCCCTAATTCGGCATTTTTAAAAAATGCGCTCTTTCCCTCATGGGAAAATCACTATGCCGCATATCTCTCAATATCTGCAAGGAGCCATTTTTCTATAGCTTCAGGACCGTGAATCAGATCTTCCAGTTCCGCCATATCATCCGGCTTGATTTTGAACATCCAACCCTTTCCATAGCAGTCATCGTTGATCAGTCCAGGATTGGTCTCAAGCTCCTCATTGACCTCCACCAGCTCCCCGTTTACCGGTGCATACACCTTGCCGAGCCATTTGCCCGATTCTATCTTTGCAAACCTCTTCCCTTTCTTGAGTTTTTTGCCCTCCTCTGGTAGCTGAACATAAACGATCTCTCCTGCCATGGTCTGGGCAAAATCATCCATACCCATGACTAGAATCTCATCCTCAGGCCGCACCCAAAAATGATTTTCCTCATAGTACAAATCATCCGGCATGTTGTATCCCTGAATTTGCATGAAAAATCCTCCTTACTTGTTGATTATACTCCTGGGCATGTGTTCTCGTGCCCAATGTATTATCTTCGATCTCCACAAATCAATCTCGAACAATTCATATATCTTAGATTCCCGCCTGCCTACAGCAGGTAGGCGGGAATCCAGAAATTCAGGTAATCTCCTCATAAATTGCGTCTTCGATAGTCGAATAGACCTCGTAATAAACTAACCTGTTCACGTTGTACCTTTTAGTAAAACCCTCCACCATTTTGTTCTTGTGTTCCCGAATCCTTTTCGCCAAATCCGATGTTATCCCTATATACAAGGTCCCGTTCCGCCTACTCACCAATATGTAAACATAAAACTGCTTATCCATACCAAGTCAAATTTGGCTCTAGGGTTTATTATTCCATCTCCTCCATCAACTCATTAATGAACTGCGTCGTGTTATAGATGCGGATCCTGTCCTTTCTCAGCTTGACCTGGCTTAGATTGTGCACACAGGAATTGCACTCGGTAAGCAGCACGTCTGCCCCCATATCCAATGCCTCCTGCAAGCGCCTGCGCGCCATGGCCAGGGAATTCTTTGGATAAGCCCCTCTCACGCCCCCTCCAGCACCACAACACAAAGAATTCTCCCTGTTGTGAGGCATCTCCACAAAATTGGGAGCAATTTTCTTGATAATCTCTCTTGGCTCCTCATAGATGCCACAATGCCGCCCCAAATCACAAGGATCATGATAGGTTACCAGCTTTTCGGTCTTCACCCCAAAGTCAAAATCCTTGAGAAACTGGGTTATGTGAAGGATCTCTATATTCCTCCTTAATTCATCATATTGTGGAACACTGGTAAATGTCCTCCAACAATAAGGGCATTCAGTTACAAGCTTCTTGGCATCAATAGACAAAATAGTCTCTGTATTTCTCTTCACAAGATCTTCATTAATCTTGTAGCCCACATCCTCCAATACTCCACTGCAGCACACCTCATCCACAAGCGTGTAATCCACTCCCAACCTGTCCAGAAGATCCAGAGTTGCCTCGGTCGCCTCATCCTCACGGTAAAGACCCACACATCCCACAAAAAACACCACCTCTGCCTTTTCCTTTTTCTCCCTGTCAAAATCTTCCGCTTCATCTTCGCCATAAATATTTGTATGTCTCTGTAATACTTCATTCATGCCCTTGAAGGCAGGATGACATGAACCTATATTTACCATGTCCTTCCTAGCCTGCTTGATGATCTCCGGCACATTCACCCCAGAAGGACAGTTCACCTCACAGCTCGCGCACGTGGTGCATTGAAAAAGGGTTTCGATAAGCTCATCACTTAACTCTATCTTCCCGTCCATCACTTCCTTAAGAAGAAGTATTTTGCCCCTGGCGTTCAAAGCTGGCCGTAGGGTGGCTCCATACACAGGGCAAACCGCCTGGCAAAATCCACATCTCGAACATTGCAGTATCTGTTCCCTAAATCTCCGCTCAAAATCGTATTTACCTTTCATCGGTTTCCTCGCTCATTCCCTGGCAATTATATAATCTTGGCTCCTCAAAAAAGATTCCTCCTCCCTTCCTCTTGCAGGACCGCCCCTCTTTGCCCTCAGAAAAGTAAAGCTGAAGGCCCTCAAAATAACATCCTTGGCATTACGAACTCGACATTGAGAAAAAATTTTCATTCCAACCCCTAGCGCCCCTCACCTCCCGCACTCATGGCCAAGGTTATTGGCGCCATAATAATGTGGAACAATCTGCTAAAGGGAATATAGGCAATAAAGCCACCAACTAATATTGCGTGCACATACCAAACATATACATAAAAAGAGCTCAGTCCTTTCATTCCAGTAAACAAACTGCTAATCCAATACCCTACAAGGGCATATTCAGCATTTCCAGGCAATCCTGTCATCGCCATACGCATCCCTTCTAGGACAAATCCCGCAACCACAATCCCCACTATAAAAAACAATGCCCAGGGGTCCTGTTCTGGCAGTGAAATGGGTCTGCGAAGCCTGCTGAGGAGTTCTCGGCACAGTGCAAGTACAATCCCCAACAGCAACAGGATTCCAGAAAGATCAAAGCAAAACGCTGTTACCATGTTGTTTTTGTCCAGTAGCGACCATACCCAGTTGCTTGAGGGGTTCAACAGCGAACCCAGCAACCCAATAACTCCCCATGTAAACCTAAATAAAAAGGGATAAAAAATTAACGCGTGAATCCACCACCTAGCCTCTGACCTCCTATAAAGACGTCTTTGTAACAGGACATCCAACACCATCGCCTTCAATATGTAGGGAAAACGCCTTGAGAAGAGGCCTTTCAACCCCATACCCAGAAGGATGAAGAACTTGGTAATAGAATTTGTATTGCCATCCCTTCCGGGGATGCTTCCAGAAAGGGAATAAGACAGAAATAGCAAGACTCCAATTACAAATAAAGCAAGGGCGATAATGGTGGTGGTATCCCCAATAGAAAAGGTTGAGGCATGGCATCCCATGCACATTATGCTTTTAGCAGGTAATACCAATGCTGGAGCTCCCAGATCATTGTTCTTGAAGTGACACTTCTTGCAGGATTCAGTGTCAAGATGCCTAGGCATCTCATGGACCTTTAGGAGCCCACTCGACTCTCGCACCACCTTAAACCTGATTTCTTTTGAGGTCTCGTCCCTGAAAGGCTCTATACTATTGACATGGCACGCACCACAACTAACCGTAAGATGGGCATCGTGGGCCTTTTTCTCATCATGTCGTACGTGGCAACTCAGACACTCAACAGACTTTTGATCGGCATGCCCAAAAGCTGCAGCACTCTTGTGGCATTCAATACATGTTAAGGCCGAATGAACCGTGTGCCTGTATTGAGATAAATCAATCAAGCCAAGAGTCTTCGCTGTTATGTGAGAGGCCTCGCCCATCCCCTTTCCGTGGCAATGCAAGCACAGGTGCTGAGCTGCCTCTCTCCCTTGGGAATGCAACAAATCTGACTTTATGTGGCAGGAAATGCATGCCCTGTCGTCTTCCTCAAAGGAAGGTAACTTTTCTCTCATCTCATGGCATGCAGAACATTGCTTCTCCCTGGGAATACCCTCCTTGAAATGCCCTATCCGGTCTTCTCCCACGCGCATCTGGTAGTGGGGCTTGTGGCAACGGATACAATAACCATACTTTTTCTTGTTAGAGATCCTTTTCCGGCCATGGACCCCATTGTCCAGATCCTCTTCCACCTCATCATGGCAGACCAGACAGTGCTGTGGATCAAAAAATGCCAACCTGCGCTTTCCAACCAGTTCAGGATCAGGATGCAATTTCATCGACGAGATATCTTCGTGGCATTCCTGGCAAGAAATCTGACCGTGGGCAGACATATGAAATTTGGCAGGATCTATGAGCCATGAGCCAAACGCAGAACCTGTAGCGAGAATTACAGCAAAAATAAGTAAAATCAAAACAGTCCTGCCAAACACTTTAATGAGAAGCCCTTTTTCCAACATAACACTTCTAACCTTCAGCATTAAGGCTTTCAAATTCATCCAGTATATTTAGATTATGCCATCACAAACCTTGAAGGATTGCCGGGTAAGAGAGCTAGCCGCCGCTTATAATACACCCTGGCCTTATCCAACCGCCCTGTCTTGAAATAGGTGTCTGCTAATCTTAAAATTGCCGGAGAATAGACAGGAGCAATTTTT
>JAFDIV010000058.1 GCA_019307815.1 Deltaproteobacteria bacterium
TACCTTTTGCTCAGCCGTATACTTCCGTCGTCGTTTTGCCATCTCGTTTTCCTCCTCTCCTCTCTATAGTTAACAGATTCAGAGGAAAACTCCAATTCCATCTGAAGCAGAACACATCGACCCACCATTTTGATGGTTGAGGAAGTGGAATATTCTTGGAAATCTTATCCACCTCTTCAGCAATATGAATTACAAGCTCGGAGATCCAACGCAGATGAAAATGGATACGTCTATCACGTTCACCAACCAAGTTAACGTTAACGTAACTGATATTTGCATTAGATTTTTGAGTCATTGGCCATGAATCGGCTCTCTCACCAGGTTGATACTGATGAACGTAACCCGAACGTATTTCTTCATAAAGTAAATTAGCATAGCTGAACTTTCGCAGCTCACTCGTACTTAGTGTATTACAAACCCCTAGAATTTCTCGTTCTGACCTATCGATCTCTTCTCCAGTTAGAACTCTTGAATTGCAATAATTCATAAAGGAATCTCTTAATAAGCCTGCCTCCAGCTCTTTTCCTGATCTGCGAAGGTAGCCAATTAACAGCGGCACACTAACTCTAGTGGCTTGAAGATTTGCAGGAGCGAACTGCTTTAAGAGCTCAACAAATCTTTTGCGGTCGAGTCCGCGGCCTGACCAAACTTCTGCTGCCATGGCATTTAGAACAGCACAGAGAATTATGGCAGCTTCCCCATAAGATCCGCCACAGCCCCCTGAACCTAGCCTTAATGCTATATCCCGTTTTTCCCTAACCCATTTTGTTCGCCAAGCGGCCATTTTCCATTTACGGTCCAGTAAACTCTATGAACCCCCTGTACGCTTGTCCGCCTTTGGAGGAGACCCGCATGTGGGGTGGTGTGGGGGCTGGAGGGTTAAGACCCCCGGCTACCCGATTGCCGCTCACTAGGCATGACCTCATATACACGCAAGTAATTACCACCCGACAATGTGCGATTAAATATACCCATTACCTTGGCCTGGAACATTCCGCCGAGCGTATTTAGGAACGTTTTTGGTTTATTGGACAAATAGTGGTTGTCTATATCTATCTCTTTTCCGTTTTGAAGCCCCCAAAACTCAGCATAGCCATTATCCGGATTTCTAAAATATACAGCCATTTCCTCGCTTGTAACATAAACGAAAAATGAACGCACTCCAATTTCTTTCGCCACAAGAACTTGGCGGTGCAAATCTTTGAATATGTAACCTGCCTTCTGTGTTTTTGGTTGGTTTTTCCCGCCTGGTAAATCGCGATCATACTTGAATTCTAATGCTATTGATCTGTCCTTATAAGAAGGTAGCCAAGTGTCTATCTTCGCCCCGTATATCGCGGGGTGAGGATATTCCAAGACAACTTCATGCGGGGTAACCCCGGCATCAAGGAGAGCAGCAAAGAACGTATATCTGACAGAGTCTTCTGTAGTAACGACGCCCCGCCTGAATCGTTCGTTCAGTAGTTCTCCAAATTTTTCAAATATCTCGATCATTCATCTATATTATAGCGAGCCGGATAACAGGCTGGCTTTTGAGCGAGCAGCGATAAAGCCAGTCCGTGTTGAAGCTGTTGTTATACGCTATATCTTGTTTAACAAAACTTGAGAGTTACTTAGCTAAAATACAATCTCATCACCATATTGCATTATGTGACATGCGATTCCCATTTTTTCCACTTCACGTTTGAACATTTCATCATCGGCGGGATTAATATTCCTTTTCCAGAGAAAATCACAATTATAGTGACAAGGTACAACACTCTTCGGTTCTATTAATCTGACTGCCTCTAGCGCTTCTTTCTCATCCATAGTATTCCTGACAACTCTGCCACCGATGGGAATCATCAACACATCCGGTTTTAATCCCTCCCATTCTTCCTGGAAAACAGTATCACCAAGGTTAACAACTGATTTATCTCCAATCGTGATTTTGAATCCTATGGAACCGCGAGCAAAATCGACATTCTCCTTTTCTAGTTTTATCAATCCAAAAAAGAGTTTAATGGTCCCGCGGCTGTAAACTTGTATGTTTTCTACCCTTTCAACAATCTTAACAGACCCAAGGAAGACTTTCTTTCCGCCATGGGTACCTTGAGCAATCTCATTTTTTATATCTATCAATCCGGCAAGGAGTTTAACCGGCAAGGGACCGTGTTTCGCATTCAGTCCTTCAATGTTTAAGTTCACAAATCTAACTATCGCACCCACATCTATCTTATGGACGTCTTCAACATTATCGGAAAGGAAGTCTTCCATAAGTGCTTCTCCGCAAACAACAGTTGCACCTGTCTTCTTCGCCATAGGAACTGCATAGACAAAATGATCAGGATCACCATGGGTAACCAGAACGTGGGTAATCGTTTTCCATTCTTTCTTTGGAATGAGACTACGAAGTTTAAACAGCCACAAATTCAGTCCCGGATCGATTGCAATTTTAGTCTCTTCATCTTCGATCAGAAATGCGTTATATAGGAAATACTTTAATTTCATAGCGCCTGTCGGTTGCAGCGTCAAGTTAGAGCCTCAGTTGTTCAACTTGGATCTGCACTTCTTCGTCACACTCTCATGTACTAACCCAATTACCGGAAAAGTCATTTCCTTCCACTTTTGATGCTTGCTCGACCGAAAATAGAGGGTTGCCGCAGCGTCAAAGGTGTTGATCATGTCACCTAAAGTACTTTTAAGGAGTTTAAAGCTCGGACCAGTCGAAAGATGTACGTCCAATAAAATACAATCTTTCCAAAGCGCTGTAGAATAAAGATATAAATTGAATTGATCAGTCGACTTTCCAACCAGTGTACGGTACCTGTGCCGAGAAAACCTCTCGCTGATATCGCTAGTTGGACCAGTAATGGCAATTTCCCCGGGTCTAAGAGACCTGTTTATCGGAATCAATGTTTCCCAACCAAGATTTTTTGCAGAAAGGTGAACATACGAAATAAATACATCACCGTCGCCCGAATTTAGAAAGGAGCTTTTTTTGGACCGTGAAAAATCCAAGATCTCGACTTTGTCTATCCTGGTTGCTTCTTTTAGCCATTCAGATATCGTGGTCGTGTCGTAAGCCGTGGCGGACAAAAGTATCGCGGCTAAGCCAGCCAGAGCACCGAAGAATCGGAGATGGTTTTTCCAAGAACTCTGAAATGATTGACACTTACTACAGACCTTTGCAACATCAGGGATTTCTTCGCCGCAGACAATACACTTCATTATTGACTCTCTTAGCAATGCCTGGAAATTGTACGCAAGCCTTTACAAGAGGACTCTAATGCGCGAGCTGAGCTGCGGTTCTTCCATATTGTCAATGGGCATTGAAAATTTACCCCTTTCGGGCATTGAAAAATTACCCCCTGTGTTAATTTTGATACATCTCGGAACCTCTTATTAGCCCGGCCTTGACCTTTTCCTTGAGTCTATATGAATTGCCTTTTATGTTTATGGTTGTAGAATGATGGAGGATCCTATCCAGAATAGCCGTGGCGATCACTGGATCTCCGAAGATCTCATTCCACTGACTAAAACTGCGATTAGAGGTCAGTATCAGTGACCCCCTCTCGTAGTGCCTCGATATAAGCTGGAAAAACAGATGAGCCCCATGCCTATCAATGGGAATATAGCCGATCTCATCAATGATCAACAACTTGGGCTGACAATAGAACTTCAACCTGTCTTCTATTCGATTCTCTGCGTAGGCCTTTGTCAGTGAGGCTATCAGGGGCATTGCCTGGATAAAATAGGTCCGGTATCCTTCAGTCACAGCCTTGATACCCAGGGCCACTGCCAGGTGGGTTTTACCAACCCCAGGAGGACCTAACAAAATCACATTCTCTCCATTAGCTATGAAGCGGCAAGTGGCTAGCTCTTTAATCTTTCGTTTGTCCACAGAGGGCTGAAATTTGAAGTCAAAGCTCTCCAGGGTCTTGATAAATGGAAACTTGGCCATTGCGGTACGCATAGCAATGTTCCTTTCCCTTTTGGCCGATACTTCCTCTGTCAATAGACGATCCAAAAACTCAATATAAGACAGATTATCCCTGGAGGCTTCTTCAAGATAGCTCTCCAATAGATCATTTATCTTGTAAAGCTTGAGGTGCCTGAGGTTTTCCTGGATTCTAGCTAGCTCTACCCCACTCATAGCGCATCTCCTTGTTCCACTAGGGCCTCATAAAACCCTAGATCCCGAACCTCAACCTCTTGCTCCAATAGGGGCCCATAGTCAGCAGAGACTAGGCTTACCACAGGGAGATCGTCTCCGTAGGATATACTGTTATAATGTTCCTTATTGATCTGGGTATGGTACTTGCCCTCGCATCTAGGATGTGTGACAATCAATGTGCCGTCGTGGAAGATTAGAACTCTACTGTCCCAGGCTTGTACTTCTACCTCTTCCCCAACAAACCTCGCAGGTACCGAATACCGATTGGTCTCAAATGTGACCATACAGTCACGGGCCACATGGCGCACTGCCCGTTGCTGCACTTTAAATGGTGGTTTTCCCCTGTGAGAGATTAATAGATCCTTTTCCTCCTCAAACATCTCGGCAGGCTTTCTGTGAGTAGTTCCATGGATCCTTTGATCAGCTACGTTCACTATCCAGCTCATCAAACAATCATTTAGGTGTTCCAGGGAATCAAATGACTTTCCTCTCAAGAATCTCTTTATGTACCTGATCGTGGATTCCACCTTTCCTTTGGTCCGTGCACGGTAGGGCCGATGGGGCCAGGGCCTGAATTCATAGTACGTGGCAAAATCCCAAAATGTTGGGTTCCAATTTATCCTCCGACCCTCAAAATCCCGAGAAAGTACCACTGTCTTTGGATTGTCGTAGATAATCTCGTGAGGTACCCCGCAGAAATGATCAAATGCTTTCTCATGGCATCGCAAAAATACAGGAAGCCTCTCCTCATATGTACCCTCAGCAAATATGCGACGGCTGTAGCCCAGGGTCATTGCGAACAAATGTACCCTCGCTCTTTTCCTTGCTATCACGGTCCATTGTTGACCCCAGTCCACTTGCCCCTGTTTGCCAGGAGGTGTTTCGAATCGAACAGTGGCTTCCGTATGTGCCTTTTTCCTCAAAGGCTTTACAAAACGCTTCACCGTGTCATGGCTACCTTCATAGCCCCTATCCACAACCTCTTCGTATATGGCTTGAGCACAGTAACCTACTGCCGGCAGACGTTGGCGAATATAATCTTCAAAGGGAGACAGAATCCCTCCCCTCTTCCTGGTCCGAATATAGGGCTTGGGTTTGTCCTGTTTAAGGATCTTGCGCACCGTTTGTACGCTCAAACTTAAGGCCCTGGCTATGTAAGCGTCTAGGCTACCCATCTTCCCATGGCCGGTGTGAGCTGGTACCGTTGCTCCGAGAGTATTAATGCAAAGAGAAAGGAGCGACGGTTATGACAAGAGAAGAAAGAGTCA
>JAFDIV010000034.1 GCA_019307815.1 Deltaproteobacteria bacterium
GTCTCAAGATGGAAGTGACCTGGCAGTCAAAACCCATAGGAAAAGTGGGCAAGCATCTACCCTCTCTCAAGAAATTGACCCAGGGAAATTTTACACAAAATCGTTGACAGTACCCTTTCTTGCGTAGTTCTCTTTTATATTAGGTATAGGCGATTTGCAAAATACAGGGTTAGACAAGCGGTTATCGGAGCGTTGATTTTGGAAAAATATGGTACATCAGAAAAAGAGTCAAAGGGGGTCTAGCATTTCATGGTCAAGTTTGTAGTTTGGGATGTACAACACGGAAGTGCAACTTACATAAGCACACCCGGTGGTCAACATATAGTCGTTGATTTGGGGACGGGATCATATGGTGCCTCTAACTTGGAGTTCAGCCCTTTACTACATATGAAAGAAAAATGGGGTATCAAACAGTTAGATAGTGTAATTATTACACATCCTCACCGTGACCATTTGGATGACATATTCAATTTTGATTCGTTGTCTCCCAGGGTTTTAACAAGGCCGAAACATTTGACTGAACGCGAGATTAGAGCAGGAAACCGACATGGTGATCAGGAGATAGTTAACAAATATTTAGAAATAGACAGAAGGTATAGCAGGCCTCTTGATCCTACCAAGAATCCTTTTCTTCCTGAGAATAATGGTGGAGTCAAAATTCAGACATTCGTTCCTTCATCTTGTGGAACTTCCAATCTTAACAATCACAGTGTCGTTACAGTCATTTCTTATGCGCACTCGAAGATGATGATCCCGGGCGACAATGAACCGGCTTCATGGAATGAGCTTCTTGAGAAGCCCGATTTTTTGTCAGCTATAACTGGAACGGATATACTGGTGGCACCACATCACGGGCGTGATTCAGGTTTTTCATCTGAGCTTTTCAAATACATTTCGCCTTATTTAATCATCATATCAGATAGTCGATTTGGTGACACGAGTGCAACAGATCGATATTCACAGAAAGCTAAGGGGTGGACAGTACATAAACGCAACGGAGGGAGGGAAAAAAGGAAATGCGTTACCACACGAAATGATGGGGTTATTGTTGTAAAATTTGGAGAAAACACGGATGCAAAGCCTTTTATAGAGGTAACAATTGACTAGCGGGGTGGGAAAGGCTTAACATGGCCTTCCGCTTCTGGAGACGAATCAGAATCGCACCGGGCGTGACCCTGAACTTGAGCAAGTCAGGTGGTTCGCTGTCTTTCGGGCCGCGTGGGGCCAAGTTCACCATCGGATCCCGAGGAAAGAGGCCCACCGTTGGCCTGCCAGGAAGAGGGCTGTTTTATATTTCTACATTCCCTTCTAAGAAACACTCAACTACCGGGATATCTTCGACCGGTTAGCTCTTTAAAGGCGATTTTCTGTCGGTGAGGTTGCGGATGCTCATCATCCCGTGCCCAGTCAGATAGGTAATCATGTAAGGAGTCATCCCACTGGATGAGATTGTTTCTAATCCACCTATTGATCAGGCCAAGAGGAGAAATCCAACCTTTGAAATCGTTTCCAAATTCTTGTCTCGCGAATGTCCGAAGGTCCTCATCTCCAGTTGTGATTCTATAACCGTTTGCTAGAGCACAGGCGATGATGACCTTGTCAACATAACTCAAATCAAACTCAGAGCCTTTCTTCTTATTGATGGTGCCGTGCTCTATGAGGGATTCAACCGCATCAAAATAGATATCAAAATCATCATTCCTTACACGATTGGTCGGTAGGCATTGGATTTTCTCTTTGAAGTTAATCCTCCAGGGATATTTTGCTTTGAATTTCTGAGTTCTAAAAATTTCCTCGCGAACAAGTCTAATCGTACAGCATTCATAACGGTGGTCAATGAACATATCAGGAGCTATTCGTATAAGCATAAGAATGCTTGATGTGTCGCAAAGAGTGTTCATTAAGACGCAACACCGCTGCATATCTTCTGGAGCTCGTCAATTACCTGTTTTGCATCTAGCTGGCTTTCCAAGCCAAGCCACTCTCCTACTTTCCTAGTCGTAACTTTACTTATATTTCTTGCAACAATATCGATAAAAAGGGGGCTCAAAGTCCTTAGGATATGGACATATCTTCGAGCATCTTTGTCTTTGAATAGGATATCCCCAATCGATTGAAATTGTTTTTTTAGGTTTGTATTTGCTCCTCCAACTTTAAGGTCCAATGAGGGGGTCAACTCCTTTAATTGTTCAATTATTCCGAACATTGAATGGGAGTTTTCAGCGGAGAAATTCTTTAGCAAGTTAATCTGGATAGGTTTGCGTCTCCCCTTTATAGTATTGTAGACAAGCTTAACGTAAGCATTGGGGAATTGAATAAGATTAGCCACCATATCACAAAATTTTTCCTCATCAGGGTCTCCGAGGACGCTATCTTCCTCATCGCGAATTGCATGAATTGTCTCGTGGAGCAAGGGAAATATTAGGTCTAAGAGATTTGTGTCATTGTTTACAAAGACAACCCTATGCTTGTGGATTTTACAGTAAAAAGCATAGCCTTTTATATCCTTAGGAAAATAGCGAAAAATGGTAGTGATTCCTAAGGAAGCCAAAAGACGAAAGGTGTGTTCATAATCCATAGGCTTATCAGTTTCAATGCCTGCCAATTTCCTTAACCTAGTGGCCATGGTGATAGCGCTTTTTCTGTCCCTATGATCGATCCTCAATACTGGAACAAGGCCAGGGTCGGGAGCCCATTTAAACAGTTTTTCATATTGTTTTGCTAATCCTTCCGCCTCTCGTCTCATGGCTTCGGTGATCTTCGCTACCCCTCTTTTTCTATGCAATGGAACAGAAATATTAACAGATAATTGGGTTGGAAAGAAAAAGCTTGGAGGGACATCCAAAATTTTGCTTATGGACATTAAATGGGAGCCTTTGGGTACCTGTCCTTTTATCCAATCATTCACAGTTTGTCTTGAAACATTAAGGAGTACAGCCAATCTTGTTAAGGATGTGCCTTTCTCCTTTGCTAAAGCTTTTAACCTTTCTCCTTCCCAAGCCATATCCTTGCTCCCCCCTTTTAATTTTTCCAAACTTATTTGTTTGTCGAAAAAGTGTCAAGAAAACTTTACATTTTACAGTAACTTTTCTCTGGCTTAGAGATAACTTATTGATTTTGGAACTATTTTCCCTGCCTAATTATGCCAACCGTTGTCTGCCTTCTTTGATTTTCCACCTATAGGCACCGTATCCTTGCACTGATTAATTGACTATGCCAAGGAGCGCTAATCCAATGTCTCTCAAGAAAGTCAAAAAATCTAAACACAAATCCAGGATACCCGGGGTGGACGTAGGCGAAGTGGTCGATACCAGCCTCGGTCCTAAAAAGAAGGTCTGCCTTAACATTGGAGGCAGATGGTACTTCAGGATGGTCGATCCCGATTGGAAGGCACCGGGTAGACCGAAGAGATCCAGAGGTCAGAGATCAGAGGACGGAAAACAGAGGGCAGGCTTCGCCCCGGAGGAGAAGGGACGTAGGAGTTAGGGGTGTAGGGATTAGTGAAGAAAGCGAAGCAAAAAGCTGGGAGCACTGAACTGCCATGAGATACAGACCAAATAGACAGAATAGACAAGACAGACCAAACACGGCCAAATGGACGGTGGGGGTTTATCTTAAGCCGTAAAAAAAATATGAGGTCTTCAATTTTTGAAAAGACTTCCTCGAAGGTGCTCAAACAGGTTTGCAAAAAGATGAGTCCTTATTGTTGCAATAAACGAGGATATTGGTGTCAACAAACACAGATTTATCTTCCGTCAATACCATAGATATCCTCTCTTCTCAGAGAGCCAAGAAGGACCCTACCGCATGAATGATCAGAATGGGAAAGCTGGATTTCCCTCTCTTTTGTATCCTTAAGAGGTGTAATGACAACTCGTACCTTTCCCTTTTCAAGCTTCAATTCCGGGGGGAGGCGAAGCTTTCCATCTTCTTCAACAGTTGAAATAATCTTGATTGAATCCATAACTGGCCCTTTTGCTTGCCGTTTAGTATATTAAACAAAATCATATGCCTAAACTTACTAACATATCTGCTTTTCAAAGAAAAGCCTAATTTCAGGGATGGTCCTTGCCAAAACCTATTCGTCTCATATGTTGGGACCGAAGACTGAATTCAACTGGAGGGCCTCGCCCTGGACGGGCTCGGCTTTGCATGTAGGGAGCGCCTGGGTAGGGCAAGACCCTGGACGGGTCTTGCTGAACAAGCTCCAAGGAGTCGGGTCTGGACGGCCCTCCTTTTTCGGCAGACGCCTCAACGAGGCAGTCCCCGTTGATCCCATAAGACATGAAACCGGGGACCCACCCGGAGGGCGGGGAGTCCGAGTGGAACGAGGACAAATCAGCACGGAGGTGGAAATGAAGGTCAATCAGGTAAGCGTTTTGGTATCCAAAAAGGTGGGCAGGAATTTCTGTTCCTGGTCTCTGAGCAACGGAGCCACGGCAGAGGTGGAGGATGAGCATTTCACTGATGTCATCTCCCAACTGGACAACCAACTGAAGGAGATGGTCTCTGAATCCCTACCAACCCCTAATGGAAATGGTAATGGTCACAATAGCTTTCAGCAACTGACAGCTTAATAGGAAAAACAGATGGAGGCGGAGGAAATGATACTCCCGAATCTGCTTTCATTAGCGACAGATACAGCCCATGTACCTGTGCGGAGCGTTCCTCTTTGGCCATCGCGCAGTCGCAAAAACCAGACCCTGATCCCTGAGGGCAAGGAGGTAATAACCTCGGGCACAACCGCCAGATTGTGTTACGAAGCCTTGGTGCAATTAGGAAATCATGTAGACGGCCTCATCTGGGTGAGTGCGGGGGGTTGAATAGGCTTTACTTTGCTTTCCTATGACGATTATGTTATTAATAAATCAAGAGATCCGCGAAAATTAAAGGGGGAAACCAAAATGCTAGAACAGGCCTTAAGAAGAGAAAAAACCAACCATCCCTTTATTGTCAGGGATAAAGACATAGCCGATGGAAGCCCCATTATCGCGGGAACAAGAACTCGCGTTATTGACATAGCTATCGAATATGAAATGCTTGGCCGCTCACCTGATGAGATTATCAGTTCACACCCCTATCTGAGTCTGCCTCAGGTCCATGATGCCCTTTCCTTTTATTACGAGAACAGAGAAGAGCTTGATCAGAAGGCTGAGCAGGATCAGGAGTTCGTATCACGGCTGAAGCACAAGATCCGTTCAAAGCTCGCATAGACCATGGGAAAAATCAGGATCTACACGAACGAAAGCGTAAATGTCGCTATTGCAGAGGGGCTCAAGAGAAGAGGTGTCGATGCCTTTTCTGCTAGAGATACGGGCAGACTGGGATTGACAGATGAAGAACAACTGCTTTTTGCAGAAAAAGAAAAGGCGGCGATTTTTACTCATGACACTGACTTTCTTCGCATTGCTGCCAAATGGATGGAAGAAGGAAAGACTCACCATGGAATTATTTACTGCCACCAGAAGAGCTATTCCATCGGGGAATGCATTCGAAAATTGAGAGTGCTGACCTCCCTGCTCACCTCGGAGGAGATGGTCAACCACATAGAATTTCTCTAAGATGGCTTGAAGTAATATTGAAGTAATTTCATGGCAAAATAGGGGTATTTCAAGGGATACAGAGGTAGGATGAGGTAAAACCTAAACCCGACTCAACTAGTTGATAAATCAGGTAATTATTAGTAATTTTGCCGTCTTGCCAATCCCCGCTTTATTGGTCTGCAAAACCGTTATTCACCGGTTCGAATCCGGTTGCCGCCTCCATTTTTTTGACCTACCGCTCTAATTTCAGCGAAATAATGCAGTGCTTCTAAATATTTTCTACCCATTTCTGCTCAAAGCAAAAATGGGTAATTAGAATGCTCCGAAATCAATTTGGAGCCAAAGGTTCTAATGTTGCTATATGCAGGGATCACTAAAGGTGCATGTCCTTTATTAATCTAGTCTTTTCTGGTAAAAAGGGATTAAGCAAGGCTAGGAGATGGATTAAGGAGAGGCCTACTAAAACCTTAGAAGATCTCGGGCTCAAAGACAAATAAAGACAGGGTATTCACGAGGCAACCAGCATACTTAAACATAGTGATCCCATTCAGCGACTGGCAGATGGGATGGAGTTCGTTTTAGGTGTGATTCATGCAGGTGGCGAGAGGTTTATGCTTGATAGAGAGATTCGTTCAGGCATTGGCTGGATTGTTGAACCACATCCCATTCTTCAAGGATTTGATTATTAGTTTTGAAGGAAGCAAATGAGCACGGGATATGGGAAGATACTGGAGTCGTTGCAGCACTCAAGGTTCAGGTCAAAGTTCAGGCTCACAAGAAAAGACCGGATGTATGTATTGGACAAGGGCATCCCTACTATTAGGAGACATGCTATAGAGATCCTGAGTTCCCGCATAGCCCCCCGGTTTCCCAAAAATGATGGCAGGCAGACCCCGATGAAGGGGCATCCTGTGTTTGTGGCACAACATGCAACAGCGACCTGCTGTAGGGGTTGTATCCAGAAATGGCACGGGATAGAGAAGGGAAGGGCCCTTACAGAGCAGGAGGTAGATTTTCTGGCTGATCTCATAATGGCCTGGATCAAAAGGGAATTAATCGCTTGTTGTACTCCCATGGTAGTGTGATTTTACGAGGATAATTGGGTAACTCTTGGAAGGAGATGGAGATTGAAAGGACCACCTTTGTGATTAATGAAAAGGGAATAATCCAGAAGATTTTCCGAAGGGTCAGGGTGGCAGGCCACGCAGATGCAGTGCTGGAGATTCTGTAACAGACGCTCTAAGATATGGACGTTGCTGGTCGTGTCCTTGATATCTATAGAAGATTCGATAATATGATCGCCCGCTTCCAGGCGGCAACCTCCATGAGGTGTGTGGGGTCCTGCTCCTTTTGTTGCGGGAACTGGTGGGTGGAAGCCACCGTGGTGGAGGTGCTGCCCCTGGCCCACGAGATCTATACAAGGGGCCAGGAGGAGGCTATCTTATCCTCCATTGAAGAAAAAGAGGCCAGCGGGGATAGGGTATGTGGAATCCTTCTTCCGGAGCCTCTGCCTGGCACCAAGGGATCGTGTGGCTACTATGAATGGAGACCATTGGTATGTCGGCTGTTCGGTTATGCTGCTCGGAGAAACAGACAAGGAGAGTTGGAGTTTTGCGCGTGCAGGATCATCCGCGAGGCTAATCCCTCATCAGTAAGGCGCGCCGAGATGGCCATACGAGGAGGTTTAAGGCTCCCGGTTTACCAGGAGGCATTCATGCAAGTGGCCTCGCTGGATCCTTCTAGGGGCTACAGAAGGGTCCACATAAACCGCGCCATCAAAGAGGCCCTGGAGTATCTTTACTGGATTAGGCCCAGAGGAAAAGGGTGGAAAAAGGCCTCTGGCTACTGATGCCCTTCCGTAGCATACATTTCTGTTATCAGCTTTTTCCCCGGACCTCGATGTATCGTGTCTTTTTCTTTTCCCTGGGGAGTGTTTCAGGAGGAACCCACTGGAATTTGGGAGTAACCCTGATCTCTTCCCTGAAGTACCGAGTCATCTCCTGTTCAAGCGCAGAAAGGTCCTTTTCCTTTACACCCACGCCGTACTCGATCCTGATGTTTAGGGGGGGCTGGACAAGGGGCCCTGGTTTGTCCAGCAGGATCCGGAAGTAGCCTGTGACCCGCGGAGAAAACTTGAGGATGGCAGTCCGTATGGCCTCGGGGTAAACATTTACGCCCTTTACGATCAACATTTCATCGGCCCTTCCAATAATCTTGAACCGAATGCCTGGCATGCCGCAGGCACAGGGCTTGGTAAAGACCTGTAGAATGTCCCCAAGGGCATAGCGCATGAAAGGCCCCCCCTCCCAGTCCAGAAATGTGAAGACCATTTCTCCCACTGCCCCATCCTCGATTTCTATGGGCTCCTTTGTTTCTGGATCAACAAGCTCCAACAGACAATGGTCTTCAGACACAAAGTGCATTCCGCTGAATTGCTCCGGTGGCTCATCACAAGAGATGCCGTGAAATGCATGACCACCGCCTGTATGGTCGAACACCTTGGCCCCAAAGCCTTCTGCCAAGACCTTCCGTACTTCTGGATTGCCCCCACCAGGCTCACCAGCGCAGAAAAACCACCGCAGGCCCAGTTCTGTGGCCGGTTTACCTGTAAGCTCGGGGCACCGCTCAATCAGGTACTGGCCAAAGGAAGGGGTTGCGATAATAGCCACAGGAGAGGTGAGTCTCAGGAACTGGAGCACCCTTTTGGTTCCGCCTTCTATGCCCACTGGCACCACGCAGGCACCCATGTGCATAATCCCTTGCGAGAGGGGAAGTCCGCCAGTGAACATACTGAGGGAAAGTGCCTGAAGCATCACGTCACCTGGCCGGATGCCGGCCCGCCAGTATTTCCTGGCATGCATTTCGTTGACGATTTCCACATCGTGGCGGGTCAGAGTGTAGAGGGTAGGGGTCCCTGTGGTGCCGGAGGTAGCATTAATTCTTATAATTTTCTCTTTTGGGGCGCAGGCCAGGAGGGCATAGGGATTTCCGTACCTTTCGATGGATTCCTCTTGGGCCTGCCTGTGTTCATCCTTGGTCATAAGGGGGATCTTGGCAAAATCCTCAAAGCTCTGGATATCCTCTGGCCTTGCGCCTACCTGATCAAATTTTGCCTTGTAAAATGATGAGCGCTCATAGTTATAGCGTACCTGGGCCTTCAGTCTCTTTAGTTGAAGTGCCCTGAGTTCGTCTCGGGAAAGGGTTTCTATCTTTTCGTTCCAAAGTTTTTTTTCTAGATGGTTAGTCATTTTTCTCCCTCAGCTCAAACAAAATTTCATGGGCCTTTATACATATCAGCAGGCCAGGGCCTTAGCCTTTATGCTCACAGATTTCAAGCAGGATTTGGGCGGTGCTATCAGCACGAAAAAAGGCCACCACCCCATGGCTTCCCTGCCTGGGGAAACCCTCTAGCACTTGTGCGCCCTTTTGTTGGAATTGCTCCAAAGAGGCAGAGACATCCTTTACCCTGAAAGAAATATGATTGATTCCTTTGCGATCTCCCATGGTCCTGCGGGCGATCCCCTCCCTTTGGTCCATGTACTGGATCAGCTCAAGGTCCACATTAGCGGCCTTCAAGGTGGCGATCCTCAAACCCACTTCCTCCATATCCAAGACATTGGCAGGCTTGAGATCAAATAGGTTTTCAAACAACCTCAGGGCCTCATCCAAATCATGGACGATGATACCAATGTGATCCACATAAGGTTCACTCATTTGATCCTCCCCCGCAGCCTTTGGGTAGCTGCCTCGTCCACTTCCAGTGTTTCGGGGTCTATGGCCACACCATAATCCTCACGTGCACTCCTAATGGAGACAACGCCGTTTCGAACCTCTTCCAGGACCCTCTCCACGGGCCGCTCATGTGGATCGCCATATCCCCCACCGCCTCCGGCTATTTCATAGAAAATACTTCCCTTGGGGATATCACGGATAATCTCCTTTGATTTTGCCACCTTTATAGTCCCATCAGGATACCGGAGCTCAATCTTATTAGCGCTCCCAGGCCTTCCGCCAAAAATGCCAAAGGCACGGGCCTCCTCTTCAATACCATCGCCAAAGGCAATGCCCGTCACCTTCTCTCCCTGGATGACGAATTCGGTCTCTACACCCAGGCCCCCTCTCCATCGGCCCGCGCCAGCTGAATCGAGCAGGTATTCGTGCTTGATAAGGAAGTGGGGATCATGAACCTCAAACATTTCGTAATCCTGGGCAAGGATACCTCCTGCGCAGTTTATAAGGCCGATGTGATCATAGCCGTCAGCCATCCATGTCCCGCCTGAACCCCCTTTTAGTGCCAGGAAGAGGATATCAACATAGGGTCTATTTTTCCTTGGATCGTGCCCTGTCAAGGTAAATCCCAGAAACCTGTTCCACCCTGCAGTGACCCGTTTGGGAAGGGCCTGGGACATGGCCTTGAAAATGGCGTCCGAGATGGGCCCGGTAATGCTATTGCCGAATGTGGTAGCAGCAGGAAACCGCGCATTGAGAAAGGACCCTTCTGGGTTTATGATCTTAATAGGCCGAAGGATTCCATCGTTGTGGGGAATGTCCGGATTAATGAGCATAAGAAAGGTGAGAAATACCGCAGAGGCCGTAGCCGCATATGGGGCGTTGACAAAGCCTTCGGTTTGAGGGGAGGAGCCAGTGAAGTCAAAGGTAATCTCGCCTCCCTTAACCGTCACATTCAGGTTGATCTTCATTGTGGAACCTTCGTGTATTCCGTCATAGAAGACAGTGCTTTCCCCGTGGTAGGTTCCCTCTGGTATGGCACTGATTTCACTTCTAACCATTTTCTCTGTGGCTTCAAAGAGATATTGTATATGGTTCCTGAATGTGTCGATGCCATATCTTTGCAAAAGTGCCTGGATGCCCCGCTCGCCCACCACACAGCCTCCCATCTGGGCCTTGATGTCTTCTGCAACAATGTCGTAACGGATATTGGCGAAGATAAGGTCCCACACGTCTCTACGGAATATACCTTTTTCGTAGATCTTCACAGGTGTTATTCGTAGGGCTTCCTGCCAGACCTCGCGCGCCTCTGGATTGTACCCGCCTGCCACAGCGCCTCCAATGTCCGCCTGATGTCCTTTGCACACGGCCCATGCCACCAGTATGCCCTCATGAAAAATGGGCTTGAAGACCGCCACGTCTGCGTTCTGATTTCCCCCGGTGAACACGTCATTGTGGAGGATCACATCGCCGGGATGGATATCGTCCCCGAAGTAGTTCACGATATACTGACAGGCTGGCTGAATGGCAAAGGCCAGAACCGGTATGTATTCGGTCTGCTCCAGCATCTTGCCCTCAGGGGTGTAAAGGCCTGTGACAAAGTCCCGTGCCTCGTTAAGTATGGGCGAACGGGTGGTTCGTAAAAGGGTAAGACCCATCTCTTCCGTGATGGATTTGAACCTTCGTTGAAATACTGATGCGAGGATAGGGTCAATCTTTTTGGCCATGGTCTCCCTCCCAAAACCCTTCATACAAGGGTCAAAAGATAACTGCCGTACTCGTCACATTCAACCTCGTACTGTGGGGGAATAAAAATGGTAGTATTTACCTGCTCGATAATGGCCGGTCCTTTGAGTTGGTGGCCATAACCCATTCGGTCTCCGTCATAAACATTAATGGAAAGGAAACTGCGCTCAGAGGGCACAAACACCTGCCTTTGTCCGCGCAGGCAGGCAACAGGGTCCTTACCCTGGTATGCCTCTCTCTTGAAACGAGGTTTTTGGGTAGTGCCTATGGCGGTCATCCTGACGTTGACCATCTCGATCTCTCTACCTTCTTCCTTTAAGGAGTAACCGTAAAGGCGGTCATGCTCCTGGTGAAATCGTTCTTTTATGGCCTGAAGACGCAACTCCAGCAGCTCCTCATGGGGTACGGCAACATTTACCTCATGGTATTGACCCACATAGCGCAGGTCCATGGAATAAAAGAATGCTCGATCCTCGGGAGGTATATTTTCCTTTGAGAGCACTACTTCCCCATCTTCGCGAAGTTTTTTGACCAGGGCCAGCAACCTTGCCTCATCCATGCTTTCCTTTGAGAGCAAAACATGATAGGTTCCTACGAAATCGTGCTTGAGGTCTGAGAGTAACATGCCCGCTGCACAAAAAATGGACGATTCCTTGGGAATAAGAATCCTTGGAATTTCCAACTCCATGGCGATCATGGCCGCGTGAATCGGTCCCGCTCCTCCGGCACAGACCAGGAGAAATTCTCTTGGGTCATAACCTCTTTGTACTGAGATCTCCCGGATGGCGGAGGCCATGTTCACGTTCATGACATGGAACATGCCGTATGCTGCCTCCTCAATGCTCATGCCCAGGGGATCAGCGATTTTGCTACGGATGGCCTGTTCGGCTGCGGATCTATCCAGCTTCATCTTTCCGCCTGCGAAATATTCGGCATTCAGGTAACCCAGGATGAGGTTGGCATCACTGCATGTGGGCTCCGAGCCTCCAAGCCCATAGCAGGCCGGTCCAGGCCGGGCACCGGCGCTCTGGGGCCCCATTCGTAGCAGCCCCCCTTCATCGATCCAGGCAATACTTCCGCCCCCAGCACCAATGGTGTTTATCTCCATCATGGGCAAGGCTAGGGCATAACGGTTAATCTTACCGTTGGTGGTCACAATAGGCTTTGAATCCTTGACAAGGGCTGCGTCGAAACTGGTTCCACCCATGTCAATGGTGATGAAATTTGTTTCTCCGTGGAGCCCTGCATAAGTGGCCCCAGCAACGGGGGCGGCTGCTGGGCCTGAAAGCAGGGTACTGGCTGCCAGACCCATCACTGTCTCAGGAGAAGTTACCCCGCCGTTGGATTGCATGATGAGGAGGATTCCTGAAAATCCCTCGCTTTTCAGCTTTCCGGTCAGCGCCGTGAGGTAATCCCTCAGAAGAGGCCCCACTGCCGAGTTGAGCACTGTGGTGCTTACCCGGTCATAAAACCTGATCTGGGGTAGAATCTCTGAGGATACGGAGAGGTAGGCCCCGGGAAGCCTCTGGGCCACAAGCTCGGATGCACGGGTTTCGTTTTCCGTATTTGCATAGGCGTGCATGAAACAGATGGCCACGGCCTCAACACCCTCTGCCTCGAAAAGGTCGATCCCCTTGTCAACGTCTTGGAGCACTATTTGTTTGACGATCTTTCCGGAGTAGTCCACGCGTTCTTCAACAGGCACCCTAAGGTACCTGGGTACTAAGGGTGGGGGCGGAAGATACCTATTGTTGTAGAGCTCCTCTCTGATTCCTCGCCGCATCTCGAGTGCATCCCTGACCCCCTTGGTGGTCAAAAGCCCTGTCTTGGCGACTCTGCCGGTGAGCACTGCATTGGTGGTTACTGTGGTTCCATGTACGATAATCACCACATTATTGAGGAAGGATGAAAGGCTTATGCCTTTTTCCTTGGCCATTTCGCCCAGGCCGGTCATTACGGCCACTGAAGGGTCATCAGGTGTAGAAAGGATTTTATAGATCTTCGGATTACCCTCCTCGTCCACCAAGAGAAAATCCGTAAAGGTACCCCCTACATCGATCCCGATTTTAAAAGACATTCTTATTGCTCCCTAACGTTTCAGTTCAATATCCACCCCATATGGAACGTTGCACAAATTGGCGCCAAATCATTTCATAAGTCCCGGAAGAAATAGTGCGATTTGTGGAAAGATCATTACCAAGATCATGGCCGTGGCGTCACAGAGAAGAAAAGGAACTCCAGCCTTGTAGATGTCCCCCATAGTAGTCCCCTTTGGGGCAACCCCTTTCATCACGAAGAGCAAGAGCCCGAAGGGTGGGGTAGTATTGGCCATTTCCATGTTGATTAACATGATTAGTGAGAACCACAGTGTATTGAAATGGAGAGCATGGACAATGGGCAGAAATATGGGAATAGCGATCATTACCATGGAAAGATTATCCATAAAGCAGCCCAAGAAGAGAAGGATAACCTGCATACTGATCAAGATCATCATGGGGGGCAGGTCAAGACCTGTAACGAGTTGGATGAGGCCTGCACTGGCACCTGAAAAGGCCATAATCTGGCTGAAGGTCATGGAGCCTACGATGATCATGAACATCATAGAGGTGACCCGCACTGTCCCCATGATGCTTTTCCTCAAGGTTTCCCAACCCATCTTTCTATAAACTGCGGCCAAGAAAATAGTGCCTAACGCACCCAGAGCTGCTGCCTCTGATGGGGTGGCAATACCTAAGAATATCAGCCCAATTACCAGAAAGATTATAAGACCTAGAGGCACAACATGAATAAACGTGGCACGTAATTTTTCACTTAAAGACAGTTTGGAGACTTCGAATGGAGGCGCCAGGTGGGGCTGGAGCAAACATCGGATCACTACATATGCAGCGTAAAAAAAGGCGATGAGGCACCCTGGAAGGATGCCCGCGATAAGGAGCCCACCTACTGAGACCTGATTCAGTGCCGCAAGGAGGATAGCAAGGGCGCTGGGTGGAATAAGCATGGATAACCCACCACTTCCCATCACAGGGCCAATACTCATGCTTTTATGATATCCCCTTTTTTGCATATCCGGTACAAGCATTGACCCTAAAATTGCGGTGGTGGCCATGGTGGATCCGCTCATGGTGGAAAAAATGGCTCCTCCAAGGATGGCTAAGAGCGCAAGGCGTCCTGGGATCTTCCCAATCCACTGGTCCATAACATCAATGGCCTTAAAGCCCAACTGGGAATGAAACATTACCTCTCCCATGAGCACGAAGAGAGGAACAGGAAGGAGGCTGAAAGAGGTAAGGCTCTCCATCATGTTCAATATCAATTGAATAATGCCTGCCCTGCCTCCAAGAAAGAGAAATGCCCCCAGGAGATCCACCAGTAGGAAAGAGACCGCTACTGGCATCCCCGACAGCATTAGTACCACCATAACGCCCAATAGAAGTAAAAGCGCGAGCCACCATTCCATACTATACTTTCATCCTTTGATCAGTTCTGTTTCTGTCCATTAGTTCCGACTTCCCTGTATAACCTTAAGGCTCGCCTTGCAAATTCTACGGCAAAGACAAAACAGCCGGCAGGTATAACCATAATGACAAGAAATTCGGGTATCTTGAGGTACTTTAGAGTGGGTACACCCCTTTGGTAGAAGTCATAGGTTACATATATGCCGTAATAGGTAAGGATTAGCATAACCAATGCGCCGACTAGAGATGTGACCATGTTAATCCGATTTTGGAGCCTTGGGCTCATCCGGTTCAGGATAATGTCAATTCGGATATGGCTCTCCTGTCTGAGCACATAGCCTGCTGCCAGAAAGGGGATATAAAGGAGTATATACTCACTTATTTGTAGTACCCACCCGATCGGCTTATTGAAGAAGTACCTCAAGACCACATCGATACAAACGCTCACAAGGGCAAACATCATCATGAAGCCTGCCAGCCAGGCAAAGGCTTTCAGCAAACCGTCGAAGATGCGGTCTAGGGTCGAAGAGAGACTCACCTTCTTAATCCCTTAAGGAGAAAGTAACTTGCGCAGCTTGGTACCCAATTTGGGATTTTGTTTGATAACGTCCTCCCAACCCGCCTCATAAGCCAAATTCACATACCATTGGGAATCTTCGGGTGAGAATCTTATCAATTTCATACCGCGTTTTTGCATCTCCGAGAATTCCTTCTCAGCGATCTTTACCATCACTCTACTATATTTTCGCTCATTGGCGATCATGCAGTCGGTCATGAGTTTTCGGAGATGAGACGGAAGGCGTTGCCAGGTTTTGAGGTTAACAAGGGCCTCAATATTCATTTGATATATCCTGGGCTCAATAATGTAATGGCAAACGTCGCACCATCCTGCTTGCACATTGCCTAGGACTGACCATGCATAGCCGTCGATGGTTCCTCTTTCAAGGGCAGTGTAAATATCTGAGCCGGGCAATGTGACTGGTACGGCGCCTAACTTCCGTACGAAGGCCTCGTAGGTAGCTGAGACGCGGATTTTCTGTCCTGCCAGTTCCTGTGGCCGTTTTACTAGTTTATTGGTGAATATTTGAAACCACGGCCCAAATTCGGCCCTTCCTAGGTAATAGATATTGTGTTTCTTGAGGAGGTTGACCCTAAATTCATAGTATCCGTTTTCACGCTCCTTGATTGGATCGAGACGGGTTAGATGGGTATATGCAGCGCCGCTGACCTGCCGTCCGTAATAGGATTCACACCCAAAGATGATATCAACTACGCCGTTTCGAAGGGCTTCGAATTGTTTGAATCCAGGAATAGCCTCAGGACCGCCTGTAAAGACGATTTCCAGTTCTCCCTTAGCCTTCTCGTTGACATCTTTTATGAAGGCCATCCAGGCCGTCATGTTTATGTCTCCCTTGGGAAGGAAGGTGACCATTTTCAATTTAATTGGACCAGATGCATGAACTGAAGTCACGCAAAAGACCAAGAACAACACTGCCAATAGCACAAGAACGAACCTTTTCATGTTTTGGCTCCTTTCTATTAAGGATTGAAAACCTAGCTGTGCCTCACCTTACGGAGAGGGCCGCCTTGTTGCCTAATCCCTATTCACCTCCTTTCTTTCCCCGGCTAAAAGAGGAAACTGATGATAGTAGGTGCTCAGTGGAGACTATATCAAAATAGAAAATTCTGTCAGATGAAGGATTCTTAAAGCTCTCAACGGAACCATTTGGTGCTCCTTGTCATGGGCAACTGGGATATAATGCGCTTCATGTCGGAGAGGTGTATAATCATGGCCTCTCTTGCGGCTTCCGGCGAATGCTCCCCCACCTTTTCCGCGATGTTTGTATGATGTCGAAGTATATTCCGTTTGTGTTCTTCGTTCCAAGTGACCTTGTGTATGAACTTGAACAGAACGTCAATGAGGGAGGCCTGGATAACACTCAACATGGGGTTCTTAGTTGCTCGGGCTAGGGCCTTGTGAAAATTCTCGTCTGAACTATGAAAGACATCCCTTTTTTTGAATAGCTGCTCAAGTTCCCTAACCGTACCCCAAATACTCTCAATTTCCTGCTTACCCGCGTTCTGAGCCGCAAGGTAAGCAATCTGAGGTTCAATGATGAGCCTTACCTCAATTATATGATCAATACTGATGCCTTTCAGGCCAATGATGTCCCTGAAGAGCCGGGACAGCTCAGTCTCCCCGATATTAGCTGAAACAAAGGCGCCCCCTTTTTTGCCCTGTTTGACCTCTAGGAGGCCACCGTTCTTAAGGGTAAGCAACGCGGATCGCACTGTCGCCCTGCTTGCTTGAAAGATATTTGCTAATTCTCTTTCAGGAGGGAGTTTTTGGCCGGGCCGTAGTTTTCTTTCGAATATGGCATTACGGATTTGATCGACGATCTTTTCGTGTGCCAGTTTCGGATCAGCTATTGACTTGAAAGGGTAGTGAGGATCAGTGGTTACCATTGTTTGTACATGTGCTTTAGGCTTTAAAAAATGGACTAACCTTATACCATAAAAATCGGGCTGTCAAGGGGGTATCTCTCATTTTGAGTAGAAAAATCTCTGGGTTGATGCTATGTAAAAACAAATTTTCTTTCAGTACAACTTGAGGGTCACTTACTGATGTTTCGTGCTGCTGATTTGCTGCTCCTTGTGGTTATATTTTCTTCCATGTTTACTGGTGTTGCTTTTCCAGAGATGGGGAGGTATTTCCAGCCTTATCCCCTCTATTGCATGATGTTTTTACTCTTTTTGAGCTTTCTTTCTCTTGACTTGGCCACTGTGGGAAGAACATTACGCAACCATATCTCTATGGCGATTTGGCTCACATTTTTTAAGCTTCTACTGCTCCCAATTTTCATTTTTTTGATCCTCAAGGTTGCCTGTCCTCGTTTTGCCACTGCGGGGCTTCTTCTGAGTGGTGTGTCAACCGGAGTGGTAGCTCCTTTTATTGCCACCCTTGTGAGGTCAAATGGGGCCCTTGTCTTGCTTATGGTTGTGGTGACTTCATTGCTCGTCCCCTTTACCCTTCCATTATTGGTGGAGGTCTTTGTTGGAAGGGCCCTGGAGATTTCTCTTCTTGCTATGATAGAACTCCTGAGCCTGATCGTCTTTGTACCTATATTGGCAGTGGAGATGTTACGCAAATGGCTGCCCGGGGTCTTGGGGCTTTTATTGGGGCGGCGCTATCCCATTTCACTGGTGATGTTCGCTGTCATAAATCTTGGAGTTTTTTCCAAGTACGCAGGATACTTCCGCCAGCAGCCCGGGATCCTGTTGAGCACCTCTGTTGTTGCCCTGGCGTTAGGTGGCACCCTGTTTATCCTTGGGATCGTGTCGGCATTGCGTGCTGAGCCAGAGGATAGAGTAGCTTCTGCTATTGTCGCTGGAAACATGAACAATGTGCTTATCATCGTGTTTTCTTCTCGATTTTTTGGGCCACTTGAGGCAATGGTTGCGGCCATGTATATGATCCCCTTTTTCTTGATTTTATTGCCACTGCGAGTATGCGAGCAGTTTTGGGGGAAATCTTTTCAGGCCTTGTCATGACTCTGCCATAGGACAGAAACAAAAAAGAAGCACATGAGTATAGTTGAGTTGCCAGAAGAAATCTACGGAGTGGATTTTAGTGGAGCAAAAGACGCCGGAAAATGGATATGGATTTCAAAGGGTATTGCAGATGGTGAGTGCTTACTCATAAAACGCTGTTTTAGGGCTGTAGATCTGCCAGGTTCAGGAAAAGAACCCGAAAAATGTTTGCCCGCCTTAAGAGATTACGTTGCTCGCCATGCACAGGCACTGTTCGGGTTTGATTTTCCTTTTGGACTGCCTAAAGAGTTGGTGAAGCAAACAAGATGGGAAGAGTTTATCCTGGCGTTTCCCAGTGAGTATAGGAGTGCAAATGATTTAAGAAGGATTTGTTTTTCAAAGGCCGGTAACAGGGAACTGAAAAGACTCACTGATCTCCAAAATAGAGCCCCGTTTTCTCCGTACAATATTAGAGTCTATAGGCAAACCTATTACGGAATTACGAAAATTATTTACCCCTTGGTCCGCGACGATCTTGGATGTATCCTTCCTATGCAAAGGCCTAAGAGAGGGAAGCCATGGGTGTTGGAAGTTTGCCCTGCATCCACATTGAAATCTGAAGGTCTATATGGAGTGTACAAAAACAGGAGGCACTCAGGCGATCAGTCCCATGTTAGATATCATATTCTTAGTAGCATCCAAGCAACCGGGCAACTGAAGCTGGCCAAGGAGGATATGATTGATTTGATTTTGGCAGACTGCAGAGGAGACGCCCTAGATAGCCTAATAGCGGCATTTGTAGCCTTCCAAGCTCTAAAGAAGGGCATAGAAGATCAAAGGCTAAATTGCGAATATGAAATTGAAGGCTTCATATTCGTTTGACCTACCAATTGGTAAAGTAGTGCTGTGTCTTTAATTGGGGCCAGGATGAAAATACCATTTAGGCAAGTGAGGGAAAGATAGATTTGAATATCATTGATACCCATAGCCATCTGTGTGACCCAGCATTTGACGAGGACCTGCCACAGGTACTAAGACGGGCAGAGGAAAAAGAGGTCAGGGCTATCATCTCGGTAAGTGAGAATCTCACCGAGGCTGAGAAAAATCTTCGTCTTTCTAAGGCATACTCCCAAATTTTACCTGCAGCGGGCCTGTATCCCACGGAGCTTGATCTTGACCAGGCAAAGGTGATTGGGGAATTCATAAGAAAAAACCGGAAGTACATTGTGGCCATCGGAGAGGTGGGCCTTGATTACTGGAAGGTGAAAGAGGAGAGTTTAAGGGAGGTGCAGAGGGCGGTATTTTTGTATTTCATCAGGCTTTCCAAGGAGCTAGATCTTCCCCTAAATGTACATTCCAGGTCTGCTGGAAGGCATACTATTGCCATGCTGCTCCAGGCCAGTGCGGGTAAGGTCCAACTCCATGCCTTTGACGGAAAGGCCCAGGCTGCCCGGGATGCGATAGAGGCAGGGTATTATTTTTCCATTCCGCCTTCCATAGCTCGGTCACGGCAAAAACAAAAGCTCGTTAAACAGTTGCCCCTAGAAAATATCCTTGTGGAGACGGACAGCCCTGTTTTGGGCCCTGATCCCCAGAAACGAAACGAGCCAGCTAATGCAAGGCTTGTCCTTCAGGCCATTTCTGAGATAAAAGGTGTTTCCATAGAAAAGGTGGCCGAGGCCGTATATCTGAATACGGTGAGGCTTTATGGCCTTGATATACAATAAGCCCACTGCCCTCGAAGTTCGCTGCATATTATTTATCTAAGAGAGACTTTTGATTTTATGATACAGAACGCAGGAGTTGAGAACATGAACGTGGAAGAATTGATTTTAAAAGGTGCTCAGATGATCAAGGAATCACAGAAGATATTGGTTTTTTCTGGTGCGGGCCTGAGTACTGAATCTGGAATCCCTGATTTTAGGAGCCCGGGAGGTATATGGGATAAATACGACCCCTCTGAGTTCTATTTCCAAAGGATTATCTCCGATGAAAAGGCAAGGGAGGCCTATTGGAAGATGAGCAGTGAGTATTGGGGGGTAATGAGGGATGCGCGACCAAACAAGGCCCATCTTGCCATTAAGACGATTGAGGATGCTGGCAAATTGCTTGCCATTGTGACTCAAAATATCGATCATTTGCATCATAAGGCGGGCAACTCACCAGAGAAAATTATTGAAATACATGGTACTGCATTTTCCGTATCGTGTCTGAATTGTGGGAAGAGATATGACAGGGAGGAGATAGAAAAGCGCATCAGGGATGGGGTAAAGGTCCCTTATTGTGATGTGTGTTCCGGTATTCTCAAACCAGATACCATCTCCTTTGGCCAGGCGATGCCCCAAGATAAAATGGAACTTGCCTTCAAGTATGCCAGTGAATGTGATCTTTGTATTGTATTGGGGTCATCATTGGTGGTGTATCCAGCCGCATCAATACCAAGTCATGCAGTGCAGTGTGGCTCAAGGCTTATTATCATCAACCGTACCAGCACCCCTCTAGACCCTGACGCTGATCTCGTGATACATGAATCCGTATCAAAGGCACTTGACCGAATGGTAGAGCCCATTGGATAGGGGCAGGGGCATCCTGCATTGTGTAATAGAAGGCGAAATGGGCCAACTATCCATGCCACAATGTGTCGGGCCGCGGGGCAAACAAATTGATTCTTGCTCCCCATGCGTTGGTCTGCCCTTGGGAAAGGGTAGTATTGGCATAGGGTATTGGCATAGGAATGCAGAGGCCTAAAAGATTATCCTTACACCTCCTAGGTCTTGGACTGAGAACGGGTGTTTTTCTTCTGGCGCTCCAATGAAGATATTATTCTTTGGGATTTGATACTCATTTGATAAGGCATCGATTATCTCAGGGCCGAATGTGCCCTGCTTCACCACCAACTCCACTTCCAGTTCAGGAAAGATTTGTTTTAGTGCGTGCAGTGCCTTTTCGATTTCTTTTTGTTCATTTTCTTCTTTTGATTTATACAGGTGAACCAGAAGAACCCGCCTGCTTGATTCATTTTTCATCACATACATAAAGGCCTTGTGAAGCCGGTCTAGCCTACCGCCCCTTGCAAAAAGCATTACACGCTGGTTGGTAAGGAAAGTGATCTCGTCGATGATCACAGAGCGCCACAAGAGTATCTTGGTCATGAAATAGTTGGCAGCGTTGAGCAGCGATGCCAATATGGGAACACGCATATACATAATCCCCACCACCAGGACTGTAGGGATGAAGTAGTCTAGAAAGAATATAAAATTATGATAATCAATGAGCACATTTCCCAATATGCCCAGCAATGTTGCGCAAATGGCAGCAAGTACCGTCAACCACCCTGCCCGATATGTTCTTTTGAGCTCACTACGTCTCAGTTTCAAGAGAATATTTCCTATCCCAAAAAGACTCATAACCCCCAAAAAAGATATGGTATACACGCCAGCCAGGGACAACAGTCTTCCTTTGGTAATGAGCAAGATAGATGAACATAGGAGAAAAAAAGCAATGATTATCCTATGGCGTGTTCCTCTTCGATTGGATTTTAATAGGAACCTGGGAAAACACTGATCAAGGGCCATTCGATGAACAAGCCCAGTGACTCCAACAAAGCTAGTAAGGACAGCTCCAGACAATACCAACACCGCGTCGATGACTACAACCTTCTTAAAATGAGACCCACCCGTTTCAAAGGCTATATGGGAGAGCAGGTGATCCTTGTTAGCCACAATTTCGTCCAAGGGTAACAGGTTAAGGGATATGATGGATGTGAGAGGATTGAATATTATTACTGCGATTAGCATATTACGTAAGGTCTTTCGAAATACACCTTCAGCTTGCTCTTCTACGAAGTTTGCAGAGCTTTCAAATCCACTCACCCCAAGCAGTGCAGAGGAAAAGCCCAGAAAGAGGGCCATCATCAAACCATTTCCACTTGGAAGGGTTTTCATGTTTCCTGTCATCACATGAAAATCAGAGGGAATGTGCAGGAATCCAAGGATACAAAAAACGGTCAGTACAAACATATGAAAGATGAATATGCCCAGGGCCACCACGGCCGATTCCGTGATTCCGATAATGGTCAGTGTGGCAAAGACAGCTAAGATGATTATTGTGGTTTGGATAACAGGGATGGCTGGGAAGAGGTGGTGAAAATATTCTACGGCTGTTTTGGCTGAAATGACTGCAGTGGCAATATAGGAAAGGATGGTCATGCATGCGGCAAAAGAGGCCGTAAGCTTTGAGGTGCAATTGAGCAAACAATTATATGCGCCACCGTTGAGGGGCAGGGCCTCAACAACCTCAGTATATATCTTTTTATAAAGATAAAGGACCAATCCCACTGTAAGCAAAACTACAGGGGCAAGGACTCCTGCATAAACTGCGGCGATAGCCGCCACATAAAGGCAGGATGATGTAATATCATTGCCGCATATGGCAGTGGCAAGCAGTTGGTTGAGCCGCTTTTTTCGCTTGACAGACCCGTGGAGGAGTTCAGCAGGAGTCGGCGCTATACTTGTGTTTCCGTAACTTTCCATAACAAGAGTGATTTATAAGAGTATCGAGACTACTCAACCAATACTTAAATCAGGACGATATTTTTCTCAAAATATTTAGTGCCCATCCATAAATTGGGAAAATTAACTGGTTTACGAAATTGCGTACTCGATGATGATGCCCAACCATGTGAAGAAAAGGCATTTCCTGCACCTCTGAGGATGATATTAA
>JAFDIV010000059.1 GCA_019307815.1 Deltaproteobacteria bacterium
TTATTTTAATTGCTTACACTTTTTTTATAACAACAGGCAGGAGAATTTGTCCACCTTAAAATGCGCTTTTTTTGTCAAAAAATCAGATCCTTACACCTTCGTGGATGGGCACTATTTAACTCCTTGCAAGCATTATCTAAACATAGCAGAGACACCTCCATATTACTATCACCAGCCTATCATCCATGTTCATGGGTATTATGCAGGCTACAGGGGATTAGAAGGGATTAGGAACTTTCAAAAGATAAGCGGATAAAAGCCAGTTATAATGGGCAAGTTCAATTGGCGGGCATGGCTAAAGCTTGTAGAATTCGGGACGAGTTATGAGTTTATCCCTGTTGCGCTCATTTACGTGAATAAGCAAAACATCCTTTCTTTCCTTGATTCCCTGAATGAACGCGTCTCCTTTTTGGGCAATGGATCCAATGAGAGGGTTTTCAGAATCCAGTATTTGCATAAGGGTTTTGCGGAACAGGGGAGAGTAACATTCCATTTTGCCGATTTCGTCAATAACTACAATCTGATTGGTATTGCTAGGAATCATAGAAGGGACGGCTATGTGATCAATGTGATCTAGGTTGACCCCATATTTTCCCACCCTGAAACGGCCTTTTATGTTTTGGTGGGCTAGGACACCTTGTTTTCCATCCAATGTGACGATGGAAAACCCTGTCCTTTTCCCCTTTTCCCTTATCTCCCGGGTAAAGAAACCGGTCATGGGCTTATTGAGCCTGCCGATGATCTTTTCAATAAGAGTTGACTTTCCGCACCGCGGTGGACCGGTCAAAAGGATATTTTTGCTCATTTTGTTTTTTTAGACTGTCCAGATTCTTATGATCAGTGCTTTGGTGCTTTAACTTCTTCCAACAATTGGGTCAGCTCAGCTTCGTCGAAGAGGTATGTTTCTTGGCAGAACTCGCACCTGGCCTTTGCCCCGCCTTGTTCTTCTATCAGGTGCTTGATTTCCTCAGAACCCAAAGAGACAAGGGCCTGCTCTACCCTTTCTTTACTGCAATTGCACCGGAAGCAGAGTTCGCGCCGTTCCAAAATGTCAAAAGGGACACCTGCAAATATGATCTGGAGGAGATCTTCGGGTTTTTTGCCCTCGCGTAACAGCTCTGTAATGTTGGGGATCTTGTTTATCTGTGAGATTAGCTTGTCTATGGTTTGTTCATCCTGGGGCGGGAAAGACTGAATCAGAAACCCACCTGCAGCTGATACAATACCGTTTGGTTCTACAAAGACGCCCAGTCCCACAGCCGAGGGAATCTGCTCAGACTCGGTAAGATAATAGGCCAGGTCTTCGGCCACCTCTCCACTGTATATCCTCACCATGCCGGTGTAAGGCTCCTTTAGCTGTAAATCTTTTATTACGGTTAAGGTGCCTGATCTACCAATTGCACCTGCCACATCAAGTTTTCCGTCCTTTAGGGGGAGGTCAACGTCTGGATGTGCCGTGTATCCCCTGACCTCTCCATTACTTGCCGCCTCGGCTATCACCTTTTTCAAAGGCCCATCAGAATCGAACCTTATAACCACACGTTGTCTAGTCTTGAGCAAGGCACCCATGAGTGCGGCGCCTGTAAGGACCCTACCCAAGGCAGCAGAAGCTGTGGGTTTGGCACGATGGCGCTGGCAGACTTGGTTGACAAGCTCCGTGGTGACACAGGCAAGACCTCGTACATTAGCTTCCTTTGCAATTATACGAACCAGATAATCCTTCACAAGCAGGTCTCCTTTTTCATATTAGCCTTTAAGCACACGGGCAACAACCCACAATAAACCAAAAACATACCATAACTATAGCCGGACCGGTAACATAAATGATTTTTACTAATAGGCCTGCTCATTATCCATATTCAGAGATGCATCAAAAAACACGCTAAAAAGGTGACAGCCAGAATGTGTCAAATAATAAACAATTAAGCCACCTATTTGACATTTAATCTGAATCTACCAAGCAATGCAAGTCGTCTTTAGCTGGAGAAACAGGGTCTGTTTCCGGCATATTTTTTGCTTTCATTGATGAGTTACTAGCGCGACTTCCATAGGACAATCGTTGTTTGGTACGAAAATAAGGCTCCCCCCAGTCCCCAGAAAACAGCGAATCGCGCCAAGAAGGAAGCCTAACGGGTTAAACTGCTTACTGCCACTAAAGCCAAAGGCTTAAAAATAAAGGGGATTTGAGATGCAAAAAAAAATGCTGTATGGTGGCCTTGTTCCTTTTCATCGTTTTGTTGTCATCAATACTAAGCAGCCAAACTGTAAAAGATACCCGAGCCCGCCCTTCCAAACCCAATCCCCAAAGCGTTCTAATCCTCAACTCCTACCACAAAGGTTATCCTTGGACAGATGAACTTGTCACCACAATAGCGAGAGAGCTTCTTCATGTCTTCCCAAAGCTGCAAGTTCGGGTTGAATATATGGATAGCAAGAGGATTCATACTCAGCAGTATCTTAACCTATTTCTGAAGCTCCTCAAGGAAAAATACGGGGGAGCACGGCCGGATATGGCTATTGTCACGGATGATAATGCTTTCAAGTTCTCGCTCAGGCATTATGATGATCTTTTTCAGGGTGTTCCTGTAGTGTTTGTGGGGGTCAATAGGTTTGAATCTGAAATGATTAGAGGACGCGAGGGTCAAATAACAGGTATTGTACAATACGCAGACATCGGCGATACCCTGGACTTGGCATTAAGACTACACCCAAGCACGAGACATGTTGTGATAATACACGATGGGACACCAACAGGGCTAGCATACAGACGGCAGGCCGAATCTGTGGAGACTAGGTTCAGGGGCCTAAACTTTTCTTACCTTTCAGGAAAGGAACTCACTACCAAGGAAATGCTTTCTCGTCTGAGGGGCCTTGCCCGCAATAGCGTTGCAATGCTTTGTATATGGGTGAAAGGGAAAGAAGGAGTTTATATTCCATGGGCGGAAATTTATCCCAAAATTACCCAAGCTAGTCCTGTGCCTGTCTATGGTGTTCTGGATGACATGCTTTCTTATGGGGTTGTAGGTGGGAAACTTCAGTCAGCCAAATATCATGGAAAAGCCGCAGCCCAGCTTGTTCTTCGTATCCTGAAGGGAGAGGATGTAAAAGATATCCCTGTGACTCTTGTGAGTCCTAATAAATACATGTTCGATTATAGACAACTACAAAAGTGGGGGATTCCCGAATCAAGTCTTCCCGAAGGAAGCTTAATCATACATAAGCCAATCTCATTTTATCAGTCCCACAAGAAATGGGTTTGGTCTGGTCTCATACTGTTTTTATTGATGGGTGTTGTGATACTACTGATGGCGGCAAACATAAGGATCAAAAATAAGGCACAAAAGGCCCTGCAGGCCGGTGAAAGAAAGTATCGAACCCTCTTTGACGATTCTCAGGATGCTATCTTTGTGGCCAATAAAGATAGCGCTTTCTTGGACGTCAACTATGCGACTCTGGATCTTCTAGGCCGTTCAAGGGAGGAGATACAAGATCTTAAGCTGTGGGACGTTTTCGTGAATGCCCATGAATGTCGTCTGTTGCTTGATCGAATAACCGAAGATGGGAAGGCAAAAAATTATGAAGCAAAAATTAAGGGAAAAGACGGGCAAATTTTTGATTGTCTTATAACCATTTCAGCACTAAATGATGGGACTGATAATCTAGTGGGTTATCATGGGATTTTTCATGATATAACAGAGCTCAAGGAAACCATGGAGGCCTTAAGGCAGTCAGAGCGAAATTTCCGTGACCTTTTCGAAAATGTAAGCGATCTTGTCTATCAACACGATTTTGAGGGCCGATTTCTCAAGGTAAATGCTCCAGGGCATAAGGCCTTGGGATACAAAGAGGGTGAGCTTGTGGGTAAGAAGATCACTGAAATAATGAAACCGGAGTTTCAAGGGGCCTACGAAAAGGAGTACTTGCCCACAATCAAGGAGAAAGGTTTTTTCCATGGGACCACTGTATTCTTAGCGAAAGACGGAAGAGAACGGTACATAGAATTTCGGAATGGTGTCGTAAGGCCCGCCTATGGTGATCCGTATGTTGCAGGTATCGGCAGGGATGTGACGGAAAAGATCCTCCAGGCAAAGGAGATGAAGAAGCTGCAGGCTCAACTCATTCAGGCCCAAAGAATGGAGGCCGTGGGCACCCTTGCCGGGGGCGTTGCACATGATTTCAATAATCTTCTTCAGGCCATCATGGGGTATATACAAATTTTGCTGATGGACAAAGATTCAAAACACCCAGATATAGAGCCTCTTCAAGCCATTAAGAAGACTGCCCAGCGTGGCGCGGAATTGGTCCAGCAGCTTTTTGCCTTTAGCAGAAAAGCGGAAACAAGTCCGAGGCCCCTTAACCTAAATGAAGAAGTACTTGAGGCAGAGAAGCTCTTGAAAAGAACTATACCCAAAATGATCGATATCGAGCTATCCTTAGACGAACACCTGAAACTTACGAATGCAGATCCAGTACAGATTGGGCAGGTCATCATGAACTTGGCAATCAATGCCCGGGATGCCATGCCCAACGGGGGAAAAATAATAATCAAAACAGCAAACACGACTTTGGATCAAGACTATTGCAAAACACATATTGGAGCGACTCCCGGACAGTATGTTTTGCTAAGTGTAACTGATACAGGTAAAGGAATGGACAGTGAGACCGTGCAGCACATTTTCGACCCCTTTTTCACCACAAAGGAGCCTGGCAAAGGAACCGGCCTTGGCCTTGCTATGGTCTATGGCATTGTTAAGAGCCACAGGGGCTACATCACATGTAGCAGCGAACAGGACGCTGGCACGACTTTCAAGGTTTACCTCCCTGCGATATAATTGATCGAAGTAAACCCCCGGCTTTGCCGGGGAGACACGCAAAGTTTGACAATTTCGGGAAAATAATAAAGCCTCACGCCCGTGAACCGCTCAAAGCTCACGGGAAGGAGGCTTTAAATGAGTTCAGAGTTTAAGTCACACAAGTTGGGATTGCAAGTACCATTTGGTTTGGATTCCAAAATGTCGCAAAAAAGTGCTTTAAGGAATTATGGTGGCCGAGAACGGAATTTCACGTGTGCCCGGCATGGGCAACGGCTTGGGGGTTGAAGTCCCCTGCAGGTCCTGATGGCGGAAACTGCTAGCCGAGGGCAAGGGCGTCCACCGCGAGGTGGGGTCTGAAGG
>JAFDIV010000060.1 GCA_019307815.1 Deltaproteobacteria bacterium
GCGTAATACGATCTCGGGAGCTTTTCTCCTCCTTCTACCCCTCATACACTTACTCCTCCCCTTCCGGCTCCTCTTCCCGCGGTTTTTCCTTCTCGAAAATCTCCCAGAGGTTCACTTCCATGCCCAGGGTAACCACCTTGATCGTCTCGTCCCAGTTGACAATCTCAGGGGCACCATACTTGCCCTCTTCCAGGAGGTACCGTTCCACGTACTCCCTTTCCGGGAACACCAGGATATATTCGCCCACCCCAAATTTCTCATAGACCGCCTTCTTCTCTCTTCGGTCCTTGACCTCTGTGGCTGGCGAAACCACTTCTATCACCAAGTTAGGGACTCCGGTGATGGCCCGCTCCCCTATCTTGCTCCTGTCGCACACCACGAACACATCAGGCTGAACCACGTTGTGTTCGTCAAGAACTACGTCGGTGGGAGCAATTCCTGTAAAGCACTTCTTGTCCGGGTGCGTTTTGAGTGCAATATGAAAATTACTCACAATTTCCTGATGTTTCACCGAAGGGGCCGGGCTCATATCATAGGCCACACCTTCAATCAGCTCCCAACGCTCGTCATCAGGCCAGGTAAGATAATCCTGGTACGTGTATCTTGTACCTTTTCTTAACGCAACGGGCATGGCCCCAGTCCTTCTCTGAAATACTGCACTAAATTTCTATTCCTCCATTTCTACTATCGTCATTTTCCCCCAAAATGTCAAGTTATCCGCCCGTCTCGCCTCCTGAGCGGCCCGAGGCTGCGAGATTTTGGGATAGGAGATATTTGTGGTATACCCCTCTAATCTACCCCTCCATTCTTGGCCAAAATATGGCTTCATGAGAGGGCCGAGAATCGACGATTTAGAAGAGAGGGATACCTGAGTAGGCCAAAAAGGGCAATCTCGTGGCTTTACCACCTCGCTCTTGACTACTTCCCTCTGTAGGGCTATACTTTGGCTATACGGGAAAGGAGGGGCAAAACTTATGCTGACCAAGATCCAAAAATGGGGGAACAGTCAAGGTGTCCGTCTCGCAAAGAACATCCTTGCAGATGTTGGCCTAAATGTGGGCGATGAGGTACAAATCAGTGTAAAAAACAAGGCGATTACAATATCACCGGTTAAGACAAAACGAAGGCGATACAATCTCGAAGACCTCGTAGCACGTATCCCCAAGGACTATCAACCCAGTGAAATAGATTGGGGCGAGCCCATCGGTAAGGAGGTATGGTAGATGCCCGCCTACGTTCCCAAACAGGGCGATATCATTGCGCTCTCATTTGACCCCCAGTCAGGGCATGAGCAGAAAGGCCGTCGTCCAGCCTTGGTGGTAAGTAGAGACCTTTTTAACCAAAAGACTGGCTTAGCTATCGTTTGCCCAATTACCAAGACAGAGAGAGAGTTTCCCTTCCATGTATCTATTCCTAAAGGAAGCAAACTAACAGGATTCGTTATGGTTGAACAGGTCAAATCCGTTGATTATCGTTCCAGGCGTGCCAAACGCATCGAACGCGCTGATCAGGACTTACTGTTTGATGTTCTTTCTATACTGGAGGCTTGTATCTATCCACCGGAGCGGAAAAATATCAACTCCTGACCTTTGAAAGGAAGGCATTGCTTCTAGGCCGCAAAGTTGACCGGGTCAGACTTAAGTGAATGATTAACTACAAGAAATCTGCCCCGAAGGCTCAACAACATACCTCCTGGGCTTCTTCCTGCATGGATTGGTTTTCTCTCTCAGAATTTTCGTAAACAGCTTTTCGGCTTCCGGTAGGTTTTCCCTGAACCATGCTTCTCTGCTCAATACTTTGCCGTTTCCACCGCTTTTCTTCCGCACAAGATACCCATCAGTGATTCTCTCCAGAGACAGCACATAAAATGCATTGCGAGGGCTTTGGGCTTTCAAAGTGACTTTTCTTAGCACCGCACCCAATTCGGTCACCTCCGGTCCTCAAGCCAGGCCTGTAGATCCTCCAAAGGTTTGCGCCTTAGCTCTTTTTTTTCATTATATATCTCATGGTAGAGTCCTTCATAAACCCGCAGAGTTTTATCTCTGACCGTTAATCTTTCAAAAAACTCCTCTGATACTAAAGGGTCAGTGAGATGGTCATCCTGCGCTAATTGCATGAGAATTGGGATCTTGAGCTTTGTCGCTGAAGAGTTAACGTATTCCATTGCTCTTAGAAATTCAGTGAACGACCTTGCACTTACCCTGTCGTGAACCAATGGATCCTCAACGTAGGCTCGAACCACACTTTCATCATGACTTAGCATTGCCACGTCAAGCCCGTTTCCCATTGTAAGTGAGGGGAACAAGGAGGACATAAACTTTCCCAAATAAACGGAACCTTTACTGCAAGACCTAAAGCCGGAGATGAAACTACTAAGCCATCAATCATTTGCGGGCATTTCAACGCAAAATCAAGGGCAATAAGCCCTCCCATGCTGTGGCCAAGGAGGAAAAGCCTGGTGCTCTCTTTTTTATCCTCTCTTGCAATGTTGACAAGGGATAGTACATCCGAAACATACTCATCAAAAGATCCCACATGGCCCCTTTTGCCTTCGCTGTGCCCATGACCTCTCAGATCAAGAGCCCATATGGATATGCTTTGAGGTAGTAAAGTGTCCACTACGTTCCCGTATCTCCCTGAATGCTCTCCAATACCATGCACGATAACTACTTTGGATCGTTCCTGCTCGGACTTGCCCGTCTACCGCCCAGGCAGGTAAGTACGATAAAATATCTTAAGTCCATCCTCTGCCATAAAGCTGTATTCTTCGGCCGTATGCCCCATACCCTCTCCTAATCAAAAATTCATCCTCTCCAGATATTCTCTAGTATCCTGAGCGAGAACCTCGGTATAGACCAATGTGGTCTCAATCCTGGCATGGCCCATCCACCGCCGCAAGACGAGGGGCGGCACCCCGGACAGCACGGCGTTTACGGCAAAGCCATGCCTGAATACATGGGGGTGGCAGCGATCCTTGTCGATGCCTGCCTTTTCTCCTGCACTTCGAATGATATGATAAGCCCGCACCCGGCTAATGGGAAACAGCCTGTCCCTGCCTGGTCGGCAGGCAGGGTGGTTTTTGAGGCCGTTTTCCATGCAGTATGCCGCGATTTTTCCGGAAAGGTCCGCAGTTATTGGAATTGTTCTGAATACCGGTGGTGGGGGCTCTTTCTTACATGCAGACAACCTTCGCCTGGCGTCCTCAAGTTTCCTTTGCAGAATTTTGGAATCTGGGTCATTAGCCAGAGCAAGCTCCAGTCCTCTTATTTCATTACGAATGTCCTTGGCCTTTCTATTAAACTTCCTTTTCTTAATACTCCGGATAGTTATCGTGTGTTGATTGAAATTTACTGAGCCGGCTGTAAGCTCCAACACCTCGCTGATCCTGGCCCCTGTGTTCCACAGGACCTCCACAAGGAGCCTGTCCCTGCCTGACCGGCAGGCAGGCCTTCCCTGTAAACAAGAGAGGATCTTCTGAACCTCATGCTGGCGGATGTACTTTATTTCTCTGCCAGCACTGGTCTTGAGCACCGCGGGTGTTTCAATCTCATGCCATTCAGCGGGAAGCACTTCATCGGCCATCTTCACTTCAACCTCTACCCTTCCTTGACAATGCCATTGCGGTTATGTACAATATATACTACTTGTACATTTCGTACAAACAGGAGGTATATTCTATGCCCACGAAAATATCTACTGCAGATGCTAGAAAGCAGTTTGCCGACCTAATCAATAAAGTCGCATACGCTAAAGACCCTGTTATTCTCACAAGGAGAGGTAAGCCACTCGCCGCTTTGGTCTCCATGGAGGATTTGAAGCTCCTAGAGGATCTTAAAGAGCGCCTGGATATAGAAGATGCCTGGAAAGCCCGTGAAGAGCCAGGGGAACACATTCCCTGGGAAAAACTCCGGGAGGAACTTGATCTTTGACCTATCGAATTGAGTTTAAAAGGTCCGCAGCAAAGGCGCTCAAGAAGGTTCCACTCACTGACAGAAAACGCCTCAGGGACAAAATCGACAGTTTTGCCAATGAATTGCCCGACCCTGAGAAGACAAAGATGAAGGGCAATAATCCTTTTTATAGGGTGCGTGTGGGCGATTACAGGATTATTTACGAAATCCATCAACACCCTCCTAGAATAGTTATCCTCAAAATCGGCCACCGCAAAGACGTGTACAGAAGGCTATGAAGTCTATCCGACTCAAACCTTTTTTTGTTGCCGTCGCTTTCTTTTCCTTATGTTTCCATCGAACAGATACGGTTGGATATATCGCTCAAAGTCTTTACAGCTTTTCCTGTACCGACACTGCCGGCACACGGCTACAAAGACATGCGGCCTGTTCTTTCTGCGCGTGCATACGATGATATCCCTGGGAGGCTTTTGCCTGGCCTCCACTTTCTTACTTGCCACAATACTCATACAAAAGCCTCCATGTCCGATAGGGACTACTGAATCTGCCTTTGGGGTCTCTGATCGGGTCGAAGTACGTGCCTGCCTGCCGTTGGCTGTCAGGCAGGTAAGAGGCCCTGAATGGACCGTCGCAGAATAGGCATCCATGTAAAGGGTGCCCAGGGTGCATTTTGGGCTCCTTGTCCTGCCAGTATCCTGGAACATGCGTGATTTCCAGGTCGTCCAGGTCTACGTTATAGTACGTTCGCATGTGGCTACGCACACGCTCCATTGCCCTGATAACATCTTGTTTTGTTGCCATTGTGCTAATCTGTATCCCCGTCTGGCAGCTCGTCTACATATTTTGTCTTAGTCCTAGCTAGTGCCCATCCATAAATAGGGTATATTGGGCTACTTGCTGAGATGGGCGTACCATCCCGACGTCAAACCTCATGATAACAGGACGTTTTTGGTGCCCCCATAAATGAGA
>JAFDIV010000061.1 GCA_019307815.1 Deltaproteobacteria bacterium
GCCTTTCGAAAAGGAGGCACATAACAGAGAGCACCATGAGGCATACAATTATGATATCCACCCTGATCAGGCTTTCAGCCCGCATCATGAGTGCGCCGATTCCCGTGGGTATAGTAACCATTTCAGCGGCAATAATAACCCTCCATGCCATGCCTGCCTCAAGTTGAAGGCCGGTAAAGATGTTGGGAAGGGCCAAAGGCAGTATCACATGAAACAAAATGTAATATTCCGTGGCGCCCAATGTCCTTGCTGCGGCAATGGCTTTTTTGTTCACTTCTTTTATCCCTGTGACCGTATTGTAGAGCACAGGGAAAAAGGAGCAGATAAAGATAATAGCAATTGGCAGCAATTCGTTTATGCCGATCCAAAGCATGAAAAGAGGTAACCAGCCCAGTGCCGGAATCGGATATAACAACGCAATTATGGGGCTGAAGGTCTTTCTTAATGTTACGTGGTAGCCCATTATTATCCCAACAAGGATACCCGCCACAGAGCCCGCACAAAATCCCACAAGCACCCTGAATAGGCTGCTTGCAAAATTGCTCACTAAGACTCCCGAGATTGTCAGGCTATAAAATTGCTTTATGACATATGAAAAGGGGGGAAGAAAGAGGTGGCCGGGAAACAGATTCAAACGGGCCGCTGCTTCCCAGAGCCCCAACACGGCGACAATGGGCAAAATACCATACCAGGAAGAAAGGCTGGTGCGCTTCATTGCTTAAGAAACCTCAGGTCAAGGATGTCATGAGCGGGAAATGGAGACGCTATGTAGCGGAGCCTTGCCACATAATCTATAATGTCCTGCACCTCTTGGTTTGTTATGTTTGTGTCATAGTCGAGCCTGGCCATGGATTTCAGCAAGACACGGGGCGTGATTTGCAGTGATCTTACAGACCTAGCAGCCTTGGTGGGAAATATATGGCTTTGTGCGACTGATAACTGCCTGGCCAAAATGGCTGCAGCTTCATTTCGATTCGAATTTATCCACTGAGTTGCACTCCGAGTTACCTCTACCAATTTTTGCACCGCCTCAGGTTGACTATTGATGAGATCTTCCTTTACCACCAAGACGCTCCCCTGCATATTGGGCCAGAGGTCCCCAGCGGTGTGAAGCATCCGGAAGCCGCAGGCCTCGGCCATGGTGGCCCATTGCTCGGGAAGAAAGGCGGCATCCAGGCGGCCCATTTTGATTGCCAGCACCTGGTTTGGGGGATTCATACGTTGAATCCTTGGAAGAATTTTTCGACGGCTGAGGTGAAATTTCACCCTATTCGGAGCCCTTGGTTTTCCAGGTCTTTGACGGTTTTCACCTTGTGAGGATCAACTACCAGTCCATAACCATATTTGTGTGTGCCAGCTACAATCTTTATCTTTACTCCCGCATTGGCAAAGACATTTATCGCCGGTACCAAGCAAATATAAGCTACCTCTATATCTCCCCTGGCCAATGCGGCAGCCAAGGCCATACCTGTGACATAGCTTTCGTATGAAGATAGATTGAGGCCCTCTTGGCTGAACCAGCCTTTATCTCGGGCAACATAGGCACAGGCCGCGTGGTCCATGAACTCCACGGCCATGCCGATCTCTTCTTGTTGACCAACTTCGCTCTGAGCAAAACCACAAAACGGAAATAAGAAAACGGCGACAACCGATATTATCCAACACATAAACAACCTCATTTTTTCCACTCCTCCTTTAGACTCCAGGATCACCCGGTGGCTTTACGAACTGTTATCTGGAGCATGCACAAAAGCGCTCCCATCCCATGAGACAGGCTGCTCCAGCAATAGTGGTGCCATAAAAGATGACAGGCTTTTTACCCAGGAATTGGTCGATGGTATCGTTTACAAGGGTAGTGCCTGTCACCAGTAGCAGGTCGACCCATCTTATCAATTCATTAGTGGCCTCAGGCCCTTCCACAAAGGTGTTGAAGCGGGTAGAGCCGATGTTGTCAGGGTCAAGGTCAGTAACCCTCAGATCAAAAATTGGGCTAAGGGCCTCAATGATTCGGGGCTGAAATCCGACCTGGGCTACTTTGGCCCCTTTGTAATGGGATTTCAGATGGTCACGAAGACGCGCTGCACACAGGGTTGGTTCCTCATCCTTACAGTGAACTGTTCCCTCAGTTTTGCCCAAGTAACGTAACACCGCATTAAGGCTTGCCACAAAAAGGGCTCGCCTGTAATTGTTTCTTGAAGGCATCTCAAGGACCTCTGCAAGGGTTCCCTCAAAATCTCCATATTGGTCAGTAAATGCTTGACCAAGGCCGCCTCGAAATTCGGCCTGGATAAGCCTTTCTTTGCCTTTTTGCAAAGGGAAGTCTTCAGCCTCAGGGTTTCCTATGGCTTCCTCTGGGCTGAGAGGCCGCGCCTTTATGCGAATCTTCTCTGCACTCCTCATTCAGCACATCGGTGCTGCGCTCCCGGTAGATAAGGATGCATGAATAGTGACGCTATTCCAAAGTAGAATAGTACAGACTGGAATAGCTAAACACTGTCAACAAAAAAATATGTCCTTATTTCAAAAAAACAGCCCCCTTCGGTTTCAAGAGCCAATGCTCTGCCATAGGTGTCATCAGATCTTGTCTCCTAAGGCACTCCCTTGCAATGCGACAAAATTTATAGAGCTTTAGATGCGTGTTGGTAGATAGGCATGGGCAAAAATACTATTGACATAGTCGTCATTGATGGAGTATTAACTACCCCAAAATAGGGGCGCACCATGAAGGTGTAAATAGTCTTCTAGGTCGAATAATAATTTGGATTTTAGGGCCACGAAGGCCTTGGTGGGTATAATCGCCGGGTTTCGTGGCCTTTTTGTTTGGCGAGCAATGAATGCCTTAAGACATCCTAAGAGCCTTTTTTTGCTGGCTTGGATTTTCGCAGTGGCATCCCTTTTAGGGGGTGGACTCCGGTTCGGACTGAGCCCGCTACAAGCGCAAGATCGCGTAGAGCCCCGGGATCTGGATGGAGATGGGAAGGTGGAGCAGATTGCACACCTGGATCCGGGCGGAAGTATCACACAGCTTGAAGTGGATAGCAATGCCGACGGCAAGATGGACACCTTCCAATATTACAAAAATGGGGTTGTCATTCGCTTGGGGCGAGACACAGATTACGATGGACATATAGACGAGATAAATGTCTTGAAACAGGGTAAACCCGTCCGACAAGAAAAGCTAAACCCAAAAGGCAAGCCAATTGCGATCCTGGCCTTTGACACACATGGCAAACCTCTCAAATGGCAGCGCGACACAACAGGAAACGGGCATTTTGACACGATTTATGAGTATGACCAGGGAAGGCTGTGGCTTATCATGCGTGATACGACTGGAGATGGACACACTAATGTATGGCAGCGCTTTCGCGACGGGGTCCCATTCAAGCAGGAATCAGACCTCAATGGGGACGGCGATGTGGACCAGGTATTAGAATATGACATGGATGGGCATGTGGTAAAGAGCCAGCATGACCTGGACGGTGACGGAAGGCTGGAGACTGTTCGTATCTACGGCGAGAACCAAATATTGAAGCAGGAACAGGACCGGGATGGAAACGGAAAGCCAGACATTGTGAGTATCTTTGAGAATGGAGAGGTTGTTTCTGAGAAACGAGACACGAATGGAGATGGAAAATTTGATGTTGTGATACATATGGGCAAGGGGAAAGTTTTGTCAATGCAAGAGGACACGGATCACAATGGCAAAATGGATAAATTCACTGAATTTGATAGGCATGGCCAACCAGCCCTCGTACGAGAGATTGACGAAAATACCCGCAAGCCTATCCGTCTCACCCGTTTTATTAATGGCAAGGTTTTGAGCGTCAAACAATTTGATTGTGGGAAGGTCATATTCACGAAATTTAAAAAAGGAAAACCGGTCATGCAAACTATTGATCAAAATGGTGATGGTCAATGGGAACAAATCATTATTTTTGACAAACAAGGGCAGATGACTAAGGTCTTGATAGACACAAATCACGATGGAAAGATTGATGGCAGGCAGTATTATGAGAATGGGAAACTAGTACGCGCCGAGCAGGACCGCAATTATGACGGCAAGATGGATGCCATGGTGCAGTATGTCAATGGCAAGCAAATTCGGAGCCTTTTGGATAATGATGGGGATGGCCTCTTTGAGACCCAGGTGAGGCTTGATGACCCGAAATGGAGCAAGGTAATTGAGGTGTTTGACAAACAAGGCAGGCTAAAAGAGCGTGAATTTTTTTCAGATGGGACATTGCGACGGAAGAAGATATTTGATCCGGACTCAGGCACAGCCATTCTCGTGGAAGAGTATGACCGGAGAGGAAATATTGTACTTTCCAAAGAAGCGAAGGATGGCTCTAGCAAGCTCAATCTTACCTGGTATTACGACCAGAAAGGCAATGCAGTCCGGGCAGAGCAGGATACTAATGGCGACGGTAAGGTGGATACCTGGTATTATTACAACAATGGACAAGTTGCCAGGGTCGAAGAAGATCGCAACAAAGACGGAAGGCCCGATTTGTGGGATGTATATGATCTCTCGGGCAAGGTGGTAATGCGAAAACAAGACCTCGATTTTGATGGAACTGCAGATATCGAAAAGAGATTTTGAGGGGGGGGCAGATGATTGGATTTATCTCAAAGGGCGGAGTGTTAGTAATTCCAATTTTATTTTGTTCCGTACTTGCCTTTGCGATCTTTTGTGAGCGTTTTATCAGGTTTGCGGTTTTGGCCAGACGGGGCCGCTTGGTGGCAGATCAGGTAGATGAGATGCTTAAAAAGGGAGATCAGGGAGGGGCAAGGCAGGCGGCAGAGCTCAGCCAATCACCTATGGGCCGGGTGCTCACCAAAGGCATGGAGGTAGTGAATCAGGATCGGGAGACACTGGAAACTGTATTAGAGCACGCCATTGAGGAAGAAGTAAGCCGTTTGTCACGCTACCTTCAGGCCCTGGCTACCATTGCCAACATTGCTCCCCTGCTTGGTCTTTTAGGCACGGTAATCGGTATGATCAAGGCCTTTATGGTTATCCAGCAGATGGGGGGGAAGGTAAATGCTGCGGTGCTTGCAGGGGGTATATGGGAGGCGATGCTCACAACTGCCTTTGGTCTGGCAGTCGCTCTTCCTACAATGGTAGGCCACAGCTATCTTTCTTCCCGGGTGGATAAATACGAGGCCCAGCTTCAGGGCGGTGCTGTAATGTTTTTGAAGGCTATGGCCAAGGGGCGTTAAAAGAGGGAGGCTTTCTATGCTTGTTCACTATAAGAAAAGGCCTCGCTACAAGGTACAGCTTCCCCTGACTTCCTTGATCGATATAGTGTTCCTGCTCCTCATCTATTTCCTGCTTACCACTAACTTTATGGTAAATGAAGGCATTAAGATCAAGCTACCCCAGGCTAAGGCCTCTTCGCCACAGACAGAAAAGGAAATCACGGTTTACGTGGATAGACAAGGCAGGGCCTTTCTGGGCAACAAGGAGATCTCCATGGGAGACCTTTACAGGCGGCTCAAGGATATGATAGGAGGGCAAGAAAACAAGCTGGTTGTCATCAGGGCTGATCGGTCTGCAGTTCTGAACAAAGTGGTCAAAGTGATGGATATAGCCAAGGCGGCAGGGGCGGGGAGACTTTGTCTTGCCACAGAAAAGGAATATTAGTGGGTGAAATCCGTGTCAAAGACCAAAAGAAAGCCCAACTGGTTGCTTCGCAGTCTGATCTGTGTCTCCTTCGGTATTCATCTGGTTATATTCATGCACGTTGCCGGGGTGTATCAGTCAAGGACGCTAACCTTTATTGAATTAACACTCAAAGATATTTCTAAGCCCCCTTCAAGAAGTATTCCCAGGCCAAGACACCGGCCTAAAGTCTCCTGTATGCCAGAGCAGGTGAAAAAACTTAAAATACACAAGACAGTGATTCCAGCACTCAAACCAATGAAGATAGAGCCCCCTGAAAGGGTCCTGCCCAATACCCTCATGGAACAGGTAAGTATGCCAGCACTGCCAGCCTTTGAGGCTCCAAAGATTCAAAAATGGACCCCGACACTCAGCCCCTATAAAGGCAGGCCCAAGACGGCCGATGAGGATGCCAGTTCATTGGCCAGTACAGATATTAGTGATTATGACAGTCCCCATGCCTATTTTGATATGGTAAGGCTCAAAATTGAGAGGCATAAAAAATATCCTGATGTGGCTAGGATCAGACAGATTGAGGGCCGGGCTACGGTCCGTTTTGTAATTGGCCCTGATGGCCGCGTCACAACTCTGAAGATTATCAAAAGCACCAGAAACAGAGCCCTGGACCGGGCGGCACTTGACGCCATAAAAAAGGCAGCCCCCTTTCCCAAGCCGCCGAACCATCTGTTCAAGGGGTCGATTCTCCTGGAAATCACCATCGCGTTTGAGCTGACCTGATAGCTAATTAACTCTTTTATTTCGGAACAGATTTTCACACATATATATTCACCGGTTTTTACTCCGGAAGGCATCAAAGATAGAGAGGATACAGGGTACCGAGTGTTGAAGCCTGTTGGAGGTCAGAAATGTAAACCTCTCTAATTGAATAGAAAAATAGAAAGAGAGCTTCGAGGGAAACAAAAGCTATAAATTTTGCATGCTATGCCTCCACCGTTATAAGAAAAACTGAAAGCTTTTCTCTTGACAAAAAACCAATAATTATCTACATGCTTCGCACAATAGTACCGCGCAATAAGAAGTTGCGCTTTTGAATAAAAGATCATTCTTTTAGTCGAACAAAAAGCCAAAAAGGCCCGTTTGGATAGAAATCTGGTCGGACTTCTTGGCTTTTTTATATGCGCTTAACAAAGAAAAAGATGGAGAAAAATTCCGGTCCTATAAGTAAATAGCTGCGCCTTTAAGACAAAAAGAGCACCTCATTGAAGGAAGGAGGCGATAATCATTGGATTGCTAAAGTGTTCTGCTTCAGACGGAATTGGAGTTTTCCTCAGAATGTGTTAGCTAGTGCCCATCCATAAATAGGGTATATTGGGCTACTTGCTGAGATGGGCGTACCATCCCGACGTCAAACCTCATGATAACAGGACGTTTTTGGTGCCCCCATAAATGAGA
>JAFDIV010000062.1 GCA_019307815.1 Deltaproteobacteria bacterium
CGCAATGCAAGATGTTTCTGAGCATGCCCACGATGACGACTTCACCATAGCTCCCTAAGCCGACTTCAGTCGGCTATGTTTCAAGCTATCGGCTTCAGCCGATAGTAAATTGACAAAACCCCTGCCTACCGGCCAGGTAGAGAGGGGCTGTTCACGACAAGGTAGAGGCGGTTGAGGTGCTGAAGGCGCAAGGCTATAGTGTCACTGATGCATGCCGTGCTTTAGGGATATCGAGGAGTGGGTATTACTATGGAGTAAGGGGAAGGTAGCCCGAGACAAGGGGCCTGGCCTGAAGGATATGGATCTATTAGAGAGGATCAGGAGGATAAAGGCGGAGCATCCGTTTTGGGGATATAGCCTGTCTACCGGCTAGGTAGAGAGGGTGTGGGCCTGGCTGAGGCATCGCGAGAAGATGGTGGTCAATCAGAAGAGGGTTAGAAGGGTGATGCCTGCCTGCCGGCAGGCAGGAAGGAAAATGGATTAATGGTCAGCCAAAGGAGGCACAAGGCAAAGAGGGAGGCTAAAGGGCGTCTGCCTCCCCATGTGCCCCGTGTTCCCCTAAACTTGCCACCCTGCGTGTGGCAGACAGGTGTCTTTGTATGGAGGGGCAAGGCCCACAAGGGTCGATATTTTCTATTTTCCTGAAGTTAAGGGTGCCCGGCTCAGGTAGGCTCCAGGTAGGCCCGCTTAGAAAAGCGCAGCGGGGTCTATGACTGCCGCAGCACCGAGGAGGCCTTCTTTACCGGCTATGCGCAGGGCTTTGATCCTGAAATCTGGGTCCGTTGTGGGTTCTGTCCCCCCGTGAAACACTTCGAGGGCCTCTACTGCAAATGGCATTTTTTCCTCGGTATAGAAGGCAAATTCACATAAGGGACAAGAACAGCTTTGACATGGCTCAAGTGTCCGGAAAGGACCATGGCTTGGCTGAAAGGAAAGGTATAGAGTTTCATGGCTGAAGATTATGAGGACATCAAAGGTACTGTATTTAACATTCAGAAGTATTCACTGCACGACGGGCCGGGAATTAGGACTACGGTGTTTTTAAAGGGCTGTCCGCTGAGCTGCAAATGGTGCAGCAACCCTGAGTCCCAGTCGCGCCATCCGGAGATCATGATTTTCAACACAAGGTGCATTGGGTGCGGTGGTTGTGTGGAGGCATGTCTCCATGGGGCAATAAAAATGGGAGAAGGAAGAATTATCGGCATTGACAGAGAAAAGTGCGATCTTTGCTACAAGTGCACGGACATATGCCCTTCCAAGGCTCTTGAAGTCACGGGAAAAATAATGAGTGTCACAGAGGTTATGAAAGTTGTAATGCAAGACGTGCTTTTTTATGCAAATTCAGGAGGAGGTGTCACTTTCTCAGGTGGAGAGCCTTTGATGCAGCATGAATTTCTGTCATCTTTGTTAAAAGCTGCGAAGAAAAGCCAGTTGCATACGGCGTTGGACACGAGTGGCAGTGTCTCGTGGAAATGGATAAACGACATTATGGATGATGTGGATCTGGTTCTTTACGACGTTAAACACATGAATCCGGATATGCACAAGAAATGGACTGGGGTAGATAACCGGCAGATATTGGAAAATCTTGAGGAACTCGCAAGCCGTAAAGATCCGAAGATATGGATTCGTATCCCCGTGATCCCCGGGTTTAATGATACAAGAGAAAACATCGGCATGCTAAAAGAATTTTTGAAGGACATTCGTGCTGATAAGATATCATTGCTTCCTTATCATACGTGGGGGGTCGCGAAATATGAAAAACTAGGGCTGAAATATCCACTAATGGATACCGAACCGATGGATACCGAGAGGTGTGTCTGGATTAAATCAGAGTTGGAGGAGTGTGGCATGGAAATCGCCATCGGGCACTGAGGGGATCAGTCTTTATTTTCTAGCCAAATGTGATAGGAGGTTTAAAATGGACGGAATCAAATCGAACGGGAAAATGACAGAAAGAGTGGCGCGGCGAAAAAGCGAAATTGTCTATAAGACATATGCCGCGGGGAACAAAACAAAGAATCCGGTTTCGGTTTGCCTTGAACGGGCGAGGTTGATCACCGAGTCCTACAAAGAGACTGAGGGCGAGCCCATGGTCCTTAGAAGGGGAAAGGCCCTGGCAAAAATCTTGGAAGGTATGACAATCTATATCTTGGAAGGCGAGTTGATTGTTGGCAACTACGCCTCCAAACCGGATGCCTTTGCCTTTTTTCCCGAGGTCTATGATCCTTGGATGGAGGATGTGTTTGAAAATGAATATCGGGGCATGATGAATGATGAAGGCCGAAAGAAGATCAAGGAAATCTACGACTATTGGAGAAAAAACTGCTTTGGTGCGAAAGTCAACGCGGTTTTGCCCGATACGTTACGGGAGTTTTTTGACAAAGATCCGCAGCCCATATTTCCGGTGCAGTATTGTGGAAACAGCGGGGCGCCCATTCCCAATTATGAAAAGGTCTTCAAGATTGGGCTAAACGGCATCATTAAAGAAGCGGAAGCAAAATTAGAGGAAGTCCAGGAGCCGGGGGAGATAAAAAAACTGGATGGTGTAGGCATCAGAGAATATGAGGAGAAAATCCATTTTTTGAGGTCTGTGATAATTACCTGCCGCGCAGCGATTCGGTTCGCTAATCGATATGCAGAGCTAGCGCTTGAGATGGCGAAGAAAGAGGTTGATCCCCAAAGGAAGAAAGAGTTGAGGGGGATTGCTGATATCTGCTCCCGAATCCCAGCTAATCCATGCAAATCATTTCGTGATGCGATCCAATGCTTTTTTTTCCTTCACCTGATTACCCACCATATTGAGTACCAGCAGCAGGGGATCAATGTTCGGTTTGATCAGATATTAGGCCCTTACTATAAAAGAGATGTGAATGCGGGAGTTCTGACTCGGGAAGAAGCCCTGGAGTTGGTGGAACTGCTGTGGATCAAGTTTGATGAAGGTGGTCATTTGCGTTCCCCGCAGTATTATACCATTGGTCAGGGTACCACTCTATTCAGGGGATTGAATATAGGGGGAATTACACCTGAAGGGGACTTTCTTTGCAATGATCTTTCCTATTTGGCTCTGGAAGCGACTGAGGCAACCCGGACAATAGAGCCCAGTTTAACCTTGCGATATCATCCCACCATACCTCATAAGCTGCTGCAAAAGTCTGTAGAGCTCATCAGGACAGGGCACGGGATGCCAGCGCTTTTCAATGATACTGCTATCATTCAACACCTGTTAAACAAGGGGATCCGATTGGAAGATGCCAGGAATTATACCCTGGGCTGCGTGACATGGTTTCTGCCAGGGAAGAACCTCTCCGGTAATGTGTTACGCCTGGTTTCGAGGGCACTGAATCTTGCAGCCTGCCTGGAACTGGCGCTTTACCAGGGGAGAAACAAGAAGACAGGGGAACAGGAAGGGGCAGTCACGCCGGACCCGCGGACATTTCAATGCGTTGACGATCTAATGGATGCCTACCTGACCCAGGTGAGGTTTTTCCTTGACAAGCTGGAAGTGGTTGATCGATTCATCAATGCACTTTATGCGAAGTACTTCCAGTTGCCGTTTACATCGGCCCTTTTAGATGGTTGCATTGAGCGGGCAACAGATTGTACCGGGTGGGCAGAATATTCTTATCCCCGTGCCATCACATGTGGGAATACAAATGTCATTGATTCCCTGGCAGCAGTGAAAAAACTGGTTTTTGAAGAGAAGAAGATCTCCATGGATCAACTAATTGAAGCTCTCAAGGCAAACTGGGAAGGGTATGAGACGTTGCGTCAGATGTGTCTCAATGCACCCAAGTGGGGGAATGGAGATGGTTATGTGGATGATATTGGTGAAGAATTCCACACCAAAACCGAGCGTGTGTTCGAGGAATTTACAGACATATACGGCACACCGTGGACCCAGGGTGGAAGCGCAGCAGCCCTGTACAGTAATATGTCGTTAAGAACCGGAGCCACGCCTGATGGGAGAAAAGACGGCGACCTGTTGGCGGATGCAGTACTTTCGCCTGCCCAGGGAAGGGATAAAAATGGCCCCACTGCGGTTTTAAACTCCACATCGCGGGTGGATGCGGTAAACGGATTCTGTCACTTGCTGAATCAAAGGTTTATGCCTCAATTTATGACAGATGAGTATATGCAGACCTTTTTAGATTACATTAGGACATGGTCCGACATGGGTCATTGGCATATTCAATTTAATGTAGTGGATTCGGAAATCCTCAAGGCTGCCCAGAGGCACCCTGAGGACTATGCCAATTTGGTTGTTAGGGTAGCGGGTTACAGTGCATTTTTCGTGGACCTTTCAGAGCAAACGCAAAATGATATTATTTCAAGGACAGCTCAGTGTTTCGGATAGGTTATCGATGAGGCTCCTCATGAGAATCTGTGCTGATATTGAGGTAGTGGGAGCCCTCCAAGGGAATGGATCATAGCTAAAGAGAAGGTGTTTTCACTGCGGTAACCGCGGGATCTATGACTGATTATCTTGGCATTATTATTCATGGCTTCCACAATGCTGTTATCGATACGAATATCAAAATAAGCGAGGATTCCTTCTTCATGGCGTCTGAGCATCCAAGCAAAATCTCGGAGGGGCTTGAGTCGACTATGAGTGGCCCACCTGTCTGCGTGCACCGCACAGGGAGGCCGAAACCATCGCTTCAAGTATTTGGCAGCCCAACCTCTTCGCTTATAGTCCCAAACATTGCTGATCATATGAAAAAGCTACCTCCCGTTGAGGCCGATGATATAATCGAGCCTGAGGGAAAAACTAAGAAAGGAGGTAGCCGATATGTATTATACAGGTATTGATCTAGACAGAATCCACGGCCTCATGGTATTGGTTATATGATCTACTTGAGGCCAATGGGTTTGATGTAGTCATTTCCAACCCTCTGAAGACCAAGGCAATTGCCTCGGCTAAGATCAAGAATGACAGGGTGGATTCCCATATGCTGGCCCAACTTTTGAGGGCGGATTTGATTCCAAGGGTTTATGTAAGCCCTTTGAAGCTACGTAAGCTCAAGGAGCTGATTCGCCACAGGCAAAGATTGGTCAATGACGCCACCCGAATGAAAAACCGTATCCATGCCTTACTGAGAAAGAACAACAAGATTGTTGCTGTTAGTGATCTTTTTGGTGTGCGAGGATTACAGTATCTAGAGCAAGTACACCTGCCACAGTATCACCGAGATCAAGTACAAAGCTATCTGTCTTTGTATCAGGAGCTTATGAAACAAATTGAGCCCCTAACTGAGGCGGTCAATGGCGCAGCGAAAAATGATCCAATTGCCGAACTGCTCATGAGTGTGCCTGGCATTGGGGCGATAGTTGCCATGACCATTGTGGCTGAAGTTGGAGATATCTCACGGTTTCGCTCATATCGTAACCTGGCCTCCTATGCTGGTG
>JAFDIV010000020.1 GCA_019307815.1 Deltaproteobacteria bacterium
ATTTCACCTGGTTGTGCTTTTCTTATGACAACTGGCCGGAAATTTGTCCACCTTAAAATGCGCTTTTTTTGTCAAAATATCAAATTGTTACCTTTCGTGGATGGGCACTACCTAGGTGCGATACACTAAAATTTAAGGAGGATCACAATATGGAAGAAACAGAGGAAGTACGTGTAATCATTTTAGGTTCAGGCACAGGATTACCTTCCTCATTCAGGGGGTCGGCCTCTATAGTATTTCATTATCAAGGCCGCTGGTTTCTTTTTGATATTGGCCCTGGCACACTGCGACAACTGACGCGAATTGGTATAGACCATAGCCGTATAGAGGCAATTTGGGTCACTCACTTTCACCCCGACCACACAGCTGACTTGATCCATCTAATATTCGCCACCAAACATCCCAAGGTTTTGGAACACCGAAAGGCCTTCAAACTGTTCGGACCCAGAGGGGTGAAACAGTTTGTTTCCGATCTCCAAAAGGCCTATGGTTCCTATCTCGCATTGCCCAAAGGGGTCATGCATATCGAAGAATTACACCCCTCTCCCCAATGCGCCACTGTATGGGAAGAACTCTGCTTCTGGGTCGCCCCTACCCAACATACTCTGGAAAGTGTGGCATATAGAATGGAAACTAAAGCCGGGACAAGCATTGTTTACTCAGGGGATAGCGACTTTTGTCAAGAGCTAATATCCTTATCCAAGGGTGCTGACCTCCTTATATTGGAGGCGTCATTTCCTAGAGAGGAGAAAGTGAAAGGCCATTTGACCCCAGAAGAGGCCGGAATCATCGCCGATCAGGCAAAAGTAAAAAGGCTGGTACTCACTCACTTTTACCCAGAATGCCTGAAGACAAATATCGGTGAGGCATGCAGAAAATACTTTGGGGGAGAAATTACCATTGCTTCTGATTTCTTGACTTTGGTCCTATAACGACTTTCAAAAGGCTCTATGTATAATGTATTGATTCAGCTCCAAAAGATTTTCCTTGGTTTCAGAATCGGGAAAGGGGTCCAAAACCTCCGCCGCCTTTTCCGTGTAAGTCTCAGCCTCCCGCCGAACCCGGGCCAAGGCCCCGTTGCTTTTAACCAGGTTCATTATCCTTGCATGAGTGTGTTCATTTAATTGATCCCCAGCCAACAGGGATTGAAGAGAAGCCCTTTCCTGCTCCGAGATCCCTGAAAGGGTATAAATAAGAGGAAGGGTGACTTTCCCTTCTCTTAAGTCCTTGCCCACTGGTTTACCAAACACCTCCTCAGTGGAAATGTAGTCCAACAGGTCGTCCATCAACTGAAAGGCGATCCCCATATTCATTCCAAACTGCTCCAGGAGTCTCACCTCTTGTTGACTCGCTCCCGAAATAATTCCGCCGCACGCGCATGCCGCCGAGATTAGGACCGCGGTTTTGGCAGTAATAATATCAAAATATGTTTTAGGCGTAAGCGCCCAATTCCGCGTGTGGAGCAGTTCCAGTACCTGGCCCTCTGCCATAATTGTTGTAGTTTCTGTAAGCTTCCTGAAAAACGCCTGATTAGCATAGTTTACAGCAATGGAAAAAGCCTTTGAATAAAGAAAGTCACCTTCCAAGACCGCAGCGTGATTCCCCCATAATCTGTTAGCTGACGGCCTTTTACGTCTCACTTCCGCATTGTCTAACACATCGTCGTGAAGGAGGGAGGCTGTGTGGATATACTCAAAAACTACTGATAATTTATACAGCTCTTGGCTCTGGTATTGGAACAGGTTGCAACAAAGGATAAAAAGCAGAGGTCTGAGGCGTTTCCCGTGGCCAAGTAATGAGTGTCTCCCAATCTCTGCAATAGCATCCACTTTGGATAAGAGAGCTTGTTCAAGCTCATATTCGATCTTTAGAAAGTGCGGCCTGTATTTTTCCAGGATCTCTTGGTCCCGCATCTGTTGAGCCGTACACACGGATTCTCGTCCCATCGGTTCTGAATAAATCCTTTGTTTCACTCTTCTGCCTACCCCAAATATATTGCCTTTACCCACTCCCCCAATATCAGGGCTGAGGCATTATGGCAGATTTAGCTCTATTTCACAAGGATTTCCACTCAAATATCCTGCTTCAATAGCAATCACCAAACCTTGAGTTGGAATTGCTTTGACTCAACGCCTCCTCCCTTATTCGATGATTTCTCCCACAAGGTCATAGTGATAGGCCTCGGTAATACGAACAGCCATGATCTTTCCTTCCTCCCCCACTCCTCGGTTAATTAACACCTGTCCATCAACCTCTGGGGCCATAGTAGCAGTCCTGCCTTTCAGGAGAAGATCCGTTTCTTCGCTGAACCCCTCAATCAAAACCGAGAGTTTCTGTCCTATTTTGGCTCGGTTCTTTTGAAGGGATATCTCTGCCTGCAAGGCCATGATTTCATCGCGCCGCCCCTCTGCTATAGATGGCGGAACTTCCCCATGGAGCTTGGCTGCTCTAGTGCCCTTTTCCTTACTATAGGCAAACACCCCCAGATGATCAAACTGGGCCCAGCGAACAAACTCCCACAGCTCCCTGAAAATCTGGTGTGTTTCCCCTGGAAATCCCACCATCAACGTGGTCCTAATGGCAATGTCCCGGTCTCTCTTCCTTATCTGCTCTACCAGTTGCCTGGGTGATTCCTCGCTAGCCCGACCCATGGCAGAAAGGATTTCTTTGTTTACATGTTGAAGGGGAATATCTAAATAGGGACAAATAAGATCAACTGTCTCCATCAAATCCAGAAGCCGCTCTGTAATTCCCCCTGGGTAACCATAAAGCAGTCTTATCCATTGTATCCCCTTTATCTGTGAAAGCCTTTCCAAAAGCGTCTCAAGCCCCCATTTCATGCCTAAATCAGACCCGTAGGCAGTAATGTCTTGGGCCACCAGGTTCACCTCCTTGACGCCCTCTGAAGCCATCTTTTCTGCCTCTCTCAAAAGGGAATCCATGGTTCGGCTCCGATATGGGCCTCTCAGCTTTGGTATAATGCAAAAGGAACATTTATGGGAGCAGCCTTCTGCAATCCTGAGATATGCAGTAAAAAAAGGTGTGCATCGCAGGCGAGGAACGCTATGATCCGCGAGATAAATGGGCCTTTCAATGGAAAAGATCTTATCTGGCACCCTAATGAGCTTCCCGATTCTGCCCACCAAACCGGTTCCCAGCCAGATGTCCACCTCGGGGATCTCCTTTTTGAGCTTATAACCATAGCGCTGCACCAGGCATCCGGCCACAATCAAACGTTTTAGGCGGCCGGTTTTCCGAAGGTCGGCCAATGTCAAGATGGTGTCCACAGCCTCCTTAACAGCCTCTGCAATAAAGGAACATGTATTTACCAGGGCCAGATCCGCCTCTTTCACCTCTTCAGCAATGCCGTAACCCTCTTGGGTCAAGATACCTAGCATATGCTCGGTATCTACAAGATTTTTAGGGCAACCCAGGCTCACCACATAAATTTTTCTCTGTTCACTCATGGCCATCCCCAGGACACAAAGCCCAACAATTCGGCCGGATATGAAGCCTAGTCCCTATATTCAAGCTCCTGAGAGAAATTTCATCAAGTCTTTTCTTGATTGCTCTTTGAAAGGCGCTTGAGGAGCGTTATGGCAAACTGTTTGAGGAAAAGGAGTTGGATGCCCACTGGTGAGCGATCTAGAAGGGTTGCGCTTATCTTCATAAGGATAGAGTCAGATGTGGCCACAACAGTGGCAGCACGGGTCTGCCCACTAAGATAGGCCATTTCTCCGAAGCATTCTCCCCTATCTATGGTGGCTAGGGTCTTACGGTCCTTCATGACAGCGGCGCTCCCGCTTAATATTATATAAAAGGAATCGTCAATCTCACCCTCGCTTACCACTACCTTTCCTTTTGGCACCTTGACAAGGTTACTGGCCATTAGGATCTCTCTCACCTGGTCGCGCGTGAAACTAGCAAAAAAGGGGACCTGCCGCACATAATCAACCACATCCTCTGTTTTGGGCCTCTTTACCCCTTCTTTGATACCCCTTAGAGCAACACGCAAATCATAAGCCAAATCCAAACAGGTCTCATACCTGTCAATTGGGCGCTTGGCTAGGGCCTTTGATACGATCCTTTGGAGAATATCCGGCAGTTCGGGCCGGAGCTTGGTTATAGGAATCGGGTCTTCATGAGTTATTTTGTAAAGGATAGAAAAATAGTTATCGCCGGGAAAGGCCTTAACACCGGTAAGCAATTCGTAGAGCACACACCCTAGGGAAAAAATATCGCTTTTTTCGATAATCGGTTCCTCTTTTACCTGCTCAGGCGACATGTAGCATGGCGAGCCTACAAGCCCACTTGGGGAGCTTTGGCTTGTATCCACATGAGCTATTCCAAAATCGGTGATCTTTACAGCCCCGGAGCTATTCAGCATGATATTGGATGGCTTGATGTCCCTATGGACGATTCCATTTCTGTGTGCATAATCCAGGGCCCTGCAAACAACAAAGATGATCTCCAATACCTTGCTTACAGGCAAGAGGTTCACTTTCCTGCAAAACCTCTGAAGGGTGGGGCCATCAATGTATTCCATGGTGATATAACAAAATTCACCTTCAATCCCTGCATCGTAAATACTCACAATGTTGGGGTGAGTAAGACGTCCTGCAGACTGGGCCTCCTTAAAAAATTTTTCCTTGTATTTCTCTGCCTCCTCCTTGCCCAATCCTCTTGAGGGCCGCGATATCTTGATGGCCACATCGCGCTTGATATATGGGTCCTTGCCCAAATAAACCAGCCCCATACTACCCTGGCCCAGTTTATCCACAATTTCATATCGACCCACCTTTTTAAGGTCTGACAGCGCCGCTTCCAGTTCCTTATCTGCCTCTGTTATATCAGCCTTTGGACCAAAAAATTTGGCCTTTAGCCAACTGGTTAACCCATGGGTTTTGTTCTCTGGGTGGGGTCCTCTTTCTGCTGCAAGATCCGTGGCCATTTTGTCCCCCCTTATCGACCCATTGCAAATCAGTGCACACCTGAAAATGCTGATTTTTCCAGTCCCTTTTTTCCCTTCAGGTTTTGTCCTAACAAAACCTCTTTTCTGGCTCGCCGCTGATCCCTAATTAGCCCCTATTGAATTTTATCGGCACAAAACAGAAAAACAAAAGCCTGAATGAAAGAGGAGGAACAGAATCTGGACACATACCTGCACCCAGGAGGCCTGTGCGCAGATTAGCATTGGCCCCCTGGCTCTTATTGTGCGTAAGTTTCAAAACAAGAACTTAAGCAGTAGTTATGGGTTCAGCAGATGGGCATCATGGAAAAGTTTGACCAAATCTAATCGATTCAGTGTATCAGTAAAGATATCTCCAAGCGCCGTGTCAGCCCCTTTTCGTCGTAGAATCTTGAATCGTTCAGCCTTCCCTGATATAGATTGATTAGCTAAGACTCTGCTATCTTTAAGCAATTTGGCCTCATACCTCATTGTAGCTACCCATTGACGAGCCACAAAATCCAAAGAAAATTCCTCCAATATGATTTGTAACTCCGGGACCCCTTCGGCAGGCTCAGACACGATTCTTATTCCATCATTTTCAAGCCGCCTCTTGAATCCCTCCTTAATCACAGCAATGGGATCAAAGGGTCCGATTTTAAATCCTGCCTCGTTGTACTTTGCCACAGCAAAAGACAAGTTACCTGAAAAGTACTTGAACTGCCGTCTCGCCCCGGGCCTCAAAAATTCCTTGTCCGCTCGCTTATCAATAATCTTCAAAACAACGGATTTTCCTTGAAGTCCCATGCTTGGTGCTGGAAGTCTATACAGAACTTGAATCTCAGGAATAGAAGTACAAGAAAAAACAAACATGCCCGACATAAGCACGCCTATCAACAAACTAATCATAATGGACCTTTTTCCCATCTCATTTTCCTCCAATAAGCTAAAAACACATTGAAAAAATAGGATCAACAAGCTTAACCGATACTTGATTTTAAACTACCAAAGTCCTACGCTTGTCAAGCAAAAGTGTCTTTTAATACCTTTAAAGCAAACCCAAGACCTCTACAGCCCTTATATATTCACCAGAGTTTTTAGAACACGGGTTGAGGGAAATGAGAGACTCTTTTCCGTGCTTGCTCCAATCTTCACATTTTCCTTCACGCCAGCCAATATAAAGATTAGACTCATTCTTCATACGTTTTAGCTGATATTTCAGCTTGTTATACTTAGAAACTAGGCATAGGAATCTTTGGCCGAAAATTTAGGTATTCGACTTAGTGAAACGGCTAGTAATTAGCTTCAGGCATTAACCAATCAACCGAGGGAGGAGGGCTTAATCCGTGAATCCAGAATTGATGAAATCCATGGCCAAAAGGTATTAATTCCTCTCTGCTCTTTATCGCGACGAGATATCTGTTGAGCTTATTGCCGCTATGCAGAAGGATGAATTCCTAAATATCCTTAATGAAGCCGTAAAAGGATGTGGCTTCGTGGACCTGATATGCGGCGCAGAAATGATAACTGCGTTTCTAAAGAGCGGACCAGCTGAAGAACTTTATAAAGAGCTCCGTTACGATTATGCCGATCTTTTCCTTAATGCAGGGCCGAGCCCTGTTTTTCCGTATGAATCCCCGTTTAGAAGTGGGGCACCTGTGGTCATGCAAGAACCGGTTTTTGAGTTGAGAGAATATTTCCGCAAAGCCGGCGTCCACAAGTCACCCGCATACAAGGATCTGGAGGAACATATTGCGGTTCAAATGGAGTTTCTCCGCTATGTGTTGGAAAAAGGCAACGAGGATCTATACTTGGACTTTTTCGAGAATAAGTTTTCAAAATGGGTGCCCGCATTTTGTGATCAGCTCACTTCCACCACTCCTTCTAATTGCAATTTATCCCAAAACCTTACAAATCTTCCCGCCGGGGTTATGACGAACTTTTACCAAGGGCTGGCACATCTTACTCGTGGGGTTGTGATGTGCGAAAGCTCCACAATCGGAGGATACACAGGGGCAGAAGAAGTAACCAACAAGATGTCTTCAGCCTTTGATTACCTTGCCCTTTCCCATGAATATGCAACACTCGCCCAGGGGGTACTAGAACCAGAGCCACCAAAAACCGTGCCAACCCATTGCTATACCTGTGGAGCGTTATGCGGTATGAATGCAAAACTCAAGGACGGGATCCTCATAGGTACCAGCGGACTCCAAGGTGATCCCAAAAGCGGGGGCAGGCTCTGCCCAAAAGGGGCCGCAGTCCCCAAGCATCTTTATTCTGCTTACAGGCTCAAGTCCCCCCTCATCAGAGAAGGTAATCGTTTTCGCAAGGCCTCCTGGGATGAAGCCCTCGATAGGGTGGTTGAGGCCATAAATAGAACATAGCAAATTCGGCTTTATGAGAGGAAACGACTGGCTTAACAATATACCCGAGGCACTTTTTGATCATCTCAGCTGTCCCAAAACAACCCACCGACCCATGTGCGACAATTCCAATCGCATGGCCAACGAGCACAACCTCAACGATAAGAGGCCATGGATAAACTATGAGGAATCGGATTATATCCTACATTTTGGTATCAATGAGTTGGCCACCTCTTATGGACAGCGTAAAACCGCCCAATTAAGGGCAGCGATTAAACGTGGGGCCAAGCTGGTGGTCTTTGACCCACGGAGATCAGAAACCGCAAGTATGGCAACTGAGTGGATTCCTATTAAACCAGGAACCGATGCCGCAGTGGCCTTGGCAATGGCTTATGTGATCATCAAAAACGAGCTTTATGACAAAGATTTTGTTGAGAACTGGACTACAGGCTTTGAGGAGTTCAAAAAAAGGGTCATGGGTGAAGAGGACGGCATTGTAAGGGATCCTGAATGGGCGGGCAAAATTAGTGGAGTACCACCAGAGACTATTGAACGTATAGCAAAAGAATTCGCTATGGCCAAAAACAAAGGATGCATATCCTGGACCGGTCTTGCTCAGGTTGACAACGGTATGTATGGTACCGCAGCTATTCAGGCCCTGAATGGCCTTTGCGGCACCTTTGATGCGCCAGGGGGCCCTCTTTACCTTTCAAGCGCAAACTTAAATCCCCTTGGGGTGAAGGCCAGGAAAAGCCGCCTGCCGCCGGCGCTCCAAAGTTAAATAAATTCGGCATCTGGTCGGGATGGGCCCCTGCTCACCTTTTGGCTGATGTGGAAGCAGGAAAACTTAAAGGGATGATCAACTATTTCGGTGATCCTGTTCTTTCCTGGGGGAACCAAGAAGCTATCACCAAAGCTATTCAGAAAATGGAATTTGTTGCCACCATTGATGCATACATGTGTAACACAGTGTTGCTCAGTGATGTGGTTCTTCCTGATGCTACATGGCTCGAGCAAAGTCAAATCAAGGCGGATTGGCTATATGAGGCATTCATAGCATACTATGCGGAAGTGGTTAAACCCATGTATGACTCAAGGCCAATATTTTGGATCATAGTAGAGCTGGCAAAGAGGCTTGGCCTTGGCAAATATTTCCCTTGGAAAGATGTTGAGGAAGTGGAACGAAATCAATTAGCAGGCACACCATGGTCTTTTGAAGAACTCAAAGAAAAGGGGTTTATTGTCACGGACGAAGCAGAATATTATAAATATAAGAAGTGGGGATCTTTCAACGTACCCGATGGGTATGGTTCCTCTGGGAAGACAGTGACAGGTAAATACAACTTTCTGAACCCTGTAGCCCAGGAAAAGGGCGTAGATCCCCTTCCTGATTACAAAGAACCCAACCCTGATTTATTGCCTGACGAAAAATACCCCCTTTGTTTTCGGAAACTTCAGGGTGTTCTTACATGAGCACTCTTCTACTTTTAACAATTATCAGTTGATGAAAAGTGAGGGCACCAATCCACTATGGGTCAATACATTGGACGCCCAAGAGCTGGGGATAAAAGAGGGAGATAAAGTGCGGCTTAAATCCCCATGGGGTGAAGTGGAGACAAGGGCCCATGTCACCTGGGACATCATGCGAGGGGTCTTGGGAGCCGCTGGAGGCTTTGGACATATCCGCGGGCTGGAGGGTGACCCTAAATATCCTCAGTTTGGGGGGGGGGGGGGTCAACGCTGCAGGCATCATGAAACCCAATTACACAGAAAAGATAGGTGGCACCCCACTCCTAAAATACATAAAGACTCGAGTGGAAAAGCTTTAAATTAACTCATTATTCAAAAAATGGCCTAGCTGATTGCCTATCTCCTGTATCGCCCCTAGGGGGAGCAAATCAGCCAGGCCATTTTATTGATTGCATCTTTGTCATACCATAAGCACGCCAAGATAGCCTGCACATGAACCCTATCACCTTAGGTAAAGTCAAAATTTCTCCATTGCCATGGGACCCCTTTAGGGGGGGGCACTCCCTCTGGGAAGGTAACAAAGGCAAGACTCTGGCTTAATCTATCAAATGAAACTTGAAAGAGTCTCGGAGTTAAGGTAAAGGAGGGGCCATGGGAATTTTCCTATTCTGGAACCTATCCATTGTTTCACATTCTGTTAAGAAAGGAGACATAACGATCCCATGACCTCAAAACTCGATGAACTCTGTATAAACACCATCCGGATGTTATCGGCAGATTGCGTACAACAAGCCAATTCTGGGCATCCTGGAATGCCCATGGGGGCTGCACCCATGGCTTATGTGCTATGGACCAAATTCCTGCGCCACAATCCCAAAAACCCCCGGTGGCCAGACAGGGATCGCTTTGTGTTGTCGGCAGGCCACGGCTCCATGCTGTTATACAGCCTCCTTTATCTGACAGGTTATGACCTGGCCCTGGAAGACCTCAAGAACTTCCGCCAATGGGGCAGCAAAACGCCCGGGCATCCGGAATACGGCATCACCCCTGGAGTAGAGACTACCACAGGTCCATTGGGACAGGGATTTGCCAACGGCGTGGGCATGGCCATGGCTGAGCGGCACTTAGCAGCGCGGTTTAACAAGCCTGGTGCTGAAGTTGTTGATCATTATACGTACGCGATCGTGAGCGATGGCGATTTAATGGAGGGGATATCCCATGAGGCCGCCTCCCTTGCTGGTCACTTACGCCTTGGGAAGCTCATTTATTTATACGATGACAACCGAATTTCCATAGAAGGATCTACTGATATCACCTTTACTGAAGACCGGTGCGCAAGGTTCGAGGCATACGGTTGGCATGTGCAGAAGGTAGAGGACGGAAATGATCTGGAGGCCATTGAAAAGGCCATAGAAGAGGCGAAAGCCGAAACAGAGAGGCCCTCTCTGATAGCTGTCAGGACACATATTGGCTTTGGCAGTCCCGGCAAGCAAGATGATCCTTCGGCGCACGGTGAGCCCTTAGGAACCGAAGAGATAGTAAAGACAAAAGAAAACCTAGGTTGGCCGACGGATCCCTCCTTTTACGTCCCTCAGGAGGTCCTGGATCATTTCAGGCAGGCTTTGTCCAAAGGCGCCCAACTGGAAAGGCAATGGCAAGAAAAGTTAAACACTTATGAAAACGCCTACCCCGAACTGGCCAAGAAGTTTATGAAATGGGTACAGGGCGTGTTGCCGGATGACTGGGATGAGTGCATTCCGTCTTTTGAGCCTGATCCCAAAGGGATAGCGACCAGGGTGGCCTCCGGGACCGTGCTGAATGCCCTGGCCGACAAGATACAGAACCTAATGGGAGGCTCTGCCGATCTTGGCCCCTCAAACAAGACCCTCATAAAATCTTCTCGGGACTACCAGGTAGGGGCCTATGATGGAAGGAATCTCAGATTCGGCGTAAGGGAGCACGCCATGGGCGCCATCTTAAACGGCATGGCCCTTCACGGAGGTATCATCCCTTACGGAGGAACTTTCCTCGTCTTCTCCGATTATATGAGGCCCTCTATACGCCTTGCAGCTCTCATGGGGCTTAAGGTCATTTATGTATTCACCCACGACAGTATAGGACTAGGTGAGGATGGACCTACCCATCAGCCCATTGAACAACTCTCCACTCTCAGGGCTATACCTAATCTCACGGTAATACGACCGGCCGATGCCAATGAGACTGCCCGGGCTTGGAAGATGGCTCTAGAATTGAAGGACAGCCCTGTGGCCCTCGCGCTAACACGGCAGGCTGTGCCTATACTTGATCGAAACAAATGCTCTCCGGCCGATGGGCTTGAAAAAGGAGCCTACATACTGAAGCAGTGGGGCGAAGGCGATCCTGAGATAATTCTCATCGGTACTGGATCAGAAGTCCACCTTGCCCTGGAGGCTGCAGAAACGGTAAATGACAAAGGGATTAGAGTGCGGGTGGTCAGTATGCCTTCGTGGGAACTATTCGACAAACAATCAGAGGATTACAAGGAAGAAGTCCTCCCCAGTTCGGTTTGGGCAAGGATTGCAATTGAGGCAGGCTCGACCTATGGCTGGCACAAGTATGTGGGCCAAAAAGGCAGGATAATAGGTATCGATCGCTTTGGCGCCTCTGCACCATATAAAATCCTTTATAAAGAATTTGGCTTGACCGCGGAGCAAATTGCAAACGAGGCCCTTTTTCTTATTAATGCCAGATGATTATAACACTCAACAGATTACAAAAACCTATGTTCGGCGGTTACTGCCATGAAGGAAGTGATAGATTCTGCCCGATACGTTATAAGAAATTCCCGTCATGTGAGAATTAACCGTGAGAGTGTTAGGAATCTAGCAGAGCAAATTGCAAGTCGGCCCCTTACTATTCCCCAATGGGATCAGGCCCATCATTATTTCGACGGCACTGAGAAAACTCTCCATTACCTCTTTGTGCTTGATACGCTTAACTTTTGCTTCTGGCCACAGCCAGGCCATGAGAGATGGGCGATCAAGTACAAGGATGAAGAGCTTTCGGGCTATTATGCCTTGGCTGAAGCCCTCAAAGAGGCGTTCACTCATGGATATCCCCTCCATGATCCCGCATTTCTCGCTTCAATGAAAATGGCTGATTTGGAAGAAATTCTTTCTGGCAAGGGGCACCTTCAATTGATGAAAGAAAGGTTATTAGCCCTTCAAGAACTGGGGACTTATCTTGTGGTCAAGTGGCAAGGCAGTCCGGCCAAGCTGGTGGAAGCTTGTGAGGGTTCTGCAGTCAACCTCGCAAAAAAGGTGGGTAATGAGATAAGCTCTTTTCGTGACGTTGGGCAATACAATAGAAGACGAGTTTACTTTTACAAGAGAGCGCAAATACTTGCTGCTGATATCTACGGTGCCTTCAATGGAAAAGGATGGGGGAAATTCTATGACATGGAGGGCCTAACAGCCTTTGCCGACTACAAGTTACCTCAGGTTCTCCGTGAGCTGGGAGTTCTCACCTACAGCCCAAAGCTTGCTGCCAAGATTGATTCAAGAAGATTGATTCCCCAGGGAAGCATAGAGGAAATAGAGATCCGCGCACACACCATATGGGCTGTGGAGTTGCTATGCGCTCAGCTCAGACAGGGGGAGCATAACATCCGAGCCTTTGAAATGGATTGGATCCTTTGGAACCTCGGGCAGCAGGACACATATAGGAAAAAGCCTTATCATCGTACTGTTACCATTTATTATTAATGCTCACCTTTCGTGTCATAGCCAAAGATGGTGAAGCCAGATCTGGGGTAATTGAGACACCCCATGGTACCATACACACACCTGCCTTTGTAACAGTGGGCACCCTTGCATCAGTAAAGACCCTGAGTCCAAGAGATCTGAGGGACTTAGGCACGCAAGTGATTATCGCCAATACTTATCATCTCCACCTCCAGCCTGGGGAAGATATAATAGCTGGTGCAGGCGGACTCCATAAGTTCATGGGATGGAGTGGCCCCCTCATGACTGACTCAGGTGGTTTCCAGATTTTCAGCCACGGCGCCGGTAAGGAACACGGAGTTGGAAAAATCGCTTCCATCTTCCCTGAAGAACCAGACCGAGGTGGCCATTTAAGGCAGAAAACAGGAAAGTCCCTGGTTACAGTGAATGAGGAGGGAGTTGATTTTGTCTCTTATCTAGATGGGTCACGCCATCGGTTCACTCCCGAAACTGTTATCCAAATACAAGCGAAACTCGGTGCCGATATCATCCTGCCTTTAGACGAATGTACATCTCCATTACACGACCGGGGATACACTCGTGTTGCCATGGAGCGCACCCACCAATGGGCCTTACGGGCGCTGGAGGCCTTTCACAGATACGGAGGTCCTCACCAGTCACTGTTCGGGATTGTCCAAGGCGGAGCCTTTGAAGACTTGAGAAAAGAAAGTGCTGCTTTCATCCAAGAACACGGATTCAGCGGCTTTGCTATTGGGGGATCCTTGGGTAGATCCAAGCATGATATGCACAATGTACTTGAGTGGACAGTCCCCCACCTGCCAGAGGAGCGGCCTAGACATCTGTTGGGGATTGGTGAGGTAGAAGACATTTTTGAAGCGGTGAAAAGAGGAGTGGATACATTTGACTGCGTTGCACCCACCCGAATGGCCCGAACTGGAACATTATTGGTGAGCGGGTATCCGAGACACCGGATGCATATTCTCAACAGTCGATTCAGAACAGACTATGGTCCTATTGAGGAAGATTGCCCTTGCTACACCTGCTCCAATTTTTCACGTGCTTATCTGCGTCACCTTTTTGCAGCTAAAGAACCAAGTGCAATGACGCTCGCCACCATTCATAACCTCTCTTTCATTGAAAGGCTCATGGGCGAGATCCGCTCGGCCATAGCGCAGGGCTCTTTCCAGGACCTTATGGATATGTGGACCTGCCAAGAAACATAACTTTGGTTCTTGACAACTGGGATTTGGTCTTGTAAATTCGCCGAGATTTTTTCAGGAATAAGGCAATGAGGTCTGCCTGAACCGCCCCATTCAACATACTGCTAGGGGCTGATGACTTCTGCATGGAAAACAGGCAGGAGTCCGGGCAGAATTTACAGGAATAGGCCCGGCATTAGCTTGCCGGGTTTTTTTGTTATAAAGGCTGGAAAATATAGGAGGTAAGTTATCCGTGGCCTTCAGCATAGCTCTCATTATTATCCTGGGATTGTGCGCTGACTATCTTTTTCGAAAAATGAAGCTTCCCGGACTCGTGGGAATGCTCATTGTGGGAATCTTGGTAGGGCCTTATGTATTTGACTTCTTGTCTCCTGAGATGATGCATGTCTCGGGGGATTTCAGAAAGATCGCCCTCATAGTCATTCTTCTGAGAGCTGGCTTCGAACTCCGACGCGACACATTGCACCGTGTGGGCCGAGCTGCTTTATTCATGAGCGCCATTCCTGCAGTTTTTGAAATTTTTGGAGTGACATTCCTAGCCAACAGATGGCTGGGAATGTCTTACCTTGACGCAGCCCTAATGGGATCCATCCTGGGTGCTGTGTCGCCTGCGGTTGTAGTTCCCTTGATGATAGATTTCATGGATCGAGGTCGTGGCGCCAAGAAAGGAATCCCAACCCTCATATTGGGAGCTTCTTCTATTGATGACGTGTTCGTAATTGTAATATTCAGCATTCTCCTTAGTGCTTACGGTAGCGAAGAAATCCACCTCGTCAAAAAGCTCTTAGAAATCCCGGTATCCATAGGATCAGGGATTATTGTTGGGCTCATACCGGGGTATTTTCTTTATAGGCTTTTTGAGGCTAGAGACTGGCGCCCCCCAAAACGAACTCTCATCGTCCTAGGAATTGCGATTCTTCTGACCAGACTTGAAGAAGTGCTCCAAGGCACCGTGCCAATAGCAAGCCTCCTCGGCGTAATGGCCCTTGGGTTTATCATTCTGGAGAAGTCTGAACCTATAGCCCACATCATATCCCAAAAGTTGAAAAAATTGTGGGTCTTTGCGGAGTTATTGCTTTTTGTACTGGTTGGGGCTCAGGTAAACATTCACGTGGCATGGCAAGCAGGGCTGGCCGGGGCTGCTGTAATATTCGGTGGGCTGGTTTTCCGAAGTATTGGAACGTACCTCTCTTTAATAGGAACTCCCCTCAATTTGAAAGAAAAGCTGTTTTGCGTGGTCGCATATATCCCAAAAGCCACTGTGCAGGCGGCCATTGGCGCGGTCCCACTGGCCGCAGGTGTGCCTTCCGGAGAGCTCATTTTGGCCATGGCGGTACTTTCCATTTTGCTTACTGCCCCACCAGGGGCAATCGCTATCATGGTTATGGGTGAGCGCATATTGGACTACGGGGAAAAGTCTCCATACAAATTCAAGGAGTTGAGAGACCAATTTGGTTTGCCTCGAGTTGGCGAGAGGGTCCGAAGCAAGAAATATGGAACTGTATGGAAGGTAATTGAAGAAAGAGAGGTATGGGTCAACTCTAAGTCTGACGGCTCCGGGGGCCGCTTGATACCCGCCATTCATATAAGATACTGGCGAGAGGATACCTCCAACGGCCCTGGAACCGGAAAGACCCTTTCATTTCGCTATAGCGTAGAAGATCCCAATTTCGATGAGCACTGGGAGATCTTGTTCGACTGGTAGCGCCTTATAAGCCAGGTGTGGGCAAATAGTCGAGTCTTACGTTTTGAAGGGCATGAAAGATATTGCCCTTGATCTTCTTGTTGGATCGATATAACCCATGGAGCAGATTCTTTATTTGTCGCCTCGTGGATGAAACTGCAGTGGGGCACCCTGGATCTATCTGGGGCCAGTGCATTTCCTTTGCATACCGGTGAATAAGAGATTCATCAACTAAATAAAAGGGCCTCACTATCTTGATTCTACCGCCGAAAAACTCCTGAACCGGCAGAAGCGTACTGATGGAAGCGCCGTAAAAGACATTCAAAAAGAAAGTCTCTATGAGATCGTCCTTGTGATGGCCCATGGCGATCTTGGTGATACCCAACTCCCTTGCCAACTCAAACAGACACTTTTTCCTAAGCCTAGAGCAAAGGAAACATGGATTCTCGCGGTTCTCTGGCCCGTGTGCCTTCAGGCCTATGTCAGTCTTGACAATCTTATATGAAAATCCATGGGTCTTGAAGAATTCTTCCATTGGCCCGGCAGTATCCACACCGAACCCCAGATCCACGTGCACCGCGGTTATTTCATAAGATATGGGGACACGTTTTAGGCGCTCCCTAAGAAGCCACAGGAGGGCAAGACTATCCTTACCACCTGATACACCCACTAATACGTGCTCACCATCGCGTATCATATTGTGGGAATGGATGGCCTTCCCCATCAAGTGCCGTATGCGCTTTGCCGCATAGCTCATGCGTAAAAACGTTCCCCAAAAATCTTAGTGCCTATCCTAACCATATTAGCCCCTTCCTCAAGGGCCACCTTATAGGAATTGGACATACCCATAGAAAGGTATCGCATCTCAACCCCAGGGATATCCAGTTCCTTTATTTCTTCAAAGATCTTTCTTGTCTTCTGAAAATAGGGTCTGGCATCCTCAGGATCACCGGTAAACGGGCCCATGGTCATAAGGCCCATAATCTTCAGGTGTTCGAGTCCTGATATATCTTTGACCAGGGAAATGACCTCCCCAGGCATCACGCCTGCCTTTTGAGGCTCTTCTCCGCTATTTACCTCAATCAAGATCTCCATCATCCTGCCTTCTTTGGCGCACGCCTTATCCAGGGCACGGGCCAGTTTCATGGAATCCACTGTCTCGACCATATCAAAGATCTTCACGGCCTTCTTTGCCTTATTGGACTGGAGATGCCCTATCATATGCCATTTCGCCCTGTTTCCAATAACCTGGTAGGCCCTTTCTGCTTCCTGAACATAATTCTCCCCCACGATCTCGAGGCCAGCCTCAATGGCCTCAAGTATTTCCTCAGGTGTTCGGGTCTTGGCCGCTCCCACCAGCTTGACACCTTCAGGGAGCTCACTCAGGATTTTTCTTATGTTTTCCTTGATCTCCATTTTTCCCTCCAAAATGACGCATGGGATTACACCTTTATTCCTGCTTGCCATGTATACCATTGAAAAGCTAAAGTGTCATCAAAAGGAAAGGAATTTTTGAGACCAGGCAACTACTCTCTGAAGGAGGAAGATTACAAAAATGGATGAGTATAAAGAACCACATTTTGCCAAGAAACACCCGGCGGACCGCAAGCCAAAAGAGGAAGTCATCGCGGCAATCAGGGAAAAATCGTTGGATAATGAAATGCCCTGTGCCGTAGCCTTTGATATTGCAGCGCAGCTCAAAGTCGAGCCATCTGAAGTGGGGTTTGCAGCGGATTACTTGGAGCTACGCCTAGTAAAGTGCCAGCTTGGGCTCTTTGGCTATAAGCCCCAAAAGAGTATAGTAAAACCTTCGGAAAATGTTCCCCCACTCCTCGAGCAGGCGATCAGAGAGCAATTGGTAGATGGTAGGCTTCCCTGCAAGCATGCCTGGGCCATAGCATCCAAGCTGGGGCTGAGGAAGATGGAGGTCTCCTCTGCCTGCGAAACCTTGGGCATAAAAATTACAGCCTGCCAATTAGGTGCATTCTAAGGGGAATCAGAAAGGTCATGAACAAAAAAAGCCGCCATTTCTTCCACTAAGAAAATGGGGAAATGGCGGCTTGGATCAGTTAACAGCTACAAGAGCTCCCGCAGGCCGCTCCCATAACCATATTGGATTGGATGGAAAATCCAGAACCAAAGGGGGAGTCAACAAAGTCTACCTTAATGGGCTTTATCTGTTCGAACAATCCCTTGTCAATCACATAGGTAATGCCTCTATCATCAAATACTGCGTCATTGTCTCGTTGCTCATCCAGAGCCATGCCCAAAGAGGGCCCAGCTCACCCACCTTGGGAGAGCATGATGCGAATGGGAGGAATTTCTTCCTTGTCCTTTAGAAATTCTTTAATCATATTACTTGCCTTCTCTGTTACCTCAAACATCACAACCTCCTGTATTTTCCTAAACGGGCGTTTGCGTCTTAATCTATACACGATTTGCGGCCTGTCAACCCTGCCTGCCCACTGTAGGCAGGAAGCCGGAGTTAAAAAGGTTCCTCTTCAAGTCTCTGGTGTAACCAAATCAGGACCTTATCAAATTCTTGCCTTAATTCGGCCATAGCCTTTCCCCTATGGCTCACTCGGTTCTTGTCCTCCGCCGACATCTCTGCAAAGGTCTTCCCTAAAGGAGGGTAATAAAAAAGGGGATCATAGCCAAACCCATTGTTTCCTCTCATTTCTTCTGCTATCAGTCCATCGCAGGTCCCTTCATAAATAAGAGCCGGCCCTCTGGGCACTGCAATAGCAATAACACACACAAAAGAGGCCTCCCGGTTCCGGATCCCTTTCATGGCCTCCAAGAGTTTACGATTATTGGCAGCATCATCAGCATGATCTCCCGCATATCTTGCCGAGTACACCCCGGGTAACCCTCCAAGGGCCTTTACAACCAAGCCTGAATCATCGGCCAATGCTGGAAGACCCAAAATCCTGGCCGTGAATCGAGCCTTTTTTACCGCATTGTCTTCAAAGGTCTGTCCATCCTCTTCTATCTCAGGGAGAGGCCCAAAATCATCCAGGCTCTTTATTTCAATGTCAAAATCCTTCAGGAGACTCTTGAACTCTAGAATCTTTCCCTGGTTTCTAGTAGCGATCACCAAGGGTCTGTCTAATCCCATAGAATATTCTCACTTATCCCAAAAAGATAATCTCCACCCGTAAAAAATGCCACGAATAACAACTCGTGGCCTCTTATTATCAATTGGTTTTTAAAATATTTTATATTAAAATGCTCATAAAAGCAATCCTAAATTTTGATCCTCTCTCTTTTTTCCATTTCCTGTCCCATTTCCTTTTGTAGCTGCTCAAAACCAGGCTTTCCCAATAGGGCAAACATAGCGCGTTTGTATGCTTCTACCCCAGGCTGGGTAAATGGATTATGCCCCATCAGATACCCGCTGATGGCCACAGAACGCTCCATCATATAATAAAGCTGGCCTAGGACATATGCGTTCCTGTGCGGGACTTCCACAATTATGCAGGGAACCCCCCCCTTGTAATGCGCATAGGCAGGGCCTTCAATAATTTTCCTATTGACATGCCCCATATCAAGGCCATTGTTAGGCAAAAAGTTCAATCCATCCAGATCTTCTTCATCCCAGGGGATCTCCATATGGCTGTCATGGGCCTGCAAGAACAAAAAGGTCTCAAGGATATTTCTCTCTCCCTCTTGAACCATCTGGCCGTTGGCATGAAGCTTTTCTGAATAAAGTGACGGAGACACCCACATGCCATGCCCTTCATGCCCCTCGCTTTCAGGAAAGAGCTGCTCCATCCATCGGGCCACCCCGTAGAGGGCGGAAGAATTTGTGGCCACGACCTCGATCTTCTTTCCTTTCATCCAGGCAAGGTATCGGGCTGCTGCATGAACAAGGCAGGGATTCTCCCAGAACTCGTCTTGCACGCACCGTGACCTCATGGCCCTAAATCCTTCCACAAACTCCTCAATGTCAATCCCGGCCACGGCCAAGCCCACGAGTCCCACGTCTGAAAGCACGGAAAACCTCCCCCCGATATCATCCGGCACCACAAACGTGGTATAGCCCTTTTGCTCTGCCAATTTTCTCAAAGCACCTTTTGACTTATCCGTAGTCACGATGATAAGTTCCTTGGTCTCTTCGCCCCAGTTTTCCTCCAGTAAGCGCCGCATAATCCTAAAGGCAATAGCTGTCTCAGTGGTTGTTCCGGACTTTGAAATGACGTTCAACCCCACCTTCTTGCCTTCAAGCATGTCAAGGGTATCTCGAAAATAATCTGGATCCATGTTCTGCCCAAGAAAGTAAACCTCAGGAACTCCTCCCCTCTTGTCCCTGTCTAGCTGATTAAAGCAGTGGTGACTCAGGGCGCGAAAGGTCGCCTCAATACCAAGATAAGAGCCCCCTATCCCAAGAGAAACATAGGCGTCTATCCTGGCAGCCAGTGTATGGGCTGTATCGGTTATTCTCTGGAGATGTTCTTGGGTGATACGAACGGGCAGATCCTGCCACCCGGTCATGGCAATGCCCTTGTCAAAGATATCCCCCTTATTTTCTTTCAGGTTCCTATGGGCCTCCATCACATTTGGAATCAATGAATCCAATTCCTTACGGGTGATACTATTGTTGCCGGGGGCATCAAACAAATAGGTAAGATCAAGGGTAATCTGATTGGCATTTCTAAAAGATTCGGAGCGGAAAGGGTTCCTTTCCCCAAATCCCCTCCTTTGTTGTGCCACGACTGTTCCATTTTTGCCAATTCCGGTGAGTTTAAGTCCCGCCATATCTTCCTCCTTTCCCTATATCGCCTCCTGTCACCTTAGACTTTAGACACACGATCAGGTTTTGCTTGCAAGAATAGTGACCGTGATATTAGGATGGTCTGCCAAGAAACAATAAGATGTCTTTCTGTTCCTAAAGAAAACAGGGAAATTTCATCCTGATCAGATGACAAAACGAGGAAAGTGATGGACTTGGAGGCATTTAAGAAAAAATATGAGCCAGACGTGGCCCGCATAACCATCAACGGAAAATCATTCCAATTCTTCGTCCCCAGCACCCTTGAGCCTTTCATGAATACCGAGGACCCACACCACCACTTCCCACTTTGGGCCAAAATCTGGGAGGCGTCTTTGGTGCTCGCTGAAGAGCTGGCACAATTACGTCCAGATCCCCAAAAGCAACTTCTAGAAATAGGTGCCGGTCTTGGCACAGTAGGAATCATTGCCTCATTCTTCGGCCACCAGGTCACGATCACAGAATACGATGACTATGCCCTGGCCTTTGCTCAGGCCAATGCCCATCTCAACCAGGTCTCGCCCGTATCTATCCAAAAGCTTGACTGGCATGATCCCCAATTAAAAGGCCAATTCCATCTCATATTTGGCTCGGAAATCGTATATAAAGAACAGGATTATCAGCCATTGCTCGCCTTGTTCCAGAGGTATTTAAGACCAAAATGCCATATTGTCCTGGCCGACGGACTGCGTCGGACCTCTTTGGCCTTCTTTGGTCACATGAGCAATCACTTCCATGTGGAGGGCCAAAAAAAGGTGCTCCGTTCACAGAATAGCGAAACAACCATTCTTTTGTGCTCCATGACACCCAAGTAATATTAATCCAGAAATCAAAGACTTATAGACGGAGCTACCAGCAATCAGCTCTCAGCTCTCAGTCCATTATAGTTTAGACTCTTTAACTCCTAAGAAATAACTTTTTGGACTCAGATGCCATAAACCCTCAAGATAGGCCAACGGGATATTCCCGAAGCGAGGTATTTTAGCCCCCGTAGCCAGCCTGCCTGCTGCAGGCAGGGATGGCGAAGGGGGTAAAATCCGCAGTTAGCGAAGCCCAGGATGGCGGAGCTAACGTAGCGCCTGCCTGGCAGCAGACAGGGAGGGAATGTCGCGTTTGGCCGAGGTCTAAAACCCCTAAGAAGGCTGTTTTTTTACATAAATGACCTAAAAGTGTAGCGCCTCGGTCAGGTGCTGTATATTGAGTGCGGGTATTGTCTCAGCCCCGTGCAAGCAGGGGAGTAATACCCTGACCCAGCACGAGCAAATCCGAGACTAAATTCACTATCCCCCAGATGGAGTCTGCGGCCAAGTGACTCTCAATGGACCGATCGAACAACACGGCCAAGTTAGCTGAAAACTCCTCGTTCCCTTCCCATAGTAAATAATAGACTGGCACCTTGGGAAAGACCTGAAACTTATAAGACACATCAGCCAGGCCCAATGGCTCACCCCCAAGTCTCTCTGCCGCCAGTACCAGACCCTTTGAATCATTTCCATACCGGCTAAGTACAGATTCGGTCTTCAACTTGTGTGGTCCTTGAAAAAAATGGGCGCACTTGAGTTCCTGAACCCCAACCATGGGACCCGCGATGCACTGGTCACACACATTCAACAAATACACCACAGCCATCAGTACTGACAAAGGATGATCCATAAGCCTCCATTGCCCATCAAGTTCCAGATACCCTTCCCGTCTGTCGGCATCTATCAAAAGGGAAGTATTGAAAAAGGGAAGAATTACTGTCCCGGATGAATGGCGCGTAGCCTGGGCCCGTTTGCAAATGTCGGTCAGGTCACTATTTGCGAGATCCTGCCAGTAGGTCTCTGGAACGGTTACCTGCTGCCCCAATGGGCTTAAGGAAGGAGGAGGTGCTTGTCTACGTCGCTCTTGCATATTCAAGTAAGCATGACTGAATGGATAAGGTCCTTCTCTAAAGTGCCCACAGGGAAATTCATCACAGTCCCGTGGGCAATAGGCTATGTCCCGATCCATGGCACAGGCCAGCACAGGGCAAGGGCTCCCCAAGAGCCTTTCTTGTGCCGCTCGCTTCTTTGCTCCTTCAATACTTTTCCCTGAGCCACATGTGGAGCACTCTCCCAGGAGGTTCAACCTGCACACAGAACAATCAATCCCACAAGCCCCTGTTGCCACTTAAAAGTCTACCTCACTCCTCTATTTTTAGGTCATCCACATCTGCTTCATCCAGTGGCTCTTCAACTGTATTGCGGAGCCAAGAAGAGTCGTAGCCGTCTACCGCAGTTCCTTCAACCTGTATTGTCACCTTTCCTTCATCCGATTTGTCTGCCAGATTGGCTATCGCTGGAGATGCGTTGAAGACTTGATCTCTTGTTGCCTTAAAACTCAGCCGTACTATCCTTTTGTCAGCACTTGTTGTTTCCCCTTCTCCTATTGGCCCTTTTTCTTCACTTTCTAGCCGAGCTCTATGGCGAACACAGCCTCTGTGAGTACACCCGCTTCCACATCAGGGTGGAGCTTCACCAGATCAGTCCAAGGGGGAAGAGTATGTGTACTCAAATCCCTCCCTCATTCCTTCAGAAGCTCAGGATGTTTCTTCTTCAACCAACCCAACACATCCATTTTGAAATCCTTGACAAATGAAATAATTTCCTCTGCTTCGGCCTCTGTAACACCACCAACATAGTCATACTCCACAGTATTCCTTTTGATACGACAAGTATCTAGATAAATTGCATCATCTTTGCGCTCCTGTCCAAGAATCAATGGCAGTGCGTTTATTGTATAATAATGGTTTGAAACCCTTGCAGCTCTATATCCTTCAGCATAAAGCAAGATCGTACACAATTTGAGTGCTGCATTGTAGGCAATCCCGAATTTCCAGTCCGGTGATAATGCCTCATTCACCGCATCTTCTAAATCTCGTTCCACAATAGCCAACAAGTTCCCTATTTCCTGAGGACTTGTCTTGTGGGAACTAAGCCAGCCGTTTTCCTTCCATTGCTCTAAGGTCATCCTCGCTTCCCACAATAAACAGCTTAGGTGATTCCAACACACGTGCCAAGAAATGTTCCCCGGCTTTTTTCCGCTTTTCAAATTCGGATACCGTCATAACGTGAGGAGTAATTTCCCGTCCTATCTGCTCCGAAACACTTGGGAGCTTACTAGCAAGACTCCTTAAGCCAATATCACCTATAACCATCAAGTCAACATCACTGCGGGCGTTGGTATCGCCTCGGGCAAGTGAGCCAAAAATAAAGGCTACACATATGCCCTCTTTCCCTAATGTGTTTTGAAGGATCTCTACCAACCCTGATGTTTTCAAAACTATATTACGAAGGTCTATATAAATAGGATGCTCAATATTCGCCTTGTAGTATAGGCGGTTCCCGTCTTTTCTAACTATTACCAGATCAAGGCGGTGTAACTTCCTTAACTCATGGCGAATAGTACGAATGTTCATCCCCGCCCTTCGTTCTATCTCCCGGACATGCAGCTCTTGATGGGATGGCCCAAACAAAAGTCTTAAAATTTCTGCCCGCGCTTTTGAGGAAAATATTTCACTTAGCAAATTCATGATTGAATACTTGTACCCCTCAATTGAAGGCTATTATTCTTCAATATCGAAACCTTACTTGTTTAGTCCGGAAACCCATTCAATCGTAGCTCGATTAAGACCGGCCAATTTGAAAGAAGTTTCTTCAAGGCCGATTGTACTGAGTTTGTGCTTACGATTTTAGATTCACCTTTGTCTCTGCTACCCTCCAATGCGGTACCTCCCAAGGTTTGCGCCACCAGGCGCAGGCTCTCACGGTCGGCCCGGGCCTCGTCGAGGAAGCGGTTCAGATTGCGTGGCTCGTTCTCCATGAGCCACAGGATCCGGTGCAGTGAATCGATGAGCGGTGCGGGCGGGCGTACCATAGCCCACCGGGAGCCCCAGCTCCTCGTTGTTCCCCCGGCCGGTGAAGTCGACCAAACAGCACTCTCCTTTTAAACCGTATAGTCCATTTGAACCATTTATGAGCTGTTTCCAATGCCTGCCCCTTGGTATATCTGGTTTGCCGGGTTTCTGTCGGGCCTCCTTTGAGGCATTTGAGACGTTTGTGATGCGTTTCTTCGTAAGCACATAATGAGTGCCTTTGCCCGTAGTTCCTACCCTTTTCAAAACCCCTCGGTTCACGAGCATATCAAGATCCCGGCTTGCAGTGACCCTTGAAACGTCAGTAGTCTTTTGGTATTCGCTATTGGTGATTTGTGCATGTGCCTTCAAGTAGGCGACAGCTTCCTTCTGCCAGCGATTGAGTCCCATGTCACTCATAACCTTATCAGTCAGCCAATCTCGCCAGAGCGTAACCACAAACTGATCCGCCCGTTGCTCAAAATCAGGCTCAGGGAGACCTGCTCCTCAGCACCATGCAATCATGTCGAGCGTGCCGGTTTCAACCTTTTCGATATAATGGGCCAAATAAAGCAGCGCATCTCCTTGTACAAAGTTCTTTATGACCTGACGTTCTTCCTGTAGTTCCTTCTGCACGCTGCTAATGAAAAGTATCCTATGGTTAGGTACCATTACGCATACCCTTCGCCTGGATGACTTACTTGTTGTATCGCTTTCGCCGGGATTCCAAAAAAACCTTACACCAATATTTTCACGCTTTGCTCTGCTTTAATGTAAAATAAGCTTTTACCTCGTCAATAGAGTGTGGCTTGTGACCGGAAAGGAACTTTGACTTTATATCTCTGATCCGGTCAATACTCTTGTGTAGCCTTTCAAGGGGAATTGCACCCTGAAGCAATCTCTTACGAATCTCAAATATTGACTCTAGGACAAGGTTCTGATTCTCGCATATCAAAAGCAGATCAGCTCCTGCCTCAAAGGCATCGGCAGCGGCCCGGGGTACCGGCCACCGCGGGGTAATGGCGCCCATTTCCAGGTCGTCGGTGAGCACCAGTCCGTCAAATCCCATTTCCTGCCTTAGAAGCTGCTCTACCACGACCGGGGATAAGGTTCCTGGCAGCTCAGAATCAAGGTTGGGATAAAAGGCATGAGAGACCATCACCCCCGCCACACCAACTCTTATGGCATCCCTAAAGGGCAAGAGATCCACAGCCTCCATTTCTTCCATGGTCAGGGGTATGGTCAGGTCAGTCTTGTGTGGATCGCGGCCTGCCGCCCCAAGCCCTGGGAAATGTTTAGCAACAGCAATAATACCATTGTCCTGAAGCCCTTTGATAACAATTGCGCCCAACCGTGAAACCAGATCAGGATCTGACCCAAAGGTTCTTCCCTGGAGGTGGACTTCGGGCTCCCCCCTTGGTACGTCCAGGACCGGCGCCAGATCCATATTCAGGCCCACAAGCCTCATCTCCTGGGCCGTGACCCTGGCAAATTCGTGGGCCTGACCCTCCTCATCAGGCCCCTGTCCGATTACCTCATTGCCTGGAAACACGGCAAAGGGCTCCTTCAGCCTAGCAACCGGTCCACCCTCTTGGTCTACAGCCAGAAACAAAGGTACTCCTTGGACATCCAAGGATATTTTTTGAAGCTCGCTACAAAGCTGGGCAACCTGAAGTGGGTCCTGAATGTTCCGCGCGAACAGGATAACACCTCCAAGGCCCATATCATTTATCAGGTGCCTTGTACGGTCATCCAGGTCAGGTCCAGGCATACCAGCCATAAAACACTGGCCAATCTTTGCATCCAGTTCTGATAACTCAAGTGTAGACTGCATGGCTCACTTACCCAGGCCAAAAGCCCTTAGCTAATAGCATTCAGCCATCAAGAAACACATTCAAAGCGGTAACCTAGTACAGAGTACCCGTATAGGTTGTCAATCGCCAATACCTGAGATTATTGACATCAGTTCATATTGATGCCATCGTAAAAGCCAAGATTCACCCCCATTTTTACCGTCTGTACCGGGGAAGGGAAAAAGATGGTGAAAAACCCATATCACTATGACGTATTATAATAAGAAAGTAAAGAACATGGACGCTATCCCATGAAGGCCATGATTCTTGCAGCGGGCTTTGGCACCCGGCTAGGCCCCTTAACAGAAAAAAGGCCCAAGGCCCTTATGCCCATCGCAAACATCCCCGTAATAGACCGGGTTATCGCCTACCTTGCCTCACACGGGGTCAAAGAAATCGTCATCAACGCCCACCATCATGCTGACCAGATGCTTGCACACTTTTCCAAGGCACAAAAGGCCAATATTCCCATTCACCTGGTGGTAGAAAAGGAAATCCTGGGTACAGGTGGGGGAATCAAGAATGTAGAGGACTTTTTTGACAAAGAACCGTTTATTGTGATCAACGCCGACATCCTTACTGATATTAATCTTGCTCGGCCACTTGAAATCCATCAAGGACACGGCCATTTGGCCACCTTGATCCTGCACGACTGCCCACCTTTTAATCAAGTACGGGTAGATGAAGACAGAGGTATCGTGGGCTTTGAAAAAAGGCCCACACCAGGGCTTCTTGCCTTTACAGGTATTCACATCCTCTCAAAAAGGATTTTGGACTATATACCCAAAGACACATTCTCAAATATCATCTATGTGTATCGGAATGTCATTCAACACAGCGGCATAATCAACTATTATCTGAGCAAAGACCATTACTGGAGGGATGTGGGGACCATCAAAAGCTATATTCAGGCCAACAAAGAGCGACTTGCAGGCCAACGTTTTCTCCTGTCACCAAATGCGAGTATCCATCCCTCTGCCAAACTGGATGGATGGGCAGTCGTGGGGGCTAGTACCCATGTGGGCAAGGAGGCTTTTGTCAAGGACTCAATCCTGTGGGAGAGAATACAGATAGGACCTAATGCACACGTCATCGGCAGTATAGTAACCCAGGATATTGGGGAAAAGAAGGTGGTGAAAAATCAGGTGGTCTAAATGGCGTTGATACTGTCCGCCCATCCAAGGGCCTCCAAGTAAAGCTCCGGGACCTTTTCTTCCTCCACACCGAGCTTTCGGGTGGCATCTGCAAAGCCTTGCCAATCTCCTGTCTCATAGCTGACAGCAATACGTAAAAAATCCGCCAAGGTCCCTTCCCCGGCAATAAGCGCCCTCTTTATGGACTCAGTAAGGGGCAGTTTATTCATCAGGGATTCCATCTCTTGGTCCATAATTGCGTCTATCAAAGAAAACAGGCCCAAAGTGAAAAGCTCTGCCCCATTTATATCTTCTCCGCTGTGTCTTCCCAGCAGTTCACACAGTCGCGCCCTTATAATAGAGGTCCTTACCAATTCCTCTGGCTTATCAGAGGCGAGCTTGGCCATTACAATAAGGGAGATGAACCTTCTCATCCCCACTTCACCTAATAATATGATGGCCTGCTTAATGGAAGAAATTTCATGGACACGCCTGAAAAATGAAGAATTGATGTAGCGCATCAGCTTATAAGAAATGGACACATCCCTGAGTATCAATTTTTCCAGTTCCTCAAATTGAAACTCGGGCTTATTTGCCTCTGCTACTAGCTGGACAAGATTAATCTTTGAAGGCGAGACATCCTTACCTGAAACAATCTGCGGCTTACTAAAAAAATAGCCCTGGAAATATTCGAAACCCATATCTGAGGCCAATTGAAATTCCTCATGGGTCTCAACCTTTTCGGCCAAAAACCTCACACCGAAAGACGACAAATTCTCCACATACTCTCTAATGGTATCCACAGGCGTGGCCCGGAAATCAATCTTTATGATATCAGCAAGAGAAATAAGTGGGTCCCATCCTGAAGTATAGAAAAAATCATCCAAGGCGATTCCATACCCGCCTTGCGATATCTCTTTGCAGGCTTCAACTACCTCTTGATGCGGTTTCACATCTTCTAAGACCTCTACCACAAGAACATCCTTTGGAAAGAGCGTTGGCACCTTTTTGATCAAGAGGTCTTCGGTAAAATTGACAAAGGCCTTTTTGCCTCCCACTATCTGCTCTATACCAATATTAAAGAAGCTGTTTGAAAGCAGCTTTGAGGTGGCTGTGTCACCGTCAATAGGAGGAAAGGCGTTTGTGGTCCCGCCTCGGAATAAGAGCTCGTACCCGTAAATCTTCTTATTCTTATTGAAGATCGGCTGCCGGGCTACGTAGATCTCCATTGAATACCCCCATCAAAAATCCTTTGTGCCTCCCAAAACCACATATTTCTCCAGACCTCCGCTCTTGTCACAAAGAGCCCGAAACACAATGATGAACTACTCAAGGCTCATATCGGCAAGAAATTCCTTTACCTTTACCAATGGTCCTTGAAACATATCTATTATTAAGGAATGCAAATATCAGGTATGGAAAAGAAAATAAAATAGCAACAAGCCGTATCCTGCCATTCTAGGGAGATCATCAGCTTATAATGTGGTCAAATCCTGGAAATTTTTCCCTTAAGTAGTCAAGAATCCTCTGGAGGAAACGGCTTCTCACCCTCACCCGTAGATACAGATCCCCGGGCTCACCACCATCTCTACCCTTTCCCCCTAGTCCCTTGAGTCTGATTTTTTGCCCGCTTTTGATCCCTGGTGGAACAGAGACCACAAACTCCCTTTTCTCACCCCGATTGACGTATCGAAATTTTCCGCCCCTAGCGGCCAGTTCAGGTGAAATTGTAATTATATCATAAAGGTCTCTACCCTTTTCCGGGAACTGGATGCCTAACTTTTTTCTCAATATCCACTTGAACACCCTTCCCGTGATTCCAATTCCAGGATACGAAGGTGTCTCACCCGCTCTCGGGTTAAACTCCCCAGATCTTCGGAATTCAAAAATTCGATACCCAGGGCCGTACGTTTCCCGGAAAATTTCATCAAAGCCCCTAAAGCCAAACATCCTGCTCAGTTCCTCAAAGATCTGTCCAATGTCTGAACCCCTGAAAATATCTTCATCTGTATATTGGCCCCGGAATTGCTCGTAAGCGGCATTTCCATAACTTTCCCTGAAGCTGTCATAATGACGCCTCTTATCAGGATCTGAAAGGACCGCATAGGCTTCGTTGATTTCTTTCATCTTGGCTGCGGCCTGGGGATTATCGCGGTTGCGGTCTGGATGATATTTTAGGGCCATTTTGCGATATGCCTCTTTAATTTCCTTGATAGAGGCATCCCTATTTACCCCTAAAATCTCATAATAATCTCTTGTTTCCATAAAATCGGCCTTGATCCTGACACAGGATTTGCTTTATCTCTTAGTTGAGAGATTAAACAAAAGTTAAGCTCAATACACATGAAAGGCAAGCTCCCTTGGCTCAAAACCACGAAAAAATCGAGCGCGCCGTCTTTCTGTTTGTCCGGCGTTTCCTTGAACAGCAGGATTGCAGGACCTCCCAAGTCCACATGGAACCCGTGACCCCGGATGGCTCCATGCGAATGTTCTGGAGGATCTTGGTGCCCGGCTTTGACAAAAGCCTTATTGCAATGGCTAATCCTCCACAGAATGCTTGGCTCAAAAAGGAAAACCGGGCCTTTCTCATGATCGGACAGCATTTACTCAATAAGGGGGTTTCAGTACCTGAAATCCTTTCTTCTGATCTCGCAAGAGGTTTCTTCCTCATGAAAGATATGGGTAAACAAAACCTGCAGATGTTTGTAAAAAGATCTACCGACCCCCTTCCCATCTATTTGACAGTTGTAGAAGAACTTCTGCGTCTGCAGGTGGACGGCAGGCAAGGGTTTGATACGACTTGGTGCTGTCAAACCGCTGTGTATGATCAACATGTCATGCGTAAATACGAGTCGGAGTACTTTAAAGATGCCTTCCTAGGCCTCTACCTCGGGCTCAAAAAGGACTGGAAGGAATTGAAGCAGGATTTTGATCATTTGGTGGAACTTGCATCCCGGGCAAACGCCAATTTCTTCATGCACCGGGACTTTCAGTCCAGAAATATTATGGTTTCGGGCAACCAACTCGGAATCTTGGACTGGCAGGGAGGCCGCCTTGGTCCCTTGGCATACGACCTTGCTTCCTTGCTCATCGATCCATACACAACTCTGCCAGGTTCACTGCGCGACCTAATTTACGATGAATACGTAAAACTTGTGGGGCGCCTTAACCCTCATTGGGCAGAGGATATAAAACGGCATTTCTTGTATATCGCCATCCAAAGAAATCTTCAGATCCTGGGGGCATTTGGCTTCCTGACCAAAAAACAACACAAGAAGGGTTTTGAACAATACATTCCCCCTGCAGTAAAGGGCCTTTTGCGGTTACTTGAGATTAGCGCAGACAGGTATTTAATAAATCTAAAGAGTTTGGCCCAGGATCTAGTAGGTGGTATTTCCTAGAACCGGTATACATAATAGGCAAGATCCGGGAAAGAGTTTGTGGTTTGCTATTGACAGGCCATAGTGAATCTTCCATACTTTGATCCGCATAAGTCCTTTTACAGCGGATTCACAATACCAAGGATAAGTATGGACCAGAAAAAACGCTCCTTTGAACCCGGTGAGTTTGTTGCCCTTTTTACAGGCCAAATGGGTATGGTTTTGTCTGAGGAAATGTATCAGGCGGCCATAAAGGCGCTAAAGCAAGGACACAAGCCGGGTAGGTACTTCGCACCTGGGTGTTGCCAACACCCAGACTATATCATTCAGGTGCCCGTGATCTTCGAGGACGGCACCTATGACGTAATGCGGGCCATGAACCTGAAGAGACCCACTAATGTACCAGAAGAAAAGAAGAAAAAGATTGAGTCGATTATCTCTCGAAATAAACTTTCATGATCACTGAAAGGAGGCATGGCATGGAAGAGTGCATCTTTTGCAAGATTGTTAAGGGAGAAATCCCCTGCTACAAGGTCTATGAGGATGATCATGTCTTGGCCTTTGAGGACATAAATCCAATCGCGCTTGGCCACACATTGATCATCCCAAAGAGACATGCGGAAAATCTCTATGAAATACCGGATGAAGACCTTGTGGCCATACACCTTGCTGCCAAAAAGATCATCCGTGCCATGAGAGAAGCACTGGAGCCCACAGGTGTGGCATGTCTCCAATTGAATGGAAAAGGGGCGAACCAGGTAGTCATGCATTACCACTTCCACCTTGTGCCAAGGCATGCCGGAGATCCTGAACTGCCTATAACCACATGGGAGTTGAAGCCGGGTGATAAGGATGCCATAGAAGAAACAGCAAAAAAAATAGCCGCTGCGATCAAATCCTAGAAAGAAGACGCAACGGCTATAGTTCATTCAGAAAGTCCGGCAAGCCCTGTAGCGGGCTTGCCTTTTATTCAACGAGCTCCACATTCCAGTAGAGATAATCTCGCCAGGACTGGGGCACCTCCCTGAACCCGATTGTTATTCTAAGGGCAGGGATCCAGGTAGGCTTTACCGGCTTCCTTATCAATTTCATTCCTGCTTCTGCCGGTGTTCGGCCTCCTTTGCGCCTGTTGCAATCTACACAACAGGTGACAATATTCTCCCACTCGGTTTTGCCTCCACGAGACCGAGGAATCACATGGTCATAGGTGAGTTCCTCAGAGGAAAACCTCTGGCCGCAATACTGACATTTGTATTTGTCCCTAGCATAAATATTCTGCCGCGAGAACTTGACAGGACTCTTGGGCCGCTTGACCATCCTAAGAAGGCGCACCACAGAGGGTAAACGTATGGTAAAGCTCACCGACCGGATCTCCCGGCTGTACTCCTCCAGGACCTCCACCTTGCCAAGCAAAAGAAGTGTTATGGCCTTTTTCCAATTGATGATCCTTAGAGGTTCGTACGTGATATTTAGCAGAAGTACATGCTCCATAACTTCAGTTCAAAGACTCGTTTGATATTGTTGCCCAGGTTCCTCGGCCCAAAAGGCCTCCTGTCCTCCCGATTTTGAAGCAATTTAACCCAAAACGAATAAAATTACAAGGATAAAAATGAATTACTGTTTTTATCCTCAGGTTCCCTTCTATGTTGACACCCATACACCCAAGGCTTTATAAGGGATTTGGAGCTACTACACCCAAAACCCCAACAAGGAACGCTGTCATGATTGTCCTTGGCATTTATGGGAGTCCCAGGAAGGGCGGAAATAGTGATCAGCTCTTGGATAGAGCACTCAAGGGAGTCGCCGCCTCAGGCGCAGAGGTAAAAAAGATATACGCAAGGCATATAAAAATCTCAGGTTGTCTGGAGTGCGGAGGATGTGATCAAACGGGTATCTGCGTCCAGAAAGACGATATGAGTCAGATTTACCCCTTGTTGGAAGAGTCTAATGTCATTATCTTGGCCACTCCCATCTTTTTCTACAGCCCACCTGCCCAGATAAAGGCCATCATAGACCGGGCCCAGGCCTGCTGGGCAAAACGGTTTCTCACTAAGCCTCCTGAAGCACGAAAAAGACACGACAGCGGCATCGGTTACCTCATTGCAATAGGGGCCACTAAGGGGAAAAAGCTTTTTGACTGTACAAAACTGGTGGCTAAATACTTCTTCGACGCCCTTGATATGGCCTATGGTGGGGATCTTCTGATTAGGGGCGTGGAAAAAAAGTCAGACATCCTAAAACGCTCAGACGCCCTCGATGCAGCTTACGAACTGGGCAAAAAGGCCGCCCGTGCAGAACAGGTAGGCTCTACTTTACTCTGAAAAGATGGCCCGAACATTTTCCCGTATTTTCCAGAACCCGGCTCGGGCAAAGGCGGTCTTACCAAAAAGTCTATTAAATTCCTCCTCACTGCTCCTTAAAAGATCCTGTGCAGGTGGAAGTATAACCTCTTTTCTTCCCTTGTCCTCATTAAAAGGACACACCTCCTGGCATACATCACAACCAAAAAAACAGTGTCCCATGGCCTTGGCTACCTTGTCATTCAACAGACCCTTGTATTCAATGGTCAAGTAAGATAAGCAGCGTCGTGCATCGTGGAGATAGGGAGCCTCAAGTGCACCTGTGGGACAGGCTTCTATACAGCGTGTACAATCGCCACACTGGCTTTCCAAGGGAACAACCGGCAAGAATGGAATTTCAGCGGTTGTCAGGATCTCAGCAAGAAAAACATAGGAACCATGCCCGGGAATAATCAACATAGTATTCTTCCCTATAAACCCCAAGCCACCGGCATAAGCAAAGCTTCGTTCCAGGATAGGGGCCGAGTCTATACAGACCCTGTGTCTGGAGCCTGGAAAAAGTTCTGAAATATGCTGGGCAAAAATCTTACACAGGCGCCTCAGTCTATCATGATAATCTAAGGCCAGGCCCTCGGTATATCTTGCTGCCCTTAGCCCATCGGGAGTCACTGGAATAGTTGCGGAATAGGGGAATGCCAAGCTGATAACTGTTTTGCATCCCTTTAAAAGTCTGCTAGGATTTTCCCTAAGCTCTGTTCGCCTGGCGATCCAGTCCATATCGCCATATCGCTTTCCTGAGATCCAAGCGACAAATGCATCAAAAAAGGGAGGGATTTCGGGCAAGGAAAAACCGATGCGAATAAATCCAAGAGATGCGGCCTTCTTTCTCAAAGCCAGGACTGTTTCTTGTTCATGACCTCCAAGGCCCTCTATATTAGAGTTCATATGGCGTTAGACTTTCCCAGCCATCCTTGGTGACAAGTATGGTTTGCTCAAACTGGGCAGAGAGTGATCCATCAGCTGTTACTGCGGTCCAATTGTCTTCCAAAATCTTCAGATGCCGTTGTCCAAGATTAATCATTGGTTCGACAGTAAAGACCATCCCAGGGATAAGTACGATACCCTCACCCTTCCGTCCGTAATGAGGGACCTGAGGTGGTTCATGGAATTTGAATCCCACACCATGGCCTACAAATTCCCTTACCACGGAACACCCTTGTGCCTCTGCATAGGTCTGTATAGCCCAGCCAATATCACCGATGGTGTTGCCAGGGCGTACCTGTGCTATTCCCCTTTTAAGGCTTTCTTTTGCTACGGCAACAATTTTTCTGGCATCTTCACCAGGAGAGCCCACAAAAAAGGTCTTACTGGCATCTGCGTAATACCCATTAAGAATGGGCGTCACATCCACATTTACGATATCGCCCTCTTGCAGGAGCCGGTCTCCCGGAATACCATGACAGATCACCTCGTTGACAGAAACACAGACGCTTTTAGGGAATCCTTTGTAGTTTAAGGGGGCTGGAACAGCCCCTTGTTCAATGGTAAAATCGTACACCAGGCGATCGATATCCTTGGTGGCCATCCCAGGCCTTATATTGGATTCCACCAAATCCAATGTCTTTAAGGCCACAATTCCTGCCCTTTTTATGGCCTCAATGTCCTTCTTGCGCTTTAATCGAATGCCGTACTTTCTCAAATAGACCTCTTCTAGATTATTTACCTTTATATTGTCTTTTCCAAGACAGCACTTCTTGTACTTGAGGCCACTACCACAAGGACAAGGATCATTTCTTCCAATTTTGGTGATGTTTTTCTCCCGGAGCACTATTTTTCGCCTCCCTTTGCCTGACCTGAGATCAAGACCTCCGCGCATAGTTGACCAATTCTCCCAAGCCTTTAAAGTCTTCCTCACCATAACAAAATCTATTTCCCAAATCAAACTCCCCGTATTCTCACATGAGAATAGAGGTCAATACTCTTTTAAAGTCCATCTGCATAAAACAGTTGATCAAGAAATGAAGAGCGGGTATGAAGGTATTCGAAAGATAAGGCTCCAAATATAACCCACAGCCATATGATCCATTAAGGGGAAGGTCTTTTAGTGATATTGTCCTCTTCAAGAAACCGCCTTATCCAATCTCCCCACGTATGGGCCTTTACAACCTACTTTGCTGAAGGCTTTCCATACACAATTATAAGAATAATATCCTCAGTCTTTTTCCGCGACATTGGGGTCAGCCTTCAAGCCATAGGCCTTACTTCTCTTTATGGTATACCTTGGGTGTTAAAATTCCTCTGGGGCCCCCACATAGATCAATATGGGACAAAAAGGCGCTGGATGCTCCTCATGCAAGGGGCTCTTGTTCTGCTTATGGGCCTCATCGCTTTTTTTTCAGCCCTATCTGGGGGAGTAAGATTCATTGCCTTGATATTGCTCGTCGGCTCATTTATAGCTGCCACCCATGATATGGCCATCGACGGATACTACATGGAGGCCCTGGATGAAAAGGGGCAGGCCAAATTCGTGGGTTACAGGGTAATGGCCTATCGTATTGCCATGATGACAGGCACAGGAATCATCATAACCATCGGCACGACAGTATCCTGGCAAGCAGCCTATATCTGCTCGGCCTCGATGCTGGCCATTCTGTTCTGCTATCACCTGATCCTGCTCCCCAAGGTAGAAACCTACAAGAGCTCTTTCAGGGAGCTTGTCCTTGCATTGCTTAACCTTAGGATCTTAATTATTTTACTGTTACTGGGCGGTTGTGTTTTGTTCTTTTTGAAGGTACTGACTCCTTACTGGAACAAGCAAATTGTTCCTCAGTTCCCAGCATTAGCAAGGATAGGGTTTTCCGGATGGATTGCCGTTGGACTTTTGCTTGCACTTATCCTCCTTGGTCTTTTCAAAAACAAAGTAAAGCAGCTCCTACTAAGTGACAGGAAGACATTTTATGCCCGTGCCTTCATGGCCTTTATGGACAGGGAACGAATGGGTATAGCTCTGGCCTTTATCATACTGATGCGAGCAGGGGAGTCCATGCTGACCTCTATGGTGTCTCCATTCATGGTGGATTTGGGTATCAAGGTACATTATGGATGGATTTCAGGAGGTGTGGGGCTGCCTTTCTCTATTGTAGGTGCCATAGTAGGTGGATGGCTCATCTCACGCTATGGACTGCGGAAGACCATCTGGCCTTTTCTCATTGCCCAGAACGTTACAAATCTCATCTATATGCTCCTTGCCTTGCATCTTCAGCCGTATGTGGCTGTGAACACCGGTGCAAATGTGGTCACACCCATTGGTACGTGTAATATCTTGATGGTGGCCTCGGTCCATGCCTTTGATCAGTTCGCCGGCGGCTTGGGCACCTCTATTCTGATTACCTACCTCATGCGAACCTGTCTAAAAGAGTTCAAGGCTGCCCACTTTGCCATTGGCTCCGGCCTTATGAACATTAGTGGTGTACTGGCTGGGGCAAGCAGTGGTTTCCTGGCAGCATGGTTAGGCTATGGGGCCTTTTTTGGGATCAGCTTTCTTGCCTCAATTCCGGGGATGGGCCTGATCTTCTTTATCCCCTTTCTGGGTACAGGACCAGTTTCCGAGAACACCCCCTAGAGCCTCCCCCGCATATTACCTGTGCACCATTTCCTTAAGATGTTCCTCTCGTTAGCCGCTTATTTATTATTTTTCGTTTCTAACCGATTAAAGAAGAGGATTCTGCCAAATATCCTGTTCATAGCGACTAAAATGGACGGAATGGGAGACACCTCATCACAGGAGGATTGGATGCTCAGCCGAAAATTCCTGAATACTAGGAAAAACGACCTGGCTCAGGCCCACTTCAACCCTGCTGCTCCCTATAAGCTCTCCGAGAAAAGGGGGGTTCATGATTCTTCGGAAAGGGCTTGCCAAAGTCCTACTGAACATCCAATACCAGTGGAGGTCCCCGAAAAACTTCTCTCCTTTTTCACAGATGCTTACAGATCAGTTCATGAATACTTCCTTCATAAACTGGAAAACCCTCAGGAAGGAACTCTTGAAATAGCTGGCGAGCGATACATTTTGGTTAGGGCATCTTCCCTTTCACTTGAATTTTTTGACCTTGTAAGGGAGCTATACAAAGATGAAGGGGACGAGGAGGCCGTCCGGGTAGCCCATAGAATGCTCTTTGATCTCGCTCACGCCATTGGCAAATCCGATGCCAGGAAATTTCATAATAAGATGGAGCTAATTGATCCTGTTCAAAGGCTCTCAGCAGGCCCGCTCCATTTTGCTTACACAGGTTGGGGCCTGGTAAGGATACATCCCGACTCAAACCTGAGTTCCGATAAGGACTTCTACCTTTCCTACGACCACCTTTGTTCTTTTGAATCAGATGCCTGGCTGCGTAGAGGGAAAAAGGCCTCATTCCCCGTATGTATAATGAATGCGGGCTACTCGTCAGGGTGGTGCGAGGAAAGTTTCGGTCTGCCATTGGTTGCTGTTGAGATAAAATGCAAGGCTAAGGGGGATGAGATTTGTAGTTTCATCATGGGCCATCCTGAAAAAATAGAAGGTTATCTAAATCAACATGCCCCTTGGGTTTATACGGAATCCGGACGAGCAAGCAAATTTGCTATCCCGGAATTCTTCCAGTACAAGCGCCTAGAGGCGGACCTAAAAAAGACCGAGTATGAGCTGAAAAGACACAGGGACCATCTTGAAGAACTGGTGAGGGAGCGCACTGCTGAACTGGAGCAAGTGAACAAGAGGCTTGAACATGAAATTGCCGAACGCAAGCGTGCTGAGCTGGCCCTCCAGAGGAGTGAAGAACGCTATAGGGTCCTTGTTGAAGAAAGCTTTGACGGCGTGTTCATACAAAAGGGACCAAAAATAATCTTCGCCAATCGTCGGTTGCATGAAATGCTGGGGTATGACTATGGAGAACTAATTGGAAGAGATCACTGGGTAGTATACCACCCCGATTATCAAGAAATCACCAGAAAAAGGGCCCAGGCTAGGATGCAAGGGAAGGGCATGACCTCAAAATATGAGGTACTGTTAATGAGAAAGGACGGCACCAGTTTCCCGGGAGAAGTCAATGCCAAGGCCATTGTCCTAGGGGGAAAACCAGGGGTCCAAGTATGGGTCAAGGATCTCACGGAGCAAAAGGAGGCCGAAAAACAGAAAAAGCTCCTGGAAGAGCACCTCCGAATGGCGCAAAAAATGGAAGCCGTTGGTACCCTGGCAGGAGGTATTGCACATGACTTCAATAACCTCTTGACAGCCGTCCAAGGAAATGTATCCCTCATGCTTATGGAAATAGACCCTGACCATCCCTTTTATCAACCCTTGAAAATAATAGAAAAACAGGTCAAAAGCGGTGCCAAGCTTACCAAGCAGCTTCTTGGTTACGCTAGAAAAGAAAAATATGAAGTAGCCCCTCTAAATCTGAATGAACTTGTGAGCGACGTTTTGGAGGCATTTGGTAGGGCCCGCAAGGACCTTGAGCTCCAATGCAATTTCCAGCCCGATCTCATGAGCATTGAGGCGGACCAAGGCCAAATAGAACAGGTTCTCTGGAACCTGTTGACAAACGCAGCCGATGCCATGCCAGATGGCGGAAAGGTGATCGTTAACACAAAAAATGTCACGCACGAAGACATGCAAGGCAGGCTTTACAACCCCACACCTGGTTCCTATGTGCTGCTGGAAGTAATTGACACCGGCCTTGGTATGGATTCAGAAACTATGGGACGCATCTTCGAGCCCTTTTTCACCACCAAAGAGTTGGGAAGGGGAACCGGATTAGGCCTCGCATCTGTTTACGGCATTGTAAAGGCCCATGGGGGATTCATTGATGTAGAATCAAAGGTAGGAATAGGATCCACCTTTAGAGTTTACCTTCCTGCAAGTCAAAAAACTCGGTCTCACACTAAAGCGCCCACTCAAAGCATCTTCAAAGGAAAAGGGACCGTTCTGATCGTTGATGATGAGGCCATGGTGTTGGACATAACAGCAAGGATGGTGAGTAAATTAGGATATGAGGCTATCCCGGTTGACAATGGTAAAAAAGCAGAACGAACCTTCAAGGAAAACAAGGGGAAAATAGATCTTGTAATTCTGGATATGATCATGCCCGGCATGAACGGCAGGCAGGTATATGAACGCATCAAAAAAATCGATCCAGACGTCAGAGTACTTTTTGCAAGTGGTTATGCAAAAAAAAGTCAACCAGAGGATATATTCCAACAAAAAGGCAATAGCTTCATTCAAAAGCCCTTCACCCTAAAAGACCTGTCAAAAAAGATACAAGAAATTTTGGCTCCTGCCTAAAGGCCCTACTCAGACCTAGGCGGAAATCACTAGAAAGGTATTGGGATCCAATTGAACCTTGGCATCAGGCGAAACAGGATGGCCGTGATCCTTTAACAGCCTGAGATATACCCCGGAAGCCGTGGGATCCATGTGAATAATCACTTCGAAAAGATCATCTATCTCATCGCATGGATACGGTATACCCCTTTCATTCAGCCCCATTTTATGGCGGTGGGATAGGGCGGAAAGCCACGTCTCCAAGCCGAATTCCCGTGACAATTCCTTTAAGCCCTCAAACACTTCCCTTTCTGTATTCTCAAAATCCAATCCGTCCAGAATCATGGTCCGGGGCTTATAGGAAAGGTTAGAAGCCAGATTTACCAAACTTGCCCGAAGTCGCGTTACGTCAAAGCTGCGCCTCATATATGCCAAGATCATCCGATTGCGCTCCATCATAAGGCGGAGCTCCTGTTCGTTCTTCATGTCAAGGGTCTTTACCAAATCGTGGAAAATTACATTGTAATAAGAGTCCACTTTTTCCGGCCCTTCTTCCACGGAAACATGCACCAATGGATCACCCCGAAAGATTCTGTCAAGGGCAATATGCACCAGACAGGCTGTCTTACCCACGCCAGCACGGGCTATTAAAACTCCAAGGTTCCCGGACCCCAGTTCCTTTTCAACAGACATATCCAGCAACCGCAGTGGGCTCGCCTTGATAAATCTCTGCATATCTATCTCCTCCCCCCCTGGGTCTGCTGTTGCGTCTTTTTAAGCTCATCCACAACCGATTCAGGGGCCTTTGCATATTTTGAAAACTCCATGGTAAACTCCGCCTTGCCTTGGGTAAGGGACCTCAACACCGTGGCATATCCAAACATCTCGGCCAAAGGGACCTCGGCCTCTATTGTGGTAAACATACCGTCCTCAGTTGAACTGAGAATCATCCCCCTACGCTGATTGATCGAGCTCATCACATTTCCTTGAAACTCGGAAGGGCATTCCACACTCACCCTCATAATCGGCTCAAGCACAACCGGCTCGGCCTTCATATAGGCCTGCTTGAAGGCACCAACAGCGGCCTGTCGAAAGGCAAGCTCAGATGAATCAACAGGATGGTGTTGGCCGTCGTTGATCACGACCCTCAGTCCTAAAACTGGAAAACCCAACATGGGGCCCTTTTCAAGACATGCCTGAAAACCTTTATCAACAGCAGAAATGAATTCCGAGGGTATCACACCCCCTTTAATCTCATCCACAAATTCATAGGACCCATCCTTTGATGGCTCCATATATCCTGCAACTCGGCCATATTGGCCTGCTCCACCGGTCTGTTTCTTATGTGTGTAATTAAAATCCGCCCTCTGGGTGATCGCCTCTCTGTAACTCACTTGTGGGATGCCTGTCTCCACCTCAGCCTTGTACTCCCGCTTCATACGTTCCACGTACACATCCAGGTGAAGTTCTCCCATCCCGGAGATAATGGTCTCACCGGTCTCAGGGTCCACGTGTGAGCGGAACGTTGGATCTTCCCTGCAAAACCGTCCAAGAGCCTTTGCCAAATTTTCTTGAGATTTGTTGTCCTTGGCCTTGACGCTCAATGAAATCACGGGCTCTGGCACATGCATGGAAGACATGGTATAGTGGAGCCGACCATCTGTGAATGTATCCCCTGAATTGCATTCCACACCAAAAAGCGCCACAATATCACCTGCATATCCCCTGGATATATCCTCCATCTCATCTGCGTGCATCCGCACAATCCGTCCTACCCGTATCTTCTTTCTTGTTCGGGTAATAACAAGTTCGTCTCCCTTGCCAATGGAGCCTTGATAGATGCGCATGTAAGTGAGTTGGCCATAGGGGGTTACCTCAAGCTTAAAGGCCAAGGCCACAACAGGAAGTCCTGGATCTGCCTTAAGGGGCACTTCCAGTTCATTCTGGTCCAGGTCCAAGGCCACGTTCTTTACCTCTGTGGGGGACGGGAGGAATTTGTTTACTGCATCAAGCACGGGCTGAACGCCGATATTCTTATAGGCGGATCCCAGAAGCACCGGTGTAAGCGCCCTTGAAAGTGTCCCCTTCCTGAGGGCCTCATAAATCATTTGCTCTGTTTCTCTGTCCTCCAACACCGCTTCGGCCAATTCATCCGAAAACATGGTGGCGGCGTCAAGGAGTTCCTCGCGCCGGGACAAGGCCTCTTCCAGCAACTCATCAGGAATCGACTCTTCCCTTACCACTTCTCCATGATCCCCATCAAAATAAATGGCCTTCATTTTGATAAGGTCAACCACACCCCGAAATTCCCCCTCTATTCCAATGGGCAGTTGAAGGGGTACTGGCTCCATCCCGAGCTTCTCACGAAGTTGGTGTATCACCTTGGATGGATTGGCACCGAATCGGTCACACTTGTTGATAAAGGCAATGCGGGGGACTCCGTAGCGCCTCATCTGTCGGTCAACGGTAATGGACTGGGATTGCACCCCTCCCACTGCACAAAGAATGAGAATCGCCCCATCAAGCACCCTCAATGCCCGCTCCACCTCAATGGTGAAGTCCACATGGCCAGGGGTATCGATAATATTGATCCTGTAGCCTTTCCACAGGCAGTGGGTGGCCGCAGATGAGATAGTAATCCCCCGCTCCTTTTCCAATTCCATGGAATCCATCTTGGCGCCCACGCCGTCCTTTCCCTTTACTTCATGAATGACCCCAATTCTCTTGGTGTAATAAAGAATCCGTTCCGTTAGGGTCGTCTTTCCTGAGTCAATGTGGGCGCTAATCCCGATGTTCCTCAGCTTTTGAATATCTTCCTTCACAAACACTCTCCTGCCCTTTTCAATCAGCTCACAAAAAACAAAAGAGGGTCTGCTTTTTGGCAAACCCTCTTTATATTATAAGCTATCTTTCTTACAATTAGAAGGGATAAGATTCCAATTCAATGATTCGGTCTGCAATCGCCCTTCGTCTTGAGATCGTATCAATGGGCTGATAGCGGGCCAGTTTCTTAACACCTGCAAGCTGAGCCCTCAGCGTATCACCTTGCTCAATATAAGCCAGGGCCTGTTTGGCCCAAGACTCGATCCTCGGAATTTGCTCATCCACGTATGTTTCAACAGCCGCGATTTGATATTTTGCCTTTTCCTCTCCTTTAGCGCCAATGATCTTTTTTGTACGCAACAACCCGCTTTCCATGGCAAAGATTTCTATGACCATGTCCGCAATCTTTGCCAGCACCTCCTGTTCTTTTACCAGGTCAGCACCGAATTTTTGTGCTGCAAGCCCTGCGACCATAAGGGCGATCTTTTTACTCATCTTGACCATATGCTCCTGCAAGGCAAGAGGGGTATCGGGCAGTTGAACTGCCAAGGGAGAATAACTCATCAGTTCCTGGGGTATGGCCTGGGCCGCCTGCAATAGGTTAAGCCGCCCTTGCAGTGCCCGCCTCATAAGCGTGCCGGGGACCAACATGCGGTTGATCTCATTGGTGCCTTCCCAGATTCGGTTGATCCTGGAATCTCTGTAATACCGTTCTGCTGGGTATTCGGAGCAGTACCCATACCCACCCAGTACTTGAACATATTCATCGACGCAATAGTCAAGGCATTCAGAACCATATACCTTGGTAATAGAACATTCCGGGGCGTATTCCTCAATTGCCTTGGCATTCTCCGCCCCGCTTTTCTTAGCATCTTCATCTAGGGTTCCCAGTTTGTCATCAAACATGCCTGCAAGGCGATACATCATGCTCTCGCTCATATAGGTACGGATGGCCATATTGGCCAGTTTGGTCTTGATCATGCCAAAAGAGCTGATGGGCACCTTGAATTGAATCCTGCCGTTAGCATACTTCACCGCTTCAGTAAGGCAACCTTTACAGCCTCCAGTAGTCATGGCTCCAAGTTTCCATCGCCCAATATTCAAGATATTGAATGCAATCTTGTGGCCCTTGCCGATCTCAAACATCAAGTTCTCCACAGGTACCTTGGCGTCTTCCAAAACTAACGGCCTAGTGGATGAGCCATGGACTCCCATCTTGTCTATCTCCGCACCAGTTGACACACCAGGGAAATCCTTTTCCACAATGAAACCCGTAAAGTGCTCACCGTCGACCTTCGCATAAAGTGTAAAAACACTCGCCCATCCTGCATTTGTAATAAACATCTTTTCTCCATTCAAGATGTAATACTTGCCATCCTCAGAAAGAACTGCCTTTGTTTTCGCATTTAGGGCGTCTGTACCAGCACCAGGTTCTGTAAGGCAGTATGCCGCACACCACTCGCCTGAGGCCAGCTTTGGAAGATATTTCTTTTTTTGGTCCTCGCTGCCAAAAAAGACAATGGGCAAAGTACCGATTCCTGTATGGGCCCCATAGACGACAGTGAAGGATCCAGCCACGCCCATGGCCTCTCCAACAACGGTAGTGCTAACCTTATCCAGGCCAAGCCCACCGTATTCCTCGGGTACATCCGTACCCAGGAGCCCTAGTTCACCAGCCTTGGCTAGTAAGCTAAGAACCAAATCATGGTCCTTTTCCTCTAGTTTTTCGATGTTTGGCATAATTTCCTTTTCCACGAAGTCCTTAGCGGTCTGATAAATCATCCTGTGTTCGTCAGAAAAGTCCTCCGGGGTAAAGATGTCAGCCGGAGCAACGTCGGTGATCAAAAACTCTCCACCTGCAAAAATTTTTCTCTCCGCCATTTCTCACACTCCTTTTTCTGTAAGTTGTGCCCATTGGGGCCGCCCTCAACTCATGCTGGGCTTCCCCTTTCTTCCCTAATAATCTTCCATCTCAAAGATTGCCGCCGCCCCCATACCAAAGCCTATACACATGGATACCAGGCCCCAGCGTACCTTTCGTTCGTGCATTTCATAGATGAGTTGTGTTGTCAACTTGGCTCCTGTGCACCCCAGGGGGTGGCCCAAGGCAATGGCACCTCCGTTGACATTGGTGATCTCTTCATTGATTCCAAGGGTCCGGATGCAATAGATGGCCTGGGCGGCAAATGCCTCATTCAACTCAATGAGTTGCATCTGATCAAGCGTCATGCCCGCTATCTTGAGGACCTTGGGAATGGCAACAGTGGGACCCACACCCATGTATTCAGGGGGACATCCCTCTACTGCATGATACCGAAATGTGGCCATGGGCTTAAGGCCAAGTTCCTTGGCCTTTTCCTTGCTCATAAGCACAACACCGGCCGCTCCATCACTTGTCTGGGATGAGTTTCCCGCAGTAACCGTACCATTAGGCTTAAAAGCGGGCCGCAGATGAGCGATACTTTCTTTAGTGGTCCCTGGCCTTACCCCTTCATCCGTATCAAAAATGATTTCATCAAAATCAAAATGGCCGTTGGGCAATTGCTTTTGTACCTTTACCTTCAAGGGCACAATCTGGCTCTTGAACTTGCCCGCCTTAATGGCTGCTTCAGCCTTCTGTTGGCTCTTTGCGCCGAATTCATCCTGCTCCTCACGGGTGATTCCATATCGTTCCGCCACATTCTCCGCCGTAAGTCCCATGCCCGTAAACGCCCCGGGTCTCGTATCTACCAGGGCAGGATTAGGATACATCATACTCCCGCCCATAGGTATCTGACTCATGCTCTCCACCCCACCAGCAATTACCACATCCGCGTATCCACACATGATCTTTTCTGCACCTATGGCTATGGCTTGCAAGCCCGAGGAACAGAAACGATTAACCGTCATTCCAGGAATTCGGTCTGGCCACCCCATGGACATGACTAGTACGCGACCAAGATTGAGTCCTTGGGTTGCTTCAGGAAACGTACAGCCTATTATGACATCATCAATAAGCATGGGGTCCAGGTCTCCCGCTCGTTTAAGCAGGTCACCCAAAACCGCGCAGCCCATGGCCTCCGGCCGCATATGCCTCAAGGTCCCACGAGGCGCCTTACCCACCGCCGTCCTGCACGCTGCAACTATCACGGCTTCTCTCATGGCTCATTCCTCCATATCAAAAAGGGGTTATATCCATTAATTAATTTCGAAGTGGCTTTCCAGTAGTCAGCATATGCTGAATCCTTGCCTGTGTCTTGGGGTTACCACAAAGGCTCAAAAAGGCTTCCCTTTCCAGATCCAACAAATATTGCTCGCTGACCTTGGTGTCTGATTGGACATTGCCTCCACAGAGTACATAGCCCACCTTTTCTGAGACAGTAACGTCATGTTCAGTGATATAGCCCGATGTATGCATGGTCCACAGGGCGAGCTTAATCATAGCAAAGGTATTCTCGCCTGCTACCCGGATATCTTCCTTTGGCTCCGGTGGCACGTAGCCTTCCATGTTCATGGCGAGCACCGTTTTTTTGGCATCCTCAATAAGGTAATCCCTGTTCACGGTCATCTGATCCGTAGGCCTCAGGTATCCCAGTTTGACAGCCTCTGGCCCTGAGGTGGAAACCTTGGCCATGGCAATGGTCTCAAAGGCCCTGGCCACAAAAGGCATAAGCTCAATCTGTTTGGGATAAATCCCTCCCTTTTGCACCTCGAACAGGTGCTCCGTGTTTCGGAGATACATCTCTTTGGTACCGCCCCCTGCGGGAATCAAGCCAACACCAACCTCTACAAGTCCCATATATGTCTCAGCCGCATACCTTACCCTGTCTGCTGCCAAGCAGATTTCACAGCCGCCACCCAGGGCCATACCTGCAGGAGCTGCCACAACGGGTTTATCCAGATATTTAAGTTTCATGAAGGAATCCTGAAATGTCTTCACCATCCAATCCAGATCATCCCACTCCTCCTCTTGGGCGGTAAAGAGGATCAATGGGAGATTTGCTCCAACAGAGAAGTTGTCTGCATGATTGGCAATAACCAAGCCGTCGAAACGCTCACTCACAATATCTGCGGCCTTCACCACCATACTAATGATATCATCGCCCATGGCGTTCATCTTGGTATGGAATTCCAGGCAGGCAACCCCGTCGCCCAAATCAATAAGCGAGGCCCCTGGATTGCTGGCAATTTCCATGTTCCTCTCTTTAAGGGAAGGAAGAAATATGATTCCCGGCTTGACTGGCACCTCTTTGTATTCCTTAGATTGAACGTCATAGTAAAAGAGTTTACCCCCTTCCCTTCTATAAAAGGAGTCTTTACCTTGACTCAGCATCTCCTCCACCCAGGCAGGGATTTGGTAGCCAGCGCCCTTCATCTTTTCCACGGATTTGGCCACCCCTATCACATCCCATGCTTCAAAGGGCCCGAGCCTTCTCCCAAAGCCCCACTTCATGGCATTGTCCACGTTCACGATGTCGTCGGCGATCTCAGGAATCCTGTTTGCCGCATAGATGAAGGTCTCGCTCATTGTCTTGAACGTAAACTGGCCGGCCACGTCCTTTGCATAGTAAAGGGAGCGGATCTTTTCCGCTGTGCTGGTAAGGTTTTTGGCAGCCTCTAGCGATGGTAAGGAAACCTTTTCCTGAGGCTTGTACTCCAGGGTATTATAGTCTAATGAAAGAATGACCTTTTTGCCTTCCTGGTCCTTGGTCTTCTTATAAAATCCTTGTTTGGTCTTCTCGCCCAGCAGATTTTTCTCTAGCATCTTTTTGATAAAGTCTGGGATCTGGAAGATATCCCTTCTTTCATCATCCGGTGCACCGTCATAGACATTTTCCGCTACATGGACAAGGGTATCCAGTCCCACCAAGTCACCGGTTCGGAATGAAGCACTCTTAGGATTTCCGATTACCGGCCCGGTCAACTTGTCCACTGCCCCAATGGACAAACCCAACTCCATCATGGTCCGAATCACGTTGAACATACTGAAGATACCGATCCTGTTTGCAATAAAATTGGGGGTGTCCTTGGCATACACAATCCCTTTGCCCAAGATTCTTTCACAGGTATCAGCCAACACCTCCATAACTTCGGGAAGGGTGTCGGGACCTGGGACCAATTCAAGTAGCTTCATGTACCTTGGAGGATTAAAAAAGTGGGTGATGGCAAAATGTTTCCGAAAATTCTCAGAGCGGCCTTCGCACATGGCCTTGGCCGAGAGGCCGGATGTATTGGATGAAATGATTGTGCCTGGACTAAGCACGGATTCCACATTATCAAATACACTCTTTTTGATATCCAATCGCTCCACAACCACCTCAATAATCCAATCCACCTCCTTGAGCCAGTCCAGATTATCTTCCAGGTTTCCCACCTTGATCCGTTTGGCATACTCAGGCAGGTAAAAGGAGGCAGGCCTGGAGGTAAGGGCCATGTTCAGGCCCTTTTTGGCCAATTTGTTACGGAATTCAGGACTCTCCTGTGTGAGCCCGTTTTTCTTGTCCTCGTCCGTAAGCTTCGGAGGTACAATATCAAGCAGGATTGTCTCTATCCTGACATTTGCCAGATGGGCCGCTATGGTGGCGCCCATGACTCCTGCACCAATCACCCCCGCCTTCTTTATCCTCTGTTCCATGTGAGACCTCCTCAATGTTTCAAATTACCACCCAAAATCCCCTTTCGCCTCAGGCAACAGGGGCACTCATGGCAAAAAATCACTGTATAAAAGCCGAAAAATGAATGAGCTTTCATTCATTCTAGCTGACCCTATCATACCCTCTAATGCAAGTCAATTGTTTTTTGTTGTCTGAAGTCCGCGACTGGAAACAGATTCTCGGGGTAAGCTCACCCTTTTGAGTCGGGGCAGTATTTTGCGTTTCAGATTGCCATCTTGGTGATCAAGCCCTGGAAAACAATATGCCGAAAGAAGCAAAAAATTGTCGCAATAGGATTGACTCGAACCTGTTGGTAGCCCGAGGGCAAGAATTAGGAGTCATAATTCAAAAGATAAGAGTATCTGTTAATATTCTGAGTGCTGGATTCTGTACTCTGAATTCCCAACACCCTGCTGCTTGCGCCGAGGGTAGCCTATTCACGACTCGAAGAATTGAAGCATATTATCACGTTCTTCGGCAAGGAATTCGCGGATCTGGTGGAGGAGCTTTTCCATGGTGGGTTTGTCCAAGTCAAAACCACTTTTTACAATAAATCCCATGGCCTTTGACTCGGCAAATTCAGCAATAGTGATCTTTTTTTCAGACTCAAGACAGGGAAAACCAGCCAGCTTGGTAAAGATGTTTGCCAGATAGATTATGATGGAGCCTGTTAAATAGTTCCTGTCATGCCAAGGGGCATGATGATAAAAGACCTCCATGGTCACCTTTTCAGGAAAATTCCATTGCTGCAACAACTTGGCAGCCACCTGGTAATGCGTAATCCCAAGGATATCCTTTTCGGCCCGGCTGAAATTTCCGTTCTTTGTGGATATGTAATCGATAACCTTAAGAAAGTCATCATGGAAATATTGGTCAAAAACCACCTTGCCCATATCGTGGATAAGACCTGATAGAAAAAGGGTATCATCCTGCATAATATTAAAATAGCGGGCGAGATACTTGGCTATCTGGCTACAGACCACGGAATGCTTCCAAAACCGTGTCCTGTCAAAATGGCCATCCCGGTGCTCTGCAAAGAAATTATGAATGGAAAATGCCAACAGGATGGACTTGACCTCCTCAATTCCCAAAATCACAAGGGCGTGATCAATAGTGCTGACCTTACTCAAGGTGCCATAAAAGGCGGAATTGGCCACCTTCAATATCTTTATGGCCAAAGCCTGATCCTTTTCAATGAGAGAAGCAATCTTTGGAAGAGATACATTTTCATCGCTAGAGAGCAAAAAGACCTTCTCTGATACAATGGGCAAGGTGGGTATCTCCTCAATGCGCTTTACCAACTTTTCCAAATCAGGCATGTCTATTGAACCTCATTTCCTTGTTTTGCGATCTTCCTTCTTAAAAAGGCCTCTAGGTCCAGCTTGATCTTGGGACCCTGTGGGGAAGAAAAAGATTCACCGCCCGCCCTTTGCAAGTCTCGGGACGGCCTCCCATTTTTTTCCAAGGCATTACGAATGAGTCTCAACTCCTCGGCCAAAGATGCCAATCCCTCTGCGAGTTTTCCAACCACATCATCTTGGATCTTGTCCCTCTTCTCGTGGCCACGTCCCTCTCGCTCCTCTGATCGGCCAACGTTGTCATCCTTGGAAACAGGAGCCCTGGTTTCAGGAACAACAGTACCTTGTTCATTATTCTCTTCCGATCCCTTGGAAGGCTTTTGCCCCGTCTCCTTCAATTTCAAAGGGCCTTGAATCACGCCCAGCCACCTCTTCCAAAAGCCTTCTACTTGAACTGAAGATAGCTCCTCATCAGTCCCATCCAGTAGCTTCTGACCGATTTTCCGGATACACTGGGAAGCAAGTGAACCGGGATACCGGATCAAAAGGGGCTCTTGCTGTTTTACCGCCTCCACCACCTTAGGATCTTCAAATACCACACCAAGGGCATATACTTGCATCCCCAGGTACTTTTGTATAGCCCCCCGGAACTTATTATACACAGACTTGGCAGCTGAAAAATCCTTGCACTGATTCACCACCACCTGAAGCTTTCCCTGGTAACCATTCATTGAAAGGACCTTAACCAAGGAATAGGCATCAGTTAAGGATGTAGGCTCAGGCGTTATGATTACCACCAATTCCAAAGTAGCGAGGCAAAAGGAGATCACATTTTTAGAGATCCCTGCTGATGTATCAAAGAGAAGAAAATCATAATCCTCCAATTGTGAAAGGGCACCGATGAGTTCCTGGGTTCTGGAGGGATCCAGATTGGCCACCTGTTCAACGCCTGAGCTGCCGGGTAAGATATCTATCCCTTTATAGTCTCGGATAATGATATCATCTATAGTGCGACCGTCCAGGATAAGATCTTTTAAGGTATATTCGGGCTGAAGCCCCAAGAGGATATTGATATTGGCCAGTCCTAAATCAGCATCAAACAGACACGTCCTATGCCCCTCTGAGGCCAAATAGAGGGCCACGTTCAGACTAATATTTGTCTTTCCAACGCCCCCTTTTCCGCTGGTTATGGTAATAATTCTAGGCATACACTGTTACTTCCAGGCGTTCGCCCGCCTTACAAAATAGGCATCATGGCACCGGAAATGCGGAGACCTCCACCTTACCCTCATTCTTTTCCACAACAAATGAGACCTTCGAGCATTGATAATTCTTACAGATCTCTTCAAAGCTCTTCTGAATAAACTCGGTGAAAAGGCCCTGCTCCACCCGTTTGCCTTGCCCTCCATTGGTTGAAATCAATCTTTCATAGGTCTCATAGATATTCTCTATCACGTCCGCTTGAGCTTTGGCGTCGCTTACTAGAAATCGGTTGGACCCTCCCTGGAAATGAGGGCCCTGAAATCCATATTCCTTATTCCTTGAGCGGAAGGACTGAATCATATCATGGGGAATAACCCTGATGATTTCGGACAAGGTTGTCTCTTTCAATTTCATAAGCCCGTCATCCAACATGGTGAGCATTCCCTTATCTAGTGCGATTCGTTTGATGTCATCCACTTCTGCGCCCTTGGTCAGCGCCACAGCAATGTCTTTATCCACAACAAAGATTTCTGAGAGCAATGTCCTCCCCTGGTATCCCGTATACCCACATGCTTCGCACCCCTTGCCCTTATAGAATTGCAAATGCGAAGGGTATTCGTCAAAAAGGATAGCCCACTCCTTCTCATCAGGGACCACCTCTGTAATACATGAAGGACAGATTCTTCTCACAAGCCTTTGAGCAAGAACACAGCTCAAGGATGCAGCGATTTGAGCCCTCTCTACATTGAGATCCATAAGTCGAGGTACTGCACTGACCGAGTCATTGGTATGTACGGTGCTCAGTAGCAAATGGCCTGTCTGGGCAGCGTCAAAGCCAATCTTTGCCGTCTCTTCATCACGGATCTCTCCCACGAGTATCACATCCGGGTCCAATCTCAAAAACGACCTCAAAAGCCTGGAAAATGTGAGGCCTATTTTGGGATTGACCTGGGTCTGCATAATTCCAGGGAAGCTGTACTCTATAGGATCTTCCGCAGTAATAATTTTTATTCCAGGATCGTATATATACTTGAGAGCTGCATACAGGGTGGAGGACTTACCACTTCCTGTGGGACCTGATACCAGAATCATTCCAGCCGAACTTTTTAGGAAGCGCTTAAACGGCTCCAGTACATGGGGGGAATGATTAAGGCTCTCAAGACCCACATTGGCCTTTCTTGAGTCCAAGATACGAATGGTAACGTTCTCTCCTGCAATGGCCCGGCACGTAGCCACCCGAAAGTCCAAATCGTATTTCTGACCTCGCGCCTTGTCATAGTAGTTGATTCGAAAAACACCGTCCTGGGGCAGACGCCTTTCGGCAATATCCAGATTGGAGATGATTTTAATCCGTGAGATGATGGAACCTGCCTTCTCCTGGAGCTTTTTTTTCAGCCAGGAAATATTTACATCTTGCAATACACCGTCTATCCTGTATCGAAGTTTGGCTCCCTCCCGATCCTGCTCAATATGGATATCGCTTGCCCCGTTGCTGATCCCATACTTGATAATGAAGTTGACTAGCTCCTCTGCCTCAATATCTTGGGCATCATAAACAGGCCCCTCATCCGCATCCCCTTCCATGTCTTCATCCAGCTCAATCTGCATGAAGTCCATGCCCTGGGAGGTTTCATCCGCTTCTTCCTCCTTCTCTTGCAGGCCTTGGAACCTGCCAAGCTTTTTGCTGTATAGGATCTCGAAAAGCTCACTGAATTTATTTTCTGTGACTAGGATACACTTTATATTCAAGTGGGTATAAAGGCTCTTGAGTTCCCGTGCTGTATGAATGTTCTCCGGTCGAACCAGGGCCAGAGTGAGGTCTTTTCCAATAAGGGAAATGGGTATCATCAGATTCTTTTCCGCATATTTCTGGCTGATAATCCCCGCAAGCCTTCTCTTGTCTTCTTCACTATAAGTAAATCCTTTTAAGGATCTGAATGGTATATTACACTGCCTTGAGAGTGCATCTTGCAACTGCTCTGTGGTAATGAGTTTTTTCCTTACCAGGATCTCGCCGATGCTCTCCGAACTATGACGCTGCTCCTGCAGGGCCTGATTCAGACTTTCTTTGTCCACATATCCAAGTCGGACCAGGATTTCCCCCAACTTGAATTGCTTCTTATACTTATTCAACACATAATAGAGGTCCAGAGGGTTGACCAACTCCAGGTTACAAAGGATCTCACCCAATACCCGAGGGGACTTCTGGATCTTTAGGGCATGCTTCAAGGTCTTTTCATCAATCAGGTTCTTTTGTACTGCCAGCTCACCCAGCCGCTTGGACTTTAGCTGTTCATTCTGTAAATCTTTTAGCTGCTCCGGTGTCAAAAACCCTTCCTTGACAAGAAGATCCCCTAAAGGCTGTCCGGGGCTCTGTTTTTTGAGGCACTCGGCCAACTGTTGTCTTGTTATATAGCCTTTCTCAATGGCAAGTGTGCTCAAATCCCTTTTCAATTCAGGATGGTTCAGGAGTTCATTGAGGTCCTCCTCTTTAAGGGCCCCCATTCCAACGAGTATTTGACCCAAAGGATACCTGGATAGCTCCACCTCCTTTTTTTGAATCTCAAGGGCCCTTTGGATATCTTCTTGCCTTACAAAGCCCTCTCTGACCAAGAGGGCCCCTATCCTCATATTCCCCTCAAGGTCAAGGGGCTTTCTTTCCTTTATACGGACATTGGAACCATGTTCATTCATGCCTTGCTCACCATGGTTGTCTCTTGTTGCACCTGCGTTATGAGACCTACTCTTAAAGGGATTGCCTTTTGCTTCCGGGAATATTTATAGCAATTTATGTGCCATGAAAAGAAATAGGCTAAGGGTGAAAGGCTAAAGGCTCCTCCATACATTCAAAATACCAGGTGTTGACCCCAAAAAAGGGAAATGGGTGGAAACTAGGCAGGCTTTAAGCAGAACATAAGAACTCCCCAGTTCGATCAGGGTGCTGGGGATCCGCCTTTCGTCAAAAAAATGACTCTTTCCTTCCTGAAGCATTCTCTGCATACTGCTTGCAATTTCGCCTTGTTATGCTAAAATTAATTTATTTATTCTTGCAGAGAGTAATGAGTTCCTCAGAAAGGTTATAGGGTCTGTCCTATGCCCATCATGCTCCGTGTCATCAAGGGCCCAATGAAAGGCAAGTCCTTTGCCCTCAAAAAGAGCACCATGTTTCTGGGCCGGTCTTCTAAAAATGATATCCAGATAAGGGATACCACTATCTCTAGAAAACAGATTAAGCTGTTTCTACTGGGCAGCAAGCTTTTCGTGGAAGATCTGAAGAGCACAAACGGCACAAAGCTTAATGGCATCCCTATTGTACCCGGAGAAGGCGTTGAGGTAGGGGAGTCGGATATGCTGACCATGGGAGATACAGTGGTCCAGATCACGGGTGTTGAACAAGGCAAGGTATTTCCTGGGTCATGGCCGATTACCACTGCTGCCAAGGCCGAAAAACAAGAGGAGCAAGCTGAGACAAAGGAACGAAGAAGCCTAGCCAGAAATATGCAGCTAGTTGTGGAGCTGGGTGAATTGCTGAAAGAGGGGCTTTCCCTCCACAATCTCTGCGAGAAGGTCCTTGACTTCTTACTGGTCAGCCTACCACGAATTGACAGGGCAACCCTTACCCTGTTCAATCCCGACGATTCCGCGATTACCACGATTGTGAGCAGAACAAGGTCTGGGCAAAAGGAGGTTCTATCCCCTTATAGTAGAGAAATCCTGGAAAAGACCTTAAAGACAGGAAAATCAATTCGCATGTCCAACACCCAATACGAGCCTCCCGCGAATCTGTCCGATAGCATCGGAATTCTCAAGATAAAATCCTTGATGTGTGTGCCCATGATAAGCAACAAACAAGTTAGAGGGGCAATTTATGTAGATTCATTAAAAAGACCTTATGCCTTTAGGAAAGAAGACCTGATGTTGCTAAATGCGCTAAGTGGACCAGTGGCCATAGCCGCGGAAAACGCGCTGCTTACGGGCCAGGCTCCTTGATTAACAGACCAGCCTTCCTTACATACAATTCCAACCAGCTATCCCCTGCTTTTTCAGCCGCCGGGCCCGGAGCAGACTCGCCGACCGATGCTTTTTAGTCCTCAACCGTTCACTGAGAAGCTGCTGTCTTTGTTGATTTCCCGCCTTCTGGAAAAGAAGCCCACATTGATAGTAATGCCGGTATTTTTCAAAAAGAGCTGGAGAGGCTTCTTGTCGTGATCGTTTCCCTTTTCACAATAATCGATCAGTTCAGCCATCAAGACACCCACCACCGGCGCGGTCTTGTACTGGTTTCCGCTGGTTCCTATTGCCATATAATAGCCTTTCAGATCAGACTTGTCGTAAATGGGGATCCAGTCGGTTGAACAGTCGTATAAATCAGCTATCCCAAGCTGCTTATTGGGAATGCCAAGGGAAGGTATGCGGCGCGCAAGGCGGTAGACCTGGGCCTTGTACTGGGCATCTGTTATATTGCGGTTGAAGTTGTCCGGGTCATCAATCCAGTGCATTGGGTCGCATTTGGGGTCCTCGCTTCCCACGAGTATCATATTTCCCACCTCTGGCCGGAAATAGATTGCATTGTCTCCGTCTGAGGCATGATAACCGTTATTGTAAAAGTCAAATCCCTCAGGCGAGGGAACATGATGTACCTCGTGCCTCAGTGGCCTTGTCTTGATATTCATACCATCCAGGACCCCATCGGCCATGGCATTTATCAGAAAGGAATGGGGACCGGCGGCATTTATAACCACGGGGGCATCGATCTCTTCTCCACCCTTTACCGTAATGCCCAATACCTTGCCGTCCCTGGACCGAATACCGGTTACCTCCGTATTGAAAAGGAACTCACCGCCTTTTGCCTCTGTGGCCCGTTGCAGGTTGTGTACCGAGAGCTGGGGGTCGTTCACGTAGCCGCTGCCCGGAGTATAGATAGCGCCCTCCAGCTTTCCCTTGGGCTCGTTGAAGTGTTCATCTTCTTCAGGTCGAGTCACAGGCCAAAAGGAATCATCACTAAATATGGGAATGTGCTCCAGCATCTCCTTTGCTGTCCACTCCTCGTACTCTACACCCACTGCATCGTAATGTTTTTTGACTTTCCGCCAGTCATGCCCTTTGCTCTTGATCAGGATGGAACCTGTATTTCTGTATTCGGCCAGCCCTGCCTCGTCTTCTACCTCCAGGTACTTGGCCCAGTTTTGCCAATAAAAAAAGCCCTCATAGGCAAATGCCACGCCCTCATATGTGGAGTAATGGGCCCTCACGATAGCACAGGAGTTGCTTGTTGAACCATAACCGGCTGCGGGAAGCTTATCAATATTCAAGGTTTTGTATCCCTTCTTTGCCAGTTCAAAGGCGATGGCCGCACCAATAATACCGGCACCAATAATAATTGCATCATACTTCTTCTCTGCCATTTTCTCCCTCCTACTCTCTCCCCTTCTAGAGGGGGCTATTCCCTCCTTCATTAAGGCATCAGATTACCGGTCCATCCAAGTTGAAGAGGACATCATTTTCCCGGTACGCCTGCTCGAGCTTCTCCTGGTGTGCCTTCAGGGTATCTCCTCCACGGGCTATCATCTCCAAGGTGAGGCAATTGACAAGACAGGCCATGAGACTAGGACTACCTATAACGGGAAAATGGAGACAGCGGACCACAATATGTAGATCAGCAAACTGGTTGACAGGACAGGTAGTGCTGTCAGATACCACAAGAAGCTTCTGCTCCAAACGGCGTACCAGGCGGGCGAGCCGGATCAGTTCATTGGGATATCGAGAGGTGGCAAAAATGACCACCAGGCTATCCTTTGGAGCAATGGTAAGCCAATCAATGGAAGTGGAATCACTTCCACTTAGAATATGAACCTGCCCCCTGATCTTTGTCAAGGACCAGCCAAGATAATAGGCAAAGGTATAACTTAACCGTGAGCCAATGACGTATATGGCAGTGCTTTCAAGCAACAAGCGGGCTGCATTGCCAATGGTTTCATAGTCTGCGGTCTCATAAAACTCCTTCAGGTTTGCGATTTCTTCTTCAACCACCCTGAAGAGCCTTTCTGCACCAGGCCCATCGGCCTTTGTCAGCGCCACCCTGTCAATCAGGGTCAATTGGGTGTCCACAAGCTCCCGCAAGTCACGGATGAAATCGGCATACCCCCTATACCCAAGCCTGTCCACGAAACGTACCACAGTGGCCTCGCTGACCCCGGCTGCCTGGCCCAGTTGCCGAGTTGTCATAAAAACCGCCTGACGGGGGTTTTCCTTTACGAAATCGGCCAATATCTGGCCTTTAGGGGTAAGAAAAGCCCGCCTTTGTTCCAACCGCTCTAAAAAGGGATGTCCCATAGATTTCTACATTATTTCCTTCATTCCAGGAAGGCAATGGACAACCTTGCTAGTTTTTGTTTCATTTGAAGGGGTATTGAAATATTTTTTCTAGAAAAAATCAAGATTTTTCTTCTAAAACAAAATTATTTGACAGTTTTTATTTCATTCTGCTAAAAACTGATTCGATTCCATGCACGTATGGCGAACCCCATTAAACCAGGGAGGATCAGCTCATGAAAGTTGAGCGCTTGTGGGGCAAGTCGCCGTTCAGGTCCACCTATGATGCGGTCATGGTCGGCGGCGGAATACACGGTTTGGCCACTGCCTATTTCCTGGCCAAGGAACACGGCATGACCAATGTGGCGGTCATTGAACGAAGATACGTGGGTTTCGGCGGCTCAGGCCGAAACACAGCCATTGTCCGGGCCAACCAGAGGACCCAAGGCAATATCAGATTGTATGACGAGGGACTCAAGCTCTGGCCCATACTGATCCGAGAGCTTGATTTTAATATGATGTTCCATAACTGCGGCAACCTGAATACCTTTCATTCCGAGGCTGCAATGGGGGCCGCACGCCTTGCCGTTTGCACGGCCCAACTGAGTGGTGTCAGGAGCGAGCTCCTTGACCGCAAACAGTGCAAGGAATTGATGCCTGCCCTCAACATTGAAGACAACATCACCTACCCTATTCTAGGTGGAATGTATCATCCCCCAGGGGGGATTGTACGCCATGATGCTGCTGTCTGGGGTCTGGCCAAAGGGGCGGCCCGCTACGGCGTCCACATCCACCAGAATACCGAGGTGACAGGTATTAACGTGGCCCATGGCAAGGTAACAGGCATCCAAACAAGCAGGGGGGCCATTAAATCACCCCGGGTATTAATATGTGCTGGCGGGTATGGGGCCCTGATAGCTCAAATGGCAGGCATAAAACTGCCAATTCATCCCCTGACCATCCAGGCCATGGTTACAGAGCCCTTGAAGCCTGTGCTTAATCACGTCATATCTTCCGGGGCCTACCATGTATACGCCAACCAGACCCTGAAAGGGGAAATCGCCACTGGTGCCCACATGGATCCCTGGCCTAACTACACAACAAACACTACTCCTTATTATATGAAACATCAGGCAGAGGCCTTGACGGAGTTATTGCCCTGCCTAAAGGGCGTCAAGTTCATGCGCCATTGGGCCGGCATTGCGGACATGACACCGGACATGGCCCCCATCATGCACGGCAACGACCCCATCGAAGGGCTCTACCTGGACGTGGGCTGGGGGTATTTCGGTTTCAAGTCAGGCCCCATAGCTGGCAAATACATGGCCGAATATATGGCAAAGGCGAAACGGCCTGAAATCCTAAAGCCCTTTTCCCTGCGCCGGTTCGAACAGTTCCGGCATACTGGAGAAACCGCCGGGGCCTTTAGTTATGGACCCTGGAATTAAGGAGGTATCAGATGTCATATACAATCACCTGCCCCATTTGTGGAAAAAGGGATCTACACGAATTTCGTTTTGGGAATGAGGAACGAGGTCCGGACCCGGACCAAGAGGGCTTGACCCCCAGGGCCTATTCCGAAGCAGTCCAGATGCACAAGGCCGTTGGCGGCCCACAAAAGGAGTGGTGGTGCCACCGGGACGGCTGTGGTCTCTGGTTCACCATTTGGAGAGACACCTTGACCGGTCGAGAGACAAACGAATCAGGGGATGTATCATGACCAGACTGCCCCAGACACCCACTCAAAAAATCCACAGGAACAAGACGTTGAGTTTTTCCTGGCAAGGCAGGCCCATGAAAGGACTAAAGGGTGACAGCGTTGCCAGCGCCCTTTTTGCAAACGGGGTAAGAATATTTTCCCGCAGTATCAAGTACCACCGCCCCCGAGGGCTTTACAGCCTGGACGGGGAATCTGCAAACACCTCGGTGGCCATTGACCACGAGTGCAATGTCAGGGCAGAGACGACTCTTTTGAAGGAAGGAATGCAAGTGAGGCCCCAGAACTCCCTGGGGCCTGTGGAAAGGGATCTGTTGGGCATCCTGGACAAGTTCGACGCCTTCATGCCAGCAGGGTTTTATTATCGGCTTTTCCACAAACCCTCCTTTTTATGGCCCTTGGCAGTAAAAGGGATACGCCGTATGGCCGGAACTGGTAAGGTGGATATAAATAAAGAATGGGTCCATGGGGGTTATCAGGAGCTATACCTGAATGCCGAGGTGGCGGTCCTGGGCGGAGGCCCGGCCGGGATGAGGGCCGCCCTTGCCGCAGCCGATTATGGGCTCAGGGTAGTCCTTTTCGAGGCCAGGCCCTGGCTTGGTGGGTTTTACGACTGGAGGACCAGAGAATACACCCCAGGCCAGCCCCTGTTCGAGCGGGCGAGCGGGTTGGCAGACAAGGTGAAGGCGCATGAAAACATTCGCGTATTTACCCACACCTTTGTAAATAACCTTTCCGGTGATAACCTGGTCACTGCCTTTCAGGTGGGGGGCGAAGATGACCCTTTTGTCCAGCGTTACATCCAGGTCAGGCCCCACAGCGTGGTTGTAACCACAGGGTGCATTGAGCGGCCCCTTATTTTTGAAAACAACGATCGGCCGGGAGTAATGCAGGCGGCCTGCGCCCTTCGTTTGGCAAGGACCTATGGATTGCTCCCAGGTTCAAGGGCTGTCTTCAGCGTTGGTGACGACCTGGGGCTTGAGGCTGCAGTGGATCTTGCCAATGTGGGTCTCCAAGTCATGGCCGTAGCCGATGCCAGGGAAGGTGGCCATGACCCCGCATTGGTAACTGCACTCAAATCCAAGGGCATCCCATTGTTCACTGGATGGGCCGCTTCACAGGCCAGGGGGAGAAAAGTGGTTAAGGGCGCTGTATTGGGAAGCTTAAATTCGCCTGCAAAGGAGGCCTTTGACTGTGATCTGCTTGTGGCATCGGCAGGACTCACCCCGCTCAGCGGCCCCCTTTCCACTGCCCAGGCCAGGTTTGCTTTTGATCCCCATACCAACTTCTTTCTCCCCACAGAGCTTCCCCCGCGGGTACACGCAGGAGGCAGGCTCCTGGGTTTCACCGACCCGGCCTCTATAGAGACATCAGGCACACTGGCGGGCCTGAAGGCGGCCCGTGACTGTGGTATTGATGTCCCATTGGGTGAGGTGGAAGAGGCACTAGCAGCTCTCCCTGGGCCTGCAAAGGGGTGCCCTGTGGTGCACGGCCCTGGTATTGGTGTGGGCCGGAAGTCCTTTATCTGTTTTGACGAAGACGGCACTTATAAGATAGCCAGGCAATGCGTGCAACAGGGTTTTGACCTGCCCGAGCTTGCCAAACGATTCGGCAGCTTTGGATTGGGACCATCTCAAGGTGGAATACCGGGACATAACCTGCCCCTTGTTCTCGCCGAGCTACGGGGTGAGCCCATGGGGAATCTCCATCCCACAACCGTTCGCCCCCCCTTAGTACCTACTCTTATGGCCACATTGGCAGGTCCCAATTACGACATTTTCAAACGGACCCCAATGCATGATCCCCAGGTGGAAGCAGGCGCCATATTCCGCCGTACAGGGGTCTGGAAACGGGCCAGGTATTTTTCCCAGGACCTAACAAGCGCCAGCGAGATTGAGGCCGTGCGAAACAGGGTGGGCATCATAGACGTATCCACCCTGGGGAAGTTTAGGTTGTTCGGCCCTGATGCCCTTTCAGCCCTCCAGCGGGTATATATCTCCAACATGGGCCGCATCCAGGAGGGCAAACTCAAATACTCGGCCATGCTCAACCATGACGGTATGATCGTGGATGACGGCCTTGTAACCCGGGAGGGGGAAAACGAGTACTACTTCACCACCTCCACAGCGCGGGCAGGAAGCACCATTGAATGGTTCCGATACCACAGCAGGTATGAGGCATGGGACTTTCACCTGGTCAACCTTACAGACACCTTGGCAGCCATCAATTTGGCGGGCCCAAAATCAAGGGATGTCCTCTCCAAGCTGACCGATGCGGACCTGTCCAACGAGGCATTTCCCTACATGGGATACCGGAAGGTCACCCTTGCAAGCCGGATACCGGTGCGGGTACTACGGGTTGGGTTTGTGGGAGAACTCTCTTATGAGCTTCATTTCCCTGCTTCTTATGGACAGAGCGTCTGGGATCTCCTCTTGGAAGTAGGCAAAGAATTTGGTATCCGACCATTTGGACTGGAGGCCCAGTTCGTGCTCAGGCTTGAGAAGGGCCACATTATCATCGGCCAGGAGACTGAACAGCGCGTCAATCTCCTGGATTTAGGGCTGGGTTTTTTGTGGGATCGACGGGACAAGGCCAGTAAAAAGATCGGTGCTCCGGCCCTTGCCTTTACCGAGGAGCAGTCGGGCCGACTCAAACTCGTGGGATTCCGCATGAACGATCCTTCAAAAACTCCCGGCGACGGATCGGTTGTACACGAAGGCAATGAGGTAGTGGGATTTGTCTGTACATCACGTTTTTCCCCTACCCTGAAGCAATCAATTGGAATGGCCCTGGTAAGAGACGATCTGGCAAAAGAAGGTAAAACCCTTCATATCTATCAGAACGATTCCAACAAGCCGCTTCGTTACACAGCCACCGTCGTACCCATGCCCTTCTATGACCCGGAGGGGAAACGGATGAAAAGCTGACGTGTTTATCAAATGGTAGGAGAAAATCATGGAAAATATCCAACGGAGATCTCCCATACGATTTGACAAAGAACCAGTACAAACAGAATATAGGGATGGCTGGCAAGTGGCCCTTTCCTATGGAGCAGGAAGTGGACCCCTCCTGATTGACCTGAGCCATCGACCCAAGTGGGATCTGCAGGACTCGGACCTCTCTCGATTTCGGCCATTCGGTCTGTGTATCCCTGAGAACCCCGGGCAGTGCATTTTTGAAAAGGGAATTCTCATAAACCGCATGAACCGGACCCAGTGTGCCATCTGGCAACTGGTGGGGGAAAACCCAGGGCCACTGGAGGAAAGGGCTTATACTGAAATCACCGACGGCCTCACCCTGCTGGCACTTTCAGGTAAAGGAACTCTTGAGCTCATGGAGCGGGTCACAACCCTTGATCTGGGGTCCCCTTCCCTCACACCCCCATGTCTCATCCAGGGGCCGATCCTTCGCATCCCCTGCCAGGTCGTGCTGCTGCGCCGGGCCGGCCATGAGGCGACCGTGCTTTTTTCATTTCCCCGCGGCTACGGCCAGGCCATGGCCGAGGCGCTACTTGATTCGGGAAAGGATCTGGGGCTCACTCCTGGAGGTGAGGCAGAGCTGGAATTTTGACCAAATGAGGTGGCCATGCAAAGGAAACACTATGATGTGATTATTGTCGGTGCCGGAATTATGGGGGCATGTACCGCATATTACCTAATGAAAACAGATGAAAAACTTGATGTGGCCGTTATTGAGAGGGACCCCACCTATACCAGGGCCTCGACTACCCTATCCATGGCAAATATACGTGTGCAATTTGGACTCAAGGAAAACATACAGATCTCCCGGTATGCATTGGAGGTTTTCAAGACCTTTGGACAAGATATGGAAGTGGACGGGGAGGCCCCTGATATCGGCCATCACATGATCGGAAACCTCTTCCTTGTTGATGAGGCAGGAGAGAGAGTTCGCAAAAAAGACCTTGAATTACAGCAGAGCCTTGGTTGCAAGGTGGAATGGTGGCCGCCCGAAAAGATTGTGGACCACTACCCCTTGTATAACACAAAAGGATATGTGGGCGCCACATTTGGGGCTGAGGATGGCATTATTGATCCTTATGCCCTGCTAATAGCGTACGTGAAAAAGGCAAAATCTTTGGGCGCTGAATTTATCAAAGGTGAAGTCAAAGAGATAAAGAGGCAGGGAAAGGAGGTGACAGGAGTCCGTTTGGCCTCAGGTGATGAATTGGGCGGCAAATTCGTGGTTAATTGTGCAGGGGCATGGGGACCGGAACTTGCCAGGACAGCGGGAGTAGAAATCCCCGTGATTCCGGTCAAACGCCAAGTCTTTGCACTTGATACCGCGGTCAAGCCTGGCGGAGACCTCCCCCTTACTGTGCTGCCCTCAGGCCTTTATTTCAGGACCGAGACAGGCGGGCTGATTCTCCTTGGAAAGTCCATGGATGAGGACCCTGTTGGATACGATTTCAGATGGGATGACAAAAGATTTATGGAGCTCCTATGGCCGGAGCTGGCCGAATTTGTCCCGGCCTTTGATACCTTGAAGCTCGTGCGCGGATGGGCTGGGCTCTATGCGGTAAGCACCCTGGATGATAATGCCTTTATAGGCTGGTGGCCGGAGCTGAAGGGATATCTTATGGCCAATGGCTTCTCTGGTCACGGCCTTCAGCAGGGTCCGGCAGTGGGACGCTACCTTTCAGAGCTGATCTTGGGCATTCCTCCCAAACTGGACCTATCCATATTCAGCCCTGAACGTATACTTGAAAACAGGCCCATATCCGATGATTCCTGGGCCATTGTCTGAATTGCAGTTGGAGGGAAACAAGAAGAATTCCTCCAGCATCTCCGCAGCAAGACTCCAGTGAATCTGCCACGATCTGGCTAGAGTCGCCTCAGTTAAGCGGCTAAAGACACCTAATTATGCCCTCTGCATTACAGATGCAGCAAAAACCAAAAAGGTATTGACACTCCAATGCGTAAATTCTATTCTTTAAAAAAATTGAAAAGTGGTTTCATATTATGAAAATAGCATCCCTTGATAAAAGCTTAAGGATTATCGCCCTCCTGAGCGAAAACCCCAGGGGCCTCAGCCTCTCAGCAATATCTGAGAAGCTCAGGATTCCAAACAGTACCGCTCACCATATTCTCAGCACCTTTCTTTCCCACGGGTACATTTCCAAGGACCCTCAGACCAGGAAATATTCTTTGGGGTTTAAGTTCGTTTCCATTAGCAAGATTATTTTGGAAAACCTTGATGTCCGAAGAATCGCCCATGATCATCTGGTCAAATTGCATGAAAGATGCAGGGAAAGCGTTTTTCTGGCTGTCTTGCGGGACGGCAAGATCGCCTATATAGACAGGATTAATTACCTGAGTGGTCTTTCTTTGGCCACCAATGTTGGTTTTACCACGGAACCCCATGCAACTGCTGGTGGGAAAGTCCTCCTCTCCGGCCTGAGCCGTGGAGAAATAGAAAGGATTTACAGATCTAGACGCCTTCGTCGTTATGGGAAAAATACAATAACAGCCCTGCACGATCTATTCAACGAACTGAAAAAGGTAAGAAAACAGGGGTATGCCATTGACGATGAGGAATACTACGAGGGTGTTCGATGTGTCGGGGCGCCGATTCGGGCCGGAGGAAAAATCGTGGCCGCCCTCAGTATCACTGGTTCTGTGTTTTCCATGACAATGGACAGGATAAATGAAGAGCTGATCGGGCTGGCAGTGGATACGGCTGAAAAAATTTCCTCGGAAATGAAGTGGTAATTTTTTTACACTAATCTTGAAAAAGCGTTTCATAACATGAGAACCTAACCTCAGGAGAGTGGCCGTGAGGGAAATTTGTATTTACGGGAGGGGTGGGCAGGGATCTTTGGTGCTCGCCCAGTTCATGGCAATAGCTGCCTTGGAAGACGGCAAATACGGTCAGGCCTTTCCTTTCCTTGGGGGAGGGGGTGAAAGAAGGGGAAAGCCCATAATGGCCTTCTGCCGCTTGAGTGACAGACCCATTCGCATCAGGAGCCGAGTTAGTCAAGCTGACTACCTTATTGTCCAGGATGCCACCATTTTCAAGGACGAACCTGTGCTCGACAAAATTAAACCTGGGGGCATTGTATTGGTTAATACAGAAAGAAAGCAAGAAGAACTCGAAATACCAATAGATTTCCGCGTACACACTGTACAAGCAGAGAAACTGGCCCGCGAAATCCTTGGCCGGCCCATAATGAATACAGCCCTTCTGGGGGCATTCGGAGCTGTGACAAAGGAGCTCAGTCTGGAGGCCATGTTGAAAGCTGTACTAAAGAAGTTTCCCGGAGAAATAGGGGAAAAAAATGCGAGGGTGGTAGAGAGGAGTTACAAGGAAGCACTCGCAGGGGGTGATTGATGAAAATAACTATGGGAGCAGTGGTGCAAGGCGGCACCTCGCTTGAATACAAGACTGGTTCTTGGCGGGACCAGCGACCTGTTATCGATTATGGTTTATGCAAGACATGCGGCATTTGTGAAAGCGTGTGTCCCGACAGTGCTGTTTACCAACGAGACGAAATGTATCTCATTGATTATGACTACTGCAAGGGCTGTGGGCTTTGTGCTTACGAGTGCCCGGCTGGTGCTATCGAGATGATCGCGGAGGAAAAGTAACATGCCTAATGCAGAGGTCTTAGAAGGATCTGAGGCAGTCGCTCTTGCTGTAAAGGCCTGTCGTCCTCAAGTCATATCGGCTTACCCCATTAGCCCTCAGACCCATATTGTCGAGGCCCTTGCCAGGATCATCGCAAACGGCGAGCTGGACTCTGAATACGTGAGGGTTGAATCAGAGTTCTCTGCGGCAAGTGTTGTCAGCGGTGCTTCTGCTGCTGGAAGCCGCTCATACACTGCCTCTTCATCCCAAGGTCTCCTTTTGATGACTGAGGTATTATATGCAAGCGCTGGCATGCGACTTCCTTTCGTCATAACGGGTGTTAATAGGGCCGTCTCAGCCCCCATTACAATACAGGTGGACCACCAGGATACCATAAGCCTAAGGGATGCCGGACTTATTCAATTATATGTCGAAAGCAGTCAGGAAGCTTATGACACTCATATCGCCGCCTTCAAAATCGCCGAAGATCCCCGCATTATGCTGCCTGTACTTGTATGCATGGACGGCTGGATCCTTACCCACTCCTACGAAAGGGTCTCCTTTATAAGGCAAAAGGATATAGATGACTTCTTACCTCCCTTCAGACCCGCCAATTTTCTCGACGTAAATAACCCCAAGACCTGGGGCTCCTATGCCGAAGAAGATGTCTTGATGGAATTCAAGTATGCAATACAAGTGGCCATGCAACATGCAAAAAGGCGGGTCAAAGAAGTCTTTGCTGAGCTGGCTGCGCTTACGGGTCGGGATCATGGAGGTCTTATTGAGCCTTACCGAACAAAGCATGCCGAAGTAATTCTGGTGGCCATGGGGTCCATGGTCGGTACCATAAAGGAAACGGTTGACAAACTGCGCTCCCAAGGACAACCGGTTGGGCTTATCAAGATCCGTTGTTATCGGCCTTTTCCCTTTGAGGATATCCTGGAAAATATCAAGGGGGCTAAGGTAGTTGCTGTTCTGGATGCCAATTTTTCAATGGGTAGCGAAGGGGCTGTGGGGATGGACCTTAAAGCAAAGCTTTGCGGAAGGTCTGAGGCTCCAATTGTGGTCGACTTCATAGCAGGATTGGGCGGCAGAGAAGTCAATGAAGATCGGATCATAGAGGTAGTTGAAAAGGCAAGAGAAATAGGTAGATCTGGTTTTCCGCCAGATGAGCCTCTCTGGGTTGGTCTGAACTCCAGCCTAATCGAAGAAGGGACGAAGCAATGAAGCCCAGTGGAGAATCGAATACTCAAGAACTGTTTGTTTCAGGACATCGCGCGTGTCATGGCTGCGGCATGGCCCTTTCTGTTCGCCATATCCTTAAGGCTACCGGTAAAGAGGTAATCGTTGTAACTCCTACAGGATGCCTAGAAACATTTACATCCCCTTACGGTTACTCTCCTTGGCGAGTTCCATGGATTCACCACGTATTTGAAAATGCACCCAGCATTGCTGCCGGCATAGCCGCAGCCTTAAAGGCCCAGGGCCGCGACTATATTCGAGTCCTGGTCATAGGAGGAGACGGTGCCACTTTTGATATTGGCTTTGGGGCATTGTCCGGAATGCTGGAGCGGGGTGATGATGTGCTCTATATCTGCGTGGATAACGGTGCCTATATGAATACCGGAGGCCAGCGTAGCGGCGCCAGCCCCATGTTTTCTTCCACTACTACGGACCCTGCGGGAACCCGTTCACTGGGGAAACTTGAGATGAAAAAAGACCTCCCTGTCATAATAGCAGCCCATGGTGTTCCCTATGTGGCCACTGCTTCTGCAGCCTATATCAAAGATCTGGAGAAGAAGGTAAAAAAGGCCATGCAATACCATGGTCCCCGCTATATTCAGATTGACACCCCCTGCCCCACAGTATGGGGATTTCCCCCTGATCGCACTCTGGAAGTGGGTCGCCTGGGTGTCCAAACCGGCCTTGTGCCGCTCTTTGAGATGGAGAATGGGAATATTACCTCTGTGCACAGGATCAAAAACAGAGTCCCTGTCGAAGAATATTTGAGGGCACAGAAACGGTATAGACACCTTTTCTCTTCTGATCGAGGACGTCAGGCCATCGAGAAGATACAGGCCCAGGCAGATGAGAATATAAAAAGATTCGGCCTGTTAAAACACTCAGGCAACAAGGGGCAATAGATGGAGGTAAGGCCATGGCAATAATGACAGGAAAAGAATATTTAGAGTCTCTCAGGGATTTGCACCCGGAAGTATATTTCTTCGGGCAAAAGATTGAGAGCGTATTAGATGAGCCCATGTTTCAACCACACTTGCACGCTGCTGCTATGACATACGAATTGGCTCATCTGCCGGAATATGAAGAGATTATGACAGCCACATCCCATTTGACAGGAGAAAAGATCAATCGTTTTACCCATATTCATCAAGGGATCGATGATTTGGTAAAAAAGGTCAGGATGATGCGGCTGCTAGGTCAGAAGACAGGAACCTGTTTTCAGCGGTGTGTGGGGCTTGACGGACTTAACGCTGTGTACGTTACGAGCTATGAGATTGATCAGAAATACGGGACAAACTACCACGAGAGGTTCAAAAACTGGTTGGCTGAAGTGCAGAAAAAGGATCTCATGCCATCAGGGGCCATGACAGATGCAAGGGGGGACAGGAGCTTACGACCTCACCAGCAAAAAAACAGGGACACCTATTTGCACATAAAGGAAAGACTGGATGATGGGATAATAGTCTCGGGAGTGAAGGCCCATATTACTGGTGCCATAAACAGCCATGAAATCCTCACCATGCCCACCCGC
>JAFDIV010000063.1 GCA_019307815.1 Deltaproteobacteria bacterium
TTCCGTTCGGTGAACTCGGTACTGATGCTTTTATGAAGTCCAAAACTTTTGTTGACCGGGGAGAACGTAAACGTGCCCTTTTAGCTCTGGGATATCAAGATGTTTCATCCGAGAATATCTGGCCTGTGGATCCAAAAATCGAAATTCTTGGACGATCATTCGATCATACTATAGTTGATATCGAGGATTCCGAAAAGGATTATCAAGTCGGAGATCATATCGCTTTTGAAATCGACTACACAGCCTTACTTGCGGCCTGTACTTCTGAGAGTATGAATATTATATTCGTCAGGGATTAATGAAATTCTTACATAATAGCTGAATCATTGGGCAATGCGATTTCTTCCTGGGCCGCTAGGATTTTGAAAGATTCTAGGGAAGGGAAGGAGAATTACTGCGAATGGATTTATTCCTGTTACACCACTGACCCGCTCAAGGCCGTTTAGGATATAATTAGAAACAGGCATGATCACCCCGGACTGATGGCGGATTACACCCAGGTTCTAGAGCTAGTGAAAAAGTCAATCGAGACCGGGAAAGAAGCTTTGCTTGGGAACTGGTGTGCTTTTGAAAAGGCTAGAGAAAAGCTGAGCTTATTGGGAGATGAAAGAGAAGTTTCCCCTACAAATTGGTATTGATGGTGTGCTCGAGGCTTAACTTTGCTTCTTCGTTTTGGGGAGTTTTCCCAGTTTTTCTAAGCTTTCGGCTACGTCTTCGAGCCCGAGACGCTCATAAGTTTCCCTTTTAGGCCAGCTTGTCTCGGGATCCCAGCCGCGAACTTCATAGTACTCATCTTTCATCTTCTCAAACTTGGCTTTATCGAGCACCCTGCCCTTGTGCGGACCGTCCGGTATCGGCTCTTTGAACCAGAAATCGTGTATTTTTTCGTCTTCGCGGTCGAAGCCTTCTCTGACGTTATATGCCTTTTCTAGGATGAGCGCCTTTTCTGCATAAGTGTTCAATTGCTCTTCAGTAAAATCAATTCCAGTGACAGCTTTACACGCCTCTAACTCTATAGGACCGGTGTGACCCGCGTACTTAGGCACGAAGAAGCACCTGCCGAGTATGTCAGATATTCGCTCGAAGTACTCGGCTTCTATTACGCCCCTGACCTTTCCTTCGTACTCCCAGGGAATTATTGCTTTTTCTGTCCCATAGATTTCTCTCGCCCGTGCATACGCTTCTTCCAGTTCCTTTTCCCTGCCGGTTTCTTTCAGGTGCTTTTCCCAAATTTGGTCATGATACCAGTTTTCCCTGCCACAGGTAGTATCTACAGATGTTCCCAGTGCAACGCCTGTTTGATTTCGGAACTCGTCACTGTTCGGCACGATGCCCCTTCTGTGAATCAGCAAGGCCTCAGCCTTAGGTCCCAGCTTTTTGGCCAGGTTCAATACACCGTCAGCCAGTGCGTCTCCAAATCCTTTCCTGTTGGCCACGCTGTGAATCACGTGGATCAGCGCGTCACCGCTTCCCCACTCCATGGGAACGCCATCTGTGTCATCTGCTGTAATGATTCCGTCTTCATACAACTGCATCAGCCACGAAACCGGCGTGGCGATGTCCTGGTTATCTATGCCGTAGTCAGAACAGAGCCGTGTAGCTTCGAACGCTTTATCCATATCGGTCAGGTACAACTGCCAAGGCCACCAGAACGGATCGCACCTCATTACAGAAGTCCCGACTCCAGGAACTTTTATTATCCCTATGCAGGAGAGAGGACAACAACCCGTCTGCTTCACCATGCGTTTCTTCAGAAAAGGTACTGCCCTGGTCTTCTCAAGGTCAGGCCACTCAATGCCCTTGAAATAACCCGTGAATGCCTTTTCCTGTTGGACTAGGTATTCATCCACAGCATCCACTCCCAGGGCGTACTTGGGATATGGCAGATACTCTCTTCCATTTGCCTTGCACCACTCAATATAGTCTTTAAGCTTCTTCTCAATGATACTCAGCATCTGCTTATTCATTTCCAGGATCTTCTCGGGGTCATACACCTTAACGCCTTTGGTTCCTCTCACTACTACGGCCTTGAGGTTCTTGGCTCCCCAGACTGCTCCCAGTGCAGTGCCGCTTCTGTACTCGTGCTCAATCGTAGCAATACGAACAAGACGTTCCCCCGCCTGGCCTATGGCCAGGATGGCCACCTCAGGGTCGCCGAGTTCTTCGCGGATAAGCCTGTTTGTCTCGAATATTCCTTTTCCCCACAATGCCGAGGCATCTCTGAAATGTATCTCATCATTTTCAATGTATATGTAGATGGGTTTTTTCGCTTTGCCCTTGATCACTATGTGATCGTATCCAGCGTACTTCATCTGCGGGCCAAATGTGCCGCCACTGCCCACATTTCCAAAACCCTCGGGTACCTGTTCTGGGGAACGGGTGGTTATCTCATGTCGTACGGCGCCAAAAACGCCGCTGCCAACAAGAAGGCCCGCCCCTATAATTACGGGATTACCAGGATCGAAAGCGCTTACACCGGCCTCAGACTCTTCAAACATCAGCTTCGCATTTATGGCTCTACCTCCCAGGAAATTCCTGGCATATTCCCACGTCGGTGTTTTTGAAACACTCTCGTCAGTCAAGTTTATTCGCAAAATGCTTCCAGCATATCCGTATTTCATTTTACTTCACCTCCTTTATTCTGTTGCCCCATCAGCAGGCATGCCGGCCACCAGCACCAGGCGATCTGAAAGTTTCTTGAGCCCTTCCCGTCTCTCTTTGAAACCGATTTTATCCTTATCGACGTAGGTTAACGCTTCTGCCAGGCAGATTTTCACGCACTCCGGGTCGCCCCCGCACAAATCGCACTTAAACGCCGTATGTTTGACAGGGTGCACCTCTATGGCACCAAGAGGGCAACTGATGACGCACATCCTGCACCCAATGCAACGTTCTTTATCCACCAGTTTTGCACTTGTTGCTGGATCTTCATAGATAGCCCCCGTGGGGCATACTTCCATGCACATCGGTATTTCACATTGCTGGCATACCACCGGAACGGTGACAAAATACTGGCCCATAATTTCGTTCCTCAGCACCTTTATTCTGGATAATTCAGGATTACACTCTCCTTCGTGCTTCAAAGAACAAACCTTCTCACATTGCTTGCAACTAGTACATTTGTCCGGATCTACTAGGATTACCTTAGACCGTTGTGTCATAAATACACCTCCCTTCCTTTCGATAATCTAATATGATAACTCCCCGGAAAAGGGCTCAGGGAGTCACTCTCCTCTAGGCGATGGCCGGCATTTACTCATGTCGCAGTATGGAGCTTGCAGGGCCGCTTTCTGAAATGTCAAAACTGTGAAGGCAATACATAGCTAGTTCTCTTGCCTCGGCGGCCATCTGCAAAATACAAGTGCCATCATAAAAAAAATATGTATTGGATGTCAAGCATTCGGAACAGGCATTTTTTAAACTTGACGTCAAGTCTAAAAAAAAATAAAATCATTCATTTGTCAACCGATTTAAGTTACGTAAGATAATAATGCATATTGTTATTATAGGTAATGGAGCTGCCGGGAACAGCGCAGCTTCAATAGCCGCCAAATTCAACTGCGAAGTTACCATCCTTTCTGAAGAAGCTTTCCCCGAGTATTCTGCCTGTGCTCTTCCTTACTACCTCTCTGGTGAAATAGAACGGCAACATGTTTTTTTGGACCAAGACAAGAGAAGTTCAAAAGAGAATATCCGCAACATCTTCGGCAAGAAGGTCGAGCGAATTATTGTCGAGAATCAAGAAGTCGTTCTCGAAGGCAGAAAGTTGCATTATGACAAGCTGATAATCGCAACTGGAGCTGAAACAATAATCCCCCGAATTCCAGGAGTCGATAAGGCTGGAGTTTTCACCTTCAAAACCCTGACAGATGTGGACAAAATCCTGGCGTACGATAAGAAAAAAGTGGTAATTATCGGGGCTGGTTTCATCGGTGTGGAAGTAGGCATAGCCCTGAAGATGAGGGGCTGCGAAGTGATCCTTATCGAGGTACTAGATCGGATATTGCCAAGGGCATTTGACAGGAAACCCGGTGATATCATTAGGACAATTCTCAGCGAACATGGGATTGAAGTGCTTACTGAAGAAAGAGTTGTCCAAATTCTTGGGAGAAGACAAGTAGAAGGCATCGAGACTGAAAATCGAAAAATCAAATGTGATACAGTGATTCTCTCCACAGGAATGAGGCCCAGAGTTGATCTGGCTCGCTCCGCAGGGATTGAGATTGGAGAATTGGGAGGTATCGTAACAAACGCCCAGATGCTAACGAACATTGAGAATATCTATGCCTGTGGGGATTGTGTTGAATCTCGAGATGTTGTAACAGACAAAAACAGTTTACAACTTCTGTGGCCAAACGCCATATCTCAGGGAAAAACAGCGGGTTATAATTGTGTTGGCATCCACTCCAAATACCCTGGCTTTGTGAACGTCGTTGGCATTAATGTTTTCGGAACTCACGTTGCTTCGATCGGACACACACAAGCAGCCTTCGAGGATTCCAGCGACATTCAAGTAATTGAGAAAACATATGCAAATCACAGTCGCTGGATAATTGCGAAAGATGGAGCGATCATTGGAGCTCAGTTTATAGGCAAGACCAAAGAGGCCGGAGTTGTTTCGCAAGCGATATGGAAACGAACTTGCCTGGAAGGAATTGAGGAAATTGTCTCCAGGCAGAAGCCCTTGGCCATAAACCCGTTATTCACAACGCTGGAGCGATATCTCTGAGCTAATCCCATCACTTTTCTGCCTCAGGTCCCTTCCCCATAGCGACCAACCAAGCTTTCTCCACTGATCAGGAACTGGGGATTGCCTTCCTTTGAAGGAATCAAGAGTAGACAGGATTCGATGTTGTCCTCGAGCACGAAGAAGATCGATCGTCCGCCGGCCAGAAAGCGGGGCAATAAAACTATGATGTCAGTTCATCTGTCTTCTTTATAACTATGGCTAACTTTCTCTAGAACCAATGCGATCCTTCCCCGTTCTTTGGAACGCTATTGAAAGAGCTTGCTCAATATCGCCCACCGATTCAATAAAATCGATGTCTTTGACGCGGGGATGTGATGATACCACAATTAGGTGAGCCTTCTTAAGAATTTTTGCAAGGAAATAACAATGATCAATCTTAGGACTATAGCCTTCTTGTTCTATCTTGGAAAAGAATTCTTCCGGAAATGATACAGTGGTCATCCATTCCTCAAACAAATCAGGACCCAGCCCATCTTCACATTTAGCCGGCAAAATGATACAGCCGCCATCTTTTATCAACGGCTCAACAGCAAAGACAGCCTTCACTGACTGATATAAGTCTCTATTGGTAGGGTAGCCAAGAGAAGTGATAACAATGTCCGCTTGTTCGCTGACCTCGATCTTCGAATACTTCTCGAAGAAGGCCACCCCTGCCTCATGAGCTTTTTTATAATCACCTGAAAAACATCTTGCGATTTCATTTCTGCTGTTTAAGACAACGTTGACGATATAATCCAATCCTACCATGCCGCAGGCGTAGAGCATATCTTCATGGATGGGGTTATTATCAAGAATACCAGGTTTTGCCTTCCGGTTTTCTAACATCTCAATTCTATGATTCCATTTGATGGTTTCAATGCCGGATACCCCGGGCAAGATGCTCTTTCGGCCTCCAGTAAATCCCGCGAATTCGTGAGGCTCTATGTATCCGGTGGAGATGACGAAATCTGCTTCAGCCACGAGTTTATTTATTTCTACCTTGGTGCCACCCGGAGTGGTGCCAATGAAAGTCAAGCCGTCCTGGTCAAAACAATCGTGGTTGCGCACATCGTAGGCTTTCACGATATCTGCCCCAAGCATGGAAATCATCTCATTCTTGCTCATCTTTTGGTGCATTCCCAGAGCAACAATGATTTTGATGTTTCTGCGGGCCACCTGCGCTTTTTCCAATACGTCGAGTAGGGAAGGGACGATGAGATTATTCGGAACTGGTCTGCTCTTATCACTGATTATGAGAGCGATTTTATCACTTGGGCTCACCATTTTTCCTATCGTTTCCGTTCCGATCGGCTCTTTTAAAGATCTCTCGATTTCTGCCCTTTCATCGTTTACGCCGGGGGGATCTATGCTTTTCAAAACACCCATAAAATTTTCGCTGGGTATTTCTACTTCTAGCTCAGATCTTCCATAAGGAAATTTTATTCTTTGCCTATCCATATCTTTCCAGCCCCTTTTACTTGAAACAAATAAAAGAACATTTTATAGACCATATTTCAAGTAGAGCCTAGTTAGAACTAGCCTTATTGTTTCGAATGTACCTCCAAGCATTAGAATCCTTAAATTAATATAGAAAAAGGCTTTAATCAAGCCTGTTTTAAAAGGGGTATTCCCTAATATTAATAAGAAGAGCTGATCAAGTTATCAATCGCCAGCCTGGAGAAAAAGTTTTTTCTTTCACTGGCCGGGGACAAAGGCCACGACATTTATGGCCGATTGTACTGAACCCCAGTAAGCGGGAGCATGCGACCAACGATTTAGGCTAATACTCTCAACATTCCTGTCAAATTGTGCTAATTTATAAACATTTAAACTTGTCGCTTTGAGTTTTATAATTTAACAGCAGGATGTTAGAGAGTGTAAAATAAAGAAAATTGGGGGAGATTTGTTGCCAACAAAATTTGTCGCCAACAAAAAAGGATGTCCCTGTCTTTTTTCGGAAGCCAAAATAGCTTGGATAGATCCAGCAAGAAATAATATGAAACTTGAGGAGTTAGAAAAGTGAAAAAGGGTAAAGTTATTATTGCCTGCCAGGTTATGAAGCCGGAGTTGGATAGTTTAGCCGGCGAAGATAATAGTATTGAGATAAGATATCTGGAATACAGCCTGCATGAAAGACCTAAGAAAATGCCTAAGCTTTTGCAGGAACAGATTGATATCGCAGAAAAATATGCTTCCCAGATTGTTCTGGGTTATGGACTATGTTCAAATGGTGTTGTTGGCCTAAGGGCACCGAAGCAGGGGTTAATTATTCCCAAAGTACATGATTGTATATCTCTGTTTTTAGGATCAAGAGAAGCTTATGATAAAATCTTTCGTGAAAGACCGGGTACATATTATTTAACACCGGGTTGGGTGGAGGCTGGAAACGATCCTCTCGGTTACATGGAAAGAGATTATGTGCCTAAAATGGGCAGGGAAATGGCTGAATGGGGAATAAAAGAAGAACTTAAGAATTATACCCACATTGTCCTGATAGATACTAAATCGAGAGATATGGAGCCCTTTAGAAAAGTGGCTAAAGAAAATGCAGCCTTTCTAGGTAAAGAATATGAAGAGATATCCGGATCGGAGGATTATTTTAGGAAAATTCTGTTCGGGCCGTATGACAAAAAAGATTTTGTTATTTTACAACCTGGTGAAGTTATGCAGCTGGAAATGATACTTTAATCTTTCAAAAGATGAGAATTTTGTTTTCTGTGGCGATGGCTCAATCTGACAAGAAACCGGGGGATATTACTGGACTATCTTCCCTTTCCTCCAGAGCCATTTTAAACGTGGCCGACATTATCAAAAGAGCTAAAATTGAAAGCCATTATTTCATCGTTGTGGGGATA
>JAFDIV010000021.1 GCA_019307815.1 Deltaproteobacteria bacterium
TATCAGGTCCCGCAAACGTGTTGCCACGTTTCCAAAGAGAACCGGCTTGCGGTATTTCGTGATCCAGACCAGATGAAACTTTAAGTCGTAAACGGAATGGGATGTCTTGCGGTAATTTTTCATGCCGCAAGCCTACTAAAGTCTTCGCCTAAAGGCGAGGGATTTTCTCCCATTCCCCGTATGGGACATTAAAAGACAAGAACCTCCCATTTTTGTCATTCCCGCGAAAGCCTCCCCATCTGTGGCAGGCAAACCTGCTTGGGAGTGACGATTGAAAGAGACTGGCTTCGCTGGGTCGCCAGTTATCGAAGTACTGACATTTGAAATTTGGAATTCATTTGGCATTTGGATTTTGTCATTTGTCATTTTATTTCGCTAACCTTTCGTGCTGAATGTATGGTGGAACGTAGCATCCTTTACTTGGTTTCCTGGGTGGCATATTCTGTTTTAGCATCTTTTTTAATCGCTCCCTGAGGGCAGATATCTGCGCAAATACCGCAACCCACGCAAATCACCTGGTCAATCATGGCCTTGCCCTTTTCTTTGTCCCAAATCAGGCCAGGGCACCGAAATATCCGGGTACAATATCGTCCACATCCGCACGCCTCCCCCAGGCAAAGGGACTGGTCCACAGACATGATATATGGAAACCCCCCTTCCTTACCTTGGACTAAGGCACACTTTCTCCGAAGCACCATAACCCTGGGCCCGCCTCGTTGCATCAGTTCATATAACTTCTGGGCTGTGCCCTTCATATCATAAGGATCACCTACATGCACTTCCAGTCCCAATGACTCACACAGGGCAACCACATCAACCGGCTGGGTGTCCTGACCCATGGCCGTCTTTCCAGTCCCTGGATGGGGCTGAAATCCCGTCATGGCAGTGGCGCTGTTGTCCAAGACCAGGATCAGTATGTCCGACTCATTGAACCGTGCGTTAACAAGGGCCGGGATGGCAGCATGAAAGAATGTAGAGTCTCCACAAACCGTAATCACAGGCTGATCAAATCCAAACTGGTCCAGCTTCCCGTATCCACATGCCAGCCCTAAACCAGAGCCCATTGCGTGGACCGATTTCATTTGATTAAAACCCGTGGGCCAAATCCCCATGGTATAACAGCCAATATCTCCGGATACGAATCCATCCCTGTTGTCCCAGGCAAGGGCGGTCTTAATGGCATAAAAGGTACCCCGATGAGGACACCCCGGACAAAAACCAAACTCCCTGGTTGGGATCTTGCCCTCGGTCATGCTCTGTACCTTGGTCCTATAATCCTCCTGTCTCCAGTTCGTATCAAAATATTCCCCAAGAAAGGCCAAAAGATGTCCAGGGCTCAACTCGCCACATAAGGGCAAATCACCACTCCCCCTGCCACAGAACCTTTTGATTCCAATATCTTTTACGTTCTCTGCAGCCAAGGCCTTTATGTGGACCTCAATGAATGGATCCACATCCTCTACTAAAAGGATAGTGTCACAGGTCTTTAGGTGGCGTAAGAGGAGCTTTTTGGGAAGGGGCCAAGTGGTTCCCAGTTTAAGGATACCCACTCGCCCTTGAAGCCCTAAGATATTCACTGCATCTAAGGCGTAATTCCACGCGCAACCTGACCCGATGATCAAGAGTTCAGGGGCCTCTGGCCCTTGATAAGTATTAAAGGGTGAAGTCTCAAAAAAGCTTTGGGCCTTGTTAAGCTTCTTGTGTCTTGCCTCGTGTTTTGGAACAACAGGAAAGGTGTGAAAGGAAACACTTGTGTTAAAATGGGGACTGACCTTGAAATCGGGCAGATCCCCTATTACAACATCGGATCTGGAATGGGACAGCCGCGATACGCTTCGTACCATCACAACATTTTGGATGGCCTCAGAAAGATCAAAGGCCCATCGGGTCATGTCTAGGGCCTCTTGAGGTGTAGACGGCTCCAGCAAAGGGATATCTGACAAGGGCGCAAAGGCCCTAGCATCTTCTTCATTGGTGCTGGAAATCCCTCCAGGATCATCGCATGAGACCAGAACTAGCCCCCCCTTGGTACCGGAAAGGGTCAGGTTGGTCAAGAAATCAGAAACCACATTGACGCCATTTTGCTTCATGCTGGAAATGGCCCTGCACCCCGCAAATGAGGCAGCAGTTGCCGCTTCTAGGGCGACCTTTTCGTTAGCAGACCATTCCACGTAAATGGGAAGATCCTGGGCGGCCCTTGCAAGTGTCTCAATGATTTCTGATGAAGGATTACCCGGATATCCTGCGCAAAAGACAACACCTGCCTCCAGTGCCCCGCGGGCAATGGCCTCATTGGCCTGAAGCAGGACCCTGACACCACCGCACCTTTGACTTATACTATCCATTATCCCTCTCTTCGTTGGCTTGTTGCGCCCTAAGCCTCTTGTTGTTGGCAGCATCTTTCAAATGCTCTAGGTTGGCCTTTGGTATTTGTTTTTGCTCCAAGGCTCCATTTCCCAGTACCCTTTCAAACAAATCCATCCCTCTTTTGGTCCTCACCACCACCGTATTCCACCCTTCTTCACCTTCCAATGTGCCTACAGATATGTCGGCAAACTCTGCGGTCATGTCTTCACATAGCTTACAGCCTTCCTGTACCATTTCTCTTAACTCGGACAAGGGGTACTCCTTTCTTTCCCCTTCCATTTCCAAGACAAATACCTCAGATGGTGGAGGGGGGATATCAAACCTTTTTGGTTTCCCCGAAATACCTTTGGCTTTTAAGTACTCCCGCAAGGACCTGTAATCTAAGGCCCATGTGCAAAAAAGACCTAATCTGAACGCAACATGTTCAGCCCTTTCTTTACCGTCTGGTTCAGAGGCTTCCATCCTGGCTAAGGCCTCCATTTGACAGGGTAATCCCACGAAGGCCAATTTTCCTTTGCCTTGGTTCAGCGCCACATTTAGTTGTTCCAGTGCTCCGGAAGCAGTGTAGCGGGACCCAGAACATCGCACAATTGCCTCCCTGTCCCCGCATAGTACGCCCCTTGGGGCCAGGCCATTGCCCTTATCTGTCAGAACTGCAGAATCGATAAGACCTAATTCCAATGCATGCACGAGCAATGCAGTAACCACCCCGCCATACTGAGCCCTTTGCCGTATTTCAGGGTCAGTGGATCTGGCAGCGATCACTTTAAGGTATGGTCCTATTGGATCCTTCCCCTGCGGTTCACCGTGGATAAGCCCATAGAGAGACTCTTTGTCATATGGAATCCTAGGGCAGATCTGAACACATCGCCAGGTCTCGGCATTGCACCTATCGGTCACCACCACTTGCCCGTCGTAATAACTGAAATAGGGGCATAGCCCCACACAGGCACCACATTTGACACAGATTCCTTTTTTAATCACCTCTGAGATCAATCTCCATTGTCCCTGCGATTGCCCTTTTTCAGTGGACATCCTTTTTTCTCCCCTTAAATCTCATTTTATATGCCCACCAATCCCTGCTCCATAGTTATGACCTTCCCATATATTCATTTCTTTGCGAAGACAACAGGATCGGCAAGGCCTTACTTTCCCGAGGTGATAACTTGTAACGTAACAACAAGAGGTCGGTCAAGGTGAAAAAAGGCGGTAAGGACTTGAGTATATGAAAAAAACCCAAGCTTGAGCACTAATTTATCCAAGCTTGGGTTAGGCTCCGTAATTGACAAGGGCACTTAGGCATCGTTTGTGGGCGTGTTCATTTCCTTCTTGTAAATCCTATAATAATGAAATACCTTTCTTACATAGTATCGAGTAGCCCTAATAGGGGGTACTCCTCGGTACCTCCTCACCTTAGTACTACCTGCATTATAAGCTGCCAAGGCAAGCTTGACATCTCCCCCGAATCTCTTAAGAAGCCGCTTGAAATACCTGACCCCAGCCTCCACATTATCCTCTGGATCAAACACCTCAGTTACACCGAGTTCTTGGGCAGTTTTGGGCATCAACTGCATGAGGCCTTTTGCCCCTTTCTTTGACACCGCCCTTGGATCATAGCCCGACTCTGCCATAATAATGGCCTTAATCAAGGCCGGGTCCACGTTGTGACGGCTTGCCACTTGTTCAATAATACTATGGAGCTTATCCTTGACGCGGCCCTTCTCTTGAGCCATCTGCTCGGGCTGAGCCTCCGTCTTCTGGTTGTCATTTGATACGACTGGCTCAGATTCCTTTTGCTCCACCACAAGGCTTTCTGATACTTGCAACAAGGAGGGTACCTCTTGCCTCTGGACAACCAATTGCAATGATTCTTCAGTGATTGATCTGGCGGGCCACGCAAGTGCTATGATTATGAAGCAGGCAATAAGATAGGAGCGCAAAAGCGCCCATAAATGTGGCTTATCTCCAAGACCTCCGTCCATTTTTTCACCCCTCAAACTCCTTATATTTGGTATTTTAGTCATTTCAATCGCTTTGTCAATATGGCCTTGTGTGCATTTCGGCTTATACTGGAAATAGCAGGCTCTGTGCCAAAAGAGCATATAAATAAAGCAATCTAAGTTGTTGATAATGAAGCAGTTTTTATCTTTACTGTTTTGGCAGTGAAAAAATTGGTAAAAAGTTTCTAATTTTTTGTGTAATTTCTTACCAAGTGGGTAATTTGTTGCCACCTTCCTCAAAATGAAACTTTTGGCATTGGAAGCGGTCAGCCAGCTTATCGCATCCTACCCTCCTAAGGGGATAGATATTGACTTTTAGGCGCAACTCGCTTAATGGGAAAATCTTTAAGGAGGAAAATGAGATATGATGCAAGAAATACAACAGGCCAGGGAGTTTCTTGCCTCCAGATTCAAGAAGGCCCCCTCCGTCGGCCTTATCGCAGGGACCGGACTGGGGGCAATTACGGAAAGGGTTTCCATTGATGTGCGCATACCCTATGAGGAAATCCCCAATTTCCCCACCTCCACTACCGAAGGCCATAAAGGTACCTTGGCATTTGGCACCATCGGCCAGACGACCATTGTGGCCCTGGAAGGGAGGTTCCATCTTTATGAGGGATATGTGGCACAAGACATTGCGTTTCCTGTGCGGGTCATGGCCTTATTGGGAGTTCGACATCTTATCATCTGTAGTGCCGCAGGAGGATTGAACCCTAGGTTTCATTCTGGAGACCTGATGGTCGTCCTGGATCACATCAACTTAACTGGTACAAACCCTCTAATAGGCCCTAACCTGGATGAATTCGGCCCTCGCTTCCCTGACATGACACAGACCTACGACCCGCAAATGATTAAGATCGTTAAACAAGAGGCATTGAGACAGGGGATCTCACTCAAAGAAGGGGTGTACGTGGGCATACCCGGCCCAAGCCTGGAAACACCCGCCGAAACCCGGTTTCTGAGAATGATAGGTGCAGATGCTGTGGGTATGTCCACAGTACCTGAGGTCATTGCAGCTGTCCATTGCGGCATTAAGGTCATGGCCATCGCTGTTATCACAAACGTGAATCTCCCTGATTGCATGGCCAAAACAGATATTAAGGATGTGATTGCCGCTGCGGAAAAGGCAAGCCCTACCTTGGCCTTACTGTGTGAATCAGTCATCAAGAGAATCAAAAAACGGAGGGCATAAAGTGGGTAAGTCAGTTGATCTTTGTGTGCATAATGCGACTATCCTTACAATGAACCCTAAGGATCCAGTTGTTGAAAACGGCTATCTGTGTGTCAAGGGTGAGACTATTCATAACCTGGGAAAAGGTAACCCGGGGGCCTACGAGGCAGCCAAGTCCATAGACGCCCAAGGTGGATTGGTGTTGCCTGGACTTATCAATGGCCATACCCATGCGCCCATGACTCTTTTCCGCGGGCTGGCAGACGACCTCCCTCTTATGGACTGGCTGAACCACTATATCTTTCCTGTGGAGAGAAATATGGACGCTGACTTTGTGAAAGTAGGAAGCCTGCTTGCATGCGCAGAAATGATCCTTTCTGGAACCACCACTTTTTGTGATATGTACTTGTTCGAAGAGCAAGTGGCAGAGGCTGCTAAGGATGCTGGAATGCGATGCCTGGTGGGAGAGGTGCTCTACGACTTTCCCTCTCCAAACTATGGAACCCTGGAAAACGGATTCAAATATACAGAGGCCATGATCCAGAGGTGGGCCCATGACCCTCTCGTGTCAGTGGCAGTAGAGCCCCACTCCCTTTTTACATGTAGCCCTGATTTGCTAGGGACCGCTGATGCCCTGGCTCGCAAATACCAAGTACCGCTTATCCTCCATCTGGCCGAGACACGGGAGGAGGTAAAGCAAGTTCAGGAAAGATACGGCAAATCTCCGGTTGAGCACCTAAACGAATTGGGCCTGCTCCATAACAATTTGATTGCAGACCATTGTGTGCACCTAAGCCCTAGGGATTTGGATATGCTTGCTGAAAGAGGGGTAAGGGTTGTGCATAATCCAGAAAGCAACATGAAATTGGCCTCTGGCATTGCCCCTGTTCCAGCCATGTTAAAGAAAGGAATCACCGTAGGGCTTGGCACAGATGGGTGCGCCTCCAATAATAACCTGGACTTATTTGCGGAAATGGACAGTACAGCAAAATTGCACAAAGTGAATTCCATGGACCCAACAGTCATGGATGCCGCTCGTGTACTGAAGATGACCACCATCGAAGGAGCCAAAGCCCTGGGAATGGAGGAGCAGATTGGATCGCTGGAATCGGGGAAGAAGGCGGATTTCATAGTGTTGGATCTGGATAGTCCCCATCTTATCCCCATGTATAACCCTTATTCCCATATCGTCTATTCTGCCCGCGGCAATGACGTACGCCATAGCGTGATCAACGGCAAGTTGGTCATGGAAGATCGTCGGCTCCTCACCCTTGATCTTGAAGAGATACTGGCCAAGGCAAAGGAAAAAGCGGCACTGGTGAAGAAGTGGGTGGGCATGAGCTGAGGTGGATTCTGTCTTCCTCTAAGGTTTTCGTCCAGAAGAATCAGACAAAGAAATTGAAGGCAAATGCATGGCTATTCATCCGCAATTTATCGCACTTGGAAGTAGACTTTTGGGCGTGCCCGAGGTCTTGACACTGGGCGTAAAGCCTAATTTTTTTGACTACTCTGAGTATGAAAGAAAACTTATTCTTGACTCAAAAATCGTTCTTTTCCCTACCCTCAATTACGCCCAATTCCTTACAACAATGGGGAAAAAGATCTTCCCGAGCCTTGAGACGTATCTCTATGCGGATGAAAAGATCAAACAGACCACCCTCTTCTACATGCTGAGCATCCCTCACCCAAGAACCAAACTTTACTATCATCTCCACCACCACTGTATCCTGGAGGATTTTTCCTTTCCTTTTGTGGCCAAACTCCCCAGGTGCTCGGCCCGAGGAAAGGGTGTGTTTAAGATTGATAATGAAGAGGCCCTTCAGGCCTATCTATCTCTGACAAACGTGGCCTACATTCAAGAATACCTTCCCCACGACAGAGATCTAAGGGTGGTGCTCATCAACTACCGTCCCATATTGGCCTACTGGAGGATAGCCAAGAAAGGTCAGTTCAAAACCAACCTGTCCCAGGGAGGACGCATCGATTTTAAGGACATACCCAAGGAGGCCGTTGATTTGGCCGGGCAGGCGGCAATAAAGTGCCGCTTCAATGACGTGGGGCTTGACCTCATCTGCTCCAAAGGCAAATGGTATGTGATTGAAGCCAATATGAAGTATGGAAGAAAAGGTCTGAAACTGAAAGGGCTGGATATCAAAGATATCCTACGCAAGATGCTTTTAACAGGCGAGCTGTTACAGTAATGGGCAAGAAATCAAAAATCTTTTTAGTGTTTCTCATAATAGCAGTTGCCGTGCCAGCCATCCTTTTTGGCACCCTTTATGTGATGGTCACCAGGGATGCGGCCAATAGGATCCAGAAAGGAATTATCCTCCAGGTCATAAATTCAGAAAGTCCGGTGTACTATGACGATGGAAAGACACCCATAGGCGTTTTTTTCGAAAAGACACACCGCCGCTATGTACCATACAGGGAAATACCCAAAGTCTTTGTCAAGGCCCTGGTTGCAGCAGAAGACAAGAACTTTTTCCATCACCATGGGGTGGATTTCAAGGCCATAGTCCGTGCCCTTCTAGTAAACCTGAAGGCAGGGAAAGTGGTCCAAGGTGGAAGTACCCTGACCCAGCAAACCGCAAAGAATATATTCAAGCGGCAAAAAAGGTCATTGATGGCCAAGCTGAAAGAACTTATCCAGGCCTTTTTGCTGGAGCGCACCTATAGCAAGGAAGAAATCCTTGAAATGTATATCAACCAATTTTTTGTGGCAGGCTTTGGAAAGGGATTAGGTATTGCCGCAAAATATTTTTTTGACAAGGAAGTTAAAGACCTGAATCTGGTGGAATCGGCCTTTATAGCAGGTTCTGTTCAGGCGCCCAACCGCTACAACCCCTTTATAAAAAAGACAGAGGCCGAAAAGAGGAAGGCCCGCGAACTTGCCAAACAGCGCAAAGACTATGTGCTCAAGAATATGCTGAAGCTACACTTTATCACTCAAGAGCAATACGAACGGGCAAAGGAAGAACCAGTGCCTTTTCGAAAAGGAAAAATCAGTTATAGATTGAACGTCATACTGGACTACATTAGAGACCAGTTGGATTCGGATTATTTCAGAACAGTGCTGCGGGATCAAGGAATTGATAATATTGCCACTTCCGGCATAAGAATATACACGTCGGTTAACAAAGAGATTCAGGAAGCGGCTCTGAACAGCCTCCGTTGCCGCCTGCCTTACCTGGATGTATTGCTCAACGGCTATAGGAAAGAGTACAAAGCCAACGAGGACCAACAAGACGCCCAGGATCTTCGTAAGCTTGGCCGTGCCGTACCCTTTCTGGCCCGCATTACACACATGGATCCTAATAACGAAACAGCATGTCTGGTGGTCACATGGAAAAACGGGGGCGGTGTGATTGGATATGATGGGGTGAGATCCATGGCCGAGGCCTGGCTTAAGTGGAAAGCCGGTGTGTGGGCTCGATTGGATGACAAGACCCTCCGCTCCTTTCTAAGACAATTTCATGAAGGCGATCTGGTGTGGGTCCAGTTCCTACAAAAGGCAGAGGGCGCATCAGAAAGGCAATTGGCCCTTACGGTACGCCCCCTTCTCAATGGAGGCATTGTGGTCTTGCATGACGGCATGATCAAGGCCATGGTAGGAGGCTTTTTTAATCGTTTTTTTAACCGAGCGGTGGATGCCAAATGCCAGCTTGGTTCCATATTCAAGCCCATCGTCTATACTGCCGCCCTTCAACTGAAATGGAGTAACCTGGACGCCCTCCCAAATCGAAGAGATCTTTATGAATTTGAAGGTACCATGTATTTTCCGCGTCCGGATCATCCCCCGAAGAGCCAGAAGGTCTCCATGGCATGGGCAGGGGTTAAATCGGAAAACCTTGCCACTGTGTGGCTCCTTTACCACCTAACGGATCATCTTAACCTTGCAGAGTTCCGCCATGTGGTTGATCTCTTGGGCCTAGGCAGAAAAGAGAATGAGTCCTATCTGGACTACAAGAGGCGTGTGCGGGATCGTTACGGGATTGTGGTAAACAAGAATGCCTTGATGCAGGCCGCCTTTGAAGAGGCCAAAGAGCAAATACGGGCAGATCTTATCTTTAGTGGATACGAACAGGTTATACCGACCATAGAACGCCTCCACTACCGCATTGACCCAGAAGACATCCCGCCTGACTATGCCCAACACACCCCCCTTGCAAGATTCAGTTTTGAGCGGCTGAGGCGTCTGGACCAAAAAATGAGAGAGGCCTTTGGCAGGCTCCGCTTTCTGCTTGATGAAGAGGTGGGGACCAAGCCCAACTTTCAGCTACTTCAGGAAATAGATAAGGAGTTACGGGGATTCTATCAATCTTTACAAAGTGGGACACAGGACAAAATAGTGTATTACGGAGAGGACTACCATCCGGAAAATACATATGACCTGCCCTTGAGACTTGATTGGCTGGTTGATCATTATAGGGACCTTGATCTGGGCAAGGTCTGGATCGACGGCCTGATCCCGTCCGAGATCATAACCGCCTTGGACAAAGCCATAATGCAAAACTACAAGGAACTCCTTGGTCACAAGCGCTATGATCTTGAAGTGTTATGGAGGATTCGTGATTTCAAAACCCTTGTGAATCTCTCTTATGTGGTGTACCTTGCCAAACGCCTAGGGATCTCAACACAATTGGATAAAGTACTTTCCTTTCCATTGGGCCCTAATTCCATCAGTATAATGGAAGCCGCTTTGGCCTATCAGAGTATCATGTGCGGAAAGAGTTATCCCCTTGATGACCTTTCAGGCCCAGGCGCGGTGCCTATTATCACAAGGATAGAGGACAGAAACGGAGAGGTGCTGTGGGAATACCATCCCCAACCTGTCCGTATACTCAGCAGCCGTGAATCAGTGCTGGTAAAAGACATCCTAAAGAAGGTGGTCCTTCACGGAACAGGTCGTAGGGCCAAAGGTGCGGTTCAGTTGGCACTCAGGACCGGGGATGTAGTGCTGAGGATTCCTGTACCAGCCTTTGGCAAGACAGGAACGGCCAATCGCTTTACCAATTCCAGCTTTGCAGGATTTATCCCCAGCCTTGATCCCTCTGGCCCTAAATGGGACAGTTCCAAAGGATTTGTGATTGCAACCTATGTAGGTTATGATGATAATAAACCTATGAAATCCACTCATACAACCATTTACGGGGCCTCAGGGGCATTACCACTTTGGATCGATACTGCCAACGGTATCGTCAACAGCCCGGCCTATACCCATACCATTCAGCTTGCAGATCTTGCTTTCGAATCCCTGAAGGATGATCTGAGCACCGAGCCCTTGTATACCCAAATTGGGGTCTCACCAGTCACAGGACTTCCCCTGCCGCCAGAAGAGCAGGCCCTTTATGGAACTGATCAGACCCCAAAGGTCCTATCTGATGCGGAAATGGAAGGAGACAAGCTCATTTTGAAACAGCTTTTTGAACCCATTGGAGGAACTGTTCAATGAAAAGAGGTTTTGTCTTGTTATTAATCCCATGCATCTGGACATTGGCCGGGTGTCTGCCCTCCTTCCAACGCCCTGCGCCTCCCTTGGAGGCCAAAAAGGCCCTGCTTCCCCCTGTGAATGAAAGCCTGGTAAAAGAAAGGGTGCGGCACCTGAAGGAGCTTATGGAGAGGAAAGATCTTACGCCCCCAGAGACACGCATCTTTAATGATTTGCTGAACACCTACCAAAGCATGACTCATACTCCATCGGCTCTTGGAGAACGTGAATATTATCGCACCACCATTCGAAGGCTCTTTCAATCCCTGAGTTCGCTGGAAGACCTTTATGTTTCTCAAAGGCCTCCTCTGGGAAAAGAAGAGGCATCTGTGGTAAGGCTCTTTAGCGAGAAAACACACGAGGTATTGGATGCCTATCTTTCGGGAAACTACAAGGCCGTTATAGACAAGTGCATTGACCTCAAGGATACCTTTGGCCCTTATGCCTTGACTCCAGAAGTGGGGTTGGTATTTGCCCTATCTCTTGCTGAACAGGGGATGGTGAAAGACGCAATCGCCATTGGTGAGCAAATTGCCAATAGGCTACAGACCAGGCCTGATCTGATGGCCTTGCGATCACACCTTGTCAAATGGCATCTGGATCTGGGGGACAAGGACGGGGCGGTCCGCAATTATGAAAAACTCACGGATCTGCTGGACGAAAAGCGAATGGCCGCACAAGGCCTTGCTGCGGTGATTGGACAAAGGGGAGCAGCTAAAGAGAAAGAAGGCGAACAGAAAGGTCAGCCGATTGCTCCGGCAAAGCCTTCTGTCAGTGAGCCTGTCCAAGCCGCAGGCGTGCCGCCCCTAGAGGAATTCCTCACCCAAATTCGTCAGCTCATGGCTGAGAGGAAATTTGAGCTAGCCAGAGACCTAATAAAGAAAAGAAGACACCGCACCATATCCCAAAAGGAGTTGGCCAGACTTGAAGAGACATTGAAAGAAGTGGATCAACAGGAAGATCTTTTCTTGCAGCAACGCATATCCGAGCTGTCCATACAGAGTAAGAGCTTGAAGGAGGCTGAAGCCCTGATCGAAAAAGAGCACTATGACGAAGCCCTCACCAAGCTAGACAGAACCTTTGCTGAACACGGTGAAAATGCCGAGGTCTCAGCCCTTCGGGACAAGGCCATTGAAGGAATTATCAACCGAGAAAGGAACAAGGCCGCAAAACTCTTTCTTGCAGCAAAGAACAGCCCGGACCCTGTCAAAAAGGAACGCTATCTCCGATCATGCCTGGAAATACTTAAAGCATTAGTTGACAAATATCCTTCATCTCCTTTAATTTTAAAGGTAAAAGATCATATACAAAGGGTAACGGAAGAGCTGGAAAAACTGGGATAAGTGTTAGGGGTCCCATGGCATCCACCAAGGATCTTGAAAAGGTGCAGGTGGTCGGTCTTGGCCAGGCGTGCGTGGACTATTTGGGTCGTGCCCCTTGTTATCCTCCGGAAAATGGAAAGGTGGAATTATTGGATCTCAGGATGCAGTGTGGTGGGCCTGCCTCCACTGCCCTTGTCACACTAGCCAGGTTTGGGGTTCACACGTCTTTTCTGGGGTCTATATCCGATGACTATTTTGGTAACAAAATTGTCCAAAACCTGAAAGACCAGGGGGTGGACATATCGTTTCTAAAAGTGACTCCAGGCCTTACATCACAATTTGCGTTTATTGCCATTTCCAAGGAGGGGCAGCGCACCATCTTCTGGCACAGGGGCAGCGCCCCACCCATCTCTGCAAGTGAGGTGGATCTCAGCCCTTTTGTTAACGCCAAAATCCTCCACATTGATGGTCTTATGGTAGAGGCATGCATTGAGGCATCCCGACAGGCCAAGATGCGGGGAATCACTGTGGTGATGGACGCCGGGACCATGAGGGAAGGCAGCAAAGAGCTTGTCTCTCTCGTGGATGTCCTTATTGCGTCAGAGACCTTTGCAAAACCCTTGGTTGGAGAGGGAGCGGATCCCAAGACCGTGTTGAAGGTGCTGAGAGACCTTGGGCCACGCCATGTGGTCATTACCTTGGGACACAAAGGGAGTGTAGGGCTGAATGATGATGGCTTATATGAGCAGCCTGCCTTTAGGGTAAACGCAGTGGACACCACGGGTGCAGGGGATGTTTACCATGGGGCATACATCTATGCCCTACTTCAGGGAGAGACCATGGCCAATTGCATGCGCTTTGCCTCTGCAGCGGCTGCCTTAAAATGTAAGCAGATTGGTGCGCAAACAGGCATCCCAACCCTGGAACAGGTCAAAGAACTCATAGAGCACCAGTGAACATCCACCGCCTATTCTCCTTCTCCCAGTCCAATCGGAGCAATCTAACCCACATTCAATACCTCTTTAACCCCCTTAGGAACCCTATCGCCGAATTGCTTGAAATTCTCAACAAACTCATAAGCCAGCCTTTTGGCCCGCTCTTCATATTCCTTTGGATCAGACGCAGATACACGGGGATTGAGGATCTCGGAGGGGACATCTTTGCAGGCCCTGGGAATCATGAAACCAAACAGAGGATCCTGGTCAAATTCTCCTTTATCCAGATCTCCACTCAGAATTCCCCTTATTAAAGCCCGTGAGTAGGCGATCTTAATCCGTGCCGCCTCACCATAGGGCCTTCCAGACCAACCGGTGTTGAGAAGCCAGCATGTGGGTCGGTGGGTCTTTATCTTTTTCATAAATAGATTTGCGTAAACTTCGGGCCTCAATGCCATAAAGGGCGCCCCAAAGCACGTGCTAAAGGTGGCTTGGGGCTCTTTTATACCCATTTCCGTGCCTGCTACCTTAGCCGTATACCCACTCAGGAAGTGATATACTGCTTGCTCGTCCGTAAGTTTTGCTACAGGTGGCATCACCCCAAAGGCATCACAGGTGAGCATGATGATATTGGAAGGATGGCCGCACACGCCCTCTCGAATTGCCCCTGGAATATGGGGAATCGGATATGCAGCCCGGGTATTTTCTGTGAGGGAATTATCGTTCAGATCAATGCGTCTGGAATTTTGATCCAGGGTCACGTTTTCCAAGATGGTCCCGAAGCGTCTCGTGCATTCGTAGATGTCAGGTTCGGCTTCTTTGGAAAGACGAATGACCTTGGCATAACAGCCCCCTTCAAAGTTAAATATCCCTTTTTCACTCCAGCCATGTTCATCGTCGCCGATCAAGTACCTTTCCGGATCTGCTGAAAGCGTTGTCTTCCCTGTTCCCGAAAGGCCGAAAAAAAGTGCTGCATCACCCTTTTTTCCCACATTTGCCGAACAGTGCATAGAGAGTACCGATTCCTGGGGATATACGTAATTGAGCATGGTAAAAACCGACTTCTTGATTTCTCCGGCATAGCTTGTGCCACCAATCAGAACAAGATTCTTTCCCAAGTGAATCAGGATAAAGGCCTCTGACCGGATGTCGTCCAATTCAGGGATGGCATAAAATCTTGGCACATTAATAATGGTGAATTGAGGAATATGTTGATCCGCTTCCTCTTTTTCCCTCATCTGGATAAACATATTCCTTGCAAAGAGGTTGTGCCAGGCCGTTTCTGTGATTACCCTTATCGGTATACGATACTCTGGATCAGCGCCAGCATAACAGTCTTGGATAAAGATGTCCTTATTTTGGAGATAGGCCAAAAGACGGTAGAAAAGATTGGTAAAGCGAGACTCCTCAATCCCCTGGTTGACAGGTCCCCACCAGACCTTCTCCTCACTGGTGGGCTCCCGCACAATAAACCGGTCGTTAGGGGACCGTCCCACATGATGACCGGTTCTAACCACTACTGGGCCTAGATGGGCTAGGTGGCCTTCCCTTCGTCTAATGATTTCTTCGTACAGCATGGGGGTAGAGGCATTCCAATAGACAGCTCCGAGATTCCTGAACCCCATGGACTCCAGCTCGGGCCTTACGTTTTTGTAGTTATACATGTGATGCCCTCCTTACAAGTACTCTCTTTTTCATCTCCTCATAGCAATACACCATTAGTGGTTCAAGATTGACCACGTCGGCCCTGTTGTACTCCACCAGACGGGCCAGGGCGCTTTCATCCCCCCACTGGTATGCCTTCCACAACAACACCGCATCATATCCGCTCATCTCTGCGATTTCCGGGGGCCGAATTATCCCCAGTTCTTTTTCAATCTTTTTGAGGCTTCCTCGGTAACCAATTCTCTTCAACAAAAACCGTAGATCAATATGCCCAGCAGGAAACGATATGTGTCTGAACCATTTCCGAATGAATGGGAGATCAAACGTGCTCCCATTAAAGGTAATGATGAGGTCGTACTGGCAGATAGCAGATTCAAATTGGTCTAAGTTTTTCCCGTTTATAAAGGTTTGGACGGACCGGCCGTCATAAATCCCAATGAGGGTTATCTCATTGACCCCCTGATATCCGCCGCTGGTTTCAATATCCAGGTAAACCGCCCTATCCCGAAATGCCTCAAATACCCTCCACATATCTTCTGAGGACAGGCGTTCCTTGAAGAATCTAATGTCATGGATATGCTTTTTAGACTCGGTCAGTTCCTTACAAATAAACCTATCTCGGGCAGGGGAGAAAACAACTCCTTGGTGATTCAGGAAATGATCCCATGTTTCAATGCCTTGCTGCCATATCCTTCTTTCGGTCTTTGTCCCCACTCCCATGATATGCACAAATGTCCGTTCCAGCAAGGCATTTATCCCCATAAGCATTTTTTAAGCCGTATCTTCATATTATCAACAGAAAGGACCACTGAGCAAGCTCCTTCTTTGCCAAAGGGTTTGTGCTCAAAATAGTAGTCCCCCTATTTGAAATATTCAGTTTCTAAGCGCCTGAATGAATTCAACTCACCTTTGATAATTGAAGCCTATATTTGGCAGTGGGAAAATTTACCAAGCTTTTGTGTTGCTGCATGAGCGGTTTTATGTTTTAATAATTACTGTCCATCCATAAATCAAAGACTCCCAGCCTGCCCGACAGTCAGGCAGGCTGGATGAAGCGATCAGCAATGATACAGGAGGGTCCGTTAATATGAAACGAGGTCAATTGATTTGCTTAGTTGTAGCACTTTTGTTTGTATCATTTGTATTGAGCTCCCAGAGTGTTCTTGCCGCTGAATCATCACCTCTTCAAGTGGCAGAGGCCTCCATTTGCGTTGATGTGGTGGGCCTCCAATGCCAAGGAGGTGATACAACCTTTTCATCCCATCTTGGAAAGCTTTATTGCTTTACCAGAATCATTGGAGCCCAAAGCCCAACCCAAATCTTCCATGTATGGTATTATAAGGATAAAGAACGCGCGCGAGTACCCCTACAGGTCAACTCTCCCAATTGGCGAACTTACAGCTCAAAACTCATACAATCCCACGAAATAGGGCAATGGCGCGTAGAGGTCCTGGGCCCTGATAATAAGCTCATCAAATCTATATACTTCCAAGTAGTGCCTTAATATTTTCTCCCCAGACCATAGGCTATTGTTAGGCCCCAAATGGTCCCTTTTTTGCATAAATTTTTTCCATGAGAAACAGGGCAAAAGCAAGAGTTTTGCAAAGGAAACCATTAAAGAGAAAGAAGGTGATGTGTGCCCATGAGTTCTAGAGGCCGATTGACCTTAAAGCTGAGTAATAAGGACCTTGAGTTCTTGGTTGAATCTGCCTCTCCAGGGGTGACCGACAAGGCCCGACTCAAGCAAATTATTAATGAAGATGAAGACTTTCGAAACACCTTTGTTTCTGACGAAAGGGTATTCAACCGGGTAATGGACGATAAAGAGATCTTTTTGAAGATCTCCCCCGCCCTCTTTTTCGAGATCCTGCTCCGAAAGGCGGCCAAGGATCTTGAAGTGGCCAAATACACTCTTGAGAAGTCAGGAACTGCAAAGATCCCGGTTTTTGACACACAGGAAGTGGTGGAGCTCCTTTCCAATGAGTCCCTTGTTTCGTATTTGGCTGATATGCTTTCCTCGTTCACCAAGATCAAGAGTTACGCCCTTTCTTTTAAGGCTAAACCTGGTGTTTGGCGCAAAATAACCTTCAGTGACCTGGATATCCATACGCTTATGAGCTTTTCGGATGCCGTAAGTGAGGCACATAAGCTCAGCTTCTACAAAAGGATCGCAGACATCTGTCTGTTCGTCCTCGGAATATTCCCTGAATACGCAGAACGGGAGTATCGATATCCATTTTCAGGCCAACTGAGGCCACAAATAAGGGGAAAATTCAGGATAAGTCCTGAACAGTATGAAGAGGAGGGTCGGAAGTTTTACAAACTTGCAGCAGAACATGAAGAAGGTAAAAATCCCACCCTGGCAGATGTGTTCTGGGCGCTACATGGAAGTTTCCATGTAGCCACAAAACCCTTGAACATTATCTCCGAACGCTATCTCCATTACAAGAAGGAGCAGGTGTTCACCTCATAAGAATTCTATGGAAAGGCAATCCGAGAGCCATTGTTGTGCAACAACGCCCGGACACCTTTTCGCAGATCCTCGAATTGGACCTTTGGGTGGACCTCAAAGATCTTGAGATCCACCTCGCCCCAGTAAGGCCGGAGGTAAGTATAGTCCACTTTTCCTTGACCCGGAGCCAGGTGGTCCTCAAGCCCATGGACATCATGGATGTGAAGTCCCACCATCTGGCGCCCGAAATGACTCAACAGTTCTGCTTCTTTTGTAATTCCCAGATTCTCTTGGACCCTTGCATGTCCCACATCATGCCAATAAAGAACAGGACCGCCCCTGAATTTCTCAAGTATAACCCCTATCTCTTCCAGATTAGGGATCTCGTGGATATAATAGCGATTCTCAATACCCAGCAGTATTCCTAGTCTGTCCGCTTCTTTTGCAAGAACATCTAGGCTCAATAGCACTGATTCCAGGTGCTTGGCCGCTATTGACTTACGTGATAACTTCAGGCTATCCACCAGTTGTCTAAGATCACGAGACCTCGTTTCGCGCTCCTTATATAGTCTTGCCAACTCACCAAATGGGTTGGGCATGTCAACCCTACCCAAATGAAGCACCACGGCTTGAGCCCCAACCTCATGGGCTATCCGTAAGGTTTCCAAACTGTATCGCACCGCCCTTTTTCTTTCATCTTTATCCACGGAAGAAAGCAAAAAAAGATCTCCGCTCCCCTTTTCAATTCCTTCGGGTTTAGGAAAAAAATTATGGATACTCAATACATGGATCTCATGCTGCTTCAGCATAGGGATAATTACACGCATATCGTTCCGTGATATGCGGTATTCAAGCTCTACTCCATTGAGGCCCAGATTGCGGACGTCACGGGCTAGATCCCTTAGATCTCTCTTATTTCCGTGCCACCAGCAGGTGGATATGCCAAAAGAGTGCTCCCCCAAGGTATATCCTCTAAACATCGGAAGGGCCACGTGAGGTTCCGTGTGCCTTAAGCTCTCTTAAAACATTCATCACAATGCAGGAACTTACCTCCCTCCTAGCCCAGCTTTTCCACCAAGCGAGAAGAACCGACCCTGCCAATTGTCCCAAGAAAAACGCTCCTACTACAAAAGGGAAGGTATTAATTCTCCAGCCCAGACCGGTGAAGATCCGGAGGCCAATGACAAATGGAACCGGGATATGGATGGCCAGGAACCATTGTTGGGAGAGCTTTTTTACATTTGCTCGCCAATACCCAAAGGGTAGGTTAATTATGAACACCAATATTGCAAGCGTCCAGATATTCATCTCCATCCCATCTAGCTCATTCTCGATTTTTTACCCTGTTTGATAGTACCTTTATAATCCTAAACCTCAATAGGGTCAAAGGTTTCTCCTCTTTTTACTTGCACAATGCGGATAATCTCTTTATTTGTAGTAGCTCCAAGCTCTACATTTTGCCTAATCTCAAATAAGGAGGGACAGTGGCATGTTGAAGATTGGTTTTGTTGGATGGAGAGGGATGGTAGGGTCCGTACTCATGGGACGAATGAAGGAAGAAGGCGACTTCAAGGACTATGAAGCGGTCTTTTTTAGCACATCCAACGTGGGCGGCAAAGGTCCTGATGTGGGCATGGAGATTCCCGTGCTTCAAGACGCCTATGACACAAAGCTCCTTGTCTCTCTTGACATTGTGGTCACCTGCCAGGGAAGCGGGTATACGAAGCAGGTGTATCCCAAACTTAGAAAAATGGGATGGGAGGGATACTGGATCGACTCCTCCTCTGCCCTTAGGATGGAAGAGGACAGTATCATTGTGCTGGACCCTGTTAACAGACCAGTCATTGACAAAGGGCTGGTAGATGGAATTAAGACATATGTGGGCGGCAACTGTACCGTCAGCCTCATGCTTATGGCCTTATCAGGGCTTTTTGGTGCGGGGCTCATTGAGTGGGTATCTTCAATGACATACCAAGCAGCCTCTGGAGCGGGCGCCAAGCATATGAAAGAGTTGATGGAGCAGATGGCGGTACTGGGTAAAATAAGTCAACCTCTCCTGGACGACCCTGCTTCTTCGGCCATTGCGGTGGATAAGGTAGTCACAGAAGCACTTAGAAGCGAGAGTTTTCCCACTGTAAACTTTGGTGTTCCACTTGCAGGTAGCCTAATCCCCTGGATCGACTCGCCTATGGAATCAGGCCAGACAAGAGAAGAGTGGAAAGGCTATGTGGAAAGCAATAAGATCCTCCAGGCCGAACCACCCATCCCAGTAGATGGCGTGTGCGTGCGCGTGGGTGCCATGAGGTGCCATAGCCAGGGTCTTACTGTAAAGCTCAAAAAAGATGTGCCCTTGAATGATATAGAAGACTTAATAAGAAACGGTAATGATTGGGTCCGCGTTATTCCCAACGACAAAGAGGCCACGCTTCGTGACCTGACCCCTGCAGCGGTCAACGGCACCTTAACGGTCCCGGTGGGCCGAATTCGAAAGATGCTTCTGGGCCCGGAATACATTGCCGCTTTCACAGTTGGGGACCAACTGTTGTGGGGAGCAGCCGAGCCCATCAGGAGAATCTTGAATATTATCATCGAGCACCTTTCTTGATTGTTCAAGATAATGCACTCTGAGCTGAAATTGTTGATTTATGAATACACACTAGCGTATTGACAAAGCCTCGGCTGATTTCTAAAATAATTATAATTTAACACTTAGAGCGGAAGTGGATAGCTCACTGGTGGGGCTCCCGGACTTCAAATCCGGTGTGCGGGGCTAAAACCCTCGCAGGTGGGTTCGATTCCCATGCACTTCCGCCATTTTTTTTACTTTTTTTCCAGTAAAAGTATCGCCTACTCATCATGGCATGCCTGCCCCGATATGCAGCATGGTCCCACTTCTTCCTATACATCAGGGACCTACCTGGCACCTGAAAAGGGGCATCCCCCTTCAACGCCCTCTTCCATGGTTTCATAGGTGGCCTCAAGGAACCTTTCAAAGGCCCTTTTGTCCCCAGGATCCATTTCTTTACTTGGGATTGAGATCAACCTGCCACATTTTGGACATCGAAGTGTGGAGCCATCTGATGGATCCATGTGATAGGAATAACCGCATTCGCACGTATAACTGATCTTGTTCATAAACGGTTCACCTCATAATTTCATAACCTTATTTTTGTACAGTTACTCCTTTAAGAAAGAAACTTCAACGGTTTTTCCTTTGAAGCCAAGCTACCGAAGCGTCAATTGATTGACAAATGGGCCTCATCCCATCTGGCTCTGGATATAGGTAGTGTATAATTCATTGACTTTGCAGAACAATATTATCAAAGCAAATGGCACAAATCTTGCTGAAAACTAAGTCGTGTCCATCTTTGAATCGTAGCAACCAGGGAATAGAGTAGCTGGGGCTATTATGCTGACTGCCTTACTGTTGGGCATTGATGAGCAAGGGGAGGCATGAAATATGTTTTTCTTTGATCGGAGAAAGGGAAAGGATAGGCGTTCAGGAAAGGACAGACGTAAGGTGCAAGACCCCTCCTATGAAGGTCCGCAGAGGCGATATAGTACAGATAGAAGGAGTGGCACGGAGCGAAGATCAGGCATTGAGCGCCGAAGCGGATTTGATCGAAGAAGTGGCAAAGATCGACGCAGGAACATAGATCGAAGAAGGCACGCTCAAGACCGAGAAGTAATTGAACAAATTATAAAACAGCTAGAAAAATCCCTTGAACAAGAGGAGCCCTGAGTTTCTTCCTGATGTAGTACGAAAGCTATTCCTATTATCTCAATCATAGTATATGCCCGCCCTGCACACACTAGCAAGCCCAATCAACTCCCCTATAAACAGGGAAGATTCAACACAAGTTCAAGTTAGCGGAGAAATGGGTATATAACCTTTCTTACTTTCTAAATTTTTTTTGACTAACCAAAAACCAAACCGTATACTCTTTTCCCAAAAAGAGGACGCCTAAAATGAATAACCACTCAAATTCAAAGTTATTCTTGATTTTCCTGGGATGTTCTACCCTATTGCTTCTATGGTTGTTTTGGAGCTATTTTTCTGCTGTGCTCCTTGGACTTTTGATAGGAAGTGTTTTTTATCCTCTATACAGCTTGCTTTTAAAGCTTCTTCGGTACAAGGAAACCGCGGCCGCCCTCGTCATGACGCTTTTCATCCTGGTGATTCTGGTGTTACCGGTTGGATGGTTTGGGGGCACACTCTCAAATGAGGCGTTTGATTTCTACAATAAGACGAGATCTGCCGTCTCACTTAATAAGATTCAGAGCCTGGTCCAAAGTGACAGCCTTTGGGGCGCCCGGTTTCGGAATTTGGCCCAGGGGTTAGGGGTGGAACTGACACCGGAAAACGTGGAGAAACTGACTACGGCTATTGGGAAAAGGGTAGGCTTTTTCCTCTACAAACAAATTCGATCCGCTGTATCAAATCTTCTGAGTTTCCTGATACACTTTTTTCTCATGATGCTGACCATTTTTTACGTATTCAGAGATGGGACCAAACTCAAGGAATATCTTGTACAGCTCATTCCTATACCAAGAGAACAACTGGAAAAACTCGCTTACAAATTTAATGAAATGGGTAAAGCCATTGTGGTTGGAAACGGCTTGTCAGGTGCAGTACAGGGTATTCTGGGCGGCTTGGGATTTTATCTGTTTGGATTGCATTCGCCTTTTTTGTGGGGAACGATAATAGCCTTCATGGCCTTTTTGCCAATTGTGGGGGCGTCGGTGGTCTTTTTACCTGCTACCGCCATATTGCTAATTCAAGGAAAATTCGGCACTGCAATGGGATTTTTGGTTTATAATCTGTGCTACAGCGCCTTTGTGGAATATGTGGCAAAGCCCAAACTAATTGGCAAGGGAATGAAGATGAACTCCTTCTTGGTCTTCATTGGAATTATAGGGGGCATAAAGCTTTTCGGGATCTTGGGTATCGTTTACGGACCCCTTATTATTACCATTTTCCTCACCCTTGCCGAAATTTACAGACTGGAGTATAAAACAGTGGAAGCTGTATAGAGACAAGTTTATTTGACTAAATGGAGGAACAACGATGAATCCGGAAAAAGTTTTGAAAGGGAAACGGGTATTGATTGTGGATGATGAAGAAGACATCCTTCAATTCCTAACTGAGCTGCTCGACATGTGCAAGATCGATCAGGCCACCACATTTGAAAAGGCAAAGGAACTATTGGAAAAAAACTTTTACCATGCAGCGGTCTTGGATATCATGGGGGTAAGGGGTTATGAACTCCTTGAAATCGCCAAAAAAAAGGACATCCCCACCCTAATGTTGACTGCACATGCCTTGTCCAAGGAAAACCTGAAAAAATCATTTGAGATGGGCGCAGACTACTATGTGCCCAAAGATGAAATGAGCAAGGTGGATATCTACCTGGCTGATATTCTGGAGGCCAAAGAAAAGAAGAAAAACGTATGGGTTAAATGGTACGAGCGGCTGAGTGGATTTTGCGACAGGAGATTTGGGCCCAGTTGGAAAGACGAGGATCCTGACTTTTGGAACGATCTCTTGAAAGGATGGTAGGTGCAAATCAAGGGCCCTGGAATATCCTTATGAAAGATTACCGCCCCACGAAAGGAGGAGATGCACATGAAAAGGAAGGCCGTAGGCATTACTATTACACAGCATATCCTCAATCAGCAGAGGGAAAATCCAGAGGCCACCGGGGCCTTCACCACCCTCCTTAATGAGCTTATCGTAGCGGCAAAAGTGATCTCCCGGGAGGTGAACAAGGCCGGCCTGGTTGACATCCTTGGGGCCACTGGAGAGGTCAATATTCAGGACGAGCAGGTACAAAAACTGGATGTATTCGCCAATAGGGTCATTATTGAGCGGATGCAGCATATCGGTCAACTCTGTTGCATGGGATCAGAAGAAATTGCAGACCTAATCGAGATACCCCCTCAGTATCCCAAGGGGAATTACATCCTTTTATTCGATCCCCTTGATGGATCCTCCAATATCGACGTTAACGTGAGTATTGGCACTATCTTTGGAATTTACAGGAGGCAAAATGAGGGGAATCAATTGGAGGTGCTCCTAGATGAAGTGCTCCAGCCCGGGATCAAACAGGTGGCAGCGGGTTACTTTATTTATGGTTCAAGCACAATCATGGTTTACACTACTGGAAACGGTACTGGTGTCCATGGATTTACCCTGTACCCGAGCGTAGGGGAATTTCTCCTTTCCCATGAGAATATCCGCATCCCGGAAAAAGGGAAGATATACAGTGTCAACGAAGGGAACTATCAATACTGGGATGAAAAGACAAGGGCCCTAGTGGATTACTTTAAGGAAAAGGACAAAGCCACGGGGAGGCCTTATACGTCTCGGTATGTAGGCAGCCTGGTAGCGGATTTTCACCGGAATTTGCTAAAGGGCGGCATTTTCATGTATCCGGCAGACAATAAGGATCCCAAAAAGCCACATGGCAAATTAAGGCTGATGGTGGAGGCCAATCCATTGGCCATGGTGGTTAAAGAGGCCGGAGGATATGCAAGTGACGGACAAGGGCCTATATTGGAAATTGAGCCCAAAGAGCTGCATCAAAGGACCCCTCTTTTTATCGGAAGCAAAAAGGACGTAGAGTTCGCTGAGGCCTTTTTGAGCGGAAAGGCCCCCTAATCTTCCACCCCCTTCAACATTTCTATGAATGTCTCAATGCGGAGGGCCGTCCGGCTATCTACCTTTCCCGGACGGTCCCCTTCCAATGTGAGTATAGGTATAGAAATCTTTTCCCGAAGGATGATGTCATAAATCTGCCTGTAGCAAAATGTCTGGGTATAATGAATAAGCCCTTGTAAACCTCGCTCCTTGATAGCTTCTTCAATGTCCTGAATCCTTCCTTCTGCATCATAAGGATAGGTATACCGTAGGTACTGGCCTACTATGTCTTCCTTGTCAAAAAAAGGCATACTGAATTGCCGCTGGATCTCATTAAAAACGACTCTGCCCCCCTTGTCTTCTATAAGCTCATAAAAATCGGTGAAAATAGGAGGAACTCCTAGGTAACCGATTCTCACTTCTTGCGTTCGAGGGGGCCTTTTCTGAGCCTCAGTCAAAAGCTTATCCAACTCTGCTTCATACCTCTCCAGGTCACCCCAAAAGTCGGAGCTGCTCACCATGTATAGATGGTTCTCAAACCCCGAAATCACATTCAGCTTGTAAGTGTATTCATCAAGAGTTCGTAGCTTTGCTCTGATACGATCAAGCCGTTCCTTTGTTTGTTCCACCGCCTCCCAAGATACGGAAAAGTAGGCCATCAGACGTTCCATAGCATTAATCAGGGAGTCGCGGGATCTATCTAAGGGGTATTCAAAGGGAATAACCTCTACCCCCCTATTCTGGAGAACCTCGCCCAAGGCTATGGTATTGCTACAATCGCCACCTGTGACAGCAATAACCCGTTGAAATTTCTCCTTTGTCACCACAGAATAAATGCCCTTAATCCATGCGCAGATGTTGTGGGCAAAACCTGCGATCTCGGCATCATAAACATGTTGCTTGGGGAAATCAGAGGTAATAAAGAGGTTGTTTAGGTCCACTGGTTTCAATCCGGCGGCATAAATGATCTCGACCGGAACAGTAGCGGTAATACCCACATGTTTATTCATAATTAGATATTACCTCAATAGCATTAGGCTTCCACGGAATGAAAACGGAATTCGGGCAGCTCAAGGCATGTCAAGCGGTTACCATAGACCGCTCCGGTATCGATGCCAATCTTGTTTTCCATTATGAGGGGCTCATAGAAGGGCGTGTGGCCAAAGATCACCTTTTTCCCAAAATCATAGTCAGAGTAAATGAACGGGTCTCGTATCCAGAGCATGTCATCTAGCTCTTGTTTATCAATCTCCACTCCTGGCCTGAATCCGGCATGCACCACGTAGTATTCATCAAGTTCAACCATTGCTTTCAAGGAATTGAAAAAGGCCTTGTGCTCAGCCGGAAGCAGATCCTCCTCGTTTTCCACTTTGTGAAACGCATAGCTTTCAAGGGTATTCATTCCACCGTTGAGCAAGAATAATTTTCGGTCCTTCCCCTTGATATAATCCATGAAGATGGCTTCATGATTTCCGATAAGGCATTGGATACGTGCAGAGTCTTCGCCGGAAAGGGAAAGGATATAATCCACAACCCCTTTTGGGTCCGGGCCCCTGTCAATGTAATCGCCCAGAAAAATCAACTCATCACTTTCGGGTTGCCACTGGATTTTGTCCAAAAGCCTCTTCAACATGTCCAGGCAACCGTGAATATCGCCAATAATAAAGATTCTTTTATTTTCCATCAAATTCCAAATATGATCCGGAGGCGATCTCTTGGGTCTAGCCTGCTGAGACCTGCCTTCTTGGTTTCCTCCACGGCTGTCCTAAACTCCTGTGCCGTGAGCCTGCGGCTAATGAATTCATCCTCGTGTGCCCTGCCACAAGGCCTGTACTGATCCATCACATTTATGTAAGTATTGGGAGAAATCTCATTTGCGATGAACTCGGCAATCCCTTTTGTGCCAGCGACATTATTCGGCATCACTAGGTGCCGCACGAGCAATCCCTTTACGGCAATACCCCTCTCGTCCAGGATCAAGTCCCCGACCTGACGATGCATTTCCTTGATTGCGCCTTTTGCCACCTCAGGGTAATCAGGTGCATGGCAGTACCTCTCTGCCCACTTGGCCTCCCAGAACTTGAAATCCGGCATATAGATATCCACTACTCCATCGAGCAGCTTGAGTGACTCAACTTCATCATAGCCGCTGCTGTTATAAACCAATGGGACTCTGAGCCCTTTTTCTGTTGCCACTAACAAGGCTTCCAATATCTGGGGTATCACATGGCTGGGAGTAACAAAGTTGATATTGTGACATCCCCTTTCTGCCAAGGCCAACATCATTGACGCCAGTTGTTCAGCTCCCACCTCCACCCCTTCCCTCAAATGACTTATCTCAAAATTCTGACAAAAAGAGCAAAGGAGATTACATGAACTGATGAAAATAGTTCCAGAGCCATATTGCCCCACCAGGGGTGATTCCTCACCAAAGTGGGCATTGTAACTGGCCACCATGGCCTTTCGACCCGTCTCGCAGAATCCCTTTTCTCCATCCAGTCGGTTGACTCCGCATTGCCTAGGGCAAAGAGTACAGGCCTCAAGTCGCTCCAAGGCCCTCTCAGCCCGTTCCTTCAACCCACTTTTTTCGTTCAAGGCCACGTAAGAAGGTAGCACAGTTTACCACTCACAAAAAAACACAACCCCCTGGGAGTTTATACACTATTGTCCCACGGGGAAAGCCTGTTTAGCTAAGACTTGGTATTTAGCATCCAAACCCTATCCCACTCTATTCCCTGCTCTGGCCGAAAAACCTGAGAAGCAAAAGAAAGAGGTTGATGAAATCCAAATACAGGGACAGGGCTCCAAGAATAGCCCCTTTACGTACCACACTTGCATCAAGCCCAGCAGGTTGGGTCAATGCCATTTCCTTCAACCGTTGGGTGTCGTAAGCCGTGAGCCCAAGGAAGACAAATACGCCAATATATGTAATAATGGCGCTCATAGCGCTACTGTGTATAAACATGTTTACTACGGACGCAATAATGATCCCGATCAGTCCCATGACCAGAAACCCGCCAAAAGAGGTCAAATCCCTCTTTGTCGTCCATCCATATACACTGCATGCCACAAAGGTAGCTGCACACACAAAAAAGGTGCTCACAATGGATGTGCGGGTATAGATCAGAAAAATAGAAGATATTGTCACCCCATTAAGGCCAGAATAAAGTACGAACAGGGAAGTGGCTGTGCCTGCACTCATTCGAGTTACCATTCCACTAATGGCAAAAACTAGGCCTAACTCACCAAAAATCAAAATGAAAATTAGGATGGGATTACCAAATAGAAGTCTTAGGAGGCTCGGGCTATTGGATACATAGAAGGCTACCACTCCGGTCAGGGCTAACCCAACGGCCATCCAGTTGTATACACTACGTACAAATTCATTGACCATTATGTCTGCCCTGGGTCGGGCCAGTGAAACCTGATCCATCGCGTGTACCTCCAACTTTGGAAATCTAGCGATCAACTCCCATTCCCCTCATCTCAATCTCAAACTGAGGGCTTGTTAGAGTTTGAAGTTGATCGTTACTATCAATTTGCCAAAATAGAAAGCCCTAAATGCAAATGCCATTATAACCGATTCCTTAGAAAGTGCAAGCCAAGCCGGTCTTGGAAACTAACAAAACGCCTAACCCCCGCTCTAATCCCATGATTTGCTTAACTATAGCCAATATTAAAGCATAACATTAAGTTTATATTTTAACCTTTTATTTTTATTGTAATAAAACTATCAACAAGCAAGTGGATACCTATAGTGTTATTAGCAACATAAAGGTAAACATAGTATGGGAATATGTCAAAAGAGACTGTTGAAATCAGTTCCTTTAACACCTAATATCGCATTTTTTGACAAGAAAACTCCTTTCTTTATCTGGCAATCTGGTATTATAGATATCCGAGCAGTTCCCTAGAAGGTTCTTTTCCTAAAAAGGAGGATATTGGGCAAGGTATGGTACCAAATACGCTTTGCATTGTTATGGTTGGGCTCCCGGCACGGGGCAAATCCACTATAGCAAGAAAGCTGAGAGAAAACCTGTCGCGGGACCGCATCTCCTGCCGAATATTTAACAACGGCCAGCTACGAAGGAGAATAAGAAGCCAGGATACTTCACGCCCGGAATTTTATGACCCCAATAATGAGGTAGGAGTAAGGCTTAGGGAAAGGATAGCCCTGATCAATCTTGATCGGGCCAGACGATACCTGGAAAATGGCGGCCAGGTTGCAATTATTGATGCAACAAACGTGAGCCTTAAAAGGAGACGAAAAGTCCAGTCCTTCTTAGGCGAGCACCCTATCCTCTTCATTGAATGCGTCAATGATGACGAAGAAATCCTGGAGGCGAGCATCCGGCACAAGACCCGTTTACCGGAATTTCAAGGTCTTTCTGCAGAGCTTGCCATGGAAAGTTTTAAAAAGCGAATCCTTTATTACAACACAATATACAACCCATTAGGGGAAGAAAGGGACTTCATCAGGCTGGACTCCCTAAATAACCGGATTCTTCAGGAAGAAATCGTAAGCGATATACCGTTTTACGATCGTATCAGAGACTTTTTGGTCACCGATAGTGTAAAAAATCTCTTCTTGATTCGCCATGGTGAGACCTATTTCAACCTGGAAAATAGGATCGGGGGAGACTCTAGCCTCACCCAAAAGGGAAAAGAGCAGGCCGAGGCCCTTGCCAGATATTTCCAGAAAAAGAGAATACCCTTTATTTTCACTAGCAAGAAGAAAAGGACAGTGGAGACGGCCGAACCTATCCAGCGATTACAAGAATCATGCTCCATCATCCCCCTTGAGGAATTCAATGAAATAGACAGTGGTATCTGTGAATGTATGAGTTATGAGGAGATTCAGCAGCAGATGCCCGATGTATATTACGCGCGAAAACAGGATAAATACAATTATGTATATCCGGAGGGAGAAGGGTATGTAACCATGAAATCTAGAGTGGACCGAGGAATCAAAAAGGCCTTGTTTCTGAGTGGGGGCGCAGAAAATATCATGATTGTAGGCCACCGGGCTGTGAACCGGATGATCCTTTCACACTTTCTATACCGCCGCACCGAGGATGTGCCTTATATTTATATCCCCCAAGACAAATTCTACCACATCGTTGCCACACAATATAAAAAACTTTTTCAGCTCAAGCCATATACATAAGGAGGGAATCGTGACTGCACCTAAGGCGTATTTCTCTTTTTCTTATAAAGGTGATTTGGCGTGACGCGCCTGGGAGGATTCGAACCCCCGACCCGCGGATTAGAAGTCCGCTGCTCTATCCTGCTGAGCTACAGGCGCTCGCTTTCTTTATACCAAATCCGCAGAAAATTTCAGCAAAAATTTGGATTAAACGGGGTATACTATCCATTCTGCCGAGCGAATTTCATGGCACCCCCGTTAAGCACCTGACGAAGGGCCACATTGGTATTCTCCTCCAGTTCGCCCATTATTTTCGCCAGGGCCTTTAGATGGATAAGGCTTTTCCTTGACTTGTCCTGGTGGGGAAGTTTTAGGAATGGATTGCCCAAGATGTCGATAATCTTTTCCAAAAACATCAGGTCAAACTGATCGGGCATCCTGTATATTAGGTCAACCCATTGCTGCTTAAGCTGATCTGGCATGTCGTGGTATGAATCAATCAATTTAGGGTCTTTGCCAACATAAAGTGATCTTCTCAGCCTATCCAGGGTTTGTTTCACCTGATCTCTCAAATGGGAATTTCCATTACTAGAATTCAGAAGACTCTCCCACTTTTGTTCTATTTTGAACTTGATCCAGTTCTCGGCCTTTTCAGGAGGTAAGGAAAGCTCCAAAAATTTCTTGTGAGCCTCTCTTAACTCCTGCGTCAACGCACGGTCGTCCGTGGTCACGTCATCCAAAATCCTATTAAGATGCTTTATGGATTCCTGTTTTGTATCCCTTATATGGCAACTTTCTCGCAGAATTTCTTCCCATTGGTCTCTTAGGAATCCCAGCTCATGTTTAATCAAGGAAAAGATCAGGCCGGACTTGGTTATGGTATTGCGGAGGGAATCGGAGATAATGTTACAGGAATTTACCTTATCCTGTGCGAGTTCCCGCATGGCTTCCAAGGACTGCTCCTTTAGCTGATAGGAAAGGAGCTCAGTACCAAGGGTGCGAGAAAGCTTTTTGATAAGCCGTGTCTCGGGGCTGTCCATCTTAATTGTACCCGGACGGAAGTGTATTTTTATGACAGCCACCACCATATAATCCGTATCCTGCCAAATCACTTCTCCTTCATAGTTTCTCGGGTACTCGAAGTTCGGTTCCCCTTCAAGAAACAGATCATGCTTGCGGATCAGTACAGGCTCCATGTGATGAGAGTCTTCCCTGCCCCCACCCAACTGGACTCGAACACTTCGAATATCTTTCTCAGGGTCTTCTGCGGTCCAGCTCTTCTGCCTTTCCACGCACCAAGCCATGGCCTCTAATGGACGGCCAGGCTCATCCCTGTATTGCCACCAGGGTTTGCCTGGTGGATTATAATCAGAACTCTCTGGCAGGCCCCATGAAATATTTTTCCTCTGCTCATCAATAACCCCTGATGTCACCCTTGTGGCCACCATATCAGGAGGGCTGCCTATAGAATATACGGTACCCTTGTAGGCATTGGGAAGGCAAAAGAGGATGGTCTCAATAATCTCTTTGCAGGCCTGTTCAAGCGAAGCTTTGTTTATACGTAATGACAATGTGAAAAAACCCCACAGCTACAATGCTTAAGACCCATTGGGGAGTTCGACTTTTAAAAAAGAGTACTTTAAGCATTTTTTTTATTTTGTCAACAGAAATGCTCACATGAGCTTGACATTCTGACAAGGGGATGCAAGATTTTAAATATGCAACACGATCCTATACACATACATCGGCTCCCTGATCTGAAATACCCCATCTGCATCGCAGGATTTGAGGGCTGGGGAAATGCCCTTGATGTGTCCAAGGCTATGATAACCTATCTTATCCGCAAGCTTGATGCCGAGCCTTTTGCTTCCATCAACGGAGACCTTTTCTATCGGTTTGATGAGTCCAGACCGTGGGTGGAGATCGAGGGAGGAGTCCTCAAATCCATTGACCCACCTGGCGGCAATTTTTATACTGTCAATTTGGCCCATTCTGAGCATGGCCTATTGCTCTTGCGGGCAACCGAACCCCATGTTCGTTGGTACACCTTTGTTGAAGGTGTACTGAGACTTTGCAAAGAACTCCAAGTAGAGACCATTATCACCCTTGGGAGCATGTACGACAATGTTTTGCATTCGGATACCGTCATATCCGGATTTGCTTCAACCCCTGAATTACTCCACACCTTAGAGGAAAGGGATATCGTCCCAGTCAACTACCAAGGCCCTGGTGCTATACATTCGCTCTTCCATTCCGAAGGCCAAAAGCTCGGCTTTCAATGCATAAGCCTCTGGTGCCATTGCCCTTACTATCTCCAGGGGACCACACACTTTGGGCTGCTTTCCGCTCTGGGGGAAACCCTCTCTTTCCTGTGTGGCTTTGAATTGGACAGGACAGAGCTTGATGTGAGCTGGAAGGAACTGAATAGGCAGATCCAATCCCTTATAGAAAAAAATCCCGAGCTCCAAAAAATGATCGAAGACTTACGTAAGGCAAAGGTGAGGGGGTCATGGGAAACCATAAAGGGCTCACCCAGAAAAGACGGAAAGGTCATTCATATTGAAGATTTTCTGAGGCCCAAAAGTTAAGCTCTCAGGAGTCAGATTTCAGCCCTGGGAGGTTCACCATTCACCGTTGACCGGTCCTCGGTTGAAATGGCTACATCAGATGGTTTCCACCACCTTGCCTTTTTACTTCCTCCACCAGCGACTCTACTATAGCTCCTGCCCCTCCCTGTAAAAAGATATCTGTGATAGAATCAGTGAGGTGGGTTCTTTCCTTATTGATCTCAATAATCTTTGCATGGTTCTGTTTGGCTATAGTGGGTATTGTATTAGCAGGGGAGACCACGGCTGAGGTCCCAATGACCAATAAAGCCTCTGCTGAAGAGGCCAACTGAAATGATCGGTTCAAGGCCTCAGCAGGAATTGGTTCACCAAAGAAGACCACATCAGGTTTTAGGATTTTTTTGCACTCACATTTAGGGGGGAATTCATCTCTTTTTTCTTCGGTCTTGTATCTCTTGCCGCACCATATGCACGACAGAGTGCTAGAATTACCATGATATTCTATCACATTTTTTGAGCCACCTTCTTGATGCAGGTTGTCGATATTCTGGGTGATAATATAGTGGAGATACCCCATTTTTTCCAGTTCACCCAAGCCGATATGGGCCTTATTGGGCTTGGCAGATGCCACTACCTCCTCCATATCCCGAAGCATCTGCCAAACTTTTTCTGGATCTGCCTGAAAAGCCTCGATAGTAGCATATTCGGCGGGATCATACTTGGACCAGAGGCCATCTGCGCTACGAAAATCAGGGATCCCAGATTCTACAGAGATCCCAGCCCCTGTCAGGGCCAAAGTCAACTTGGATCTGAGTATAATCTCTGCTGCTTGAGATATGAGTTCTTGCATCACTCTTTGCCTCTCCTCCCCATATCATGGTAATGTGACAATTTCCCCCTCCAGGGAATCCAAATCAACCACGGCCACAGTGGATTCTCCGTAAAGCCAGGCGCCGCACTCACCAGGATTTAGGACAAGGGTCTGCCCCTGCTTTCTCATTTCAGGTTCATGGGTATGCCCATAAACAATAAGCGAATAGGCCTGACTAGCAACCAGAGCATCCAAGGTCTCGAAATAGTGGCCTAATAATATCTTCTTTCCATCGTATTCCTCTTGGCGGAAAGTCTGTTCGATCTTCCCTTGGCTTATCCTATGAAGTGCCATCTTATCGCCGTCATTGTTCCCCCAAACCCCCATAAAGTCACATTGCAAATAAACTACCCCGCCGCAAGCAGCGGGGTATTCCCAAAAGCATTGAACGCCCCAAGGGGCGGGGAATATGACCCAAAGTAGATTCAAACAAGGGCTTTACAGAAAAAGGGGCCACATAATCGCCTGCATGAAGGACCAGATCCACCATCTCTCGGTTGAACAGGGCCACCGCCTTTCTCACTTGGGGTACGTTATCATGCGTATCTGACAGAATTCCCAGCTTCAACACACCTCTCCAAAAAAACCGCATAAGATCAGTTTATGGATTCAAAAACTATTTTTCTTTCTGTGTTGTTGTAAAGCTTGAAACGAGCCTTAACTATCCTTTGTTCGCCAAATATATTCTCTAATCTTACTTCATCATTGTTGAATTCCACCAGATCCACGTTTTCCAGGAGTTTTTTTTCCTTCCCATCCTTTAACAAGAAGGCATGAGCCTCACACATTTTTCCACCGCCTTTCCCTAATCAGGTTGGATTTTTACTCCAAGGCCTGTAAGGCCTTCCTCAAACATTCATTACTCTCGGTACTAAGCCGGATCATTTCTCTTATCTGGCGCGCACTCTCTTCTTTTCCGGCCTGTTCCAACTGTTCTGCAAACAGTTCGTATTCTTCCTTATGATGATCATTGTGTGTGATCCAATGGCCTATCCGTATCTTGGCTTTCTCAAGGAAATCCATACTGTGTCCTCCTGTCCTGAATCACCTATAGACTTTAACAGCCGGTTGCCCGATCCCTTTGAAGCTGATGAAGGTTGCTTTTTAAAATCCATAAAGCTTTCCCTTAAAACCGTAAGCAATGTATGATGCCATGTCAACAAAATTCAGGTGTGATATACCCAGATGCTATAGAGGGAATAACGCTATTGACTCTTGCCCCTCTATAAGGTTAATATCTGCTAAACGGAGCAAAGAGGAGGAAGTGGATATGGGCGAAATGGATATTTTGGAAGGTAAAAGGATCTTGGTAGTAGATGACGAAGAGGATATACTGGAAACATTAGAGGAACTCTTGGATACCTGTCTCATTGATAAGGCCCCCAACTATGAAACTGCTCTAAAGTTTCTCAACAAGAATACGTATGATCTGGCCATATTGGATATTATGGGTGTCAGGGGCTATGATCTTCTGGAGGAAACCCGAAAGAGAGATATCCCAGCGGTAATGCTTACTGCACACGCCCTGAGCCCGGAGAATTTGATTAAGTCGATAAAGGGTGGGGCCCAGGCCTATCTACCAAAGGACAAGATTTCCGAGATCCCCACGTATGTGGCGGATGTGCTAAAGATGGTCCAAGAAGGAAAGGGAACTCCCCTTAAGTGGTTTGCCAAGCTCAACCCATTCTTTGACAAGAAGTTCGGGCCAGATTGGAAAGAAAAGCACAAGGAAGTCTGGGATGCACTTGAGCAGACCTACCGCGTATCACGCAGTGATTTGGAACAACTCATGTAATTTTCATCAGTACCTCAGCATTCCCGCATTAAGGGGATTTTGACCGAGAACTTAGCACCTTGTCCTTGGTCACTCTCCAATGTGAGTGTGCCGCCCATGTCTTCCACAAGCACCATCACACCTGCCAGCCCGAGCCCATGCCCCCTCACAGGACAGGATCCCTCTCCATTCATCTGAAAGTAACACTCAAAAATTCGCTGATGGTATTCCTGTGGAATCCCTTCTCCATCGTCGCTCACAGAAAGTACCAAAGCACCCTTTTCCTCGATAATCTCCACTTCCACAGAGTGGCGCCGATACTTCAGGGCATTGTTTAAGAGGTTTCTGAAGATCTGTTTAACCTTGGGTTCATCCAAACACACTTCCCGATCCCAGAAGTTCTCCTCAACACGAAGCTCCACCCCATGATCCAAAAGGATTTGCTTTAGTCTGGAAAGATCTGGGCAGGCCCTTATTTCTTCTGACAGGCGATCATCGGTAAGGTCAAAAATTTCTAGAAAGGCCCCCCTGATCAACTCAGAAATATTACAGCTAATTGAGTGAACCACTCCTTCCCTTGATCTTCCCAGCTCCAGGGCATCGCTTACCAAAGTCTGCGTTATCTTGGTGTTTCTTAAGGCTCGCCGGAGCACCTTTTCCTGTTTTTCTGTCAATTTCCCGTACTTGTCTTGCCGGGTAAGTAACGATTTTATACCGGCCTCCACAACTGCCAGGGGTACCTTGAGGTCATGTATAAGAAAATCGATTTTGATCCTTTCTTTCCCCATATCAGATCCTCTGTCTTTATTTTGAGTCAATGGCTCCTGAGAAGACACTGCTGAGGAAAGTTGGCTATTTTCACCGCATATCTGCTCAGCAGGCTCAGGCCTTGTCTTCTTTCTTTTCATTACACCTATCAATGTGGAAAAAATCAATCTGACACACCTCACCTTTATGGCTTAATCCCTTAAGCCGTGAAGATGATCCCCACATATCCTACGAAACTTGTATCTGGTCTCACATCATAACTTGTATAATAGGCCACTTCAAAGGCCTTTTTTGCATCCAAAGCCTTACAAGCCTCAATTGCTGAGGCCGCCGCACCAGAGCAGCAGGCATTTTGGCTCCTCAAGGCCTCTTCAATCACCGCAGAAGCGTCCATCTGGAGTATCAAATCAATTACACGTCTGTCATTCTCACTCTTCACCCACTCCACCGCCTCCTGGCCTGTCCCTTTAGGAAGGAATCCGTAATTATAACCATAATGTGTGAGATCAGTAGATCCCACAATTATAGCCCTCCTTCCCAGTTTCTTGGCAATTTCCGCTGCCCTTCTAGCAATCTGCAGAGAGTCCTTTTTGGGAGGGAGACCTAGGGGCACAATGCGTATATCCCCGAAAAAATATCGCACAAATGGCAATTGCAGCTCGATGGTATTGTCAGGCTCATACTTCCATGGCGTCTCTATGGTAAAGGTAAATTCTGAGATAAGCTGACTCGTTATGTCTGAATCTATTTCCAGGTCGCCTAGAGGAGTAGACCACTTGCCCTCTTTCATAATGTAGTTTGGACTTGTAGGATGAAGATGACGGCCGAAAATAATACAGGTATCCGCAGAGCCAGTCTCTCTAAGGCATTGGATCACATTGCAGGCCAATTTGCCGGAGTAAAACCAGCCCGCGTGAGGCACTATCCCTCCTAAGGTCATTGTTCCATTTCCAGGGCAGGGTGCTGATTCCCTAACTAGTGCCTCTATGGCAAGCCTACATTCTCTCTCACTGCCAGGATACCATGATCCCGCAAAGTCAGACCGCCTCGTTTCCATATGAAACACCCCCTTCCCTCAAATTCCGTCCCCCAAGGCTGGATGTTTTGATTGCCGGGCAGTTCATTTATTGCTAGAATCAGAAGAACCTTGAATGCCTTGACCTGGTCTCTTCCTAGTCAAATTATCGAGTTTTAAAATAGCGCTGATAAAGACATCAAAGCGGAGTTTCTCTATATGAGTGTAAATATTGAGCAATGGCTTGTCCGGATACCAGTACTTCTATTTGCCATTACCATCCATGAATATGCGCATGGCAAGGCTGCTTACTCCCTAGGCGATCCTACGGCAAAGAAGATGGGCCGCCTTTCTTACAATCCTTTGGTTCACATTGATCCGCTTGGTGCCATTTGTCTTTTCCTCTTCAATTTTGGGTGGGCCAAGCCCGTACCCGTGAACCCCTCCTATTTTGAAAACAGGAGACAGGGCATTATCCTTATGGCCCTCAGCGGACCACTAGCCAACCTTTCAGCCGCCTTTTTGGCAGGGATTTTTATCCGCTACTTTCTTTTGTCTTGGCCCATTTATGGAGAGGTTCTCGCATATCTTCTCCTCATGAATTTGGGATTAGGATTGTTTAACCTCCTACCCATTCCTCCGCTCGATGGCTCTCACATCCTGGAAAATATTCTTTATCCAAGTGCAGCCGAAAAATTCCGTCGCGCCGGCCGCTATGGGCCTATCGTCCTCATTCTCATCATATTGCTGGATAATTATGCCCATACAGGAATCCTAAGCCGAATACTCATCTACCCCATGTTTCATTTGGGCCACCTGTTTGCGGGCGACAACTTGTGGAAGCTGATTCCACTCCTCAAGTAAGGTAACATTGCTACATCACATCCTTGTCACTCATCTCAATGGTCCTGTCAATCTCTGCCTTCAATTGAGGCGGGAGTCCTGGGATATCTACACTCAAAAAACCTCGAACAATAGTAGAGGTGGCTTCATCCTCGCTCAATCCCCTAGACATCAAATAGGCGATCTCCTCTTGGGCGATTTTGCCCACAGCGGCCTCATGGGACATTTCTACGCCGTCCACATGGCCCTCCAATTCGGGAATCGCATGAATAATCCCACCGTTCAAAATGAGGCCGCGACACTCAAGATGAGCCTTTATTCCCGGCACTTCTCCAACCAAGTGACCCCTTGCAATGATCTTGCCTCCGTTACTGATGGCTCGGGATACGATTTCTGCACGACAACCAGGTTTTTTCAAAAACACCCTGCCCCCAATATCATGCTCAGAGCCAGGGCTACCCACAATAATACTGTAGAACCTGGCCACTGCATCCTCGCCTACCAGGTGGGTGGTGGGATACATTTGGATAGATTTAACCGGCTTCATACAGATATAATTATTTAGGAAAAGTCCTCCGGCCTCCACTTGTGCCACTGACCTTGGCCTGACAGCCATATCCTCAGCCCAATTATGAATCATGGTGAAACTGAGTTTGGCATTCTTCTTCACATAAAATTCTGATACGCCCAGGTGTGCCCCCCTTTTTAAGTGAGATGATGTGGTGCATCCATTGATAACATGAAGCTCAGATCCCTCCTCAGCAATGATAATATTATGCACATTTTGTTGAAGTCCGTCTTTTCCCAAGTAAAGGCATGCCTGAATGGGATACACGCTCTTGCTGCCTGGCAGGGCCCGGATGACATATCCATCATGTAATTCAAGTTCCACTGCTGCAGTGTATTTGTCCACATCCACGGGAATAAGTTTCCAGTAATAGTCGTGGATCCAGTCGAATTCCTCCAAGGCCTTTCGAATAGGAATAACCTCCACTCCCTCTTGCTTGGTGTGGCAATGGACTGCCTTGGTATCCATCTGAAAGTAGGTACCCCCGCGCTCCTTTTCCGTAAGGTCGAGCCCTGACATAATCAGTCGCTGTTTTTCCTCTTCGGGCAACTTTGTCAGATCCTCATGGGTAAGGGAGTCATGGGGCACTTCGGCCTTTTCAAACTCATCAAGGTTGACATCTGGACCAAGAGTTGCCTTCTTATCCGCGGCCTTCTTGGCCTTTTCAGCTAACTCTCTCCTATAATGCATCTCACACACTCCTCATATCCGGATTTACTTATACAATTCAGTATTTCCCGCGGATTGCTTACGCAGCTTAAGTATCCATCGTACAACACCTGGCCCTTATCAGCTGCCACATAATCCAAGATATATCCTGTGTGGGTGATAATTAAACCCATCTTTGTACGTTCCATCTTCTTCTGCATCTTTGATTTTTGGGTAGCCATGAGTTCATTGAAGTCCTTTTGAAGGAGCATGGCAATGGTCCTACCAACCAGTGAGATATTCTCCATATCCACACCGGATTCTGGTTCGTCAAAAAGCATGAGATCTGGATCCTGGGCCATGAGCTGGACGAGTTCCGATCGTTTGATTTCTCCACCAGAAAATCCATCATTGACGTCTCTGTCCAGAAAATCCTGAAAATTCACTCTCCTAGCTAACTCTTCCACATCAATCTTGTGCCTTGCACATATATGTACTATTTGTCTGGTCTTCAGGCCATGGATTGTAGGCGGCCGCTGGTAAGACATGCCTATGCCCAGTGCGGCCCTTTCGTTTATGGGCATATGGGTAATGTCTTCGCCCTTAAAATAAATCTTTCCTTTCTTTACGTGGTACTGGGGATAGCCCATGATTGTCATGAGCAATGAAGTCTTACCTGACCCGTTGGGCCCAAAAAGGACATGGGTCTCCCCAGGCCCAATTTCCAAATCAATATGGTTCAGAATCACTTTGCCTGCAAGTTCAACCTGCAAATCCTCAATAACTAACACGTCAAGGCCTCCTCTCTTTACTCAACATCCCCCGCTCACCAAAATACTCTGGCTGGAGGAGAAAAATTACAAAAAACGCTATGTCACAAATTTTGGTTCACCATGTGGTAATAATATTACACATCCAATCATGGAATGCAAATAAGGAAACCTTTGATTAGGGCAAAGGGATTTTGACTCAAAACATAAGCTCTTAGTATTGCAGAAGAGGGCTACAAATAGGCGTGAATATTTCTTATCCTGGTGGCCATATCAGCAAGCTTATTGAAAAAAGTCTCAAGAAAGGTTTTAAGGTCAGGTTTTTCCTGCTCCCCAATATCAGAGGCAACACCAGCTATTCTCACATCTACCCGTACTCCATTTATTTGTATAGGCCTTGAATGAAGCATTCTGGTCACGCGTCTAAGGGCAAGCTTGGCATCAGGAAGAGGGGTCATGGGCAAAAGGGCCACTATCTTGTTCTTGCCAATTTGCCCAACAAGATCGGTCGCTCTAAAGGCCTTTGCTAGCTGATGAAGAATTTCATCAAGGACTGCCTGTCGGCTAATGAGACTGGGAGATGCCTGAACCCGCGGTTTTGCTTTTACTACTGTAAATGCAAGAGCCGAAGATGGTGTATTGTATCTTGTCACCCTTGCAATCTCCTTTTCCAAAAAAATCATTAGTTCGTCTTCATCTAAGATGCCGGCAGGTAAATCCTTTTTTGATTCTTTTTGCTCTCGCCTCTTCTTTTCTCTTTCAATCTCATTATGAATCTGTGCAAAGTCGTTCTCATCTATCTCTTCTGCTTCAACTTTAGAGCGAACAACCTTCAGAATTTCGGCAAGTTCTTGATCCTCTCCCACACTCTGCTCTAACGTCTCAAGTACGGACATCTGCTCTTGCTTGCTGCTTTCCGACGATACAGGTTGAGCCTTAAGCCACTCCAGCCTTAGCTTATCAAGGACTTCGTCAACCCTTTGGTTCAGTCTCTCCTCGAGCCGGGCCAGGACATCATCTTTCAGATCCTTTTCCTGTAATCGTTCCAGGATCTTTGATCGAACCTCCGTCATTACCCTTCTCAAATGCTGCTCACCTTGTGGTCCTTGCTCATCGGTCATATCCGATGTTATCTTTGAACCCAGTCGCTCGATGTAATCAACCAAGAGGTCTGTTAGTACCTTTTCATCTCCACCCCCTTTTCTGAGTTCTGCTGCCAGATATATCAACTCAGCAGCGTGGGTTGGATTCCTCTTTACTTCCTCTATCAACTGCTCGCTGTCTATACCGATCTCTTCAGAACTTTCTCCTAGAATCTTGGCAAGTTCTTCACTACGCAACTCCTTGCTTAATTCCTGTAAAAACTGAAGGTATTCTTCAAGGGCCATCCCCTCCTCTATCAAAGTGGCCTTTATTTGGGGAAGCAGTCGTTTGAGTTCCTCTGGTTCAGGCACAAGACGCTTAACAATATGGGCCAATCTGGGAATAGATACAGAACCTTTACGGTATTCCTCTTTTACAAGTTTAAGCAGAACCCGATCTGTTATTTCATTGGCCTTTTCCTTGATTATCTCCTCATTGGAAAAGGCCATGCCAACCACTTTTTGTTCCTCAATTGTCTCCATGAGCTGTTTTTTCATCTCAAAAACGGCATTAGCCAGCTCAGGGAGGTCCAAACCAGTGGCCTCTGAAAGATTCCTCTCGACTTCCTCACCAATAAGTTCCAGTTGCTGCAGTAATACGGGCCCAGGCCCTGTTCCTCCACCACCTGTGCCTCCTCCTTTATTGGCGCTTTCTAGATCCGCCTCAATCATCTGTTTGGAAAAGGCCTTAGGGTCTTTTATCAAATTATTAATATTGAGGGTTCTCAGAAACTCCTCAGTAAGCACGCTCTCAAGCAGCGCGTCCATAAACATCTTTTTTGACTTGAGCTGGGCATCTTCCATCATATCAGGGGTTATTTTTCTAAGGGCCTCTTTGGGAATAACCTCATCATCTGCGGTCACCTTCTTGTAAAAAACATGGTTGATCTTTAAATGATAAATTCGCCTGCTGGTCAGCCCCTTTTTTATGGCTTCTGCGTCAGGGTATTTGTCCGGCGTGGAGTAGATTTCTACAAAGGACCTCAGCTCTCTCTTTTCGAGTCCCTTTTCAAACGAGATGGATTGAATGCCCTTTTTCTTAAAGTGATTTACAAGACGGCTGGTGTTGACCCTGGGGTCCAGTGGCTCTTCATCTATGAAAAATTTCTCCTGGGTCATAATGAACACAAGAGGAGAAACTGACTCAAGCACAGAGGTGGTCGCGTCATATGTAACTTCAATAGCTTGCTTGACGTAGGGATGTCCAACAGTATACATGCTGGCCCTGTTTAACATAAGGACAAGATTTCTCCCGAAAATTTCAAGCTTATGCTTCTCGGCCTTTATCTCGGACATGCCCGCCCCATATGTTTAAAGTTTCTTGAGATATTCCTTGACTCGCTCTTGAAATTCGCGACAAGTGGCATATCGTTTACCAGGATCATAGGCTACGGCCTTCAAAATTATTTCATCCATTTCTCTGCCAAGGGCAGGATTCACATCTGATGGCCTCCTGGTAAACAATTGGTCTTTCAATTTTACCTTCTTTTTCAATAGCTGGGTTATGGACTTAACATCGGGGAACAAAGGCTCTGGCGACAACATCTCAAATAGCATGGTCCCCGCCGCATATATGTCTGCCCTGCCATCCACATCACCCTCCAAGATCTGCTCTGGGGCCATATAGCCAGGGGTCCCCAAAATTATGGAAGTGGTAGTCTCCGGACCTTTGGCCACCTTTGCCACCCCAAAATCCATCAAAATAGGACGTTTGGTGTGTTTTTCCATAAGGATATTTGCCGGCTTTACGTCTCTATGAATAATACCCTGTTGATGAGCGAATTCAAGGGCATCCAAAACCTGGACCATAATGTTCAAGGCACTCTTCACGGGCAAAGCCCGTCTGGAAGGAAGGATATTTTTTTTTGCTTTTTTTATATAATATTCGAGAGAACGACCGTTGACTAGTTGCATGGTAAAAAACAGAAATTCGCCGGTATCACCCACTTCATAAACAGGTATAATGTTAGGGTGCGAAAGAATTGCCGCTGCCTCGGCTTCCTGTCTAAAAAACTCAGCAGTTACTGGCGTCAGGAGAGATTTGGGAAGGATCTTGACAGCTATCTGACGTTTCAACGTCTTCTGATATGCTATAAATATCGCCCCCATTCCACCGCGGGCAAGCTCCTTCAGAAGGACCGATGTACCCACCTGCTTACCGATGAGGTGGTCAAAATTCATTGAAGCAATAGAGGCCATAGGATCCTCAATTTTCAAACCATATCCTTAAGATACTCCTCATTGCACATATCGGCACTTTCATCAAGAAATCTAAATCCAATGAGGGTATTTATTCCTGAACTTGTGATCTCGGCCTTTGGAGGGACCCGCTCCAGTGCCTTGCGCTTATTTAGACCTTTGACGCCCTTTATACATTGGCATTTCCCATACACAACACAGCAAATATCTTGGCATCAGTTAACAAGTCAGGAATCAGGCAATATTCGTTTGGCTGGTGTGCCGTATCAGGTGATGTACACCAGACCGCAGCAGGAAGACCTGCCTTACGGAAGATGGCGGCGACGGTTCCCCCTCCGATCCCCATGGGTTTTGCCTCCCTTCCAGTGACCACCTTGATCGCCTCGGACAGGGCCTTAACCACAGGTGAGTCCACTGGAGTCGGGGGGGTTGCATCTTCCCTGTGGGTGGTGTCCACCTGAATGTCAATCCCCAACTCGGATCCGAGTTCATGGGCTATGCGTTCGCATCGGTCAAAGACCTCGTCCACTCCATAACGGGGAAGTATCCGGCAGTCCATATAAAATATATCTTTTCCTGGTATGGTGTTAACATTTGCCACATTGGCCTCAAACTTTGTGGGCTCAAAGGTAGATATGGGAGGACTAAACAACTCATCTTTTTCACCAAATTCCTCTTTTATTCTCTCAAGTGCAACAATCAGCTTAGCTGCTCCATACAGGCTGTTTTTCCCCTTATTAGGGGTGCTGGCGTGGCACTGTTTTCCTATTACCGTAAAGCGGAGCCAGAGTCTGGATTTTTCGGCCACTTCAATCATGGTGCCTGTCTCATTGCCGCCATCAGGAACTACAATGAGATCCTCCTGTTTGAAAAGTGAACCTCGTTTCTCCAAAATGTAAGATAGTCCATATTTACTCCCGGTTTCTTCGTCAGCCACCACTGCCAGGCCTACCGGCCGCTGTAGTCTGTGGCCGCTTTCCATAATTCCCTTGATGGCAAGATAAGGACTAACAAAACCGTGTTGATTGTCCTCAACCCCCCGTCCGAAGATCTTGTCTCCTTCCACCCAAACTTGATAAGGATCATGTTTCCACAACGATAGATCCCCTGGAGGCACAATATCCGAATGACAAAGGATCCATAACCTCGGCAGTGCTTGGCTGCCATCCCAGGTGGCAACAAGATTGGGTCTGTATCCGTATTGGGCCCTGCTATCCGGGGCATTGATTTCTTCCAGGCTATCAGGGTGCAAGGCCAATAGAAGATCCTTGATAAAGGTGGTCTTTTCATGTTCGCCGGTCCCACCATTGTCTGGTCCGAGGGCTACACGGGAAGTGAGTTCTTCTTGAAGTATTATGATCTCCTGCCGGTAATTATCAATACACGAAAAAATTTCTTTTAGTTTATCCATAACCACTACTCTTTCCTTTCATACAAGGCCGGATAATCCGACGATTTTCTTCATAATCTCTTCCATAAAGGAAGCAAGCCCAGGGGCAGAAGACGCAAAAATAGGCGCTCCGAATCGTATATTCACTTTTGTCCTCCAAAACCCCTTTCTATAGTGAATACCTACCGGGACATAGGGAACCTCTATCTTGTTTAATATGAACCGTATAACACCCGTCCGCACAGGCCCTATTTTCCCTTCATAATAAGTGCCTTCCGGAAAAACCACAACCCCCTGGCCAGAGGACAGAGCTGCCAATACCTTCTGTAGAGAACTTTTTGTTCTAACAGGCTGGGCCCGATTGAGCGGGATTCCTCCCAAGGACTTTAGGTACCAACCTATTGGTGGTATCCGGAAAAGCTCGTATTTTGCCACATAATAGAGAGGCCTTGAAGCTGCAAGGCTCAATAAAGGAATGTCCACCCACCGCTGGTGTTTTGGCAGGAGGACAAACCCGGTATCCCTGGGCAGGTTTTCTTTTCCTTGGACCCTTATGGAAAAAAAGGAGCCAATACCACCTGGGCCAAACGCTTGGTGGGCCAAAACGCCCAGGCCTTTACCATTGCTCAGATCACTCCACAGTCACGCTTTTGGCCAAGTTTCGAGGCTTATCAATGTCTCTCCCTAAAAAGTTGGCGCAATAATAGGCCAAGAGCTGGCATGGGACAACCGCCAGGATAGGATTTAGATAATCCAATGTGGGTGGTATCTCTATTACCTCATCTGCCATTTCCCTTATTTTCTCATCGCCTTGAGTCACGATAGCAATGATTGGTCCCTTTCGACTCTTGATCTCCTGAATATTGCTTATCATCTTCTCGTACATATCATCCAATGGGGCAATGGCGACTGTAGGCATATCGGGATTCACCAAGGCAATAGGTCCATGCTTCATTTCTCCCGCAGCATAACCCTCTGCATGAATATAAGAAATCTCCTTTAATTTCAGGGCACCTTCCATGGCAATCGGAAAGTTGTACTTTCTACCCAAGAAAAGCCAATTCTTATACTTATGATATTTCTCCGCAATGGCCTCAATGTGATGGGCTTGAGCCAAGACTCGCTGCACCTGGTCTGGGAGGGACTGGAGGGCCCGTATGGCTGTTACACCTTCGGTGAGGGAAAGGTTTTGATGCCGTCCTAGAAGGAGGGCCAAAAGGGTTAGTATGGTGAGCTGGGAAGTGAATATCTTGGTGGAGGCGACACCTATTTCCGGGCCAGCGTGATTATAAACTCCGGCATCGGTCTCTCTGGATATGGAACTCCCCACCACATTTACTATACCCAGTAGGTTTGCTCCTTTGCGTTTTGCCTCCCTAATGGCAGCAAGGGTGTCTGCGGTCTCTCCTGATTGGCTTATGGCCAAGACAAACGTGTTAGGAGGAAAATTGAGCTTACGGTAACGAAACTCAGAGGCCAGCTCCACTTCCACATCTACTTCAGTCAGTCTTTCAAACACATAGCGCCCTACGCATCCCGCATAATACGATGTACCACACCCAACTATCACCAAGTGACGGCATTCCTTTAATTTATCCCATACAGGCACTATGCCCCCCAATTTGGGGACACCTTCGCCCAGTTCCACCCTTCCCCTCATGGCGTTTCTTATGGTTTCAGGCTGCTCGTAGATCTCTTTGAGCATATGATGAGGAAAGCCATTCAATTCAGCATCCTCTGCCCGCCACTCCACCCGTTCCATATCACGCTTTATTACGCGGGCCTGAGCAGTGGATATGGAGAAGTCGTCCTTGGTGAGAACAGCCAGCTCATTGTCTTGGACATGGACCACCTTATCAGTGTACCTCACCATGGCAGAGACATCAGAGGCAGCAAAGTGACCATCATCTCCTACTCCAATGATCAATGGGCTTCCTCTTCTTGCCACCACAATTTGCCCTGGAACATTCTTGTGCAGGACCGCTATCCCAAAGGTGCCCTCTACTTGGGCCATGGTCCTGCGAACCGCCTCTGCCAGGTCACCATCAAAATTAAGGGCTATTAGATGAGCCAATATCTCTGTATCGGTTTCAGAACGAAAGGTGGCTCCATCTTTTTCCAGTCGTTTCTTTATGGAATGAAAGTTTTCTATAATTCCATTATGGATCACAAAGACCTTTTCATCTGGGTCTGTGTGGGGATGAGCATTCTCTTCACTAGGCTCGCCATGGGTGGCCCAACGCGTATGGGCTATTCCCGTGGTCCCGGGAAGTGCCACATTATGGAGTTTCTTCTCCAGTTCCTCTATCTTCCCTACAGAACGGTACCTAACCACCTGAGTGCCTCTTTGAATGGCGATTCCCGCAGAATCATATCCACGATATTCCAACTGCTTGAGCCCATTGAGCAGAATGGGCTTTGCCTGTTTGGTTCCCACATAGCATACTATGCCGCACATGGTCGTCCCCTTCCCCGAATCCTCGGGTTAGTGTGGTTACTAGAATTTGAGCAGAATGCCCATTTGGTCTCCGTCCATAAAATCAGAGATTTCTGGATGAGGCTTCAGCCGTCAGCAACAAGATTTCTCGTCAATTACATTCCTCCCCGCCTGCGCCGGTGTCGTGGCGGGCAAGGAAATGACATCCTCGTCTTGTCATTCGAATGCGTTCAACGAGCTGTTACTACTTAGGAGCTGTTAAGAGTGTTCTGGTAGCATATCGGCCTTTCAAAGAAATCGATGAAATTCTTACTCTGTTTCGCGCAATACATCCCATGCCCTAAGCCACACCCTAAACTAGCCCCTGATCTAGCATGGCATCCACTACTCTCACAAACCCGGCTATGTTGGCACCAACAAGGTAATTACCCGGTTCACCGTATTCTTCAGCGGTGCCCAGGCAAGTTTGATGGATATTTTTCATTATGTTGCGAAGACGGAAATCAACCTCTTCCCTGGGCCAATTAAGGCGCATACTATTCTGCGCCATCTCCAACCCTGAGACGGCGACGCCCCCTGCGTTTGAAGCCTTGCCCGGGGCGTAGAGGAGCTTATTGTCTAAAAATATCTGGACGGCCTCCAGAGTAGATGGCATATTTGCACCCTCACATACCAGTCGCACCCCATTATTGATCAAATTTTGGGCATCCCTTTCATTTATCTCATTTTCAGTAGCACAAGGGAAGGCGCAATCAGCCTTGTGGTCCCAAATGGGGTTGTGATCTCTAGATGGATCCGCCTCGGTGTAAACTACGTCCTTGTACTCCTCGGCATACTCCCTAATCCTCCCACGTCTGACGTTTTTAAGCCGTTTAATAAATGCCAGTTTGGCACTGTCTATACCTGCCTCGTCATAAATGTAGCCAGAGGAATCAGACATGGTCGTCACCTTGGCGCCAAGCTCAATCAGTTTTTCTACAGTATGCTGGGCCACATTACCGGCCCCTGATACCAGGCAGACTTTACCCTTAAAATCTTCGCCTTTGGTGGCTAGCATCTCTGCGGCAAAATATACACAACCATAGCCTGTTGCTTCAGGCCGAATCAGGCTGCCACCCCAACCAAGTCCCTTCCCAGTAAGGACACCGGTGAATTCGTTTTTTAATTTCTTATACATACCGAAAAGGAAACCTATCTCTCGGGCTCCCACTCCAATATCTCCGGCGGGGACATCAGTATCAGGGCCTATATGTCTATATAGCTCTGCCATAAAAGATTGGCAGAACCGCATAACCTCATCATCTGATTTCCCTTTTGGATCAAAGTCTGATCCGCCCTTCCCGCCTCCCATGGACAGAGACGTAAGCGCATTCTTGAAAACCTGCTCAAAGGCTAGGAACTTAAGAATACTCAGGTTCACAGAAGGGTGAAACCTCAGCCCCCCTTTGTACGGGCCCAAGGCACTGTTCATCTGGACCCTGAAGCCCCGATTAACCCGTACTATTCCCTGATCATCCACCCATGGCACCCTGAATATGATTACCCTTTCAGGCTCTGTAATTCGCTCCAGAACACCGAGTTTTCTGTAGTGGGGGTTTCTATCAAGAACCGGTTGCACGGTCTCCAAAACCTCTTGTACTGCCTGGTGAAATTCCTTTTCCCCCGGATCCCTGGATTTTATTAACTCCATAATGTCATTCATTTGCCATCTCCTTTCTACTCAATAACAAAATTCCAAAATCCTTCTCGATTATTTGGCAACCCACCATTGACAGCTCTGAGACAAATCCGCTTGGGCCGCATCCATCTCCTTTGGATAAATCACACAATGGGATCTGTTGCTATCTATCTTGACAACCAGAGGGGTTTCCACCCTGATATGCCTTAAGAATGCAGTCTCTTCCACCAAAGGTTGGGAATATAACCACTCCCAGTTAAGGTAATCTCCACTTCCTTCTGTGACAGTAAGGTAGTGGATACCTAATGAGGTAATATTCAAAAAGAAATGGGAGCCTTGAGAGGGGTCAGCCTTGAGCTTTTCATACCTCAACTCCACAATAGCACACACCCCGGAAATATCTTTCCAGTTAACAGGGATACCCAGCCACGGGTCAGCAGAACCCCATCGCCCCGGCCCGATCAAAAGATAAAGTCTCCTCTGGGAGACCAATCCCGCATTTATCCTTCTTATCTCTCTTGCTATCTGTCCAGTGGATTCCACGCTGAACACATCTGGTTTTACAAAAACAACATCCCTGATATTATCCTTTATCCCCACACCAAGGGCCTGGGTGCACCGGCATATGCCGTTTTTGAGCTCCTCTTCAGTGATCCTTATATTGAAGCGCTCCTGCTCAAAGGCCATGGGCCTTATCTGAAGAAAGAAAAAGTCCCCTTTCTTTGGGCTGCCTTCACGCAAATTCACGGAAAACTCAATTTCTATGGGGCATCCTAGGCTCCTCCGGCCTAGAAACAAGAGATCACTCAATAGTTCCGGAAGGGGGAATAAATTATGTTTGAGAATAGATGAGAAGGTCAAGACCTTGGGCCCGGGCATATGGCCAGAGTCCCTTATGCGGTGTTCCTCTGGGATGTAAGTCCCACCAAGGGCCTTCACGGGCAACTCATTTTCTGCCTCGTCCACCTGCCTTTTTTCCAGGTTTGAGTAAGGCTCAAATTGTAGGGTATCGGGATAATTTCTGATTCTAAGGGCATAAAACATTCGTTGAGCATTCTCCAGAATGTCATCTACATTGGAAAACTGAGGGGTAACTTGCGGATATTTAGGACAGAATCTCAGGGCCTTTTCTCCTTCCACAACTGTTTTTCCAAACCCAAGTGCGATACTGGCGATTCCGTCCTCAGGCATCATTGGGCCAACAGGATAAAAATTGTATGACTGTGCTACACCGCCTATCGTTGGATATAGGAATTCTCCATGTTCTTGGCCCACAAGCTGTTGGATTATCACTGCCATGGCCTCTTCTTGAGGCCGTATTGAAATGGTCCTGGAATAGGATTTGGCTGACTCATAATAAGTGGAGGCATATACCAATTTGATTGCTGTAACCAGATGGTGCAAGCGCACATTGAAGTCAGGATGGTTGTTCGGAATCATATAGGTCTTATAGATCCCTGCAAATGGTTGAAAGTGTGCATCCTCAAGGAGGCTGGAGGATCTCACAGAAAGGGGGTATTTTACTTTCTCCAAAAACGCCCTGAGTTGTTCCACAAGCCATTCTGGCACGCTGGCCTTCATGAAGCTCTCTCTGATTTCTTCGTCGGTATACCCTTCCTGAGAGAAACGCTTGAGATCATTTTTCTCAACAAAAGACTCGAAACCATCTGTACAAATTACCAGAGTCTTGGGGATCACAATATTCACTTCAGGGTATTTTTGGTGGAGTTCTTGTTGTTCATGTAGCAGCGCTGACATAAAAGCCAGCCCTCTGGCCTTCCCTCCAAGGGAGCCCTGCCCTATCTTAACAAAATCCGTAACCTCCGGGTCAAAATATGTCGCATTGAATTGCGCAACGACCCCTTTCTGGCGCCACTTTCTTAACCCGTGAATCGTTGAGATCAGATACTCCCTAATCTCTTCCAGGTTGTCAAAATCCGACGCCCGAGCTTCTCTTATTGTGGCCGCAAGGCTAAATTCGGAGCGCGCCATTATCCACCTGGAAAAATGGTTGTGCTGGGCATGATACCATAGAGACTCGTCAGGGATCTGAGCCACTTTTATCTCCAATTCATGCAAGTCGGCAGCCCTGTCAATCTCAGTGCCATCAGGCATCCGAAATACAAACTCTCCAAAACCCAGGTGGGTCAGAAAAAATTCATGTAGTTCATTGCTCAAATTGGGGCTGTTCTTGTCAATAAATTCGGCGGGAATCTGGGCAGCAGCTTCTTTGTTCGCTGACTCGGAACTCATAAGCAAAAGGGGAAGATCCGGAATCTCTCTTCTGATCTTTGAAAGCAACTCAAAACCCGCATTATCATCCAGTCTACCCTGTCTAGGCAGACGGGTATCAGATATTACTCCGAAGAGAAAATCCTTGTATTTTTCACAAAAGGCAACACCTTCCTCATAGGTGAGGGCAAGAAGTATCTTGGGCCTTGCCCGCATAAGCAGGAGTCTATGTTCCTCATTCAATCCGCTCTGCAATACCTCCTGGGTCTGCCTGACTATTTCTTTATAAATAAGAGGAAGGAATGAGGAATAATAAACAGGGGAATCTTCCACTAAGATAAGAACGCGTACCATAGCCTTCTGGGTATCATAATCCACATTGAGGCTGTCTTCGGCGTTCTTCACCAAGGCAAGGAGTAAATCTGAATTACCAGACCATATGAAGATTTTATCCACACCGGTACAATCCATGCTCTCTGGAAGCGGGTATATACTTCTTATACTGTGGGCCAAAAGGATGACAGGAAGTGAGGGGAGTATCTTCTTTATGCGGAGGCTCAAAGTGAAAGCATCCATATCTTCGAGGTGGGGCATGGTTATAACCATGTCTACGCTTTTCCGCTCCAATAGCTTAAGTGCCTCGCGTGCAGATGAAGTTCTAGTCACCCTTGGTGGTTGGCTCAGGTTCAATCCTCTGTATTCGTTTATTATCTGAGAGGCCAGGCTTGTATCCTCCTCAAGGATAAAGGCATCATAAGGGCTTGATACCAAGAGGATCTCCCTTATCTTCTTGGCCATCAATTCATGAAATGCCTTAAATCTAGGATAAAATTCTGCTGGATCAATAATATTATTCTTTTCCATGGCTCTTAGGCTAAATGTCAATACTCTTAGCCTGATACCAAAAGTTTTACATACTTTCAGATGGTGGGGCCGCTTATTCTTTCCAGCCCTCCCATGTAGTCACGAAGGGCTTCAGGTATTATCACTGTCCCGTCAGCCTGCTGATAGTTCTCCAGGATTGCCACAACGGTTCTTCCAACAGCCAGTCCGGAGCCATTCAGGGTATGTACCAACTCTGTACCCTTAGCGCCTTTTCTCCTGAAGCGGATACCTGCCCGCCTGGCCTGGAAGTCAGTGAAATTGCTGCACGAAGAAATCTCCCGGTACAACTGTTGGCCAGGGAGCCATACCTCCAAGTCATAGGTCTTGGCAGCGGAAAAGCCTAGATCACCGGTACATAGGCAGACGACCCGGTATGGAAGCTCAAGGCGTCTAAGTATCTCTTCTGCATTACGTGTAAGTCTTTCTAGGTGATCGTAGGAGTCTTCAGGTTTTACAAACTTGACGAGCTCAACCTTATTAAACTGGTGTTGTCGTATTAGGCCCCTTGTGTCCTTGCCATAAGAACCTGCTTCTGATCGAAAACAAGGCGTGTAAGAAACATAAAAAATAGGAAGCTGTTCCTCATTCAGGATCTCTTCGCGGTGGATATTGGTTACAGGCACCTCGGCAGTAGGGATCAGGAAGTAGTCCCATCCCTCAATCTTAAAAAGATCCTCTTCAAACTTAGGCAACTGGCCCGTACCTGTCATACAGGCCCTGTTGACCATAAAGGGCGGCAGGATCTCCAGATAGCCATGCTCCTTGGTATGGATATCCAGCATGAAGTTTATCAAGGCCCGCTCAAGCATGGCCCCCACACCCCTATATAAGGCAAACCGTGCCCCCGCCAGCTTAGCAGCACAGGAAAAATCCAAGATGCCCAGCCTCTCCCCGATTTCCCAATGAGGCAGGGGGTCGAAATCCATTTCCTTGATTTCTCCCCATGTCCGAATCACCTCATTATCCGACTCATCTTGGCCCACAGGAACCGATTCGTCGGGGATGTTGGGAATCACCATTAAAAGCTCTTCCAGCTCATCTTCGTATCGTGTGACCTGCTTTTCCAAATCCTTTATTTCAGAAGACACTGCTTTCATCTCTACAATGAGACCCGAGGCATCTTTCCCTTCCTTTTTCAGCCTAGCAATATCCTGGCTTACGGTATTCCTTTTATGCCTTAATTCCTCCAGCCGGGTTATATGCCTGCGTCTATTGGCATCCACCTCCTCAAAACGGGACATATCCAGATCATAGCCCCTCGCCTTTAACATATCCTTGACCTGATCCAGGTGGGTCCTTACGAATTTGAGATCCAGCATGAACCTGCTCCTTTCACGATCTTGTTTCAGATGGGCTTCGACAAACCTAGCTACTATGGAAAATTTAATACACAATCCTATTACAAGGGTCAAACCATTTCCCCTTATGTTGTCATAATAGAAGAAATAGCAGCGTATATCTAGGATTTCGGACTCAGTCAAGAGCTACGGGATTAGCAATTGCACTTTTCACCCGCTCGTGATAAACACTCACAAATATCTTTTAGCTCCGGGGGACCGATCTAAGGGATTATCGATTTATCAAGAGATGGTTCCCTGTAATGGGAAAATCACAAATGGTAGAGCGCGTCACAAAACCAAACCCGATCTGGAAGACATTCAGTTCCGTCAAGCTCGCGATTGTTTTGCTAATCCTAATCGCAATCACCTCGGTTTTGGGCACATTTATTCCTCAACGAGAAGAGGCCTTTGACTTTGCCAGAAAATTAAGCCCCACAACCTTTCACTTTTTCCAGGCCCTGCATCTATTTGATATGTACCATGCCACCTGGTTCAGGGTCTTAATAGGGCTGCTGGCGTTAAATCTTGTGGTCTGTTCCATCGACCGATTTCCCACCACCTGGAGGCGATTCAGCGCCCAACCCAGGCCGGATCGTACCAAGCTCTTTCAAGACCTATCTCCTGAGCAGAGTTTTGAAGCAAAGGTCTCCGGAGATTGGCTACTCAAGGCTATTGAAGCCTATCTCAATGCCCACTACAAACGGGTACACAAGGCATTATCTTCAGGTCAGGCCTTCTTTTATGGGGAAAAGGGACGCTTTTCCCATTTCGGTGTATACCTAGTCCATCTTAGTATTCTTGTCATTATTTTAGGGGCACTTATTGGCTCATTTTTTGGATTTGAGGCTTATGTGAACATCTTAGAGGGCGACCAGGTGCACACTGCACTTCTAAGGGGTCGTGCCCTTCCCATAGATCTGGGATTTTCCGTTCGATGTAATGACTTTCGCGTAGCCTTTTATGATAACGGAGCGCCAAAAGAATACCGATCAGACTTAAGTTTCTTGGTAAACGGGAAAGTGGTCAAATCCGCAATCCTCTTGGTCAATCACCCAGTACGGTTCAGGGGAATAACTTTCTATCAGTCGAGCTATGGAAGCGTGGCCGGAGACACGGCCAAGATACGCCTTGTGAAAAAGGCCAGCAAACTGGAAGCCACATCAATGACCGTGAAGGTTGGCCAAAAGAATACCCTTCCCCATCAAGAAGGCACATTTGAGATTACCCAAATAAAAGAAAACTTCATGAGAATGGGGCCTGCTGTCCTTGTTTCCGTGGATTCAAGGGATGGGAACCGATACCGATTCTGGGTGTTCCAACATTGCGAAACGATCATGCAACGGTTCCCAGGAATTTTCCAACAATTTCCTAAGCTTAATCCCTCCTCCTTTGAGCCATACACCTTTTTCCTTGATGAAATAGAAAGCCGATATTATACCGGACTCCAACTCAGTAAGGATCCCGGTGTTTCCGTGGTATGGGCCGGATGTTTTCTCATGATTGGGGGCCTTTTTGTCACCTTCTTCACTTCCCATCGCCGGATCTGGATCCGAGTCTCTGAGCAAAAAGGAGTAGCCAAAATAAGCGTGGCCGGAATGGCAAACAAAAATCCGGTGGGACTTGAAAGAGAACTCTATGGGCTTACCAAAGCGCTACAAGAGAAGTTAAAGGGTGAAGCACAATGATAAATACAACCATACTAAGCTATGTTACTTTTGTTTATTTCGCCGCCTTCCTCTTTTACCTCTGTATGATGATCATGAACAAGGAGACCTTTGGTCGGCTAGCAAGCATCATCTCCTTCTTGGGACTCTTGACCCATGCATTCGCCATTGGCCTGCGATGGTATGAATCATATGAGCTGGGAATCGGCCATGCTCCATTTTCAAATCTTTATGAGTCCCTCATATTTTTCAGCTGGACTGTTATTCTCTTGTACCTTCTTGTGGAGTGGCGCACAAAAAACAAGACTCTGGGTGTTTTTGTGACACCCTTGGCCTTCTTGGCCATGGCCTATGCCTCTTTTTCTCCATCCATTAACAGCAAGATCCAGCCTTTGATACCTGCACTCAAAAGCAACTGGCTCATTGCCCACGTTATTACATGTTTCTTTGGGTATGCCGCATTTGGTCTGTCCTTTGGATTAAGCCTCATGTATTTGATAAAACAAAGTAAAGGCGCGAAAAATTCGAATCTTTTTCTGAGGTTGATACCGAAGATAACTGTTTTGGACGAGCTCAATTACCAAGTCGTGGTGATAGGGTTTCTAATGCTAACCCTCGGGATTATTACAGGCTCAGTCTGGGCTCACTCGGCCTGGGGAAGCTATTGGAGTTGGGACCCTAAAGAGACCTGGTCTCTTATTACCTGGTTAGTTTACGCCCTTGTATTACACTCTCGTATGGTAAGGGGATGGCGGGGCAAGCGTATAGCCTTTCTCTGTATTGTGGGATTTTCCTGCGTACTTTTTACCTATTTTGGTGTCAACTATTTGGCAGGATTACACAGCTATGCCAAATCTTAAGCCCTAGTACCCATTTCGCAAATTAAGAATTTTCAGATAACGCATAAATAGTCAACAACTTGCCCGGCCGCTCCGCTTCTGGGTAATTCACGAAAGAGAAAGAGCCAGTTTATCATTTTGAGCCTATCTGAGCAGGTGTCGCGGCGGAGCAGGGAAATGATACTTGCCCGCCTCAGGCGGGTTAATTTGGCATTGAAGGCAAGCTCTCTTTAGAATCTATCAGCGCCCGATCCAGGTGCTACGCTTGCAAACGCGCCCACTCAGTACGGACGTTTTGTTATCCATGGCGAGAGACTTTAAAGCCATATCACTGGAAATCCCTGATTTTGTGGCATTTATTCTGAGGCGCCTTCAAAACAAGGGTCACGAGGCCTATGTGGTGGGAGGGGTGGTGCGGGATGCCCTTATTGGCCGCAGCTACGGGGATTGGGATATCACCACCAGTGCGGTTCCCTCGGAAATCGAGGCAATCTTTGGGGATATACGCCACTATCGAATAAAACATAACACAGTCACTTTGGTACAAGGCGCCCAACAGGTGGAAGTCACCACATTCCGTGGACAGGATGCACCCAGCTTAATCCAAGATCTGCGCAGACGCGATTTTACCATTAATGCCATGGCCTACTGCCCTCGCACCCATGAACTCATTGATCCCTTTGGAGGCCGCCAAGACCTCTCCCGCAAGGCTATTCGTGCGGTCGAGGACCCAGAAGCCCGATTCCGAGAAGACCCTATTCGGCTTTTGAGGGCCGTGCGCTTGGCAACTGAATTGCACTTCCACCTAGAGCAGCAAACAATAAACGTTTTGACAAAAAGGGGCCCTGACATTCGGGGGGCTGCCCCAGAGCGTATTAGAGAGGAGCTTATGAAAATCCTCATGGCCCCTTTCCCCTCTAGGGGATTTTACCTAATGCGCCGTACAGGGCTCCTTAATTTCATCATCCCAGAGCTGCTGGAAGGTTACCTGAAAAGGCAAAGTCAACATCACCATTATACTATTTTTCGACACATCATGATCACTGTGGATACCGTCCCTCCGACAGAACTATTGCGGCTTACTGCCCTCTTTCATGATATCGCCAAACCTAGGGTGCGTGCCAAGGACCGGGGCCAATGGCGGTTTCTAAGGCATGAACAGGAAGGTGCTCGACTTACTGAAGAAATTATGGCCCGTCTGCGTTTCAGATCGGAGCTTACCCAAAGGGTATCCCATCTCGTGAGGCATCATATGATCGGCTACAGCCCCCAATGGACTGATTCTGCGGTAAGGCGGTTGATCCAACGTGTAGGCCCCGAAGCGATCCATGATCTGCTCCTATTCCGGAGAGCAGATCTCCTTGCCCATGGAAAAGCGGAGAAACAGGTGGAGCTCCTAGATGAGTTAAAGGGGCGTGTGGAAACAATCTTGAACCAGGGAAGGCTTGTTGCTTGTACCCGGGATCTGGCCATCAATGGCCACACAGTAATGAGAGTGCTAAAAATTCCTCCAGGTCCTTTAGTGGGTAAGGTCCTGGATCACCTGATGCAATTGGTTACAGAGCACCCTGAGCTTAATACACAAGAACAGTTGGTTCAACACTTGCAGGAGATAAAGATAAAGGAATAGAACCGTATTTTCTTGACCATTCAGAGGCTCTCCTCTATACTCCCGTGGCCAAATGTTCCGGCTATCGCCACGGACAGGACAGTGGTTTGAATTAATTTTCGCGTGGTTTTTGCTCTGTAGCTCAAAATGAACTCAACGAACACAAGAAAGAAACCTTTATTCCTATGCACTGTTGGGAGCGTGCTTCTATTTATTATTGTATCGTGGGGATGTGCACCAACACTTGCCCCCCCTTCTTCAAGCCAAGCCCCTGTTTCAATCATCCCCAAAAAGGACAATCCCCCTCCCACAAAGTCTGTCAAGGCCGAAGTGAAGCCCGAAGTAGTGCCCCAGAAAGAACCTGTTACCGGGTTATTGCCAACGATCGAACCCGAAAGGGAACCCGAACCTTCTCCAGTCCCTTCCCAACAAAAGGCAAAGCCTCTGGCGGAGAAACCTCGACCGCCGCGACCATCTCAACCATCTCCTTCCTTGCCTAAGAAACTGTCGGATCAAGAGCTCCTGGACTCAGCACTCGAATTTTGCCAGACCGCCTCTGACTACTGGGAGCATGGGGATCTGGATAATGCTCTGGATGCCTTGGACCAGGCATACTCTCTTATTCTGAAGGTGGATGGTAATGGCAAACCAGAGATAGATCAGCAAAAGGATGACCTCCGATTCACCATCTCAAAGCGCATCATTGAAGTCTACACCTCTAGGTTTACGGTGGCCAGTGGCAATGGGAAAGAGATACCCCTGGTCATGAATAAATACGTTAAGCAGGCCATACGCCTATTCCAGACAGGTGAAAGGAAGTTTTTTCTCAATGCGTACCGTCGATCCGGTAGGTACCGGCCTGCCATCGTCAAGGCACTGCGAGAAGCAGGCTTGCCAGAGGAGCTTTCATGGCTTCCCTTGATCGAAAGCGGATTCAAGATTCGGGCCCTTTCAAAAGCTAGGGCCCTTGGATTGTGGCAATTCATTGCCTCCACTGGATATAAATATGGGCTTAAACGGGACAGGTGGATAGACGAACGGATGGATCCGGACAAATCCACAAAGGCGGCCATTGCATACCTAAAGGAACTTCATCGGATCTTTGGCGATTGGACCACTGCCCTTGCCGCGTATAACTGTGGAGAGGGTACAGTGCTACGATGCATACGAACCCAACATGTAAACTATATGGATAACTTTTGGGATCTGTATGAAAAGCTACCTATGGAGACGGCCTTTTACGTGCCTAAGTTTTTGGCCGTACTCCATATCCTGGCAAATCCCGAAACCTACGGCTTTGCCTTGCCAGACCCAGACACCCCTGTAGAGACAGAAACCGTAACCATAGACAAACAAGTGCATCTGAAAACCATAGCCCGTCACCTAAACATATCCTATGAGCTCTTGCGAGAATTGAACCCCGAGCTAAGGCTCAATTCCACACCAAACAGACCGTATGCCCTGCGTATTCCCAAGGGAAAGGGTACTGTGCTCCTGGCCAAACTAAAAAATATACCGGTATGGCGACCACCTGTGCCCGCATACATCGTGCATAGGGTCCGAAGAGGAGAGACCCTTTCTACTATTGCCAAAAGATATAGAAGCTCTGTGCGAGCGATTGTGGCCTTTAACGGACTCCGGAGTGCCAGGTTTATCAGGGCTGGGTGGAAGCTCAAGATCCCTCTCAGGGGGACTAAGGTATCTCGAAGACCTGCCCCAACACCCAAAAAGATCTCGCTAACTACGCCTAGCTCCACTGGAAGTGAGTTTGTCCAATATACTGTTCGGCGCGGTGACTCCCTTTGGAAGATAGCCAGACGTTTTGGGACTACTACCAAGGCTATCCGGAGATTTAATCAGCTTAGCAGCCCACAGCTTCGAATCGGGCAGATTCTCTATATTCCCAAAACCGCGACTATACCTATCCCATTCAAGACAAAACCTTATAAGGTCTTGGAAGGCGACTCTCCATTCATGATTGCTCAGAAGCACCAGATGAGCCTCTCTGAATTTCTCAAATTGAATCATCTGACACCACGGAGCACTATTTTTCCTGGACAAATCGTGCTAGTAAAGAGTGATTAATTCTATCATTCCAAATCAAAGTTTATATGATACCTGAAGAACTCTTTACAAAGGAAACCTTAAAAAAGGCGTGGTGGCTGCACGACTCCTTTTGGCATGCTGCCCTCGTGCAGCAATTTGGACACACTCTAGCCAATGAGATCAACTTACAGGTTTCGGAAAAGATCTTTCGATGGGTGACTATCACCCTACTAAGAAAAAAGGTGATAAAACCCCCAAAAACGATCCAAGAACTCATGTATATTTTCAAGACAGTGTGGAAAAATGTCTTTTTTGATGACCTATATATTCATGAACCTATTGTCTATAAAGGAAACACGGCAGTATGGACAGGTTCACGTTGCCATGCCTTTGATTCCTTGAGTAGGGCAGGAATGTTAGAAGGTTATGCATGTGGCTGCCAGGCTCTCCGCAATGGTGTGATGAAAGTCTTACGATTGAAGCCGATCCACCGAATTAAGCAGAGTCTTGTTCAAGGTGGGGACAGTTGCATCATTGAGGTAACCTTTGAACCAGCCAAAAAATCGGAATAAGGGTGGACATAACGAGTAAATCAGTACTTTGGGGGGTGGCTCTTAGCTTGTTTCTGGGGGGATTGGGGTTCCCTATCCCGGAAAATCCCTTGCTTATGGGTGGTGGATATGCCATTTCTCAAAAATTGACTGATCCTGCTGTGGGTCTTTCCCTTTGGTATATTGCCATACTTACCGGAGACTCGATCCTCTTTTCCCTTGTACGATGGCTCTTTACCTGGCCCTTACTTAAAGGGTACCTTCTCAAAATGGTTGGCACACAGCGGTTGGATATGTATCAAAAGGCCTTTTATCACCACGGCGGGTGGACCTTGTTCTTGGCACGTTTTACTTTTGGAATCCGCTCGGCTGCCTATGTGGCAGCCGGAGTAGCCTATTACCCGTGGCCACGTTTCTTATTGGTGGACGGCATCTCAGTGGCTATTCAGCTACTGCTCTTTGCATCAATCGGCTACTATGCTGGAGACCGCATTAGTTGGGCAGAGGCCACAGCCCGAACCATAGCTCTCCTTCTTACAGGAGCACTTGTAGTAAGTATCGCGGCCTCATGGGCTGCAACGCGACTCATCCGTCGGTTTACCAAAAAGGTCCCATAACGCTTTACTCCTGCCTTACCCCACATAGTTCAATAGCTCGCGCAGGTCCCCTATTTTCAGGTCAGCAACAGGTCCATTGGGGCTCTCTTCGCTTTCTTGCTCGTTAATTAGGAGTGCTGTCTTGGCCCCAGCGGCCTTCCCTGCCATAATGTCAAACCGATAGTCCCCCACCACGAGGAGTTCCTGCAGGTGGACGCCCATTTTTTCAGCAGCCATGTATACTCCTTGCGGATGGGGTTTTGGCAAGGCTGTCTCCCTTGTAATGATTGCTGAAAAATCCTCTTTACAGATCCCGTCAAATTTCCTTAGCACCTTTTCCACAGAACAAAGACTGTTCCTTGTAATGATGCCAAGGCTAACTCCTTTGTCTCTCAAGGCCTTCAAGCAAGCCCTGGCCCCTTTGTTGGGCACTGAGTTCTCTGCCGCCTCTGTCTCGTGCCTTTCTAATACGGCAAATAGCGACGGCCTCTCCCATTCTGGACGGGATTCAATATATTCCAAAATAGGTATATCAGGTGGACATCCTATTTCTCTCTTGATAGCAGCAAAATCCAAAGCCCCTGGGACCGTGAGCGTTCCATCCATGTCAAAAAGTACGCCTCTGATCCTATTGCGAGTGTCGCTGCCCTTTTCGTGTATCTTCCTTGTTTTGTCGATCATCTTCCTTTGACTAAGCTACTCACAAATATTGAAGAGCTAAAGATAGAGGATGTGCTCTTGGAAGACCTGCTCTCCCTAGTGATGTATTAGGGTTACCTCTTTCTGGATTCAGCAAAGATACAGGGGGCACCGTCAATTATTAGAAGGGAGAGGATTCATCCCAAACTGGCTGTCTTTTCTCAATTGAGGCTGAAAAGCCTTCTATGGCATTGTTGTTTGCCCTTGCTAGAGCCATCATATCTTTGGTGTATTGATAGGCCTGCCATTCGGTCATTTCCACTTGAGAGTAAAAGACCTGTTTAGCCATGTATATAGCATACTTACTTGCCTTGGCAATCTCTTTTGCCCACTCATAAGTCATCTCATCCAGCTTCTCGTCCGGGAACACACGATTGACCAAATGAAAGGACTCAGCCTCTCTGGCAGTATAAAGATGAGCGGTCATGAGCATTTCCATACATTTTTTTTGCGGGATTGCACGACTAACCGGTACTGTTGGGGTGGAACAATTATAGGAATACAGTAGGCCAGTCATGCCAAATCGTGCCTTTTCCTCGCCAGCGGTGATAAGGTCACAGGCTGCTGCCAACTGGCAACCCGCTGCCATGGCGATACCTTGCACTTGCGCAATAATACATTGTGGGGCTGAGCGCATGGTCATCATCATGTTAAAGGAGGTATGAAACAACCGGCGGATTTCTCCAATGGGCAGCCTTACTATTTCCTCACGATCGTGGCCTGCACAAAACACCTCGCCTGCAGCCTTGAGGATTATCACCTTTACATCACACCTGTTACCCGCATCTTTTAGACAATTAATTATCTCGTTTTCCGTCTCAAGACTCAAAGCATTGCGCTTGTGAGGACGGTTCAGAGTAAGAATTCCTATTTCTTCCTTTTCCTCGTAGAGAATGTGTTTATACCCCATCCAAGCCTCCTCTAATCTTATTGTTTGTTCCTTACCTTCCTCCTATTCCCTAATCTCTTTGTAAATATTCCTTGATCATCTTAATAATCTCTTTTTCCTTGCCCCAATAGAAATGATCTGCCCCTTCAATCACATAAAAGGCTGCTCCGGGATTCCATGTATCCTTCATTTGCTTTATTATGGAAGGAGGCGCAATATCATCCCTTTCCCCAGATATGATCAATTTTATCTTCTCACTGTACTTCAAGAAGGAAAAATCCAGAAACGCCACTGGTGGAGATACCATAACCATAGTCGCGATATCATCGGAGAACTGATTCAGTGCGAGTGCATTGACCCATGCCCCAAATGAATATCCTCCCAAGTGCAAGTCCTGGATTCCTTTACTCTTTAAATAGGCGAGCGCGGCCTTCACGTCCTCCTGCTCTCCTCTGCCCTCATCATGTGTACCATGGCTTCCCCCTACTCCCCTGAAATTGAACCGCAGTGTAGTGTAACCCGAATCCTGGTAGGCAGTAACTATGGCAGCTACCACATTATTGTACATGTCCCCACCATAAAGAGGATGGGGATGGGTGACCACTACCCCTTTTTCGCTGTGGCCCTTTGCAAAGAGTGCTTCTAGCCTCAAATCACGAGAGTAAAAAAATATGTGTTCTTCTTGCATGATGTGCTCTCTTCAGATGCGCATTAGTTAATCCTAAAAAAAGATTCATCAAAGGCCTCTTTCCCTTCATAGCGCTTCATAAACAGCCCCGGCCATTTTTCCGTCTCTTCTCCCAATTTTGGGTCAATGGGGATGCCTGCCTTGTGAAAGGCCTTAATAATTCCGTCTACTGGAGGGGGACACCCCTTGACCGGAATCATCTCTTGGATCTGGGGATTGTCCTTGTTCGCCTGATAAATGCATTTGCCGATAAGTATGGTCTTTTTCTTGCCTGGTGTGGGCTTCATTATCTTTCCGGTCAGGACCTCCACATCATCCCAAGGCTGTCCCTTCCACGCAAGTGCAATGGCCGTCAGCAGTGGGCTTGCCAATACAGAGCAATAGGTGCAAAGACTCAGATCATATTTCGGGTAGGAAAGGCCTTTGATACCAAGGCGTTTCATGGGAAGCGGCAGATTTCCATCCTCTGTGTAAGGAAAAGTATACTGATGTTTGGAGGCCACCTTTTGGATTTGCTCTCCTATCACCTTAATATCAGATAGGTCCGTGGCTCTACTTACATCCTCGGCAGCGTAGGCCAAATGGGGGACTTCCATGGGATCATACCCTAAGACCTTTGCCCCCACCATGTCTGCAGAGAGAAAATCACGGGAGGCGATCAAGAGGTTAGACCTTCTCACCTTGCCATCGAATCCCGGACCCCGTTCGGTAGTATAGATTCCATCCAACAAGGCAAGCCCTTGAGGGAGGACCCTGGGAAATCGCGAAATCATATAATTCAGATCCTTCACAGGATCTGGGCTATGACACCTTTTCCTGGAATTCATATCTAGGGCGCCTTTCATATTCTTGATGGACAAACTCACCACCGTCTGGGCGTGGGTCTTGAGCACGGGCAGGCTGACTAAGAAATCGCTTTCCATAAGATCTTTACTGAACTTGAGTGAAATTCCATCATCGATCTCTACTGACAGAAAGGGCCTGTCGTGTATATTGAAGCACTTGACACCGTAGCGCTTCTCAAGAGTTTTGTAACCGAGGTATTCAAATGCCGCGTCTGGTGTGGTCTTGTCTTTTGGGTTTATCAAGACCATGCCCTCCCCGATGGTGATATACGATACTCCCCAGTCCTTCAAAAGCACCACCATATCCTCCACCACGCGGGAGGTAGTGATCACTCCCCACTTGGGAAAGGGTGTGACAGTGGTCCAAAAGACCACATTAGGTTTTATGAAAACCCTGGAGTCGGATTGGAGGGCCTCAAATCCATTGCAAAGCTCTACTGCCTTTCGCACAGATTCCCCCGGTCTTTCATACCCAACAATGGACACCTGGTAGGTCTTCCCCATAGCCTTATCCTCTTTCTTTACTATCCTTCCCCCTGCTCAAGCTGTCTAAACAGCTCTCTCATATCCCTCTTGAGGCCTTCTGGAACGCTGGAAAGCTTACCCTCCGGCACAAATACAAATTCCGCATCACTTCTGGCCAACAACCTTCCCTCCTGGTCCAAGACCTCTCCTCTAGCCTTTACCACCTTTGAATCACTGCTCAGAATCCGGCCCCTGACGGTCAACGGATGCCCTATTAGCACAGGCCGCACATACTTAACTCGCATCCTCCGGGTAACAAAGAAGTCTCTTTTGAAATAGATAATGGTCCAAGACATGACCTCATCCAAAAGGGTTGAGACAATGCCCCCGTGGGCCATATTTTCCCATCCTTCATACTCTTTACCCAGTATTATGTCCGAGCACACAGCGTCATCCAACCGGTAAAATTTGAGTTGAAGACCAATGGGGTTAGCAGTGCCACAGGCAAAACAATAATGGCCTTGGGGTTTTGGTATGGGTATCTTCCCAGGTTGATCTGTGGCACCGTTACTATTTAAAGGTCTGTCAGTCATACACAGTCTCCGTTGATAGAGTTATGAGTAAGCTAGAATCCGTTCACCGTTCACCGTTGTCCGTTGTTCGAAATTCATTATTCTGAATTCGATATTCACCATTCCTTTTGTCTAATGCCTTACGTCCCATGGCCTAGCGTCCTCCTCTACATACGATGGTAAACCACGTCATGTCATGATCCCATTGCCGAGCGATATTCATCCCATATCCCTCAAGTGTTGCGCTCAAGTCTCTAAACGGGGTACGCATCAGGCCTGAAAAGATAAGCCAGGGCTTTTGCCGCATAGGGGGTTCTTTTAAGAGCTGGGAAATGATATCGTAGTCTAGATTCGCCACCACGAGATCAGCGGGCTGATCAACAAACGCTTGCGCATATCCCTCTAGCACCTCCACCACATGTTCCAGCCCGTTGAGGTGAACATTCTCCTTTGCAGTCTTCACACACAGGGGGTTTATATCCACTGCAAGGACCTTCTCTGCACCAAGGAGAGCTGCTGCCATGGCAAGGATTCCTGTCCCTGTCCCAAGATCAAGGACTCGGCCGAAGCCACATCTCTCCCTAACCCACCTGAGCGCCTTTAGACAATCCTGGGTGGTGGGATGTAGCCCATTGCCAAATACCACACCAGGGTCTAGGACAATCGTATCTTTAGCGGCTAGCTCTCTGAGGCCCTCTATCTCCATCCACCGGGGGACAACCCGAAACCCAGCGATCTCCAGAGGTCCTAGAACATCGCCCTGCCATTGTTCATAATCCAGCTGGTATTCATCCACCAAGTTCAAATCCGGCCTCTTGTCAAGCAGGGCCATGACCTTATCTCTTGATGGGCCCCCAAAAAACAAAAAGGAATTCTTCTCCTCTACCCAATTCCCAATGAATGAGGGGCCAAGGACTTCTTCGTCACTACCTGAGGCAACTCCATCCAGCAAATACACATAGAGTTCCTTATAAGGACCCGAAATTGGCTTTCCATTCCTGTCTTTCTGAACCTGCAGTGACATCCTTTTACACTCTTGATTTACGTTGGCAGCCATACATTAGGGGATTTTGGTATGTTTCGCAATGTCATTTTCAAAATCCATGGATTCCCTCAGCCCCAAAGCTGAGGGCTCCATTAGACATAAAAAATCCCCTCCAAGACAAGACTTGGAGGGGATTTTTTGAAATTATTCTCGGCGACGACCTACTCTCCCACGCGGCCCCCCGCGCAGTACCATCGGCGCTGAGGAGCTTAACTTCCGTGTTCGGGATGGGAACGGGTGTTTCCTCCTCGCTATTGCCAATATACTTATTAATGGCCACTGAAATACAGGATATGAGTCAATACTGAGTTTGGAAAGTGTCAGTGGGAAATTTATGACCAAGCCTCACGACCGATTAGTACCGGTTAGCTAAATGCGTTACCGCACTTACACACCCGGCCTATCAACCTCGTAGTCTCCGAGGGGTCTTCAGCCAGGCACTCAGCAAGCTGAGTGCCTGAAGGGATATCTTATCTTGAGGTTGGCTTCCCGCTTAGATGCCTTCAGCGGTTATCCATTCCGAACGTAGCTACCCAGCTATGCCGCTGGCGCGACAACTGGACCACCAGAGGTTCGTCCATCCCGGTCCTCTCGTACTAGGGAAAGATCCTCTCAGATATCCTACGCCCACGAAAGATAGGGACCGAACTGTCTCACGACGTTCTAAACCCAGCTCACGTACCGCTTTAATCGGCGAACAGCCGAACCCTTGGGACCTGCTCCAGCCCCAGGATGCGATGAGCCGACATCGAGGTGCCAAACCGCGCCGTCGATGTGAACTCTTGGGCGCGATAAGCCTGTTATCCCCGGAGTACCTT
>JAFDIV010000022.1 GCA_019307815.1 Deltaproteobacteria bacterium
GGGGAATTATGGCCAAAAATGCATTTTCAAGTCGATAACAAATTTTATTTCTATTTTATGTAGCTGTTTTAATAGGTTATATAACAACTATTAGTTCTTAATTGGACACCTATGATGTATATACGTAAACTATACGTACTGTAGCATCCCCTAAGATGAAAGTCAAAGCGGTCCGCTATGCTAATCGTCCAAATATAAGGCTCCCGCCTCCATTGCCTTTAGGATGTTGGTGTCACTGCGCAGCTCATCCAGGGTATATTCGTCCTGGTAGCCAGTAACGTACTCATCGACCCAGAAGAGAGCAGTCTTGGGGTCGTATGAGACTGCTTTTCTGGCTAGACCTCCACCCTCAAGGCTGAGGGAGCTGTCTTTGTGCGTGTATGTCCCTGCCTGCCGACGGGAGTCAGGCAGGCATCCCATGACTTGACCTCCTTTTTGCATAAAAAAGGGAGCGGAGGCTCATTGCCTGCTACTCCCTGTGGCTTTTTGTACTTATTACCAAAACCCATACAACTTATACTCGAAGCTCTTGCATGCGCTGATAGCATTTCGGCGCTTTACGAGAAGGCATTTCTTCATAATACAGGGCTTCGAGTTCGTCCCAGTGGTCCACAAGGTTGGTCCACACCTGAGAAACTTCCCGCATCTCATCAAGTCGGGCGCGGTACTCAGGAATCCACTCTAGGAGCCTTATACACCGACCGAGATCGGCGGGATCGAGTGGGTGATGGTAGTACGACAGCTTTATGCCTTCCATCTTAGCAACAATCGCCTTTGATGAAAGGCCCGGTTCGTCAGAGAGAAACCATCTGATTAATTTTTTTGTTTTAGTGTTTCTTCTTTTCATGCTTCCTCCTTAATATGGCGGTCCCTGGGGGCTAGTGTGCTTACATCACACTTATGACGTCCTTCTGGGACCCCTGGGTATTCCCGGTAGCCGTTGAGCCAGTAGAGTTTACGCTCGGAATAGCGCACTCTGATAGGCTCATCGGAATCGACGCATACCAGGTGCATGTGGGGCTTGGAGGGTTTATCACTTCCATCAATCAAATCCAGGTAATCCGGGCACCGGCAATTCCTTGTAATATGGATTATCCTGTAAGGACCGGAGCCGTAACTGGTTCTGACAATATCTCCAACCTGTAACATGGCCTTACCTCAAGTGCCCCCTCATGTATGAGGGTGTTGTGTTGGATGGCGTCACAAAGGGGTCAGGACTGTTATCCAGGGCCTCCTGGGCAAGCTCACCGAGCCTGGCAATCAGGGGCTCGGTGTTGCCCGTGTAGGCCTCGGCCATATCCACCGGCTCCCTGCCTGACTGGCCATGGCAGGCAGGGGTGAAATAAGGCTTGAGCCGGAATATGTCCAGATACGCCTCAGCCGCCCTGTAGCCTGCACCACCTTCACCGCCTCCATCCGTGCGGAACCCGTCACCGGTGAACACCGCTTGGTTGACAGTGCGGTCCACAATGAGATAGCTACAAGTGATGTCACTTGTGGGTATCTCAAGGACCATTAGGTCGTGATCCACCCTTCGGGCTATCTCGTCACGCAGGATTTTCAGGGACCGCTCGGTGATGCCCAGTGCCTCTTGGTCTAAACTTACTCTCATGGCTACCTCCTATGCTGCTTTGCGCTTGGTTTCGGCCTCGATCCTGGAGACGAGTTCCCAGTACCTCTTGCAATGCAGGTAATCGTCTATGGGAACGCCACCTGAGCGGGGAATAGCAATTACTGGGTTTCCATCCCAATCGGCGCTGCACATGACCAGCTCACCCTTGTAGCAGGCATACACACAGGGGCCGTACTCGGCGCCTGCTCCGTGCGATACGGAGAACGTTAAGCCTGCCCTGGCCAGGGCCTGGACCTGGTCATACCACCCATAATTGGCCTCATAAATGATGGCGTCCACTTGGTGCTCATCTCCCATCTCCTCATCCCAAAAGACCCCGTCATAAAGCTCGTCCTTGAGGACTTCATTAAACTTCGGGAGGTCCTTTCGGGGAAAAGTAATGTGCAGATAACACGTATCGCTCATAGCACACCTCCTTCCACGGTTCGAACAGCATCCTTCCTGCCTGGCCGGCAGACAGGGACAGCCCCGGCTATCTCCCGGACGGTGCCGTTGACCTTATCCCTTCCCCTGAACAAGGCCACTACCTCCCTGCCTGACTGGCTGCCTGAATGCCCACGGCAGGCAGGCGTTCGGCAGGCAGGTGCCGCCTCGGCCTCGGTAAGACCATACCTGAGCAGGTGGTTGTAGGCGCTGTAGGGATTCTTACCCTTGACCTCCATTGCGAGCCTCTCAGGGCTCTTGTCTAGCTTTCTTCCTGCAATGATGTACATGGTACGTACCTCCGCTAGAAATGAAACCGGTAGGTTTCCGTGATGTAAAACTTCCTCTGTCCATCCAGTACATCCACGAAGCTTACTTCGTTCAAGAAGTCCAAGAAGTCCCTGGATGACGTTGCAAAGTAAACGGGACTGTAATTGTAAGCTTCGTATGCAATATTCCAGAGGTCAGGCTTGGGCTTTGCAAGCTCGGGTCTTACCCTTTCAATTCTCTCAGCTATGGCGATGCCTAGCCCTCTTTTGAGTGCGTCGATGTGTGCTAGATCGAGGACTGCTACTTCACGGGCTTTTCCATCGAGCTCCACAGACATGAAGGGTATGGAAGGCAACCCGTAGAGCTCCTCCAGCGAAGTTATGGCCTCGATGAACTCTTGAGTGTCCTCGTCTTCAATCACGTAATCGCACCCTGGGATCATCTCCCGCATCTTGTAGTCGGGCCAGGGACAATGGACATCGCCAATCTGGAAACTGTTTTCGTCAATCATGACAATTATTGACCCATGCATGCTTTCCTCCTTTCTTTCTTTGCCACTCTAGCCTCATCAAAGCGATTACACGCCGGGTGTCCTGCTGCAAATATGTGCAAGTAATGCTCAGAGGCTGGATCGTTGCACATGAACAACTCAGCAAGACCGATAGCGCGTAAAACCGACTGGCACCTCTGGCAGGTTTTCTCCTTTTCAACATAGTTGTATTCTCCATCCCCGTGGAGAAGGACCCATACCGCTTCATGGGCGCTGAGCCCTGAGCGGATGAGCCGATCCCTGGCCTTGTTGAAGGGCACTCGGGAGATGGGCGTTATTCTTCGAAGCATCGCAAACCTCCCTGCCCGCCTGCCTGCCGACGGCAGTCAGGCAGGCTGGTCAGGCGGGCTTTCTTGTTGCGCCCTCAAGAAAGAGAGCGCACATTACCTCAACAACCTACCGCCCTACGCCACCGACCTATATCTCCGTAGCCTCCTGGGTCCTCATCGGGCTCTGAGGCCTTCGTCAGATTAGCCTCTATTGCCTGGATGATCCCCGAAGCCGTGGAGACAATGCGGTCAAGAGACCCCATGATGTCCACTTCCTCCACCCTGTAAAGGGCAAGGTACTCGGGAGCTTTACACTGCAGACCAAAGTGCCTGAGCACTACGTAGGCGGTGGCCTCGGCCTCAAGCTCCTTGACCTTGCGTGAGAGAATCGCCCTTTCCCAGTGGCCGTGGAGCAGCTCATGGGCGAACTCGTGGGCCAGGACCGAAAAGCGCTGGGCGGTATCCAGGGAAGAGAGGATTTCGATCCTGCCCTTGCTGGACACACCCGCCGCTTTTCCAAAGTCCTCAACATAAGCGAGCTCAATACCCTTGGCCGTTACGACGGTCTCCAGGGCCAGCAGCAGGCTGTCGGCATTACCATACACAGCCATGACATCCGGGGCCTCGGGAAGCGGATCACCCTCCGTCTGGGATACGTCCCAGACATAGACCACCTTGAAGCGGGTGATGACCTCGGGCTGGCTGTCTTCCAAGGTCTCTTGGGTCTCGTCTTCCCGATCAGTTTTGTCCTTCTTGACCTTAATGGTCATGGGGGCAAAGATCGGGATTCCCTTTTCGTCTTTCTTGACGTGCCGGCCCATCCTGGCCCAGGTCCTGAAGCCTGCGACAAACCTTGCATCGGGCATGAAGGCCCAGATAAGGAAGCGATTGTGCAGGCTGTAGTTATGGAACCTTGAGCAGAACTCGAGGTAATTGAGGATCTGCTCGTCGTTGTTCGCTTTTTTCACCGCCTGGACAAGCTCGGCGGTGATCTCTCTACACTTCTTGGTCAACTCTGCAGCTTTCATCTCGTAACCTCCTTGAAACAATAGAAAAGGGAACCCTGCCTGACTGTGCAGGGCAGGCTTATGAGGCCATGCGTTCCCTTATCGTTTACTCACACGCCCGCCAGGAAAGGCGCTACTCCTTGGTCGTAAAGAACCCGGAGCATTCCAGACACTCCCAGATAATAGGCTGGGGGGCTATAGAGCCATCTTCAAGTTCACCATACCATTCCCGATAAACCTCGACTGTCCACTTGCTCCCGCAGTGGGGGCAGTTGGGCCTATCAGGTTTGGGTGTTTTCGCTGTTTGACTCATGTGCTCACCTCCCTAAACCCATTCTATCTGGCTATCCGGGACATAGCGCCAATAGGGGGCTGTTTCCACGGCATAGCCGTCGTGATAAATCCTGTGCGCGGAGCCGATGATGTTGCCGTCATCGTCAAGGACCCGCCTGCCTGCCGACCAGGCAGGAACAAAACCGTCCTTGTCCTTCCGCATCCTGAATTTCCCTCCAGCCACCGCAAAAAAAGCGGCTGCAAGGGGGCTTGTGTCAGCTTTGATGGTGGTCATGGTTCACCTCCCTATGCTAGAGCCCACCTTGCCCCGTAACGAGGCCAGGCGATCTTGGTTTCTGCCTGAAACTTGTCCCACTGCTCCTGGGTAGGGTAGGGACGAAAGGTGTCACATGTCTCCCCGTTAAGCCACCCGGAACAGTAATCCCCGAGCTTCAAAATAAGATAGAAGCTCTTGGGAAATCCTTTGGGCGGTTTCCAGACTTTCCTTATGAGCCCGTCAGGGTGGGCCTTCCTCATGCTATGCCAGGAGTTAACGGGGCAAATCGGGTCTTCCCAGTCAAAGAAAGCAGCTTGTTGGCCGCAGTCCACGCATTCCCACATGGGTGCATAGACCTCCTTGACAAAGCAGTCCACCACGCAACCCGGGTCCCCTGCTGTGGGGCGGACCCGAAAGTCCGCATAACACCGATCACAGAAGACCATTGCGTGGTCCTGGCTGACAAAGTCGCTTGCCCCGCACACCGGGCACCTCAGATCCTCCCACTCAAAGGGGTTGAAACCTCCTGTGTAAGCCACTGTAAACATTGCAATTCCTCCTTTCCTTGCTCTCCTGGACATGAAAAAAGGGAGCAGGAAAAATTCTTCCGTGGCTCCCTTCTTCCTTATTCGCTGAGTGCTTTGGTGAACTATCTTCCCTGCCTGGCGGTAGACAGGCTATGCCGCGAGCAAGCTGGGCTTTAACATCGCTGAGTGGGCAGTGATGATATACCCATTCTCACCCTTCCTGCCGCGTGCGTATAAGACCTCAAGGCCCATGCCCTGGGCGATATACCATGCGTAGGCCATGACGTTGGTCAGGCCTCCCACAAGGATTGCCTTGAAGCCCTGGGCCTTTATCTTTTCCATTTCTTCGCTGAGGATCTCAGCGATCTCTATCTCTCCCCAACTCTCATCAAGCGATGGGGCCCGTGGAGTGGGGTCCAGGCAATAACCCCTTTCACGCCAGTAGCGGATCTCGGCCTGGCGGGGATAATGCCTGGTGAAATTGGCCACTTTCACCATCAATCCTCACCTCCCTATAAACGCAAAAAAGGAGTTCAAGCTTATCGCTCGGACTCCTTCTGCGTGATCCGTTTTGTTCCAAGGTTGCTAGGTAGCTACTTGGAACGCCTTTTCTTCTTCTTCCTCACTTCGTACAGGAATTTCACGTTGAACCTCTTTATGCATTGACCACCTCCCCGCCTGACGGTCCGGCAGGCTTTGCCCAAGCCTTCTCGTTGGCATTCCACCTGAAGCCAGCGTTCTTGAGCGAACCCTTGACTGCAAAGGTGTTGCCCTCAGCAATGATCAGGTTGCCCTTGCGCCGGTAGGTGATGCCCTGAAGCTTGGGACCGAGGTTTTCCTCGGGTGCCTCGGGCTCTTGAGTTTCCCCACCGCCGCCCTCCTTGGGGAGAGCCCAATCCGGCAAGCGGGGAACCTCGCAATAGCCCGAAATGCCTTTCTGCCTGTCATCAACCCTTATGTAACGCTGCTTGGGACGGTCCTTCCTGCCTGACTGACGTTGGCAGGCAGGGAGCACAGGCATTACCTGGAAATCCAGGTAGTAGAGGTACCGGCCAATGCCCCACTGGACAGCAGCTCTCTTCATTGCGTCAGAAAAGCCGCCTTTTATGGGCTCGACCGCTGTTTCCTGGGCCCCGTCCCACTTGGTGACCCATTCGTCGTTCCTGCCTGGCCGGCAGACAGGGATACGAATGGACAGGCCGCACATCATGCCGCCTGTGGCCCCGGGTCGAAACTCATTCTTCCAGTTCTCGGGGCCTACCACCTCGTCCAGGCGGTTCATGATCGCCCGGTTGGTGACATAGGGCAAAAGCATCGCCCATGCCCCGTTTCCGTTTTTCCCTGTAACCTGCACCCTCCACTCCACATCCTTGGGAGGGAAGGGCTGTGTCAATCTTTGAAGCTCCATCTTGGCTCCTCCTTTCTCCCGCAAAGCTGCTGAAAATTCACCCATGAAAAGCTTGGTCTCATCCTGAAAGCACACGGCTCCCTTGCGGTGTCGCAAGCTCTTTTCGAAGACGGGGATTTTCAGACAGCTTTTTGCGGGCTTAAACTATTCAACCACCAGGACTTCGTAGGTGGTTTCCGTGGAATACTTGGCGTGAATGTCTGGCAGGTCTTTCTGGAGGCGGCGGCCGTCAATGAGGGTTCTCGTCCGGACACTCCGCCTCACAACGTTCTCACCAACCCTGATGCTGTCGCCATCGGGGTTGGCGTTCTCTATGCCGGCCTTGAACATGTCGGCCAGCTTATCAATCGCGTCTTTCAAGTCCTTTAACTGCTCCTTCAGACCGAGGTACTCTTCCAGCTCCTTTTCGAGCGGAAGAGAGGGTATCTCCTCGTCCTGATCATAGGCCGGACAATCGGGCCTGTAGCGACACCAGGCACAGAGGGGAGATTTCTCGGTCCTTGGCGAGAGGCTTTGATCGTTCATGCAATCCCAGATGTGCTTCGCCTTTACGAGCAACCCTTCGTACAGCTCGGAGCTGTACTCGTAGCCGTTGAAGAGGCTCACCTGGCCCTTGTTGAGGTCCATGGCAAGGACAGCGCCTCTTACAGCCTTGTCGGGGTTGCGGTCTTTGATGAGGCCCATCTGGAAGTGGAGTTGCTGGACCCACCCGTCGTAGGGAACCGAGGGGATCCCGTCACAGGTCTTCACCTCAAGGACGCCCAGCTCCTGCCTGGTCGTGAAGAGGAAGTCTATATGCGCCTTGAAGGGGTGAGTCCTGTGTGTCACTTCCTTCTGGTACCGCCACCTGGGAAGCTTGTCTGACTGGTCCTCAAGGGCTTGAAAGACCAGCTTTTCTGCGATGTGCCCCCTGGCGAAACGGAAAAGGGTCGCAAGGTCCTGGGGCTCATCGCTGAACTTCTCTAATACAGCTTTCCTGGGGCACTGTCCGACATCGGACGCCCCGACATACTCTCGCCTGTCTCCGAGGTCTTCACCGAACCTGGCGTTTTGGAGACCCCGAAGGATTAGCTCAATCAGGTCCATGCTATCCTCCTTTTCGCTTGATCCTTTCCCTCCAGTGAGCTAGAATTACTAAGTAATCCAGCCACAGGAGGTCCCATGAACATGAAAGTCATTAAAGGCGGATATGAGAAGGGTAGGTGGATGCACGATCCTGATATAGACGATGAAACACTAGAAGTGTTCAACTATCTATTCACCAAGATCGCGGAGAATGAACGGCCAGAGGCCGCAAAATACATCTGGCATCCCAAAAGGGAAAAGCCAGAACTGAAAATTGTGAAATAAAAGACCCCACCTTAACCGCCTGTCCTTTTAACTATCACCTCATAACTGTCTTCGCTCAGTTTATTTACTGAAATGCTGAGTCCATACCGAATGGAGTACTCAGGCACTTCGCCGAATATTTCGACTACCTCCTGGTGGGTTAATACGCGTCTATAAGACTTACCGGGCTTCAGGTAGATACCTCCTTGCTTTGAAGCCAATACCTGTGCAAAGCTTCTCAACTCCATCTCTCACTACCTCCTTGACGATTTCCCTCCAATCAGCTAGAATCACTGATAAATTCAGCCGAACGAGGTCTCATGAAACTCATTGAAGGCGGATACAAAAAGGGGATGTGGTTGCACGATCCGGATGCTTACACTGACGAAGAAATCGAATACGCCAATGAAGCATTTCGACGGCTCGCACAAGCCGACCCCTGCTGGCTGAAGCTTGTCTGGGAACCCAGAAGGGAACAACCAGAGATCCGCCGCATTAAGTAGCTCAGTCCTCTAACTTGATCTTCACCTTCTTGTGCTTTTCCCTCCAATCAGCTAGAATGACTGATAAATCCAGCCGAAGGAGGTCCCATGAAAGTGATTAAAGGCGGATATGAGAAGGGCTTGTGGTTCCATGACCCCGATTGCGCCACTCAGGAAGAAATAGATTTCCTGAATGAGGCGTTTCGTCGGGCCGGAAAAGCAGATCCACGATGGCTCAAGCTCATCTGGGAACCTAAGAAAGACAAGCCCCGACTCCGCCGCGTGAAGTAATCCTCGTGCTAAAACTCGACTACGTACCCCATGGCCGTGTATAGATCGGCCAGCTCGGGGATGCCCCTGCCTGACTGCCTGCCTGCCGCAGGCAGGCGTTCGGCAGGCAGGGTAGTCAACTACTCTCCAGGCTCCTGCGACAAACTTCAGGAGCTTGACTAATCGTCTGGTTCTCATCGCTTACCTCCTTAAACGCAAAAAAAAGGAGTGAAGCATGTTAGTGCTTGACACTCTCTCTGTTATCACCCCGGGCTATGACCGGGTTCTTATTGCTGTTTGGCTGGGCTAGTTCTCCGAAGGGGCCAGTGGAAGATTCTTAGGCTTGGACTGCTTGGTGATGTAGCCGCAGCTTATGAGGAGTTTCTCGTAAGAGGATACGGTGTAACGGGTTACGCCCCTGCCTGACTGCCTGCCTGCCGCAGGCAGGCGTTCGGCAGGCAGGGAGGAGCTTGGCGGTTTCCTTCATGGTAAGGCCCATTTGCCTGTAGCGAATCAGCTTTTGGACGAAGGAAAAATCACGCCTCGCATTGCTCAGCCGCTGTACAAGTTTTATTGCGGCGTCAAAGCTCTCCCGCCTGACCCTGGTGATAAACTCAGGTGAGGCAAAGTAACCCTTCATCATGACCTCATAGAGCACTTCCTCCGCCCAATCACGAAAAAGCCTGGCCCTTGCCCCCTGAGAGCGCATCGCCACACGGATGAGACCTCGCCAGGAGAGGATGAGGTAAACCCTTCTCTGGGTGTCACCGGGCTGGTGTAGGGTAACCCTACGGATGTGTTTACCCTCTTTCAACTCACCTTGTTGCTTGAGTTGGTGTGCCAGGTCTCGAATGTTGGCGTTCCCCAATGCCTCTCCGACCTGGTGGGCAGACACCCAGCGTTGCCCGTCTAGGTCCATGATGTGGAGGGGATACTTCCCGTCCCCTGCCTCAAAATTAACAACTTCGGTTACTTGTGGATCCATTAGACACCTCCCTTGCATACCAGATGCCTTGTGATTTTCGGGGGTTGGAATTAAGTTCGGTTATCCTACTTAATTCCTTGGTTCCCCCTACTTTACCAGTTCTGCTGGTTTTTCTGCTGTTCCTTTCCGACTTCCTCCTTGCGGATTGTGAACACTGGAGTCAACTGAGCGCTTCCGGCACGCCCTTTACCTGTCCGAAGAACCTTGCCATTCTTGTCAAAGATGACAGTTGCGCAGTAGCTCTTAGCGCTGTCGCTACCGACGGTTCCCCAGAACACCGAAGTTCTCCCGCCTCGCTGCCAGCAGTAAAGCCATACCTTGTGGCCTTCCACATCGTTCACCCTTGTGGGCTCACCGAGTGCGATGAGAACATCTTCCTTGGTCATGCCGGGGTGGATTTTCGCCAGCTGCTCATCAGTGATCTCAGTTCCCTGGTTTAGACTGGTGTGAGAAACCAGGCCACAACCGCAGAGGCCAATCATTGCTACAAGGAACAGCAGAGTAAGAAACAGCTTCCTTTTCACCTGAATCACCTCCTTAAAACGGGATGTCCTCCTCTACAGGAGGTGGAACATCCTCAGCTTTGTTACCATCACCTGCCCGATCCAGCATCTGCATGGTTCGGGCAACTATTTCGGTGATACGCTTCGTGTTACCTTCCTTGTCCTGGTACTCGCGGGTTCGGATCGGACCCTCTACGTAAACCAGCTTGCCCTTGTTGAGATACTTTTCGCATATCTCAGCAAGCTGGTTCCAGGCCACAATCCGGTGCCACTGGGTCCTCTCCTGGGTTTCCCCATTACTGTCCTTCCAGCGCTCATTGGTGGCTATCTGGAAAGTGGCGACCGGAGTACCGTTTTGAGTGTAACGAACCTCAGGATCTGCACCTAGCCTTCCAATCAACGTAGCCTTGTTCAACATAGTCCTTACCTCCTTGTCTTTGCTTCGTGGGGTTGGGCTACCCCTGTTTTCGTCCTAGCTCCCGGCTGCCCGTCTCGGGAGCATTACCTTCACCCATTTCCGGCTGGGGCCGCGACATCCATCGAAGCCGACCAGCCTCAAAAAAGCTTAAAAACAAAAAACCCGGTCTTAGCTGCGTGGATACATCGCCAAGAAGGGCACCGGGCACTATCCACAGCGCCAACCTCTTAGCTGCTTGCATCCCTGCCTGCCAAGGTCAGTCAGGCAGGCGGCAGTAAGCCGGGACTAAATATTACCCGCCTGTCTGCCCCTCAGGCAGGCCTGTCTGCCGTCCAGGCAGGCACGAAGCGGGTCCTTGTCGGCGCACCTGCCTACAGCAGGCAGGGATGCGCCGTTTTCTCCTTCACTTCCCCCACCGGTTGCAGCGATTGCCTACCTGACTGGAACTATCCAAGTTAGGAGGAGCGTCCCATGTGGCAGCGAAACTGGCGGGAAGGTACCAGTCCGCACGTCGCTCAACCTGCACTTGTTCTCGGGCCTCGTTGAAGACGCTTTCAACGGGTCCGTTATCCGATTCTCTAAGAGAATCGGCCACACATAGTACAAAACGTACTATGGTAAAAACTATTCCAAGGCCTACGAAAGCCTGGTTTTGTCAATGTCGGCCAGATCATCGTCAGCTTCCTGATCCTGCTTGGCTCTATCTCCATCACCGTTGCCCCCCTCCTGGGCCTTGAGCAGTCGCTTGACAGTACGTGGAGGGCGGTAGTGGATCTGGTACCTGGTAGCCAGCTCGTCGATGAGGTAATGGAGAGTTAGGATTATATCGTAAAACTCCTGGACCTTCTGTGCGACCTCGATGGCTTCAGTGGCAGTGGTGAAACGGTTTCGCAGGGCCCTCATGACCCTGTCAGCGGCCTTTGCAAGGTCGGCCAGCACATAGGTATCAGGAGAATTGCACATTATCACGCGAGAGTTTCGCTCTCTTGCTAGAATTTCCCATCTGCTGGGAAGGGATTCTTCTTGTGGCATACTGATTAACCTCCCGGAAGGAAAAATTGTCAGTAGTCTCTATAAGTATATATAGAGATTTGTCAAAAATTTTGGCTAAAATGCAAAAAACGTTTTTGTGGGGGGCTAATAATTGGGCTCAAGTTTTCGCAGGACAATGAACTGGTACAAAAATTTCGTCATGGACTGGAGGTATCCTGTTGAGGTGGTGGAGAGGTGCATGGAGCTGGCCCTTGAATGGGCCTTATGCGAGATTACGTGGGTGAGTGAGTGTGATGTTTACAAGGAGGGAGATAACTGGTTTGCGGTGATTTACCTGGACGTGCCCGGGGTGGTAAATCCGAACGATGTGCCCTGGCTGAAGGGGATTACGTATGGAAGCAAAATCCCCATAGAGGGGTCTGCGGACTACTGGGCGCGTGTATTTCGGGATCTTGAGGATAATTGGCGGGATAAGTTTGAGTACCTGGCGAATACAGGGCTTGAAGAAGAAACTATAAGGCAATTCCGTGCATTAAGGCATACAGCGGTGAGAGGTGAAATTGCCGGGGCCGGGGCAAGTGGGGACAGCATTTGGGTTCACCTTGACAACGGGGCTATGAGGACGAGCGCAGAGTTAAGGAAAGCGGAACAGGTCCCCGGGGAGGTGTACAAAAAGGGGGACGTGATGTACTTCTACCTCTCAAAGGTGGCGAAAGAGGAAACCGGTTACTGTGCCTGGCTCGAGGTGTCGAGAGCCAGCAAAAATTTCCCGGCAGCGCTCATACGGATGTACGCGCCCTGGGTAAAGGCGAAGGGAATCAGGAGGATAGTTGGTAAGAAGTCCTGGGTGCGCTGTAGCGAGCACCCGGGCAGGGAGGTCCTCAAAAAAGTGAGTAAGGAATTGAGGGGTGAAGTGGTGGAGGTAATCCTGCCCCACTCAGTCAAGCCCTAGCTCCTTCCTCCATGCCAGAGGGCGAAGCCTCTCAAGCTCGTCGCGGGTGTAGTTAAATTCCAATTGAGCGGAAGTCGGTGAGATCAGTTCGTCTTGTAATTCCTCAGTTGTAAGAAGGTCGATTAGATACCTCAATTTCTCCTTGTACTTGGGACTTTCTTTGCGCCAGATCGAAAACTTGATTTGGTCGAAGTCCACATTCCATGATTGCGGGATTTTGCCGAGGCCTAAACGGTCAAAGAGCTCAACAACTGCCTTAGGATCAGTGTGGCTTTGACGAGGGCTGCCTATCTTCTGGGCGAAGTCTCTGGTAATACTGATAGAATTAGCCAGTTTGGCCCCTCCCCCCTCCAGGGCGGCGCGTATTGCGTCCTGTAGGACATCACCTACCTTGAAGATACATGCTCCGTCGGGTCCGAAGGGGATAACTACATACCTGGATTCGCTACCTTTAAGTTCCGCCACGAAGTAACGCTTGATTGCCAACTCTTCAGTCGCATCCCTGCCGTGGGTCCGCCATGTGCGGTCAATGTCGGCGATAATTAGATGCTTCGCCTCACCAAGCTGGTCGATCCCAGGAAATGGAAGCTCAAAATATCCCCAGTTGTTTACTGTTGCAGGGGTACGTCCAGTTATGTACCATCCTCGCGCAGTTTTGGTAATAACGGATATTCGCTCAAGAAGGTCTGGAGAGGGATGAAGGCTACCAGCTTCTATGTCCTGGAGTTCCTGTCTTGTGATGCCAATGAAGTGGGCAAAAGCACCAGGAGGGAAACAAAAGACTCCCAATCTAATTAGTCTGAGTCTTGATCCGATGTCCATTGGGGAAAGTTCTTAGCTTCAGTGTTGTCTGTCCTTCTGAATACTCTTCAGTTCCTCCCAAACATCGGCAGGGTCCACACCGAGATCCATAATCTTGAGGCAGAGTTCCCTTAATCTCTTCCTCTTCAGGTTCTCATCTTTAATTCTATCGGCAGTTTTTATATCTCGCGTTAATTTTTTTAATGACCGCCACGTTTTGGTAAGCTGGGTAAGGCCAAGGCGATCATGGAGCTGAAGCAAGGTCTCGATATTGTCAAGATTCTGTCCGGGAGTTAAGTTGGAAGGTGTATCAACGTCATACATTTGAGCGTGCTCTACCAGTTCGAGGTTTAATTTCTCTGTGATGGCATCGAAGTTAGGCCAAAAGTCCACAACGACCCTAAGCACACAAGAGGCCTGCGGGGCGATGGGAAATACGTAATACCTAAGGCCTTCAGGCAGTTCTCCAATTGCAAATTGCTTGACGGAGTGGTCAATAAGAAACTCTCGGAAGTTATTGTCAATAATCGGTCTAAGGTCAGAGTAGGCTTTACCTCGGATGGAATGGAACCAGTTATCCCAAGCTTTTGGGGGTATGTCGTAAAATAGCCAGCCGGTTTCTATTGCTGGTGGCCTACCGTAAGCCAGATAGTCCTTTCTAATTCCGACAATCAGCGAGAAGTGTTCAAGTCGCTCCCTGTAACCGGTAACGCCGGTTGCCCTCTCCAGTGAGGCGTATTGTCTCTGGGTTAGCCCCAGAAAGTCGGCCAGGTGTTTCTGATTGTACCCCATAAAAACCCTAAACAAACGTAATCTAGCGCCCAGAATCAAAACAGACCACCTTTGTCAAAATGAAGTTAATGAATGAGCGTCGGTCCAGCGCTTTAGCTGTGCAGGATACACGTGCATCGCTAGCGCCTATCTAGTAGTTAGCATTTTTCGGGGCTAATGGCAAAAGGGTTTTACTCTTCGAAGGGAGAAAGCCAGCTGAAGAGGATAATCCTGCTAGAGGACTGAAACCCTGTATAGAGGGGGTCAGGGGGAAAGTGATGAAAACTTCTTGACAAAGATTAGCGCTAGCGCTAGCCTTGTGCCCTGGCAAACCACTGGTTTGTATTAAGGTTGGGTTTCAGAAGCGTCAACAAAGGGTGAAATGGCCATTAGTTGACGGCCATGAGTCGGAGGATGTTTGCCCTGCCCTGTCAATGAGAGGCGAAAGGAGGCAAAGAAACCAAAATAGTTAGGGGGTAATGTCATGGGAATAGAACAACGCCATGTCAATATTCCGATTTCAAAACTGCAGGTACCACCTCCAGAGTTTAGTCCCAGGGTCATTGGCGGACTGAGCCAGACATTTGTGAGACGGTACAGAGAGGTTATCGAAGCAGGCGAGGGCGAGAAACTGTGGCCGATTGAAGTTTGGGACAAGGAACCCGGTAAATATTGGATTGTATCAGGTGTCCATCGGTATCACGCCGCGCTAGAAGAAGGTCTGGCCGAGATCCCCTGCGTGGTCCGCGATGACATAACTGAGAGAACGTTCCTGCTTGAGGCGTTCGTCCCAAACCTGACACACGGATACCCCTATGTGGAAAATGAAAGGCGGGAGGTTGTGAGAATCCTTTATAGTCGTGGTTTGAGTGTTAAGGAAATTCATGAAAAGACGCATATCTCTGAGCGGACGTTGCAGCAGTGGGTTAAGGACCTGGCGGACCAGAGGCGCAGCATGAGAAATGCTGCGATTATGGAAATGGCGAGAAATGGGCTTTCGCATGAGGAGATTGCAAGGAGAGTGGGCCTTACAAGACAGGGCGTTGATAGGATTCTCAAGATGGACAAAACTGCAGAGTTGCAGTTTTGTCCATCCCGATCTGCCGATTATGAAAACGCCTGGAATTTCCATAAGTTAAATAAACCAGATAAGACGGCAGACGAAAAGGCATCGGTTAACATTTGTTCTACTTTTGTTAACCCTAAGGATGATGGCCACGGGTTCGCAAAGCGAGATGAGGAGTCTGGCTACCCAGACGAGTCCCCTACCTTCGACCATTCCGACGTCTTGTCGTCTTCTTTTTCCGAAAATAGTCCTGATGATGAGGGACTTGATAAAGACAACGATTCCGCCGGATTTGAGAGTGGTCCCACACCAAATGAACCGATAGCCGGTCAAGAAGACACAGAAGAGCCCTCCCATAGAGTTATTCCTTCCTCTCACAGACAGGGCGTGGAACCTGAGGAAGCCCGAAGGTCAGAAAGCAGGGAGGGGGAGACAGAGGCGTTGGAGGAGCCAACCCCTGATGCTGAGGATGTCGGTTATGAGGAGTCATTGGAGGCCCAAGAGGATACGGACTTGGAGCCTGAGCCAGCCAGCGCCAGCTCAGGCCGATCCCGGGAGCCTGATGCCAAGTATTTGGAGCAATTCGCGATGTTCACAAACCTCCCCGGGGAAAAACAGAAAGCAATTGAGATAATCTATTACGTCGCCCAGAGGAAGCAAGGTGCACGCAGCTTTGACCTCGATGACATAGCAGAGAGGGTGTCCGGTGACGGGCTATCTGAATGGGCCTGGATGCAGGCCGTAGTGAACTGCGCGATAGTCCTTGCGCTGGGGACATCGGCGGAGGTTGAGGAGATAGCCGAAAGGCTAGGCCTGGAGCCGGATGTGGTAAGACTTATAGGGACTTTCGTGAAGATGGGCGTATGCAACCCAATCGGCACGGGATTATGGAACTGGGCCAGAAGGAATCTCTGGAAGACTCCTCCGGAGTGGCTATTGGAGCTTGTTGGACTTGAGAAGGAAGACCTGTGGTACGCCCTTGAAGGGCGGGAGGCGCCGTCCCGGGATAAGGTGAGGAACATGGATGAGGAGGTGCTCAAATTCACAAATTCGACTGTACTAACTTTACGCAGTATCCGGGACCAGATCAGGAGCCATCTTTACACGAAGGAAGCACTCCTACTGTATCTGCTATCCGCAAATAAGATGACGATCGTGCTCAATGAGATCAGAGAGGCGATTCGGATTCAAGAGGCGAATGCCAGGCCTGGAGGCAATGGAGACGGGGCGGTAACGCTGAACGAAGAGTTGCTGGAGCAGTTCCGCCCTCTGGTGGAGAAGGTGGCCGCTATTCACTCGAGGACTCTTCCTGGCGTTTCGAGTGACGAGCTGGAGCAAGACCTGTGGATAGCCGCAATTCTTGGGATCTTGGGCTGGGAGCCGGATCGTAGCAGCTTGAAGACCTGGGTGAAGAAGATGGTATTGTGGAAGGTTAAGGAAGTAAAACGGGAGGAATACAAGCGGCTGAAGCATGAAATCGGATACCCAGTTCAGGGTAATGAACCACCGGGAGGAGGGCAGAAAGATGAAACCGCCTGAAAGGGCAAAGTAGGCGTTAGTGCGAGGTGGTGAGTAAAGTGTTCGTAGGCGCAAAGACAGATCTTCGAAAATTTGAAAATGTGAAGACAGAAGTGCTGGCACCGCAGGAGGTAGCGAGGATTCTCAATAAATCATTGAGATGGGTTTACAAATATGGTTATGATTTGGGCGGTGTCAAAATAGGTGGGTCATGGATTTTCACGAAGGAGAGCCTGTTCAATGCCTTACAAGCAAGGAAAGAAATGGCGTGCAGTGGTTACTATCCAAGGGCGGCGGTATCAAAAGCTTTTTCCAACAAAGCGAGAAGCCCAATTATGGGAGGCTCGGGAAAGAAAAAGACTGTTAGAAAGGACCCGCACGGTCTACTTGCTTGATGCGGGAACCAAGTATCTGGACTATTCAAAGGCCCGACATACTCCTAAGACTTACAGTGAGAAAAGGAAAGCGATCAGAGACCTCATAAAGCATACAGGAGACATCCCGATTGAGAGTATAACGGCAGACATGATCCTACCAATGCTTTTGCCGAAATCGACCAAGAATCTTTTCAATCGCACAAGAAAAGAATTACATGCCTTTTTCGAGTTTTGCCGGAGGAATTACAGCCTTACCAAAAACCCAGTCGCCGATATTGGCCGTCTTCCTGTAGAAAGAAAACCTCAACCTGTGCCAACTGAAGAAGAGATTGTGCGCCTTCTTGTTGCCGCTGGGCGCCAAGACAGAAATCTCCTTATTGCTTTTATCACGACAGGGGGAAGGCGTTCTGAGATATTTCGCTGGACGTGGACAGAGGACATAAACTTTGAAAAGCGAATCGTAAGGCTAGGGTCGAGGAAAACGCGATCAGGAGAAATGAGATATAGATGGGTACCTATGAACGATGCTCTTTATGATGCCTTGATGGATCAATGGAAAACTAGGTTGCCCTATTCTGACTATGTTTTCCAGAATAAAGACCCCCGGCATCCTCGGTACGGCGATAGATTTACGACCCGAAGGAGGTTTATGAGGTCCCTTTGCAAAAGAGCAGGAATCGAAAAAGATTTAGGGTTTCATTCACTACGGCGATTTTTCGCGTCCATCTTGGCGGATAAGCACAAGGAAAGCCTTCCTGTAATACAGAAATTGCTTGGTCATGCCTCCATGCTTACCACAGAAAAATATGTCTACAATATCTTCCAAGACATCAAGAAAGCGGTCGACAAAATTGAAATAAAAATACCCCACGAAATACCCCAAAATGAGTCTAGGGATGAGGTAAGGTGAGGTAACTTATTGAAATAATTGGTGGTCCCAACGGGACTCGAACCCGTGTCTTCGGCGTGAGAGGCCGATATCCTAGACCGCTAGACGATGGGACCACATCAAAGAAAAATGGCTGGGGGACTAGGATTCGAACCTAGGTTAACGGGGCCAGAACCCGTCGTCCTGCCGCTGGACGATCCCCCAGCAAACGATTCTATTTTGCGAAAAATCATAAAAATGTCAAGGGAAAAGGATATCCTATGTCCCGGCCACCTTCCAGCATCGGACAAAATGGTTGGTATCTATTTCCACCAGATCTATTTCTTCACGCCCACATCGTGCCTCCACCAATGGGCATCTGCCCTGGAACTTGCAGCCAGGTGGTGGATCAATGGGGCTGGGTACATCACCTGAGAGGGGTTTTAGTTCCACTTGCTGGCCAGGTTTGGGGGCCGCATCAAACAGGGCCTTGGTATAGGGATGAAGCGGGCGCACAAAGAGCTCTTCAGCAGGGGCATATTCCATAATGTGACCAAGGTACATGACCGCTACCCAATCGCTCATATAGCCCACCACGTTCAAGTCATGGGAAATGAAAAGATAAGTAAGCCCCAGCTTTTCTTGAAGCTCTTTAAGAAGATTCAATATCTGGGCCTGTATGGATACATCCAGTGCTGATACCGGCTCGTCGCACAGGACAAGGGAGGGCTGCACACTTAAGGCCCTTGCAATACCCACCCTCTGGCGTTGTCCCCCGCTGAACTCATGGGGGTAGCGATCCGCCACTTCAGGACTGAGTCCAGCCATTTGAAGGAGTGCCGAGACCCTTTCCTTTCTTTCAGCGCGGTCGCGGATGCCCGCTACGCGTAAGCCCTCTTCCACTGTTTGTCCAATGGTCATGCGTGGGTTCAGGGATCCAAAAGGGTCCTGGAATACGATCTGCATTTGTTTCCTGATGGGCTTCATGTCTTTTTCGGAAAGCCTGGTGATGTCTACCCCCTCATAAAGGATGTAGCCCGAGTCTGGATCCAAGAGTCTAAGGGCGAGTCTCGCCACTGTGGATTTGCCACAACCACTTTCGCCCACAAGTCCCAGTGTCTGTCCCTTGGTTATCTCAAAGTCCACCCCATCCACTGCCTTCACCCAGGCCTTGGTCCTCTGCAGGAATCCGCGGCGCACAGGGAAATATTTCTTGAGCCCCCGGACTTTAAGCAATGGCCTGTTAGAGGTGGTTTGTTCATTCGTCATTGTGTTTTCCGTCCTTGTTTGTGATATAGCACAGAACAGCGGCTAAGGTGGCCGTTGCCATAGTCACAGAATTCCGGAAATTCTTGCCTGCAAGTAGTCTCTGCAAAGCTGCACCGGGGGTGGAACGGACAACCCCGCGGTTTAAAGGCCGGATTGGGAACAGAACCTGGAATGCTATGGAGCCTCTTTCCCCGCTTGAATCGGCTGGGCAGGGAGGCCATGAGCCCCATGGTATAGGGGTGCCTAGGATGACTGAACACCCATGAGGTGGGGCCTTGTTCCACCACTGTGCCTGCGTACATAACGAAAACCCGGCTTGCAATGGCAGCCACTACCCCCAGATCATGGGTAATGTAGAGGATGGACATCCCTCTAGTCCTTTTCAGGGTGTTGAGCAGATTCAGGATCTGGGCCTGAATGGTGACGTCAAGGGCGGTTGTGGGCTCATCGGCAATGATCAGGTCAGGGCTGCAGGCAAGGGCCATAGCAATCATGACACGTTGGCGCTGTCCCCCGCTAAGTTGGTGTGGATAATCCTTCAATCTTTCCTCGGCAGAGGCGATTCCCACATCCTTGAGTAACTGTATACACCGGGCCCGTATGGCCTCTTCACCCAATGATTCGTGGGTTTCAATGACTTCGGCAATTTGGTCTCCGATGGTAAATACAGGGTTGAGAGAGGTGAGGGGTTCCTGAAATACCATCCCGATTCTACGGCCCCGAATACGCCGCAGCTCCTCCTGGGAGAGGTCCAGCAGATTTTGTCCATCAAAGAGGATTCGGCCTCCCTTGATTTTGCCCGGTGGGCTTGGAATAAGGCCGAGTATACTCAGGGCTGATACGGTCTTGCCACACCCTGACTCTCCTACGATGCACACACACTCCCCTTTTCTTATGTCATATGAGACGCCGTCTACGGCCTTGGCAGTGCCCTCTGCACCTCTGAAATAGACCTTAAGATCTTGCACGGCCAGCAATGTCTCTGCTGTGCTCATAGGGAGCGTTCCCTCAATCTAGGGTTCAGGATGTCTCTTAGACCTTCGCCGAAAAGGTTAAAGGCCAGTACCACAATCAGGATTGCGATCCCGGGGATAAACGTGAGCCAGGGGGCGTCAAAGATAAAGCGTTTGCCGTCCGATAGGATGTTCCCCCAGGTTGCGTGGGGTGGGGGTACGCCAAAGCCGAGAAAGCTGAGGCCCGCCTCTGTCAGGATGGCAGAGGCGATCCCAATGGTGGCTGATACCAGCACCGGGCCCAGGGCGTTTGGCATCATGTGGCGGAAGATGATGCGAAGATCCTTGAGACCCAAGGCCTTGGCAGCCATAACAAAATCCTGCTCTCGCAGGGAGAGGAATTCGGCCCTCACAAAGCGTGTGGCCCCCATCCAACTGGTGAGCCCTATCACGATCATGATGTTGTACATGCTTGCAGGCAGCAAGGCCACCACGGTCAGAATCAGGAAGAAGCTGGGGAAACAAAGCATGATGTCCACAATCCGCATGATCAATGTATCAATGGTCATGATAGGTAGAGAGATTAGTACCCACGAGCGTCCCTGCGGCTGCCCTGAAGATGGGGATGCCTTCCCAAATGAGAGGTAGAAGAAAAGGGCTGCTGCGGCCAGGGTGAGAAACCCTGGCAAAGGCAAGCCAAAATAGAAAAGGATGAGAGCTGAGCAAAGGAGACAAAAGGCCAAGAGGTGGCCACTGCGCACATGGGCGCTGCCATAATAGCCGGCAAGCCCTCCCATGAAAATGCCTATGAGGACCGAAATGCCCACTGCCACAAATCCCACAGTAAGCGATACCCAGGCACCTTGGAGCATTCGGGCGAAAACGTCTCTTCCCAGGTCGTCTGTTCCAAACAGATAAATGCCCAGGGTAGGGATCTGTTCAGGTGTGAGAATCTCCACATTCGGCTTGGATAGCGGTGGTAACAGTTTTTCCTGCAACCTCACCATGGCAGGGTCAAACACAGGGTGGGGGCCGGAGGTGAGAAACAGGCCCAAGACCGCCACAGCAAAGAACAGAAGAAAGATCACCAGCCCACTGAAGGCCATTTTATTGGTGCTGAGAAGGTGCCAGAATTCCTGGGCCCGCGTTCGCCTGGGCGCCTGGGGGGCCTGCAATGTCTCTGACCAGGAATATGGGGCTTGAGCTTTTTCCATTACAGCCTAATCCTCGGATCCACCACAAGATACAAGAGATCAGATAGAAAGGTCCCGGCCAGTACCAGGACAGCGGACACAAAATTCACCGTCAGAATCACCGGATAGTCCCGCGCCAGGATGGCCTCGTAGGCCATCCTGCCCATGCCGGGCCAGGAAAAGATGGATTCAATGATCACAGAACCACCAATCAGTCCGGGCAATATGAGACCGAACATGGTAACAAAAGGCAGGAGGGCATTTCTAAGGGCATGTTTGTAATGGACCTGATCCGGGTGCAGGCCCTTGGCAATGGCCGTGCGAATGTAGTCTTGTCCCTCCACCTCCAACATCTGGCTCCTTACATAGCGGGACAGCACCGCGATGCCGCCAGTGGCCCCCAGGACCGAAGGAAGCAGTAGGTGCCACACCCGGTCCATGATCATGGGAGGCCACGGGCCCCCACTCAGACCAAAGGTCTCCATGCCGATGACCGGAACATGGAACCGTGTCACCACAAAGATGATGAGTACATAAGCAAAAAAGAACCCAGGGATGGAGATGAGCAGATAAGAAAAGAACGTAACGCTGCGGTCATAAATACCCCCTCTATGTATGGCAGAGCGGATTCCCAAGGGAAATGAAAGGGTCCAGGTAAGGAGTGTTCCCACAATGAAAAGGGGCAGGCTGTTTAAGAAGCGATCCCAGATTTTACCAAGGACCGGGCGATTGTCTTTCCAGGATATGGTTTTCCCCGTGAAGAGGTCCTTGTAGAACAGGACGTATTGCTCATAGAGGGGTTTGTCCAGATGGAATGCCTTTTGAAACCGTTCCACCAGCTCCGGGGTGAACTTGGGGTTCAGGGGATTGACCTGGCTAGGTTTCCCAGGGGCCAAGTGGATGATCAAAAAGGAGACAATGGAGACGAAAAATAGAGTTATGGTCTTTTGAACCGCGCTCCTTGCAATAAATGAAAGCATAGAGAACCTCGAAGGGTTAAGGTTTAGTATCTTACGAACAAATTCGCTCAGGAAATGGGAAGGAAATTCGTTTTTGGATACAAATAAATGTCAAATTCCAAAATCCCAATGTCAAATCAATGTCAAATGTCAAATGACCAAGTAGGAGTGAGACTCGGACAAAGCTGCCTGTATCTATTGCTCGTCCCTTCTATACGCTGCTCTACGAGCCACTTTTTGGCATTGAGGCATTTGGATTTCATTTGGCATTTGTCATTTTTGATTTATCCGAGTTAAGTATAATGTCTAGTGTCTAGGTCATCCATGTAAGCATTAGGTGCTCATTTTGCCTCTGGCCTAATGCCTAAAGCCCATCATGGGTTTTTGATATTCCCTTCTATCCATCAGGACTAAAGCTTGGGACCTGAGGTAACTTAATCCACTTGTTGAAATAGAAAGTATAGTCCCCGGTTTTTGTGGGAGTGATCTTTCGATAGACCACATTCCCGTTTTCATCCACATCCTTTATCACAATGCGTTTGTCCAGAACCGCTGTCCATTTGCTGACATACAGGAAGGTATAGGGTTGCTCATGGGCAATGATCTCATGGAGTTTGTGACAATAGGCCACCTGTTTTTCATGGTTGTATTCCTGACGGATCTTGATGATAAGGTCATCGGCTTCCTTGTTTTTAAATCCCACGAAATTGAGCTGATAGGGATGGGTTTGGCTGGAATGCCATATTTGGTAAAGATCCGGCTCTATGCCCATCTGCCACCCCAGAATTACGGCATCGAAATCCGCCTTGTCGATACGCTCCTGGATGAACACAGACCACTCCAGTACATCAGTGCGCACATCAATGCCTATTCGTTTCCAGGCATCCTGCGCAATGGCCAACACGGCCTTGCGTAGGTCGTTTCCACTGTTGGTGATGAGGGTAAACTGCATCCTTTTTCCATCCTTCTCCAGCCATCCCTCCTTATTCCTCTTCCATCCGGCCTGCGCCAGTAATGCAAGGGCACCTTTCGGGTCATACGGCACTGGTTTTATATTGTGATTATAATAGTCTGTCTGTTTGACAAAGGGTCCTGTTATCCGCTCTCCTTGACCGTATAAGACATATCTTATGATCTCATCCACATTAATGGCCATACTGAGGGCGAGCCGAACCCGCCTGTCCTTAAAAGGCTCCCGCCGCATGTTATAACCTATGTAGGTGTAGCCGAATGAGGTGCCGGAAAAACTCTGGAACCTGGGGTCCTGTGTAAGCCTTGCCACCTGGTGGGGTTGGACACTATAGCTATCCACTGTACCAGCATAAAACTCCATCTCTTGGGTGAGCAGGTCCGGAATGATTCTGAACACATACTCCTTATAATTCGGAGGTCCTTCCCAATACTGCTCAAAGCGGTCCAGGATGATATATTGGTCCGCCTTCCACTCCCTGAATACAAACGGCCCGCAGCCAATGGGGTGGCGGTTAAAGCGGCTCTGCCTGATGGAAAAGGTCTCTGGGTCCATTCCCCGCTCTAGGGCCTCTTTTCTAAGGGCCTTTTTATTAAGCAGGTGCTCGGGAAGGATCCCGATACCCCATGTGCCAAGGGCAGGGGAGTAAAGGCGTTTGTACACCACCTTAACAGTAAGGGAATCCACCACTTGTACTTCCTTTACTGGCTCATAGTCTGCTATGCGGGGTGAAAGATTCTTGGGGTCCATGATGGCCTTATAGGTGAAGGCAACGTCGCGGGCAGTAAAGGGATGGCCATCGTGGAATCGTACATTCGGTCGCAGGTGAAAGACGATTACAGGATTGTGCTCGGTGGCAGGGAGAAGTTTGCGGGCAAGGCGTTTGCGCTGCTCGGGCTCCAATGAAGGCAAGGCCGTGAGATATCTCCAGCCCTCAAAAGAGGAAAAATAATGCTTCCCTAACAGGGCGGTGAGGTTTTTAAAGAGATCCTGATCCACTTGCTCGAGGGTCAACTTAATGCGTGCCGGGGCGTGGACACTCACTGTTACCTGTTTTTTCCCCACCTTGGCAGATGTGGTAAAGTCCTTGGGGGGTAAAAGCTCTATCTTCTGTATGAGGCCAAGGGTGGTGCGCAGGTCCGGGTCAGGGGCTTTCTCAGGATCGTAGGTTTTCAAAAATGTAAACAGCTCCTGTGCGGTGACATGGCCCAGCCCGGGCACGAGGGCCTCTTGGTTCACGTAAAAGAATGCCTCTTCATAAATTTCCCAAGACCTGGCCAGCCTGCCTCGGAAGCGGAGATTTTCATCCCTGTCAATGAGCCCTTCAAATACGAGGGATTCGATCTGGCTGCTGGCTGAATCGGCCGAAAGGATGGGGTTGAGGATACTGGCATCACCTATGGAGGCCGTGACATATTGCACCAGACGTTGGGGATTTCCTTTTGTCTGCTCCTCGTAGGTGGGAACCCAGAAATAGGATTGGAGGAGAAAAAGGATCAATAGGATTGGGATAAGCACGAGGAGGCGTTTAATGGTCATTTCTCTATAACCGCTTTTTTTGGAGTTTCCCTAATATAATCAAGAAATTGAACTTAATGCTTCGCGCCATGGGAGTCAAGCTAAAATGGGTGGAGGGAAATGACATAGGTAGCAGGTGCATATTCGGTACACAGCCCCGTAATCGATAAGGGGGATAAGAGCTTATAGTGATCGACTTTTACTGTAACAGGAGTTATATTTCGCTATGCAAAAGCCTAACAAAATTATCAAACCTAGACAGCGAGGGGGAAATGAACCAGATTGTTCGAAGACTGGGCATGGTTTTCTCGGCAGGGGCCTTGGGCGGGCTTGTGAACAGCTTGGCTGTCTGGTTTTTCGGGGCCAAGGGAATCACAGCCAGCCTGGGGGTTAATATGGCGCCGCATCTGACGGCCTCCTGGCTTTATCCCCGGATCGTCTGGGGCGGGATATTTGGGGCCCTATTTCTTGTTCCCGTCCTGCGCGGGTCGATTTTTTGGCGGGGATTGCTTTGGAGTCTTGGGCCAACGGCGGTTCAGCTGCTTGTGGTCTTTCCCACAAAGGCAGGTAAAGGGATGATGGGGTTCGAGCTAGGCACCTTGACGCCCGTATTTGTGTTATTTTTCAATTTTGTATGGGGATTTTTTGCAGCCCTGTGGCTCACAGCTACCAGGGATTAGAATAGACCCAGCCCCCACCTCTGCTTGAACTTATGGGTCAGGCTCGAGGCCGGGGCTGAGCTCACTAGGTTCCCATGTGCCAGGAGGATAAATAGGTCTTTTGCTCTTCAGTGAGGGTGTCTATTTGCACGCCTAGGGATTCCAGTTTTAGCCTTGCAATCTCTTTGTCAATTTCCTCAGGTACCCGGTAGACCTTCCTTTCCATTCGCTCATGGTTTTTGGTCATATACTCTGCGCACAATGCCTGATTGGCAAAACTCATGTCCATAACACTGGAAGGATGGCCTTCAGCAGCAGCTAGGTTGATGAGGCGGCCTTGTCCCAAGAGATAAACCCTGTGACCGTTTTCCAGGGTATATTCCTCAACAAATTCCCGGATTGGCCTTTGGGCCACCGAGTGCTCTTTGAGGCCCGGCAGATCCAGCTCCACATCAAAGTGCCCGGAATTGCAGATAATAGCCCCGTCTTTCATCTGCAAAAAGTGCTCGGCCCTGATCACGTTGATGTCACCAGTAAGTGTGCAGAAGAAATCTCCCAAGGGAGCGGCCTCTTCAATAGGCATGACATGGTAGCCGTCCATTACCGCTTCAAGGGCCCTAAGGGGATCCACTTCGCACACGATTACATGGGCGCCTTGGCCTTTTGCCCGGGCAGCCACACCCCTGCCGCACCATCCATACCCGCTCACCACAAAGGTGCTGCCTGCCAGCAACCGGTTGGTGGCCCGGATGATGCCATCAATGGTGCTTTGGCCCGTGCCATAGCGATTGTCAAAAAGGTGTTTCGTGTTTGCGTCATTAACCGAGATCACAGGAAACTGTAATACCCCGTCTTTTTCCATGCTTCGGAGGCGAATGACCCCAGTGGTGGTCTCTTCCGTACCTCCTAATACCTGAGACAGAAACTGTTTTCTCTCATCTTGAGACAGCCCTTTGCCCCAGGCAGCCACTGAGGGCTCAAGGTCATCCCATTTCTCAAGGGCGATGAAATGGATGGAGCTTACAAGATCGGCTCCGTCATCCATGGTCAAGTGGGGCTTGTGCTTTAGTGCTGAGAGGATGTGACTGTAATAGGTCTTATGGTCCTCCCCTTTGATGGCGTACACGGGGATTTCATGATCCGCCACAAGGGCGGCGGCCACATCATCCTGGGTTGATAGGGGATTGGAGGCGCAGAGGACTAGGTCTGCACCGCCTGCCTTTAGTGTCCTCATCAGCATGGCGGTCTCAGTGGTCACATGAAGACATGCCGATAGTTTGATCCCTTCAAGAGGTTTCTCATTTGAAAACCTCTCTCTAATCATCCGCAATACGGGCATACTCATTTCCGCCCATTCAATCCTCAGCCGTCCTTTTTCAGCCAGTGTAATATCTTTGATGTCGTAATCCATAAGAGCTCCTCACGGTATTAAGTTTTCGAGAATATAGTGACGGAAAATTCTCTCACTGTGTTGTTTGTCATTAGTCATTAGTGATTTTGACATTCATGCCTTAAGGTTTTCCTTGGGCCTTTAGCCTTTGACCTTTCACCTTATGCCTTGCGTCCCAAGCCTTAGTATGTCATGAAATTGCCCTTTTCAGGTCTTCCACCAGGTCGGTCTTCTCCCATGTAAATTCGGGTAGTTCCCTGCCGAAGTGGCCGTAATTGGCCGTTTTCCTGTAAATGGGCCTTAGGAGATCCAGTCTTTCTATAATGGCAGCGGGACGGAGATCGAATTTCTTGAGCACAAGCTGGGTAAGCTCCTGGCTGGATACAACCCCGGTGCTGTACGCCCCCACCATAACCGAGACCGGGTGTGCCCGGCCTATGGTGTATGCCACCTGGATCTCGCATTTTTCCGCCAGCCCTGCTGCCACAATGTTCTTTGCAATATAGCGGCACATATAAGAGGCACTTCGGTCCACTTTTGTGGGATCCTTGCCTGAAAAGGCCCCCCCACCGTGGTATCCGAAGCCTCCATAAGTGTCCATAATGATCTTTCTACCTGTCAGCCCACAGTCTCCCAATGGGCCGCCCACCACGAACCGGCCTGTGGTGTTGATGAAGTACTGGGTATTCTTGTCCAGCATATCGTGGGGAATCACAGCCCGTATAACTTCTTCAATGATAGCTTCCTTGAGGGTCTCGTAGTTCACGTCAGGGTCGTGTTGCGCTGCAATGACTACCGTGTGGACCCGAACGGGCTTGCCCTCCACATATTCAACAGTGACTTGTGATTTGCCATCAGGCCTTAGCCAGGGAAGCTTGCCCGATTTTCTCACATGTGCAAGCCTTCGGGTGAGGTTATGGGCCAGATAGATGGGCATGGGCATCAGTGAGGGTGTATCAGTACAGGCGTAGCCGAACATAAGACCTTGGTCGCCTGCACCTTGTTCTTTGTATAGCCCTTTGCCGTTTACGCCTATTGCGATGTCAGGAGACTGTTTGTCAATGCTTGAGAGCACTGCACAAGTTTGCCAATCAAAGCCCATGGAGGAGTTGTTATACCCAATATCTTTAATGGTCTCACGGACCACATCGGGCATATCCACATACGCACTAGTGGTAATCTCCCCTGCGATGATTGCCATGCCCGTGGTGACTAATGTTTCACAAGCAACCCTTGCATGTTTGTCCTGTTCCAGTATCTTGTCTAAAATGTGATCAGATATCTGGTCAGCTATCTTGTCTGGATGCCCCTCTGTTACGGACTCAGACGTGAAAAGGAAATTGGATGATTTCATCTTATATGCTCCTTTCAAGTATTAGGTATATTGATTGTTTCACTTTCTCTTTAGGATTTGATTGTCGATAAGCCGCGTGTGACCAACCTTAACCGCTAGTGCCAAAAGGGCCTCTTGATCAATACGGTCCATGTCTTCAAGGGTCACTGGATCGCAGATGCTCACATAATCAATCTCAGTGAAAGGGTGTTCTTTTATTAAGGCCTCCACTGCTCGGACAATGGCTTTGGCATCGGTTTCCCCTTTTCTGAGCATTTCATCGGCCAATTCCAAGGACTTTTTAAGGGAAAGTGCTGAGGGCCTTTGCTCTTGGGTAAGGTAGGCGTTTCGCGAACTCATGGCAAGGCCATCTGCCTCCCGCACAGTGGGCACGCCGATGATCTGGATATCCATGTTCAAGTCCATGGCCATTCTGCTGATTACCGCCAGTTGCTGATAATCCTTTTGGCCGAATATGGCAATATGTGGCTTGGTTATGTTGAAGAGCTTACACACCACCGTGGTAACGCCGTCAAAATGGCCAGGTCTGGACAGGCCACAAAGGTGTTGTGTCAGCTTTTCGACCTTTACAGTGGTCTGAAATCCTTCGGGATACATTTCCTCTACCGGAGGCATAAATACTATGTCCACCCCGACACTCCGGGCCTTTTCCAGATCGCCCTCTGGATCCCTTGGGTATCTCTCATAGTCCTCCGACGGGCCGAACTGGGTGGGATTCACGAATATGCTTATGATTAGCTTGTTTGCATGCCTTTTCCCTACCCTCATGAGTTCCAGGTGGGCCTCATGGAGGTAGCCCATGGTAGGTACAAGGGCGATGGTATGGCCTGCTGAGCGCATGGCATCAGCAACACTTTGCATCTCGCGGACTGTTTCAATTATTTTCATGGCAGGTCCCCGTGTAATTAGATTTTGATATTATCCCAGATTATGCGCTAATATTTGAAATTGGTCCCTGGGGTAATATGATACATTGTCGCAATACCACTCGACTAGTGAAGGGTAATGGAACATTCCCTCCGCTACGTTCGCTACGCCATCCGTGGCTCCGCTCACTGCGGATTTTGTCTCCTTCGCTCTCCTGCTCAAGAGCCAAAATACGCCGCTTCGGGAACATCCCATTACCCCACCTCACTTCGGTTGTCATTCGCCCATAATCTGGGATTATGCCCTGGCCTCTTTTGGGCTGGCCGGAAGGACTTTATAAAGTCCTGTCTAGACAGCGTGTTTTTCTCTTGAGCTAAGGGGTACATAGTACTGGGTCCCTGTGCGTATGGCCATAATTTCCCTTACAAGATCATCCAGATCTTCGGGTATGTTCACAAAATCAATGTCTGAGGCGTTTACTACCAATAATGGCGAGTCAGAGTAATGGAAGAAAAACTCGTTAAAGGCCTGATTAATGGCATCCAGGTATTCCCAGGCTAGCCCCTTTTCGTATTTCCTGCCCCGTTTTTTGATCCGCTCCATCAGTACTTCAGTTCGCGCCTGAAGAAAGATCACCAAATCAGGAGTGGCCACCTGCTGTTCAAGAAGACGGAATATCTGATCATAGAGCCAAAATTCATTTTCATCAAGGTTGACACTGGCAAATAACCGGTCCTTTTGGAAGAGGTAGTCAGCAATAACTACTTTTTTAAAGAGATTCATCTGCCCGATCTCAGTACTTTGCTGATACCTCCTTAAAAGGAAAAAGAGCTGGGTTTGAAATCTGAATTTTTGGGGATCCCGATAAAAGTCGGGGAGAAAGGGATTGTCTTCTGTGCGTTCAAGTAGGGCTATGCCGTTCAGCCGTTCAGAAAGTAAGGTCGCGAGGCTGGTTTTTCCGACCCCTAGAGGACCCTCTACCACAATATATGTATGTCTTACTTCTGGCATTGGTTTGTCCGGAAATCAAGTACCTATTTGAAGGGATAGTGGTTTATTCAAAAGCATTACAACTTAGCATTTCGTTAGGATATTGTCAACTTAAGGGCATTTGCCAAACATATGAATTCATCCGGCTCCAGGGTTTCGGCCCTCCTGGAGGGATTGATCCCGCAGGATTCCATAGCCGCAAGCAGTGTTTCCCTGTCCCAAGTCCCTGGCGCTCCCAGCAGAGCATTTATAAGGGTTTTACGTCTCTGGGAAAAGGCTGGTTTGACCACCCTACGAAGTTCTTTGTCAGAGACAGGGGCATGTGGCCAGGGGTGGTTGAAATCGAGTTCCACTACCATGGACTCCACCTTGGGTCTTGGCACAAAGGAGCCGCTTGAGACCTTGAAAAGCTTCCTGGCTCTGGCCCTGTAGCGGAGCATAACGGTTATGGCCCCATAGGATTTGCTCCCCGGCCCTGATATGAGCCTTTCAGCAAATTCGCGCTGAAACATCAAAATAGCTCGGTCCATACACTGCCGGTTGGCAACGAGCTTTGCCACAAGTGGTGATGAGATATTATAAGGCAGATTGCCTAAGGCCAGAATCTTGGTTTCAAAGAATTCTTTTAACTCCTCAAAGTCTAGCTTTAGGATATCCCCTAGAATCAGGGTGACATTGTTGAGGGATTCCTGATGAAGTATCATCTCAAGCCTCTTGAAGAGCTCTGGGTCCTTTTCAATGGCAACCACGTGCCTTACGATTCGGGCCAACGCAATGGTGAGCGCGCCCATACCCGGTCCTATTTCCAGTACGGTATCCGAAGGGCCAAATCGGCTATGTGCGATAATCTTTTGGGCAATGGATCTATTGACCAAGAAGCACTGACCGAGCCTTTTTTTTGGATGAAAGACCATATGCTGAGGGGCACGACTATGGTCGTTCAATGATAAGCCCTCCCTTTTTGGAGGCTTTTGATTTTTTTATTTTTCTAAAGAGCAAGACAGACAGGATATATGATATGGGAGCGAGCGCTATGCCTATTAGGATGCCTCCCACAAGGAAGGCCAGGGCAAACACGCTTCCTGTCTCCAGGATCGTTTCCGCCACCTTAAGGAATGAATGACCCTGTTGAACAGAATTAAGGATTCTCGAAAATAGGGCCTTGTGTTCTGGAAGGCCTAGTAGAACAGCACCAAATTTGTAGCTGTAAAAATAGAAGAAATACCAATCAAAGGGATTGCTGACCCAGGTTCCTATTGCGGCGGTGAGCTTGCTTGCCTTGAAACAGAGGGCCAATGCCACGGCCAATGCGGTCTGAAAAGGGATGATGGGCAGAGAGCCGGCAAAGACCCCTAGGGCCATGCCCATGGCAAGCTCCTCTGGCTGGCCTCGGAGTCGGCGAAGCCGCAAATAGTAATAACGAGCAGTCCTGGTTGGTTCCACAGAGGTAATCCTTTTTTGTCATCAAAGACTAAAGGGGTTTGCCTGGCAAAGGCACGGCCCTTTTACATTATGAACGTTCTGTTACAACTTCGTCAATGGGATACCTGGACCTAACATCAATCGTATAATCGGCTCGCTCTCCTTTCAGGAGCCTGTGATACCCTGCAACCGCAATCATGGCACCATTGTCTGTGCAGTACTCAGGCCGTGGCCACATTACGCTAATCCCTCTTTTGGTAGCTTCTTGCAAGAATTTTGCCCGCAGCCTTGAATTGCATGCTACCCCTCCTGCAATGCATATGCGTGTGGTTCCAGTTATTTCTTGGGCCTTCATCGCCTTATGGATCAGGATATCTATAACAGATTCCTGAAAAGAGGCGGCCAGGTCATTCACGGTGATGTCCGGCGTTGTGGCCCCTCCGGCGCTTTGCCATTTTTTTATGAACAGGGCTACCGCTGTTTTCAATCCGCTAAAACTGAAATCCAATGAGTCTTTGGAAAGATAGGCCCTCGGAAAGGCTATTTTTGAGGGGTCTCCTTGTTTTGCCATGTTGTCAAGTACCGGGCCTCCCGGGTATCCGAGTCCCAACAGCTTGGCTACCTTGTCAAATGCCTCGCCGGCCGCATCATCCAGGGTTTGACCAAGCAGCCGATAGGAGCCGAAGTCTAGCACGTGGTAAAGGCTTGTGTGCCCTCCGGAAACGGTCAGACACACGAAAGGGAAGGGAGGGGGATTGTCCTCCAAAAAAATGGAGAGAATATGTCCTTCCAGGTGATTTATGGCCACATATGGAAGGCCCGTGACATAGGACAGGGCCTTGGTATAGTAAAGGCCCACTAGAAGAGATCCAATAAGACCTGGGCCCACAGTCACTGCTAATCCATCAAGATCATGTGGGGCTATTCGGGCCCTGGCAAGTGCCTCCTTTACCACAGGGAGGATGTTCTTGATATGTTCCCGAGAGGCTAGCTCTGGAACCACACCCCCATGGGGGTGGTGGAGACTGACCTGCGAATGAACCACATTGGACAGCACGGCGTGTCCGTCACGGACCACAGCAGCTGATGTGTCATCGCACGATGTGTCAATACCCAATACATACATTTCATTACAACAGGTGTTAGCTTTCAGCTATCAGCGGTCAGCAAGATCTTTCCAGCTTCCTTGCCTCCTAGCCTATGCTCTGTGAGCTACTAGCCTTCCTTTACCTGGAATTTTTTCTTGATTCTATCCCACTTACCTTCCTTTTCCACTTGTACCAAAATTACCGAGATATTGTCTCCCCCACCGCCTTCATTGGCCTCGTCAACAAGGATCTGCGTCTTTCTCTCAAGGGATGTCTCTGGGTCGCTTAAGACAAGCTGGATAGCGGATTCCTCAACATAGTTGGTCAGCCCGTCGGAGCACAGAAGAAGCAAGTCTCCTGGTACCGGCCGGATAGGGTTGATGAAGGCCTCGATCGTTTCTGCTATGCCCAAGGCCCTTGTGAGGGCGTTTTTGGCAAAGTACTTTTCCGCCTCAAGGTTAGGAAAGAATTTTTGTAGCTTAGTCTCCTCGGCCAGGCTATGGTCCTGGGAGACTTGAAGGAGTCTTTCGCTATCAAAATGGTAAATACGGCTGTCACCCACATTGGCTGCCCAGAATGTATCCTTTTCATGGATAACCACGGCAATGGTGGATCCCATGCCGCGGTAATCAGGCTCCTTTTGAGCCTCGAACACGGCCAGATTAGCGAAATGAATCGAGTTTAGCAGGTGTCTGGCTATCTCGGGAAGGGATTCATCAAATTGGCGGAAAAAGGCAGGGGGGTCAGCCGCCCTCAGTCGTTGCCAATAGTCTCGCATGGTTGTAACCGCCAATTGGCTGGCCACCTCTCCGGCCCTATGGCCTCCCACGCCGTCAGCCAGTACGAAAAGGCCCAGTTCAGGGGCAAGCAGTATTCGGTCCTCATTCACCTTCCGTTTAAGCCCCACATGTGTTTTTCCTGCAGATTGAGTTTTCATGGTCTTTTCTCTGTAATTGTTACTAAAAAGGCTGCCATAACCAAGACCTATGAGGCATCGGCTGAACTTTGTCGGCGTACGATTTCATCCATCTTGGTCACCACTTTTTTCAATTGCTCCGCCATTTGGCTGGCACTTTGATAACGTTTTTCCCGATCCTTTTCCAATGCCTTGTCAATAATCTTTTCCACCACTGTGGGAATTCGCGGGTTGATGGATCTCGGAGAAGGATGGGGCTCATTAGCGATCTTGTACATAAGTGAGGTCATGTCTTCGGCCTTGAAGGGTTTTTGTCCTGTAAGGAGTTCAAACAAGACCACGCCAAGGGAGAAGATATCAGATCTACCGTCCACCTTTTTACCAGAGGCCTGCTCGGGTGACATATAGGCGGGGGTGCCCATGACCACACCAGTCTTGGTCTTGGATGAAGAGGTGATTCTGGCGATACCAAAGTCCGTTACCTTTACATCGTGCGTCTCTTTTAGGCGCATGATATTTGCCGGTTTGATGTCGCGATGCACCACATTCTTTTTATGGGCATAGTCCAGGGCTTCTGCCACCTTGGCGGTTATGTCCAGTACATCGCGGATGGGGAGGAGGTTTTCTTTCCTGGTGTATGGAAGGAGGTCCTCGCCTTCAAGATATTCCATGGCAATATAGGCAAGATCCTGCTCTTCACCGCAATCATAAATGGTTACAATATTAGGGTGGTTGAGGAGTCCGGCTGATTCAGCTTCTCGAAAGAAACGCTCTTTGATCTCGGGTACCTCTCCTTCATCGAATTCTGAAAGACTCAATGTTTTAATGGCCACGGTCCTTCGGATCTTCGGGTCTTCTCCTTTGTAAACCACTCCCATGGCTCCTCTGCCGATCTCTCCAATAATTTCATAACGTCCAAGGGTGGGCTTTGTACCGGTTTCTGCCATGGGGGCGGCTATTTCCCCTGGATGTTTGGTCCCACCGGTGCCGAAGATCAGTGTGGCTTCTGCCTGCTTCAGTTTGGGGATTCGTTCGTCCAAGTCTTTGAATGAACCCCCATCCTGCACAATAAGCTGATAAGTGGCCAGGGCCTTGGAAAACTGCCGTTTCCTTTCGTAATCCAATCCCAGGTTATATAAGAGATCCTTTACTCCTTCCTCTTCCAATGGAAGTTTACGGAATTTTTCAAAGGCAAGATCCAGCATGCCCTGTTGTTGAAAGGACAGGCCCAGCATCTTGTTGGTCTCTACTGAGTCCGCTTCCACCTTCTCTTTGGTCTTTTCTGTGATGAGAAAGCGCTTGGAAATTACAAAGAGGTACCCAAATACTAACAAAAAGAGATGAGGCGTGAGCCTAAGCCAGATGTTGGAGGCAAAAAACAGAATGATTCCAAGGGAAAAATATCCCACCAGTAGGCCCAGACTTGTAAGGGCGCCTGGCCCTGCTTTAAGGCGGGGTAAGAAGAAGGAGATAAAGAGACCAAAGACAATAAGCAGCCCCATTTCCAGGGCCGATATCCAAGCAGGATGGGCGATGAATCGCTGATTTAAAATATTGGCCACCGAGTTGGCTATAATCTCAATGCCTGGAAGGTTCCCCGAGGTGGGGGTCACAAACCGATCGCCGATGCCCGGGACCGTGGGACCTATGATGACGATCTTGTCCCGAAACAGACTAGTTTGGATTTCATTCTTATAAATCTTTCGGAAAGGGGTCTGATGGAATGCTATGCCAGGGCCCTGGTTCCAATTGATCAGGGTCCTCATCTTGGGGTCCACTACTGGGACATGAACTGTGCTGGAAGGACTGACCTTCAGGTCTATGCCCTGGCCCAGTAGCACAGTGATATCTTGGTCTTTTAATCCCTTGTAAAGCCTTACAATTTCTATGGGTAAAGAAGGGAAGTAAATATCTTTCAGATACCCCAGTACATGAACCTGGTTCCTTACATAACCATCTTCATCAGGAAAAAGGTTTAAGTGTCCAATACCGGCCGCTGCCTGGGCAAAGCGGGGCAAAAGGGGCTTTAGCTTTGAAAACCATAGCATGGAAGACACGGCCCATTCATTGTTTGTGCCTTTAACAATTTTATATGCATGTTGGTGGACAGAGGGAGGTGCCTGGCTATCACTTGCTTCGCTTGTAACATCAAAATAAACGGGCAACACCACATTGCCAGCCTTTGAGATGGCATTGGCAAGCATGGTGTCGTGGTCAAGCGAATCAATGGCCTTGTTCAGCTCTTGAGAGAATCTTTTTCCCACAGCGAGTCTGGCCAGTCCGCTTTGTTCATACTTTTCTTTAAGGCTCTTAAGGGTTTGCAGTCCAGCACTATCTTCCGGCTCGGGAAAAAGGATATCTAGGGCGATTACCTTGGCCCCTGCCAGGGCAAGATTCTCTATGCCCTTGGCCAAGATGTTCCGCGGCCATGGAAAGCGGCCAAGTTCGGCAAGGTCGTCATCATCAATCGCCACCAATTCGATATCCGGGTTTCTTTGGGCAGGAGCGGCCAGCTTTGCCCTCAGGTCAAATGTCTTCATTTCAATACTGCCGGTGAAATCAAGGAGACCAGTGATGGTGATGAAAAGAAAAAACGCGGTCAGCACCACACCCACGAGCCAATCGGGCACTGTTTGTTTGGTCTTCATAAAGCGCTACCCCTGTGTTGGGCAAGAGGGGTTAGTGTCACATATTTGCATATGCGCTGGAATAATTTAGGGCCGATACCAGGTACAGCAAGGAGGTCCTCAATGCCTTGGAACCCACTGCTTTTTTGCCTTTGGGCGACAATGGCATAAGCAAGTTTGGGGCCAATACCAGGGATGGCCGTAAGCGCTTCAGCGGTCTCTTGATTCAGATCCAATTTCATTCCCAGGGTTACTCTATAAAAGGCATTCATTTTACCTCTTTTTACAGTGATTTCATGACCATCCTTGGCCTTTACAGTAACTGAATCAGAGCAATAAAGGATTTTCTCTAGGGTGTGGTGTTCAAGGGCCGGAGTTCCTTCCAGGCCTCCAGCCCTTTTGATGAGTTGGTCTAGAGAAGTTGGAGAGGAAAATGCATATACACCAGGCCACTTGACCACCCCATTTATGGATATATAGCAATACCCTCCAGGTGCTTCTGGGCCCTGAGGCGTGTAGGCACTCAGGCCTCCCAGCAGGCTGAGGCATACCATAAGGGCAGCGAACAACAAGTAGCCTGTCGTCCTTTTAATCACTGGGCTTCGGGTCACTGTCCAGTCCAAAGCTTGTGTGAAGTGTTCTTACGGCCAGTTCTGTATACTTTTCTTCAATGATGCACGAGATTTTTATCTCAGAAGTGCTGATCATTATGATGTTAATATTTTCTTTGGCAAGGGCATCGAACATCTTTTGGGCTACTCCGGCATGGCTTCTCATGCCCAAGCCCACAATGGACACCTTGGCAATGTTTTCATCGCCCATGACCCGCTCCGCCCCGATCTGTTCTGCCACATCTCTCACGAGCTTCATGGTTCTATGAAAGTCCGGCTTTGGCACCGTGAAGGTCAAATCAGTGCGGTCGTTTTCGCTGGGATTTTGGATGATCATATCCACAATAATCCCCGCCTCAAGGACAGGTTGAAAGATCTGGGAGGCGATCCCTGGGCGATCAGGAACTCCCTTGATGGTGATCCGAGCGTCATTTTTGTTGTATGTGACCCCAGAAACCACAATTTTTTCCATGTCTTTTGTCTCTGCCATAACCATCGTCCCTTTCTCATTGGTAAATGTTGATCTAACATGGATGGGAACATGATACTTGCTTGCCAACTCCACAGAGCGAATCTCAAGCACCTTTGCCCCGAGGCTGGCCATTTCCAGCATTTCCTCATAGGAAATGCTTTCCAGCTTTTTGGCCTTGGGACAGATATTGGGGTCTGTAGTATATACCCCATCGACATCAGTAAAGATTTCACATACATCGGCCTTAAGGGCAGCGGCCAAGGCCACAGCCGTAGTGTCTGAGCCACCCCGGCCCAAGGTAGTGATATTGCCGTTTTCATCAAGCCCCTGAAATCCTGCAACAGCAACGATCCTTCCCTTATCCAGTTCCTGCTGTACCCGTGCAGTATCCACTCCATGGATGCGGGCCTTGCCGTAAAGGGCGTCCGTGTGGATGACTACCTGAAATCCAAGGAGCGACCTAGCATCATATCCCATAGATTTCACGGCCATGGCAAACAGGGCCACACTAACCTGTTCCCCTGTGGCCATAAGCACGTCCAATTCCCGCGGATCTGGTTCCTTACACAGTTCGTGGGCAAGCTGGATGAGTCTATCTGTCTGCCCTGCCATGGCGGAAAGGACCACGACCATCTGGTTGCCCTGACGATAGGTGCCAATAACCCTGCGGGCTACAGCCTTTATTTTCTCTATATCAGCAACACTCGTCCCTCCGTATTTTTGTACAATCAAAGCCATGTCTACACCCCTGGGGGCCTCCTTCCATTTGTTTTATAATCTCAACGGCCCTGGAATGAAAGCCTGAAAAAGTAATATCCCGCTGCTTTTCATCCACAAAGGCCAATTCTACTCTTACGTGATGCGGGGGCAGGATTTCCGGCCAACGATCGGCCCATTCAAGAACGGCCACGCCACCCATATAAAAATATTCTTCCAGACCCGCAGCCAAAAAATCTGACAGATCTTGAAGCCTGTAAGCGTCCATGTGATAGACCGGTATCCGACCTTCATACACATTTACCAATGTGAAAGAAGGGCTAGTAACCAGGTTCTCAGACTTCACCCCAAGGCCTACTGCTAGGCCTTTGGTAAGCCAAGTTTTACCGGTTCCCAACTCACCAACCAGACCGATCACATCACCTTCTTTGAGCAGAGATCCAAGCTTTTTGCCCAACCCAATGGTGTCTGGGGCAGAAGAGGATCTCAATGTAACAGATTTTTGCTTTGCCAGACAAGTACCCACGTCAATCAAATGCCTTCAATTGGTCTTTTTTTCAACATTTAAAGGTTACTTTCTGTGTTACATGAGATCCAGATGAGGGGCCGGTGCTTCAAGAGGCCACTGATCTGAATAAAGGGAGCTTATGATGTAAGGGATTACATCAAGTAACTCCCCTGCCAAGATGCCCACCTTCCCCACTTGTTCTGCAAGCCAATCCGCGGCCAGCCCATGTATATAAGCCCCGGCTACTGCGGCCTTGTCCAAAGGCCAGCGGCGGGCCAGAAATCCCCCAATCAACCCTGTGAGCACATCACCTGCCCCTCCACTGGCAAGGACCGGGTTTCCAGTGGGGTTGACGTGTATTCCCCCTCCTGGCAATGCAATGAGGGTTCCGGCTCCCTTGAGGACCAGGACACATTTGTGGGCCTTTACAAAATCACTGGCTGTGCTAATCCGGTTAGCCTGGATTTCACCAGTAGTTTTCCCTGTCAAGCGGCTCATTTCACCTGGATGGGGTGTAAGGATCGCTTGCTCGGCACAATTGGAAAGCACCTCCAGCCTGCCCACAAGGGTGTTCAGACCGTCGGCGTCGATCACCATGGGTAGCTTGCAACGGGAGACAAGGTCTCTGACAAGCTCCACTGTCTCAGGGTGAGTGGAAAGACCAGGGCCAATGGCAAGGGCTGTCTTACCTTCCATAAGTTCCTCTATAAGGGGCAAGGCCTTTATGGAGAGGGTTTGCTCCGAGGTCTCAGGAGCCGGTGCTGTCATGGCCTCTGTGAGTTTTTCTTCAAGGATGGGGTTCAGACTTTCAGGCACTACCACCGTGACCAATCCCGCCCCAGCCCTCACTGCCCCAAGGGCTGCCAATGTGGCCGCACCTGTCTTTCCCGGCGAGCCGGCCAAGATAAGAAGATGGCCCCTGTGTCCCTTATGGATATCCTCCTTGTCTTCCACGAGCAGGTCTTTGAAATCTTCTGGAACTGTAAGGCGATATTGCCCTGGCACACTCTGGGCTACTGCCTCTGGTATGCATATATCTATCCTCACGAGTCGGCCTACCAGGTCTTTTCCGGGAAAGACCACCTGACCGATTTTGGGCAGTCCAAAGGTTACCGTGAGTGAGGCCTTGATCGCCACGCCCATCACAGCACCACTGTCTGAGTGGAGGCCAGAAGGAATATCAATGGCCATCACGGGTTTGCCAGTCTCGTTTATGTCCTTGATCACCCGGGCATAATATCCCCTTACGGGGGAATTGAGCCCTGTACCCAGAATAGCATCCACAATATAGTTGGCATGGGCAAGTGTGGATCTATGCTGTTCCCAGGCCTGTTCATCAGGGAGGTAATGGATATCAAGGCCCATCCCGTGGATGATGTTTAGATTGATCAAGGCATCACCAGCAATTTTTTCCTTTTGGGACAGCACCATAATAGTTGGCTTCAGCCCTGCCTCGTGCAGGTATCTGGCCACCACATAGCCGTCGCCGCCGTTATTCCCACGACCGCAAACGATCAACATCCTGGAACCATTTTCTGGACCAAAATGATTCAAAAAGGTATGGGCCGCACCCCTACCTGCGTTTTCCATGAGTACTACGCCAGGGATGCCTAGGTCATGAATGGTCCGGCGATCCATTTCCTGCATTTCAGAAGCCTTGACTAGTCTCATCGCTCTTCTCCAGTACAACCACAGCAATGGCGTTATCCCCTTCGTCCGACAAGGTTACGTGGACTCCCGTGATCCCCTTTTCCCGGCAAATGCACTCGGTCTTACCCTTCAACCGAATTTGGGGTTTCCCTCTTGGATCGTGGATTATCTCAATTTCTTTCCATTTGACACCTTCTCGCATGCCTAGCCCCACTGCCTTGGAAAGGGCCTCCTTGGCCGCAAACCGGAGGGCAAAGGCCGAGTAGGGATAAGTCCTTTTGTAGGCAGTATCCCTTTCCAGAGGGGTAAAGACTCGGTCCACGAATCGGTTGCCCCATCTCTTAATAACCTTCTCCATTCGGGGCACATGGACGAGATCTACACCTATGCCGTAAATCATTTCAATATCCACCCGGATTCAAAAATCTTTCACCAGGTCAACCATCTCTCTAACAGCACGTTCAAATCCCACCAGCACGGCCCTGGCAACAATACTATGACCAATACTATATTCCTCTATTTGAGGTAGCTCTCGGAACCGCTTTATGTTGACATAGTTCAAGCCGTGGCCCGCACTGATCCGAAGCCCTTGTTTTTCCGCCGTGTTGACAGCAGCGCCTATCTGGGAAAAGATCCGGTCTGCCTCTTTTTCGGTGCGGGCCTCGGCATAGTGGCCTGTGTGTATCTCAACGATGTCTCCTCCACATTGCTTAGCTGCCTCCACCTGAGCAGAGTCAGGGTCAATGAAGAAGCTTACCATGATCCCCGCCTCCTTCAGGCGGGCGGTTACATTGGCGTAATGGTCTTTTCGTGCCAAAACATCCAGCCCTCCTTCGGTGGTGAGCTCTTCTCGCTTCTCAGGGACTAGGGTTACAAGATCTGGTTTGATCTCAAGGGCAATTTTCACCATCTCGTCTACGGCCGCCATTTCCATGTTGAGCTTTGTCTTTACCGTTTCCCTTAAGAGTCGTAGGTCCCTGTCCTGAATGTGTCGCCGATCTTCCCGTAAGTGGCATATAATACCCTCGGCTCCGGCCAGTTCGGCCAGGCCGGCGGCCAGCACAGGATCAGGCTCTGTGATCCCACGTGCCTGCCGGACAGTGGCTACATGATCCACGTTCACCGCTAGTCGTGCCATAGTTATGCCTCCTTAAAGATTTTCATTAGTCGATCTTCTTCTTGAGCCATTCGTTTTGCGTCTTTATCACATGTCTCATGGTCATACCCCAACAGATGCAGCAGTCCATGAATAAGTAATCGACCCAGGGTGTCCATCAGAGAGTATCCAGTTTCCCTTGCCTCACGGACAGCAGTGTCAACGGAAACCACGATGTCTCCCAGCAGTGGTGAGTCAGGCTCGTCTTGGGAAACTGGAGCCATGGGAAAGGCTATTACATTGGTCGGCCCCTGCCGGCCCAGGTATTGGTGATTAAGTTGCGCAATCCCTTCGTCAGAGGTGAAGAGGATACTGAGTTCCTTATCATGACAACCCAAGTCGTCTAAGGCTTTCTCCATTTTTTGTCTTATTTCCTGAGCGTTGATTCCTGGAATCTCCTGCTGCCATCTGATCAGTATTTCCATTTGCTGCCTTTCTTCCCCCAGGAGCCTTTGGCATGGGTTCGGGATACTCGATCCTCTGATGGAAAATGCCGCTAAGGGTCTTATTGAAACTCTTGGCGATTTGGTGCAGATCCTTTAGAGTTAATTCGCATTCATCAAGTTGGCCGTCGGAAAAGATACGATTTATGATTCTTTGTACCAACCCTTGAATTCGAGCAGGTGTCGGGTCAACGAGTGTTTTGGATGCCGCTTGAACCGCATCGGCCAGCATAACCAGCCCGGCTTCTTTGGTTTGGGGCTTGGGACCAGGATAGCGGAAGTCCTCTTCTTTGATTTGGGGGGCCTTGTCTGATCGGTGCTCGGCCTGCTCCTTTGCCTTTTCATAAAAATAGGTGATCAAGCTGGTGCCGTGGTGTTGGCGAATAATGTCGATGATAGGCTGACCGAGCTTATGTTTCATGGCCATCTCCACGCCGTCTTTGACATGGGAGATCAGAATCAGACTGCTCATTGATGGGGCTAGCTTTTCATGTTTGTTTTGGCCATTTATTTGGTTTTCGATAAAGTATAGAGGCTTTTTCATTTTTCCGATATCGTGGTAATAGGCCGCCACTTTTGCCAAAAGCGGGTTGGCGCCAACGGCCTTGGCAGAGGCCTCTACCATCTGGCTGACGATAACACTGTGGTGATAGGTGCCGGGGGCCTGTACCATGAGCTGCCTAAGCAATGGCTGGTCTAGGCTTGCCAGCTCCAGTAGCTTGATGTCTGTGGTATATCCAAAGGCCATTTCAATGAGCGGCACACTGCCTGTTGTAATGACTGCAACGAGGATCCCTCCAAAAAAGGCTGTGGCAGATGCAACAAGGGGCTCCACAGTGTAAAAGAAGCCATGGAGGGTCTCAATGGCTATTGCCAATACCATATTGATGAGCCCAACCTTTAACCCTGTTTTGATGAAAACCCCTCTTTCCCTGCACTCTCTCATACCATGGGCAGCAAGCAGACTGCCGATGAGAAAATAGACAAAGAATTCCACCTGCCCGCCTAAGACCAATGCCGTAAGAACAGACAAAAGAACCGAAAATCCGGCCGCTATTCGGATTCCTTGGAACAGGGATACAAGCATTGGGCCGCTTGCAATTGGAATTGCGAAAATAAGGGCACGCGAGGTTACAAAAGGAAATCCCCTTGCTATCTCAGAGGCAATAAAGTTGGCGGCCATTGCTATAAGGAAAAAGACAATAAGAATCAGTGCTTGAAACAGCAAGTCCCTCTTTTTGCCCATAGTTTGTAGAGTGGTTGGCGTGGTCACAAGATAGAAAGAGAAAAGAAGGAAGCCCACAAGCACGGCCATTGCAGGAATATGGCCCAAGAATTTGTCCTTGTTGAGGAACTTGTATTCCTCGGCCAGTTTAAGGAGGTGTTCTTCCCGAATGGGTTCCCCTTCACGAACGATCATTTCGCCCTTTTTGACCTTAAAGTATACGGGTCTAACTGATTTTCTTGCAGCATCCTTGCGAAGCTCTGTTTCCCTTTTGTTAAAGGTGACATTGGGCTTGAGCAACGCAAGTGCCAAGGTGAGGCCAACCTGTTTCAGTTCGGGGGGCAGTAAGGGGCGATTGGTCTTTTCCCATTTTTGTCTTATAAGGCGCTTGGCCTCAGTTAAATCGAAAAATCTGCTCGCATCCGCGACCATTATCTCTCTATCATTAAGGATATTATGGAGGACTAGTCCATGGGTTGCATGGCCAAGGATTTCCTTTTTATTGAGCACTATTCCCTTTCGAAGAACAGGAGCCAAGAGCCGTATCACAAGATTTTCCACTTCCACCGGAAAGGTACTTTTCTCTAATTTTTGGAAAAGGGTATCATCTGGAGGAATTTCGAGGATTTCATAAAATTTTTCTTTCGAGAAGGTTTCCTGCGTATCCCCGGGTTTTGCAGGCTGGCTGGAAGAGACACCTTTGGGGGAAATCTCTTGATCCTTTTCTAGGGAGGCAAGGGAACGCCGGGCTGTTGCAAATGCCTCTTTTATTCTATTGATGGCATTGGAACCAGACGGGTCAAAGTCATAAACAGGAGGTGCCTCTTTTACGGCCTTTATCCTGTTCTTTTCCGTCAGTGTTGTGTCTTCAATCAGAAATTCATGGCTTGCCTTGATATCCCTTTGGGCGATGTCACCCAGTTTGTACTGCTTGGGCTTGCTTAGCAGACCAGGATATAGCAATACGGCGATGATAATACTGAGAAAAACCGTCACTCCCCACCTGGTGAGCTCGTAACGGGCGTTTGATTTTCCCTTTGTCTCGTTTTTAATGGACAGACGGCGTTCCTGTTCGCCCCTTTTGGGGGGCTTGCCGGTCCAAATCTTTTTTCCTGGTTTTTTTTCAGCCATTGTCTTTAGAATCCAATCCTGGCAGTCAAACCAGTACAATTGTATTAGTAACGTGGTTTCTCTGGTTGTCTTTTTTGCTCGAGTTTATCATAGGCCTCAATAATTTCTTGTACAAGAGGGTGACGAATGACATCCTCCTTTGAAAAATAGACAAACCGGATCCCGTTGATATGGCTCAATATTTCTCGCGCCTCTATAAGGCCTGAGATTTTTCCTTCGGGCAAATCGGTCTGTGTTATGTCTCCAGTGATTACCGCCTTTGAACTGAACCCAAGGCGGGTCAAAAACATCTTCATCTGTTCGGATGTGGCATTTTGTGCCTCGTCCAGGATCACAAAGGAGTCGTTCAAGGTCCGACCCCGCATAAAAGCCAGTGGTGCCACTTCAATGACCCCCTGTTGAATAAGGCGCGAGGCGCTGTCAAAATCCATCATATCGTGCAACGCATCGTACAAGGGCCTCAAATAAGGATTTACCTTTTCGTACAGGTCACCGGGCAAAAACCCAAGATGCTCGCCGGCTTCCACTGCGGGTCTGGCAAGCACTACACGATTAATGTCCTTCTTCAACAAGGAGGCGATGGCCATGGCCATCGCCAGATATGTCTTCCCTGTGCCTGCTGGGCCAATCCCGAACACTATATCAAACTTCCGGATGGCATCAATGTATTCTTTTTGGTTTATGGTTTTTGGCGTAATAATCTTCTTCTTGGACGAAATAAAGACCTCATCTCTGAATATCTTTTTAAGCCTTGCAGACTTGTCATGGCTTAGTATTCTAATGGCATAATCAACATCGTTCGGAAAAAGAGGAAATTTTGCCTTCAATAGATCGTATAGCTGATTCAATAATGTCTCACAGAGTTCTATTTCCCAGTCTCTTCCCTCTAAGGTGATCACATTCCCTCTCAGATAAAGAGACAACCCAAGGCGTTTTTCTATCATGTGCAGGTGGGCATTACCCTGTCCGCACAATGCCCGAAGTAGGTCGGGATCTGGGAATGTTATCGTTTTGCGAATAATAGAGCCTGATTCTGCCTTTTTTTCCAACCGGCTATTACTCCTTTTTCACGGCCATCACCTTGTCTTTTTACAGGCTACAGGCCACGCCTACTGAAAAATTTTCTAAGCATGCTCCAAAAACAAAATATGGCCAAAATTTCAGGGAATGCCTTTGGAACTTCATTCTTTAATTCAATCCCGTGCCCCTCTGAAATTTTGGCCCCTTATTGCTCGCTAGTATACATTAGGCATAGATACGACCCTGACCACTGCATTCAATCCAGATCAGGCCTGTTCTTGTTTTTCGTGCCGGCCCACCTACTCTCCAATGATCTGAACCAGCACCTTCCGCTGACGGGGACGATTGTCAAAATCCAATAAGACGATTTGTTGCCATGTGCCAAGGGTCATATTACCTCCAATGATCGGAATATGCAAGGAGGGGCCCAACAAGGCGGCCCTTACATGGGAATACCCGTTACCATCCCCCCACCGCTCGTTGTGTTCATAATAGATATCCTGGGGTGCGAGCCGTTCAATGGCCTTGCGAAGGTCATTGATTACCCCACTTTCATATTCAATGGTGGTAAGGGCTGCTGTGGAACCTGGTATAAAAAGCGTAACAGCTCCCTCCTTGATGCCGGAATCTGCAATCTCGCGCTGGACAAGACCCGTAATATCAAGGATATCAGTACCGGAGGTCGTAGTAAGAGATATGGATCTGTTTACGATATCCACCAGCTCGTAAAGAATCCTCCTTTAATCAAAGTATAGTGTACAAAAATTTCTGTATCATACGTGAAGATTTGATGCAAGGAAAAGCGTTATGTCTTAAGTGCCTGAAAACACAATCTATATGCGATGCCGTCACTAATGATCAAGGCTTGGGGAATCCTGGGCTGACAGAGGCACAAGGATGAACCGTTAACCTTTGGGCCCACTGGCGATGAAGGATCTATAGCGAGACCGTGACTTGGCTGATCTGATGGATTTCATAATCAGAAGGCCTGGTTCTATTCAATAAACACATGTAGTATGCCGATTACCATAGTGCTAGTTCCAAAAACAAGAGGCAGGGCCATTATTTTCCCTTGGTGTAGGCCTTTGCAGGCTATCGAGGGTCTTTGGCCAGAGCGTTACCATTTTTGATGATCCGCGACACATGTAGTGCACTATGGCACTTACCCGTAAAGAATTTTTAAAACTGAGCAGTCTGGTTTACAAGCAGAGCGGTATTAACCTGCACGAGGGCAAAAAGCATTTGCTGGAGGCCCGTTTGGGTAAGCGGCTTAGGGCCACTGGTATCTCTTCGGTCCGCCAGTATTTGAAACTCATTGAGCAGGATAAGACCGAGTTAACCCACTTTTTGGATGCCGTGTCCACGAACCATACCTATTTTTTCAGAGAGAGCCGGCACTTTGAATGTCTGCGGCCAGAGCATGTATCCATATGGTGTGCGGCGTGTTCTAGCGGTGAGGAGCCCTATTCAGTGGCCATAGACTGCCTTGAGAAGGGGTTTAGGCCCGCAATACTGGCTACAGATATCTCCACTAAGGTTTTGAAAGAGGCACAGGAAGGGATCTATCCCATTGAAAAGGCCAAAGAGGTTCCCCTTAATCTCATGAAAAAATACTTCAAAAGGGGTGTCGGTAAGTGGGAAGGATACATCAAGATTAAACAAGAAGTACGAGAAATGGTTACCTTTAAACGGTTTAACTTGTTAAAAGGCCATCCCCCGCGTGAAAAATTTCATGTTATCTTCTGCCGGAACGTTCTGATCTATTTTGATAGGAGCGCAAAGGAAAGGGTAGTGAATAATCTTTACCAGGCCTTAAAACCGGACGGCTATCTTATTATAGGAGGGGCCGAAACCCTGAGCGGGATTAATCATCCCTACAAGTATATCAAGCCTAGTATCTATCAGAAGCCGTCGGGCAGGTATTGATCAGTAGAAATGTAACGTGGTCATGTTGCCAGATTGCAAAAGACAAAGACATAATCCTGGTCATTAATGTCGATTACTATGTTGCCTCCCCTTGATTCAGCGTAAACCAGCCAAGAGGGTTTTTCCGTATCACAGCATTCGACCTGAGGGGAAAATTTGCCCCTTTTCTTATCGAACCAAGCAAGAAGCATGGGCTCTGAGACCTTTTGCCTAGCCAATTCGGTGGCCAATTCCTTGGCCTCTTCAAAGGAGAGATCCTGGGCAGCATGACGCACTGAAATAGGGTTTTTGAGGTGTTTTCTCTCTAAGGGCCTGCATGTATAAGCCATAAGTTGAGTCTCCTTGATAAATGAGGTAATTAGTGAATCCGATCCAAATTTTTGCCAATAGCCAGTAGCCCACCAGCAATTGCCATCTTGTTTAAGATAAGCACAATAATAGGGCTTTCAATGGATCACAGCAAATCCCTGCCGGTTCAAGGGGAAAGAGGTATAAAAATACTTGACAGAGCTTTGGGGCCCTTGCTATAGAGTTGACTGTTTGCGCAGGAAGCGCAGTATTGAAGAGATAAGAAAAGTTGATAATAAAGGCCACGAAGGCTTTTCTCTGTCAGAAGACGAGTGAGACTTCGTGGTTTTTTTGTCTTTGAGAACCAAACGCCTCTGTGGAATTAATTGGTCTTCGATAATGGATAAGATATTTCTGGACGAAATAGCCAAGAGGAAGGGAAAAAGAATACAGAAGCCAGAAGTAAGTAGTCAGCAATCCGGCCGGACGGCAAGCTTGCGGGTAATTCACGAAAGAAACAGCGTCTCTTTATGGTTTTGAGTGAAAGAAAATTCCCAAGACGTTACTCCCGCGCCCGCCTGCTGCGGGCAGGCAGGCGGGCGCGGGAATGACACAATCGAGCTGTTATTTATGGGCTTAATTTGTGAGGACATCCTGAGTTTGGCTGAACGTTTATATCCCAAGACAAGAGATTATGGGTAGGTGCTAACCAAGAAAAGCGAGGAAACATGCACATCTCAGAAGGGGTATTATCCGCACAGGTCCTGATCGCAGGCGGAGCCATTGCAGCCGCTGGCACAGCAATCGGGATTAAGAAAATGGATTACGACAAAGTGCCAGAGGTGGCAGTTTTTGCGTCGGCCTTTTTTGTAGCCTCCCTTATTCACGTCCCCATTGGCCCATCTAGTGTGCATCTCATACTAAATGGCCTTATGGGCTTGGTCTTAGGATGGACAGCATTTCCAGCCATTCTCATTGCACTGCTTCTCCAAGCGGTCTTGTTTCAGTTTGGAGGCCTTACTACGTTGGGTGTGAATACCGTCACTATGGCCGTGCCTGCTATAGTTTGCTACTTGCTTTTTCACAGGCTTGCCCTCAGTAAGAAGCAATGGTTGTCGATTACAGGTTCCTTTGCATGTGGTGCCGGTGCTGTCTTTATGGGGGCGGTTTTGGTGGCTACTGCGCTCGTAACTACAGGAGAGGCGTTTGCCCCCGCAGCAAAACTTATTTTGCTAGCCCACCTGCCTGTGATGGCCATTGAGGGGATTATAACTGTACTTTGTGTCAAGTTTTTGCGGCGCGTCAAACCGGAAATTTTGGAGGCAACGTATGCGAGGTAAGGAGAGCACCCACAAAAATGTTTATAGTGGGAATATGGGGGTGGCCATGCTTGTCCTGCTCATAATCACCTTTTTCCCAGCGCCTGCCTTGGCCCATAGGGTTTATGTGTATGCCTGGGTAGAGGGGAACAAGGTATATACAGAGAGCTATTTCAGTTCAGGGGATAGGGTACAAAAAGGGTTGATTCAGGTCTTCGGCCCCGAAGGAAACAAACTGCTTGAGGGTCGCACCAATGAAAAAGGTGAGTTCTCCTTTGATATTCCACAGAGGACCGATCTTAGGATTGTATTGAATGCTGCTATGGGCCACAAAGGGGAATACCTATTAAAGGCTGACGAATTGGGTGGAGCTTTTTCGCCAAAAACAGTTGCAAAAGGTCCAAAACAGGCCACGAAGGCCGCTGCTTCGCAAGTAGGAGTGAGCGAGGAAAAGATCAGGGCGATTGTTGAGCAGGCTTTGGATTCCAGGCTTCAACCCATAGCCCGATCCATTGCCAAAATGAGGGAGGAGAAAGGGCCGGGATTTACTGAGGTCGTGGGCGGCATTGGTTATATCATCGGATTAATGGGTATTGTGCTCTATTTCAAAAGTAGGAAAAGAGACTAATCGGAAAAGGCGAAAGCCAAATAATAAAGGGATCAAACGTACCAGGCCACGAAGGCCTAGGGCCGAGGAACATGCCCAAGGGCTGGCGTGGCCTTTTAGTTCGCGTCCATAATTGCGAAGGATCTTTCTTAAACCAATAACTGTGTTTAAGCAAAATAGTAAAGGAGGTAGCATGATGAAGAGGGTATTGTTTTGTTGTGTTTTGGTAGGGTGTTTCGTGTCTCTATTTAGTGGTATCTCGTTTGCCCATTTTGGCATGGTGATTCCCTCAGATACAATGGTTATGCCGGGGGACCCCAGGGTGGTGAGGGTGACCATTTCCTTTTCTCATCCCTTTGAGGGCAATGGTATGGATCTTGCCAAGCCTCGTGAATTTGGCGTGATGATTCGAGGTAAACGGATAGATCTGCTTTCCCAGCTCAAAGAGACAAAGGTGATGGGTCACAAGGCCTGGGATCTAGAATACAAAATCAAGAGACCTGGGGTATATCAATTTTATATGGTGCCGAAGCCTTATTGGGAGCCCGCAGAGGACAAGTACATTATTCACTATACAAAAACGGTGATAGGGGCCTTTGGAAATGAAGAGGGCTGGGACCAAATGGTGGGTCTAAAAACAGAAATTGTTCCCCTGTCCAGACCATTTGGCCTCTATGCGGGCAATGTGTTTCAGGGGACTGTATTGTTGGATGGAAAGCCTCTCCCGTATGCTGAAGTGGAGGTGGAATACTACAATAAAGACCACAAGGCCATACCGCCCACTGATTACATGGTAACCCAGGTAATAAAGGCCGATGCCAATGGCGTCTTCACATATGCAGTGCCTCACTCGGGATGGTGGGGTTTTGCGGCACTTACCACTTCCAAGGAAAAGATGAAGTACAGGGGACAAGAAAAAGAGGTGGAACTGGGTGCTGTCATTTGGGTGAAGTTTGAAGGGTGGAATAACAAATAGGAATATGCCAGGAGGAAGGATGCGATGAAGAGGATATTGACCATTTTTTTATCCCTCATGATGTTGCCTTTTTGCGTGTGCTCGTATGCTTTGGCAGGCGACATGACCAAGGAAGAACTCATTAAAGAATTAAAGATTATGAAAGAGCGAATAAGGCTTCTTGAACAACGAATACAACAACTGGAAGGTCCAGTGGGCAAAAGCGTGGAGCCTACAAAGGATTTGGCTGAACGGGTTCAGGAGATAGAGAGAAAGATCAAGCAAGGAGCAATTCCAGCCGAGTGGGTAAAAAGGCTTAATTTCAGCGGGACAATAGAAGTGGAAGCAAACTATGAAAAAATGGACTACGATGACCCTGGCACAAAAGACACGGAGTCAAGTGATATAGTGTTGGCGACTGCAGAGCTTGATGTGGATGCAGATATTGCCAAACATGTCCAAGGCCACATTGCTTTTTTGTGGGAAGAGGACGAAACAGAGCCAGTGGATATAGATGAGGGCTTCATAACAATTGATATGGGAAATATACTACCATTGTATGTTGCTGGAGGTAAAATGTATGTCCCATTTGGATACTATGAGAGTCATTTTATAAGTGATCCTATAACAAATACCATTGGAGAAACCAACCAAAGCGCAATCAAATTGGGGTTCTCAAACGACTGGATTGAGATCTGTGGAGCCTTTTTTAATGGAGATGTGGATGAAACCGGTGATGATGATCAGATTGACGGTTTTGCGGGCAGCATAAAGTGGAGTGCGCCTGAAGGGATGTTTCCTGATTTGGGTATAGTCGCGGGGCTGTCCTACATATCAAATATTGGGGATAGCGATGGCCTAGAAGAGGAGTTGCCAAGCTCTATCCGGCGGCATGTGGAGGGGTTGGGCGCCTTTTTGAGCCTTAGCCTGAAAGAGAAATATTTTGTTGAAATGGAATATATTGGGGCAATGGACAAATTTGGTGCCGGTGAACTGAGTTTTGACGGAGGAAAGAGAGCAAAGCCACAGGCATGGAATGTGGAATTTGCCTTTGCCCCTATTAAGAAGCTGGAGCTTGCCCTAAGATACGAGGGAAGCAATGACCTAGGAGATTACGAGCCTGAGCTACAATGCGGTCTGGCTATTATTTATAGCCTTTTTGAGAATACGTCGTTGAGTGTTGAATATCTGCATGGTAAGTTCGAAAATGATGATAAGAGGGATCTAGTGACAGGGCAGCTCGCAATTGAATTTTAGTCCGCCCATCCCTTTGTTTTTTCAACCCAGGTGAAATCGCCATCATCCCTACCTTTGAGACTAGGGAACATGGCGATTTTGTTTTATGTACGTGTTTCGCCGCTATCTAAAACAAATCGTTTCCCTCATCTGCATTTACTGGCCTCAATGAGTTAATTCAATGAACTAATATTTTCCAGTTCGTCTTGTCATTTTAATGCTCAAGGTTCGGGGATCAACTCATTGATTGAGGGTAACAAGGAGTTACTGGGGCTGTGGGTTGAGGAGGCCGAGGGAGCCCTGCCTGGCGGCAGACAGGGCTTCACCTTGGCCCCCTTTTCTCAGAATTCCAGTCTTCACTTTAACACATTGTCCCATTTTTGGGGTCCACAGTACTACCAACTAGCTGGATGGTTCACCCACACGACTAAAGTATCCTCTTTGCCAGGATTAGAAAAACGATGGGGTCTAGTTGAACGAAAATAAAAACTATCTCCCTCCACTAGGCGATAAGTTTCACCATCAACAACGAGCTCAAGGATTCCTTTTAAAATCAAACCGAATTCTTCCCCTGGATGCTGATATTCTCCCTCAGAGCTGCCACCAGGATGGATGACTGCCAAGCGAGCGTCCAGCTGTTTCTCTACCCCTTGTGGCACCAAAATTTCTATTCTTGTCTTTGAGCGAAGAAATTGCGCATGAATTCTTTCATCTTTGCGAATAACCACCCTATCATTCGATCGTTCCTTAAATAAGTCTATAATGGTTATTCCAAGGCCATTGACAATTTTTTTTAGCCTAGATATGCCAGGGTCTACTTTTCCGTTTTCTACCATAGACAAATAAGAAATTGAACACCCCACTCGTTCCCCGAGTTCTTTAAGAGATAACCCCTTAGCCTTCCGAAAGGACCGAAGTTTAAGACCTATTTGATCCATATCAGCCTTTTCCTCAAATTTTTTTAATATATTGAATATAATATGTAATTGTACTAAAAATATAACTGGTGTCAATTATAAAGGAAAAGCTACAATGTGATGAATCTGTGAGGTTTATCCTAACTGAGGGCTTAATCAAATATGGTAAGCATTACAGCTAATTACAATACTATTTTCTAGGGCTTGCTACAAAAAGGACACTTTAATACCTGTCTTATAATATCTCAAAATCAATTTCTCTCCCCAAAAAAATTAAAAAAATACTTGACAAATTTTCAGTATTTGATAAAAAAAGTTCAACTCATTAATTTCAGTGGCAAATCCTTTTGAGTAGCGAGTGGATACATTCGAAGAGGAGGGCATTACTCATATAAGCTATAAAACTTTTTTAGAAGGTTGATAAGGTTTCCCTTATTAAAGATATCCAAGCATATCCCCAATATTATTTTATGTCGGGAAAAAAAGGTAATAATCTAAATATGGTATATCACCAGGATACTTTCCTCCGATCTCAAAATCTCTCTTCGATCCAACTCTTTGGATTTTCCAAGAACCTGAGGATTAAATTTATCTTAAAGTGCCTTTTTGAGACAATTTTTTGTAATGAGCTTGCCGCACTTCCACCTCAACTTGAATCCTGCTTACCTCTACCGAGATTTTATGTTCTCTGGTTCTTACCCTTAATGTGTGTCTTGGAAAGGCTATGTTATTCCTAAAGAAGTGTTGCAAGAGGTCTTGGTTTTAAGAGCACTGTATCGCTAATTAAAATAGTCTAATTGTTTTTGATATTAACATTAACCACCCTTATGGCGGTATTTTCACAGGACCAACCAATTACCTTAAATGCAACAGTTGAGAAAGGAATTTTGTCATGCGAACTCCAGAAGAATACTATTCGGATTTAAAGAAAATGAGAAAAAATATCTATATTGGAGGAGATAAAGTTGGAAGAGATGACCCTCGGCTTTCAGGAAATATCAAAGTAATGCAAACAACATTTGAATTAGCGCAAAACCAGGAATGGGAAGATATTATTACTGCGAAATCTTCTATAACCGGCCATAAGATCAATAGGTTTACCCACCTTCCGCAACATCCATTTGATCTTATTCAAAAACAAAAAATGATCCGCCTCGCTGCAACTAGAGTAGGCGGCTGTATTCAAAGATGTATGGGCCAGGATGCTCTTGTCGCTCTTTCGGTCGCAACTAAAGAAATAGATGAAGAGTTAGGCACAGAATATCATCAAAGGTTTTTGGCTTATCTAGAGGAGTACCAACAGAAGGATTGGGCTGCCGCTTGTTGCCAGACAGATAGTAAAGGAGACCGAATTAAGAGACCTTACCAACAGGAAAATTCAGAGGCCTATGTCCATATCGTTGAGGAAAAAAGTGAGGGGATCATAGTTAGCGGCTTAAAAATTTCTATAACGATGGCTGCTGTTGCTGATGAACTCTTAGTCGTTCCCACCCGCGCACTTACCGAAAAGGACAGGGACTTTGCTGTAGCCTTTGCTATACCGGCAGACTGGGAGAATATTCGGTTAGTCACCCGTCCAGTTTGGTTGAGAAAGAGGAAAAAATTTAGATGTCCTTACACGGAAATGGGAGTTTCGGAATCGGTAGTTGTATTTGACAATACATTCATACCAAAGGAAAGAGTGTTTATGTGTGGAGAATGGCAGTTTGGGAGAAGGCTCGCCCTCCTCTTTGCCGACTCCCACAGGTTCAGCTATACGGGATGCAAACCGGCCGTTTCAGATATATTGTGTGGAGCTGCAGCACTAGTAGCAGAGGCAAATAACATTCACCATTCCTCTCATGTTATGGAAAAATTATCAGAAATTGCGGGCACTGGAGAATTGGCCTTCGCTGCAGGCATAGCAGCTGCCTTATATGGAGAAAAGACTTCCTCGGGAACATTCATCCCGAATGTTATATACGCTAACGTCGGTAGGAGATTAATGGGAGAATTCATTTACCATGAGTTCAATATTTTGACCGAGCTAGCTGGGGGCCTATCCGTTACTTTACCATTTGAAGAAGAATTCCTCTCAGAAGAAACCAGAAAAGATATGGAGAAATTGATGAAAAGGAATTCGGACATCTCGTATGAGGAAGCCTGTCATATATGGCGGTTTGTCGAAAGTCTCGCTGCTTCACCTATGACATCTTGGTACCAAATTGCTGGGGTACATGGAGGGGGATCACCAATAATGGAAACAATAACCCTAAACGCAGAGATTGACCATGAAGCTAAGAAGAATATTGCTCGGTATTTAGCCGGCATAAACAAAGAACTGGATCAGAGCAAGGAGCTCTGGAGAAAACCAGCCAATTTAACAATTGATCAAAGATAAGAACTTGAGAAAATAGATTGCCATTTATTCCCATAATAAAAACACATAAAACAAATAAAGTTATTATTTTAGTTTGGTTAATCGAGAAATTAAGCGCAAACTCTGAAATGCCCAATCGAAAGGACTGTCTTTGGGGGACAAACTCAAAATCTTTACAAAGTACTCCTTGGAATTTCAGTTTACGAGAATCCTATTTATCTTTTACCAAATACCTTCTTATCCAGGTTCAAGTGGGAGATTGGAGAAGATTATGGGTATTACTTGAGTATTTCGCCGAAATAGTGGGTGTAAAGATAGGCCTTCAAATATTTGAAAACGAGGAAGTAATGATTGTCATGGATATTGAACAAACCCTGTTTCATTTTTTAATGACCTAAACACAGATAGCTTTTTTGATGGGAGAAGTCATGGCAAGAAAGACGTCTAGAGGTGAATTGTTAAATCAAATCGAAAAAACAGCACATGATTATGAGAAGGAATTTCATGGTTGTTCGAGGTGCGTATTTAAAGCTCTTCAGGATTATTTAGATCTGGGAGATATAGTAGTGTTAAAGGCATCGACACCCCTGGCTGCGGGAATTGCCATGCGTGGAGAAACGTGTGGAGCTATGGTTGCTGGATTATTGGCAGTTGGTATCATCACTGCAAATGATGACTTTAAAGATCCAAGCGCTTTAACTAATTCACTGGCTGCAGGATTTAGGGTGGCAAAGAGATTTGAAAAGGAATTTGGTACTACAAATTGTACTGAAATCCAGAGGGATAAACTGGGTCGATTTTATAATCTTGCTGACCCTGAAGAATACGAGGCATTTATTAAGGCAAATGGTTACGTAGAATGTCCCAAGGTTGTTGGAAAAGTTGCCCGAATAACCGCCGAATTTATATTCGACTATTTGGATAGGAAAGATTCAAGATGAGGCTATTTGATTTCAAAGATAAGATAGTTGTTGTGACGGGAGGAAGTAGAGGAATCGGCAGAGCTATCGCTTTGGCCTTTGGAGAAGCAGGAGCCAAGGTTGTTGTAGCGGCAAGAAAGATTGATCTTTTGAAAGAGGTTGTAAATGACATCAAAGCAAAAGGCGGAGATGGATTTTATGTCAAATGCGACCTAGGCAGAGATGAGGATATATATAATCTTGTGGAGCAAACCTTAAATAAATATAACGGGTTGGACATTTTAGTTAATAATGCTGGCATTAGCCCTTTTGTAAAAAAATCTGAGGAAGTCACAAAGGAAATGTGGGAAGAAGTCATCCAAGTTAACTTACTAGCACCATTTTTACTGTGCCGTGAAGCAGCTAAGATTATGATGAAGCAAAATTGGGGTCGTATCATTAATATTGCCTCAGTTGGTGGAATAATTGCTTTACCCCGGCAAATAGCTTACTGCGCCACAAAGGGAGCCCTCATTCAGATGACCAAGGTTCTCGCCATTGAGTGGGCCGCGAAATATAACATCACTGTTAATGCAATAGCCCCCGGCTATATCACTACTGAATTAACCGCTGGAATGCGAGCATCAGAAAAAATCTCAAAAAATTTACTCCAGAGGAATCCTGCTGGACGTTTTGGCGAAGCAGATGAGGTTGTAAGCGCTGCCCTTTATTTTGCATCAGAATCTGCTAGCTTCACAACGGGGGCGGTCCTTGTTGTAGATGGGGGAATGTTAGCATCTTGATCATATCTTTAAGGCTGGGTTGGTTCAACATACCCCCGGGTATAAACAAAGAAAGGGGGTGAGGAAAGCCTGTGGTAGGTTGCAATGGATAGAAGAGCCACGAAAGATAACCGAGTAGATATAGAGGAGGATGGCAATGAAAAAGATGACAAAAATTTTAATTCTCAGTTTTTTTGGGATATTTTTTGTGTTTTCTACGGCATATGCCTCTGGGCTCCCAAAGGTTATCAAAATAGGGGGGCAAGGTATACTTTCTGGAAGTAAGGCAGATTATGGTCATCAAATGATAATGGGTGCTCAGCTGGCTGTCCAGGAGATAAACAATTCAGGTGGAATATTAGGTCGCAAAGTTGAAATGAAGTTTATGGATTCCGAATTGAAGCCATCTGTAGCCACTAAAAATGCTCGGTACCTTGTCAAGGAATGGGGGGCTAATTTTCTTTTCGGAATTGACTCAAGTGGAGTCTCCATGGCTCTAGCTCCAATAATGCCGGAGCTGGACCGAATCCTTATTGTTTGTCATGGCGCGACACACAAACTCAATGAACAACTTATCTATAAAAAGGGTTTTCGGAATACGTTTAGAATCAGTGTGCCCACATATCAGGATGGAATTCTTCCGGCCTTAGTGTTCAAAGACCGTTCGGACATTAAAACAATTGCCAGTTTGGCGGCTGCTTACAGCTATGGCTATGATTCTTGGGATATGTTTGAGAAAACCTTAAAGAAGTATCGCCCGGATATAAAGGTAGTAGCAAAGACTGAAGCCCCATTCCTTCATATGGATTTTACCCCGCAGCTTAATGCTCTCATGGCAGCAAAACCCAATCTTATTTTGGCTACGCCTTGGGGAGGTGAAGGATTGATGATGTTGAAGCAGGCCATTTATTTAGGCCTTTTTAAACAACCATGGTTTAAGGTGTGGTTTCAATGTATGGGAGGATCAATTGATATGGCAGAAGGCCTAACACCTGATGTCAAGGCGGGAAATTTCCATGGGAAGTTATGGGCAACTGCCCGTTACCTGTGGAATTGGCCAAGTACTCCCAGAAACAAGGCCTTTGTTGCAAAGTTCAGGGAAAAATTTGGGCGCTTTCCAAATTATTCGGCTGCAAATGTCTACACTGCGATTTATGCGTTTAAAAAAGCTGTAGAAAAAACAAAAAGTTTAGATACTCAGAAATTGATAAAGGCTTTGGAAGGCATGAAGGTTCAAGCTCCTGATGGGGAAAGATGGATTAGACCTGTGGACCATCAGGCCTGTTACACTGTGCCAGCTGGAAGATACGTCTATGATAAGTCGGTATGTCCTAATGCTTACCTTAGCGATTTGGTTATAATACCATGGCAAAAATATTTCCGTAACCCGCCAGATTACCAATTACCATGAAATTGTGCTGTACTGTAATAGAGTGGGCCCTAGTCCATCAGGACCCACTCTAAACTCCTAATCAAACGAAAGCTCCAAATGTGGAGCACGACATGAGTAACTTCATCTTTCAAGCACTGAACGGTATCAGTTCAGCAATGTTCTTGTGGCTAATTGCTGCAGGCCTTACCGTGGCCTTTGGGGTATGCGGTATATTAAATGTGGCTCATGGCTCCTTGTATATGGTTGGTGCGTATTTTGCGTTTACCTTTTTTCAGATGTTAGGAATCAATTTTTGGCTTTCTATCATCCTGGCCCTGATTGGCGTTGGCATTATAGGCTTTTTAATGGAAAGATTTTTTTTCCGAAGGATTTATAACCAGCCAATCGAATTCCAGCTTATTCTTACCTTTGCCTTCATCCTAATTTTTGACAACTTAACGAAAATTGTTTGGGGCACTATGCTTATTATTCCCAATATGCCACATTTTTTTCAAGGGGCAGTCTCTGTTGTCGGGCGCCCTTTCCCGATCTATAATCTTTTTATTATCTTCGCTGGAATTGCTGTTGGTGTATTTCTGTGGGCCATTTTAAATAAAACATGGTGGGGGAAAAAATTAAAGGCGGCTGCTTCAGATCGAGATATGGCCAATGCGATTGGCATAAACATCCCCATTCTATTTACAATGGCTTTTATATTTGCTGCTCTTCTCGCTGCTTTAGGTGGCGCCTTAAGTACGCCAATTAGGGTATGCGATTCAGGAGTAGGCGGTGCAGTAATAATACCTGCGTTTGTTGTTACTGTTATAGGGGGTTTGGGGAGCTTGCGGGGTGCTTTTGTAGGTGCCTTAATTATTGGGGTTGTTAGTTCGATCTGCACCCTTTATCTTCCATTTATCGAGCTCTTTGTATTGTATTTGATAATGGCTGTGGTCTTGATTATCCGGCCTCAGGGGATATTTGGGGAAAAAAGATGAACAGCGCTCGAAATATTTCTACTACACTGGGCTTAGGAAACTCCAAGTTTGGCCTTATTTGCTTAAGCAGCTTTATCATTTTCCTCCTTCTCCTCCCTTTGTTCTCAAGTGATTATCTTTTATACGTAGTAATGCGTATAGCAATTCTTTGTCTCCTTTCATATAGCTTGAATCTCCTTCTTGGATATACAGGTCTTCTTTCCTTTGGACAGGCTGGCTTTTATGCTTGCGGTGCTTATGCGTGTGGCAAGATCTTACTAGGTGGAGCTTCTCTCTTACCTGGGATTTTTATAGCTATGGTTGTCGGCGGTATTGTCGCAATAATTCTAGGATATTTTTGTGTAAGGCATACAGCTATTTATTTTGCAATGCTTACCCTTGCTTTTGGCATGATGATTTTTTCTTTGGCCGAAAAGTGGATAAAGTTTACTGGAGGAGATGATGGATTAGTTGGTATCCCGAGAGCAAATTTAAGTTTTTTTCATATCTTTAGCGTGGAAATGAATAAGGTTCCTGCCTATTATTATTTTGTTATCATCATTTCACTGGTCGCTATATACCTGCTTTACCGAATCATCCATTCTCCTTTAGGACTAATTTTTCAGGGAATCCGTGACAGTGAAAAGAGAATTGCCTTTATTGGGATCTCAGTAAAAAAAAGCCGCCTCGCTTGTTTTACGATCGCCGGTATATATGCAAGCCTTGCAGGAGCCCTCTTTGCCCCTTTAGAACAGACTGTAACACCAACTGTTGCCCATTGGGTTACCTCAATGGATCCTATTATCGCCACCCTCTTGGGAGGCATGTACAGTTTTACTGGCCCGGTTGTAGGTTCAGTGATCTATTTTTTGGTTAAAGACATCATAGTACGAATTACCATGAGCTGGATGCTTATTTTGGGTATTATTATTGTTATTCTGGTGCTAGCCTTCCGTGGAGGAATAATGGGTTTTCTTCATCTTTGGCTATTTCATCGGTGGAAATGACAGTTATAGAGGACCGCAGATGGGTGAAATTTTAATCAACACAGAAGGCTTGATCAAAACCTTTGGCAAGTTTGTGGCTATAGATGAGCTCAATCTGACTTTTGAATCGGGTATAATAACTTCTATCATTGGTCCTAATGGAGCAGGTAAAACGACGGCTATTAATCTGCTGACAGGCGCCCTTTATCCAGACCAAGGGAAAGTATTTTTTCGGGGCGAGGATATCACTTTTCTTCAGCCGGACCAGAGAGTCAGAAGAGGAATTGCCCGTTCCTTTCAGGTGATGGATATATTCCCAATGTTAACTGTTCTTGAAAACGTTCAACTTCCGCTTTTGGCCCGCTTTCGAAAAACTCGTAAATGGTTTTTCCCTGTGCCTTATTATGGGGACATCTTGGATGAGGCCGAAATAATTCTAAATTATCTCGGCTTATGGAACAAAAAAGACGTGACCGCCGGAGAGCTATCTCATGGAGATCAGAGACTCCTGGAAATGGGAATGGCCATTGCCTCAAAGCCAGAGATTTGTTTTCTTGACGAGCCTTCATCAGGAATGAACCCCTTGGAGAGAGCTAAGGTGCTTGAACTGATTAGAAGCTTGGCTGAAGAAGGTTCAACCACATTTGTCATTGTCGAACATGATTTGGATGTTATTTTTTCACTTTCAGACCGGATCATCGTCATGAATAAAGGGAGTGTGCTAGCGGAGGGAGAACCTGATGAAATTCGAAAAAACAAAGAGGTAATAGAAATTTACCTGGGGGAGGAAATCTAGCAGATGCTCCTAGATGTGGATAATATTGTCACTCTATATGGTAAAAGTTTGATTTTGGATAGAGTTTCTTTGGAGGTAGATAATGGCGAGGTAGTTTCTCTCCTAGGAAGAAATGGGGCGGGTAAAACCACTACTATTAAGACCATTATGGGGCTTACGCCACCGAAATCAGGTAGCATAAGATTCTTGGATACGCAAATTAGCAGTAAATCTCCATTCGAGATTGCTGCGCTCGGTATTGGTTATGCTCCCGAAGACAGGCGAATATTTCCAGACTTGACCACTCAAGAGAACCTTCTTCTTGCAGCCCATTTACATAAAAGGGAGCGGAAGGATTGGACCGTTGATAGAATATATGATCTTTTTCCTGTTCTCTCGCATTTAAGAAATCGTCCAGGAGGACTGCTCAGCGGTGGAGAACAGAAAATGTTGGCTATTGGACGGGCTTTGATGACAAATCCGATTTTGTTGTTAGTTGATGAACCTTCAGAGGGTTTAGCTCCTTTAGTTGTGAGAGTGCTATCTGAGGCTATAGGGGATATCCGAGACAGCGGTGTGACCGTTTTTTTGGCCGATCAAAATGTGCGATTTTGTAAGAAAACTGCTAATCGCGCCTATATCATAGAAAAGGGAAGAATTAAGTATCAGGGTGGGATCGAAGAGATATGGCAAAACCAAGAAATAGTAAAGAGGTATTTAGCAGTTTAGTTAAGGGCTCTGTGTGACTTAACAGTGATCCATTTTTGCAACTTTTCAGAAGTAAGCCATAAACGGTGTAACAAAGGGGATTTGGCTCCTTATACGGATTTGTGGGTCGAAAGGTTATTAAAAACTTGAAAGCCTGCCTGCTACAGGCAGGTATGAATCAAATCCAATACTTCCTGTTGGTGACGATCCGATAGGAAAGGAGGATAAGATTCATGCTCATTGAAAGTATAGTCCGAAAGACGTTGGGACTCAAGAGCCATTGTGTGAAAAGAGTTACTGAAGAACATGGTGAAATAGTGGTTTATCTCTTCCCCGATAGAAGATGTAAAGTTGTTTGTTTCTCTTGTGGTAGGCAAGGGCCTGGGTACGATACGTTGAAAGAAAGGCGCTGGAAGCATGTTCCTCTGTGGGGGATCCCCGTCACCTTGGTTTATTCGCGCAGGAAGGTCGAATGCGATAACTGTAGCATTAGAGTGGAAACGATCCCCTGGACTCAAGGAAAAAGCCCGCTCTCTCTGCCTCTGAGCGTGGTCTTGGCTACCTGGTCCAAACTTGTGGCTTGGAAGGTTATCGCTGTTAACATATCGAGGCCGTTTGTTGTGATATGTGGGCACCCCATATTGATGCTATCAAAAAACGTCTCCCGAATGCCCTCCTTGTCTTTGACAAATTCCATATTGTTCGTCATCTCCTGGATGCTGTTGATAAGGTCCGAAAAGAGGAGGCTCAAAAACTTAAATCAGAGGATCCGGAACTCCTTAAAAAGAGTCGGTACATCTGGCTGAAAGACCCATGGAATCTTACAGACAACCAGAAGGTCAGACTCAGTGATCTCGAAAAGCTCAATCTCAAGATAAATCGGGCCTACCTATTAAAAGGAGGCCTTTCGTAAGTTCTGAGATTACTCCTATACAGCATGGGCTAAAAAGTATCTCAATCAATGGTTCTGCCTGCCTATCTGTCCCCAGCAGACAGGGGGGGCGACCCATTCCAGATTAAAACCGATGAGAGATTTCGCCTGGATGATCAGAAGACATCAGGTTGATATTTTAAACTATTTCAAGGTCCCCATTGATAATGGGGCAGTAGAAGGTCTCAACAATAAAGCAAAGACCATTAGTCATCGGGCCTATGGTTATCGAACTGCTGAAACGTTCAAACTTGCGCTTTATCATGGCATGGGAAAACTTCCTGAGCTTCAATTAACCCACAAATTCGTATGAGGAGCCGAGAAGATATACAATTCACTAAAATAGAGGGTTAAAGAGCAGTGAATGGGCCATTTATGAGAGCTTTTGTTTAGAGGAAATATTATGCAAATGAAAATTAATTGAATATGTCTGAGGAGGCAAATATGTATGTTTCAAAATCATCTGAAACTCCAAAATATTATGATCCCGAAATCGAAACGATGGACCGCGAGCAATTAGAGGAGCTTCAACTAAAGCGGCTCAAATGGCAAGTGAAACGGTGCTATGAATTTTCTGAGTTTTATCGAGAACGATTTGACAACATTGGATTAGATCCTGAAGATATAAAAAGCCTTGACGATATCACAAAAATACCACCTGTTACTAAAGAGGAGCTAAGACAAGAACAAATAGCTCATCCCCCATTTGGGAGGTATGTGGTTGCTCCTCAAAAAGATTGGAGGGAGCTCCATCCCTCAACTGGTACAACAGGAGTACCAGTTAACACTATTTGGACGGAGCACGACGTTGAAAACATTACTCAATGGACTGTCAGAACTATGTGGAATTGTGGCGTTCGCCCTGGAGATATTGTCCAAAATGGCTTCAGTTATGGGTTATGGGTTGCTGGGATGTCTTGCCATTATGCCGCAAAAGCTATGGGGTGTTTTGTTTTGCCTATTGGGGCTTCAATGGCTGAACGCCAAGTGGACTATTTAATCTCGCCTGGCTCTACGGTTTTACTTTCCACACCTTCGTTTGCACTTTACATCGCCGAAAGAATGAGCCAAAGAGGGATACGCCCGAAAGATATTCCTCTTAAAATTGGTATGCACGGAGGAGAGGCAGGAGCTGAGGTGCCACCAACTAGGCACAAGATAGAAACAAGATTGGGTATAGATGCATATGACTATTTTGGTTTGGCTGAAATTGGTCCGACTTGTGCCTCAGAGTGTGAGGAAAAAGCAGGTATTCACTGGGTAGAAGACCATTTACTAGTTGAAATAATTAATCCAGAGACAAAAAAAAGGTGTAATCCGGGTGAAGTAGGGGTTTTGGTCCTTACGCACTTAACAAAGGAGGCTACGCCAATGCTTCGTTATTGGACGAATGATCTGGCGCGACTAACTACAGAAAAATGTGGTTGTGGTAGGACCCATGCCCGATGTGAAGGGGGAATTCTCGGAAGAGCTGATGATATGATAATCTATAAAGGTGAAAATTTTTATCCTGCCCAAGTGGAGAAAGTGATAAGGAGCTTTGATGAATTAGGTGATGAGTTCAGGATAAGGATAACCACTGACGAGAAAACGGGTATTGATGTAATTACCGTTGTTGCAGAATATAAGACTAAGGAAATTGATAATGAGGAATTCAAGAATAAAGTGAAGCGAGCATTTCGAGAAGAGCTCCAGGTAACTCCAGGGTTAGAACTAGTGGAATTTGGTACATTGGAAAGAACAATGTTTAAAGCAAAGCGAGTTGAGGACCAAAGAGCAAAAGCTAGCTGATTTTAGTACTGCTCGTTCTCCAATAGAACGCAGACACAGATAAAAAGTAATGTGATGCAGAGGAGACAAGATAATGGGCACGATGACAGGCAAAGAATACATGGAGTCTTTGCGGGGCTTGGACCCGGAAGTGTATTTTTTTGGACAGAGGATAAAGAGTGTGGTGGATGAGCCCATGTTTCTCCCGCACATTAACACGGCGGCCATGACCTATGAGCTAGCCCATAGGCCAGAATACCAGGAGATCATGACAGCCACCTCCCACCTAAATGGCGAAAAAATTAACCGCTTCACCCATATCCATCAAAGTATAGATGACCTTGTAAAAAAGGTCAGGATGATGCGTCTTCTTGGGCAAAAGACAGGAACCTGTTTTCAGCGATGCGTGGGTCTGGACGGACTCAATGCAGTATATGTCACTACATACGATATTGACCAGAAACATGGAACAAACTACCACGAAAGGTTCAAGGCTTGGCTTAAGGAGGTGCAGGAAAAGGATCTCATGCCCTCTGGTGCCATGACCGATGCAAGGGGGGACCGAAGCCTTCGGCCACACCAGCAAAAAAACAAAGACACCTATTTGCACATAAAGGAAAGACTGGATGATGGGATAATAGTCTCGGGAGTGAAGGCCCATATTACTGGTGCCATAAACAGCCATGAAATCCTCACCATGCCCACCCGC
>JAFDIV010000035.1 GCA_019307815.1 Deltaproteobacteria bacterium
ATCCCGGCCCACGGCCTGGCCCTCATCCGCCTACACTCGGCCTAACATTCCCCCACGTTAACCTATCTTATCACCCATTTGGCGGAATAAAAGATGGGCTGGTTAGACGGTTACTTTATCAGTTACTTCTACGGTAAGCCACTCTCCTGAAATGATATCCATAAATTGCGAACGTAATGGCATAATCCAGAAGACGTGGCCGACGAATGAGGGTCCACAATAGGGTCTTCCAATATTGAAAACGCTCTCTCCCTATAATGCCAAGTCGAATGCTTGAATGAATCAGGGCAAGGAACCGGTTAAAATCAAGAGGGATTTTGGCCTTTGCTCCCTGATATTCTTTTAAAAAGACGCGGACGCGTTTGTAGTAATTCCTCGGCGAATAAATGTAGCGCATGATGTAGCGGTATCCCTCGGCCAATAGATTTGGGTCCATGCGGGGAATGATATTCGTTGTCCCGTCAGTATCACCAGACATATTCCCGAGCAGCCGCCCTTCCCTTTTCAGTCGTTCATAGAGCCTTGTGCCTACAGGCGCCTGGAGCAGACCTACCATTGCTGTAACAATCCCGCTTTTTTGGATAAAATCTATCTGCCTCTGAAAAATGGAAGGCTTGTCACTATCAAAACCAACGATGAAGCCTCCTTGCACTTCCAGCCCGGAGCGCTGGATTATTCTTATGCTCTGGACCAAATCCCTGTTTGTGTTTTGTCTCTTATTGCATTCGGCAAGGCCTTCCTCATCCGGGGTTTCAATTCCCACAAATACAGTATCGAAGCCGGCTTCGACCATCATCTTCATCAGTTGAGCATCATCGGCTAGATTTAGAGATGCCTCTGTATTGAACGGTATCCCTCTCTTCCCCTTACGCCACTCAATAAGGGCTGGGAGCAGTTGGCTCTTGAGGTATCGTTTGTTCCCAATGAAATTGTCATCCACAAAGAATACCCGGCCTCGCCATCCCAGGTCATAGAGAGAATCCAGCTCTCGGATTATTTGGTCAGCGTCCTTAATACGCGGCCGATGACCAAACAGGGCGGTGACATTGCAAAATTCGCAATTAAAGGGACAACCCCTGGAGAACTGAACACTCATGGCCGCATAATGTTTCATATTTACTAGCTCCCATGCGGGCGCCGGCGTCTGTTTTATGTCTGCGAACCTTGAGCTCTGATAGATCCGCTTTGGTCGGCCAGCAGCCAAATCTTCCAAAAAGCCTGGCAGCGTCACCTCTGCTTCATTGAGCACCAAATGGTCAACTTGGTCGAAGTCTTGATACTCGCTGGTAAAAAGGGGGCCGCCCGCCACAGTCTTCACCCCAGCCTGCTTGCAGGTAGAAATAACCCGAAGTGCCGACGCCCTTTGCACAACCATGGCGCTGATGAATGCCCAGTCAGCCCATTTAAGGTCCTTGTCCGTGAGCCTTGTTACATTTAGATCAATTAGCCGCACTGACCAATCCTTTGGCAACATGGCACCCACTGTCAACAGCCCTAGTGGGGGATAGGCGGCCTTCTTGTGGATAAACTTGAGTGCGTGCGTGAAACTCCAAAATGTCTCAGGGAATTGCGGGTAAATCAGTAAAACGTTCATACAGACTCCTTGCTGGATTCTACATATGGGTTGTTTTCAGGAAGGGTAGAGATAGGGACACTACCGAGGGCTACAATTAGTACTAGTTCTGGGACCTTCATTGTTTCATTTCTTCTTCATAGGTTGGATAACCTTTTTAGAGTATATAATTAGAAACCAAGAGAGTCAAGGATAATAACAAAAAGTATCATAACAAAAATTAATAGCAGCTAACCATCATAATTATTATCTAATTTTAAAGTAATCTATCTTTTTTAGCAAATAAAAGTCATCTTATTCTAGACCTGCAATCCCATAAGTCCCGTTTTTTCTGCCATATATTTGTCGAACGCCTCATCGTCCATCTTTAGGCGGGGCTCCAGAAACTCCTTGACCAAAGGACCGGCAGTATACACGGGCTTTGGCGTCTCTGACAGGACGATCTCCTCAATTAGGTCGGCAATGATCCCAGGCCCGGGAATGGTGAATTGGCTAAAGATCCTCCCAATCGCTGCGCCTGAGGATTCATATAATGGTTTGTAATCAGGATAAGTCCGTGCCATTAAGTCTCCTGTTAATCGATTGGCCACCTCGTTAAATTCTGTAGCAATGGCACCTGGCCGGATGGTAATCACCCGGATGCCAAAGGGTCGAACCTCCGCCCTTAGGGCATCACTAATGGCCTCAACAGCATGTTTAGTGGCTGCATACACGCCACTCATGGGAAAGGCAAATTTACCTGCCACAGAGCTCAGGTTCACGATGGTTCCATTTCGCTGCTTTCTCATTCCTGGAAGACATGCTTGAGTAATACGGATCAGTGCAAAAAGATTCACCTCAAATAGGCGCCTAACATCGGATACTGGCACGTCTTCTAGTGCACCCCTTATGCTATAGCCTGCATTGTTGACCAACACGGAGATGGGCTTTGGGTATTCCAAAATGTATCGACACAGGGCCTCTACATTCTCTGAATCAGATAGGTCAACCTTCTTGGGGATGATGTTCCCATATTGAGAAGCCAGTTGATTAAGACGATCCATCCGCCGGGCTGCTCCTATTACCCGAAAACCTCTCTTTGCCAGTCGGATGGCCACCTCACGCCCTATTCCACTACTTGCCCCTGTCACCAGGGCCATACCCCTTTCCTGCACCATTTGGGCCTCCTTTCTGTCAGAAAATGTACATTCAGGAATTTCCTTTTTGCATGCCCATTATTGCCTATTACTTACTTCCGGGGAAGTAAGCTCCACACCAATGGTAAGGGGCCTGGCCCCATCTCCTGCCAGGTAGAGGGTCTGGGTCGGAAAAGCGAATTCAATTCCTTCTTCGTTGAACCGCCGAAACACCTCTTTGTTGAACTTTTCGGTAAATGCCATGTAGGCCCAGTAGTCTGGAGGATGATACCAATAGATGACCAGGATGTTCAGCGATTCGGCGTTAAACTCATTAAAATAGACCCTGGGAGGTAAGTCAGGATGCATACCCTCGTGATTATCCAATATCTCCTTTACAATCTCCACGGCCCGCTCCACCTTGTCTGGCGGGGTGTCGTATGTGATTGTGAGGTTGGCCACCCGCCTGATATAGGGTCTTTTGCCAATGTTGCGGATCAGCTTGTTGGCCAGCTCCCCATTTGGCACAGTGACTAGATGACCATCAAGGGTTCGTATCTTGGTGGAACGAAGCCCTACTTCTTCAACAGAGCCGTCTTGACCATCCACTACAATACGGTCACCCATTTCAAAGGGCTTGTCCACAAAGAGAACCACAGAGCCGAAGAAATTTTTTACTGTGTCCTGGGCTGCCAGTGCCAGGGCCAAGCCACCAATTCCAAGCCCGGCAATTATGGAGGTGATGGGCTTGTCACTTAGGATCTGGGCGACCTGCACCAACACCAATACTACCACCGTGACCCGAAGGCTTTTACGAATGATAGGCACCAACATATCGTCCAATTTGGTCTCTGTCCTGCCCGCAATCCTACTGAACCAGGTGGTGGGTATATCCACGAGCCAGTAAAGGAAATATCCTACACCCACACTCAAAAGAATGGCGCTGACCGTATCAGAGACTTCAGCCACCCAGGTCTTCAGTTGGAGAAGGGGCAGTGCCAGGGACAGACCTGCAGCTGCAAGCAGGAATACGGCACCTCGGGCAACGGCCTTCATTGTGGTGGCCATCATAAATCGGCCCTTGGCCTCAAATCGTGCCCCCATTTTATTAAGGACAACTTTGACAATCTTTCCAACAACAAGAGAGGCCAACACAATGCCAAATAATGCCGCAATCCTCCACAGGCTGTTGCCAAGGATCTCAAATTGAAGTAATTGATCCATCATCACCCCTCGTCAGATCGGATACTTGCTTTGTAAACCCATTCCATCTGTGCCCGGAAAAAAGTGATAGAGGTGGGGAGACATTGTACTATCGACAATCAGGGTTTTCCAACATGAAACCATGCTCCCTAACCCCATATAGTCAAAATAGCCAAAAAAGTATAGGGCCTCAGTATAAACCCAGCCACAGCAAGTAGGTAAATGCCGACAAAATAGTGGATACCGATATGGCTGAAGACGCCAGGGCTGGGGAGCCTCCCAGCTCTCCTGCCATTATGTAACTTACGGTTGCGGTGGGAGAGGCAAGCAACACGAGGCCTGGTATAAACTGGGCCCTAGGAACCGACAAGCACCGATAGGCTACCAGCCCAAGCCCGGGAAGAACAAGGAGTTTTAAGACACAAGCCACAATACTCACCTTCAAATGTGGTCTGGCCGATTCAAATGAGAGCGAGGCCCCTATTAGTAGCAGTGCAAGAGGCAAAGCCATGGAGCTTATTATCTGAAGAGCCTTTTCTATGGGCTCTGGTAAGGGATGTTCGGCTAAAGAAAACAGGATACCTCCTATTGCAGAAAAAATAATGGGATTAACAAGAACCTTCTTTATCGTCTTCCCTATGGGCATGCCTCTGCTCATCCCTTCACTGCACCACTGCAGACCGATCACTGCTAACAAATTTTGGCAAATGATGAGGAACCCAGCAAGAATGCTGGCAGCGGCAAATCCTTGGGGTCCAAGGGCATAGAAGGCTACTGCAAGCCCCATGTACCCCAGGTTTCCATGAAAGGAAATTTGTAGAAAACTTCCAAGTTCCTCTCCTCTAATACGAAGGCCTTTTCCAAAAACAAAGTCTAACCCAAAAACTACAGGAAGAGGAGCCAAAGTACCTAAAACAAGGGTGAGATCAAACGATTCATGAAAGGAGGAGCTGGCAATAGCTCGAAATATCATGGCAGGGATTGCCACGTAGAAAACCAATCGGTTCAATGGCCCTCGCACGGATTGAGGCAGCAGACCCTTGCGACTAATCAGCGAGCCCAAAAAGATGACCAGGAACAGCGATAGAATTGTATCAAGAATATGAGCCATTCGGATCGAACACGGAAAGTGTTCCCTAATAATCTCTGGAGCCTATATAAGGTTCCCCTTCCACATGCTTATAAAAAACAGGGAGGCCATTGTGGCAAGGCCTAAGGCCTTTTTTTGAGCATGGCGAGCTTGCGAGTGATATTATCCTGAATCCAATGGCTGTCCCACCACTCCACGGGGTTTACAAAGATTCCATTTACCATAACGCCAAAGTGAAGATGATCCCCGCCTGCAAGACCTGTCTGTCCTGTTGTGCCTATTATTTCTCCCTTTATCACACGTTGACCTTCCTTTACCCTTATCTCGCTCAAGTGGGAATAGACGGAGGCCAGTCCTTGACCGTGATCCAATACTACGGTCAAGCCGTATATGCCCATACGACCGGTAAATATGACCTTTCCATGATTGGCTGCCTGAACCTCGGAGTGGGCTAAAGAGGCCAGATCCACACCCAGGTGGGTCTGTTCATCAATTTTCTTCCCTTTGTAATAATAATTACGATGATCAGCAAAACGGGCCATGGTCGCAGAGTTTTTGAGTCTCAGCCACCTCCCCTCCCATAATCTCACCGGCTCTGTCTTGGTTCTCAAGGCATAAAATGCCGCCCCATTTTCCTTCCGAAGCTCTCTATTCACTTTCAGGAATTTCTCGATATCTGAGAGATTTTCTTCAAAATGGTAGAAGGAAAAGTAAGGGAGAACCTTTCGGAGGAACTGATCTGTGATGTAAATCGCCTCAGTGCGGAACCTTCGCCTTCTGATGCGGTAGTAGAAGCCAGCCTTGGATTCATTTCCTGCCCTATCCTTGCCCCATAGATATAGTTGAGGCCGCTTTTTCATGTAATATGGAAAAGTAAAATAACAGACGTGTGCAGTATCGGAATAGCCTTCACCTGCGGGATAACCAGGAAAAAACATGCCGTCCACATACACCCCGCTTTCCACCGTATCAGAAGAGGCCTCATATACAAGAAATCCACACCCTCCTCTGTTAATATAGTTCATGCGGCTCACAGCTCTGATGGAAGGAGGAATGGTATCAACTATCATCTTCTGTTGAACAACGGAGAGATTCCCATCGCCCCCGTTTCTACGGGAATAGTCCCGCACCTCAAGGATCAGCTCAATACTGCCCTGCCCCAAATCCAGTGCAGATGGATCCACTGTAAAGTGTTGGGTATATTCGTGATCACCCTCCTTATTCAAGAATCCCTTATAGGGAAACTTCTTCTCAAGAACCTTTACCTTTCTCCCCTCCTGGACCACCTTTACAATCAGATATTTCAGACCGCTTTTGGAATCGCTTACCTTGAGATTGAATTCTTTTGGGCCATTGAGGTACTGGAGAGAGGGCTCTAAAGAGGCAGCAGGCCTTTCTCCCTCAAATATGGCCACCAGGAACCAGGCCAAACCACCCAAGACCACCAAAATTATGGCCAATGCCAGGCCAAAGCTTAATCTTTTTCCTCTACTCATGGATACCAACCGTCCATATTCTTAGTGTTGAACAAAACAGCTATTTCTTTTATCCTATCCAAAAACTTATGAGGCATTTTACATAGCAGGTAATGCTTCTAAGTTCAAATGTTTTTCAGTTCCTATTTGAGGAGGGCTCCATTGTATAAACCGTTTCATGTGGGAGTAATCGGGGCAGGAACCTGCAATAAGGCCATCTATGACCTTGCGCGCGAGATTGGTTATGAAATAGGAAAAAGGGGCTGGATACTTGTATGCGGAGGACTTGGGGGAGTTATGGAAGCTGCCTCTAAGGGCTGTACAGAGGCTGGCGGCATGACTGTGGGGCTCCTTCCTGGCCTTGATATGCGTTCCGCAAACCCGTTCATACATATAGCCATACCAACAGGCCTTGGGGAGGCAAGGAACGCCCTAGTGGTCCGAGCTAGTCATGTGCTTGTGGCAGTGTCAGGAGGGTATGGAACCCTCTCGGAAATCGCCTTGGGCCTCAAAACTGGCAAGAAGGTGGTGGGTCTGCACACCTGGTCAGGCATTAAAGGTATCCAATACGCCGAGACACCCACCGAGGCCATCAAGTTGGTGGAAAAAGAACTTATTTCCTCGAGGTAATTTTATAGAGGCGCTATGGGTGTATATTTTCAGCAATGCGCCTTACGTGCCATGCCGCTTCTTGGGTATCAAGGGAGACAAATTCCCTGTTTTTCATGATTACTTTCCCGTCAATAATCACATCCCTGACATCTCCTCCGCTGGCCGAGTACACCACGGTTGAAACGGGATCATACATGGGTTGAAGATGGGGCTGTTGGAGATCCAGGACCACCATATCAGCCCTTTTTCCCTCTTCAATGCTTCCAATTTGCTCTGCTAAGCCTAAAACAGCCGCTCCTCCAATGGTTGCCATTCTGAGCACGGCCCAAGCCTTTAAACTGGTCGGATCACCGGTATATACTTTACTCAACTTGGCGGCTGTATCCATTTCCATAAGGAGATCCAGATCATTGTTGGAGGCAGGGCCATCTGTACCTATACCCACGGGAATTCCCATTCGGATCATCTCTGCCGGCCTAGATACCCCTGAGGCCAGTTTCATATTACTCTCTGGCACGTGGACCACCTTTACTCCCCTGTCCCGGAGTATAGCCATTTCCCTCTCATCAAGGTGTACCACATGGGCGGCGATCAGATCTTCACTCAGCAGACCTAGCTGATCCAGGTATTCAACTGGCCTTCGGCCCTTTTGCTGAACAATTGTACTGATTTCATCCTGAGTTTCTGATAGATGGATTTGCAGGGGAACTCTATGGGATCTGCATATATCCAGTGCCCCGGTCAGGGTATCTTCAGAACAAGTAACAGGGCTATGGCAAAAAAGGGAGGGGGTCAGGAGGTCGGAAAAATTCAGCCATTTTTCAATAAATTGCTCCCCTATCTCTAGGTTCTTTTTGGGGTCCGACACACCCGGGGCGGGAAAATCAATCACCCCCTGACCGATTAGCGCCCGTATTCCAGCCTTGTGTGCGGCTAGCATGGTCTGGCCCTGAAAAAAATACCCATCAGAGAAACAGGTGGTCCCAGAGGCGATCATTTCTATACATCCAAGCAATGCCCCCCAATAAACGGTTTCAGGTGAAAGGTGCTCGGCTTCAGCAGGGAATATCTTTTCGAACAACCACTGTCGTAATGGCAAATCATCGGCCAGGCCCCGAAATAGGGTCATGGCCACATGGGTATGGGCGTTTACTAGCCCAGGGATGACAAGCGCTTCCTCCGCATCAATGAATTCAACGAGATCAGGATACTGAGCAGGACAACTCCTTGATGGCTGAATGGATATGATTATCCCCTCCTGTACGTGTATATCCATGTTTTTCAAGACAGGCCGCTCCTGGTTCATAGTCACGATAGTGCCGCAACGTAATACGATCTCATGAGTCTTTGGGTTTTTTCTTGACATCATTTTTAAACTTTCGAGAAAATATAAATTTTAAGTTTTTAGGAGGACAGTTTATATTCATGGCTATCGTTGCTCCATTTAAAGGATTTACATACAATCTGTCTTATGGGCAAGAATTTTCTAAGCTCGTGGCCCCTCCCTATGACGTAATCTCTGAGGAAGAGCAAGAAGAATACTATCAGGCGCATCCCCATAACGTTATCCGGCTTATACTGGGGAAAAAGAAGACAGGAGACACAGATTGGGACAACCGTTATACTAGAGCGGCCGATTATCTCAAGAGATGGGAGTCTGACGGCATTCTGGTGAGGGCAAAGGAGCCCGCTATCTACCTTACTTCTCTTACATATAAGCCCCAAGACACTGAAAATGAACGAACCAGGTGGGGGTTTATTGCGCTTGTTCGCATTGAGGACCAAGACTCAGGGGTTATTTTACCTCATGAACGGACCTTCTCTGCTCACAAAGATGACCGGCTGAAGTTAATCAGGGCCTGCAATACCCAGTTCAGCCAGATCTTCGGCCTATACGAGGATAATGAGAACTCAATTCTTGAGGCATGTAAGGCCCATGCGGGACAGCAGCCCCTATTGTCCTTCGAGTTCAAAGACGGAACCAGGCACAACGTATGGGTAATTAAGAGCCCCGCTCTATTCCGCTTGGTCTCGGAAGCCATGAAAAACAAAACCATTTTTATTGCGGACGGACATCATCGGTATGAGACATCGCGTAACTTCAGGAACATTATGCGAGCTAGATATGGGAGGCGGAATCCCAATAGGTCCTATGAATATGTTATGATGTATCTGACCAATATGAGTGATGAGGGCCTTACCATACTTCCTTCTCATCGACTCATTAAGTGGGTGCCAAATTTTGAACTCCAGGAATTCTTGCAAAAGGCAAAAACGTGGTTTGAAATAGAGGACATCACCCTTTCCAACCATAGCACCCGGTCTAAGGCAGAGGCCATCCAGGATATCCTCCGGCGTAAGGGGGGCAAAAGGAGTGCTATGGGATTTTATCCAAACGGCAGCGAGAGCTGTTTTATCCTCACTCTTGATGAGGCAAAAAGGGATCAGATGGGTGATGATCTCCATCCAGCCCTTAAGGAATTGGATGTGCTTGTGCTCTCCCGCTTTCTATTTCAAAAGACCCTGGGCTTTAGCCGGGAGGAACTGGACGATGAAAAGACATTCCAGTACCAAAGCAGCCTGATTCAGGCCATCCAGTCGGTGGAATCGGGGCAAGCTCAGATGGCCTTTTTTCTGAATCCCACAAAAATAGAGCAAGTCAAAGAGGTGGCACGAAATTTTCTTGTTATGCCCCGAAAATCCACGTATTTTTACCCCAAGGTAATCACAGGGCTGGTCTTCAACAAAATCGATCCATATGAAACCATTGACACCTTTTCATGACGCTGAACTCAAGGAAGGAGAATCCGTTGATCTATTCTTGGACGGAAGGCTCCGGCTTATCCAATCCAAACGGGGATACCGCTTTTCCATTGATGCCGTGTTCCTGGCCCAATTCGTATCCTTAAAGGAAAATGAGGTGGTGGTGGAACTTGGAACAGGCTGTGGCATTATCCTTCTTATGCTCCTGAGTAGGGTCCCGCTTAGGCAAGCAATCGGGATCGAGGTTCAAGAAGAACTGGCCAGCCAGGCCATGCGAAATGCCAGGCTAAACCGTTTTCAAGATAGAATGTCTGTGCTGACGGCTGACCTTAAGGCATGCCCTCTTCGTGAGGGGTGTGCGAATCTGGTGGTCTCCAATCCTCCCTATAGAAGAGCTCGAAGCGGAAGGATAAACCCGGATCCCCAAAGGGCTATCGCCCGACACGAAATCTTGGCCTCTCTAGGTGATGTATTGAAGACCGCCCGTTATCTTCTCCGACCAAAGGGCCGGGTTGCAGTTGTATATCCTGCTGAACGGCTGGTGGATGTGATCTCTCAGATGAGAAGGCTCCAGCTGGAGCCCAAGAGGATTCAAGTCCATTACCCGACTGTGCAGGCAGGTGGCAAACTGGTTCTTGTAGAGGCTATCTTGGGTGGTAGACCTGGTGTGGAGATTGAGCCCCCCCTCATTGGTCAAGGGGACTTCTCTATCCCTTGTCCAAACTAAATCGTACAGCACGTACAGATTGCCTCCCAAGCCGGGTATTTAGCTTGTGTATTATGTCCTCTACCTGGTATCTGAGTTCCTGGAGCCAAATAGGCTCTCGGACACAGATCACCAGGACGCCGTTTATGATATGGAGGGGTCGGGCATTGGAGGAAGCAGCAGGGCCCATGACCTCATCCCACACCTGCCAAATTTCCGCGTCTTTCAGGTCAAAAGGTAAACCATTGGGGCCATTAAGGGAGGCCAACACATCCTTTAATGACACAAACGGCTCTTTTTGTCTGCCATTCATGTGTCCACGTTAGATCTTTCTTTTGAGCCTGTCAATATTATACCTTGACGCCATGGTCGTTTGCCTATATTCTCAAACTAACAGACCTATTATATATTTTGCGTACTTTTACTTGTCATTATCGAATCCTGCATCGCTACGGGTTCCTTATGGTCAAATCAGATTCGGAGAGAAAGGAGCAGCCATATGGCATGGGATTGGGATAAACTACAACAACAAAAAAGAGGCCCGTCAGGAGGAGGGTCGCCACGGATGGACGAGGTCTTTGAAAGGGTAAAGGGGGCTAAACTCAAGGCCCCCAAAGGCATTGGTTTCGTGGTGCTCGTCATTATACTTATCTTTCTTGGCTATAGTTGTTTTTACACCGTAGGCGTGGATGAGGTAGGTGTGGTCCAGCGATTCGGGAGATATGTGAGAACCACCCAGCCAGGGCTCAACTTCAAGCTGCCGACAGGAATAGAAAAGGTCACAAAAGTTAAAGTCCGATATGTGTTCAAGGAAGAGTTCGGGTTTCGCACCATCCGGGCAGGGGTAAGGACCCGTTATGCTACGGGTTCAGCTTATCTGGCCGAATCCCTGATGTTGACCGGCGACCTAAATGTGGCAGTGGTACCATGGATCGTCCAGTACCGGATAAATGATCCCTACAAATACCTCTTTAAAGTAAGAGACGTACGAGGAACCCTGAGGGATCTTGCTGAGGCCACCATGCGACTGGTGGTAGGGGACAGGAGCATTAATGAGGTGATAAGCAAGCGGGAGGAAATAGCCGCCGAGGCCGAAAAGGCCCTACAAAAGGAACTGGATGAAGCAGAAACAGGTATTAAGGTCGTCAATGTGGAGCTCAAGAAGACTAATGTCCCCGAGCCTGTGCAGCCCTCTTTTAATGAAGTCAACCAGGCCATTCAGGAAAAAGAACGCATGATATACCAGGCAAGGGAACAGTATAACAAGGTGATTCCCGCTGCAAAAGGTAATGCAGAGAAAACCATTAGGTTTGCCGAGGGCTATGCCCTTGACCGGGTGAATCGAGCCAAAGGTGATGCAGCCAGATTCCTGGCCCTTTATCAGGAATACGTAAAGGCCAAGGATGTCACACGTAGACGCATGTACCTGGAAGCCATCTCAAAGATTTTCCCCAAGATGGGAAAGAAATATATTGTGGATTCGGAACAAAAAAATCTCCTTCCACTACTTAATCTGCAATCAAAGAAAGGGAGTGGAAAATGAAGACTAAAATCATTATCGGCCTGATCGTACTCGGACTCATCGCCTTCTTCTCTTCTGCTTACGTAGTGGACGAAACAGAACAAGTGGTGATTACCCAGTTTGGCAAGGCCATTGGCAAGCCTAAGACAGAGCCTGGCCTTTATTTTAAGTTACCTATTGTCCAGCACGCGAACTATTTTCCAAAGAATTTGCTGGAGTGGGATGGTGACCCAGGGCAAATCCCCACCTTGGACAAGACCTACATCTGGGTGGACACATTTGCAAGGTGGAAGATCGTTGACCCGTTGAAGTTTTTTCAGACGGTGAACAATGTTGTAGGAGCGCAGGCCAGGCTTGACGATATTCTGGATGCGGCTGTACGAAACCTGATAACGAGCTATCCATTGATTGAGACCGTGAGAAAGAGCTCCAGAAAACTTGATACCTTGGAGTCCGGATTCGGTACTTCTGAAAAATACGAAATCCTCACAAACGTGCAATTGGGCAGGGCCAAGATCATGGAAGAAATCAAAAAACAGGCTGAGCCCAAGGTAGAGGCCTTCGGGATTTCTTTGGTGGACGTGAAAATAAAGCGAGTGAATTATGTGGAGCAAGTGAGAAAATCCGTCTATGCTAGAATGATTGCGGAACGAAAACAAATGGCGGAAAAATTCCGCTCTGAAGGCGAAGGAGAGGCGAGAAAGATAGAGGGCGAAAAAGAAAAAGATCTAAAAAAGATCACCTCCGAGGCCTATATGAAGGCCCAAGAGATAAAAGGAAAAGCCGATGCCGAGGCTACACACATCTATGCAGAGGCCTTTGGCAAGGATCCAGAATTTTACAGTTTTGTAAAAACCCTGGACGTGTACAAAAATATCATGGATAAGGACAGCACACTGGTGCTTTCAACCGACTCGGATTTCCTTATGTATCTTAAGGAATACAAACCCTCTAAGCCTGAAAAAACCCGTTGATCAGGAGTGATGCCATGGTAAGGACAGAGATCTCTTTGTTTCTAAAAAACGTGCCCGGAGAGCTGGGGAAGCTCTCTTCAATGTTGGGAGAGGCTGGTGTTAACATCGACGCACTCACTATTCAGGACGCCTCAGATTATGTACAAGAACTTTTTAAGGCACGTGGGAAGTCTCTGAAACGCATTGCGCCAGCAGCAAGCTATGGTTCCATGCAAAAGGACTCGGCCGAATATGCCCTGATCAGGCTTCTTGTGGACAATACGGATAAGGCTATCGACCTTCTATCCAAAGCCGAGTATATCTTTGACATCATGCCCGTCATCGCCATTGAAATTGAAAACAAGCCAGGCACCCTTGCCAAGATGGCCCGAAAATTTGGTGAAGAGGGCATTAACATCAATTATGTCTATGGTTCTGCCTTGTCGAAAGGAAGGAAATCCCTATTCGTGTTTTGTCCTGAAGATATTGAGCTGGCGGCCAGAATCTTCAAAGATGAAGAATGATAGAGGGATACCCCGTAAGGTCCCAAAATCTTTGGCTGCCCCTGTTTGGCGTTATGGGTTTGATGTGAAGTCGCGGCTTTCCCTAAAGTCGAGTACCCTCAATTGGATGGTATCATAACCCTGCCAGGAGTTAAGCTCTGGGGTAAAAATTATATCCATCAGCCTACCTACAGAAGGTAACGCCTGCCCCATGCCAAAGCCAATGGCTTCATAGACTTTACCATCGTTTTTTAGCCGCATCTTTAGGTGTTTGTCGCCCACAACTCTCGCATCAAGTACCTGCACCCCTCGCGTACAAAAGGTTGGCTCGGGATTTCCTTTGCCAAAAGGGGCAAGGGCATCAAAATCCTCTATCAATTTCCTCGATATTGCACAAAACGATAACTCTGCATCCACCTCCAGGGAAGGTGTGAGGGCCTCTTCATCAAGTATCTCCTCAGCAATACTGGCAAGTGTTTCCTTCACTGCATCCAGCCTTTCCCTTTTCAAAGAAAATCCTGCTGCATGGGCATGGCCCCCGAATCGATCAAACAGATGACCTGCTTGGCTTATGGCCTCATAGAGGTTGAACTGATCAATGCTTCTTCCCGATCCCTTGGCCATGTCCCCATCAAGCGCAAATAGCAATGTGGGCCGGTAATAGAGATCCACCAGTTTTGAGGCAACAATACCAAGAACCCCTTCATGCCATCCTTCCTTTCCTGCTATAAGTACCTTTGCTCGATAAAAAGAATCGTCCTGTTCCATAGCTTCACAAACTTCGGCCAGGATGGATTGCTCCAGCCGCTGCCGCTCGTTATTGGCCTCATTCAATCTGAGGGCCAATTTCTTTGCAGCAGAACCATCTTTCTCAGTCAGGACCTGAATGCATACCTCAGGAGAGGAAAGTCTTCCAGGCGCGTTTAGTCGTGGTGCGATGCGAAAGGCGATATCCCAGGTATCAATAGCATTCGACTTGATAGAACTGACTTCCATGATGGCCTTCAGCCCTTCCCATCTGGTGTGTTTTAGACGTTCAAGGCCATGGTGCACAAAGATTCTGTTCTGTCCGAGCAAGGGGACCTGATCGGCCACAGTGCCGACGGCAACCAAATCCAAGAGATACTTAAGCTCGGGTTCCCGTCTATTTTTAAACCATCCTATTTCCCTCAGCCTGGCCCGCAGTGCAACAGCGAGCAAAAAGGCTACGCCAACACCAGCAAGATCTCTATCAGGATAGGATGAATCGCTTCTGTGGGGATTTACCACAGGGCAGATAAAACGAATGTCCCGTGGAATCCTGTGATGATCAGTCACCACCACGCTCATCCCCAGTTTCTTGGCCAAGGCCACTTCCTGCATATTGGACACACCGCAGTCCACGGTAATCAAAAGCCCCCTGCATTCTCGGGCGAGCCGCTCGATGGCTTCTCTGTTCAGACCATAACCTTCCCTAAGGCGATTGGGAACATAGATATGAACAGGCAGACCCAGGTGCTTTAAGAATTGATACAAGAGTGCTGCACCTGTAAGGCCATCTGCATCGTAATCTCCGTAGATGGTTATGGGGTCTTGGGCTGCTATGGCAGTAAGGATAAGCTGTGTTGCCTCTTCCATGCCTGAAAGAAGAAAAGGATCTACCATGTCACCCAGTCTGGGTGAAAGGAACGACCGTATTGAGGTCTCATCAGCCAAACCCCTATTTATCAAGAGCTGGGCCTGGATGGGGGTAATCTGGAGATTGCTCGCCAGTTGTTCGGCCAGCGGTGAAGGGGGTTTTATTATCCATTTCTTTGTCATTGGTGTAATGGGGGCTACCAGGGAACATTTGCACTCTGGAGAAGCTCTTCCACATGCGCGATATCCGCTTCCACATCTACCTCTGTGGAATTAAATGGGCTATCCACCACCTTGATGGCAAATCCATGTTCTAGCGCACGTAACTGCTCCAGCTTTTCCGCCCGTTCCAAGGGCCCTTGAGGTAGCGCGGTGAATTTGCCCAAAAATTCCATGCGATAGGCATACACCCCCAGATGTTTATAGTAGTGGAAGATCCCTCCTCCCTCCCGGTAATATGGGATGGGAGACCTGGAAAAATACAGGGCAAAGCCCTTATGGTCTGTGACAACCTTCACATGGTTGGGATTTGAGGCCTCTTGAGGATCCTTTATTGGAAAGCGCAGGGTGCTCATCACCATGTGAGGATCTTGTTCCAACGGCATCACTAAGAGATCCACTAGTGTAGGGGGAAAAAGGGGCTGATCGCCTTGAATATTTACTATAATATCTTCATCTCTAAGGCCAAGTGCTATGGCTGCCTCATACACCCGATCTGTTCCAGAGGCATGGTCAGCCGAGGTCATCACCACGGCTCCTCCGAATGCCTCTACACAGGCTCTAATGCGCTCATCATCCGTGGCCACATACACCTCATTTAATTTCGGGCTCTGCCTAGCCCGCTCATAAACATGTTGAATCATGGGTCGACCGGCTATATTTGCCAGAGGTTTTCCAGGAAACCTCTTGGACCCATATCGTGCAGGAATGATCGCAACTATCTTCACAACCAAAACTCTCTAACTACTCGAATTCCTTGTTTTGCTGTCCACTTAAAGCTCATTGCTCCTAAGGAACAGCTCGCTTCCAATGCCAAATTAGCCCGCCTTAGGCGGGCAGGTTGCTGACAGCTTACATTCGGTGAACTGTGAACGGTTAACTATAACTTTAGCGCCACTTCACTCATTCTCGTAATAGGTGGCACATGCCGTATCAGATTCCCAGGCAGTTACTTTACTTACTGTCACAGGTCGGTCCGCCAGTTCCTCAGCCACGAATCTAAATATATAGCGGGCAATATTTTCGGAGGAAGGATTCTCCTCCCTAAAGGGCTCTAGTTCGTTCAGGAATTCATGATCCAAGGTGTCCAGGGCATGTTTGGTGGCCTCTTTGATTTCTTGGAAATCCACCAATGTCCCATCTTCTCCAAGCCTTTCTCCTCGCACACAAACCTCTACCTTCCAATTATGCCCATGTAGTTTCTCGCAAGAACCCTTAAAATTTCGTAGCTGATGAGCTCCGGCAAAATGGGAAATAATCTTCAGTTCGTACATCGTTATTACTCTTCAACCCCATTTTGGGCTGGATCATATGGTCTGCCGCATTCAGTACATCTGCCATCAACAATTATGCCGGTGCATGTCCCGTCTGGGCAGAGGATGCGATTTTCTAGATCAAACTCGTCTTCTTCCCCGTTGGAGGGTGCAGTCTCATGCCTTAAAGCAGCACCACAATTCATACAAAACCGTGCGTCTTCAGGGTTCTTGTGTCCACACTGCTCACAAGCAGGCCCTGGAATCTCCTTTTCGCAAAATGGGCACTTCATTCCTCTTCTCCTCTCAAAAAAATAGGGCCAATTTCAGCGGCCCTTACCTTTTAGAAAAAGCCCTCTGTTTTGTCAATGTTGCTGAAGCCCAATTGGGCAAGCTACCACTCCCTGCCCCTGCCCAAAGATTTCTCACGTGACCTTTCTCCCTACTCCCATAAAGGATATCGCGACTGCTAACCCTTCGGTTTCCCTCCCAAATACGCCTTCCCTTTGTCTTGGTCACCCTATCTCCCTGGCCACATGGGCAAAACAGGAAAAATCCCAGACTCTTTTGTCAATTAGGAGAAATTTAGCTTTTCTTAGACGTTACCACCTGAAAGGATGTAATTTGTTGCCTTACGCGGGTACTCTTGCATTTGGGGCAACGGATTTTCTTTTTCTCAAATTCTGAGATAGGCATGATAAGGGTGAATTCCTTGTTGCATTTCTGACATAAAAATTCATATGTGGGCATTGTAAACCTCCTCCCAAGGGTTGTCCACAAGGCCTAGCATAGTCATCCTCAAATCATAAGATTTTTCTTGCCAATGTCAATAACATTCAATAGGTTAGCTCACATACATAATAAAATTCTGTCAGTACCTAAACGCCGGGACTGGTCCAGGAGCTTCATTTAAGAGTCACTTATGAAAGGAATAACAGCCTCAGTCGAGATAAGCCCCTTGTGTTTTGCTGGGTAGCGAGGGATTTTATGCCAACGAAGGCCACTTGCTATACTTGTCGGCACTTTTACATTACGTATGAACCTACATATCCTTACGGCTGCCGGGCTATGGGATTTAAATCCACCCAGATCCCATGTGTTGTGGTACAAATGAGTTCTGGAATTCCTTGTCAGGCATATGAAAAAAAAGAACCCGTTTCCCGGGAGAAACGCTGATTTACCACTCCGAGAAGCTATCCAGTAGTCATTTTCTTCTTTTTTCTAAGCTTACTTTCTTCCCATTTGATGGCCATATGATAAATAAGGTAATATTTATTAATATTGCTTACATATCGCACTGTCTCCTGTCCAATCAATCTAAGGGCTGCCACCTCAACATTCCTGAACCAACGGTCCGGGTTGAGCCCCATTTTCTTCGCAAGTCTTCTTGCTTTCATCACCTTAAGAGGACCCGCATTATAGGCTGCAAGGGCAAAACGCACACGATCCCTCACTCGGATATTGGGGTCACTAAAATACCTATCCCTTAGAAATGCCAAATATTTCACTGCAGCGTGAATATTGTTTTCAAGGCTTTCCACCTCTTCAATACCCACATGCTTGTCTCTGGCCGTATCGGGACGAATCTGCATAATCCCGATTGCACCCGAGGGATTCCTTTTCTTTGGATTCAGACCTGATTCCTGATAGGCCATTGCCATAATCAGCAGCCAGTCAAAACCATATTTTTTGCCGTACTTCTTGAAGAGACGCTTGTACTGTTCTAGCCTCTCATCCTTTCCTGTCCAAATGGGGTTCTTTATCCATGGGTTCTTTTTGTAGTATCTGTTGAAATAGATATTCCCCAAGAGAGTTCCCTTCCGGTGTCTTTTTAGAAAACGATTCAGGGAATTTCTCAGCCGTGGATTCTCCTTTCGCACCATCCAGGCTATCCGCCCTCCACTCCGCAGCTTGATATCTTTACATACGTGTATGTTAGCTAGTGCCCATCCACGAAAGGTAACGTTTTGATATATTGACAAAAAAAGCGCATTTTAAGGTGGAAAAATTTCCCGCCGGTTGTTATAAGAAAAGTACAAGCAATTGATATAACA
>JAFDIV010000036.1 GCA_019307815.1 Deltaproteobacteria bacterium
AGCGCGGCAGGCACAAGCACTGCGTCCCTTCCTCTGCAATACAGGCACTGACAATGGGAAAGTGTAGCTTATTTTACAACCGGAAAACTCCATTTCACGCTGAACCAAGACAGAGTGGTGAGCACTTTTCTCCACGTCCCTAATCCTTCCGAGATGATCGAGCCTCTCAAAGTGTCTCAAGCCATCAGGATGTACCTTTTCCAAAAACTCAAGAACTTGCTTTGATTCGCTATAGAAATCCACCGAAATCTTGCCCAGATCTGGATAGGAATAATTAAGCGTTAATGCTCTTTCACTCACAATTGCCACCCTTAACGACTTACCGCCCTGGGATCAGCCGGGGCAGATCAAGAATTATTTGGTATAGCGCCCCCTAGGCATGGCTTCTGTTTATAGCATCATAGTATTCCAAGACTACCCAGTTCTGTGATATTCACCGTGTTTCTATTCTCCCTTTCTTAGCACATGTGAAAATGGGCAAACATTTTTAAAGTCTTCTTGTTGAGTTTCAGCGATTCCCATCACTTTCCTCTGACTTTTTTACATGGTCCTTTATACGTTTCTGGGTCAATAACATCCACTGAGCCCCTAGGACCACATTCCAACAAGTCCGGAGTGTGAGGCTCGCAAGAAGAAATAAGATAGTCTTGACCACAAAATAAACGGCAGCACTGTGTGACGTAGGCCAGCGTTGATCGAAGACGTGGAGTCCTGCGAGGCCCCATATAACAAGGGTAGCCAAGATTGTTAAAATAGCTGTTTGGTATGCATAAACATATTCTATGAAGCCACCCTCATGATAATCGCCTAGCCTTTCGATTTCACTAGTCTGCATCAGTGCTTGTGCGTTCCCAACCCAGGCAAAGGAAAGACCAATGAGTATACCTACAAGTGGTAGTAGGACCGCGTTCGCACACGTAGATAAGTCAACCTTTACGAGTGCAGCTATTAAAATTCCTATTAGGAAGTGAACGAAAATCCATCTATTTACAACCCTTTTATACCCTGGTTTCCCGCCGCTTCCCTTTAAGAACCATTTCCAAAAGCCTATGAGATCATCGCTCATCTTTTTTCCCTAACATACCCCTTATTTTTTCATAGATCTCTCTCATCTGTCTTAAAAGACTCAACATTTGTTCCTGATTAGAAAGTTCTTCTTGCGTTAAGGTAACAGGATTTCCTTTTAAGGACTTCCGAACTCTTTTTTTATCCTTCTCAAGCTGTAGCATTGCGCCAGCATCATCTCCAGTAGAAGCTGCTGACCGACTCAGAGCTTCCAATTTTTCAGGATTCAGGCTGTCTCCCTTCAGCTCTGTCTTTCCACTTTCACCGCTTGTTTCTTTTAATAGCCTCTCCATAGGTTTGATGAAGTCATCTGTATCGAAGATGTTAGGTAATGAGAAGCTTATCCAAAATCTAGTAATATTATATGCGCTTCTTATATATGTTACAAAATCATGAGGATCGTTTATTTCAAGAATCTCAAATCTAACGCCAAATTCTTTGGCTTTGCTGGACTGATTAAGCACTCTTGCTAATTGCATAGCAATACCTTTAGGCTTCGGTGATAGCCTTGACTTCCTTGCGATGGCACATAGCTCCAATTGTATATCCACCAAGACGTGAGTGTAGGGTGCTGCGTCGAACTGTTGGTCAACAAAATTCCCATCTCGATATACTTCCAAAGTCGATTTTGATGTTCTCCCAACACGGAAGTATATGCCGTGCTCGTCAAATTTGGTTACATTACCAATTTGCCAGACCCTACCCTTTCTAAACTCGAATGAAGGGAAGGAAAGAATGGTTTCTCTGAGTACTTGAGAGGGAGTGCCCTTTCGCTCAAAAAGTGTCATTTGTTCTCGAGGAAGAACTTTAATCCTAAAAAGGTGAAAAACTATCATATTATATCTATCCCCTTAAAAAGCGAGGTGATTTTGAAAGCTGCTGTGCGAGAAAAGATCCCTTGTCATAAAGAATGATTCCCGAATCTTTTATATCTGCCAGTATTATTATGTTTGATAGACCGCTCAGTTCATATTTTCTTATGACATGATTATGTATGGGCAGATCTCTCAATTTATCAAATGCCACAAGCTTACTTCTTTCAGCCGATTTGTTTCTAGAGGCAGAGTCTTCCAATATGACAAAAAAGTCATAATCGCTATCAGGACGGAATGTACCTCGGGCTCTTGAGCCGAAATGGGCAACAGAGACTAATGTTTCACCGTAGATTGACTTAAAGTAATCTACTGCGTTCTCTAGGATGTCCATAGACACATGAGCAACCCTAGGGTCGGCTGGAGGTGGGTCGAGGATTGTTTGGTATGGCCGACCCGTGCGCATGGCCTCTGCCATAGCATCATAGCATTCTAGAATTACCCGCTTGGTTTTGTACTCGGAGTGCATTTCTTCGTCCCTGCGTTTGACAATAGGGAAAGCTTCCATGATGTAATCGACTGCGTCACGTGGAGTTGGAAAATGTTCCAAAAGCTCAGGCGTTCCATTCTCCCGCCATTCTCTTTCCGTGCCGAGGTAGAGGTGGAAAAATGCGGCGTCAAGTTCAGCGCGGATCAAAAACCGTCGTTCTTTATCCCATCGGAACGGCGGGCCGTCATAGCCGCAGTCCTTGGCAAAAAGCTCCAGATCCAAGGCCGTGTAAGTGAGTTCTAAAGCGCGAGGAATGATCCAATTTGAAAGATTATGTGCCGAGTCCCATTCACACTCCCCGAAGAAAACAGAAGGTGGAGGAAATGGTAATTGCTTCGCGATGTAGAAGCTTAGATTGCCGCCACTAGCCTTCTGGCGCAACACATAGTCCAATGCAAAGGAATTCAGACCAACAAGCATCATTATCGGAAGAGATTTCTTATGCTCTTGACGATTGACAATCAAAAATATGCTGTCCCCTGTACCTACCAAAGGCATTATGGTTGCAACAATACTCCTAGCGTCCGCTACAGCACTTATTGACCGCCTGTATCCAAAAAGCCATTTAAGAGATTTTACCCGTTTTTTCACGATGTGCTCCTCCACCCAGTACCTGGGGAGGATTACAAACTCAGGATCTATTAGCGATTCGCATAGTACAGTATTTGTGCCTGCGTGCGTCTTGAAGCGGTCTCTGTACTCAATGCCTCTAAATGTATTGGCTCGATGATTGAACTGGCTTATCAACTTAGACTCATACAGGGGCACGCATCGTTTCCCATGTTTTTCAAAAACATTATCTTTCAGTTGCCAACCTTCTGCTTCTAATTGCTCCAGTGTATAGAAAAGGTGAGAGTCGTTGGACATATCGAACATTCGAAGAAAGCTGATTCCCCACGCATTTTCTTCGGGCTTGCCGCCCTTGGCCTCCCGAATGAGCACTGGGATACGGCGGTAAATATTTTTCACAATTTCAGCGTCATAAATTGAAAAGAATGTTGGACAAGTCATCGTATTGGGGTTGATTCTGCATACATCTTCAACAGAAAGTCTATAACGCCGTGAAGAAGCAGAAAGTACAGCGGGATCGTCAATCTGACAGGCAACCTGAAACTCTCGGATTGTCTCGTTAGCTATCGTAAGCAGAGAAAAACGAATATTGCCTTGAACGGCAGGGAAAATCCCTTTTCGGTTTTCGAAATCGAAGATACTTACTAATGAATGCCGAACTAGTAAATCTTCAAAGAACTCCTTTGTTGTATCGCCTGTGGCAATCGAAGTCTGCACAATAAATCCAGCTCGCCCCCGCGGACTGAGTAATGATCGATTGAGCTCTGCAAACACAGCATAAGTATTTACGTCTCCCTTTCCGCACAGGGGATACCTTCCGCTCTTACGCACAAAGTTCGACTTCGCTTCCGATGTATGGAGGTAGTTTCTCCATTCCATCCATAATTCGGGGGCTTCGGTTTTAAGCTTAGCAATCGCCTTCTTACGTGCGGCCGAATTAGGGGCATCTGCGATTTTAGGTGCACGAACAGAGAAAAATTCCTTTTCCTGCAGTTTGATCCTCTCCCATGGTGGATTGCCAAGAACCACATCAAAGCCGGTGTTGGCGAATGGCCAGTGGCCAGTAGTGAGTGGGGAGTTGTGGGAAGAGGGCGAATTGCCAGTAGCGAGTGGCGAGTGGCGGGAAGAGGGCGAACGGCGAGTAGCGAGTGGCGAGTGGTGTGTCTCTATTGGCTGTTCGCTATTCGCTATTGGCTCCCGAAGGTGGGGCAAAAACACCTCTGGAAACTCAAGGGGCCAGTGGAAAAACCGATGCTGTATTGCGAGGGCCCAGACTTCTCCGATGAGTCGTCCGTGGGCTGAGCCTGTTTCAAGGTATCTGTGCAGAGTGTCCGTTGTGGGCACCCGAGCTTCCTGCACACTCTTTTCTGTGAGTTCTACAAAGAAGGCGGCTGTCCACATGTGACAGGCAGTGTTATCTTCCCACCACTTGCTTCCTTGAGACTGGATCCTCTGATATATCTCTGCCTTGCGGCGGACCTGCTCTGGCGTATCATCGGGCAATTCCGTGAGCAGGCGGTAATCATCTATCAATTCCTGAATTTCTTCTTCGGCCTCAAAGGGCAATCTCTTCTGCCCGGACAAGCGCTCTTGTTTATTCCTCTTCTTAATTGCGCGAGCGACCTCCTTGTCGTCACCCAATACAGGCTTGAATGCATCATCGGAGATACCTTCTTTCAAGACGCTCAGGTCCATCACTCCAATGAGGGAATCGCCGCATCGTATTCGATGGTCCAGAAATGTGAGGGGTTTTCCCTTTGCATGTCCCTCAATCCATAATGCAACCTTACAGAGGTCCACGGCCAGAGGGTTCTTATCCACCCCATAGATGCAATGGGTAATGCAGTCTCTTATGGCAAGGCGCATTTGCTCAGGGGCGGGTTCATCATCACCTGTGCGAATCTTGGCAAGCTCTCTTCCCAGGGTTCTTGCGGCAGCCAACAGGAAATGACCGCTCCCTGCGGCTGGATCGCAGACTCGCAGGCTCAAAAGAGCCTGCTCAGCCAATAGCGAATAGCGAGTAGTGAATGGTGTTTTGGACCACAGAGTAGTAAATGGCGAATGGTGAGTAGTGAGTGGCGAGTGGTTTTCCTCACCTTTTGTCACGTGTGGCTTTTGAGACTGCGGATAAGACTTAAAATCTGCTTGGCCAGTATTGTGATCTCCTGAATCAAAGGCTGAATCTGGTTGATGTTGCAAATTCCCACTCTCTGGCTGAGAATCAAATGGGTTTCCAGTTCCCTGAGACTTCCTTGGGCTATCCTCAGGAAGTGCTGGAATTCCCGATTCCCCTGACGCCCCCATCCTTCCGCTATGTTGGCTGGTATCGATGTAGCTGCCCGACGAATCTGTGATGTTAGGCCAAAGGCCTCCTCTTTGGGGAATCCCATTGTTAGCTTGTATGCTTGTTCCGCTAAATCCATGGCCCGCTACCAAACCTCTAAATCTTGATATGATTGAATAGGCATAATGTTTCTCTTCCTCCGATCGCCATTGGCCACTGGCCATTCGCTTTGCCTCTTTGAGGCGGTCTTGCATGACTGGAATGAGTGCGCTTTTGATCAGCTCGTTGACAAGCTCTGGTGGGGTGTAATAGGAGCCAGTGGATTTTCGTTCAGTGCCATAGGCGAGTTCAAAAGTGAGTACACCACCTTCCTGCCTGAACATGGGAGTAAAATCCAGCAGACTCTCATAAACACTTCCCAGCTCTTCCACATCCAGGGCAGCATAGTTGATGCGGCGCCATGGGATGCGTTCACTTTCCCGATACATGGAAAGGTGCCAGACCGCTCGCAAGAGGTCGCGGTTCTGCAGGACAAGATTCTCAAGATCACGGGTCCTTGTGGGATCAAAAAGATCACCATTCAAAGGCGGAACACCGAGCATCGATCCAGTTCTTTCATCTTGAAAGATTCGAAATGTGGTCCTTAGCCCTAGCCAAAGATCTTCTTGATCCGAATAAGCGCTCCGGGTTTCTGCAAGGCGACGCAGGCGGCTGATACTGTAATATTCGCGGTAGATGGGGTTTTCAGTTATGAGATTTCGCTCTTCGGCTACCATGAGAAACAGGAATCTATAGATGATCCGCAGGAGTTGCTGATAAAGCTCTATTGGCTTGAGCCCGCCTTCAATGATTGCCTTTCGAAGATTCTGGTTTCGTGGATGACGGAGAAAGCCATTGCCCAAGATCTTGAGGGCCTGCTCAACTCCATCCCTCAGCCTATCACGTACACGTCCCCCTTGTTCAAGGGTCATGCGGTGGTAGCGTTCCAGAAGACACTGGGCAGGATCTTCTTCGTCTGAAGGTAGCCGCGTTCGGTGCACCAACCGATAAAGGAGATTGAAATCGGCAAATTTCTCCCCTTCCATCATTTGCCGTAAGTCAAACTCCACATAGGCCTGCCTGCGCATGAGCTGGGAGTTTCTGAGGACCCTTAGTGTTAGGCCATTGGTCACAATACCCCACAGAACTTCTGTGCGGTTTAGATATTCCTGAAGCAAAGAATGGGGTCCCAGACGCGGCCTGCCAGATGGAGGGCGGCGGTCCAGGGATTGGCGGCATCCGACGATATGGACCGGCAAGGCCTCATCACCTGTCCCGGCCCTGTGCGATAGGGCATAAGTCTGGCCGCCTACCTCTGCAGCTTTTGGGGTGTAACTGAGTTCATAATTCAGGAGACTTAAAAGAGGGATCATCCACTGGTCACGTGTGATACTGGTGGCAGGCTCCTCAGCAGAGATCCGCTCCAACCGGTGCTGGAAAGCAGTCCAATACGCCCGCGCATCTGTCCAGGCCGCAGCAATCTCATCGGTAAGATGGCCTCGCCCATCCAGGCCATAATCCGCAGGCTTCTGGCCTGGTGCTGATCCTTCGGCAATTTGATCAACAACATCAGCACCTATAAGGCCGCCCTGGAGATTTAGACAAGGAAAACGGGTCGTCATTTGGCAACCCCCTTTGGTACAGGCATCAACACAAGGATCCCGATCAGATCAGGGGGCAAGTGAGGCTTTACGGCCATGCCGCGGCGTGGGAGCCGAACAGCAGAACGGACACGGCGATGAGCATCTTCCAGTCTCTTTGCCTGTTCTTTAACAATGGAGTTGAGATCTGCATCCAGATTCCCCCACCAGCCCAATACTTCTTCTATGACTTCGCGGCGTTCCTGAGGCGTGATCTGTGCATCTGCCTTCGCAGTCTTAAGTAGTGCCAGGGCCTGCTCCTCAGGAATCCAGTTGATTCGATCAGGCGGAAAGCCTGTGAATCCGCGAACCAAAATCTCTTCTGCCATAAGTGGGGTTTTGCCAGGTTCTTCCACTGTAAAACGCACCCTCAAAAGTAACAATACGGTGCGCCGTTCCACTTTAAAGGTACGAATCACTCCGCAGCGGGCTGCCCGGGCCTCTTTGCCCTTGGTCATGGCCTCTTCCAGGAGATATTGGGCCAGAGAAGAAACAAAGGGGTGGTTGCGGCCCAGATATGTTACATTTTCCGGAGCTGGAGTGGAAAAAGTAACGATCCATTGCCCTTGATCGGGAGTTGAGATGCGGACAAGGTCGGGGAGGCGTTCCAGAGAGGCTATTGTATAGATACCGTCGTGATTGGGGCTTACGTCCAATCCGAGGCGCTGACAGGCATTGAGGACAAAATCTTTAACCGCTTCTGGGTCACCCAGGACTTTGTCGGTCATCTTGAGTTCTCGATCAACTTCGTCAGGCTTGATGGTGCGCTGGGCAAAACGGGTGCGGCTTTCTTTTTCGCGTGAGGCAGCCTCGTCCCAGCTTTTGCGAGCCTCCTGAACAATCAGATCATCAAAAAGGGACAGTTGCTGGTCTTCACGCCCGCGGAAGAAAAGTGTTTTGAGCACTGCCTCCATGACGGTATCACTGTCCATAGGCACGGGCACAGTGATGCCAAGGGTGCGACGGATTTCCCTGGCCTTTCTCAAAAGTACGTCCAATACAACCCCGTCGATGATGTTGTCGTGGCCATAAAAAAGGATTGCCTTGACTTTTGGCGCACATTGGCCAAACCGATCCACCCGCCCCTCACGCTGCTCCAGCCGATTTGGATTCCAGGGTAAATCGTAGTGTACCACTGCTGTAAACCAGTCTTGCAAATTAATGCCTTCGCTGAGGCAATCGGTGGCTACAAGCACTCGGTTGCTATGTCGAGACAGCTCTTCAACCCGCATCCGGCGCTCTTCTTCTGAGAGCGCGCCCGTGACAGAGATCACCCTGAGATCTGAAAATGCCTTGCGCAGACGCCTGGTTAGTGTTTCAGCCACATAGTCGCTAGTTGCAATATATCTGCACCAGACAATTGGTTTGTAGCCTTCCTGTAAAAGTTCGGCCACAATCCGCGTACATTCCATTACCTTCTGATCACTATCTTTTCCTTTGAGTTGCTCAGCAAGACGGGCAAATTCCCTCAAACGCCTGGCCTCGGTTTTAGAGAGATCCTTCTTTCCTTCTTCCACAATATGGGTAGGCTGGACATCAATGGCTTCTTCTTCCGATGATTCATAGATATATGGAGAATAGCTCTCATCAGAAGCCATTTCCTCCATGGGAAGACCCTTTATCCTTTTTTCTAAGGCAGCAAGGGCCGCAGCAGGGCTGGACATGACACAGCGAAGAAGTGCCAGTGCAGTCCAGTAACGAATGCGCCTTTTCCATCCCGACAAGCTCTCTCCAGCCTTGACCAGCTCTCGGCTGAAGCCATACACCTGGTCAAACAGTTTTCGATACTTCTCAGAAAGGCCATAGGTCTTTTCATCAGCAATCCGTTCAGGGAAAGGGGTCTTTTCACCCAACCAGTTCTTTACATCCGCTCGACGGCGTTGGATAAAATGCCTGGCAAGCTGGTCTCGTTCATCTTGGGAGAGCTTCTGGAGATTTAGATTGGCAAATTCTGGTCGCAACAGACTCAGAAGAGACAGGAAAGAGGTCTCCACTCCACTATGGGGGGTGGCTGTAAGTAGAATGAGATTCCTCGCTGAGTCTTTGGCAATCTCCTGAAGCAGTTCATGGCGCTGCTGCTGTGCTCGGGCCTGTTTGGCGGGCTGGGATGCGCCATGGACCTCATCTACGATAACCAGTTCGGGACAGTGAATAAGGAAGTTTGCCCGATGCTTTTCAGATTTGGCATAGTCAATGCTCACCACAATATGAGGATAATAACCAAAGATGCTGTGGTCGCCAGACGGAAGATTTCGCTCCAACTGGGTCACAGTGCCGGATCGGATCACCACAGCATCAATATGAAACTTCTCCCTTAGCTCCTTTTCCCACTGGTCGCAAAGATAAGGCGGACAGAGTACGCAAACCCGCCTTACCTCTCCACGATCAAGGAGTTCTCTTGCAATTAGTAGCGCTTCAATGGTCTTGCCGATCCCAACATCGTCTGCAATAAGCAGGCGGATTGGCTGCAGCCTCAAGGCCATCATGAGAGGTACGAACTGGTAGGGACGAGGCCTAACTGAGATCCGACCTATCGACCTAAAAGGACCAGCGCCGTCACGCAGTGAGAGCCTTGCTGCATTCCATAGAAGTTCAGAACCTACAGCGTCTGAGGTATCCTCAGGCTTGGGCAGGGGGAATGTGGCAGGCTCTATCCGATCAAAACCAAGATTGGAAAATTGTCTGTAAATCCCGCATATCTCGGCCTCACCCCCTGTAAGGGGCCTGAGCAAAAACAGATCGTCATCAGGGGATGGGAGAATCACCCATTCGCGGTTTCTACAACGCACAATAGAGCCAACATTTAAACCTGCCACAGCTTATTCTCTCCCTTTGCCAAAGATGTCAGGATATTGTTGAATCTGATCTTCAAGATCCTGATCGTAGCGAATCACGATTACACGATAGCCTAAATCCTTTAGCTCCTGTCTGGTGATACGATCTTTTTCTTTTTGGTCAGGCTCGTCATGGACAGAGCCGTCACAAAACACACATGTATTAGGCTCATAGAAAAAGTCTGGAATGCTGTAATAATCTTTCAAGGGCTTTTGGGCTTCATCAGGCAAACGGCGCTTAGTTTTATAAAGGAGGTCCACAAACCTTCGCTCCAAATCAGAACGGGTATCTGTGAGGGACCTAAGCCAGCGGTAGTGCTCTTCATAATCCCGTCCACCCTTACGCAAATGCGTGGTGCTGCGGCTCAGTCGCTCTAATATGTCCTTAATCAGGTGACGGTTTAACAGGGGATAATCTCTCTGATTGCTGTAGGACAGTAGGCACTCGTAGCAGGCATAAGCACAGTCTGGTCTGGTATCTCTTAAATCCTTAATATCAAAGTGGCACCTCTCAAGGGCTGCTTGGGCCACACGGGACATGGCATCTGGCTCATCCACTAAACGCCGTAGCACCCCAACACCGCCTTCGGCAGCCTCCCAGAGCATGATGGCCCTATGCTCCCCTGAACCGATGCGCTGAGAAGCAATTTCCGACTCTTCGATCTGGAAAACCTCTTCAATACCCCGGTGAAGAGCATATTGGAGGGTGGCTTGTACATCCTCGTTCCACCCTATGTTTTCTTGGATAGAGTAAAGTAACAACATGTTGGAAGTATCCTGAACATAGAGCCGCACTACATCAGGGTGATTGGTGGACTCGGGATGTTGGTTATTGTTTTCTATAGCCTGGCGGGACAGCCACTCGCCAGTGGCCAAATCGATGAGAAATCCTGTTTCCTTGCTGCGACGAGACCCATGATTGATGCGATAGAGCCTCGCAGTGGGGGCATAGATGATCCTGAATAATTGAGTATCAGCTTCATCATGAATGACGCCCACCAAGGCTCTCTTTTCGCCACCTGGTGCCGGAGCAAATCGGAAATGGGTGCTTACATCGTAGCCTGACCGGAGCCTTTCCTCCTCGTCGCAAGTGATCCGCTCTCGCCGAATAGTCTTAACATTTGGCATCTCCAGGAGGGGAATAACTTCGCTGTTGGAGGCATCAAGGCGGCTTTTGCAATTCTCACAAAGATCCACAGTCACGTCACTCTGGAAATATCCGCAATTCTGGCAAATCTTTGCCTGTGAACGGCGGGTTTGTAAGCCGCCAGGGGTAGAGATGAGCCTGCGAACATTGTACCTTGCCCCCTCATGGTAAATGATGTTTCTGGGACCAAACTCTGTTATCCCCAAAAATCGAGGACGCGAAATAAACTCCCCTTCCCCCCTGGGAATAAAGGCACGAACCGGCAGGCGAGGGAAATTATATCCTGGCAAAAAGCCTTCACTGGCAAGATAGCGGTAAGGGTAGAAATCACTTTCCTCTCTTGTGGTATCCAGATTGAGAAGAAGATTACGTTGTCGATTTGCCTCATTTATTTTGCGGCGGGCTTCCTCTTGTTCCTTTTTATCAAGGGATCTATAAAAAATCTCTTGAGCTTCCTTGAGCTGGTTCATGGCGGACTGAAAAAGCTCTCGCCAGCGGTTAAATGCCTCATCAAATGCCTCAGGAGCTCGCCTCAGAACACTTTCAAGCCATTCCTCAGAATACCAGCCTGCATCTAATAGCTCAGGCTCACATGATTGAAGGATACTTTTTATCTCTTGTATACTTTCCCTTACAGCCGAGTCAGAAAGCTTAATTTGAGACCTAAGGTTTTCTTTTAAAGGATAATTCTCTAGGTCTACTTCAAGGATATCTTTCATTGACTTTCCCAGGTGAGGCTGAATCCGGCCCAGCCATATGGCGTGGACATGGGCCCTTACAAGGTCTTCATTGCTTAGATCTATCCGTGGGGCACGTACAGAACCTGCCACCATGTTGGCCCGATGATGAAAGAAATATTGATCGTGACCGCTCCTAGACGCGCAGTAAGTCAGGACAAGAGCTGGATCTCCTTTACGGCCAGAACGTCCACTCCGCTGGGCATAATTAGCTGGCGTCGGTGGCACATTGCGTAGGTGCACAAGTTGTAAATCTGCAATATCAATTCCAAGTTCCATGGTAGGTGAACAAAAAAGGCAAGATAGTTCGCCTTCGCGGAACCTGCGCTCTCTAACTTCACGCTCTTCGTATTTGATTTGGGCGGTATGCTCTCGACCTTCTGAGCTTTTGAGTGATAAGGCAGCGTTGCGGTAAAAATCCCGGAAAAACTCATTAGTTCGATGATCAACTTCCTTATAGATTTGGCCTGGCGCCCTGCGAGAGTAAATGGGATCCGGGCCAGGTGAGTATCCTTCGCCTTTGCACCAGATTAGAGCCGAGGCATCCAATTGGACAAACTCGACTTCTCTATCAATGTCCTTCCGAAGGAGTCCATAAGAACACAATATATTGATAAGATTCTGAATGAACTCTTCATAGGGTTCAGATAAGCCAAGCTCCCGTTTAAAATACCTGCCCAGAAGGCTAGTTCCTGCTAAGCTCAAGTCGGTGCGATAGCGACCAGTGTGGCCTGGGAGGAGGAACCTGGCTGAGACATAAAGACGCTCCGATTCTTCAAATGCCCACTTCTCATTTAAGTGCTGTTGAGCCCGCCTTTGGAGTTGTTGAAGGAACGGTTCCTGGAGGCACTTGGCGTGTATGGCAAGTTTCTTGCGAAAATGATCCAACAAGACAGTGAGGACTGCCTTTCGGTCATCTGCCCTAAGTTCACTTAAAGTGGGAAGAGCTTCCCACGCCTCAGAATCATTGCAAAGCTCTTCCAAACCCATATATTCAATTCGCAGCAATCCACACTGCTCTAGATTGGGCTGGACCACTCGCCAGCCTCGGCGGAGGTCTTCAAAGATGCGATATTCGATCAGGTCATGAAATACATTCCACACTTCACGAGCCATAGGAGTGTCTGGACGTAACTCGCGCTTTTCTGCTATCTCCTTTAGGCTCAGACCCATTCGCGCCACTGTACTTTTTGCTACCTCATCGAATCGGAGCCTTGGTCTCTCTGTGAGAGCAGCGTAGATGGCTGACCTTAAAAGAGATACCTGAACAAAATCATTGAAATGGCCTGCTTGGAGTGCCGCATCCTGGCGATTGTCAGTAAAACTCAAGATCTTCCGAGCCTTTTCATCAATACCTCCAGCAGGAGCATGTCGAAGAGTAGAAACGGAGAGCACTGTGGTTGCCGTACTCCTTCCTTCACTTGAAAGGCTAGCAAGCTTTCGGAAGTCATTCTTATCCCTTCTGGTGTAAAACTCTCCGCAATTGAGACAAATCATAAAAGGCATGGGTTGGAACCATGCAATGATTGCATCTTCCTTTGGTTCCTCTGAGTAGCTACCATCTGGGGAAACCCACAGAAGTTGGGGGATATGAGGACGGTAATCTCTCTTTATGTTTCCCCTCTTGTCTATCCATTCAGGTGGTAAATATTCCATACTCCATTGGGGATCAGAGTGTTCACTAAAGACAATTAGATACCCAGCTTCAAGCTCTTCGCTTGTTAATATCTCATTTTGCGGATCGTTCGGTAGAAATTGTTTGCTTTGATTATCCTTGTAGACCCTGTAGTAGTCTTGCCCACAAATACGGCAAAATACGAGGGGAAAAAGCACTCGCTCGCCCTCATCTCCTGGGGCATAATATTGCCCCTCAAGACTAAGAAAGCGACTATTGGCAGGTTCAATTGTGGTGTAAACCGTTCTGCCTTGGGTGATGAATTGGTGCAGCTTAAAGGCAAAGAATGGATTTCCATCAGGAAGCCTTAGCGTACTCCCTACTAAAAACATCTCTTGAAGCCGCTCTTCGCAAGTCTCAACAGCCACTCCCGTGGAGTCGGCAAGTTTTCTTGCACCATCTGATAGACTCAGGGGGGTGGCGCGGCGGTAATTTCCATCTGGCTCTTTCACAAGCCCAAATGTCAACTCTATCCATGTGGCCAGAGGGTTGTTCTGCATCACCTCCAGTGTCTCCGGAACCGGACTGATTAATGCCTCCCGCAACTCATCAGCATCCGGGATATCACTTGCCCTCGTCAGCCTTTGGAGCGACTCTTCAATCACATTGTCCTTGTGGACAGGGACTCCAAAAAATTTGCTTGCGAATTCAGCTACGGTCTGCCGTCTTTGTTCAGGGGTGGTGACATCCCCTGCTACCATGGTGGCACTAGTTCCTATGCAAAGGAGATCTGGATTTCCGCACCTCTCACGCAACCTGCGGATAAGAAAGGCCACATCAGCACCCTGTCTCCCACGGTAAGTGTGCAATTCATCGACTACGAGGAATTCAATTCCAGCCGTGGTGCGGTCGATAAAATGGCACTCCTCTGGACGCACCAGCATAAGCTCCAGCATCACATAATTGGTCAAGAGAATATGAGGCGGGTTTTTCTGTATGTCTCGTTTTTTATCCTCACTCTCTTGCCCCGTGTATTTGGCAAAACGCACAGGTAACTCTTTTCCTGTTCGCTTCTTATAATCCTCTGCCAGAAACGTAAGGGCCTCAAATTGAGAATTAACCAGCGCATTCATAGGGTAAACAACAATTGCCTGGACTCGTGGCTGCTGAGGCTCTTCCCGAAGCACAGCATTAAAGATCGGGATGAAATAGGTCAGGCTTTTTCCAGACCCTGTACCGCTTGTTACGACAAAGTGCTCCCGCTTAAGCGCGGTTTTGATTGCGTTATACTGATGACTGTAGAGACGGATCGCTTGGCCATTTGGCGACAAGAAAATCTCACTTAGCAGAGGATGTAACTTACCTTCATTGGCAAGTTCCTCAACTGTGAGGGCCATTTCATAAGCAGGATTAAGTTGTAATAACGCCTCTGGCCAAAGAGCACCCTGAGCCAAAATCTCGCTCTCAACAAATTCTCTCACTCGATCATCTGAAATATGGAGGAAGCTCTGTATGTATTTGCCATATTCCTCGATAATAAGGTCACGAACTTCAAATATGCTCATTTAACTTTCCTTGGGAGAGAATTAAATGCTGTTTAATTGATCATGCAGTATACGAAAAACCCCGCTCTCAACTTGAGAAACGAGGTTTTCCATTATTTTAGCTCATTATGAGTCCTTTCGATTGGAGGACCAAGCTTCTGATCCTCATTTAAGGAATCTTCTGGGCATTTTATATGTTATTTCTACCGTACTCTCTTATACTGAAAATTGATGAAATGTCAATTAGATATGGGCTTCGATCTTTCTCTTGAATGAAATTGGTTCAATGGCTAATTGCCTTCCTCGGTAGCAATATGTGAGGCTGACTGGACAGGTGCTATAACTATTATTTGAATCTCAAGTACCCATTGCCAAGCTATCCAGGGCTATGATGAGGGCCATCATGCCCAATTGGTCTGAATATAAGCCATCGTCTGTTCTGGATCCAAAATTCGTGTTGTAGTCCCTACCCGGATATAAAACTCTTTTCCGCGTTCTCCCTTGAGAAAGACCGGCTCAGGCGCTTTGTCAACATCAATCACGCAAATCCTTTTATCTTCGACATCCTCAAAACGGACCTTCACCAAGGGGCTTGCAGCCGCCCCAATATATTCCATGATAAGAGAGGCAAGCAATTGCTGGAATTTATCAATGGAGCCACCAACAAGGTTCAAGTCCCTATCTAGGCCAAGTATGTCCCCGTTGTCCTCCACGCCGATAAGCAGTGTGCCCCCTTCGGTGTTAAGGAATGCCACTAGGGTTTTGAGCACTGAATGGCGTAGCGCCTTATTGGCCTGGTTACGGACCACATCCCATTGAAGAGTACTCTTAAATTCAAGACTGGGTCCCTCCCCGTACCTGATTAGTTCTGTTATGGGACGCTGTTTTGTAACCAACGGCTCGCGAATAAGACTGCGCATATACTCGTTCAATTTTAGAGCCATAATTTCACGGCGCGCTGCTAGAAAATCAGAGAAACGATCGAGTTTCCAAAGTTCTGGCTCCATTGGGATAAACTGTCGAGCAAGGGCACCGGGGAATTTCTTCTCAACCTTTGGAAGGTATTCCTCAGGTAAGCTATTCCCCAAACTAATGTTCGAATCTGCGGTCAAGAAGGCTCTATTGGCTATTTCATTTACGATTTTACGATGTAAGTGATTGTCTGAATCATATCCATTTTCATATAGTACACTTTGGGGGAAAATGTGGTGGCTGTGGATGTGATATTTCGATCCATGTGAAGTGCTCAATGGCATACCATTGAACCAGTCTATTGCGCTGTGGGCATTCGCCATAATATACACCATACGATAGAGTGGATGTTGTGCGCCACGGCCCTCAAAGTCGCTAGCTTTTACCTCAATTCTGCCACGCTGGTCTATGATCTGTTCTACGAGTGACGGCCATGGGTTCTCGCCTTTTACCACCAGTGAGACGTCGTGCTCCAGCCTTTGATCGGTCTGAGCCGTGTATCGAGCCCAAGTATGGGCTGCATAAAGCCAATGGATAGCATGCTTGAGAGATTTATCACTAGGGAACTTTCCACTGTTGATAGCCAGATAGGCCACCAAGGGAATAAAGACATTTGTACTATTGACATCTTCTGTAGAATGAATAAATGCCAACTTGGGAAGAATGCTTACGAGATAATCAAGGATTTTATTTAGGGTTTCCCAGCCGGTTTCCAGCTGATCTCGGGGTCGGGAATGGATATTTTCAAATAGAGCATGGCGGGTAACAACAGTTGTGAGTGCACGAGTCATAAAAGTAAGGTCAAAGTAAAAGTGCTTAGTACTGAGCTCCTCTATTTTACTTTTCAAAGCCCGGCGTGCCTCAGGCCACTTGCCAGTGACGTGGGTCAACGCAAGATCAGCGTCAGTTAATTTGGTTCCCTGACTGTTTACACGATCAAAGATGTCTATGGCTTCTTCTAGCATAGCGTGAGATGGTACAGTCTGCACGGGCAGGTCAGCTTTTTTGATATCGAGCAGCCGGTTCAAACTCTTATTGTATCGCTGCGCCATTTCGAAGGCTTGTTGATCTCCACTGGCTAGTTTCCTTGCGATCTCGAAAACGTTTACCTCCGGCCCTGTAAAACAATCCACCACCCGATGCCAGAGCGGATTATTCTGCATCTTCGATGCCTGGTAATACTGTAGTTCGGTAGTTTCAATGTTGTAGTATAAATCTCGAGGATCCATATGGATGTCCTTTAAGCTGTAGTAAGGAGGGATATCTCCCTCTATTAGCATGTATAAGGTAGTGAGACGCTGTTGGCCATCTAGAATCACCTGCACAGTGCCTAGCTTTTCTGGGAGTTGCTTTATATTTTTTAATTCAGGAGGCTTGTCCGTCTTCCAAAAAAGCAGTGCACCTACAGGATAGGCACGCAATAGTGAGATTAGAAGCTGTTTGGCCTGCTCTTTAGTCCATACGTACTCCCTTTGGAATTCTGGGAGCACAAGATCTCGTTTGCGAATCATGTCCAAGAGTTCAGAGACTTTCATAATCGTATCCTCCTAGTTCAAGGTTTCACTCGGGATAATGCAAAAACCCACCTTAACTAGTAAGACCTGTTATAGGAAAGCTTTGCTAATCAATCTTTTCTTTTCAGTAATACTAGTTCAAACATGAGCCGAATATTTTAGTAAGGGATCGTTGCTGACTCGCCAACATAGATATCCTCTCTATCTTTTTCTAAATATCCATGTATCAGGATCAAGTACATCCTTCTCAAGCCATCCCTTTTGATTGCCGTTCTTGTCGTAGATGTTGATCCTGTCCTCCATCAATGCGTCCCTTTTCAGGTATCCCTTGAACTTACCTGTCTTGCTTCTGATGTTGACCCTTTCTGGGTCAAGGACATCCTTCTTTAGGGTATCGCCGTCTGAAAGAAACGTTAGACCCGAGAGGAGCGCGGCACACACAATCGAATGTAAGATGCGATAACTCATCATAGCCTCTCCCTTGCCTTGGCTAGCCTGATCCCTAAATCAATCAAATAATCCTTGTTCTCAATCCTTTCTACCCAGCCCCGGGGAATGGCCTCAAAACCCAGGTATGCACCGCTTATGGCCCCTGCTATGCATGCAATGGAATCCGAATCTCCATTGGTGTTAGCAGCCCGGAGTAGACATTTCTCATAGCTGTCTGGATACCTAAGAAAACAGTAAAGTGCCAGGGCCATGCCTTCCTCTCCTACCCAACCCTCACCAAGAAAAGAAAGGGCCTTTTCCTCGTCTTTCCAATCAAGACATTTACCAATCTTTTCAATTGCTTCTTCCCATTCATCGGAAATTCCACGGGTAAAATTTAGTAATTCTCCTATCATTACAGACGGTTCCATCCCGTCCGGTGCGAGTTTCACAAGATATGCCGCACCAATACAGGCAGCATCGGCTGTCCCATGGCGGTGGGTACATATACCGGTTATATGGGCCACTCCTTTCAGTTTTTCAGGATTGTGCTGGTAATAATATCCTACAGGGGCGGACCTCATAGCAGAGCCGCATCCCTTAGATTCAGGGAGTCCGCTTCTAGTCCAGTGTATCCCCTTTTCCATGTTTGCCACACCGGTGAGACACGTTCTGCCCGGTGCCCTGGAAGGAGTA
>JAFDIV010000037.1 GCA_019307815.1 Deltaproteobacteria bacterium
GGAATGTTAATCCCAACTTCACTGGCCACCTCCAAAATCGTCATCCCCTCTCTACCCTTCACCTCTTTGCCATCTATCACTACACTTATCTCTCCCATCTCCTCACCTGCATGTCACATAAGGTTAGTCTTCTATCTTTAGACCGTTCCTAAAGTTTTCTTCAGCAAAGGTTAAATGCACAAAAGCCTCTTTTGCAGCCTTTTCTGGGTCTCGGCTCTTAATCGCTTCCAAAATAGCATGATGCTGCTCCAGCAACTTTTGGCGTCTATCTTTTTTCTTGAAAATGCTACCCCAAGCGATACGGAGTTCCTCTTGCAACAAGTCATAAATAGTGTTCATAAGATGTGCATACGCCCAATTATGGGTCGCCTCACTGATTATCGTATGAAATCTGAGATCTGCACTAGCTCCCAAGCGATTATTTGCAAAGTCTTCCTCCATTTCATCAACACTCTGTTCAAGTTGTTTGATCTCTAAATCTGTAGCGTTTGTGGCTGCAAGATGTGCACATCCTACTTCGAGGTATTTCCTAATCTCGAATACCTTTAAAAAATTTGAAGGAGAACTTTTGGTATATGCTACCAATGGATCATGTATTGAGCGAGTGGTGATGGGGCGAACAAAGGTTCGATTTCCTTGTTGTACCTCGACAAGCCCCATGCTCTGAAGGGTGTTCAAAGCCTCCCTTAAGGAAACTCTGCTTACATTTAATAACTTCGCTAATTCCCTTTCCGATGGAAGTTTTTCACCCGGCCCGAGAATCCCACTAAATATCAAGTTCTTTATTTGAGTTACAATCTCGTCAGAAATCTTTTTCGGCTGGATCGGAGTAAATATTCTGTTGGCCACATTAACCTCTATCTGAATTTAATGGTCATACCAATTTCCAATTTTTAGTGGCTTTTTTATACCAATTCTGCCCCTTTGTCAACAAAAAAGTGTTTCTTCTGAGCCTGTGATCTTACCCAGCTCATCCCGTACACCATGCTATATATTAACGACCTTCAACAAAAAACACCAAATCAGAAGCCGATACATGCTATAGCCTCATCTAGCGCGCTCTGGGGCTTCCTGCTGATATTTTTCCAGATACCCCCAAGTCCTAGATTGAGCAATGATAAATCGAAATCTAGCCAGAGTGATCACGGTTTTTTTGAAACGCACAAGGGGTATATTTAGAAATCAAAATTTTTAGCTTGACAGTAAAAAAACTTGGTGGTAAGTGGTATAGATATCAGACCACTAGAGTGCATTTCAGCACATATCTAGTAGGCATTGCCAAAAGCGGAATAGATTATCTGCAGCAGAAAGGAGGTGAAATCTGATTTTATTTTAGGCAAGTAGGTTTTAAGAATTAATTTTGGTTAATCAAGGAGGTGGATCATGAAAAGGGGTAAGCTTATAGCATGCATAGCAATTGTATTTATTTTGTGTTTTAGCATCGCCCTTGTTCCTGATGTCCTTGCTCGGCAAAAGGTGGTCGGCGTATCTAATCTCTGGCTGGGGAACGAGTGGAATCAGAGATGCCACAAAGTAATCTGCGATTACTTGAGGAGTAAAGGGCATAAAGTAATCAGCACAAACGCTCAAGGCAGAACATCTCAACAGAAGGCCGATGTAGAAAATTTTATCTCTATGAAAGTCGACGGTATCGTCATCAAAGGAGGCGAAGGTGACGCATTTTTGGATGTGTCCAAAAAGGCCTGGGATGCTAACATCCCTATTGTTGATGTTATTATGATGTTACCTTATGCCGTACACCATTCTGTAGATGATAGTTGGCAGGGAACAACGAACTTGGCTATCTGGATGGTTAATCAGATGCACGGATCGGGGAAATACATCGCTCTGCATGCGGCCGGATGGCACACTCTCGAGGTTCGCAAGAGGATGCTAGAAGAAGTATTCAGCTGGTTCCCCAATATCAAGAGGATTGGCGATTATCATGAGGTAGATCCAGCTGACCCGGTAAATAGGGCTTATCAAATAACCAAGGCTTCACTCAGAGCACATCCTGACCTCAAAGGTGTTGTTACTACTTGGGGGCTGCCAGCGGTGGGGGCCATCAAGGCCATTATGGAGATGAAAAAAGAAAAGCAGGTATGCGTGGTCAGCATCGACCAGGAAAGGTCGCTTTTAGCTTTAATGCACAAGCCAAATTGTCCACCGACAGCTGTTGTAGGGATCGAGCCAGATCTTCAGGGATTGCTTGCTGCTAAAGCAATGGATGCGGCACTAAAATATAAAACGGTTCAGGAAGCAAGGGCCCACATACCCGCCGTTTCCTTGACCCCTTGTTCATATGTCGCCACTACCGGTATCGATGAATTCAAACGAAAGGTGATTTACAAGACCATAGACGAGGCATGGGAAGGCAATTTCGGAAAGGGTGCAAAGAAACCTTGGTGAAGTGAATCTTTGCATCGTGCTGGGGTCCCATCATACCTCGAGAATCGGGATCTCAGCACATTCATTATGAAGAACGGTTCTTATGTTGTCAAAGAGGGATTGTCCATAAGTATTTGATGAGGCGGCCTGGAGGAAAGTTAAACGCAAGCTAGAAATGTGTTTTATTATTAATGATCGGCAGGAGGACTAAGATTATGCCGACAAATGGAAATGGTCAAGAAGGTATCGCTATAAAAGCAGTGGGAATTACGAAGTCATTTCCTGGAGTGAGAGCCCTAAAAAATGTAGACTTCACGGTCCGCCGAGGAGAGGCGCACGCACTCGTAGGAGAAAATGGCGCTGGGAAATCTACACTGGTCAAAATTCTTCTTCGAGAATATATCCAAGATGAGGGGACCATCTTTATTGATGGTCATAATGTTGATGAGCTAAAGATACGAGATTTACAGAAACTGGGCGTGAGTCTTATTCATCAGGATTTGAACCTAATCCCTATGTTTTCCGTGGCGCAAAATATCTGTTTGGGGCGAGAACCAATGACCCGAGTCGGAACCATTGATTGGAAAGCCCTACGCTTGAGAGCGGCCGAAGTGCTCCGAGACATTACCCCTGATATTGACGTGCAGGAACGGGTAGAAAATCTGAGCCTTCCCCGTCAACAAATGGTTGCCATTGCCCGCGCACTTGAAAGCTCGCCCGGAATTCTGATATTGGACGAGCCCACCGCCCGTCTAGATGAGAAGACTTCTCGCGAGTTTTTTTCATTTTTAGAGAGGCGCAAGGCCAAAGGTCTGACTATTGTTTATATTTCACATAGGTTAGAAGAGATTTATCGGATCTGTGATTGGGTAACGGTTTTGAGGGATGGAGAAAAGGTTATCACCGCGAGTATCAATGAAGTTTCTCAGACCGAATTGGTGAGTCATATGCTAGGAAGAGAGATTACGCATCATGTGCCAAAGGAAAAAACTGCCATTGGTGCGGTGAAACTTTCAGTTAAAGATCTTAAACCAGAAAAAAAGGGGGAACTCATCAGTTTTGATGTGAAATCTGGCGAAATTCTTGGACTTGTAGGAAGCATTGGGGCTGGCAAAAGCGAAGTGGCAAGAGCCATATTCGGCGCAGACCCAAAGAAAACGGGGAATATTACCATTTCGGGCAAGAAGGTGAAAATTGAAACTCCCCAAGATGCTATTGACCACGGTATAGCGTTTATCCCTGAGGATAGAAGAGGCGAGGGTCTGGTGGGCAATCATTCTGTAAGAAAAAATGTGAGCCTGGCGGTCTTGAAAAAGAAATTTTGTGGGAGATTTTCATGGATACAACAAAATAAGGAAAGAGAAGTTGTCAGAACATACATCAAGAACCTTGGAATTGCGACGCCAAGTGCGGAACAGGAGGTTCAGTTTCTCAGCGGCGGTAATCAACAGAAAGTGGTGATTGGGAAATGGCTTCTAAGTGATTCGGAGATTTATATTTTTGATGAACCTACCAAGGGAATTGACGTAGGTGGTAAGTATGACATTTATAAGCTTATTGTTAACCTCGCTCGAAAGGGGGCTGGCATCATATTTATCTCTAACGAGTTACCCGAAGTTCTCAGCCTATGTGATCGTATCTTAGTCATGTTCGACGGGAAAATCGTGAAAGAGCTCCCGAGAGCCGCGGTCACCCGGGAAGAATTGTTATTTTACGTTATGGGTGGGAGGAATTATGAAGGTAGGAAAACTAACAAAAAAAGATTTAATTAACAATTACGGGGCATTGCTCGCATTTATCACCGTAATTATCGTGTTTTCATTTATATCCAGAGGGTTTTTCAGTGGAATGAATCTGGAAAACATACTTGTGCAATCAACCTCCCTTGGGATCTGTGCCTTTGGATTGACTCTGGTATTGATGATGGGAGAAATTGATCTCTCTTATGGAGGACTTATTGGTTTAGTCGGGGCAGTACTCGCTGGAATGGTCAAGGATGGACACTCGATAACTTTTGCGACCTTCGTATGTTTGGCGATAGCATTGGGATCTGGTCTACTCACCGCGATATTGGTCGTCGGTTTGAAGCTACCATCCTTTTTAGCTAGTGTTGCGGTTATGTTTATTTGTATGGGTGCTGAAAGGGTTTACAACCAAGGGATCACTACCTGGATTAGGGATACGAGCGCCTTGTCTATCGTTCAAGCCCATATCGGTCCTGTACCTCTCCCGATTTTCTACCTGTTTTTACTGTTTGTGGTTTGCTCGCTGATACAAACCCAAACTAGAATGGGACAATATATCCGGGCCGTGGGAGAAAATGCCGATGCTGTCAGAGAGGCGGGTATTAAGGTGGGTTTGGTGAAATTTCTTGTCTTTGTAGCTGCTGGTATCCTTTTTGGATTCGGCGGGTATATAGAAACTTTACGCATTGGAGCGGCAGTGATGTATGCAGGCAAGCAGCTTCTTCTTTTTGTTCTCGCGGCATGCTTTTTAGGTACGGCAACATTTAAAGCAGGAAAGGCCAATTTTCCTGGAACTCTTATCGGAGCATTCTTCCTTTACACCCTCATGAGCGGATTCACTGGACTTGGTTTGAAATTCTACCTGGTTCCGATTGCTCAGGGCTTTATCTTAATTTTGGCTGTCGCTATTTCATCTGTGAGGAGGGGTAAAATTGAGCAGGTACAATTCTAATGAAAATAATCTGAGTGAAATATCGCCCGCAATTAAGCAAGGCTTGGCGGTGCAAGGGCCTATAAAGAAGGGGGCCACTCTTATTTTCATTATAAAGTACATTATTTTTTTTGTATTCGGTATCTTCTACGTTATCGTTGGTTTGCTTCGGCCTGGATTTTTCAGCCTGGGAAATTGGTCTGATATTCTGACAGAAGCAAGTATCATGTCTTTCGCTTGCTTTGGTGAAATGATAGTTATTGCAGCAGGAGGGTTAGACTTGTCCATAGGGAACATTGCTGGCTTCGCTGCAATGGTAACTTCAGTTTTACTTAGCAATCTGGGTTTTGGCCTTTGGACTAGTATTTTAGTTGGAGTGGGGATAGGAGGTCTGCTTGGATTAGGCAATGGGATCATGGTCTCCCGATTATATATGAATTCGTTAGTAGCGACACTTGGAACTATGTTTGTACTAGTTGGCTGTCTTTATGGTTTAACTGGAGGAGCTAGTATCCATATGCTGCCGGATAGTTTCATGTACCTTGGAAGTGGCTCTTTCCTGAAAATACCTGTTCCCATCTGGGTAATGACAGTTGTTTTTGTACTCGTGTACCTGTTTATGGAAAGAACTGCCCACGGTCGATATATCTCTATGATAGGGGGAAACATCGAAGCCTGTCGACTGTCGGGCATACACATAAAAAATCTGACCCTGCTAACATTTGTTCTTTGTGGGCTGTTGAGTACATTTAGCGGAATATTATTAGCGGCTCGCCAGGGTCTAGCGAATGTCGACTTAGGAGAGCGCTTTGTATTGGAAGCTTTTGTTTCGGCGATGCTGGGAACAGTTATTTTTAATGGAAAAAATGTTATTACTGGGACCCTATGCGGCGCGGTTTTCCTTGTCAGTGTTATTAACGGTCTGACTCTACTCGGAGCTGGCCCACAGTGGATATATTTTGCGCAAGGTATCCTGCTATTGGTGGCCATTTTGGCCAATTATCTTTTAAAGAAATCAATATTTCTCATAGATATTAGTAATAGGAATCAATGAGGAGGTAGAGAATATGCAGAATTTCCCCTGGAAAACGGATAATTGGTTCGTTAGCCCTTGGAACTATCTGCAAGAGGTGAAAGAAGGCTGTCGACCCCCAGAAAAGGTGAAAATTCATGATGTCACACTACGGGATGGTGAACAACAGGCGGGAATCATTTTAACAAAGGATGACAAGGTCAGGATTGCTGAAAAGCTATCCGAAATCGGTGTTCATCGCATTGAGGCAGGCATGCCGGCGGTTTCTCCTCGAGACGAAGAAGCCATAAAAGAAATTGTAAAACGTAATTTGCAATCGGAGATCTTTTGCTTTTGCCGATGTATGGTTGATGACGTAAAGCGAGCTAGAGACTGTGGAGTTAAAGGCATAGTAATCGAAATACCTTCCAGTAAACATTTGATTGAGAAAGCTTACAAGTGGCCTTTGGACAAGGCCATTGATCTCTCAATAAAAGCTACAAGTTTTGCGAAGGAACAAGGTTTATATACTGTTTTTTTCACAATAGACGGTTCCAGAGCAGAATTGGATTGGCTCTTGGATTTAGTAGAGAAGGTTGCTACAGAAGGTCATATGGATGCCTTTACTTTGGTAGACACCTTCGGAGTACTCAGTCCCCAAGCCGCGACATTTTTTACAAAAATGGTTGCCGAAAGAATAAAAAAGCCGTTGGAAATTCACTTCCATTCGGATTTTGGGTTAGCTGTTGCGAATACAATTAATGCCGTACTGGCAGGAGCAGAAGTGATTCATTCTACTGTCCTCGGAATAGGAGAAAGGGCCGGGAATACACCCATGGAAGAGACGGCGCTCGCCTTGTTGACCATATATGGCATTGATGTGGGCCTCAATTATAAAAAGATGAATGAGCTAGCGAGATTAGTCCAAGATCTTACAGGAGTAAGCGTGCCAGAAAATAGGCCTTTCGTCGGCAAAGGGGCTTATAATATTGAATCCGGTATTGTTACGGGCTGGTACAAAAATATCTACCAAGACGACCCTACAACTCTCTTTCCTGTCCATCCCGCTTTTGTTGGACATGAAGAGCCAAGAATACTCATGGGAAAAAAGAGCGGCCTCGACAACATAATGATATGGTGTGAGAAGCTTGGTATTGAACTTAATGACGATCAAGCCCTTAGAGTGTTGCAGGAAGTAAAACTACTAAGCCATGACCTAAAAAGAGTGCTTAATGAGGAAGAATTTCTAGAAATAGTCAAAAACGTCCGGCACGAAAAGTAAGAGGGAGAAATACGGATATTGGAAAGGAAAATTAAAGAGGCTATCAAGCAGATCGTCGGTCCGGAAAACTTCACAGAAGCTTTGATTGATCTTGTTAGTTACAGCTCCGATTCATCTGAATATCAGCACCGCCCCGAGGCTGCAGCTTGGGTCCAAGATTCTAAACAAGTCTCTGCTATCTTAGAGCTTGCAAATAAACATAAAATTCCGGTCACACCGCGTGGCGCAGGTACAAGTTTAGCAGGAGCAGCGGTGCCCCAGAGAGGGGGCTTGGTATTAGATATGAGCCGCATGAACAGGATCCTTAAGATATCTATTGAGGATCGATTAGTTATTGTGGAACCAGGTGTGGTATATGATGACCTGCAAAGGGCCTTAGAACCTTACGGGTTTTTCTTTCCCCCTGATCCTGCCAGTGGTGCAGTGTGTACTTTAGGAGGGAACGTCAACACAAATGCCGGAGGTATCAAAGGAGCTAAGTATGGCGTTACTAAAGATTACGTTCTTGGACTGGAGGTGGTTCTTCCTAACGGGAGAATTTTGCACACGGGCACGAAGTGTATGAAAACCTCTTCTGGCTACGATTTAACCAAACTTTTTGTGGGTTCTGAAGGTACTTTAGGAGTAATAACCCGTATAACTCTTAAAATTTCTCCGAAGGTACCACTAGTTTCCACTGCTATGGCGACCTTTGAAACCTTAAGGAAAGCCGGACGGGCGGTGAGCGAAATTATGTATTCAGGTATTATCCCTAGCGCTCTGGAAATTGTGGATAAGCAAACTCTGGTAGCAATCAATGAGAATACTGCTCTGGGGCTTCCAGAAGTCGAAGCTCTTCTAGTGGTTGAAACAGAAGGCCATACAAAAGAAGAAGCAGAATTTCAGCTTTTAAAGATAATTGAAGTGTTCAAAAAAAACGGGGCTGCTACAATTAGACGAGCTAACTCCCGGGAAGAGGCGGATACTTTATGGATTGCTCGTAAAACCGCTTATGGTGTAATGGCCCGAATTAACCCAAATCTTTTTGTAGAGGATTTGGCTGTCCCTATATCAAGGGTCCCTGATATGCTTCAGGCGATTTCCGATATCGCAAAAAAATACAACATCAAAATGCCTACGGTTGGTCATGCTGGCGATGGAAATCTCCACCCCGTGATATGTTTCAACGCAAGCGATGCTGACGAACGCAAACGCGTCGAAGAAGCATCAACAGAATTGTTTGAGAAGGTTATCGAGATGGGGGGTACCCTGACTGGAGAACATGGTATTGGCCTAGCGAAAGCACATCTGATGGGACTGGAGCATGATGAAGTAGCCTTAGATTTGATGCGCGCAATTAAACAGCTACTTGACCCTAACAATATTCTTAATCCTGGAAAAATGGGCCTAGGATGTGAAGAGTCTGCTTCTACCGATAAAGGCCGAAATATTGCGCTCTCAGGACAAGTTTAAAAAAATAAAAGATTCCGCATCTGGAAATGTAGAGTTTGGCCTATAGAGAGCTTTTTCTGTTGCAAAAAGGTTGTGACCCGGTTTTCACGGAGAAAGGATAATGGCTAAATTTGTGAAAAGTGAAGGTGGCGTTACATTGGAACTGCCCAAAATGGCACTGATATATCAAGAATTCGAAGCACCCAAGCGCGTGAATATCTCCGCTGAACTGGATCGCGAATGGGCTGACATTAAACCCCTTCTTCATTTGACCCCTGGCAAAAACATAGCTGTCGCAGTCGGGAGCCGGGGTATTTCAAATTTATCTGAGATTGTAAGAATAATAGTCTCAAAGCTCAAAGCTGCTGGAGCATATCCTTTTATTGTACCTGCCATGGGATCTCACGGAGGAGCTACAGCAGAGGGGCAAACAAAAGTACTAAAAACGCTTGGTATCACAGAGGACAATGTGGGTGTGCCTGTGCGGGCTACTATGGAGGTGAAGCAGCTCGGCAAGGTGGACGGGATTCCCCTTTTTGTTGATCGTTTTGCATATGAAGCTGACGGAATCGTTCTCATAAATAGAATAAAGCCGCATACAAACTTCATAGGGCCGACGGAAAGTGGCCTTATAAAAATGATGGCTATAGGATTGGGGAAAAAGATAGGCGCAGAACATTATCATCGTCTATCCCTGGTTAGGGATCAATACTCTGTCATTAGCTCAGCGGGAAGAGAATTGATCAAGCGCCACAATGTGCTGTTTGGAGTGGGCATAATTGAGAATCATCACCACGAAGTTTGCCTGCTAAAAATAATCCCTCCAAATGACATTGAACAGGTAGAAATTGATCTTCTAAAAAAAGCTCGCGCTTACTTGCCCAAGCTCCCTCTTAATAAGATAGACCTTCTGATTATTGACGAAATGGGTAAGGATATCAGTGGGGAGGGAATCGATCCTAATGTTGTTGGCCGCGATGTCTGCATGTACGGAGCTAGGCGCCCTTCGCCCAAAATTACGCGAATATTTGTGCGTGATCTTACTGAGGCCACCCAGGGAAATGCGCTTGGTATAGGACAAGCTGATTTTACAACGAGGCGACTGGTAGACAAAATCAATTTATCTATAACGGCTGAAAACTGTTTAGTTTCCTGTTGTCCGGAGGCAGGGAAAATACCTTTGGCTTACGAAAATGACTTGGGGGCCATTAAAGCTTCATTAAAGGCTATCAGGCCTTATACCCCGGAGGATATTAAAATCGTTCACATAAAGAATACGAGGGATTTGGCGAAAGTCGCGGTTTCTCACGGTTGTTTATCCGAACTGGAGGGCAAATCTGGCATTAAGATTGTTGAAAGGGATTTGCACTGGGAATTTGATTCTTCCGGTAATCTGTTTTCGCCGTTAACTAGCTAACAAGTAATGCTGTGGAATATCTATGTTCCAATTTTCTGTAATCCATATTAGGCCTAAGGGAGGGAAAATATGACAAGAGACGAGCATATAAAATTCCTTTTGGAGAAAGCATATAAACTAGGGTTCGAGTATGAACGGGATCTTAGAGGTTGTTCTCAATGTGCCTTAGCAGCTGTATACGACACCTTAGATATTTGGGATGAACGTGTTTTTAAGAGCTCAACAGGTTTTGCAGGGGGGGGAGGATTAACCGGGATGAGTGTGTGTGGAGGATATGCTGCAGGTGTTATGGTTATAAGCCAACTTTATGGCCGGGAACGTTCGAATTTCTCAGATCCTGAACGCCTTAGATTTAAGAATTTTAAATTGGTCGAACGGTTTACCAAACAATTTATCGATGAATTACACTCTATTATTTGCAGGGATATTCATGCCCAGATATTCGACCGTCCTTATTTTATTGCAGACTCTGATGAGTATCGGAAGTTTGAAGAAGCTGGTGGCCATGTAGATAAGTGCACCGGAGTGGTAGGCAAGGCTTCTAAGGTGATCGTCAAGTTCATTTTGGATGAAGGGCTTGTTAAGCTGCCCTTACCCGGGCACGAGGAATAATTATTTATTTGGTCCACCGAGCAATTGTAAGGGCCTATCAGTATATGGAAAAATCTCTAGAAAACCATTGAAAAAGATATTTGTAGTATTTTGCGTACTTGGCATTTTGCTCAATTTGGTTTTGACCAGCCTTTGGGGAGAGACTAGCAACGATTCTCCCCAACTGGAGCCTATTATAGTTACAGCCTCAAGGATTCCGACCATTGGAAAAGATCTCCCGCTCGGCTGTCAAGTTATTACACGAGAATACATCGAAAAACACAATCCAAGCAATTTGGTCGATCTGATGAGGCAGATCCCGGGTATCCACATTGTCCAAGAAGGCGGTGGGAGAGGGGGTCCTGCCTCGGTTTACCTGCGCGGTGGCGATCCCAATTTTACGCTTGTAATGATTGATGGTATTAGAGTCAACGATCCCACAAACCCGCGGGGAGGATCCTTTGATTTTTCAATACTTCCTTTAGACCTGATTGACCGTATTGAAGTCATTCCAGCCCCGCTGTCCGCAATATACGGCTCTGACGCCTTATCAGGCGTGATAAACATATTCACCAAATCCGGGGCACACTTCCCAAGACATAGCGTAGTTACGTCGTTAGGGAGCAAAAAGTTTTACACCATCTCGGCAAATACCAGTGGACGCTCATCTACCTGGGTAATCTATTCTATTACGGCTTGCCGAGAAGACGACGGCATGACAGTGGAAGGTAATGAATTTAAAGGCAATACTCTCGCACCAAAGTTTGACATTACCATTGATGAGCTTACAGACTTAAGTCTCATGGGGTGGTTCCACAAAAGCAAAAAAAATACATTTCCGGATGATAGCGGTGGGCCAAAGTATTCGGTAATAAGACAGACCGAGGAATTTAACATAGATGAATATAGCTTGGGCTTTCAGTTGATATCGACACCAACCGATTCCTTTGAACTGAGAGTAAAAGGGGGGTACCATGACAAACATGAAAAACGAAATTCACCTGGTGTAGCGCCAGGCATCCGTGATCCTTTAGGAATTCCCGCTAATGTATCTATGAATGAATATCACACCTATTCTATTGAAATCAACGCCGCCGCTTCTCCAAACAGAAAAGTAGATACCAATTTCGGAATGTCCGTGCTTGAGGAAAAGGGACTTTGTTACAGTTCTATGGACTCCCCTAGTATTATTAGAGCTGGAAAATTCAATCTCAATCGTTCACTTTATAGCATCTTTGGCGAATTGAAATTCAAGGCAAGATCCGGCTTAGCTCTTTTTGCCGGAGCCCGCATTGATTTCCCTGAAAACTTTGGTACAAAAGTCAATCCTTCCATTGGAATCAACTATAGATTTAATCCCACAGACACAACTATCCGAGCAACATGGGGCAAGGGCTACAAGCTTCCCAGTTTTTTTGCTTTGGGTAATCCTATTGTTGGTAATCCGAGTCTGATCCCGGAAAAGAGTAAAGGCTTCTCAATCGGTTTTAACCAACCTTTCTTAAGCGATAGAGTCAAATGGTCCGTGAATGTGTTTTATAATAAATATTTCGACATTATTGACTTCGACACCGGCCCTCCCCCCCAATTGGTAAACCGAGACGAGGTAACTGCTAAAGGTTTCGAATCCAGTCTTGTTATGCCTATTACCAATGATCTTTCAGTCCATGCCCACATCACATATGTGAACACTGATCTTGCCAATAGCAATCAAGAACTACGCCACCGGCCGGAATGGAGCGGCGGCATGAATATCATATGGAATGCTTTGAAGGAATTGCGATTTACTCTCAATATTCTCTATATTGGGAAGGTCTACGATTCATCTATACCCACTGATGATGTGGAATTAGAGCCATATAGCCGTGTTGATGCCACCATAACCTGGGAGCTGAGTAAATATCTATCCCTTGGTCTTGGAGTAGATAATCTCTTCAATACAAGATATGAGGAAGTTGTGGGTTTCCCTGCGCTTGGCATTCGTCCTCGACTATGGATGCGCTCGGAGTTCTAGTGACTTATGCCGGAGATCTCGCAGGCTTGCTTGTGGGATGAATGGGATCTCCTGAAACCGAGGACACCCCTTCAAACTGGAACTGAGTATAGCAGGGGTAATTCAAAATTCGGTTGACTCTTCCGAAGCACGCACCTGTGGAGATCGTGCAACTCGGACAACGAGAGAAGCCCGTCCATGAAGATATGTGCGTAATGTTTATTTTGGAAATAAGTACCATCCAGACTCTCGCTATGATGTCTAAGTGGCTAATTGGAAAAGGCCTGTCCTACATCAGGGCCAGGAAGGCTATTGGGGGACTAGCTTGTTCTTGACAATTTAAGACAAAAAATCATGATTACATCCTTCGAGAGTTGGTGGTATTAAGAGTATGGGGGTAGATACTTGAGGCGCTCCGGCCTTACAAATAAGAAACCGGCTCTTCCAAAAAAAGCCCCCTATTGCTACCACGGGCTAGTCTTGTGAGGGAGGAGACAGATTCTTATGAAATATCCCCGGAGGTTGACTGATGGCGTGTTTTTACTTGGGAATCAGTATATCTCCATTTACTTGATCGGCCAAAGCAGCTCTTATATATTACTGGAAGCCGGGTTTTCTTCAACCGCATTGGAGATAAGAAGACAAATCGAGAGTCTTCGTATTGACCCAAAATGTATACACAAATTGCTGCTCACACATGCCCATGCTGACCATGTTATGGGTGCAGGAGTACTCAAAAGGCAGTTCCCGTGGCTTAAAATCATGGCAGGGATCGAGACAAAACAGTTGCTTTCCAAAAGTAAAATCCAAGAGATTTTCGTCCGTGAAGATCGCTATAGCTCTTTGCGGCTCTTGGAATTAGGAGCCGTTAGTGAGGATGCAATTAAGACTGGGCCTTTGCCATTTGATATTGAAGAACTCATTAGCCCAGGGGACATATTCGATGTCGATGGTTCCTCTCTTCAGGTGCTAGATGCACCGGGTCACTGCAAAGGAGGTATGGCATTTTGGGATCCAACAAAAAAAATCCTTTTTTGTTCTGACTACCTCGGCTTCTTCATACCACCAGACCGCTTTGTTCCTAATTTCTATGTTGATTATGAGGATTTCTTGAAAACGTTTAACTATCTCTCTGAATTGAATCCCACTTGGATTTGCCCGGGACACTGCGGCGCTTATGAAGGAGGAGACGCCCTTCGATTCATTGAGTTATCCCGAGCTGAAGTGGACTGGGTCACTGAATTTATCATTTCTCATTGTCGGTCTTCTGAAAACATAGAAAAGGTTAAGAAAGCTCTCCTTGAAAGATACTTTGTCCGTGAAGCGACCATGTTTAGCCTGGAAAGTACCCGTTATTGTATTGAACTGCTTATACGAAGGGTCCTCGAGTGCAAAGGTCACAGAGAATAAATATCAGTCGGGTGGAAGTGTTAAGAATACCAAGGAAAAGTGAGTGCAATGATATTTCAGTAGGCTTAAATCTATAACTAGCCCCCAGGCTCACTAGAGTTCGTGGCAATTCGGTCATAGTCGTAAATTCAAGTACTCAAATACCCTGATCATATGCACTATTCATCGCTGCTTTCAGTTATGCGCCGTCGGATTTATCTAGTCTATCTTGCTATTACTATTTGCTGTACGGGAATTCCTACTCTATTGGAATGGCTCACGACACCACCACCTGTCTCTAGGAAGATATATGTCGAAGCTTTTCGCTATGGATCTTCACCTTGTATTATTAGAGCTAACCGTGGTGACAGACTCACACTGACGTTTTCAACCCGGGACACAGCCCATAGCTTCTTTCTCCAGGATTATGAAGTTGACGCCAAGATCTCCCCTGCCAATGACTTGCTTGAGATCCGTAACCCGTTTCAGCCAACTCAGCCACCAACCTATTCAAAGGAACTTCACATAATAGCTGGAGTTCCAGGTATATGGGGAAAACTGGTGTCAAAATCGAGGTTTCGATGCCATGTCTATTGTGGCCCAATGCATGGATTTGAACAAGGGGATCTGATTGTCCGCCCAAATTGGCTCTTAGCAGGGAGCATCGGAATTTTGATAGCTATCTTTACTATTGCTTACTTGCATATTAAGTGGAATACACCTGCTAAACAAATAAAACAAGATAACTTTATAGATCTAAATCAACGTTTTCCATGGCTCGATAAGCTACTGAAATGGAGGGGATTGCAATTTGCCCTCAGCTTTCCAATTCTAGCTTGTTTCACAGTTATAGTGTTAGCCGGGCTTTTCGGTACAAAGGTGGGGGGTCGAAATCTAGCAGTGACCTTTACCTGGATCATCTGGATCTCGGCCCTATCACTTGTGCTTGTTCCCATTGGAGGTAGGATCTGGTGTATGGTTTGCCCTCTTCCTCTGTTAGGGGAATATTTACAGCGCGGCGCAACAATTGATGTCCGTGTAAGCAAACGAGGTCGCTTCAGAAATCACTTTTTCGGTTTGCAAAGACAATGGCCACGTGCCTTGCGGGGCCCATGGATACGCCTGCTTTTTCTCCTTGGGTTAGGGACCATTAGTACTTCCCTTGCTGGACAGCCCCGCTGGACAGCTATAAGCCTTATTTTAATGACAGCAATAGCTTTAGTGATGTCCCTCATTTGGGAACTGCGATCTTTTTGCAGATATGTATGTCCTATCGCTTCTTTTATCTCCACTTACAGTGTACTTGGGCACCTGATGATTAGAAATCGACGCGAAACAACATGCCGAAAATGTAAAGGAAAAGAGTGTATTAAGGGAAATGACAGAGGTTGGGCTTGTCCCTATGGCGTACCGCCAGGTGGCACTGCAGGAAATGCTGATTGCGGTATGTGTATGGAGTGTTTCAAGACTTGTCCTAATGATAATGTATCTCTTTCATGGCGAAGGGGGACAAAGAATTTGCGGCTTCGTACGTATGGTGAGGCCTGGGAAGTCATTGCTCTGTTTGTTTTAGCAATGGCCTATTCTTTTACCGCTCACTCACCATGGCCAAGAATACGTGATATGCTTAACCTGGTGGATAAAGCCTCCCTTACAGGCTTCGGACTCTGGGTCATTGCATTGTGCTTATTAGCGCTAGTACTTATCCCCCTGATTCTTTGGATATCTTGTTGGTTAGGTCTACGCCTTTGTGGAACTCTCAGGCGAGGTCAAAGCCGCAAAAGATTAAAATACCTTTGGCCTTTCAGCAAATTTTTCAATCCATCAGTTGGTGAAGTATTTAAAGAAACCGTACCAGCGCTCATACCTTTCGGCCTCGCCCTATGGGCCGCATTCTTTATGCCCACTATTATGGTCAATTGGACATTTATCAAATTGACCTTTTCTGATCCTTTTGGCTGGGGATGGGACCTCCTTGGCGTAGCGGGTGTGCCTTGGGTGCAGGTATGGCCAAGCGGAATTCCTTGGATACAGGCCACACTTGTTTTGCTCGGAGTCTCTTCGAGTTTAAGAAGGGGTTATAATGCGTGGAAAAATATCACATCAACGGCCGAAGCAGCGATAAAAGCTTTCATCCCTATGTGCATTACCTTCTTCATATTGGCTGTTATCATGCTGGTCTATTTTACGGCATATTGATAATTTGATAATATTATTTGGGCTGCGACTATAGTATTATACTTAGGAGGGGGTTAAGTAGTGCATATTTCGAAATATACTATTATTTCCTTATTGCTATTAATTTTCATTTTCGTGGGTATTCCACTTATCTTGATTTCCCACGAGGCAGGTCGCTTCGGCTTATCTAGAATGGAATACTTAACAAATATCCTAACAAAAATCAAAACAGAGAATTCGGCGAAGCAAGCAAATCCTCGGCATACGGTCTTGACTGGGCAGAAAATCGAGTTCTTGGAAAAAATGCCCATTGGGAATCCAATAGGTAACTCCAAACCCTGGATTACTCACCTGACTATCGTAGACCTTGACCGTGATGGTCTCAAAGACGTTGTGGCCTGTGATGCTAAACTTAATCAAATCTGTTGGCTTAACCAGAAACCCGAAAGAATTTACAAGGAAATACAAATTCCCTTAAAGGTCCGTGCACCCGCTCATGTTACTGCATGCGATATTGATAAGGATGCAGACTTGGATCTGCTGATAGCAAAAATGGGTATGATATTCCCAAATAACGATAAAATTGGTGCAGTTGTTATTTTTGAAAATATTGGAGGCCAGCTTTTTAAAAAGCGGGTACTAGCTAAAAACATAGCCAGAGTTACCGATGTTGAGCCAGGTGATTTGGACGCTGACGGGGATATCGACCTAGCAGTGGGGCAATTTGGGTATGACGATGGTGAGATACGCTGGATGGAAAACAAAGGAAATTGGCGATTTGAATCACATATTCTTCTGAGCCTTTCTGGCACAATACATACGCCTGTTGCCGATATTGACGGTGATGGAGATCTTGACATTGTAGCCCTTGTATCTCAGGAATGGGAAGAAATTTATGTTTTTGAAAATAATGGACGCGGTAAATTTAGAACTCATATGGTTTACGGGTGCACAAACGAGGACTTTGGTAGCAGTGGAATTTCCTTGGTAGATCTGGATAAAGATGGGGATCTCGATATCTTGTACACTAATGGCGACGCATTTGACTACATTCCCCCTGGCCCACGTCCATGGCATGGGGTGCAATGGCTCGAAAACAAAGGCAATCTAAAATTCGAATACCATCGAATAGGAGATTTCCCTGGTGCCTATTCGGCCAGAGGTGTCGATGTGGACCGTGATGGTGACCTTGATGTTGTAGTGGTCAGCTGCTTCAACAAATGGAACAATCCCAAGGCCCAGTCCATGATTTGGTTTGAAAATAACGGTGAAATGGGATTCATCCGACACAACCTTACATCTGACCCTACCCACCTACTCACCCTTGAGGCTGGGGATATGGATGATGATGGATGGGTGGACTTTGTTACGGGTGGGTTTTATGCATACCCTCCTTATGACCGAATGAGCCGGATAATTTTGTGGAAAAACATATGGCCCAACCATAAGATTGTTAGGAAATAAGTGCTTTGAATAAATTAAGTATACCATTTTTGACAACCTCAATTTTGTATCAAATTAGGTAAAGCTGGAATCAAAATGAGAATACGGGTTAAAGATCACAAAAAAAATCAAGGACTCCTCTTGCTGCTTGGAATTTTAGCGTTCGCCGTAGTGTTGACAATAGGCATATCCTGGATCGTTATCAGTCACTCCCGGCCTTCCAAAATACTAGGCTTGCTACCTAGTCTTCCTAGCCTTGACCAGGTGAACGAGGTATTAAAAGAAAAAATCATGAGGGCTGATGAAGCTGCAAGGCGAGCGATCAAACAGGGTGGCAAAGCGGAAAAATTGGGCCAAAAAGTGGGGAAGCTTGGGGAGCTGTATCAGGCAAATCACT
>JAFDIV010000038.1 GCA_019307815.1 Deltaproteobacteria bacterium
TGTCTAGATCAATACCTGTATAATACATATCGGCTACCTCCTTTCTTAGTTTTTCCCTCAGGCTCGATTATATCATCGGCCTCAACGGGAGGTAGCTTTTTCATATGATCAGCAGTGATGATAAAGCAAAGGGTTTTTCGTTTTAAGCGTGAAACGACAAATGATCTGATTATATCGCACGCAAGGCTAGCGCTTTTAGATTAATTTGCAGTGGGTCTTGGGATAAATAAAAATCTGGACATGGAACTTCCCGGTCCTGGCAGTGGAGCAGGGTACGAGGCGAGTGAATATGTATATCTACTTATACTGATGCTCAATGGAGGTGGCCGAACATTACCTACCTTATATGTTTAGCTTTGGTTATTGATTTAGTAAAATAGGTCTCTGTAGAGGAGGTGATATGGCGTGATAGACCGATCCTGTCTTAAGTAAGGAGCTCATGCTGCAGCAACGGTCGTCACGCCATACTCCCCATTAGCCCGAACACCTGCCTGCCGCAGGCAGGCCTCACAAGGTTGCTATTACAGCGTGTATGCGAAAAATGCTCGTAATACTTAACAGGATAAAGAGCATGACTACCTCACAGCAGCCACTGAGCACAAAATGTTAAAAAAACACTTGACATCAAACACAGTTGCTGCCGTCAGGCAGGGTAGAATCTCCACAAAGAAGGGTTGCTAGGACTGGGTTTAATTCTGGGATAACGAGGCTCATCGGATGATGCAGTCCTTAACAAAATGAAGGGCAATGGATCTTAAATGGTGGAGTTCTGAGTCTTCGCACGTCCCACGGCCGTTTTCAAAAAAATCTGGGCGGAGGACCCTTGTTTTCCTGAGCCGCTGCAAGGCATAAAGCATAGCCCCCTCGATCATCTCTGCGATACTTCGGACGCTGGCTTCATTGATAATGGGCTTGATGCAGGTGGTCCTAAATTCATAGGCAGAGGCGAATTCCATTATGAGCTGAATGCTCTTCTGGATCTTTGAGGCAACAGAATCTTTTGGTGTAAATAGGGAATAATCAACTAGGGCCGCCTTAATATCCATTGCGATGTAGTCCACAAGCCCAGCTCTTAATAAACCCCTTATTACATCAGGTCTGGTCCCATTAGTGTCAAGTTTGACGGCGTAGCCGAGTTCCTTTAGTTTCTGGCAAAAGGCAAAAAGGCCTGGTTGTAAGGTCGGCTCCCCGCCAGAGATCACCACGCCATCCAAAAGGCCCTGACGTTGTTTCAGGAAGTTGAGTATAATATTGTTATCCAATCTTCTGTGGGGGGATCCGTTATTTTTCACAAGCTCTGGGTTGTGACAATAGGGGCACCTGAAATTACAGCCGGTTACGAAAACCACACAGCTTACCTTGCCAGGAAAATCTATAAGCGAGCATTTTTGGATACCCCCAAGACAAATATCCTTTGCTACTGACATGGACTTTAGCTCCAATAGAGGGACTGTAAGATTATGGTATCCTGTCTCTTAGTCGAGCAGGCCCGCCCTGTCTGCCAGCCAGGCAGGCTGCCCATCCCTGCCTACCAGGAGGCAGGGTTGAATACCTTCCGCATATTGAATTCGGCCTGTTTGCCACTATTCCATTGGTTCACGGGCCTTAGGTAACCAACTACCCTTGAATATACCTCTGTTTCTTGGTGGCAGTGGGGGCAGGTCTCCTGTTTTCCGCTGAGGTATCCGTGAGAGGGACACACACTAAAAGTGGGCGTAAGGGTAAAGTATGGAAGCCGAAATCGGGTTACGACCTTGTTGATTAGCTCCTTTACCGTGCGTGTGTCTGTGACCTGCTCGCCCAGGAATATGTGAAGCACGGTTCCGCCAGTATACTTGGTTTGTAGCTCGTCTTGGAGTAATAGGGTCTCAAAGATGTCGTCCGAATAATTGACTGGAAGGTGTGTGGAGTTGGTGTAAAACGGCTCTGCGCCTTTTTGATATTCGGCTTCATTGGCACAAATGATTTCAGGAAAACGCCTTTTGTCTAACATGGCCAGGCGGTACGAGGTCCCTTCCGCAGGAGTAGCTTCCAAGTTGAATATGTCCCCTTTTTCCTCTTGGATCAAAGAGATCTGCTCACGAATAAAGTCCATGACCCTGAGTGCGAATTCGCGTCCGGCCTTGGTTCCTATATTCTGTCCAATGAAGTTGAGGCACGCCTCGTTCATTCCCAAAATGCCAATTGTGGAAAAATGGTTTTTCCAGTAAAGCCCGGTGCCTGCCTTGATTTCGCGAAGGTAAAATCTTGAGTAAGGGTAGAGGTTTCTTTCTGTAAATCTTTCAAGAACCTTGCGTTTGATGGACAGGCTTTCGGCAGCCAACCCAATCAACTCCTGGAGCCGGGAAAAGAAATCCTTTTCGTCATGGGCAAGATACCCGATTCTGGGCATATTGATGGTGACTACCCCTATGGACCCTGTAAGGGGATTGGCACCGAAGAGGCCGCCTCCTCTTCTGATCAACTCCCTGTTGTCCAGTCGAAGTCGGCAGCACATTGATCTGGCATCCTCGGGTGACATGTCAGAATTGACGAAGTTGGAAAAATAAGGGATTCCGTACTTTCCTGTCATCTTCCAAAGGGTCTCCAGATTGGGGTTGTCCCAGTCGAATTCCTTTGTAATGTTATAGGTTGGTATGGGAAATGTAAAAACCCGGCCTTTTGCATCACCTTCCATCATTACTTCAGCAAATGCGCGGTTTATCATGTCCATTTCGGGTTGAAATTCTGCATAGGTTTCCTTCTGAGGGCTGCCACCCACTATGACCTGCTGGCGCGCAAAGATGGAAGGCACCTTGAGATCCAAGGTGATATTAGTGAAGGGGGTCTGAAAGCCGACCCTTGTTGGAATATTGATGTTAAAGACAAATTCCTGAAGCGCCTGCTTTACATCCTTGTAGGACAGCCCGTCGTAACGGACAAAAGGGGCAAGGAGCGTGTCAAAATTTGATATTGCCTGGGCGCCGGCAGCCTCTCCTTGTAATGTGTAAAAGAAGTTCACGATCTGGCCAAGGGCTGACCTCAAATGCTTGGGTGGGGAGCTTTCCACCTTGCCGGCAACCCCTTTGAATCCTTGAATCAACAGATCCTTCAGGTCCCAGCCCACACAGTACACGGACAGAAGGCTGAGGTCGTGTATGTGGAAATCTCCTTCCTTGTGGGCCTGGCGAATTTCAGGCGGGTAGATTCGGTTCAACCAATATTCAGAAGTAATGTCAGAGGAAATATAGTTGTTGAGCCCCTGGAGGGAATAGCACATGTTACTGTTTTCCCTGATTTTCCAGTCCATTTTTTGGAGATAGTTTTCCACCATATCCACGTTTACCTTTGCGGCAAGGGCCCTCAGTTGCGCATGCTGTTCTCTGTAAAGGATGTAGGCCTTGGCGGTTTTATAGAAAGGCGAATCCAACAGCACCCTTTCAACGATGTCCTGGATTTCTTCCACTTCAGGGATGGGGCCAAGACGGAGTTCATGGGCAAGGGTAAGGACCCTGAGGGTCAGTTTTCTTGCATCCCTTTCTGCAAACTCACCTGTTGCCTTGCCTGCCTTGGCAATAGCCGCAGTAATCTTGGAAGAATCAAATTCAACAATCCTGCCGTCACGTTTCCTTATCTGCTCGAACATGCCCGCCTCCCTGATCTTGCCTGCCTGCCGGCAGGAGCGTAATTCTATTTATGCATCCAGAAAAGAACCCTGAGATTTGGCCTTTGTCAGTCCAGAAATGGTGAGAATCATTGTATTCTTCATGGAAAGAGTGGACCTTAAGACGAAAGAGAATTTAGCCCCATATCTTGGTGTTTGTCAAGTATAGAAATACCATATATTGTATTTTTTTTATTAAAGGAGATCGGGGCAAGGCGCCTGTCTTTTACTTGCCGTTATCTCCCAGTAAGCAAAAAGGTCTGGTTAAACACGCTTGGTGTCTCCCTAGTTGAGGATTCATTTTGGGAAGGTCCCGTTCCCCTGCCAAAAGCTTTCAGAAATGAATATTATAGCAGAGATCGAATATCAGGCACACTTGCGGATTCCGGCCTATATATCTCTTTGAGCTGTTTCTTTTCACTAAAGGATTTGGTATATAAAGTGAGATATAAAAGTTTTTGGTATGATTAAGCGCGAGGCGAAAAGGAAGATGATTTGTGAGTGAGAGATTTCCGCACACGCTAAGGGTCTGGTCTTTGAAAGCGCAAGCATGAGTCCAAAAACAATACTCAATAGGTACCTGAAAAAACTCACCGAAGTCGTCTCTACTGCCGATGCTCGGGAGGAAAGTTTTTACTCAGCTCTTAAGGACCTACTTCAGGAATTCTCTCAGGCAACGGAGCGCTCGGATATCCACGTAACCATATTGCCCCGCCCCACAGAGGCCGGCAATCCTGACTTCCGCATCTGGGACGGCATCGGCCATATTGTAGGGTATATGGAAGCTAAAAGTCCTTCCACTGACTTGAACAAGGTAGCGTTTTCAGAACAATTGCAGCGCTATCTTGCGACGTTCCCGAATCTGATCCTCACTAATTTCCTTGAGTTCTGGCTGTTCCGGGACGGCTTGCGTATCGCCACCGCACGACTAGCACGTCCGGTTATCCTGACCGAGCTTCAAACCAGACCCCCAATTGAGAATGCTGATGAGGTGTGGGCGCTTCTGGAGCATTTTTTCCAGTTTTCACTGCCGGGGCCTTTCACTGCAAAGGAGCTGGCCGTAGAGTTGGCCAAACGCACTCGCTTTCTGCGGGATATTGTGCTCCAGCAGCTTACCATGGAACAGGGGCAGGACGTCGGTCCCTTGGTCGGTTTCTACGAGGCCTTTCAAAAGTTTCTAATAGGCAGCCTTGAACCCCGGGATTTTGCGGATTTATATGCCCAAACCGTGACCTATGGCCTATTTGCCGCCCGTACACGGGCAACTAACGGCTTTACTCGTCGTGGAGCCTTTGACCATATTCCTCACACCATCGGTATTTTGAGAGAATTATTCCGCTTCATTTCTTTAGGGGAGCTCCCCGAAGAGATGGAATGGATCGTGGACGATATCGCCGAAGTCCTAGCGGCAGCTGAGGTTTCTGAGATGCTGGTCCGGTACTATCGTGAAAGGAAAGGCGGCGATCCTATTGTACATTTTCATGAGACCTTCTTGGCCTACTATGATCCGGAAGAAAGAGAGCGGAGGGGCGTGTATTACACTCCTGAACCTGTGGTTTCATACATCGTACATTCTTTGCATGCATTGCTTAAAGAAAAATTCGGCATGGCCGATGGACTGGCTTCCAAAGAAGTAACCCTGCTTGATCCGGCAGCAGGAACCATGACCTTTGTGGCCCGGGCCGCAGAGACGGCAACCCATGAGTTCACGGGAAAATACGGCGCAGGTGGACGAAAAGAATTCCTCCGGACTCATATCCTCCGGAATTATTACGCCTTTGAACTGATGATGGCCCCCTACGCCGTGGGTCACCTTAAGATGGCCTTCTTCCTCGAGGAATTGGGGCACCGATTGGATGAGGATGAACGCATTCCTTTCTACCTGACTAATACCTTGGAAATGACCGAATTGGAGGCCAGCAAAATGCCTCTTTTTTCCTCTTTGGCAGAGGAATCCCACCTGGCGGGGCGGGTCAAGCATGAACAGCCTATTCTGGCCGTCCTGGGCAACCCCCCTTATTCGGGCCATTCGGCGAATAAAGGACAATGGATCCTGCAGCAGATCTAGGAGTACAAACAGGTGGATGGCAAGCCCTTGGGAGAGAAGAATCCCAAATGGCTGCAGGACGATTACGTCAAGTTCCTGCGTTTCGCCCAATGGAAGATCGAGCAGGCAGGCCGAGGTATAGTGGGTATGATCACCAATCATTCCTACTTGGACAACCCCACGTTTCGAGGCATGCGCCGCAGCATGATGAAGACCTTTGACGAGATCTATGTCTTGGACCTGCACGGCAACTCCCTCAAGCGGGAGACCTGCCCCGATGGGAGTAAGGATGAAAATGTATTCGATATTCGGCAAGGCGTGGCCATTGCCTTTTTTGTGAAGACGGGGGAGAAGGAAGAAGCGACAATTAACCACGCGGAACTATGGGGCCTGAGGGAAGCGAAGTATAAATGGCTTGCGCAGAATGACGTGAGTACGACATCCTGGATTGAAATTCACCCTCGTCCTGAATTCTACCTCTTCGTACCACGGGATGAGGTGGAACTAGAACGCTACAGCTCATTTCCAAAAGTGACCGATATCTTCGAAAAATACAGCGTGGGCATTGTCACTGCCCGAGATAGATTAACCATTCACTGGACCCCCGATCAGGTATGGACAACGGTTCTCAACTTTTCCCGCATGGACCCTGAAATGGCCCGTGAGGCCTACGAGCTTAGCAAAGACGCGCGGGATTGGAAGGTCACATTAGCACAGCAAGATCTGAAAGACAGCGGCCCATCACGGGATCGCATAGTCCCTATTTTATACCGCCCCTTTGACGTTCGCTATACGTACTACACAGGCCGGTCCCGCGGTTTCCATTGTAGGCCACGGGCGGAGATCATGCGAAACATGCTAGATAGGAACAATTTGGCACTTATGACAGTCCGGCAATTGTCTCATCCTGGATGGTGTCATGCGCTTGTAAGCGACCGTATAACAGATGACTGTATGGTGTCTAATCGTACTCGGGAGCGCGGATATCTGTTTCCACTATACCTTTATCCTGAATCCACGGAAGATCCATCCGGGCAGAAAGAGATGTTCGCCGAGTCTGGAGCATTGGAAAGGCGGCCGAATCTTAACTCGGTGATTATAAAAACTTTGAGTGAGTCCCTTGGTGCCATCCCGATCCCGGAGCAAATATTCTTTTACGTTTATGCGGTGCTTTACTGTCCTTCCTACCGCGAACGATATGCTGAGTTCCTGCGGATGGACTTTCCTCGCATCCCCTTCCCTGACGATCGGGATATCTTTGTTTCACTGGCTGAACTCGGGCAGCGGCTTGTGGATCTGCATCTGCTTCGATCCCCTGAATCGAGCTTTCCCCTGGCCCGTTTTGAGGGAAAGGGTGATTGTAGAATAGCGAAAACAAAGCGAGATGGATTTGGCTACGATCCCCAAACGGAGCGGGTCTACATAAATCCAAATCAATATTTTGCTCCTGTGCCTCTGGAGGTGTGGGTATACAGAATAGGCGGATATCAGGTCTGCGAAAAGTGGCTAAAGGACCGCAGGGGACGTGGTCTGGGCCTTGATGAAATTCAGAGTTACTGTCGCATCGTGACCGCTTTGGCTAGAACTATCGAGATACAGGAAGAAATTGACGCTCTCTATTCACGTGTTGAAGAGAGACTACTAATGTTGGAGATACAATAGGCATCTACAGATCCATTGAGGTATTTTTTGGGAGAGTCCTTATGGTTAGCCTGAGTGAAATAATAGATGCTTATTATTTTGTAAATGTATCGAGCTATGGATCGAATAGGGCGATACTTTGTAAAGATACTGGCCAGATATTTTATGTGTCAGAGGAGGCAGGTATAGACGAAATCGGCGAGCAAGACATGGAGCCGAAGAATAGCATTGAAATTCCGGACAAATATGAGCTCGATTTGGGTCAACGACTCGTCTTTGAATTTGTCGAGATGTATCTGCCAGATGAGTATCACCGTGTTCGGCAGATGTTTCGAAAACGCGGGGCGTATTCGAGGTACAAGAGGTTTTTGGAGTCAAGGGGAATGCTTGATACGTGGTATGAATTTGAGAATGAAAGGGAGGAACAGGCCCTCCGGCAATGGTGCAAGGAGAACGGAATTGAGTTATCAGGCTAAGTGAGTAAGGTAAGTGAGTAAGGGGAAAGGGGTTCTCAAATAAGCGTTGCATAGAAATTCTAAATATATCAATGCGAATTTTTTGGGTTAAACAGGTACGTCAATCCCGACTCGGGAGAATCCTGCAATAACAAAATGTTTATCAAAGGCAAAGGCCTCCTTGATGCCCTCTTTTTTCATTATTGAAAAGCTTATTGCGTCCACAAAACTAAACGGATGTTCCCTATACTGGTCAAGGATGTTAAAGGCCTCTCTTTGAATTTCTTTCCCAGCAAAGTATTCAACTACACGCGGGCTTTGTCGCAAGATATCCAGAAAGCGCCTCGCTTCGTCGTATCCTTTAGAGGTTCTGAGCAGAGTATACGTTTCTCCTACCACATAGTTGGAAGTGAGAAGACTTTCGCACTTAGGCAACAACCCGTGTAATATCTTCTTGGCGGTTTCGTGATTGGCATCGTCGATAATCTGCAATGCATACCATGCACTCGTGTCTACAAAGATCCTTTTCCGCTCCATCCATTCTTTTCCTTTTGGCCAAGATAATTATCGTGTCTTTCAGAGATATCTGTTCTGTTAGCTTTCCCTGCCTGGCCCACCAATTCAAGGATAGGATCAGAAGAATCCGGCACCTTTAGTCTTAAAATGTAATCCACTGCCTCTCTAATCAGCTTAGACTTAGTGGTTTTAAGACTCTTTGCGAGGTATGCTAATTTCTCATTTTGTGAGTCCGTGAGCAGGACTTGAATTCTTGCCATAGTCAGCCTCCGTATCCCATAATACACACTGAATAATACACATTCTTAATATACATAAATTATTCAGGTATGCAAACAATATTTTATGAACTATCCAGCATATTTTCGTTGACTGGGCCCGGGGGTAAAGGAATTATTGAGACAGGGGAGATGACCATAGCCCTACCTCAAGGACGAAAAATATACTGCTTCTTGATAGGAGGTTAAGAGATGAGTTTTGAAACAATTGAGTATAGCTTAGCAGAAGAGGGAATAGGAGTTTTGGCCCTTAACAGGCCCCGAAAGTACAATTCGGTTAACCATCAGATGATGGAAGAATTGGAGGAATTTTGGAGGGAGCGGTTATATGGCATGGACACCCATGTGATTGTCATGAAGGGAAACGGCGAGCGAGGATTCTGTGCTGGCCTGGACATGAAGGAAATGATGAAAAAGGCACCGGAGATGAATATGGATGAGTTTTATCGATCTCAGGTGCGCCTTGCCCGGCTTACGCTGGCCATGCGAAAAGCTCCCCAACCCATTGTGTGTGCCATACATGGAGCAGCCGTCGGGCTTGGATTCAGCTTTGCATTGGCCTCAGATGTGAGGGTTATTGCGGACGATGTCCGCTTTTCCGCGGCATATATAAACATAGGTCTTGGCGGGGCGGATATGGCTTGTAGCTATTTTCTGCCTCGCATGATCGGGGCGGGCAGGGCCTATGAATTCATGCTCACTGGTGAATTCATGACCGCCCAGGAGGCCCGAGATCTGGGCCTGGTGAGTCGGCTAGTCCGGCGCGAGGAGCTGATGGAAACAGCCCTTGAGCTGGCACGCACCATGAACAACAAAAACCCAATGGGCCTGAGGCTTACTAAAGAGGTCATAAACATGAACATTGATGCCGGAGGTCTTGAACAAGCTCTAAATATGGAAGATCGAAATCAGGTGCTGTTGGTGGCCCGTAGTATGCTACAAGGAGGGCAGAAGAAAAAGAGGTCTTTTTAGGAGCATGTTATAAGAATGTCATTCTGAGCCCCCCATAGCGGGATAAACTCCGCGAGAAATCTTTTGTAAACCTTTTGCTTCCCCCTACGTCTAACAGGACAAAAGCTATGAAAGAGACGGTTGGGATGAAAGGGGGGATGGTTGTGAAAAGAAAATATTTGCTCATGGCGGCGATAGCATCTGTACTACTGCTCGTCTTTGGGAGCCTCACATGGGCCCAAGACTGGACGGCCAGACGTCAGATGCGACAATACAGACGCATAGAACAGGGCGTTCGTAGTGGTGAGATTACTAGGGGAGAGCTGCGGCGCTTGGAAAGAGAGGAAAGACGCATCCGGATTGAAAGAAGAAGGGCATGGCGTGACGGGTATTTGAGCTGCGCGGAGAGGCGGAGGCTGGATAGGATGTTGGACAGGGCGAGCAGGCATATATACCGGGCGAAGCATAATCCTCTTGTTGTCAGGCGGCCCTGGCGGCCGATTTGCAGGCCCGTTTATCCGCCACCTGTACGCAGGCCGCCTATTGGGTGGATCTGGCCCGGTGAAACCATATCCCATTTTAGCGGGTTTTTCTGGGACCCAACGTGGGCGTTTGCCTGGTCTGTAACTATTCCGTAAGATCAAAATAAATCAAGCTATTCCAAGCGGGGTGGATGTGGGCGGGAGGACACAACCTGAGTATCTAAGTAAGGAATGCTAACCTGTGCGGAATAAGAAGTGGCCTACGTGGTAGCTAAACCAGCAGATACGATCACGGAACAAGACAACAGGGCTGAGCCGTCAGAAAGGACATTTCCTTTATCTGATACGCAACTGATTTGGCGGGCCAAGGGAGGAGATCGCAGGGCTGGCGATGAGCTGTTTGGGCGGTACTATCAAATGGCCTACGGCCTGGCCTATACTATGTGCTCTGGTGACCGGGAAGAGGCCAAAGACGTTGTTCAGGATGCCTTTATCAAGGTATTTCGGAACCTAAAAAGCTTTAAAGAAGATGCCAGTTTTTATACGTGGCTTTACAGGATTGTTGTAAACACCTGTTTGGATAGAAGAAGAGGCCAAAGTAGGTGGAAGAAGTTGTTCAGTACTTGGCCCCTTTTGAGATCAAGAGACGGCTTGGCGGATGAGCCTTATGAGGTTGAGGATCCAAAGGAGGAGTCCAATCCCTTATACAAATTGGAAAACAAGGAAACTGGAAAAAGAATCGAACGAGCCATAATGGCCCTGCCGGAGAATCAGAGGATCGCTTTCCATCTCAAGGTGGTAGAAGGGTTGAAAATCAGAGAGATTGCAGAGATCATGGGATCAGCCGAAGGCACGGTCAAGACCCATATTTTTCGGGCCATGCGGAATCTCCAGGAATCATTGAAAGAACTGGGAGACCCTTGACCAGGGAGGTAGGCCAATGAAGGCATGTCCGGAATATCGTGAATATGTCTACCTGGATGTACTGGGGGAATTGCCCCCTGAGAAAAAACGACAATGGGAGGAGCACCTTTCAGGATGTCCACATTGCCGTGAGGAGCGAGAGACGACCGTTCGCTTCCTCAAAGGGCTGGAAACCAATGCCCCACGCCCCCTGCTTTCGCCTCATGAGGCCATGGCCATAAGGGAAAAAGTCTCAAGGACCATCTCACGCGAGACACATTGGTCTTCATTGCGGCATACGTTTTCCAAGAAGGTAGCTCTTTTGATCCCTATTGCAGCGGCTGCCTGTCTGTTTTTGGTAAGCGTTTTTGCCTTGCATACTTGGTGGTCTGGACGGGCGCCAAAGATGGCATCCAATACCACTGTGCAAGTGGAGCAAAAGGCCCGTTTGGAGGATATGGAAATTATAAAAAACCTAGATCTATTGGAACAGATGGATACCCTTAGGGTCCTGGTGAAGGTGGTTGACAATAAGGATATCATTTAGTCAGGGTCCATCCGAAAATGGGACTTTATAGGGCAATATTTGGTGCTTGGCGGCATCTTCCTCTGTCAAGCGCCCATTGCGCCGCGGAGAATGGTAGCATTTTAGGAAAATGAGGAGGCCAGCTAATGAAAGAACTTGGGTATCGCTGCTCTCAGCATACAGGGTCTGGAAAGAGACCGGCCCAATTGCTTCAGGTATGTAAAGAGATCGGCAGCGGCAAAGCTGCATGGGTCATAACTTTTTGTGCAGTCCTATTTATGGGCTTGTACGTCCCCTGCTCTGCGTGGTCGTATCGGAGCCCTATGGGGGGAGCCCACCATTTCACTTTGCAGCCCGAAGCCCCATTTCCTGGCGCCTGGGCTAGGGGGCGCGGAATGAATCTGCCTGAAAGCCCCTGGATCTTGGCCCGGGGGCATGGCGGCCGTGGTGGCCGTGGTGGATCTATGGGATATGGATATGACAACGATTGGAGATTAAGGGAGAGATACAGAGAATGGGAGTCCTTCTCGCCGGAGAAAAAGAGACTACTTAGGCGGAGAATGGAAGAGTGGAGACAACTTTCTCCGAGGGAAAGGGCCTTGATGCGGAAGCGGTACGAACAATGGAAGCGTCTATCTCCTGAGGAGCGGGTCTGGATTCAGAACAAACTCAGACACTGGAATGAACTGTCGCCTGAAGAGCGGGAAATGATAAGGAGGAGATTTTTGCAGTAGCCCAGGTTTTCGAACGTAAACGGTTCACACTTTGCAGAAAAAATTCGTTTTGAGCCAGTAGCACCTACCTGCTGTTTACCACCAGACATCCGGCAATCATATCGTGAAATCCTTGTTTCTTTTTGGTAAATGCCACGGCAATATATCCCAATGCAAGGGGGATGGCCGATAGAATCTTTGCAAAATGCCTGGCAGTGGCCCTGGCAAAGGAGACCCCTTCGCCGGATATGTCAATAACCTTAATGCCCACGGCCAGTTTGCCGAGAGTGGCGTGTTTTTCAGAGCTTTCCATGATTGCATAATACAACCATCCAACCAGTATGCCCACTGCCCTTCCTAGAACGTCGGAATCTGCTGTGGTTCCTGTGATGGCCCCGTAAAAACCTCCCACAAAGGCCCCAATAAATCCGCCTGTAACCATCAGACTGACCATGTCGATGATGGCTGCTGCGGCCCGCTTCCAGAACCCGGCATACCCAAGGAATGGCTCTGCATCCTGAATAAACCGAAATTGGCCAGTATCCTTTTGTTCATGGGATGCATCATAGCTTTGGGACATTTCTACAGAAGGGCGTTGCATGGCCAATGTGGGGGCGTTTTCATCAACGGAGGGCGCCTTCTCCTGAATAACGATCTTTGCACCGCAGTTCTTGCATGTGGCTACGACCCTTTTGTCAGGTGGTATGTTGGCATCTCCTATCCGGTACCTTTGTTGACACGTGGGGCAGGATATTTCCATATGATCCTCCTTTCCGTGGGGAGTCTACATGATGTTTATCGGTTTCTTTCTTTCTTTTCTTGAGTGCGCCTTTATCGGCATGACCGTCCCTGTTTCCATTGGTGGAGATGGCTGCTCCCTCTGTCCCGTGAGACCCATTGAAAAATGCATCAAGACATGAGATAGTCCTTTCCCAGCTATACCGGCCCTTTCGTGCACCGGAGTATCAGACCGCAAGGGGGCATTATCAGGGCAGGATTCCTACAGACCCAAGGAAGCAGGCTGTTGAAGATTATTGATACCCATACTCACCTTTGCGATCCTTTGTTTGACGCTGACCTGGAACAGGTATTGAAACGCGCTGAGGAAAAAGGGGTGGCGGCCATCATTTCCGTAAGCGAGAATTTGGCCGATGCCGAAAAGAACCTCCGGACCCCGATGACCTTATATTTTCGTGCAACGTTCTGGCAACACCCCACATAGGCGGATCAACGGACATCACCATGCAGGGAATCGTGGAAGAAGTTGCCCGAGAAATATCGAAAGGCTGGAGAGGGGCAAAAGGCCCCTTTACGTGAAAAACCTGACCTAAGGCCTCGCGCCCGATGCCATAGTTTGCTTCATTTCTAAAGCTGCACCCTGACTGCTGTTTCTGTTGTTTTTCATATTTTCCTGGTCATCTCCAGGCCGATGATTACGTACATTTCTCTTGCGGCCTGTCAACGGAGGTTGAAAAATGCATATTCCGGTACTCAAGAACAGCTTCGGCTTCAGGCTGGCTGCGACCTCATACATAATTCCTGAAGGTTTCATGAAAAATATCAGTTTTCTGGGCCGGTATGTTGATGAGATCGCCCTAGTGTTGTTTGATACAGGCAATGAAAACAACCTTCCCTCAAAAACGGAGGTCAGGGAAAAGGCGCCGCCGAGGAGTTCAACATCACCTATAACGTGCATTTGCCCCCTGATGTCTTCCTCGGCGACCCCGACCCCGCAGTGAGGGAAGTGGCCCTTCAGCGTGTCCTCCGCTTTTATGACCGAACCCTGCCCCTTGGCCCTGTCCAGTACGTATTGCATCTGGACAGAAGGGGTGCGGATGGGAGGCCTCTGAGGGATTGGGATGCGTTTATGGCCAATCTCGTCAGTTCCGTGGACGAACTGGTTAAGGGCGGACTTGACGCCTCCAGAGTTTCGGTGGAGAACCTGGATTTCCCCCTACAGTGGGTCGAACCGGTAGTGGAAGAGTTCGGCATGAACTTTTGCCTAGACCTTGGACATCTGATTTACTACTGCTTCGATCTCAAGGAAAACATTGATGCATTCTTGGACAGAAGCCCGATAGTCCATCTCCACGGTATCGCGGATGGAATGGACCACAAGGGGGCGGAAAATATCGACGAGGCAAGCTGGGGCCTCATATGCGACACCCTTGCAGACTACGAAGGTAGTGTGGTCCTCGAGGTATTCTCCCTGGAAGATCTGAGTGCATGGCTTCAAAAGATGGAGGATCTGCTAGAACCCTGCACAAAGGCAAGGGCAGGGCAAGCCCCAGCGAATCCGCATGGTCCTTTTCTCTAGGAAACACCATTTCCGGATAGGAACTTCTAGGTGGCAATTCTCAGCTTACTGCTTCCAGCTCCCAAGAAACAGCTCCCATCAAACCGCACCGAAGGACAGACGTCTCGCCTGTCCATGGTGTGGGCTCAGGATGAAGAGGTGGAGTTCTTGAACACGTTTCTCCAAGGTACATACTAGGTCATCGGCAGATGGACTGATTCCGCTGTTGTTCTGTTTGCCTTTTCTGGGAGAGTTTCAGGACAAAGGACTCCAGGCTTTCATCGCCTTTACTGGTAAATCCATATTTCTCACAAAAATCAAGATAATACTTCACCGTCAATCAGTTTAGGATCTGCTTATATGGAAAAAAATCAGAGATATACAGAAACCATGGAATAATTTGTTAGGTACTAAACCAATAAACGAATTGTAATTTGAAGGGGTGATGAAATGAGCTCCGAACCGAAAGTAAGTCCATTGGCTAATTTAGTGAATTATCAAGACGAATCTGTCGTAAGTAAATCTCTAATCAAAAAGGAAACAGGAACTGTAACCTTATTGCTTTTGATGAGGGACAAGAGTTAAGTGAGCATACCGCACCATTTGATGCGTTAGTTTACGTACTGGACGGTGAAGTAGAAATAGTGATTTCAGGCAGCCCTTACATTTTGAGGAAAGACGAAATGATTATTTTGCCAGTCAACGAACCGGATTCTCTTAAGGCCATCAAAAAGTTTAAAATGATGCTTACTATGATCAGATCATAAAATTATTTTTTCCAATCTGTTATTTGTTGGTGATTCAGAAAAAACATTATATAGATGTATGCTATTGCTTAAAACATAAGCGAAGCATGGCCTGAATTATTAAATAACAATTTCTATAATTTAATTAATGCTTTGCTTTTTTCTTGTTATTTTATCAAATAGGAGTATAATTTAGATTGATTTAATGCAGTCAACCCAAGAATTCTCCATCTAAAATCTAGGATTTAGATGGAAGGGTACAAAAGATACATGGATGGAAAGATAGCAAATGAAAAAGGGGGCGCATCTTGACATTGGGGGCCGCCTTACCTGTCTGGGCATTATCTTGCATCCCCTCCAAAAAATGTCTTTGTCGATATCATATTTTTCACCAAATTCAAGAGCGTCCCCTAGCCCTAGTAATGTCCCCCACCCTTAAAATAACTTTGCGCAAATATACCTGTTATCCCTCCGCCTCTTTTTCGAGCTCATCTAGTTTTTCGGGCTCCGAAACAGTAATGTCCACAAGGCTCGTGGGGATGGCGCTCTGCTCGCACATAATTCTGATTTCCTTCTCCTTATCGCTGAATCCCAGGATTTCACGAATGGCCTCGATGTGTTCAAGCATCTGATCCGGCGGAATTTCATCCAGACGAGGTCCCGCAGCCTCTTTCTTTTTCCGCGCGGCCGCCTCTTCTTTCGCCCTTCGTTTTTCCTTAAGCTCCGGTTCCATCGTCTGTTTGACTTCATCGACCGTGCCCTGGTCAACTTCCACCATCTCGATTATCAATTTGTCCGAGACGTTATTCGCAAAGAGGTGCTTCACCTTTTCTTCGTTAGACTTGCCCTCTACCGCCTCAAGCAGCGTTTCTACTCTTGCCCTCTCTGCGCGTTCTTTTTCCACCTCGGTGTTCACCTGTCCCAACTTCTCCCCGGTAATGCCCAACGCCTTGGTGATCACTTCTGAAGCCGCTTCTTCCTCAATGAGTAATCGGATACCTTCATCGCCAGGCAGACCTTTTGCCTTGGTAATGAGTAGATCGAGTTTTGTATTCTCGACAATTCGCAGCACATCCGCTTTGCGTTCGGATCCTCGGAGTTTTGGCCACACCTTTCCCAGGTCACGGACGAGCTTAGCAGTTGCCACAATAGGGTCAGCCACGTCCTCCAGTGTAAGTGCCCCGATGGCATCGTTGAAATCCTTCATAAGGGGCCTTCCGACTTTGCACCTTTCATCTATTGCCCGTCTCAATTGAAGCATATTGCCCCCATGATGCGAAACATTGTAACCCGTATTGTCAAGTTCACCCGCAATCCGTTGAATCGTTCCTTCCCGGTTTTCCTCTGAGAGGTCCTGCGAAGCAAGCCCAAGGAAATTCTCCTCGATTAACAACCAGAGAGGCTTTTTTTCCGTCGCGTCGATTGTCGTCATTTTCCAATCTCCTTTTTGATGATTCTTACCGAAAAAAAATCGCCGATCGAATCCCTCCGAAACAGTGTTTTTGATTCCCTATGGCATATAAGTAAAATCTACAATTAGTCTACAGGCTTTTCCTAATATTATTTAAATATTATGTGACCAGACTCATTTCCTGGTGGTTATAGATCAAGCTTAATTACACTATTTTTTCTAAAATAATAATAAAATAATACACATTTTGTATGAAAAAGTCAATATATTCTGACGATAATAAATTATAAGAAAAAAGCGAATACTAGTATGAAGTGCTTATAGGTCAACCTTAATTACATTATTTTGTTAAAAAAATACGAAAATATTACATATTTTGTGTGAAAACAGGGTCGGGTCTTGACATTGGATGTTTTCGCCTAACCACTGGATGAAGTCAGATGCGGCTTACAGTCGCGGTGCTTATCCGGAGCATTTGCGATCATAGGAGGGAGTGACTGTTGACGCAATTATTTTTGTGGATGGGTTTACGGGTTCTTATTTGTGGGTGCAGCTAAAACGCTGAGGACGTCCCCTTTTCCATTACAGGCATTTTGGGGGGTGCTATCTCTTGATGAAGTTTTTGAAAGAACGCCCCATTTCCAGCTTTTCTAACTCTTTGAATTTTACCTCTACCGGGATGATGTTTTTCCCGATCTCTATTACAAAATCCACTTCCACCCTGTCCTTGGTCCTCCAGAAGTGAAGCTCCCCTGGACTGCCCCCCCCCTCATTTGTCGAGGTAATCGTTTAAAATGAGCATTAGGGTCGTTTTATGATCACAGGTGTTTTTTAACTCGATAATTTTAGAAGCCAAGGTTTAAAATTCTCGGGATCCTTTTGATATTGATATATCTTTGCCTTTGCCATTTGGCCATGCCTGGCATTCACCTCTTTCCCACTCAGTGTGACTCTCTTATCTCCTCCTCATTGGTACCGCGTGCTTCATCCCGTTTCAAAGTGTGCGGATCAAAAGGTTTCAGGAGATGTTTTTCCTTGCAAATTGAGCATTTAAAGTATATAGGGGATATAGCGACTCCGATGAACAATATGTTGTCCATTACCCCATTTCCTTTCAATCCTGACTCTCAGTAGAATTTTTGCCGCTGTAACCTCATTCTGCTTCTCTCTAGCGGAACAATTGATAAAGGGCGATGGCCGAAGAAATGTCCTGGAAATCTCATAGATGAACATAATGATGAGTGAGCAGAATCACTAAAAACCTCGAGATAGCTAATATCAATGAAATATAGCATCATAATTAATGGTTCACGCCGCCTGCGGCGGCGTGAATGCGCGAGCTGAGCCAAGGCTCTCACGATTTGTCCCCGCCGCAGGCGGCGTGAACAAATCGCTTGAGCTGACGAACCTTCCACCCGTTATCATGGAAGACTCGCAGGTCAGCTCGCGCATTAGGCCACAAAACTTGCAAGACATCGAGAGAACAATAGATGGGAGTCAATTTAGATAAACCGCAGCAGTGGAAGGCGGATATTGCAGCTTCAGTAGATCTATATAACGATTGGTTCTTGAGATCCGCCCCAAAAACATACCGGGAAGAACGAGAAAAGGCCACAAAAGAGGTTGAGGCCATGTTGGAGCGGACAAAGTACCTACGGCATCTCACGTATGAAGAACTAAAGGCCAACCCCTCAATTCTCTTCGCCTTGCGAATGTCCACGGCCCCGCCAATCGCCCGGGATCGGCTAGTTGGACTGGCTGGTGTCTCAAAAAACTTGGTAAGCAACATGGAGTTGCAACATCGACTCCCCCCAATGATGGATGAGGCAACATTGGAGCACGATCTATCGAAGATTGTGGGGATGATCCTACGGCTCATTGATATGGATATTTTTCCCTGGCTCGAACAAAGGCGAAATCCGACAAAAGAGGAGTCCTTGCGGGCTGCAACTATTGTCGCGGATCGCCTCTGTGGGGCTAATGCGAACCCTATTATATGGAACGCCCAAGAGGAGAGGCAGTTGGGCAAGATCAAGATTTGGCTAGAAGAGAGTGGATACAAAGATGTCTCCGGCAGGGCGTCGCTCGACAATCTACAGGCAGGAGAATTTGCCTTCCGCTTGAATGTTCCCGGGTTGAGGGAAGATGGGAAACCTGTTAACATCCCGGTAGATGTTGTTGTGATGCCCCAAAAAGCGAAGACAGGCGATCTACCTTTGCTTATCGAGGCAAAGTCCGCAGGTGACTTCACCAATACGAACAAGAGACGCAAAGAGGAAGCCATCAAGATCAACCAGATTCGAAGGCAGTTTGGATACAGCGTTCGATACATTCTATTCCTCTGTGGCTACTTCGATAGCGGTTATCTCGGGTATGAAGCAGCAGAAGGAATTGACTGGGTATGGGAACACAGAATTGACGATTTAGGAGAGTTTGGGCTGTGAATGAGGGCCGTGAAAAAGCGAGACAGGAAATTCTAAAAAAACTAGATTCCACCAAAAAGGAGTCTGAGCGTAACCGTCTCGGCCAGTTTGCCACACCATTTAAGCTGGCGTTGGAAATCATCCATCATGCAGTTACTATGCTGCCATCGGATGCAGAGATTCGTTTCCTCGAACCCGGTTTTGGAACGGGTACTTTCTATTCTGCCCTCATGAACTCCCCTTTCGTGAAACGTGTCCGATTGGCTCATGGCTTTGAAATAGATCCTATTTACGGGGAAGCTGCAAGTTGGCTTTGGCGCGGTCTCGGCTTGCGCCTCACAATCGCCGATTTCACGAAAGTTGCCCCCCCCAAGACAGAAGATGTAAAGTTCAATCTCGTGGTATGTAATCCACCATATGTCCGTCATCACCATCTGCCCCAGGCGCAAAAGAAGGAGCTTCAGTCCAGGGTAGCACAATATATTGGGGTGAAGATCAATGGGTTGAGCGGCTTATATACGTATTTCCTACTTCTGTCAAAGATGTGGATGTCTGAAGGCGGAGTAGGTGCATGGCTTATTCCAAGTGAGTTTATGGATGTGAACTATGGCCAGGCAGTAAAACAATTTCTCTTGGAGAAGGTAACTCTCCAGGAGATCCACCGATTTGACCCCGAAGAGGTCCAATTTGATGACGCTCTCGTGTCTTCGGCAATTGTGTTCTTTACTAACTCACCACCGTCCAAGGATCACAAAATCCGATTTTCATGTGGCGGGAGCTTACTGCGCCCGCGTCTATCCGAGAGGGTCGATGTCGAATACTTGCGCCATCTTCCGAAATGGTCAGCCTTACCCAAGAAAAGGGGCAAGTATCCGCCGCGTGGTCATGGCAAAACACTGGCAGACATATTCACAATCAAAAGGGGATTAGCCACGGGACGCAATCGATTCTTTATTATTACTCCGGAGCAAGCCGATGAGTACCAGATCCCACCACAATTCCTCACCCCTATTCTTCCCAGTCCGAGATATTTAGAGACGAACGAGGTAATGGCGGATAACAACGGAATGCCTAAAATCCAGAAACAGCTTTTCTTGCTCTCTTGCGACTGGCCAGAGGAAGAAATCCGTTTGAAATACCCTTCTCTCTGGCAATATCTCAAACGTGGCATAGACGAGGCTGTGCATGAACGATATTTGTGCCGACACCGTTCGCCTTGGTATGCCCAGGAGATCCGACCACCAGCGCCGCTCTTGTGTACCTACATGGGAAGAAGGACAGAAAACAACGCTAGCCCGTTCCGGTTCATCCTAAATTGGTCGAAAGCGACCGCTCCAAATGTGTATTTGATGCTCTATCCGAAGCAGCCGTTATCGTCTCTTTTGAGTAGCAAGCCTAGTCTGTTAAAGCAGGTGTGGAAAGCACTATCTGCTATTTCAGTTGAGATGCTTATCGGAGAGGGAAGGGTTTATGGGGGAGGGTTATACAAGATGGAACCAAGGGAATTAGGCAATATCCCGGCGAACACAGTGCTTGAATTGCTATCCCCCGAGATAGAATTCACGATAGTTAAGCAGTTAAGTCTATTTGGAGGATGAGTTCTGAACGGGAAAATGGCCTAACCAAGCGCTGCACCTGACCGCTATTCCGCTGGCCTGCCTGCCGTGCGCCAGTCAGGCAGGCGCTCCACAGCGGCAAGTGACCCTTGTCGTTCACGCCGCCTGCGGCGGGGACCAATCGCTTGAGCTGACGAACCTTCCATGCTAACCACCCTCCCGGCATTATCATGTTGTCAGCGGGCATGTAAAAATAACCCTTTATGGGAAACGAAAAATTACCCCCCTTAGAGAAGAAAGGGGGTAAGAATGAGACAAAGTGATGTAAGCTTCCTTCCAATAGTCGTAATTGGAGGGGAGCACATGGTCAGACAAGAACTGTGGTACGAGATTCATAGTAGATATAGGTTGAAAGAATCTAAGAAGTCAATAGCCAGGTAACCGTCTAACCAGCCCATCTTTTATTCCGCCAAATGGGTGATAAGATAGGTTAACGTGGGGGAATGTTAGGCCGAGTGTAGGCGGATGAGGGCCAGGCCGTGGGCCGGGAT
>JAFDIV010000023.1 GCA_019307815.1 Deltaproteobacteria bacterium
GTTCCTCCTCCGCGGGAGCCGCGGGGGAGGATCTGCGTGGGCGTCGCCGGCGGAAGCGGGGCTCACACCGCGGTAAGGACCGATGCAGGTCGCTTGCGGACCTGCCCACAGGCAGGCCTGGCGACACCCACAACGGTCTCCGCTTCGCGGCCGTCCCGCTGTCTGGTGGTTGGCGTCACGCCGGGCCGCCGGTCGCGGCGCCGGCCTTCGCTGGGTTACCTACCGGAGGGGAGTTCGAAACGTCGGGTGGGTACCCCGCCTGCAACCTGGTTGTTAAACAGGAGGGAATATTAAGCGGAAGATTCAAAGAGGATAGCTCTTCACACCTTCAAGTTTTTCATGCACAGGCCACACATATTTCTCTGGGAACAATCAAGTTATTACTGTATATCAGAAGTTCACTCCCAGTTCTTCGATTAGACGTGGTGTAGGGTAGTTTGAATTCTATTCGTTCGTAGTCGCTGTACAACTCGTGAATTTGGGGCACATTATCATATGTCATAATCCACCGGATGTTGGCCGCCTGCTTAAGATATTCAGCGAGCAACGCATGATCCTCAGGCTGGCAGTGATTGAGATAAAGTTGGGCCCCTTTGACATAATATGGTGGGTCTAAATAGACCAGTGTATTATCAAGGTTCCCGAGCTTCCCAACCACCTTATCAAGAAAGTCAAGCGCATCCATATTGTAAATACGGATGCGCTCCCTGTACATATGAATTCTCTCAATACGCCTGATTAGCTCATCCTTGTTGTAGCGAGCATTAAGTTTCCATTTCCCTTTTTGGGCGAATCCACCTATCGGACCACCATTGACAATGATGCCAGAACGATTGCACCTATTCAGGTAGAAGCTAGCAAACGCTACCTTAATTCGCGAATGTCGAGTATGGTTTCGATAAATCTCTCTCTGACGTTTCCATTCTTCAATGGTGACAGGTGTATCACACAGTCGTTTAATAAAATCGTTCTTGCGATTCAGAATTGCATTCCAGAATGCAAAGATGCAGGGGTCTGCATCGTTTAGCAAAACGCATTCAACATGTTCACCAAAAAGCAGGTTTAGCGCTGCTCCTGCACCACCAGCGTAGGGTTCAACGTAAACGCCATCCTGTAGCCCATTCAACGCGATGACATCGGCTAGGAAACCCGAAAGGATTGCCTTTCCGCCAGGGTATCGTAGTGGACTGCTAGCATTTGTCATGCGTTGGAATCCCTATTAGCCCGTCTCTTCGTTTCCATCTGGCTCGACAAGGATAATTTGAAAAAGCCCTTCCAGTTGTTGCCAAAACCTTCGTAAGATATCTTCATTCGGATAAAAGTGCTGATTATGCACAAATAGATTGAGCGAATCGATAGACAGGAGTTCATGCTTCTGGTCGATCAACTTACGTAACGCCTTCAAGAGATTGCCATTCCTAATTATGTCCGTATCCTTATTGACTATATACCGGAGCATTTCTGAAAGTGTCGGGTGCCAATCACGAGGAAGGTTCTGGTTTTTCTTTTTTCTCTTTGCTTCCTCCGTGCTCCGCATCTTCTCCAAGTGACCCGTTCGATCTAGATAGTAGCCGAGGCTAATTTCGAGTAAACTACGAAACATTAGTCCTACAGCATTGGGATATTGGGCAACAGGAAGCTTCTTCAGTTCGGTAAAAACATCGTTTATTCTTTGGTTATTTACATCACACGAGAATGAGCTGGGAATAAGTGCCCGCGGCCTAGGTTTGCTTTTTGGCTTTTTCTTCGTCGCACTCGTCTTGGGGATGGCTTTGCGCTTAGTTCCTGTCTTAAGGAGTGTGGCAGCTGTAAATCTACCTTTCTTGGTCAAATCTGGTTTCTGGTCACCGAAAGATTTGAGGTACTCATCCATCTCTGCTGTCGTGTTAAGCTTCCGAGAGTGGACTTCTCCTTTGGCAATGTCAGTAACGATTTTGGTATAGCCTTTTTTGAACTCATTTACTTTAACCGACCCAATAAGGTTCTTGTTCTCGTCGAAGCTAATACCGAGGAAACGATTAACCTTTGGGTTTTTGTAGAGGCGTTCGAGGTTAGTAATTGGAAATTCGCGGGGATTCTGAACCTTTTTGGCGATATCCTCCGGCAAATCGAGGGCACATGCAACCGCGTACATGGTATAACGTTGTAGTGCATCGGTGATTTCCGACACGTTCAAGTTGTACTGCTCTGCGATGTCATCCACCGTTAACCCACGGTCGACTAAGTTTCGATAAAACTTAGCTTGCATAAGTGGACTCCAGCTTTCGATCTGACTCCGGGTGTGTTTGCTCATAATCACTGGAGCCGCAGCCTCTCGAGAAGGGGCACGAATGACTTTAACTTTTCGAATGGCGTTTGGATCAATTCGGTTCGCCAACGCTCTAAAGCGACGTTCCCAATTTTCATTAGGCGCCGTTTCCGGACTAAGAAGAAGCTTTAGAGCAGCAAGACGGCGATTGCCTTCGACAACATATTTTTTCTTGTTTTCTTCTACAATAATCAAAGCCTCGACTGGATAGTAACCATTTTCGACAATGCTTTTTGCTAATTCATAGACTTTGTCATTAGCGACAAGATCCGCAAGGAGATCACGTTGTGAGAGATTTTCACCAGAGTCCGGAATACGAGGATTGTGGGGATCGAGCAACAGATTTGTAACGATAAGGTACGCTTCTTTCCACTTACTGTAGTCAATCATTCCCTCAATCCTCCTTCGTAGCCAAGTGGCCGACAATTCGCTGAGAAAGCGCTAGGGGTTGAAGCAGTATGCGTGGACACCCCACCCGCAACCTGGCTGTTAAACAAAAGGGGATATTAAACGGAGAATCGGAGAGTTCGAAGGAGATATGCGTGGGGTCCGCCTGCAACCGTGGGGGTTGCGGGTGCAGCCCAAGCGTTCGTTCTCGAACCGGAGAATGGGCGAAAAGTCCGTAGGTTTTTTCTTGGCTCCCCGGGACAGACTCGAACTGCCGACCAAGTGGTTAACAGCCACCCGCTCTACCTGCTGAGCTACCGGGGAACAAAATGCTTATTTTTTAATCTTTTTAAAGCTCGTCTGCCAGTTGTTGTCTTATAATATTTTTCTTTTTCCCTCGCCTCTTCCAAAGAGGCGCATTCTTCTTGGTAAATAATCCTAAATGGTCGCCTACTTCTGGTAGACCTCGTTTTACCCTTGTTATGTTCTCCTAATCTTTTTTGTGGATCCCTGCTGATTCCAATATATAGGTTATGATCTTTGAGACTTTCTAGAGCATAAACATACCATTTGGTCATTTCAGGATCAACAGCCACCCCTGCCTGCCGACCGGCAGTCAGGCAGGCGCTCTACTTGTTTACCTGCTAAAGGCAGGCTGAGCTACCGGGGAATTTGTACATTATTTATAACAAAACTTTTATTTCTGGTCAACGCTGTTTTGATTCCGCGTTGCCACAGGCCACAAAAACATAATTCTCCGTGCAGGCGATGTCAAGCTCATGGTGTGGACAAGAGAGCTTGACACCCGGCCATATTGCCCCTATTTGTATAGAACCGGCGTCCATCCGGAAATCCAAATTTTCTTTTGGGCACACACTAGGTATTTAGGTTTTAGCAAAACAACGGAGAATTCTATTTGAAAATCTTTGGTTTATGGACGGCCACAAATTAGAAACAAGGGGCCGAATAAGGGGATTTGGGAATGAAGCAAATTGTACTGGGCACTGCTGGTCATATTGACCACGGTAAGACCTCCCTGATTAAGGCGTTGACAGGTATTGATACGGATCGGCTCAAGGAAGAGAAGGAACGAGGCATTACCATTGAGCTGGGGTTCGCCCACCTGGAGCTGCCCGGGGGCAAGCTGCTGGGCATCGTGGACGTGCCTGGGCATGAAAAATTCGTGAAAAATATGGTGGCCGGGGCCACGGGCATTGATCTTGTGGCCCTTGTTATTGCGGCTGACGAAGGGGTGATGCCCCAGACCCGAGAACACCTGGAAATCTGTGAGTTATTGGGGATCCGACATGGGTTGGTCGTCCTGACAAAAATAGACATGGTGGAGCCTGATTGGCTGGAGCTGGTGCGAGAGGACGTGGCTGACTACCTGTCGGGTACTTTCTTGGCCGGTGCCCCCATTGTGGAGGTTTCTTCAGTTACAGGGGAGGGCCTGGACAGACTGGTAGAGGTCCTGGATACCTTAGTGCAGGAGATTCCTGAGAAGGGGGTGGGCCATCTGTTTCGGCTGCCCATTGACCGCGTCTTTATTATCAAGGGCTTTGGCACGGTGGTCACGGGTACTAGTGTATCGGGCCGGATCGCGGTGGGCGATGAGGTGACCATTTATCCTGAACAAATCGCTTCTCGTATTCGAGGTATTCAGGTTCACAATAAAGACATGGAAGAGGTCAGGGCAGGTTTGCGCACGGCCATTAACCTGCAGGGCGTGGAAAAGTCCATGATCAAAAGGGGGGATGTGGTAGCCACAAAGGATGCCCTGCGGCCCACGTTTATGGTGGATGTGTCTCTTGACCTATTACCCAGTGCGCCGAGAAAACTAAAGAACCGGGCAAAGGCCCGTTTTCACACAGGAACCTCGGAAATCTTGGGAACTGTGGTCCTTCTGGATCGGGAGGAATTGGAACCTGGGGATAGCTGCTTTGCGCAAATTCGCTTGGATTCCCCTACGGCGGTGCTAAAGGGCGATCGGTTTGTTTTGCGTAGCTATTCACCTGTACGGACTATTGGGGGCGGTGAGGTCCTGAATCCTCTGCCCAGGAAAAAGAAGCGATTTTCCGAGGGAGTGCTCAAGGAGCTGGAGATTCTCCACCGGGGCTCTACAGGGGAGGTCTTGGAGCAACTGGTGCTTATGGAGCGCTTCCAGGGAATTGAACGTCAGACCCTGCAGTTTTTGAGTAATTTGAGCAAGAAAAGGCTGGATGAAGCCCTAGGGCCTCTTCAGGCCAAAAAGCGGATTGTGGAGGTTGACAAGGAAAAAGGGGTGCTGATTCATACCGAGTTTCTGACAAAGGCGAGAAAGGAGATCCTGGATCGCATCTCCGATTACCATCAACAGTATCCACTGCGGGCCGGACTGCCCAAAGAAGAGCTTCGCTCCCAGGCTGGAGTCATCAAGAATCCAAAGCTGTTCAACTTCTTGATGAATCAGTTGACCAGAGAAGGGGAAATTGCCCAGGAAAAGGAGTTGGTGCGCCTGAAAGGCCACCGGGTCACATTGGCGAAGGATCAGGAAAAGACCAGAAAGGAATTGGAAAGACTGTACCTGGACAGTTGGCTGCAGCCGCCTTATTTCAAAGATGTGAAGGGAAAATTTCCTGGAACCACGGCAGAGGAAGTCCTGGAGGTCATGTTAAAGGAGGGAGTTCTCATAAAGGTAAAGGAGGATCTCTATTTCCACGCAAAGGCCATTGAGGATTTGAAAAACAGGCTAGTGACATTCCTCAAAAAAGAGGGGGAGATCACCACCCCCCAGTTCAAGGATATGACTGGAGCATCGCGCAAGTACACCATTCCTTTGATAGAATATTTTGATAAATCTCAGGTGACGGTGAGGGTGGGTGACAACAGAGTGTTGAGGAAGAAATGATTCGAGGCCAAAGGGGAAAAGGCTGCAAGTTGTTATATAAATTATCGGCGACAGGAGAACAGCACATTCTCTTCGCTACGTTCGCTTCGCCATCCGTGGCTTCGCTCACTGCGGATTTTGGCCCTTCATCTATCCTGATTCAGTGCCAAAATACGCCGCTCCGAGAACATGCCGTTCTCCTGCCTGTGGTGAAAGAAGCGATTTTGGCCAAAAGTGTAAGTTTGTATGAAAAGGTTGTAAAACTTTGAGAAGAGAGACAAGGGATCTGGCCGAGGCCCTGGGGCTTAGGGCGAGGGATCATGTGGCACTGGTGGGGGGCGGGGGTAAAACCACGGTCATGTTTGCCTTGGCCGACCAGCTTAAGGCCGAAGGCTCAACTGTTTTGACCTCCACTACCACAAAGGTATGGGAGCAACAGGCCCAAAAGGCGCCCAGTGTGATCTTAGAGGGCTCAGGACCACAGTGGAAAGAAGAGCTTGTGCAGGTGCTGGACAGGCACCATTATGCCTTTGTTGCCGGGGAGAGATTGGCTTCGGGGAAGCTTCAGGGGATTAGCCCAACCTTGGCCGACAGGCTTTTCCGGGACAGGGTGGTTGACTATCTGATCTTGGAGGCTGACGGCGCTGCCGGGAGGCCGGTAAAGGCCCCGGCCAGGTATGAGCCGGTAATTCCGCGAACAGCGACGGTGGTGGTGGCCATGGCCGGCCTGGAGGCCCTTGGCAAGCCCTGCACCGATGAGTGGGTATTTCGAGCCGAACGGTTTATGGAGCTTACAGGTGCAAGGCAGGGGGAATTCTTGAAGCCAGTCATACTTGCGCGATTGCTGCAACACCAAAGGGGATTGTTCCAGGGTTGCCCCAAAGGGGCGCGCCGGATTATCTTCTTGAACAAGGTGGACCTGGTCCAAGATCGTACATGGCTTGATGAGTTGGTGGGCATTCTTGCGGGCAAGTGCCGTCTCGTGCTTGGTTCTGTCAAAGAAGGGATCTATCAGGTCCATAGGTAATAGAGGAAAATATAATGAAAGAGATTTATCTTGGGCTCAAGGAAGCGGTAAGGCAGGGTAAAACCTGTGCACTGGCCACTATTGTCAAACAGGCAGGCCCCGCGCCCCGGGGAGTAGGTACCCAGTGTCTTATTATGGCAGATGGGTCTATAGTGGGTACTGTGGGAGGAGGCCTGCTTGAGGTACGTACAATCCGAGAAGCAGCAAAGGTGTTTGAGACAGGGCTTCCCAGGAGGCTTTCCTTGGTTCTTAAGGGCAAAGACGTAGAGCAAAGTGATATGCTATGTGGTGGGCAGGCAGAAGTATTTATTGAGCCTGTGTCCGGCCCATCGCATGTGCCCATTTTTCAAGAGGTGGCGGCCATTGAGAAAAGGGGGGGCAAGGCCGTTGTTGCCACTGTCCTTGATCCTACCATGTGGGAGGGTGACCGGGTTCCCAAACTCCTGGTACGAGACGATGGGCAGACAATCGGCCAAGTCTCGGATATGGAGTGGTTGGAGGAGATTGTTTCCCATGAAATGGCAGCCATACTGGATACTCGAAGCCCCAGGTTGATACCTGTCGAACGTGGACAGGGATATTCGCTGGATATTTTTCTGGAGCCTGTTGCGGCAAACCCTGTGCTCTATGTGTTTGGAGGGGGCCACGTTTCCAGGCAGATTGTGCCTCTTGCTGCACGCGTGGGCTTCAGGGTAGTGGTGGTGGATGATCGGGAGGAGTTTACACGCAAAGAGCAGTTTCCTGATGCCGATGAGGTCCATTTGATGCGCTTTAAAGGGGCTGTGGAAGGTCTGCCGATCGATAAAGATGCATTCTTAGTGATTGTAACCCGCGGACATATGCATGATAAGGATGTACTTGCCCAGGCGTTGAAGACTAGCGCAAGGTATGTGGGCATGATAGGGAGCAAGCGGAAAAGAGACATGATATACGATAAACTTCTGGAGGAGGGGTTCACCCAGGATGACCTGAAGAGGGTTCATTCTCCTATAGGACTGGAGATCGGCGCCGAAACCCCTGAGGAGATAGCCGTGAGCATAGTTGCAGAGTTGATCAAGGTTAGGGCTGGAATGTAGTGAGAAGGCGTTAGGCAAAAGGATAAAGGCAAAAGGCGTTAGACATACAAAAGAGCAAATAATGAATATCGAATAACGAATCACGAATGTTGAAGGATGGATTTTAACGGTTAACGGTGAGCGGTGAACCTGCCTATGCCATGGCTACGGCAGGCAGGCGCTCAATATCCAGCGCTCAGTGAATTCAGTAGAGCCGATGGACTCAACGGACCAGATAGACTCAATAAACCAAACAGACCGAATAAAGCAAAGGAGGGAAGGGGCAGTGAATGAATATCAACGTTGGTTGTGGGAGAAGCTGGGACAGGAGTGTGTCAAAAACCTTAAGAACCATGGGTTTGATGCACATTTTGTGGCATCAGAGGAAGAGGCCCGGGATCTGGTTTTAAGCCTGATCAAGGGATACGAGAGCTTTGGTTTTGGTGGATCTGATACCATTAGGGCGCTTGGTTTGGTGGAAAGGCTTAAGGAAAAGGGAAAGACCATATATGACCACTGGCAAGAAGGACTGTCTAAAGAAGAGGACCTCGACATCCGCCTCCAGCAAGGCCGATGCGATTGTTTTCTATGCAGTGCCAATGCCATTTCTGTAACAGGTGAAATTATAAATGTGGACGGAATTGGCAATAGAACCAATGCCATGAGTTTTGGGCCCAAAAAGGTCGTAATTGTTGCTGGAATGAACAAGGTCAGGCCCGATCTTCATTCTGCCCTGGCCAGGATAAAGGAAGTGGCAGGACCCATGAGAGCAAAGAGCCTGGGCATGTCAACCCCCTGCGCCGAGACCGGGGTATGTAATGACTGCAATTCCCCCCAGCGTATCTGCCGGATCACCACCATACTTCACCGAAAACCCATGCTTACGGATATCTCGGTGATATTGGTAAGTGAGGCCCTTGGGTTTTAGGTGCTCTGGCAGACAGTGTACAAGGCCAAGGGCCCAAAGATAAGGGATAGGCGAAGACTAAAATATCTGATCAAAGATTTTTTTGTAGGTGTTGAATGCCTCCTTGCCAAAACACACAAAGATTACCTTTTCAATCCTGTCGTCCTTTTCAAGAAACTTTTTGGTTTCCGTAAAGGCAATTTTTGTTGCCCGCTCCAACGGAAAACCATAGGCACCAGTGCTTATGGAGGGGAAAGCCACGGTCTTCGCCCCGATCTCCACGGCTGCCTTCAGGCTATTTCTGTAACAGCTTGCCAGTAATTCATCCTCATTACGGTTTCCACCTCTCCACACCGGTCCCACGGTGTGAATTACCCATTTGGCTGGCAACCTGTAGCCACCGCTTACCCGAGCCTCGCCAGTGGGACATCCGCCTATTTTGCGGGTTTCCTCCAACAATTCCGGACCAGCCGCCCTGTGGATGGCCCCGTCTACTCCTCCTCCACCAAGAAGTGATGTATTAGCTGCATTAACAATGGCATCCACCTGCTGTTTGGTGATGTCGCCTTCCACAATTTCTATTTTTTCTTTCATGCCAACACCCCCTTATTTAATCACTTGTCCCGGCTCCTTAGGCCTATGCCTAATTTGGCAAACTCATGGCTAGGCCCAAATAAAACTCCTGGATATTTTCATCAAATACCCTTTTATCAGTGGTGCCCATTGCACGGCCGCCATCCCACCACCCTATTTGATTCAAGTGGTCTGCATCAATCTGTTTAAGAAAATATTCCCTTTTCCAGAGGGCAGATTCAAGGGATACGAGGCCATCATTTTCTCCCTCTTCCTTCCATATAATACGATATGAGCGCTTGAGGGGTGCGAAGATGTGTTCAATGGATTGAGTTCCTGCAATGGTCCTGTAAAGGACCCCGTTTTTTTCTTCATAAGGTCGGAGCAGTTCGTTGCGGTCTCGACAAGCGGCGCGAGTCAATGCGAGAGCTCCTCGTAGGTCGAGCCCGAGTTTCAGTGCAGCACTGATAAGCCAGCCAAAGCGCCGGAGGGCCTTGTCAGCATAGGAGCTACCATGGTGTGGCGTCCCAATGGTGGTAAGAGAGGCCACTTTTTCGGCCATTTGATACTTATAGATCATCCATCGGGCATCCAGCCCTCCCATGCTGTGGGCTATGATGTGGACCTTGGGGTATTTTTTGAAATTGTTGGTGAATTTCAGGATTTCCTTTCTCAAATCAGCAGCCCTCCGCTCAAGTTCACCTCCCCAGCTCGTGCGGGAATGGAATGCCTCAATACCGTTTTGTATGTACAATGAGCGGATTTTCCGGAAATAGTGGCGATCGTCCTTTTCCTGGTTGTCGGAGTCAAAAAGAAAAGGCAAGACCCTATGAAACGGCCAAATGCCATGGGCAAGAATAATTGGATAAGAAACCGTCATTCCCATTCCCCGAAGATTATGACCAGATAGTTACTCGTCCGAATCACGTGTTGAGAAATACGATTGAGTGTTGAATATTTCAGCATATGAATAACAGACTTATATAATTAATTAAAACTAGCAAATTTGCAAGAGATGTTAACAAGCCTAGTGGCAAAGTGTGGCAGATTTAAACACGAGGGCTTCGGGTTAAAGATGGGCTTTAAGTAGTTTTTGGGAGGTTCCTTTGTAAAATAGCAATGATCAGATAGGGTTATCTATATGTAGCTGGCCGTGGCATGGGTATTGCTCTATTTATAAATAAACCTTGTTTGAAAGGAGATAGGAAGATGGCCAAAGATATTGAGAAGGGGAAAAGAAGCAGGCTTGGATACGGCTCAAGTTATCGGTTAGGCAGAGAATCAGATTTGGATCAGAATGCGGATATCAGTACGGTACTGGGTAGACAGGTGTGGGTGATAAAGCCAGACAAAAAGGCCAGCGTAGAAAACCCGTGCGTATGGATGCAGGCAGGTGTGGTGGAATTCAAAAGCTGCAATAATTATTATGACTGCACTACCTGTAAGTATGATTTAGGAATGAAGAAGAGGGTTGGCCAAGGAAAACAAATAAGCTGGCAAGATGCCATGAGAAGAAGGTCAGGACTAAAGAGGATTTGCAGGCACAGCCTCACGGGCCGAATCGAGATGCGCCAGTGTGCATACGATTATGAATGCTCTCACTGTGACTTTGATCAATTTTTTGAAGAGGTATGGGCCTCCAAAGCCGAATTGATTCCAAAGGAAGCCGAGGATATCAGGGGCTTCAGGGTCCCCTTGGGATATTACTTTCATTCCGGGCATACGTGGGTGAAAGTGGAAGAGAAGAAATCGGTCAGAATAGGAATTGATGATTTTGCTATCCGTGTGTTAGGGCCCCTGGACAAGATAACAATGCCATTGATAGGAAAGGAAATTGAACAAGGCAGAAGAGATATATCTATTTGCAAAGGAGAGTATAAGGCCCCTGTACTTTCCCCGGTTAGCGGTGTGGTCACCTCCATGAATTTAGAATTGATGGAGCAAGGAAGTCATGCGGTAGGCGACCCTTATGCAGATGGATGGGCGATGACGGTTCACTGTCCAGATTTAAAACAGAGCCTGAAAGCTCTTATGATAAGTGGTGAAACCATGGCCTACATGGAAAATGAAATAAATCGACTGGTCAGCATAATTGAGGAGACAGTCGGGCCTATCGCGGCTGACGGGGGTATTATTGCCCCTGATCTGTGTGATAATATGCCCGAGCTGAAATGGAAAAGACTGGCTGAAATTTTCTTAACCAGATCTGAGTAATAGGTTTCTATGTGCCCATTTCAAGTTGGAAGAGGCTTAATGCCCTTGGCCCTTAGCCTTTTTATTTCATCATTTAGGAGTATCTTACAATATCTACAAAATCGTTCCGACTTATGATCCACATCCTCGATCCTGCGACAATAATGCATAATGCAGGACTGTTCTCGGCAATGCTTTAGATTAAAGGTATGGCCGAGTTCATGAGCGGCTTCTTTCCTTAGCCGACATACATATTTCTCTGACCTAAATGGTTCAAGGATGCCTTTCTTAAGCCTGTATGTGGAAATAATAGATGCCTTGCCCCCCAACTGGGCCTCTCCATAGACATGAGTCAAGATCGGAATAAAGAGGTCTACGTCCACAATGCCTAGGATCTTCAAACAATGAGCAGGAGCTGTATCACTTAACCTCTTCAGGATTGGTGTAGAATGATATTGGTCCCGGTGGGCATCGTAAGCGAAGTCCACATTTTCTATCAAGGGGGTGATTTCGGTGGGATAACCAAATGCATCTTTTACGCCTTTTTCAATGGCCTTCAGGATATCATCCTCTATTTCACCAATAGGCGAGATTATAATGGTATTTGGCAGGAATTGTCTCAACTCGATTTTTCGATTTGATAACGTTTTATCTTATTGTAAAGGGTAGCGCGATCGATTCCCAGGATTTTTGCGCTTCTTGAGATATTCCAATTCGTTTCTCTTAAGATTTCGGCGATATGATGCTTTTCAACTTCCTTAAGAGATTTACTTTTTGGTGGGGTTCGATGTTCTTGTCTGAATATGGGAAGATCCTCTGGCATAATTTTCCGCCCCTTAGCGATAACTACAGCCCTTTCTATAGCGTTTTGAAGCTCTCTGACGTTTCCTGGCCAATCGTAGAGCATCATCTCATCCATTGCCTCACGGCTTATTTGGTCGATGTGCTTATTGGTCTCTTGAGCAAATCGCCGCAGAAAGTGCTCTGCCAAGAGTGGGATATCCTCCTTTCTTTGCCTCAAAGGTGGCATAGTAAAGGAGATTACATTCAAGCGATAATAGAGATCCTCCCGGAATGCCCCGCTTTTTATGGCGTCGTCCAGGTTTTTGTTGGTAGCGGCTATCACGCGGAAATCCGCCTCGATGGGCTGCGTACCCCCTAGCCGATAGAATACCCTATCCTCCAGGATCCTCAGCAGATCAATCTGCATTCTCATGCTGATTTCTCCGATTTCATCCAAAAAGAGGGTTCCGCCATGGGCCAACTCAAGCCGCCCTTTTTTTGTTTTTTTGGCGTCAGTAAAGGCGCCTTTCTGATATCCAAAAAGCTCACTTTCCAAAAGGTTCTCTGGAAAGGCCCCGCAATTCACTACCACGAAAGGTCCTTGGGACCTCGGGCTATAGGTATGGATGGCTTTCGCGGCCAGGCCCTTCCCTGTCCCCGTTTCGCCCAGTATTAGTACTGTGGAATCAGTAGGACCAATGTCTTCAATTAGATCAAATATTTCCTGCATGGCCTTTGATTGACCTAGTAAGCTTTCGAATCGGATTCGATCCTTGTATTGTTCTCTTAGGAAAAGATTTTCCCTCTGCCTGGCCTGGTCTTTTATGATTTTTTCAATCAATATGCCCAACTCTTCGGGGTCAAAGGGCTTTAAAAGATAATCGTAGGCTCCACCTTTCATGGCTTCTATGGCTGTTGAAATCGAGCCATATGCCGTAATCATGACGATGGCTACTTCTGGATCGTCCTCTTTGATATGCTTAAGGGCCTCAATTCCCGACATCCCTTCCATTCGTATGTCTAGAAGGATGATATCAAAGTGGGTTTCTTTAATCTTCTCTAGTGCTTCCTCACCGCTTGCGGCCGTAAACACATCGTGCCCATCGCGTTCCAGCCAGCCTGCCAGTGATTCCCGCATGATCAGCTCATCATCAACGATAAGAATCTTTGTACCACTCATGCACACCTCCATTTTTAGGGTGCTTAGGTGATGGGGCTCGTAGGGGCAAGACCAGCCTAAAGGTAGCACCCTTTCCTGGTTCCGACCGAACTTCAATGGAACCCCCGTGCTCTTGGACAATGCCATATGCCAGGGAAAGACCTAGACCTACTCCTTTGCCTTTTTTCTTTGTGGTGAAAAAGGGCTCAAAAAGCTTGGACAGATTTTGTGGAGGTATACCTATACCAGTATCCTCAAATTCTATACGTATTTGATCTGGTTGCGGCGAGAATTCCGTTTTGATCCTTAATACTCCTCCATTCTTTGATGCCATGGCCTCAACTGCATTAGATATTAGATTCATGAAAACTTGCTGGAGCTGATCCTCTGACCCCACCATCTGGGGGATAGCGGGGGCCAACATTTTTTCCACGGTTACCCGATTTATCTTCATGAGATTGGAATTCAACAATAGGGTCTTTTCTATAAGCTTGTTGAGGTCAAAAGGCTTGAGATTGAACTTCGATTCTCTAGAAAAAGCAAGCAGGTTGGAGACAATTCTGCTCACCCTTCTGGTCTCTGTTTCCATAAGGTTCAAATATTCACGGAATTTGGCAAATGTGTTTTGATTAAGTGAATCTTCCTTGGTTATCCTCTGAATCAGCATGATTAGATTCAAAATACCCGCAATGGGATTGTTTATTTCATGCACTACTGAGGCCGCCAGTTTGCCTAGGGAGGCCATTTTGTCCTTATGGAGAAGTTTTGCATGAGTTTCCTCGAGTTGTTTAGTTCGCTTTTCCACCATTTGCTCTAGCCTTTTGGTGATTTTTTCCTCTTCCTCCTTGCGATTTGTAATGTCTCGGCTTACTTCGATGAATTTGAGGACCTTTCCCTTATTTTCCCAAATGGGGAATATGGTTACTTCTATGTATTTTGTTCGCCCTTTATGATCGATTCGTGTAAGGACCTGTTGGCTTGGCCTTTTATTTCGAATAGCCTCATTGAGCGGGCATATGATATCTTCTTGCCTGCAAGGGTAGTCCACCTTTTGAAACACCTCATGACATTTTTTTCCAATCACTTCCTGCCTCTTGTATCCCATGGCGTCTAAAAAGGCCTTATTGGCATTTAGGATTGTCCTTTCAGGAGTTATGACGAGGATGAAGTCTTGTATTCCATTCAGGATAGTCTCTAATTCTTCTGTTTTCTCCCTTAATTTGCGTTCTTCTACATGCAGGGTTTCCCAAAATAGGCAAAAGACGTTGTATGAAAGTACTCTAATATGGGAAGGCTTGGTGGCGAGAATTTCCTTTAAGAGGGATTTTTCTGGTGTGAGGAGAATGAGTAAGTCAATATCCAGCTCCGGTGAATAGAACTTTCTGTAGTCATTTACGGTGAGAAGACCTAGGCGCTTGGCTAAGACCAAGCCTGGGCTTAGGGGATCAGGATCAGCTACAGCCTTAATACGGGCATTAATACCGTCTTGGGGCGATTCAAGGACTGTTTTTTCCAGTACCTCTTTACACAGATTACCACCACCAATGAGGGCGATCTGGATTTGGGGAGGATTATTTTTCGTCATCTGTTTCCCAAATGATAATTAGTAGATAAAAAGTACTACGGTGATGTGGCATAAGAGTGATTCGGACATGTAGGTTATAAGGGGCGAACTAACCAATGAGAATCATATGTAATGCTACCTTATCATGGTCCTCTACCTGTTTCAAGGACCTATGTTAAGTACAGAGTTGTTTATTTCCTTTCAAGCAAGGACAGAATAGGAAATTGTATTCGAAAGCTGAAGAGTCTTGTGTGGACAGTGGCTTCTTCCTCAATTCGACCTAGGAGCTGATTTCGGACCAATTTTTATTGACAAAGAAAGTCAATCCAAAGTAGAGTATGCTGCCGATATTGTTAACTATCCAAACTACCTAATTCTTTCCAAGGAGACTTTTATGACAAATAAAGTCCTAGGATCCGTCATGGTTGTTGGTGGCGGCATTGCCGGAATGCAGGCCTCTCTGGACCTAGCTGATTCTGGATTCCTTGTGCACCTTGTAGAGAAATCCTCCGCTATTGGCGGAGTAATGAGCGAGCTTGATAAAACGTTTCCCACTAACGATTGCTCAATGTGAATCATTTCCCCCAAACTGGTCGAGGTCGGCCGGCATCTCAATATCAATCTGATCACGTGTTCTGATATAGAAAAAGTGGAAGGGGAACCGGGACAGTTCAAGGTCACCCTTCGCAAGAATCCCAGGTATATTGATCCTGCAAAATGCACTGCATGTGGTGACTGTGCTACGGTGTGCCCTGTTGTTTTGCCCAGTGAATACGACCAAGGCCTTACCACAAGAAAAGCCACCTATAAGAAATATGCCCAGGCTATACCTGGGGCCTTTGCTATTCAGAAGGCAGACAAGGCGCCGTGCCGGCTTGCTTGCCCTGCAGGTCTTAATGTGCAGGGCTACGTACAGATGGTAAAAGAGGGTAAATATAAAGAGGCCTTAGAGATCATTATGGAAGAGTTGCCTCTTCCCGGTGTGATTGGCAGGATTTGTCCTCATGGATGCGAGGATGCCTGCCGGAGGGCCCAGGTAGATGAGCCGGTAGCCATTAGGGATCTGAAGCGCCTTGCTGCAGATATGTTCGACCCCAGGGAAATTGAAGTGCCTTGCCTACCTGAGAGGAAAGAAAGGGTAGCCATCATTGGCTCAGGTCCGGCCGGCCTGTCCGCAGCCTATCATTTGGCAAAGCGGGGAATCAAGTCCACAATTTTCGAGGCCCTACCTGAGGCAGGTGGTATGCTCAGGGTGGGTATCCCGCCCCACCGGCTTCCCCGAGAGGTTCTTGATAAGGAGATAGAGATTATCACCAATTTGGGGGTGGAGATAAGGACCAATACGCCTCTGGGCCCCGAGCTTACGATTGATGACCTGTTTGGACAAGGATACAAGGCTATTTATCTGGCCCTAGGCGCTCATAAGGGGATTGAGTTGGGAGTGCCAGGGGAAAAGGCCCAAGGTGTCCGTCAGGGTGTAGATTTTTTAAGGGAGGTAAACCTGACAGGAAAGGCAGAGGTCGGCTCTAAGGTAGCAATCATAGGCGGTGGTAACGTGGCTATAGATGTGGCACGCTCAGCGGTTCGCCTGGGTGCCGAGGAAGTTACGATTGTTTACCGCAGGACCCGTGCTGAGATGCCGGCATGGGAGGAAGAGATACATGCCGCTGAGGCAGAAGGAGTCAAGGTCGTTTATCTCTCTGCCCCACAAGAGATACTAACTAGAGATGGACGAGTCGTTGGTCTTAGATGTATTCGGATGGAGCTCGGAGAGCCTGATAGCTCAGGGAGAAGGAGGCCGATTCCTATCCCGGGAAGTGAATATGACATGGAGATAGACCAGCTTATTGCTGCCATAGGGCAAAGGCCTGATCTTTCTGCACTCCAAGAGGTATTGGGGGTGGAGTTTACAAAGTGGGGAACCATTCAGGTAGACCCTATTACCTATGCCACGGCCCGGGAGGGGGTCTTTGCCGGTGGTGATGTACAGACAGGACCCTGGGTTGCAATCGGCGCCATTGCGGCCGGGCGAGAGGCGGCAGAATCCATAGTACGCTATTTTGACGGTCGTGATATGAAGGAAGGTCGGGAACCTATTAATAATGACACGCCCGTTTACCGGCCCATACCAAAGGATGAACCAACAAAGCCAAGGGCGAAGATGCCTGAAGTCCCTCCTGAGGAACGAAAAAATGATTTTAGGGAGGTTGAGCTGGGCCTTGATGAGGATAGGGGAAGAGAGGAGGCCTCAAGGTGTCTGAATTGCGGTTACTGCTGTGAATGCTTTCAGTGCGTGAAGGCATGTGGCGCTGGGGCTGTTACCCTTGATACCCACTCCCTGCGGCCTGAGACGGTTGAGCTTGATGTGGGTTCTATTATCGTGGCACCTGGATTTCAAGCCTTTGATCCATCCCAGTTTGACACCTATAACTATGCACAACACCCAAATGTGATGACGGCGATGGAGTTTGAAAGGATTCTCTCGGCTTCAGGGCCAACCATGGGGCATCTGGTTCGATTGTCGGACCACAAGGAACCGAAGAAGATAGCGTGGCTGCAATGTGTAGGGTCCAGAGATATAAACCGCTGTGATAATGCCTACTGCTCTTCTGTATGCTGTATGTATGCAATAAAAGAGGCGGTTATTGCCAAGGAGCATGCCGGAGAAGAACTGGATTGCACCATATTTTTTATGGACATGCGGACCCATGGAAAGGAATTTGAGCGGTACTATGATGATGCCAGAGAAAAGCATGGTATTCGTTTTGTCAGGTCTCGTATACACAGTATCGAGCCTATGGAAGGCGCAGATGAGCTAATAATTAAGTATGTTACTGAGAGCGGGGAGTTCAAAGAAGAGGAATTTGATCTGGTAGTGTTGTCGGTAGGATTACAGACATCCAAGGAGGCATTGGAACTGGCAGAAAAGCTGGGAATTGAACTCAGTGAAAGCATGTTCACGCAGACCGGATCATTTAGCCCTGTCACTACCTCTCGAGATGGGGTTTATGTGTGTGGTGCCTTTCAGGGTCCCAAGGATATTCCGCAGTCTGTGATTGAGGCGAGTGCGGCTGCTGCAGAGGCCGGAACACTGTTGGCCGAGGCCCGGAATTCCCTTACCAAGGTCAAGGAGATTCCAGAGGAAAGGAATGTAAAAGGGGAAAGGCCTCGGATAGGGGTATTTGTATGCCAGTGCGGGATAAATATAGGCGGGGTAGTAGATGTGCCGGCAGTAAGGGATTATGCAGCCACACTTCCCTATGTGGATTATGTGACAGACAACCTTTACACTTGTTCCCAAGACACGCAAGAAGCCATAGCCCGGGCAATCAAAGAGCATAACCTCAATAGAATTGTGGTGGCTGCCTGTACACCAAAGACCCACGAACCCCTATTTCAAGAGACTTTGGTAGAGGCCGGGCTCAATAAGTACCTTTTTGAGATGACCAATATCAGGAATCAAGATTCCTGGGTACATAAAGACAACCCTGAGGCAGCTACAGAAAAGGCCAAGGATCTTGTTCGCATGGCAGTGGCAAAAGTCGCCCTTATGGAGCCGTTGGAAGAGACAGAACTGGAAATCAATCAGAAGGCCCTTGTGGTGGGCGGAGGAATTTCCGGTTTGACTGCTGCCAAGCATCTTTCTGATCAGGGATACCAGGTCTACCTAGTGGACAGAGATACTGCTCTTGGTGGGCAGGCAAGATCTCTTTATAAAACCTGGAAGGGCGAAGACGTGCAGAAAAATCTGGCCGCACTGGTAGAAGAGGTGCGTTCAGCCGGCAATATTGATGTGCGCCTGGGAGCGGAAATCACCAACGTGGAAGGATTCGTAGGGAATTTTAAGACCACCATCCGCTCCGGCGAGCAAGAAGAGACTATCGAGCATGGAATAGCCATTCTGGCCACAGGAGGCTATGAGTATAAGCCAGATGAATATCTTTATGGTGAGGACAGCCGTGTATTGACACATCTGGAACTAGACCAGAGGTTCATGGAAGGAGACACTTCACTCAAGGGAATTGGGACCGCGGTCTTCATCCAGTGCGTGGGTTCGAGGGAGCCGGGTCGTCCGTATTGTTCCAGGGTCTGTTGTGCCCATACCATGGAAAGTGCGCTCCACCTAAAAGAGCTGAATCCTGATATGGATATTTATGTGCTCTATAGAGATATTCGTACATATGGAGAGCGGGAACTTTTGTACCGCAAGGCTCGGGAATCCGGTGTGGTATTTATTCGATATTCATTGGATTCCAAACCTGTGGTAAAGGCAGCCCCCGATGGGCTTGAAATACAAGTGGTGGACCATGTACTCCAGAGGCCGATCGTGATTAAGGCGGACCTTTTGGCGTTGGCCTCTGCGATTTTGCCATACAAGGACGAGAAGCTGGCGCAATTTTTTAAGGTCCCATTGGATGAAGATGGTTTCTTTGTAGAGGCACATCCCAAGCTGGCACCTTCTGAATTCTCCACGGATGGGGTGTTTCTCTGCGGTATGGCCCATTATCCCAAGCCAATTGACGAATCAATTGCCCAGGCCCAGGCAGCGGTATCCAGGGCCGTGACCCTGCTTGCCAGAAAGAAGATTCGTGTGAGCGGCACTGTGGCCTATTGCAATCCGGCCTTTTGCAGTAGCTGCGGAGTGTGTGTATCCATTTGCCCGTATTCCGCCCCATCTTTTATCAAGGAAGGACCGTTCGCAGGGAAAGTGGAAATCAACTCTGCCCTTTGCAAGGGCTGCGGACTTTGTGTGGCATCGTGCCGCTCCGGTGCATTGAATCTCAAGGGCTTTGAGGAAGGCCAAATCATGGCAATGATAAATGAGATGTGAGGAAATTAGGCATTAGGCGACAGGCGCAAGGCATGAGGCAAAAGGAATAACAAATTCTGAATATCGAATGACGAATATCGAATGATGAATATCGAATGATGAATAACGACGGTGAACAGTGAACGATCAATGACAAAAGGCTTCAGCTGACTGCTGAAGGCTGATTGCTGACAGCTTGATAAATGAGGAGATCTATATGAGTGATTGGCGACCGAAGATAACAACATTTTTGTGCCACTGGTGCAGCTATGGCGCGGCCGATTTGGCGGGCGTGAGCCGCTTGCAGTACCCGCCTGATTTCAGGATCATTAGGGTCCCTTGTTCAGGAAGGGTAAGCCCGAAGTTTATCCTGGCCGCATTTCGGCATGGGGCAGATGGGGTGTGGGTGTCTGGGTGACATCCGGGTGATTGTCATTACCTGGAAGGTAATTATTACGCCCGTAGAAAATTTGCGCTTTTAAAGGGTCTTTTGGAGCACATAGGTATTGAGCCGGGGAGGCTTCATTTTTCATGGATCTCGTCTGCAGAGGGAGCCAAATTTGTTGAGGTGGCCCAGGCCGTATGGCAAGAGGTAAAGGCGGCCGGTCCCGCCAAGTATTTGATCAAGAAGAGGGCAGAGGTGGCGTAATGCTCGAATATACCGAAAAGATTAGGGAGACAGCCAAAAAGCTATTGGAATCAGGGAAAGTAGAGGTTTTTATCGGATACAAGAAAGGCTCAGTGCCCATGATGAATGAGCCGGTGTTGATACGGAGCCCTGAAGAAACTGACGTGTTGCACTGGGACAGTCATTGTGCCTTGAATCTTTGCAATTACCTGACAAAGAGGAAAGAGAAGATAGGTATTGTGGCCACCGGCTGCAATTCCAGGAATATTGTTATACATATTATAGAGAATCAGATAAGCAGAGATCAGCTTTACATAGTGGGTGTCCCTTGTAAGGGAATGGTGGATCACAGAGCTGTCAAAAGGGCTGTGAACCATAGGGAGATCCTGGAGGTTACTGAGGAAGGGGATACCATCGTGGTCAAGGGCCGGGATTTTGAGGAAAAACTTGAGAAAAATAAGGTTTTGCAAAGCAACTGTGCCGTGTGTAGGCATCGGAATCCTGTGATTTATGATGAATTGGTGGCAGAGCTGGTAGAGGAGCAGAAAGATGTTGAGCCATATAAAGATGTGGCAATGATTGAGGAGATGGACCCTGACCGAAAATGGGGATTTTTCACCAGGATGATCTCTACATGTATTCGATGTTATGCGTGTAGAAATGCCTGCCCTCTTTGCTATTGCCCCACATGTTTTGTTGATGAGTCCAGACCCCAGTGGGTGGGGAAAAGTATCGATCCTACGGACACCATGACGTTTCATTTGTTGCGGGCATATCACTGTGCCGGGCGGTGTACCGACTGTGGCGCATGCGAGAGGGTATGCCCTGTGGGGATTTCCGTGAGACAATTCACCAAGAAATTGAACAAGGATGCAGAGGAGCTCTTTGATTGGGAGGCAGGGCTGAGTCTGGATCAAAGACCTCCGTTGGATGTTTATAGACCCGATGATTACAATGATTTTATTCGATAAAAATTAAGATGCGATATCCAGAAAAAACCGAAGACACAAAGGAAGGCTCATGAAGAGTAAGGTGTTTACCAAGGATGAATGGATTGCAGGACTTGAGTCCCTAAAGGAGAGCTATTCTGTTTTCGTGCCGGTGAAGACAGGAGACTTCCATAGTTTTATGCCTTTGGAGGGGGGCAAATCTCCTGATTTCGATTATCAAAACACGCGCCTTTCTCCAAAATCACTGGTGTATCCAGAATCAGAACGCATGTTTGAATATATCGTGGATGAAAAGGATCCCGAGTACAACATCATGAAGGAGGCCAAAAAGGAATTTCCGCCTCAGGCCATTGTTGGAATCAGGCCATGTGATGCCCACGCCTTCCAGATTGTTAAGGTCAATTTTGACAATCCCGAATATCGTGATCCATGGTGGGTGCGAAGGTTTGAGGCAACAACTCTGGTGGGCGTGGGATGCAATGAACCGTGCAGCACATGCTTTTGCGCATCAGTGGGGGGTGGGCCTTACAGTGAAAAGGGACTTGATGTTCTCTTGTATGATTTGGGTGCACAATATCTGGCAAAGGGACTGACCAAAAAGGGTGAGGCATTTCTGAGCAAGATGACTGGCGGTAAGGAGGCAGGAGAGTTAGAGATAGGCGAGGCAGAGGAGATAGCCAGGAAAAGCAAAGAAAAGATATCTTCAAAGGTCCATACGGAAAACCTAAAAGACGAATCCGTACTGGAGCTTTTTAACGCCCCATTTTGGGAAGACGTGGCCTTTGCATGTATAAACTGTGGCACATGCACGTTTCTTTGCCCTACCTGCTGGTGTTTTGACATCCAGGATGAGTTATATGGAAAGCAGGGAGATCGTATCCGAAATTGGGACTCCTGCATGTTTCCTTTGTTTACATTGCATGGGTCGGGCCACAATCCCAGAAGTGAGAAGTTTCAGCGGGTCAGACAGCGATTCATGCATAAACTTAAATATTATGTAGATAAGTATGGTAATGGTGTTCAGTGTTCTGGTTGTGGCCGTTGTGTCCAATTTTGTCCTGTCAATATAGATATCAGGCAAGTAATAGAATTGATGAATAACCACTGAACAGAATGTCAAATTTCAAACCCGCCTAAGGCGGGCAAGATCCAAGTGTCAAATTAGGGCCTAATGCCAAATATCAAATATCTTCACAGTTACAGTCAAACCTTTTGGCATTTGTCATTTGACATTTGAAATTACATAGGAGGGTGTGCCATTGGAAAATCCTTTCCTTCCCTATCCTGTTCGCATAGATGACATTGTCACGGAGACGGAAGACCGGAATCTGAAGACATTCAAGTTCGTTTTTTTGAACCCGGAGGACGAGGAGAAATTTTCCTATATTCCCGGTCAATTTGCTGAATTATCTGTGCCGGGGAAAGGGGAAATACCCATAGGAATCGCATCGTCTCCCACGGAAAAAGGATATGTTACCTTTACGGTAAACAAAGTCGGGTTGGTTACCACTCATCTTCACAACATGAAGGTGGGTGATGTGATGGGTATACGTGGCCCATTGGGGAACTGGTATCCATGGGAGGAGATGGAAGGCAAGAATGTGGTGATTATTGGTGGGGGGTTTGCATTTACGACCCTGCGTTCAAGCATCGTCTATATGTTGCATCCTGACAACCGCCCCAAGTTTAAGGACATCATTGTGGTTTATGGTGCTCGAAGCCCTGGCATGTTGCTTTACAAAGACGAACTGGCTGCTTGGGAGCAGCGCGACGATATCCAGATGCATATTACCGTGGATGCCACTGATGATCCAGACTGGAAATATAATGTTGGCTTTGTGCCCACAATTACAGAACAAAAGATTACCAGTTCAGAAAATGCCATAGCAATAGTGTGTGGGCCACCCATAATGATCAAATTTACGCAGCCGGTATTGGAAAAACTGGGATTCCCCCCTGAGAGAATTATCCTATCCCTCGAGATGCGGATGAAATGCGGGATTGGCATGTGCGGCAGGTGTAATATAGGAGACAAGTACGTATGTAAGGACGGGCCGGTCTTCTCCCTTGCGCAACTAAAGCAGTTACCGCCCGAATACTAGGGGGCGGCCAGCCATGAGAGCTAAAGGCGCCCGGGAAGAGGGCTGTGCTTGACAAGTTCCCGACCTATAATCAAGCGTTGAATCTGATTGGTGCCCTCAAATATCTGGGTAAGTTTGGCATCCCTGAACATTCTTTCCAAAGGATAGTCTTTTACATATCCATACCCGCCTAGTACTTGGACCATATCGGTGGTGATCTTCATGGCTGCATCACTACAAAAGCACTTTGCCATGGAGGCCAACTCCGTATTCGGCTTTCCAAGATCATGATAAAGGGCAGCCTTTTCCATGAGGCCTCTGCCTGCCTCGATCATGGTCGCAGCATCGGCAAGCATGAAAAGGACGGCCTGGTGCTCCACAAGGGATTTGCCAAAGGCGGTTCGCGTCTTTGCATACTCTGTGGCATATGCAAGGGCTCCCTCGGATATGCCGATGGCTAGTGCTGCTACAGCAGGCCTGGACATGTTAAAGTCTTCCATGGCGATATCAAATCCTTGTCCTTTTTGGCCCAAGAGGTTTTCAACAGGAACCCTTACCTCTTCCAATATGACCTCTGCGGTGTTGCTTCCGCGAAATCCGCATTTATCCTCGGTTCGACCAATGCTTAGCCCTTTTGAGGAGCGCTCTACCACAAAAAACGTGAATTCATCTTCACTCGTCTTTGCCAAGACACTGTATAGACCGGCCACTGCACCATTGGTGGCAAAAGTTTTACGTCCGCTGATGATATAGCTATCTGCGACTTTTTTTGCCTGAGAGGATATGCCACGGACGTCTGAACCAGCTCCCGGTTCTGTAACAAGATAAGCAATGAGCTCTCTGCCCGAGGATATGCGCGGCAGGAATCGTGTTTTTTGTTCTTGGCTTCCTGCATAAAGGATGGGGAAGCTTCCCACTGCCTGTATGATCAGCAGCAAGGCTGAGGATGCACAGGACTTGGCTATTTCCTCTGTGCACAGACATAGGGTATGACAGGGATACTCAGGCCATCCGCCGTATTCTTCGGGTAGCATGATTTGAAGAAGGCCCAGCTCCCAAAAAAGCGATACCACATCCCAGTTGAATCGCCCTGTTTTATCTGTTTCAGCAGCAAGGGGCGCGATATGTTCTTCAACTGCGCGCCGCACTGTATCGAGGAGTATGCTTTGCTCTTCTGAGCGTTCCATCAGGTCCCCTCCTCACTTGGAAGCTGTGAGAGTTCTTTGCTCAGTTTTTTTGCTATCTTCATCACCTGTTGTCCCAATTGGTCAAGACGCCCGGCTGTTATTCTAAAAGAGGGTCCTGCAATACCTAGGCATGCCTCTATCTTTCCGGATCTATTATAGACCGCAGAGGCTATGCGTGAGACCCCAATTCTCATTTCTTGGGAGTCTGAGGCATATCCTTTTTGTCTTATCCTGAGCAATTGCTTCTTTAGAACCCTGGGGTCAGTGATGGTGTATGGGGTAATCTTTGGAAGGCCGATTTGCTCTATGACACGTGATAGCTTTTCTTCGTCCATATGTGCCAGGTAGATTTTCCCTGGTGCGGTGGCATGGAAATAGGGGTAAGCGCTTCCAATACGGGAAAAGAGCCTGACGGCCTCCGGACCCTCCACTTGATCAATCAGGATAAGCTGGTCTTTTACCCTTGCCGAAAGTTCGGCGGTTTCGCCGGTCAGGGCGACCAATTCCTTTAAATGACCTCGAGCATGGGAGCGGAAACCCATTTTATTTAATAGGATGTTTCCGAGGTAAAGAAATTTGAATCCAAGCCGGTACATTTTTGTGACCGGATCGTAGATGACATAACCTCTGCTTTTCAAAGTGGTCATGATTCTCCATAAGGACGGAGCCGGGATCTGTAACTTTTGGGAGATGGATTTGAGGTTTAGTTCCGCCTCTTCCTCTGCGAGAAGCTCTAAGACCTTTAAACCTCTTTCAAGTGCAGGAGTCATTTTTATTTCATATTTGAAAAGTTAGTTTCATATATGATATAAAGGGCCAAGTGTTTTGTCAACTGAAACAAGAACCAAAATAAGGTGTCAGCTCTTGGGATGAAATAAAACGGTTTTTCCAAGATGTTTGGAGACAGGAAAACAGTATGTTCCCGGATCAGGATAGGAGAGGGCTCGGTTTGAATACAAAGGCCAATAATGTCATTTCGAGGAACGTAAGTGACGAGAAATCTTTTAGCCACAGGTACAAGATTTCTCGTTACGTTTGCCTGCTGCAGGTAGGCTAGAGATTGACACCTCGCTTAGGCTCCCAGGAGTTTTTCAGATTGACAAGAAGCGTTATCTTGTTAAGGTTGGGCCGGAAAAGCCGAGATACAACTTCGGATATCAAGAAACTTTAGAAACCAATGGGAGAAGTGAGGGAAAGGCATTTTACCATGTCTGTATCATTGAGACAAAGGATCAAGAAGCACTCCATGGCCCAGGCGGGTCACTTGGCCGTCAAGGACGTAAGAATAGGGCTTACTTACACAGCAGTTATGTTGGAAGATGGCAGTGTGGGCGTGGCATATAGTTTCTTAAAGAGGGGGGTAAGGGGGTGTAAGGTCTTTCGGCAACTGAGTCCCCTTGCCGGAAGAAGGGCTACAGAGCTTCTTGCCTTGTTTGATAGTAAAGATACGCTTGAATCGGCTGTGGCCCTTGCTACCTCTAATGCCATCACCAACCGCCCTGAAAAAGGATATCTTGTCGGTGACGTGTTATCCTACATCCAATTTGATCCTTCAGACCGTGTGGCCATGGTGGGGCACTTCGCTCCCTTGGTACCTTTGATCAAGGAAAGGGTCTCCGAGCTCAGGATTTTTGAAGAGACTTCACGGGCCAGTGGGGAATTGTTGCCTGCAAGTCAGGCGGGTTCTTGGTTGCCAAAGTGTCAAGTTGCACTGATTACAGCCACTTCGATCATCAATAACACCACTGATGCATTATTGGAGGCTGCCGCCCATTGCAGGGAGATTGCCATATTAGGAGCATCAACCCCTATGTTGCCAGAGGCCTTTGATGATATGCCTGTCACACTTCTTTCAGGTGTTGTGGTCACACATCCCGGGGATATGTTGCGTATTGTAAGTGAAGGGGGAGGTACTCGGCTTTTCAGGGGGTGCACCCAAAAGGTCAATCTGCGGCTTTAACGTGAGGATTTTATTCACCCCAGCCCGGCGCCTGGTCAAAAAAAGAGGCATACCCTCAAGGAGATTACTGGAACCAAGAGGAACCGCCAGGAGGCATAAAAGCCTAAGATGCAAGATTACAAGACAGTTGTTCAGTTGATCGGAGAAGAAGCTTTTAGATGGTTAGCTCAGGAATTCCATAAGAAAGTCACCTTGGCAGATGTGCCGGATGACATATTGGAGCGCGTGGCCTCAGTGGATGTAACGTTGCGAGACTACTCATCGGATCGAAATGCCCTTACTTGTATAGCCTTGATCACCTTTGCATACAAACTGGCTGGTAAGCCCCAGCAACCACACTTTGGGGCAAAGGACATGATGTTGGCAAAGGTCCTTGCAAAGAACGAACTGGCCCGGAGAAAGGGCAAGAGGCCTCTGACAAATCCATATTGGAAGCATCCGTTATATTGGTTGATAGCAGGAGAGGTTGGAGAGCGTATCCGGAGCAAACTCATACCCGGTATTTGAGGGTAAATTTTGTAGAGGTGCAAGGCTAAAGGGGAAAAGACGAATCATGGAAGAGAAGCAGATCTTAGATAAGAGTGAAGCAGCTTGGCTTTTGACAAATAGGGATGCCTCTGATAGTGTGTGGACTAAGCTGTGCATACGACAGAAAGTCGCCAGTGGGAAGTAATATTTTGTGTTTCAGTGATGGCGGCACGCCAAAAAGGGCACAGGGGTAGGAGAAAAAATCTATTTTGGCGGGACTGATGCGAGAATTTGTTTTATTAAGTGAGAAGAATAGGGAACGTTACCTGCGACTTGTCACACCGGTAGGGAATCTGTTTGCTCGCCTGGGTGTTCATCCAAACATACTTTCCATACTGGGACTGATCTTGAGCCTTGTTGCCGGGGTTGTCTATAGTATGGGGTATTTTTTCTGGGGTGGGTGTATTGTCATCTTCGCCGGGACCTGCGATGTGCTGGATGGGCTTTTGGCAAGGAAGACAGGGAGGGTTTCCCGATTCGGCGCCTTTTTTGATAGCACCCTTGACAGGTTCGGCGAGGTCTTCATTTTCATGGGGCTTGCATGGTACTTTTCCGGGGGGCATGTGTTTTTCAGGGACGTGGTCAATTCTACTGGAAAGGATCAGAGCCCTTTGGCAGTAGTCCTTATTATCCTGGCCATTGCCGGATCCTTCATGGTAAGCTACACCAGGGCCAGGGCCGAAGGCCTGGGGGTGCAATGTAAGGTGGGATTAATGCAAAGGCCCGAGAGGATCACATTGCTTATCCTGGGATCCTTGTTGGGGGCTATTCCGGTTGTGGGTATTGTGATTGTTAAAATTACACTACTGGTGTTGGCAGTTCTCACGAATTTCACTGCCCTTCAGAGAATGGTTCATGTAAAGAATATGCTTGTCAAGGAGAAACAAGCCCAGTGAAAACAGAGATAATATGCCCCCACTGCGGTAAAGTGGTGGAGCGATATAAGAACCCGTTTCCAACTGTGGACATCATTATTGAGCTGGGTGACGGTAAGATCATGCTGATTAAAAGAAGGAATCCGCCCTATGGGTGGGCCCTGCCAGGTGGCTTTGTGGACTATGGGGAAAGCCTTGAGGCAGCCGCAAAAAGGGAGGCAGAGGAGGAAACCTCTCTAAAGGTGGAACTGCTTTACCAGTTAGGCGCCTATTCGGATCCGTCCCGGGATCCACGGTTTCACACCATCTCGGTGGTTTTTGTGGCAAGACCTATTGAGGGAGAACCTAGGGCTGCCGATGATGCAAAAGAGATCGGCATTTTTGCCCGTGAAAACCTGCCAAAAGAACTGGCCTTTGATCACGGCAAGATTTTGAAAGACTACTTCAGCAGATGCTCTCCAACAGATTAAGGGCAAGCCTGTTTGCCGGCCTTTGTGTGTTTCTATGCGTGCTGGCGGCCTTGGTGCTTTTCCCTGTTCTACTCCAATATCATCCTATTCAAGATTTCCTCCTCCAGAGGGCCCTGCGTTCGTATAAGATCCAGAGGGTAAGGGTGACATTTTCCCGGGCCCAGGTAATCTTTTGGCGTCCAGTACGGATAAGGGCCTATGATGTACAGATCACATTTTATGATGGAGAGGGATCGCTGCGCATAAAAAATCTGATTGCCACGTTCGATCTAAAAGGGCTTCTACACCAGAGGTGGGCACCCCATTCGTTGGGCTTGGAAGGGGCCCAACTGACACTAAATAACCATCTAAAAACCAATTGGGCTGCAAAGGGGTCTCTGGCCACTTATATAGGTGGTCTTTTAACTCTGGAGCGATTTTTTCTCAGCAATGGACGGATTACAGCCCAATGGATTCCCTACACTCTTACAGACCTCCAAGTCAATGTGTCTCGTTCAAAAGAGGTTCCAGGCCTCTCACAGGTCCTGGTGCTGGGGCACATAAACAAGGGTAAGGCATCTGTATTTTATACCATAAGGGGTAAGATAGGTCTGGCTGAGAAAGGAGACCAGCCTTTTGGATCCCTGAAACTCACATTTGACTCTGTGCCGTTAGCATGGTTTCCCTTGCCGCCCCAGATACGAGTGGAAAAGGGAAGAGCGGATCTTAAGATGACGCTAATAAGTGATAAGGATACTGCTGTGAGAACAAGTGGAACCGTGGCTGGTAGGGATCTACGGTTTTCTGTTCAACGATCAGGCAGGAAAAAGGTCTATGCCTTTTCCCGCCTGGATCTGAGCTTTGCCGGTGATTACCGCAAAAGTGTTCTGCACATACCTCGGTTTACCCTTAGGGGATCGGGCTTCTCTCTGAAAGGTGATTTCTCCTATGGACTAAGGAAGGGTCACTGGTTTGCGGAGTTAGACCTCACAAGCCCCTACATGTCCTTTGGTCGATTTCAAGAGATCTTTCCAGACCCGGTGGTATCCCCCTGGTTCTCCGAGGAGCTTTTTCCCTCACTTTCGGGAGGAGAGGTCAGGATCGATCATTTTTTCCTAAAAGGTGGCCTTGAGCAAATCCAACACCTTGAGCTTGCGCAGAATGCCTCATGTATTGGTCTGGAGATTTCATGGAAAGGTATGGAGGCATTAAAGAATAAGAGGCCATGGTGTCTTGAGGGACTATCAGGTACCTTGTCCTTGCGCAATGGCTCCCTCAGCGTGACAGACGTGGGGGGCATGTGCGGAAAGTCAGTTGTAAAGAATGCCTCACTCATTATTCCAAGTGTTTACGCCCCCCGCCTGGAACCTCGGATTTCCATTGATGCGACAATGGCCTTCCCTGATTTATTACGGGCTGCTGAGGCCCTCTTCCTTTCTACTTCGTCTTTATCCGGGTTTTTTGACAATGTTCGTGCACGGTCAGGCCTAGTGGGTTTCCACGTGGAGGGTCTATGGTCGCCAAGTAAGTCCCAATTCCAAATGGACTCTGCCTCCTTTCAGTTCAATGAGTGTGCGCTGGACGTGGGGCGCATACCCATTGTCCTGGAGCAAGGGAGTCTCCAGGCAAGGGGATCTATTGGGTACTGGTTCAAAGGTAATCTATCTTTAGTAGGCTCACGGTTTGATATAAGTGGAAGAGCTGATAGGGATTTTGAGACTGCGGCCCTGCGTGCCGAAGGCAAAGGGAAGTTGGAGGAGCTTTTGGCAGCCCTAGGGCCAGAAATACCAGTCAAGGTGAAAGGCCCGAATGCAAATCATTATGTGATTTCCCTGACAAAGTCTTTTGATGATCTTGTTTGTGAGGCAATGGTGGGTCTGGATGGCGTGAGCATAACATCCCCTATGTTTTCCAAGGGACCGGGCGATGAGTCGGAAATCCTTTTCTTTCGGTTTCATATAACAAAAGGGGCTCCTCTTTGTCTTGATAAGGCCATCTGGTTTTCAAGAGACGGCCATCTGGAGGCCTCGGCCAAATATAGTCCTTTAGATGCAATGGTGGAGGTGAAGGTTTCGACACCGAATATGGCTTTAGACGGTGTGAATTTGATGGTGGGTGGGAAGGTGTACCGCGTTTCAGGACAAGTGACCTGTGATATGCGTATTACGTCCCATTGGCATGCCCTGGATAAGATCAGGGCCTTTGGGAAGCTTGAGGCCAGGGGAATCACCGTTTATCAAAATGGCACCCCCACCCTATTTAAAGACTGTGCCATGAGCTTGGCATTTCATGGCAAGGGCTTGGACCTTAATTGGATGAGGATGGATGTCTTTGGCATTCCAGTGGATATCCGCGGACGCCTCAAGGGGTGGGATCGTCTTACCGGAAGGGTGCTCATACACCTTAACCATGCAGATCTACGCCACGGACTTGTCATGAGAAAAAAGTCCATGCCTTCAAAGGCTCGATTCCTTTATGGCAGTCTTTTGCAGAAGGCTAATATCCGATTCAGCGTCGATATCGCCCATGCCTCTTATGGAAACATGGACCTTGGCTCACTGACTGCAACAGGTGTGTTCAGTCGAGGCAATATCCATGTGGAGCGTTGCAGGATAGCGGCCTCACACATGGGCATTTCCCTTGCAGGATATCTGAAAAGAAATCCAACGCCTTCCTATTTTTTTACAGCCTATATCAAGGCAAAGGACCAGCCTGTCCAGCAATTGATCAAAGCCCTGGGGATCAAGAAGACCTTCCTGGAAGGAAAGCTCACCATGGAGGCCCTTGTGAGTTCCCAAGGCCAGCAATTTTCAGAATTCATCTCCGGACTCTATGGTGAAACCAATTTTGTTATCAGCAAGGGAAAAATAATTAAATCAAATGTATTGATCAAGGTACTGGATTTTTTGAGCGTGCAGAAGATTTTTACCAAGAAGCCCCCGGATTTGTCTAAGGAGGGTTTCTATTTTGAGGAAATAAAGGGTAATGCAGAAATAAAGGGGGGCATTTTACGGTCCGATGAGGTGATCATGAAAAGCCCTGTTTTCAATGCCATTGCTCGTGGAAAAGTGGACCTCAAAAGAGGTAAGGTTAAGGCCGATCTAGGGGCCCAGCCTTTTGTGACCATTGACTCCCTCTTGAGCAAAGTCCCCCTTGTGGGTTATATCCTGACAGGCAAGGAGCGAGCGCTTCTTGTCTACTATTTCAAGGTAAGAGGGCCTGTAACCGATCCAGAGGTCACGTATGTGCCCCTCAAACACATGGGGAAAAGCATTGTTCTTTTCTTCAGGAGGGTGTTTTTGACACCTGTGAGAATCTTCAAGAATTTACGGAGATTTGCCGAAAAGCTCTCGAAGATGGGCAGGCCTTTGCCCCCGGATGAGCCCCTGATACAAAAATACTGATGTCAAGAAAAGGGGCTCTGGTCTTATTTCTTAGACGGAGAAGGGTTTTGACTTTTTGCTGATTTGTGTATAGTGACCGGTAAAACCCATTACACACAGTGGAGCAGACATGGCCAAATTAGATCTTGTGGAGATATTCAAAAAGCGCACAAGGCATCCTTATAGACCAAGGGCCTCGGATATTATTGAAAAGCTTTTTCCAGGCTTTGAGTATTTTGACACCCCCAGTGATTCCTTGATAGTGGGTGTATGTGACTTCATGGAAAAGAACCTTTATGTGATTGCCCAGCAAAAGCCCAAACCAGATGATTTCAAAACAAAAGGCGCCTTGGAAAAGCTAAATTGGGGGATGCTAACTTCTGACGATCACTCTTTCATCCTTTCTACCCTGAACAAGGCACGGACCGGGGACCAGGAAAAGACCTATGTTTTTTGTATTATTGATACCTATGGGGCGGATATTTCCATGTATTCGGCCCAACGGTTTCAGGCCTTTTTTATTGCACATCTAATAAGAGAATTCCTTACCCTTCCCTTGAGAACCATATCCCTTATATTGGGCGAAGGGGGCAGTGGAGGGGCCCTTGCCATCCAGGTCACAGATATCAGGGCCCAAATGGATGATGCCCTTTATGCAACTGCTCCTCCTGAAAGCATGGCCTCCATTGTTTTCCGTGACCCCACACGCGTCAATGACGCCTTGGCCATACTAAAACCCACCGCAAGAGAGCTCAAGGCCTTGGGCGTGATAGACCGAATTGTGCCTTCTCCTGAGGATGTGACCGACTGTCATGCCATGGCCCAGAACGTGGAACAGTTTTTGATACGTGCTGTGAAGGATTTATCCCGTTCCCGCATAAAGCGGCTTTTGAAGAAAAGGGAGATGCGGGCCAAACAGTACGGTGTATATAAACGGAGCGGCCCCCTTTATGATCTCAAGCGCTATATTGAAAAGCCCTTGAAAAAGGCCTTTCGTAAGCCCCCTCCAGATATAAAGATCGTCAATTATTCCAGCCTTACCGAAGTGGCAGACCACTATGGTGATATCCGACCAGAAGAGCCTGAGACAGAATACGTAGAATGCGGAGTCACCGCAGGAGGCAAGCGCCGTGGTGGGTGTGGAAAATTGATCCCATTAAAACGGTTCCTTGAAAATTTCAATGTGTGCCCGGAATGTGGTTTTTCCTATACGTTGGATGCAACAGGCTGGATCGATTGCCTCACGGATCCAGGCAGCTTCCACGAGTTACACAGGAACCTGACAGTAGATCAGCTCCTGGAAGAAGACACCATTACTCATTATTACCGGGATTTTCTGGCCAGACAGCAAGGGCGCTCCCATTTCAAGGAATCCCTTGTGGTGGGAAGCGCCAGGATACACCATTTTCGTATAGTATTGGCCATTAGTGAGTTCTATTTTTGCGGGGGATCCATGGGGGTGGTCTTTGGAGAAAAGTTCCGTCGAGCCGTGGATTATGCTATCCAGGAGAATCTCCCGTTTGTGAGCCTTTGTTGCTCAGGTGGGGCCAGGCTATACGAGGGGATCTCGGCACTCATGCAAATGGTCAAGACTATTGAGTCAGTGAACCGTTTGAAGCGCCACGGCTTACCTTATATCTCCATCCTGGCAGATCCGGCCACAGGCGGGGCAATCGCCAGCTATGCTGCCTTGGGCGATATCATTATTGCAGAACCCAATGCCCTAGTGATCTTTGCCGGTCCTCGTGTGATGGCCGCCCGAGGCTTCGAGGTCCAAGAAGAGTTGGTGCGCTCCCATTCCCTGCATCGCATTTCCAAGGAGATTTACAAGAATCTAGGGTATTACCATAACATCAGGGGTATACAGGAGGTATGCGAGCGAAAGGAAATGAAGTATGCAGTGGCCAAGTACCTGGATTTATGCCGTCGAATCGGCTATGGCCCCAAGAGGATGAGACGAAAGCCAGGAAGAAAAAGTCTCCTTTTTTAAAAGGCCTCCCTCTATTGGAGAGAGGCCGTATCCACATTTATTACAACCCAAGTCGCTTCATATCTTCCACCAGTTTGCGGACCGCGGCTGCGGACTGCTGCAAGGCCGTGTTTTCTTCCTTTGTCAGAGTGATTTCAATAATCTGCTCGATTCCATTCTTCCCCAATTTTACCGGCACTCCCACAAAGAGTCCGCTGATCCCGTATTCTCCTTCCAGGTATGCGGCACAGGGGAGTATCTTTTTTTTGTCCTTTAATATGGCCTCAGCCATTTCCACCGCAGCCGAGGCAGGGGCATAATAGGCACTTCCGGTCTTGAGCAGACTAACGATTTCAGCCCCCCCATTTCTAGTCCTTTCCACAAGGGCATCGATTCTCTCAGGGGACAACAGCTCTGTTATGGGGATACCTGCAACTGTGGAATACCTGGGCAGTGGTACCATGGTGTCCCCATGGCCACCCAATACAAAGGCATGGGTGCTTTCCACCGAGACATCCAGCTCCATGGCAATAAAGGTTCGGAAGCGGGCCGAATCAAGGATCCCAGCCATTCCCATTACCCTGTTTTTGGGAAATCCGCTTGTTTTAAGGGCCACATAGCACATGGCATCCAGGGGATTGCTCACAACGATCAAGATCGATTCAGGAGCCACGTCCGCTATCTGTCTTGTCACATCCCGAATTATTCCCATGTTTGTTGAAAGGAGATCATCACGGCTCATTCCAGGCTTCCTGGGAACCCCTGCAGTGATGATAACAATGTCAGAGCCCTGGGCCTGGCTATAATCATTGGTCACACCGAGGATTTTCGCATCATGTTTTTCAATGGGAGCCGCTTCTGCAAGGTCCAATGCCTTTCCAGCCGGCACACCTTCCAGTATGTCCACTAGCACCACATCAGCTAGCTCCTTTTCTACCAGGCGCATAGCAACGGTGGCTCCCACATTCCCTGCTCCAACGACTGTCACTTTCTTGTCCATTTGTCATGCCCCTTTCGTCAAGATTTGGTTTGCTGAAATAGTGTTGTCTTATGCTTTGGTAATAGGCGGCCTGTCCAAGACGTGGGGGATTATAGAAAATATGTCAGTGGGGGTCAATCGGGCAAAGGCAAATTTCTCAGATGATCATCATTTATCCCGGATCGGTGAGAAAAGGACGAGGATGAACCCTGATAAGGCAATAAGGCTGGTAAGGGAGAAGAGGTGGTCCAGTCCAAGGGTCTGGGCCATCCAGCCAGAGAGCACGGCACCTGTGATGAACCCCGTATCATAGACCGCTGTGAATAATGACATGACCCCCGCCTTTTCCTCCTTGGACCCGTGGTCTGCGGCAAGTGCATTATGGGCCGGAAAAAGGAGTCCCATTGCCACGCCGAAAAGCCCGGCTGGCACAAAGAATATATTTGCCTCGAGCATGGAGGGGATCAAAAAGAGACCAGCTACCAGGAGCGGGTAGGAAAGGCGGAGAAAGCGCCTTTTACCAAACCGGTCAATGGCCTTTCCAAATCCCAGCAATAAGAAGATGGCTACTGCAAAGGCAGTTAAAAAGAACCTACCACTTAGAGTGCCCTTTGCCTGGGCGATCAGGGCCAGGAAATTTACAACCGTGGACTGACAGTGGGCGAAGATGAGGGTGGACAGCAGAAGGCAGCAAAGGGAGGAATCTTTTATCATTGTGATATAGCCGGCTGGCCTTGCTTGTTGTAGGGGGCCTCCTGTACCAAGGGTGCTACGCATCATGGCCATAAGGGCCAAGGCAATTAAGGCAGCCAAAGATGCGGCAAGATAGAGTAAGGTAAAACCAGAGCGGTTGATGATGATCTCTCCAAAAGGGGGAGCCAGGGCTGATGCGCTCATGAGTGCAGCCCCCACCACAGCATATGCCTGGGCACGCCTGGCAGATGGAAAGACCTTTGCCACTATGGAAAAGCTACCCGAGATGAATGCTGAAAATCCCACCCCATGAAAAATTCTCGTCAAGATGACAGCAGGGCCGAAACTCTGTTCAAATGCATAGGAAACAGAGGCCACTAAGATGGCGCCGATTCCCCAGAGGATGAGCCGTTGTTCCCCTTGGCTGGCAGCCAGTTTTCCCATAAATGGCCTTGAAATAACGGTTGCGACAGAAAACAGGCCCATTACCAGTCCTATCAAGTAATCCTCGCTGCCCATGGCTTGAAGCGCAAGGGGATAGAGATAGAAGAAAGAGATGTTGGAAAAGATCAGGAAAAAGATAATGTTGATGAGGACAAAACGTTTGTCCCATAGAGTGGTGCTATTATTCATTTGTCTTTGTTTCAACCTCTAATTGGGTTACCAGACAGGCCGGCCGCAAAATGGGCAGTAACGGTACGAGGGCTCCAGAGATTTACCACAATTTGGGCACGTGCGGCCAGAGGTTTTTTCTCCCCCATACCATGTCTGCCCTGATTCATCAGATATGGCCCCACAGCTCTGGCATTCCAAAAAGGGTTGGCCCCTTTTGATGGGAAAAAGGGGGATAAAAAAGAGGGAGAGGTAATGATCTGTCCGCTTGAGCCGTGCCTGGTAAAGTCCGCAGGAGGGGCACATGCGGGGTGTGTTGTCGAGGATCACTGTTTTGGGTTGGACACCACCTATAAAGAAGAACATTGTCACTCCCCTCAATGATAATTTGGGACTTTTATCCATTGAGCCGGATAGCAACCTAATAAAATCTAATCATGGATTTGGGCCGATTTCAAGTCAGGAAATGGAAGAGGCTTTCTATGGTGGCCTTTTTCTGGTAAGAAAGAGCTTGGTTGCAGGTAGGTATTGGGAGTATTTATGGTGGAAGCTGAACAAGGAACTCTTGATAGAGGTCTAAAGCCTTGGTGAGGAAGGAGGGGACAACATGAAAAATACGGGCATTGTAAGGGACAACCGGTACCTTGACCATGATCCCGGGGCCTATCATCCTGAGAGCCCCCGGCGTCTTGAGGTGCTCTATTCCATGATAGATGAGAATTTCGAGGGGAAGTTCACCGAAGTTTCACCCTCTCCAGCTGAAAAGGAAATGCTCCTTTGGATACATGATGGCTCATACATAAGCAGGGTGGCCGCTACTGCAGGGAAGGAATATGTGTCTCTGGACCCTGATACATCAACTTCCCCTGGCTCTTATGAGGCAGCGCTGCTGGCTGCAGGAGGCCTTTGCAAGGCAATCTCCATGGTTATGTCGGGTCAATTAGACAATGCCTTTGCACTTGTCCGACCCCCTGGCCATCATGCCGAAAGGGCACGGGCCATGGGCTTTTGCCTTTTTAACAATGTGGCCGTAGGGGCGAGATATGCCCAGAAGGAGAACCAAGCCGAGCGGGTCTTGATCGTGGATTGGGATCTTCACCATGGAAATGGAACCCAGCATTCCTTTGAGGAAGACCCAACCGTGCTTTACTTTTCCACACACCAATATCCCTATTATCCTGGAAGTGGATCGCTTCGTGAGGTGGGCCGTGGTGAAGGACAAGGCTATACCGTGAATGTGCCCCTTTCCGTGGGACAGGGAAATGTCGAATACGTGGGCATATTCGAAAGGATTTTGAAGCCGATTGCCTTGGAATTTGATCCCGACCTGGTCCTTGTGTCTGCTGGTTTTGACATCTATGCCAATGATCCCCTGGGGGGGATGCGGGTTACTGCTGAGGGGTTTGCTGGTATGACTCGTTGTCTCATGGACATTGCCCAGAGCTGTTGTGAAGGAAAACTGGTTATTACCCTGGAAGGGGGGTATAATGTTCAAGGGTTAAGAGAATGCGGAAAGGCGGTCTTGGAAGAGATGATGGATCTGGCCCAAACCAAGACCGAGGATATCCTTTCCAAAGGGCCACACACGGCCCTGGAGGAAATTGTTCGCCAAGTAGCCTCTGTGCAGGGAAGGTATTGGAAGGCACTGGCCTGAGGCGTAAATTAGGTAAAGGACACAAAAGGAAATTAGCCCATGGGGAAAAGAGGAAGGTTCGGCAAATATGGAGAGGTAAAAAGGCTTGCCCGCCTTCGTGAAGCCAAACTCGGCCCAAGGACCTTTTATAATGCCCCTGATATTCACAAGAGAAAGAACAGCGGGTTGCCGCGGCACAAAACGCTTGTCGAATCTGTGGCCTTGCGTAAGGCAAGAGAGGAGGACAGGCAGTTCATTAGGTATCTATCAAAAAAGGTATTTCGGGAATACGGGCCCTATGACATCACTATTCCAAGGTGGTTTGACTCCGGAGCAGTTGTCACGATTGTGGCGTTTATGGAATCCCTTCCAGTGGGCTTTGCTATCCTTGGCCCCCTTGTGTCAAAGATGCCCATCTCGGGTGAATCCGAATTGCTTGCCATTGCCGTGGAGCCCACAAGACAAAGGCGAGGAATTGGGAGTTTGTTGATGGAGAGGATTCTGGATGAGGCAAAGTCCCTGGGGATTCGGAGAATCTCACTTCATACGGCCCAGAGGAATATTCCCGCCCAAAGGTTGTTCAAGAAGTATGGTTTTGTAATTAAAGAAAAAAAGACAAACTTCTACGTGGGAGGGCAGGATGCCGTACTTATGAGAAAGGAGTTATCCGATACTTTCCCTGAAGACGTCTTTGACTAGCTTTGCACGACTTCCTTGTCAAGTTTCTTGCTGAGGGATTGAATTTCTGGCGGCAATTTTGGCTTTGTAAGGACAACGATCAGGTCGTATTTGTCCTGCTGCTCTCCATCGTCAGTAGAGTAAGTAAGAACCAATTCGTGGCTGTCCCCTTGCTTTTCCACTTTTATGGGTTTGCCCTCCACCAGCTTTAGGCCCTTTACCTCTTGAGCCTCTGCCAGGAAATCCTTTTTGAATGCCTCGCAAAGGGGAGAGACCAGCACTATTTCAAGATCCTGTGTCTTGTGAAGTGCCACAATTGATTCATTGACCCCGAATATTACCGAGGAAAGGAGATGGTCTTCCCCATCTTCGGGGTGACCTTGGATGAGTGCTATTCGTCTGGGAACCTGCCCATCAAGGGGAGACATTACAAGGCCATCAGTGGGGCCGGTGGGAGAGAGCATCCTCTCGAATTGAAGATCTGTGATTACATGGGCGTAGGTGCCATAGCCGAGATCTGAACTAAAGGTATGGAAAAGATTGTCTTGGCCGGCAGTGATTACCACATCGTCAAATTCCAGATCAAATGTTTCATCGGGCATGCTAAAGTCAATTGCTTCGGGTTTACATTCGGCCCAACACAGGGCACAGCCCAGGCATCGCCGGCAGCCAAGGCACCGCTTGGCCTCATTTACAGCCACTTCCTCGGGAAAACCCGTTTCCACCTCAACGAAATTTCCCCTTCTTTCTTCCACGGAAATTTCGGGCATGACAGCCCGTTGTGAAGGAACATCATCAAAGGGTATAATGTAACGTGCGTGCTTTTCGTAGATCATCTATTTGCTCCTCAAGTACTGATGAATTCCCACTGCAGCCCGTTTTCCTCCTGCTATTGCCCTGATGGCGATGTCCGGGCCAGAGACCACATCACCCCCGGCAAACACGCCAGGGATATTCGTGGCACCGGTTTGTTCGTCTATCTCAAAGGTATTCCAGCGGGTCAGTTTGAATTCGTGTTCCTGGGGCAGGAACGATAAATCCGTCCCTTGACTGATGGCTGGGACAATGGTTTCAGCCTCAATAATATATTCTGAACCTTCTATGGGTATAGGCCGTCTGCGGCCAGAGGCATCGGGTTCTCCAAGCTCCATTTTTATGCATTTCATACCGGTTACCTTGCCGTTTTCGCCTAAAATTTCAACCGGAGCAGCAAGGTATTGGAGCTTTACACCTTCATGTTCGGCTGCGTCCACTTCCCATGGGTTGGCTGGCATTTCCTTTCTTGTGCGGCGATATAGGATGTAGACTTCGTCAAAACCCATGCGCCAGCCTACCCGAGCAGAATCGATGGCAGCGTTTCCTCCGCCGATTACGATCAGCTTGCCTTTTCCCTCCTTGCGGATTCCCAGGGCCTGCTCTCTCAAGAACGTTACGCAATCCACGATGCCTTCGTACTCATCTTCGCCAGGAACCCGCAGTTTCAGTCCCTTGTGGCAGCCAGCACCAATGAAAATGGCATCGTACTGTTCCCTGAGTTCCTCAAAAGAGATGTCCTTTCCAATCCGGGTATTGTACTGTATCTCCACGCCCATTTTGGCAATCAGGTCCACCTCGCGCTGCAGTATCTTTTTGGGCAGACGATATTCAGGAATACCTACCCACAGGTAACCACCGGGCACGGGCAGTGCCTCAAAGACCTTGATATGCTCATATCCCATTCTTGCAAGATCATAGGCACATGTAAGACCACTGGGTCCTGCCCCAACAATGGCTATCTTCTCAGGGTATTTTTTGTCCGGTGTCTCATAGGTGGGTTCTATGCCAGCAGCTATTTCAACATCTGCTACGAATCTTTTAAGGAAGCATATGCTTATCGGCTGATCCAGATATTGGCGGTTGCATGCGGTCTCACAAGGATGAGGGCAGACCCTCCCGATGCTGGCGGGAAAGGGCAGCCTCTCCCTTATTCTTGCCAGAGATTCAGCGTATTTTCCGTCGGCTATTAGTCCCACATACCCGCGGATGTCTAGATTCACCGGGCATGTCCTCTGACATACGGGCATGTCTTCCTTATAAATATTGTATTCGCCAGTAGAGGGGTTGTAATAGTCAATGGCCGTTCGGAAGGCGAATCCCTCATCAAAGTCATCAAACATATTTACCGGGCACACCCGGATACAGGCCTTGCAGTCATTGCACTTTTCGTTGTCCACCCTTAGGCTGTGCTTTATGATCTTTGCAGCAACTTTCCCGTTAGTTTGCTGAATCCTCTCTATTTCACTGTAGGGAAGGATCTTGATATTGGGGTGATCTTTTACCTTTTGGAGATCTGGGCAATCAAAGGCCTCCTTAGGCTTGATAAGTCGGTTTCGGGGAATCCTCTCTGCGCCCAGGGAAGGGAATTTCTCAACAAGGGTTACCTCTTCCCCAGCCTCTGCCCTTTCAAGCGCTGTTCTTATGCCAATAGGTCCTGCGCCAACGATGAGTGTCTTTTTGTTTTCCACGGACTTACACCTCTTGTGATGCAAGATGATATACTGGTGTTCGGTTGGTTATTTCTGCCATTTCCACGAAGCCCTTTCGTTTGAGGGCCGTGATATATCGAAACACCCTTTCAGAAGGGATCTGAAGCTCCTCAGCCAGTTCCCTGACCGATTTGGCCCCCTGTCTTAATCCGCGCAAAATCTCCTGTACCTCGGTCTCTTCCACAATGATCATGTCTATGGCACGCCGAAACTCATGTTCAGTGAAGATCTCGCCGTACATATTTCCTGATTCCAGGAAGGGTGTCCTCTTTCCAATGACCCATCTTATCTTTTCGCCGGAAAGCACGGCCTCTGCTATCTCCAATTTTTCAAATATTTCAGGTTTACCCAGTCGGTCACCTCCCTCGCCGATGGGGCCTATTTCCCGGATTTGCTGGTCAAACTCGGTGACCAACTCTGCGAACCTGGCTCCTTCACCCGATGAGCACTGCTGGAAGGAAAGCCTTTTCCCGTTTAGGCCAATGTGCTCGAGCAGCCTACGGGCCATATCAACCTTGGCCTTTGCCTGGACATTCCCGCTTATGTAATGACAATCGCCAAAATAACATCCAACTATTAGAAAGCCATCAAGCCCTTTTTTAAAGGCCTTTGCTATTAGGGCGGGATCAATCCTGCCCGTGCACATGATCCTAATGATCTTGATTTCCGGCGTATATTGCAGTCTGGAAACTCCAGCCAGGTCAGCGGCAGAGTATCCTCACCACGTACAGCAGAATGTCAGAATCTTGGGAACAAACTTGCTCAACGCAAAACCTCCTCTTATTAGGTGCCCAAGAATGCCTCGATCTGGGCACTTAATTGTTCATCAGTGAAGGAATTTATTGTCAGTGCATGTTGATAGCAGGTGGCGGCACATACACCGCATCCCTTGCAAGCCACATTTATGACATGGACCTTTCTTCCTTTATCCGTGTGTCTTATTTCCAATGCCCCATATGGACAAAGGGCCACGCAAAGCCCACATCCCCGGCAGGCGTCTTCATTGACTAGCACAGAAATAATGGGCTCAACCACCACCGAGCCCTTGCTAAGGGGAATGGATGCACGCGAGGCCGCACCAAGGCCCTGGGCTACCGCCTCCCTTATGTTGGCAGGGTATCTCGCGCTTCCACAGAGAAACACGCCGTCGGTAGCAAAATCCAAGGGCCTCAATTTCACATGCCCCTCAAGGAAGAATCCATTTTCATCTATCGGGACCCTGAGCAATTGCGAGACCTCGTGGGCATCGGCCTGGGCGACCATCGGCGTGGAAAGGACCACAAGGTCTGCCTGTAAATTCAACTCTCGGCCCAGTAGAGGATGAAAGACCAGGACCTGGTCATCCTTCACTTCAGGTGGCCTGTCAGGACTGTAGTTGATGTAACGGACGCCTTTGATCTTTGATTCCCTGTAAAGTTCCTCATTTTCTACCCCATACATTTGCATGTCTCTGTACAGGATCGATACCCTGGCATCCGGGTGTTGTTCCTTAATAAGCAGGGCGTTTTTCACGGCCACCTGACAGCAGATGCGCGAACAATAGGGCCGTTGTTCGTCTCTGGCACCCACGCACTGGATCATCACCACATTTTTTACAGAAGGATCAAGGCCTAGCTTCAGCCTCTCTTCCAGTTCGAGCTGAGTAATAACCCTCTGGCCGTCATATCCGTAAAGGCCCTCTGGGGTAAACACGTGGGCACCCGTGGCGATCAGGATAACACCAATGTCAATATTCTTGACCCCCGCCTCAGTTTCCACATCTGCCTTGAATTTGCCAATAAAACCCTCTACCCGCACCAGCCTTGATTTTGTAAACACCGTTATCTTGGGGTGCTGGTCTATTGCCTTTATTCTTTCTTCTGCCACTTGGGAGGCATCTGTCATGCTGGGGCCCAACTTGCATATCTTATTAAGCATACCTCCCAACTTATCCTCTTTTTCTACAATGACCACCTCATAGCCACGATTGGCCAAGGCCAAGGAGGCGGTCATGCCAGCCATGCCACCACCCAGTACCAATGCCCTGGTGGTGACCTCAGACATGATCGGTTCTTGAGGCTCTAGAAGCGCGGCCTTGGCAACTCCCATGCGGATCAGGTCTTTGGCCTTTTCAGTGGCATCTTCTTTTTCCTGCATATGGACCCATGAGCACTGGTCCCGAATGTTGACCATTTCGAACAGATAGGGATTCAGACCCACTTCAGCGCAGGAGTTTCGAAACAAAGGCTCGTGGGTTCTCGGCGTGCAGGATGCCACCACCACGCGGTTTAGGTTCTGCTCTACGATGCCCTTTTTGATTTCATTGATGCCGCCTTCTGAGCAGGTATAAAGGTTTCGCTGGACAAAGGTGACGTGAGGGAGGGTCTTGGCAAATTTCTCAAGCTCCTCCATATCCAAATACCCAGCGATATTTGAACCGCAGTGGCAAAGAAACACACCTATTCTGAGCTGTTCATTGTTCTTATCAGGCAACGGCTTTCTCCTTTTCCAAAGATTGTAACGCCACAACCTCTGCGGCGCGTTGTGCCGCACTTGATGCTTGGGCCACAGACTCAGGCACGTCCATGGGCGACTCTGCGCAACCACATACAAAGATACCCGGCACAGTGCTGTCCACAGGGGACACGGGACTGGTCTTCACAAACCCATAATCATCAAGCTCAATGCCCAGTGTCTTTGCAAGGGTCGCAATCCCTTTTGTGGGCGCGCATGCAGTGGCCAATATCACCATGTCAAACTCTTCGCTTTTAACCCTTCTTTCTCGGGTATCTTCATAAAACACAATGGGATAGTGATTTTCTCCCTCAACGATTTCAGCTACACGACCTCTGGTATAAGTGATTCCGGATTGATTCCCGCCCCTGATCTTGTATTCTTCAAAACCCTTTCCCACGGCCCGTATGTCCATGCCAAAGATGGTGGATGTGGTTTCAGGCTCATGTTCGTGGGCAATGATTGCTTCCTTAATGGAATGCATGCAACAATAGCCTGAGCAGAAGGGGTAGAAACGGAAATCCCTGGATCCCACACATTGGATAAAGGCAAGCCTCTTTGCGCTGCCAAATCCCTCGGCTTCCTTTTTCATCTGCTCTAGGGGCTTGGCTATACCAAGATACTCCTCATATTTTGCAGCCCATTTTTTCCTTTCTTCATCCTCTCCAAAGTCCCCTGCCTGGTATTGCTTGTAAAACGCTTCAGAGTCTTGTCCAAACTTTTCTTCATATCGCTGAAGCGTCTTTTGGGCCTTTTTCAGTTTCTTTTCCAATTCCTCAATCTTGGCCTTTGCCGCAAGGTCTGAGGGGCGATATACATGGCCGCCCGTAGGTCCACTGGCGCTCAGCAGTCTCTCGAACTCAATGGCAGTGACCACGTTGGGAATCTCATTGTACCTATACTCGGGAATACGGGAGGGGTCGAATACGTCATAACCGGCTGCCACGATTATTGCACCCACGTCCAACTCAACCATTTGGTCCTTCTGGTCAAAGTTGACGGCATCGGCCTGGCACGTCTTCTTGCATATCCCGCACTTTTTCCCATTGAGCTGACGGCAGTGGTCCGGGTCAATCGTGCGGGTGGAAGGGATGCCCTGGGCAAAATAGGCATAGATGGCCTTTCTGGTTCCCAGGCCTTCATTAAAGGCATCAGGTACCACGGTAGGGCACTTTTCCTCACATGCCCCACAACCCGTGCACTTGTCTTCGTCCACGTAGCGTGCCTTTTTTCGTACTGTCACCTTAAAGGCGCCCACTTGGCCCTCTACCTTTTCCACCTCACTGTATGCCATTAGGTTAATGTTGGGATGTCGACCGACATCCAGCATCTTCGGCGAGAGAATTCAGATGGCACAGTCGTTGGTGGGGAAGGTCTTGTCAAGCTGGGCCATCTTCCCACCAATGCTCGGAAGCCTCTCCACCAAATGGACCTTAAGGCCCATATCAGCTAGATCCAGGGAGGCCTGGATGCCAGCGATTCCTCCTCCGATTACCAATATGTCATTGCTCACGGCTACAACCCTCCTGCTGGCTATCTACCGTTACGGATACTAATGGCCTTTTAATCGCCCGGTTTCAGATGTTCTGAAAAAAGGTCATAAAGGTCGATAATTTCTATATCCAGGTCAAATGCCGCTTTTGCACACCTGAAGTGAATCTGGCATTTAGGACATGCGGTGATAAGTGTGCTGGCCCCGGTTGAACGGGCCTCTGAGAGCCGTTGTACCTGGATCTCCTTTGAACAGCTTGAACAATTCATCCACCCGCTTGTGCCACAGCACACACCGTTTTCACGGGACCTGGGCATCTCCCGCAACTCAATCCCTGGGATTGCCTTTATCAATTCCCTGGGTGAGTCATAGATCCCTGCTAATCTACCCAATCTACATGGATCATGATACGTGACAGTCCCCTGGAATTCAGCAAGCTCGAGCACGCCCTCATTCAATTTTTCCGCCAGAAAGTCCAGAATATGGACTGGCTCAAAACCAAGCTCTCCAAAGTACCTTGGATAGAACTCTTTGAATGTGAGATATCCCTCGGGGCAGCTAAAGATCACCTTTTTTGCCCCCGAGGCCCTGATGATCTCAAGATTGAGGGCAGCTAGGCGTTTAAAGGTCTCTTCATCCCCGTTCCAAAGGGCATCGTGGCCACAACACCTTTCATCATTGCTTACCACCGGCTCCGCACCGCAGGCGTTCAGGATCTTGAGCACGTTTTGTGCGCCTTTTATGGATCCGGCATCAATGTCTCTGAAGATGACATCAAAATAGGGCCTGCAACCTACAAAATAGAAGATATCTCCCTTTTCGCTGACCCTTCCATCCTTAATCCAGAAGGTTCTGTTTTGGTGAATGTCCTGGGTCTGTATTGACATGATGGACTGAAGCATGCCGTTGTGTGCTGGAACGCCACTATAACCCCGGGCATGGGCCTCATCACGAATGAGGCGAATGAATTCGGGAAAGTCGATGTTCACCGGGCACCGGACGCTGCACTGGGCGCATGTCAAACAGTTCCAGATGGATTCGTCAGATAGATCTTCAATTTCATAGAGACTGCGCTCAATGATTTGCCTGGGGGAGAAGTCCGGGAAGATCCTTGCCACCGGGCAGCTTCCCGTACAAACACCGCAGTCCAGGCAAAAATAGGTATTGGTCATTTGAATCAGTTCAGCTATATCAGCCATGGTTTCGCCTCTAGGTCAGAAATGAGCCTTTTCAGGCTGCTTGTTTCAAGGTAGAAGGCCCAAGGGCCTTGATCTGTTCAGTGAACTCAGTGGCCACTTCTGCAAACCTGCCCCCTTCGGCCGAGGAGACCCATTCCAATCTGAGTCTCCTTTGATCAATCCCCAAGATACCGATCAACTCCTGGGTCAGCTTGAACATCCTTTCTGCCTTGATATTACCATCCAGGTAATGGCAATCCCCAATGTGTCACCCAGCCACCAGGACGCCGTCAGCCCCATTCTGGAAGGCCTTTAATATAAAATTGGGATTCACCCTTCCAGAACACATAACCCGGATGATCCTGATATTAGGCGGATATTGAAACCTGCTTACCCCTGCCAAATCAGCCGCTGAATAGGCACACCAATTGCATGCAAAGGCGATAATCTTTGGCTCAAATGTATCAGACATGATGTCGCGTTCCTCCTATGGTTTCAGAGCGGCCTCCACCATGGTCAGCACCTCTTGATCATCAAAGTGATATATCGAGGCAGCACCAGTGGGGCAGGCCACGGCACATGAACCACACCCCTTGCAAAGGGCCTCTTGAACCCTGGCCACGGTCTTTCCATCCTCTCTTTCAATAAGTGAGACTGCGGCATAAGGACAGGCCTCCACGCATTTGCCACACCCTCTGCACAGGACCTCATCTACATGAGAGACAACGCCTTCGGCCGTTATTTTCTCTTTGGACAAGGCCACTGACGCCCTTGAGGCCGCTGCCTTGGCCTGGGCTATGCTCTCTTCTATGGGCTTGGGATAATGAGCCATGCCAGCAAGAAATATCCCGTCAGTAGCAAAGTCCACGGGCCTCAGCTTGGCATGGGCCTCCATGAAAAATCCGTCTTCGTTCAGCGACAGCTTAAAAAGCTGGGCCAGGTGCTCGTTGTCGCGAGGCACAATGGCCGAGGCCAAAACCAGAATATCCGTATTGATTGCAATAGGTCTGTCCAGCACAGGGTCCAAAACAGTAACTGACAGCCCCTCTGCCGTCTTATCCACTTTGGGCTTGTTGTCCAGGTCATAACGAATGAATATTACGCCCCGGGTCCTGGCCTCTCTGTAAATTTCTTCACGCTGCCCATAGGTCCTTATATCACGATAAAGCACAAATATATCCATATCTGGATTGATCTCTTTTAGTGCAAGGGCGGATCGTATGGTGTGGGTACAACATACCTTTGAGCAGTAAGGCCTTTGAGGTTCCCTGGAGCCCACACACTGAATAAAAACTGCGGTTTTCGCTTTGTGGATGCGATCATCCTTTGCCCTTAAGGCCGAGTCAAATTCCAGGTGTGTGAACACCCTTTCATCTTCACCGTAGAGGTACTCAGAGGGCTTCAGCTCTTCAGCACCCACCGCCACAATGACTGCCCCATGCTCCAGCACCGTTTCTTTGCCGTCTTGAGAGATGGTGGTCTTGAAATTTCCAATAAAGCCAGAGGTCTCCTTGATACCTGCCCCCGTAAATACCTCAATCTGGGGATGCTCATTTACTTGCCGAATCATGTCCTGGAGCTGCGCCTGTATGTCTTCTCCCTTCCAGGTTTCAGACAATCGTAGGGCATTTCCGCCCAGTTCCTGGCTTTGTTCGATTAGGTAGCTTCTGTATCCCTGTTCAGCAAGGCCAAGGGCCGCTGTCATACCGGAGATTCCTCCACCTATCACCAAGGCCTTGGGCTCTACTGAAATGGTGGGCTGGGGTAGGGGCCGGATAAGCTGTGCTCTGGCCACTGCCATCCTGACCAGATCCTTTGCCTTTTCCGTGGCTGCATCCTTTTCCTTACTGTGGACCCAAGAGCACTGGTTGCGGATATTGGCCATCTCAAAGAGATATTTATTGAGCCCTGCATCCCGCAAGGTTTCCTGAAAGAGCGCTTCATGGGTCCTTGGGGTACATGCCGCTACCACCACCCTATTCAATTTCTCCCGTTCGATCACCTCCTTCATCTTGTCCTGCGTGTCCTGCGAACAGGTGAAGAGGTTTTCTTCCACATAAACCACACCAGGTAATGTCCTTGCATATTCAGCCACTTGGGGCACATCCACGATACCGCCAATGTTGGTTCCACAATTACATACAAATACCCCGATACGAGGGGATTCAGCAGAGACGTCTTTTTCAGGTGGATAGGTCTTCTCTTTTACAAGGCTTCCCTTGGCCTCTGAGAGCATTGCCTTTGCATCACAGGCTGCAGCGCTGGCCTCCATGACCGAGTAAGGGATATCCTTGGGCTCTTGAAATGCGCCGCACACATAAACGCCCGGTTTGGAGGTTTGAACCGGTTCAAAGGAACCTGTTTGCACAAAACTGTCTTGGTCAAGATCAATCCCGATCCTTTGTGCAAGTTCTATTAGGGCCTTGGGTGTACGGAGCCCAACCGACAGCACTACCATATCAAAGGTCTCCACCCTTATTTCGCCCTTTTCATCAGCGTATTGAAGCACAAGATCTTTGGTCTCTGGATCTTCCTCAATGGAATGGATCCTGGAGCGGATAAATCGAACACCTTCTTCGTCCTTGGCCCTGTTGTAATATTTTTCAAAATCCTTCCCATAGGTTCGCATGTCCATGAAAAAGATGGCGGTATCCAGTTCCGTGTCAGAATGCTCTTTGGCTATTACTGCCTCCTTAACAGCATACATACAACAAACAGAGGAGCAGTAAGGATGGTCGCATCGGTTGATATCTCTGGACCCAACACACTGAAGCCATGCGATTTTCTGGGGAGCCTTTTGATCAGAGGGCCTTTTGAGATGGCCCTGGAACGGACCTGTTGAGCTGAGGATCCGCTCAAACTCGGTGCTTGTTACCACATTGGCAAATGAGGTGTAGTTATAGGTCTCATATTCTTCTGGATTAAACTCCTCAAAGCCGGGAGCAAGGATGACTGCCCCTGCATTCAGGACCACCTTTTCCTCTTTTTCCTCAAAATTGATGGCCTGGGTAGGGCAAAATTTTTCACAGGCCCGGCATTTGCCTTTCTGGAAATAGATGCAATGTTCCTTGTCTATGGCATATTTCAACGGTACGGCCTGGGCATATGGCACATAAGCGGCCTTCCTTTTGGCCAGGCCTTCGTTATATTCATCATCCACCTTTCTGGGGCATTTTTCCGCACACGTGCCACAGGCAATGCACTTGTCCATATCCACGAAGCGGGGATGTTTGACCACCTCTATTTCAAAATTTCCCACTTCACCCTTAATGGAAACCACCTCAGCCAAGGTGAGTAACTCTATGTTGAGATGCCGGCCGACCTCGACCAGTTTGGGTGAGAGAATTCACATGGCGCAGTCATTGGTGGGGAATGTCTTATCCAACTGGGCCATGACCCCACCGATTGCAGGGGACTTCTCAATAAGGTAAACAAAATAGCCTGCATCAGCAAGGTCAAGGGCAGATTGCATTCCCGCAATACCGCCGCCCACTACACAAACCGATCCTACCGGAGAGTTCTTTTTGTCCATGTTTTCCTCTTCCAAGCTTCGATTTGGAGAAAGATTTTAAACCAGAACTTATAAGAGTTAGCCTGCGGTTCTGTCAAGAGAAAAATTGCACAATACTGGCTAACTGGTGATTTTCATTGAAATATCTCAGTTGCGCTGAAGCTCTTTCAATTTCTTGGCTTTACTGGTAAGACCCTTGTCATGATGGCTATAGAATGATACAAGGCTCGTATAAGCCTTTGTCTTTAATCTCTGAGAAGGGCTGGAGGTAAAGATGGGGAGGTTAGAGTATGATTCCACGTTATACACGCCCTGAGATGGGAAGAATATGGGAGGACCAAAATCGCTATTCCAAGTGGCTTGAGGTGGAGATAGCCGCGTGCGAGGCCATGGCCCGGGAGGGGATCGTACCCGAAGATGCCCTCAAAAACATAAAAGAAAGGGCCTCTTTTTCAGTTGATAGGATCCTGGAGATTGAAAGACAGACCAAGCACGATGTCATCGCATTTCTTACAAGCCTGGAAGAGCATATAGGCCCTGATTCCAGATATATCCACCTTGGATTGACCTCCTCCGACATCCTGGACACCAGCTTTGCCCTTTTGCTGAAAGAGGCCATGGAAAAAATCATAGAAGGGGCAAGGGGATTCATGTCCGTGCTCAAGAAAAGGGCCATGGAACACAAATATACCCCCATGATAGGCCGGTCCCACGGCATCCATGCCGAACCCATTACCTTTGGGTTTAAGCTGGCCGTGTGGTACGCGGAGATGAAGAGAAACCTACACCGTCTCGAAGAGGCCTTAGAAGTGATCGGTTATGGGAAGATTTCAGGCGCGGTGGGTACCTTTGCAAATGTATCCCCCCGGGTGGAGGCCTACGTATGTGAGAAGCTAGGCCTGAAGCCAGCTCCCATTTCCACACAGATTATTCAACGAGACCGCCACGCCCAGTACTTTACCTCCCTTGCCATCTTGGCCGGAACCTTGGAAAAGATCGCAGTTGAGATCAGACACCTTCAAAGAACCGAGGTCTTGGAGGCGGAAGAGCCTTTTTCTAAGGGACAGAAGGGTTCCTCTGCCATGCCTCACAAGAAAAATCCCATAGGCTCGGAGAACATCGCTGGATTGGCCCGTGTAGTAAGGGCCAATGCCCTGGCTGCCATGGAAAACATGGCCCTTTGGCATGAAAGGGATATCAGCCATTCCTCTGTAGAGAGGGTAATTGGACCGGATAGCACTATACTAATTGATTATATGATGAACAGGCTCAAGGGCATCATTGATGGTCTGGTAGTTCATCCAGACAACATGGCACGGAATCTGGAGCTGACCAAGGGATTGGTATTCTCCCAGCAGGTGCTGATGAGGCTGGCTGAAAAGGGTATTGAAAGGCAAAAGGCCTATGTGATGGTCCAGCGCAATGCCATGAAGGTGTGGGAAGGAGAGGATTCATTTAAGGATCTGATTTTGAAGGACAAGGAAATAATGGAGTATCTGGGCAAAGACGAGGTTGAGGAGGTCTTTGACCTGAAATACCACTTCAAGCATGTGGACGAAATTTTTGAAAGGGTCTTTGAGTAGGTAGGGATCTGGTTACAGTGAGGCAGGATATAGATGGCTAGTACGAGAGAGAAACGAGAGCCTGGGATCAAGCCCACGGATCTCAATTTCATGGTTGTAAAGGGTACCGGCAGGGTGAGGCGATTTAAGATATCCTCTCGCCTTTTGACCTTTGCCTTTATATTTTTTTTGGCATATGTGGTGGTAAGCCTCTTTGGAATTAACCGTTACTTGACCCTTCGGCTCCAGACCAAAGACCAGGCCCAGCAGATTCTAAGGATGAAATCAGAACTGACCACCTTGAAACACAAGCTTTATGAGGCCAGGCAGCGTCTGGCATTGCTGGAGCATCCCGTGGCCACCAAAACCTCCACAAACCAACCCACTAAGAAAGTCCCGCCCCAGATTGCAAAGGCAAAGGTAGCCCCTTTAATAAAAGAGGCCAAAACTGGGAAAAAACCTGCCCCCCCGCCCCCAAAGCCTCAGCAAGAGCCTGCCAAAGCCAAGCCGCTTGTGGAAATAAAAGACCTTACGGTCAAGGCAACTCCAGCCAGCTTGGATGTGGCCTTTAAGGTAGTGAATGCCTCTGATGGGCCAGGGCCCGTCAGAGGCTATGTGCACATGATATGGTTGCCTGATCCCTCTGATTTGTCAAGCGCATGGAGCTATCCTAGGGTTACATTGGTTGATGGAATTCCCTCGCAATACAGAACCGGACGCCTTTTTTCCATCAAGCGATTCCGTGAGATCAGGGCATCTTTCGAGCGAAAGCCTGAAAAGGAGGTGCCAAGGGTATTAAGAATCATTGCATACGATCGCTCCGGCGATAAGGTGTTTTTGAAGGACTATGAAGTGAACCAGTTACTCAAACCGAACCCTGTAACAAAAAGGCCCAAACCCACCACTCCGCAACAGCCTTCGCCCCCTCCGAAGGTCTTGCCCCAAGACAAACCTCAGACCACAAAGGCCTTACTGAGCGGTTAAGTACTTGGTTATCTTATGCTTGGAGCACATTTAAGCGGTATCCACACTTCCCGTATATTCCAATACCAGGGTGTCAGTCCAGGGGTCGGCCTTCTTTACCTCTACCCATATATACTGTCCTTGGCCCAAAAGCATCCCATCCACCTTTTTAATATCTGCGGTCATTAGAAAATCGGTCAGGACGATTCTATATTTGCTTCGTATGTCATCCAGGATCATGGCCTTGTATTTTCTCCCGATATTTCGGGACAACAGCTTAACTATCCAGTACCTCAGCCGGTTCCGCTTTATTCGGGCCAGGGTTCTCAGTGTGGGTTCCACTGCTATTCGTATTTCTTCAAGCCGGTTTTTATCATACACAGGCTCTCCAGATAGGAGGTATGCTCGTATTTGTCTTTGTACCACCAAGTCCAGGTATCTACGGATGGGGGAGCTGACCTGTGCATAGGCATCCAGGCCAAGGCCACTATGGGGTCCCGGTGAGGTATCCAGAAGCAGGGGGTAGATTCGTCTTCGTTGTAGGAATACGTAAAGGAGATAGTCCATGCCTTCCTGTGACAGCCTTTCCGAAGGCTCGGCCTGGGTCCTGTAAAGTGCAGGAATCTCATTGTCCCTGCAGAACCGGCCTGCAAGCCAGTTGTACAGTATCATGAATTCGGCAACAATCATCCTCGACGGTGTATTCTGATCCAAGAGAAAGGTGGATATATTACCCTCCTCATCTACACTGACTTGAATTTCGGGGAGGGAAAGGTTGAGCGCTCCATTTTCCTCCCTTTTTTGGCGCAATACCTTGGCTAGATCGAGCATCTCCTTGAGAGTTGGGTCTGTTTCCAAGTCTCTGTTTACTTCTTCGTAGGTGAGGTTTTGGCCCACGCGGACCTTGGCCAAGGTAAACCGATAATTCAGCAGATTCCCCCTCCTGTCAAATTTACACAGGAGCGATATGGACCTTCTCTCTAGCCCCTGTCTCAGGCTGAGAATATTCTCGGACAGGGGGGGAGGAATCATAGGGATCTGGCGCCTTGGTAAATAAAGGGAAGCAGGCTTGGCTGCCGCGCTTTTATCCAGTTGGCTGTCGGGCTTGACAACAGAGGCCACGTCTGCAATGTGAACCCCGAGTTCAATGGTCTCCCCGTCAATCCGAAGGCTCAGGGCATCGTCATAATCCCTGGTCAAGGGCCCGTCAATGGTAAGGACCGGCAGACCCGTAAGATCTTCCAGATCTTCTTCCGGTATGGGGCTGACCGCCAAGGAGGCGGCCTCCTGTTTTTCCTGATCCGAGAAATCAGTGGGAATGCTGAATCGTATGAGGTCTAGGTTTTCATCTTCCTCCCATACCCCCAAGCTCACAAGGATGTCTTTTGCCTCTTCAATACGGGTGATGCCTGACCTGGCAAGAAGTTCTTTGGATTCATTGATTTGGGGGGCCTCTTTTCCATATAAGGCAAGATCTGTTAATAGTTGGATTACATAATCCTTTACATCGGGTTGCTCGACCACCTGGCCCGCGCGTACCTTTTTGATCCATTCACTTCCCTTTTCAAGTCTTTCCTCACGAAGGGCCTCTTCCTCCTTTTGGCGAAGGATCTGCTCAACCCTCTCCTCTGTGTTGGCCAAGAATTTGCCATCCTTGAGCCTGAAATGTAAGCGGTCCTCAAAAAGGGCCCTGGCAAGGGCGCTTACGTGGTGGTCGGTGATGGGCTCGCCGAAGCACAGCTCTGCCAAATACCTATGATCAAATGTCTCGCTTTCTCCTTGAACCAGTTCCCAGAGTTCTTTTACATTCACCTCATCCTTCAGGGCCTTTCTTAGTGCCTCGGTTTTTTTTAGGTATTCGAGGATCTCTTCCCTTGATTTTGAGGTGTCATATGCGCTTTCAGAGATTAACAAGGCCCTTTTGGGTGAGAGATTCACCTCTCTATTGGAGGCGGTCAGAAGATGCAGCTTGTTCCCCTTGTCCTGTAGACAGAGGGAACATACAATCTTTCCTTGATCAATATATTCGACAATTCTTCCTTGTGTCATGGTCCGAAGATCTCATGGGTTAGAATACAAAAGTCTAGTAACAGCTAGGTTGCCATCTGTCAACAAATCCCCTTGTTTCATTGGTTTGGTATGCATTACTAGGGTGAGTCCAAATATCCCTATCGTGAAACTTGGGGCGGTCCTGGCCTCTGCCTTTATTTTGTGTGCATTGCATTGCTCTGCCTGGTCTGGTAAAATGGAATTGCGCTTGTTGAAAACAGGCCTTATCCGACCATACGAGGGCCCGCTTGATTCGATCTGCCTAAAGGTTTCATGAAGCAGAGCACGAGTTCCCGCACTGCTAATGTTACTTGTCTTTGTGTTGCACCTTTCCGTGTTGTCCTTTGCTTAGGTCGTAATGGAGGATTACATGAGGCAACCTTCCTATGAGGAAAGAATCCAAAAATTGCAGAGAAAGATGGAGGATCTGGGCGCGGATACTGCGTGGATCATCCAGCCTGAAAACAGGAGGTATCTGTCCGGATTTACGGCTGACGATATGCAGCTAACAGAATCATCGGGATCCCTCCTAATCAGTGGTGCACACCGTCTCTTGATCACGGATTCAAGGTACACAGAACAGGCCAAGAGAGAGGCCCCATCCTTTGAAATCGTTACGGTGAAAGGTGATATTATTAAGGAATTTCCCGATATTGTGGGCCGCATTGGCTCAAAGGTTGTTGGGTTTGAGGATGGTTACCTTGTCTGGGGGACCCACCAAAAGCTTGTCAAGCGCCTGGAAGAAAATGGTGGCAAGACGCGTCTTTTACCCCTGGGCAGTTCCGTTGAGTCCTTGAGAAAGATAAAAGATAGCCAAGAATTAGCCGCCTTGCGGGCATCTGCTGCAATGATCACTACTATTTTGCGCGAGGTGGTCCAATGGCTTCGGCCTGGTATGACCGAAAAGGAGGTGGCATGGCACATAGAAGATCTGGCACGACGTGCCGGTGCCGAGGCAATGGCGTTTCCACCTATCGTGGCTTCTGGGCCCAATGGGGCCTTACCCCATGCTGTGCCAAGTTCAAAACCGATAAAAGAGGGCGAGCCTATTATCTTGGACGTAGGGGTGAAGCTTAATGGGTATTGTTCTGATGTTACGAGAACCGTATTCTTGGGCGAGCCTGATCCCTTTTTTCGTGAGATATATGCCATTGTCCGGAAGGCCCAGATCTCGGCCCTAAAGACAATCCGGCCCGGCATAACCAGCGACATGCCTGATAAGGTGGCCAGAGAGGTGATAACCGAGGCAGGATATGGCGAGTACTTTGGCCATGCCTTGGGCCACGGCGTTGGACTAGCTACTCATGAAGGGCCAAGGCTAAGTCCCAGGGAGCCGGAGCCCCTTGTGCAGGGAATGGTGGTCACGGTGGAGCCGGGTATTTATATTCCTGATAAGGGTGGGGTAAGGTTAGAGGAGACGATAGTTATAACCAGGGATGGGGCCGAGGTTTTGACAAAGGGGATTGGGTTTTATGAGGTGGCGCCATAAAGCCATGAGTGCTGAGACACTGAATTCGAGATGGGATGGATTGCCTGCCTGGCTGGCAGAGAGGTTGGACCGCTTCCTGGGCTACCTGCGCGTGGAGCGGGGGCTGTCCGAGAATAGTTTGGAGGCATATTCTAGGGACATTGCAAGGTTTCTAAATAGCCTCGGCAAAGGGAAGACACGCCCCACAGATATCTCATCAGAGGACGTACTAAAATATGTGATGGCGATTTCCAGGTATATGGCCCCAAGATCCGTGGCCAGAAATCTTTCCGCAATCAAGAGCTTTTTCCGATTTTTGGCCTCCGAGGGAGAAATTTCTGTAAACCCTGCCCGGCTAGTGGACTCACCCCGGATTCCCAGGACATTGCCTGATACCATGACAGTGGCAGAGGTTGAGAGGCTTTTGGAAAATGTGGCCCCGACATCCCCCTTGGGATTGAGGGACAGGGCCATGCTGGAGCTTATGTACGGCACAGGGGTAAGGGTATCTGAGCTGGTGAGCCTGAAATTACTTGATATATATCTGGAGGCCGGTTTTGTCCGCGTTTTCGGAAAGGGTTCCAAGGAAAGATTAGTGCCCTTTGGCGGGAAAGCGGAGAAGGCCCTTCGGGACTACCTTAGAGAGGGCAGACCGAAGATTTTTTCGCAGAAAAGGACGGATTCCCCTTACCTTTTCTTAAACGCAAGGGGGCGCCCCCTTACCAGACAGGGGTTTTGGAAGATTCTGAAACGCTATGCTGCCAAGGCAGGGCTTAGCAGGCGTATAACACCCCACAGCCTGCGCCACTCCTTTGCCAGCCATCTCCTTGAAGGGGGAGCGGATTTGAGATCAGTCCAGGCCATGCTGGGTCATGCTGATATTTCAACAACACAGATCTATACCCATGTTACAAGAGAGAGGCTCAGGCAGGTGCATGAGGCCTGCCATCCTAGACCATAATGAACCTCCTGGATATACAATGCCCAGCAGCCACTGGAATTTTGGGTAAGGAGATAGAGATGGGCAGGATAATTGATATGGCCTCCAGGGGAAAGGCCGCGCCGGACAATCTTATTGTAAAACAACCACTTGAATTTCGACGCGCTGATTGGGAGTTGGGGTTCTTTATTCAGATGACGAGACGGCAATCTGAATGGTTGGAGGCGCAACGCAATGCCCTGTATTCAGAAGGCAAGGAAGGCATACGCCAGTTGCCGCCCCATTACTCTTTGCAAGGTGGTGTGGCCAATACCATAAGGGCCCTTTACACCTATAGGCATAAAGAAGAGCAAATGAGAAGGGTCTATTTTCTTGCGGGACTCGTAGATTGCCTTATTAATCAAGTTAATCCTATTTTGCGCACGGCCATGTTAAGGGACCTTTATAATAAGGTGCAGGATTTGAGAGCGGAACTATCCGTGACTTGGCATGGCACACTTGATCAGGTTTTGCTGCCTATTGATTCGGCCTTTTTTAATGAGTTGGAATATAGGCATTCTTTGGCCACTGCCCAAACCCTGAAGGCCTTGTACACCGCTATTGAAGAGGGCACGCGGCAGATGTTCGATATCCTGTCGCTTGAATACGTGTTTTACTGTCCATACCGGCGGAGATAGATATGGAAGAACAAGACAACGCCAGATTAATGACGGAAATAAGCCGTTTGAGGGAGGAGCTGGCCCAGAAAGAGGATGAAATAAGGAAGCTCCAAGTGGCCAACCTTTTCTTGGAGACACTTTTTGACGGCATTGATGAGGAGATACTGGTGATTAGTCCCGAATATACTGTGCTTGATGCCAATAGGGTCTTCCTTGAGAAGTATGGACTGCGAAAGGAACAAGTAAGGGGCAAAAAATGCTATGAGATCGTGTATCAACTTTCCTATCCATGCAGGGATGAAAGGAATTTGTGTCCACTGGAAAGGGCAAAGAAGACCAAGGCCAAGGTGGAAATGACCCACTGCCACGGGAAGGGAGAACAGGTAAAGGAATTCATGCGAATCATGTATCCCCTCTTTTCCAAAGGTGATTATCCTGATTGTTTTATTGAGATATCAAGGGATGTGACGGATTACAGGAACTTGATCAGGAAGCTCCAGGCCTCAGAGAAGAAATTTCGTGCTATTCTGGATACGGCTAATGATGCCATATTAAGTGTGGACAGCAACAATAGGATTATCCTGTTCAACAATGCTGCGGAGAGGATATTTGGGTATAAGAGGGAGGAAGTTTTGGGCAGGAGCCTTAATTTGCTAGTGCCTCCCCAATATGGGGACCACTATAGACATGTAAAACGATTCCTTGAGACCAGAAGCGCGAAGGTGGTGGGGAAAACGCTTTCGCTCACGGCCCTGCGCAAAAATGGCGAAGAATTTCCTATTGAATTGGGCATATCCTATTTTGAGATGGGCGGGTCAGTAACCTTCACGGCTATCATTCGGGATGTATCAGCCCAAAGGCAACTGGAAAAAAAGCTCTTAAGGTCTGAGCGCCTGGCTGCCGTGGGACAGGCCGTGGCCCATGTGGCCCATGAAATAAGGAATCCGTTGATGATTATTGGAGGCTTTTCTCATCAGTTACGGAGGAGCCTTACTGATGAGAAGGCCCTTCAAAAGCTGGACATGATTTTCGATGAAGTAAGGCGGTTGGAGAAATTGGTCAGGAATTTAGGTGATTTTACAAAGGAGTACAAGCTGGTCAAAAGGCCTGCTGATCTAAATGCTGTTATTCGGGATGTGCTCAAGATTATGGGAGAGATATACCTGAGGAAAAGGTATACGTTTAGAGAGGACTTGGCTGATGACCTGGGAGAGGTCTACTGCGATCCTGACAAGCTGAAACAGGTCTTCATGAATGTCATTGCAAACGGCATCGAGGCCATGGAAAATGGGGGCATGATCCTGGTGTCCACGGCCAAGGTCAAAAACGGTGTTGAGATTCGAATAAAGGATGAAGGAGTGGGTATAGAGGAGTCAAGGCTGCTCCACATATTTGAGCCTTTTTATACGACACGGGAGCGGGGTTCAGGGTTAGGGCTTGCTATTTCTTATAGGATCATTGAGGCCCACAGGGGTGATATATGGGCCGAGAGTCAGCCAGGTCAGGGCACAACCTTTGTTATCCGCCTCCCTGAAAGGTGAAGGGATACCCCGGAGGGGGATGGGCATTTTTCGTTTGACTTGAAGGATCAAGAGGGCTAAAATTTTATTTTAGCGCGGGGTGGAGCAGTCAGGTAGCTCGTCGGGCTCATAACCCGAAGGTCGATGGTTCGAATCCATCCCCCGCTACCACAAGAAAATCAAGGGGTTACGTTAAATCGCAACCCCTTATTTTTTCGACCACAAAACGGATTCCCAACAGTATTCCCAACACGCAGCCTAAAAAATGACCGCTTAGGCCAGTTGGTTGAGCTACTTCATCCAGCGCGTTTGGTTCCATACCGGAACGTTGCTGAGTCGACATAGCCTGATCGTGTGCCCTGTTCCTCCGCTGTCCGGCTTTCTTGGATCCACATAAAAAATCCCTGCTGTAGCAGGAGCAAGGGATAATGCCCGTGAACCAAGAACTTTCAACGCATCCCTTATAAGGTAAAGGGCCTTCACCGTGGACCTGTTCTTTACACGCAGCTTCATGTACAGCCTAATGAGCCCAGCGATCTCGGGTGTTGCTTCCATGGCCTGCTGGCAAGCTTCCTTCAATTCGGAATCGGGAATCGCATCAAGAGGGTAAACCTGGGAATGGGGATCAATCTTCTTCTTTCCGTGGGTCTCATAAGGTAAAACATACTGCAGTCTGGATGGGTCAACAGTCCTCACCCCTTCAGCAAATGCCTCGTCGGCCCCCGGGGCATTGCCTGTACGGAACATGGCCTGTGGTAGGAGGCGAGCAAGCTCTTTTGCAAACTCCACCAGTCTGGGCCTATCTCTGGTAAAAAGGTTGCGACTTCCCTCCACCAGAACAACCTGCTCTCTTGCAGTACTGTCCCTGCGTAGAAGATTAAAAAATTCAGTTTCGTACGAGATCATCCTCTTTTCGCTCATTTTGTGCAGTTCCTCTAGGAAAGCAGAACCTCGCAGTTAGGGTCCTCCCTCGATCTAGTAGAAGTATTCCAATCGCAACGCTCAATCATGGACAATTCCCCTCTGCCTCAGGCTACTGCGAATTGCCGCCTTGCCTTCTATTTTCCTCTACAGTCTTTGAATACCATTGGAAATTTCAAAAATCATCCGGGGCTATATCCACCTCCTCCAGCCTATGCCTCGCGCCTCTGTGGAAAAGCTTGATTTTTCTACCCTCATCAATGGGTGGCCTGTCGCCTATGCCCTGACTGTTATAGTTTGGGCAGTACTTGTAGATCATGATACGCTCTGCCATGTCTACGTCCCGATACCATTGTCGCCAGTTATCACTGGGGCTATGCCGATTGGGATCGAAGATTCTACCGAGGTAAACCTGTATGCCTTCCTCGTTCTTCAAAAAATCCTGGTAATGCTGGTCCATACGTTGTGAAAACGTTTGCTCCGTTGTCTTCCCCACATAAAGCAACGTATCAGGGCCACACAAGATATGTTTTCCATAGATCTGGTACAGGCCATAATCATTTCCGTCCCACTCAGGTTCCTCCCCTCCATCAGTTTTATTGGCAATTACTTCCTGAACACTGAGTGGTCCCTCCCATTCTATCACTATCTCACGTAACTTCATCTCTTACCTCCTTTTAATATTGGGTTCCCTACTTTTCTTCAAGAATTCCCTTAGCCCAAAACATGACACATCAATGCCAGGCATAATCTGCCTGGCCGCTATGACAATATTGTTAAATTCTTTCAGATCTAGCAGCCTCCACTCCCCTTTCCTCCACAACTCATAACCCTGCGTGCCTTCCATTGGATACGCTGCCAGCAGTGATATCTCGTCAAACCCCAGTCTCTTTGCATATTGAACCGATTCAATGGCTTGGTGCACTGCACTTTGTGTAAATGGGGCACCTGTCAGGATGTATGCCCTGGATAATAGGCCCATGCTTTTGAGTAATGATTGTGCTTTCTCTACATCTTTAAGCGAGAACCCTTTTCTGAGTTTTCTTAAAACAACATCATCGGCCACCTCCAGCCCAATACAAACGGTGAGGTCTCCTTTGTACTCGGTCAGCAGGGGAGTTAAATTATCGCGTCTGATATATTCCGGTCGTGATTCGATCGCCACGCTCCATACGCCTTGTTCATACAAATACCTGAAAATCTCGATTCTAGAGTTTGGCGAAATCTGCTTGTCATCCAAGAATGACCCGCTGTTGTAAATCTCCAGGTGATCGGGGATACCATATCTTTCAAAGTAGCATCTGAACTGGTTAAGGAAATCTTTTCCCGAAAGCTGACTTTCGACAATGCAGTCTTTTGTATAGCCACAGAAGATGCACTTTCCCCAGCTACACGGTGGACACCGCAGCACTATGGTACCTGGCCACGTTCGGATTGGTTGGGTATTTAGCATTACGCGTATCCTAAAGGAATCCTCGAAAGTTCAACAAAGTTATTAGTCTGTGCATCTTTGTTACAATCTCTTAGTTATGGAGAGCCTTTCGTAAAGCACTGTCTATTAATCGGTAATCTCATGACATTTCTGCAGTTTTCTCTCAAGCGTGAGGATCCAACAATGGCATGCACTCGGAAAGGAGCAGAGGACAAATGCTTCAGAATATGCGAAAGATTCTTGACGCTACCCCTTAATCTAGATGAATCTGACGGCCGACAGAAATGTGAGCAATGTCAAAGTATAATACCTCCATTCTTGTTAAGAACTCGACCAGGAACGTCCTGCTTTCCAAAATTGAAAGAAAGGTTTACCTGAAGCAATAGCCCGGAGAGGGGGAATTAGAAAATCCCTCAGTTCATTGATTACTAGTGAAAAGTCCACCCCCTGATCCTCCAGCAGAGTTCGTTTCAAAAACGCCTTCCATTGGATGGCTTTTTCTTGATTGGCCACAAATTCATCACTCAAAGCTATTGGAATGCCTTTGGGTATCCGTGTCCTGCGCCGCTCAAATGTAGCCTTGATGGCATTTATTAAAATAGACCCCTCAAATGGAAATTGTCTGGAAATTATCCAGATGTCGTAAAAGTCTTTCATTCGGCTATTCACCATGCCAAGAGCAGCTATTGCCTGGAGCTTTTCCGCCACAACCGTCTCCTTCGGATATGAGCGAATGCAAGGCCGAGGCATGTTCAACAGCGTAGGATATTCAATCTCCTGCGCCTCAGGTGTTATCACATCACCAAATGCCACATCGACCTGTACCGGAATCCTTGCATTGCCCAAACGGGCTGTCAGGCGTATGCGCTGGCCTTGATACTCCTGGTGGTCACGGATCTCTTCTACCCTGACCGTGCTCTCGTCAAACACCAATCCATCAGGCTCCACTTCCACTTTGCAAATCTTTTGAAATAGGGCTTGCAGATGCTCACTTGAAGCATTCCCATGTCCAAGCAAATCAAGGTCCCTTGTTGGCCTGTGGAACTTTTCCGTCCAGGCTGTGAAGAGCATTGCTCCTTTGAGAACGAACTCTTTGGCATGTGCCGATTGACAAAGGCGATAAAGGAGACGTTCCAACGCATAACGCATAAGTACCAGATTGAAAACCTCGTTCCTTTCCCTGCTCAGATTCAAGAGCTTCTGACGTATTGACGCAGACAGATCGGCAGGTCTTGTTTGACTCACGAGAGTGCCTCCAGGTAAGGCTTCATCACGTTCCAGACCCTACATATCTTCCCATAGCGCCATAGATCGTCGTTCGTACACTTGTGCTGCCTGAGGCACTCCCTGAGTGCTTCCAGAGCAACATCCAGCCCGATTTTGTTTCGATACTTGAAGCAGTCTGCCACTGTCTTTGCCGGGTCATAAATCTTTACAGGAACACCCTCGATTGAAAATTCCTCAACCCCGCAATTCAGTGCCTGGCCGGAAAAGCGCACAATGCGTATGGGAAGCTGGGGCTCCCTGGGATACCGTGCCTTGCGATCAATTGCTATCCAAACTTCAAAGGGCATTTGGGTTGTCAGGCCGTGAAACTGAAGCGCTGAGAGGAGACAAACTACCCCTCCTGGTATGCGCTTACAAACCTCTGCTATTGTATGATGCTCTGTAGGATCGATATCTGATGCCACATACAGGCCTCGGCCAACTCTGTTTAGAAGGCCCTTGCGACACATGAGAGTCAAGTATTTGCGAGAGATTCCATAAGCTTCAAGGTCCCGTGGCCGTATTACTCCGCTTTCCTTGACAATCTTCACTATCTTGTCTACTGTGCCAGCCTTCATCTTCAATACCGCCTTACCCTAAAATGTCGGCACTTATTGATATGTGCCGACATTTTGTACCACCTTCTCTTCTTACTTGCAAGCCAAAAATGTATAAATTCGCTTGGTTTATTTAAGTTTTCCCTATTCTTTTTGCTTGTGAAATAACGCAGTAGCAAAAAGTGCTCTCTTTAGTCCAGATTTATCTGATGGTCGCCAAGGATGGTGGCATGCGAGGGGTGGCAGGTGAGCAGGATGATATGGCTTGTGTTTTACCTAGCCAAGAGCAATTCCATTTGAGTGATAAATCCTTCCGCCTGGGCAAGGAATTCTTTCACCTCTTCCTGGTCAAATGATCGGAGGGGCTGATAATCACCCTCATGACGACTATCAAATATCTTGTTGTAAAATTTGCCCCAGTCCGCTTCCAATAAACCCGCCTTGATCAAGTCTTTGTGCAAGGCAGCTTTAACTCCTGTATGCTTCTTGAACGTTCGTCCTCGGTCTAACAATACTGCTGTCAGGGCATAGAAGCAGGCATAGTACAAATTCCGCACAGCAATTGCGTATCTCGCCGTCTCATAATCGCTTCGTGCTGCTTCCATAGACTCATGAGCCTTTTCCATCCAATACTTGATAACTACGTCTTTGTGGTCCTTGATGGTATCATTCATTATATGGCAATCCCTTCTTGAGTTATCTCTTCATGGATTGGAAGGAGCGAGCTATGTCCTGTTTGCCAATCATTAACCGAGTTGACTATAATGCTGATTACCACATCATATTTCATCTCTATGTCAAATAGCGCTTCTACAATAGAATGTCGCTCTTTCCAGTGAATTGGCCTTGTTGTAAGCAAGAGCAAATCAATATCAGACTCTGGGTCATCATCACCCCGTGCCTTGGAGCCAAAAAGGATAACCTCCTTTACAGGAAATTTTTCTTTGAGCCCACTAAGGTTAAAACCGCCCTTTCTGTGTTCATTTGAGGGAATTCTCTATGATCTTTATCTCTTTTTACCAGAAAAGGCCAAATTAATAAAGGTGCAGGAATTCTGTCAAATATGCCCAAGAGTGGGTGGACTCCCATGTCAACCTTCCATTTCTTTCCAAATATAAAAGGGATCAGTTACCCACAAATGGTTTGACATAAAATCGGTAATCTATTCCCCATTTATCAGCGCAAGTTTTTGAATTCTAGGTTAAGAACTGGTATAGGCGCAGAATTCCTACTACATATAGATTCACCCACGGAAAACTCGGAAGGACCACAAAATGGTATCTTTTGTTAAGTATGGAACCAGAAGATGGAACGGGCAGGCATTTGGGGTACTTTTCATATGGTCCTCATGCCTTTGCTAGCCATAGGGGCCTTTTGGATTTCCATATTACTGGTAAACGTCAGAAGAAATATCTGACATATCCCAAATGAGCCCCTCCCAACCACAAACCACACCCTCATCTTCACATACGGGACACCGCCAGAATATTCGGTTCGTGGAGGTGTCAAGGCCTATATCAAGAGTCCCCGCACATGGCTTCCTTCCCGGCCGTCGCCAGCATTTTGGGGCAGAATCTGTACCGACGCCACATTTCCTTGAGGTAGCATAAGCAATAATTTCGCCCAACTTTTTCACCTTCAATCTCAGTCGAGGAACCGCTGGCCCAGACATTGTCTCATTAAGCCAATGCCGTATGTCAATTACCCACATTTCCTTTCTCTCCTTGTTCCTTTTAATCAATTTCTCCTTCGGCAATGGCCGCAAAAACTTCATCAAGATCTTCCCTGACGATTTCTATCCATTCAATCACGTCCTCGGGAGCCTTTGCTTGTGCAGCTATATTCTGAATTACAAGCAGGGTCTTACGCATATGTTCAAGGTTTCTGACACTCTCCCAGCTCATCGCTTCATCAATATGAAATAGAAGCCTCTTCCACTCCGGGAATGGTATAGCATCGACTACTTCATTTCGAAGGTTCTGCCAAGCACCCTGCAGGTCCGACAAAGCAGTTTTCCCATATATCTCGGGCTCTTTGTAAAAGGGCATCTGATCTCCTCTGAGTTTCCTAAATCCAAGAATAACCGCTAGACTAATTTAACCCCACCCTTTCTGCCACATCTTCATAATCCGGGGCTTCGGCGTAGACCCGCCTGCCGCGGGCAGGGCTTTTCAAACTCTGAGCGTGCACGTTTGTGTTGACCAAGATCTTCGTAAACCAGAGCACGTTCATAGCGAAGGGCACGAAGGAGATCATCAGATCGGTCCTTCTTGCGTCGTACTGCTTTGGTAAGGACATCACGTGCTGCCTCCTTTAGATTTAGCCGCCTCAGGGCCTTTGCCTTGTAAAGCAAAAGAGCGGCATGAATTTCGGAATCGTTTTCCACTCCTTCAGTCATGTGCACAACCCTGCGGAATCGTCAGGGTCACGCGCGAGGCTATCTTAGATCTGCTTCAGAAACGAAAACCCATCCTTCTACCATTGAGAGATTTCCAGTAGTCGCACTTCTTTTTGCTCCCTTCAAGGCTATGGCAATTTTCATGGATGAAATATCCTAATCCAGATGAATCTGGTGGCCGCCGAGGATGTGGGCATGAGAGGGGTGGCAGGTGAGCAGGATGATCTGTTTGTGCTTTGCAAATTCCTTTATGGCTTCACCTGCTCTGGATTGTCTATCAGGATCTAGGTCAACAAGAGGATCATCCATTATCACAAGATTCTCCCTGTCACCCAGAAACATTTGTGTTATTGCCAACCTCAAGGAAAGCCCAAGTGTATCTACTGTGCCCATGGAGAGGTAATTATAGGGAATTAGGGTTCCATCTTTTCTCTGGAGCCCGGTGGGAATGGTTTCTCTCATCACTACATCTCCATAGCGCCCACCGGTCATCTTTTCAATAAGCTCGGCCACATGTTGCTCAAGGCCAGTATATGTTTCCGTGTCCATCTCCTCAAGCAGCCTTTCCATAACTTCCTTTATTCTCGCTATGGCTTTCCCTTTCCTTAACTGCGTATTAAATCTTTCTTCGGCCTCAGCCAGCTCTTTTTGAAACTCTTCAACCGACCTATCTGGTGCTGTGCTCTCCAGCCGAATTCTTTCCTGAATTAGCACGTTGTGTTGTTCTTTTAAGGTCGTCAATTCCCCTTCCTTCTTTTCGTACTGCTGAATAAATTGGTCCACATCCTCTATGTCTGGTGGGAGAGGTTTCAGTTTGCCTAGTTCCTCCTGCTTTCGTGCCTTTTTGCCAGCCACATCTGCAAGTTTCTGGATTAATTTGTCGTGATCACCATACTTTTGAACGTAGGCCTGTTGGGTTTTCTTGAGTCCATCAAGGTCCTTTTCTAATGTCTTGATTTCAGCGTGGATTTCTGCTCTCTCCTTCAAAATAACTCCAAGCTCATTAGTAGGCTTCTCCGGTTTCAGTTCCTGTATGGTCTTTTTCAAATCTTCATAAGTGTATTCCTCAAGCTCTTCTTTCAAATTGGCTTCTGCACTTTCCAGGTCTTTAATCTTTTCTTCATAACTAGAATTCAAATCCTCGGCTTCATCGAGGTCTTTCACTCCTAATTCTTTGAGGAGCCTGTCAGCGGATGCTTTAGCCTTATCATAATCAGCCAAAACCTCAGCATATTCGGCACCTGAGCTCACTTCCATATCCCATTCAGGATGTGACATTCTCAGTATGCCATCTGCCTCTATTTGGAGGGATTCCCCTGCAGATAGTTTTTCTTTTGTCTTTTCTTCAACACCTTTTTGAATTTCCAATTCTGCAGGTGTCTTTGTGGTAAAGGTTGCAAACAGCTTGCCTGCGGATAGTGATGCCTCCAGTTGTTTAACCCTATTTAATGCCTTTCTTAGTGCTTTCAAATCGTCCTTTGTAATCTTTCGGGCACCAGAGACGTCTTTCTTTGCCTCTTCAACAGCTTGTTTCTTTTTTTCGACTCGTTTGAATCTCTCCAGTAGTCCCTTGTTTTTCTCATATTCCTCTGCTTTGTTTCTTTCTTTTTCTATCCGGGAAAGCTTTTTTTCCAGTTCGGGAAGTTTTTGAGTGATTTCGCTGATTTTGGATTCTACAACAGGCCAGTCCTTATTGATTTCTGCTAGTTTCTCGTACTCAAGATTAATGCCTTTAAGCTCTGTCTCAATTTGCCTTCGTTTCTCAGCATCTTCCTTGATGGCCTTATTATCTTTTAAGTAGGATTCTGCCTTGTCTATTTTGATGGCAAGATCAGATATTTTTCTATTAACATTGTCCAGTTCCTGTTCGTGTTGAAGGGCAGCTTCCAGGGCGGCCCTCACTTTCTCTTTTTCATAGAATGCCTCAACAACAGAGCCAACATTCTTGACCCAAGGATTCTCAATCCCACGGCTTTTCTCCGGATAATTGGCCTTGAGGTCCCACCTACCCAGATAGCTCCTATAAGCCTCTTCAATCTTATTTCTGAACGCGTCCACAGACACGCCATCCATTTCCATGACAGCTTTCCTTAGGAGGTCGCCAAACGATTCCAGAGTATCCCTGTCGTCCTTCAAGTCATCGATTGTTCTCGACAGTCCAGACTGATAGGTCATCATAACTGTCCTGCACGTACCTTCAGGGACTTCAAGACAGCCTCTTATTATCTCTTGTATTGAATCGTCATCAGATACAACTGAACCACCAGGTAACTTCAGCTCTGATAGTGCGGAAGCACCCCACCTTCGGCGAAGGACATACTCACCACCTTCGTCCTCGAAATGAATTGACACCTCAATTGTGTCGCCGCCCTCAATGGGGATGAAACGGCCCATCTGCCTCTTGAATTTGGAAGGAGTGAGTCTGGTTGGGGTAAACAATGTTCTCTCAATAGCATGAAAGATTGTGGATTTACCAGACTCATTAGGGCCAAGTATGACGTTGAGGCCATTTTGAAATTCAATCTCTCTATTGGAAACTCCCCCAAAGGTTTTGATGCTCACCTTTTTGATAATCATTTCTGGGTCTCCCTAATGAGCTCATATGCTATTTGCAGTGCCTCAAAATCGTTTTCCTGGGCCAGGTTTTTCAATAGCCGATAAGGGAAGGATTGCTCAGCAAATTCCTTTTCAATGAGCTCAGGGGTAATTTTGATACTTACTTCGCTTGTATCAAAATGAAGGAAACAAAGATTCTTCTCCAGTTCCGTTTGAATTGCTTGTAGTTCTTTGTAATCCTCCTCTAAAAGTGCCCCTTTTAGCTTAAGCTTCAGAAGGGTGTTTTTGTGGGTAGGATCAGCATATTTATCCCTTATTGATTTGAGATCACTCTGATTGCTGATCTCGGCTTCCTCAATTAGAAAACGATAGGTTCCGGTATTGATAAATGTGGGTTTAGTTTCTTTTTCTTCGTTAATCTCCAGCACCAGGGCCTTGCCTCTGTGGTTGCAATCAAATCCATCAGGCTCAGGAGTGCCTGGATAAAAGATCTTGCTCTTGGGGCCTGGTTTGGATGGATAGGGTATGTGGGTGTGGCCCATTAGCCATACATCCAAGTTGCACTGCAATAGCTCGGTTTCTGTCATGGGGTAGTAGTCTTTATTAAAGTCTGGCGAAAGACCTTCAAGGCTGCCGTGGGCAACTCCAATATGGAAAAGTACATCCTCATCTTTTTCCACATCCTTGACCCACCCAACATAATTTTCAGATGAATGCTTTGCATCACATGGGGCGGCATAGAGGCAGGCATCCAAATCAAACGGCTTCAAGGGATACGTCTTCTTCTCTTCCAATACCAGCACATGATTATCAGCATATCGTTTGAAAACAGCCCAAAGGCCATCTGGCCGTTGTGTAATGTAGTCATGATTACCTGGCAAAACAGCAACCAGCCTTCCCTGGAATTCGGTTAAAATACTTGCTGCACGCTGTATATCCTTCTTTGCAACCGAGACTCTGTCAAAAAGATCTCCACCAATAACGAAAAGGTCACATGCTTCCTCATTAGCAATATCAACACACCGCTTTAAAGCATCAAATCTAGCTTCAACAAGTTTTTCCTGCACACTAGGATATCCAGCAAATTTCATTCCGAGGTGTACATCAGAGGTTAGAAATATTTTCATGTTAATCTTTCCCCAAAAAACAGCTCCCAAAGATCAGTTAGTTACTTAATTGAGAACGTCCCTTTATCCCGCAGATTTCGACAGATTCTCTCCCCGTCAAGTTGCCGAACTCCAGGAGGGGGAGCCCCTGCCTTTATCCGTTTATATGCCTAAAAACCTCTGCTAATCCATTACATTTCTTCTTCAAACTGAAGTTTACCTTGTTCATCTCATAGGCTATTTTGAGGTATAGCCCTAATGGCACTCGTGGCACCTCATCTCGCGGCTTTCCTAGCTCCTCACACCACCAATAGATGAGATCTTTGTCCTGCTTTGATTTCGCACAATCCTCGCATGCGATAACCAAATTATGCATACCTGGAGGAATTCCAAGAGATTTTGGAACGACATGGACCGGTTGACACTTCCTCGCTCGGCTACCACAAAAAGCGCATTCATTGGGTGTTTCTGCGACACGCTGGATTTCTCGGTCATAATGGGACATTTCAATGTCGCCCGATTTGAGGCGCTTATAGGTATCAATTATGAAGCCATAATTTCTTTGCAAACCCGCAGAAGGCGCGATGACCAACTTAGCATAGTAGTAGTATATGATGTCCTCAACCTTCTTTGGCACAAAAGGTGCTGGCATTATTCCTCTGCTCCTTTGCCAACAAATTAGGTTACCATCAAATCCGGCCAGATTTCTTGGAGGAGGGTTTCAAGATCTCTAACGCCATGCACTTCTACAATGTCTCCGACCTTCGGTCTGTTTTCATCTGGCTGCATTTCCTTTAGCTCTGAGGCGCTTTTGTCTGATAAATATACCTTCTTGATCCTTCCAGGCTGAAGCTCCACGATGAGCTCGGCGAGGGCAGCCAAATAAGTTCTTTCTGGTGGTCTAATCTGTTTTGTCAAATCAACTTCACCAATAAATAAGGACCGATTGTCAACATCTTGATGAAGGTAAGAGCTTAACAAAGCTATAGTGATTGGTAGATCGAGCGCAGATACATATCCTCTTCGTCCAGGAAGGTAGCAGCTGATGTCGTAGGAGAGATCTACCACATCAATGTCCTTTAGTGTCCCTAAGACTTTAAGGAGCTGTTTTATTTTCTTACTCGGCAGGAAGGGAGCACTCAAACCAGGGGGCGAACTAAATGTAGGAATAGTGACAGAAGCCTGGGCTTCGGCAAATTCGTCTCCGACTCCACTATAGCCCAAGACAGTTGTTGCTTGAGCTGTCACGTGTGGAGATTCCCGAAGACCATCCTCTTCCATTGTTAACACAATTGGGTCAAGCATTGCCGGACCAAAACGATTCTTGGGAACAAATAGCGGCCTTAAACGCAAGGCCCGTCTTATATAAATTACGCAATCAACGGCATGTTCCAGTGCCTTTGGACCAGCTATCTCTCCCCTTTTGGTGACATGATTCACTAAAACTGTTGTGATACCTAACCCTTTGGTAGTATCGAGGAAATCCATCAACGCTTTATATACCTCGCCTGAACTGGTGCCAAGCCCTCCTCCTTGTAATGAATCGATGGCGATTACCTGACATCCGTGGTATTCCTTTTCTAAAGGGAGTATCTGATGGCTCAAAAACCACGGGAGCATCTTTAGGTCGTCTATAGTATCTACATAAAGATTCTCCTCTATTCTTGATCTTTTGTCAGCAGCAACAGACTTATGCAGCCTATCGAACACCCTTTTGACGTCACTCATGCTCTGCTCCGTTGGCAGATACATGACCTTAATATTCTGTTTGGCCAACTCAGCTAGCAACTGAAGTGAGAGTGTGGTTTTTCCAATTCCAGGCTCCCCAGCAAGTAAATAAATTCCTCCGTTTATAAGATCAGAGCCTACGGCTTTCTTAAGCCAGGAAAGTCCGGATATATCCAAACTTCTTTTACCTTTATCCTGTATGTTACTAATTTTGGGCATGGCTTCCTCCGCCTTTTAAGAAATGATTTCCGATGGCAAAAGATCCACAAAATTAGCTTTGAGATACGAAAACCCCACACTCTTCCTTTTAACATTTCTTGTCTTTATTGGGAGTTTGGAAGGCTCTACCTTCAGACCTATTTTCTCAAAGGACTCTAGCAAGTCTCTCTCTGCTCGCCATGACCGTGGACTCATCCCTGCTTTGGATTCCAAAATGTTTATGTAAATAACTTGAGGGAGGATTCTGAAGTAAACGCCATCCCATTCTGCTTTTCTTACCCAGTGCTCGTCGTAGATCTCTACATTGCAATGTGAAACAATTATCATTCCTCTTTTCTCATGCGCTATCATCCACTTAAGGCATTCCACTTCCTTTTTGCGACTATTGCTAAGGTCAGATTCCTCCATATCGTCAGTTATTCTGTCTACCCAACTTCGCACACGCGCCTTTCCCGTGATTAGATTCACGCTATAATCATCTGGACTCGTGTCTTCATTCAGCATAACTTTCATACTAGAACTAGGAAGCAACAAACCCAACAAGAACAAGAAGATATCTTCCACGGGATCTTCTACACACTTTTGAAATATATACTCAGTTTCTATGAAATCCCACTCTGCAAAAATATCTCTCGTATAATGCAATAATGTCCAGATAAGTCTTGGAACCTTCTTGGCAGGGAACGGGTGCTTAGAGAAAATATCTAATATCGACCCGGCATTGATTCCTGGTCCAGGAGTAACCAAAGGATAGAAATCATTAAAACCCATCTTATGGACCATGGTCTTTTGTTCAGTGTAATATTTACAATCAGACCTTTTGAAGTATTCGTCGCCAGGTAAAAAATTCAATCTTAAAATATGGTGCAGTTCTCCTTCATAAGGCTTAGTATCGTCCGAATATATAGAGGAAACCAGCTCTTGCGAAAGTTGTTCTGTTAAATTCTGTCTATCTACTTGAATCATTGTCTGAATCTTTTGTCTTCTATTCAAAAGATACCTGAATTTAAAAATGGTTGCCTGTTTCGAAGAATAAAGTTCATTAAAAAGGTTGCTGGCGACAGAATCTAACGTCTTGTTGAAGTCACTATAGTCATCGTATAACACTTCCTCCGAGTTCATAATTATATAGTCGAAGAAGATTTTTGGATTAATTTTGAAAAAGGTAGCCGAATAAGCAGAATCCAACAGAATGTAAGCCAGCTTCCTCACTCGTCTAAAAATATTCTTACACCTATGTATCGCAGTTCCTTGTCGCGCACTCATAAGATATCTTTTAACCATCAAAATAAACTTTTCTATTGGAAAAGTTGAGCTGCAGTTGACGGCTGATTTATAGAAGGAAAGAAGAAAAAGGCCGATAAGCTCGTAGAATTTGTAATAGTTTTCTTCAGAAAAAATTGTTTCTCCGACCTTTTTACAGTCCTCATCTGGAAGATAATCTAGAAAACTCTCAAGGAGTTCTTCGTCCTCTTTGAGCTCCTCGAACCAGGCTCTTTCACTTTCGAAAGTCCCTTCCAAATGCCCAAAATTTAAGAGCAGGCTCCAGCACTTCAGAAGTTCTTCAGCACTGCTTATCTTGGTATTTTTGTTCAGTTTGATGCTTTTACCGAAACCAAAGCTGGCACCTTTATCCTTGAGCTCATGAAACAAATACATCTGTAAAAACACATACTCCCACCTTGAGTTGTTCTGCTTCAGATGGAATTGGAGTTTTCCTCTGAATCTGTTAACTATAGAGAGGAGAGGAGGAAAACGAGATGGCAAAACGACGACGGAAGTATACGGCTGAGCAAAAGGTA
>JAFDIV010000024.1 GCA_019307815.1 Deltaproteobacteria bacterium
CGATAAGCCAAAGATGGACAATGACAATTGGCTATGCTTCGTCAATTGCAAGTGGGATCCTGCCACAGGTGAGTGGGATGTGTTCAAGAAAGACATTTGGACTATGCCAGGCGTCTAAGGTACAGCCCCCACAAAGAAGATGCACCAGGCCTCCCTTTTTGATGTCTGGTGCATTTCTTTAATCTAGATTTGAACCTCATAAATAGGTTAACCTCATGACACCCAGAATAGAGCCAGGTTCTGGAACCAAACCAAAACAGAGCCAAGCATGCGGGATGGAGAATCAGAGGAGGGGAGCGCTTCAGTTTATCATCCTCATGGGAATTGTCAGTCTTTTTGGAGATGTGACATATGAGGGAGCGAGAAGTATTACTGGGCCTTACCTGGCCCTTCTGGGCGCGGGTGCCGGCATAGTAGGTCTGGTGGCCGATCAAGACTTGAAAATAAAGGTAACTCCCAGGAAAATCAGCACGATAATAACTAACCATCTAGCCACGGTATTGTTGATATGGCCCAGTGTCTTCAGGCCGAGCAATGAACCCAGCATAGTCCCTATTAGCGACGGGACCATGAGTATCGGGAGGATAGCCCCCTGATTCAGGAAGACCCACAAGGCCGATGCATGTGTGGCAGAAACAAGATATCTCCCTGTTGCAATACTCACCTTCAAAGGAATACCCATCAATAAATTCAGTACAGAGATATTTGCAAAAAAGGTGCTTAGGCCGAACATCCCTGCCACTATTCCCATCCCCAAAAACACACACATGGCTATGGGGAGGCGATGAGCCCTCCAGGGCACTATTTCACCGCTGTCGCTGTCCCGGAAGGTGCCATATACTCGTAACATATGTGCAAGTGGATCAGATTTATTGATATCAGACCTTTCCCGTGTTTTTCCCACTACCAATAACCCACATGCCCCCAATATTGTCACTCCAAGGCCTTTGTACAAAACGTCTTCAGGTAGCCTGATGCCGAGCACAGCCCCTATGATAGAACCTGCAGACATCGCAAGAAAAATAGATATTGCAAGCCTCAAGTTTGTCAAGTTTTCCTTCAGAAAACCTGGCGTGGCCGCCAGTGCCCCTGCCAAGCCCACCATAAGGCTACAGGCCCTAACAAAGTCAAAATGAAAAGGGAATAGGTAAGAGATTATGGGCACGAACAGGAAGCCCGCCTCTATCCCACTCCATACAGAGATAATCCCTATTGCCAGGGAGGCGGCAAATAAGGTTCCCGCCCAAAACCACCAGCATTGATGAAGGGGGGAAGTGGCTACAATTGGAGCAACGTGGTACGGGATAGCAAGGGTTGCGTCCGAAAGGATATAAAAGGCAGCTAATGCTGCCATAATAGATAATTTCCTGTAACCCCTCATTACTGGCTATGTCTCGAAACTCACCACTACGTTACAGCTAAGATGCGTTAATTGATTGTATTTGAGTCCAAGAACTCTTAATTTTTATTTACTGACGTTTTCCTTTGGATTTGTCAGCTTTTTTGGAATTAGCCCTCATTGGGTTGCCGATCCTGTATCTGGCTTCGAAAACTTAGCACGGGAACGGGGCAACGGCGAAACACTTTTTCTGCAGTTGAGCCAAACAAGGCCCCCCTGAGATCGCTTCTTCCTTTTGTACCCATCACCAATATATCTATTTCCTTCTCCTTTGCTGCTTCGATTAATTCCAGGGACGGATATCCGGTACGAAATACCATTTCAACAGGTACATCATCCCACTGGGAATAATCCAAAAGCTCCTGAATCATCTTGGCCCGTTCTTCTTTTTGCCTTTTTACAAAGTCTTCAGCCGTGAACGCGCTGGTAATTTGTGCTACCTTCTCGTATGCCACGATATCTCTTTGATTGATCACGTTAACAATGAGTAATTCACCCCTAAGCGCCCTCGCCAAATTTAGAGCATACTCAAGTGTAGCCTTCGAGTAATCTGACAGATCAATGGCCACCATGATCTTCCGTCGAGTTTTCATGACAACCCTCCTTGTGCAAAAGTTTTGTACTCATGCCCATTGTAATGATTGGGCGACAAAGCATCTTTCTTCTTGTACAGCAAATAATATACCAGTTTACAAGATCTCTTGTGGTTTTGTCTAACTATTTGTAGATTCAGGGAATAACCCGATCGTAGTAAATTTCTTTGTTGCGATACCTGTTATCTCATGTGGATCCTTTTTTACAAATTGTAAAGATACCATTTGGCACCATCGATTCTCATGTCCCTTCGATTTGGGAAGAAGATGTCCCACATTTTCAGGACAAAAGGTCGGGTTTCTATTGCCGCGAAGGGCTATATGAGCTATGATTCGAAAACTAAGACGTATGTGAGGACAGCGATCATGGTTTTTTTTCGCAAGGCTCAGAATGAGATAGTAGAAACGCCTGACCTTGAGAAGTTGCGTCAGGCGATTCAAAAGGCTGGTCTCCCCGAATGCGTTGTAGGGGTGGCTGAGAAGGAGATTGAAAGGCTTACCAAGACCGAGCCCGGGGCGCCCGAATATGCGATCGGTATAACTTACCTTGAATACCTCACTTCTCTGCCATGGAACAAATACACAGATGATAACCTCGATTTGGACAGAGCCAAGCAGATATTAGATAGCTACCATTACGGGCTTGAGTCTGTGAAGGAACGAATTCTGGATTTTTTGGCCGTGAGAACCCTGTGCTCCATGAGGCCGTTCAGGATCCTGGTGGTGGATGATGAGGTCGTTGCCCGCACCAATCTAGAATATGTCCTAAGAAAGGAGGGCTATGAGGTTGCTGCTGCTGAAAATGGCGCAGAGGCACTGGAAAAACTTGACGTGGGAGAGTTTGATCTTCTTTTGACAGATCTTAAGATGGATAAGGTGGATGGAATTGAACTCTTGAAAAGGGCAAAAAAGATAGTTCCATCTATAGAAACCGTGATATTCACGGGGTATGCAACAGTCAGTTCTGCTGTAGAGGCCTTGCAACAAAGCTGCGGAGCGTTGTTCAAAAAATTCGGGGCAAAAGGCGCCATGTTCAAAATGTTAATGGGCCTATCCTGTGTTTTTCAGGGCCTCCTGGGACGGGAAAGACCTCTATAGGCAAGGCGATAGCTGAAGCACTGGGGCGAAAATTCACCAGGCTTTCCATGGCGGGCATGAGGGACGAAGCGGAGCTTCGAGGCCATCGCAGGACATATGTGGGAGCAATGGCTGGCAGGATCATCAATGAGATAAAGCGTCTGGAGGTAAGAAATCCCCTTTTCATGCTTGACGAAATCGACAAAATTGGCCAGGATTTCAAGGGGGATCCAGCCTCTGTCCTTTTAGAAATACTTGATCCAGAACAAAACAGTAACTTCCTCGATTATTATCTTGACATTCCCTTTGATTTGACCCCTGTTATCTTCATAGCCACGGCAAACAACATAGAGGAGTTGCCTGACGCATTAAGGGATCGATTGGAAGTAATTTATTTTTCCGGATACTCAGAGAACGAGAAGATCCACATTGCACAATTTCACTTGATTCCGAGACAGTTGGCCGCCAATGGCCTCTCTGCCGACCCTCCTAGGTTCACTTCGGAAGCCATCAAGAAGATTATAAGGGAGTATACCGAGGAGTCTGGTGTTAGAAATCTGGAAAGAGAGATCGCGACGATTTGTAGGAAGCTGGCCAGAGAAAGGGTAGCAGGTTATCAAGCAAAAGGCTCACCACGCCAATTGGGCCCCGCAGATGTGAAAAAGTTATTGGGCCCGCGGAGATATCAGAGAGAAACCAAATATACCAGCGACAGGGTGGGCGTTACCACCGGTTTGGTGTGGACTGATTTCGGAGGCGAGATAATCTTCGTGGAAACCAGCATAATGCCCGGTGCCCAGCAGTTGATCCTGACGGGGTCTCTGGGCTCTGTTATCAAGGAATCCGCCCAGACGGCCTTGAGCTATATCCGCAGCCACGCAAGGGAACTGGGGATCGATTCGGATTTTTACGCTGACAAGGATGTCCATATCCATATACCGGCGGGGGCCATCCCTAAAGATGGCCCGTCAGCAGGGCTGACCATTGCCATTGCTCTCATATCACTTCTGACGGGCAGAAAGGCCAGAAATGATGTCGCCATAACAGGGGAACTCAGCCTTACAGGACGGGTCCTCCCGGTAAAGGGAGTGAAAGAAAAGATTCTGGCGGCTCAGAGGGCTGGAATAAGGACCGTTATCTTTCCTAGAAAAAATGCTGTGGACATAGAAACGCTGGACGAAGAAGTGCTGGAGGAGATCCAGGTCATCACAGCAGAGGAACTATTGGAGGTCATTGACGTGGCATTGACGCCGCTTGAAGGCGAACGATAAAAAGAGATCTTAGGGCTCTTCCAGTTTGTATTTTTTTAGTTTTCTCCACAGTGAGACCCTGTCGATCCCTAGAATCTCGGCAGCCTTTGTCTTGTTTCCCTTTGTCTTTGTCAAGACCCACGAGATGTATTCCTTTTCCTGGTCTTCCAGGGTCAAGAATTCCCTTTGCCTGGGCCGATGCACCCTTAGGGTGAACTGTTGAAGATCGGGAGGCAGATGGTTGGGCTGAACGGTGTCGCCTTCACAAAGTGCCACGGCCCGTTCAATGATGTTTTCCAGTTCTCTCACATTGCCTGGGAATTCGTAGGCCATGAGGATGTCCATTACCTCATCGGATATTTTTTGTACACCTTTGCTTTGAGCATCAGCGAATTTCTTCAAGAAATGATAGGCCAATAGCGGGATATCGTCTCTTCGATCAGTAAGGGCAGGGACCTCGAGGGTGATCACATTTAGACGATAATAAAGATCTTGGCGAAACGTTCCTTTCTTGACATCCTTTCTTAGGTCCTTATTTGTGGCGGCCAGCACCCTTATATCCACAGGAATTTCCTCTGTTCCTCCCACCCTGATAAGCCTTTTTTCCTGCAAGACTCGGAGAAGCTTAACCTGCATGGAAAGGGGCATGTCGCCTATCTCATCCAGCAGCACGGTGCCGCCTGAGGCTGCCTCCAGCAACCCCTTTTTTACCCCTCGGGCCCCGGTAAAGGCTTCCTTTTCATGACCAAAAAGCTCATTAGCCAATAAGTCCTCACTGAATGCGCCACAATTGAACGCGAGGAACCTTGCTTCAGCCCGTGGGCTGAGGGCATGTATGGCCCTGGCAACCAACTCCTTGCCAGTGCCTGTCTCCCCGAGGATAAGGACATTGCAGTCAGTGGGCGCGATTTGGCGTATGATTTTCTGAAGGTCCAGAATCTTGGGGCTTTTCCCTATGATTAAGGGGACCTGTTGTTGCTCTTTTACCTTGGCACGAAGTTCCGAAACTTCCTTTTTCAACTTCCTTTTTTCCAGGGCTGTTCTTACCGTGTGGCGTACCTCATCAAGCTTGAAAGGCTTCGATATATAGTGGTATGCGCCTTTTTTCATGGCCTCTACGGCTGTATCCACCGTTGCATAGGCCGTGATGAGGATAACCTCTGTGTCAGGGAAGCGTTGTTTGGTATGTTCAAGAACCTGCAGGCCATCAATGGGCTGCATTTTTAGGTCTGTGAGCACGATGTCGAACTCTGTTTTTTCCAGATGCTTGATTGCCTCCACCCCGCTGTCTACGGCGAGGACCTGGTAGCCTTCCTTCAACATTATGTGTTCCAGGTTCTGAAGGGCTATGGGTTCGTCGTCCACCACCAATATTTTGGGCCTATCCTGTTGCATCAATCACTGACCTTCATAGGGAGCCGGATAGTGAACCGGGTCCCTTCTCCTTTCTTGCTCTCAACCGAGATATTTCCGCTGTGTTGCTCTATTATGCCGTGGACTATGGAAAGCCCCAGTCCTGTTCCGCCCCCTACATCCTTGGTTGTAAAGAAGGGGTCGAATATACGGGACAGATGCTCAGCATCAATTCCCACGCCCGTATCTTCCACTTCGATAATTGCCTCATTTTTATCCGGATCTGTTCTAGCTACGACCCGGATTTCCCCTGGGGGGGCGGGAATGGCTTGGATTGCATTGAGGAAAAGGTTTAGAAACACCTGTTGCATTCGTTGCGTGTCAAGTGGGATGATAAGGTCGTCAGGTATATCAATGTGAATTTCTATCCCCCCGGGCAGTTGACTCGCCACCAATTGGTATGCCTTCTTGACCACAGCCTTGACGGAGGAAGGCTCCAGTGAGAATTCCTTAGTCCGTGAGAACTCCAAGAGCCCTTTTACAATATCCCTGGCTCTGGCAATCTCTTTCTCTGTGTTCATCAGCATCTTTCGTAGGAATTCCCTATCGATTTCGTCGATTTCTTCAAGCGCTATCTGGCAGGAAGTGGAGATATTGTTCAGCGGGTTATTCAGTTCATGGGCAATTCCTGAGGTGAGGGTCCCCAAAGATGAGAGCTTCTTAGCCTGAACCAACTGGTTTTGGCGTTTTTCAAGTTCCGTGACCATTCGATTGAATGCCCGGATAACCCGCTCGGTCTCGTCTTTGGTTTTGGGCACTGGCAGAGGCTGGAAATTTCCTTCCACAATTTGAACCGTGGCCCTTTCAATGAGGCTGAGGGGCTGTATGATCTTTCGAGCCACGAAGAAGGCGAGAAAGCCCCAGAAAAAAAAGAAAAGGACCATGGCAGCAAAGAGATGCCCATACAACCGCTCTAGTATCAAGATAATGCGCTCTCTTTCGAATTTGACGAGTTCCCGGGATAGGTCCACTAGTGCCTTTCCCTTCTGCCTGAGTTGCCCCTGGAGAGTTTCCATTGAGGATAGCTCCCGGGTCACTGCCGCCTTCCTGATACGGTCAATCAGCTCGCCATACTCAATCAGTTCTTTTCTCAGAAGCCCAATTTTTGGGGCGCCTTCCAAGCCCGTTAGCTCAGGCGAAAATTTTCGAAGGATGCTCAGAGCTCTGCCGATGTAACGCTTATTTTCGGCCAAGGCCCCGGCCTCTGAAAAACCATAAAGGAAAAAGTTTTTTTCATATCTCCTGATTTCCAAAACTATGTTCTGTAAGTCATCTGCAATCTCCACAAACCTGATTTTTCTCTCTATGACTTTCAGGTTCCTGAAGGACAGAAGCCCTACAATGGCCACTGCAACAGAAAATAGTGAAATGCCAGTAATAATTTTTTGCCTGAGGTTTAATGAAAGAATCTCTTTTTTCATCGGGAGTTCCCTAATTCAAATCGTGTCCATGTGCGAACCCTAGGGATGCTTATAAGTGAAAAGGCGGCTCTAAGGCACGCGCTCCGGTGGGAAATAAATCTCGCCACTGCCCGAAATGGAATCTTCTCAGGATTCAGCCAATATTTCTGCTACTGCCAGGAACAGATCGGTGTCTCTAACAATGCCTACCAGATTGCCATTGTCGTAGACGGGTAGCTTGTTGATTTTGTTCTTGAAAAGGAGTTTTAGGCCATCAAGCAGTGTGGCATTGGCCTCAATCGTCCCCCTCACCTTTAGCATAACATCCTTGGCCATCCTTACTCTGGCCACAAAGTCGGCATGGGCTTCATCAAGTTCCGGGATGTCACGTTCTGCAAATACGATGGAAACTTGCAGGGACCGGAGCTTTTCCGTGAGCCCACCTGCCACTTCCGCTATTAGAACCCTCAAGATTGCTCTGAAGTCCAAAATACCCATAAGATCATTTTTTTGGTTTACGACCAGCACGGTTCTTGGCCCTGCTTCCGTGCAAATCCCTTTGTCCAACTGACAATGGGATTTTCTCAACACGGTTACGGCATTCTTCAATGAAGCATCCGGGCCGACAACCGCGTATTTGCTCAAGGGGATCATGATGTCTTTTATCTTCTTTTCTTTTATAGGTCTTCTCCCGTCTTGGGTTGTCGCCAGCCCATCTTCAGTGCCCCACTGCGAGCAAGCCGCTAGCAGCCAATCCCAGGATGAGTATCTCAAGAACGGCAAAGAGGGCATACAACCAGTCCTTGGTCTTACAGAGTATTGGAACAATAGCTGCATAGCAGACTATCGTGACCCCCGCGAGAATAGCGATGCCAATGAAGTTAAGGAAGTCTCCGTAACCAAGCATTCCTACCCAGCTCCACCCACCCTTTATCTTTGCATGGTGCAGGTAGTCGTGGACATTCATGGACCAGTAATGGGAAATCTGGTCCAGTGGTATGTAAGGCTTCATTATACCAAGCGCATATATTACAAATGTAATGAGCAAGATTAAGAGCCCCACAAGCATACCCTTCTCCAGGATGGATGCGTAAATCAATTGCTCGGGTCCTGCCTTGAGATTTGCTGAAGTCTTTTCGGACATTTTTTCCTCCATTGTTCTAGATTCCAAGCCCTTTGAGCAACGCCTTGACCCCCGCAAAGGCCAGCATGGCGATTACAATCCACCTAACTAGGGCGGGTTTTACAACGGCCAAGATCCTGACACCGACAAACGAACCAAGCATAATGCCTACGAGGGAGGGGACAACCATCATCGGGATCACGCAGCCTTTATTAAGATAGATCCACGCGGCCGAGGTGTCTGTGATGGAAAGGAGGAATTTGCTCGTGGCCACACTTATTTTCAGCGGTGCCCCCATTACGAGGTTAAGCACGGGCACGTTGGCCCAACCTGCACCAAGGCCGAACATGCCGGCCATGATCCCTATAATGACGAACAGACACAGCCCTAGAGGAGTCCTGTGTATCTTCCAGTCAATAATTTGTCCTGTACTCCCTTCCTGGTAGACACCGTAGATCCTAAGAATGCTCGACAGCCTGTCTGCCTTTGGAACGTCAGGCAACTCAGATTTCTTGGCTGTTAACATAAGAATACAAATGCCAATAATGGTGGCGCCAAGGGCTACCTGAATCACATTAGTGGGCAAGGCGAGACCGATCATTGCTCCAATAATGGCACATGTGGAAGCGATGAGTGCCACGGGTATTGCCAGCCTCAGGCTCGCCAGATTCATCTTTAGAAGGCCTGGGCCCGCAGCAAGGGCCCCCGAAAGGGCCACCAACAGGCCACACCCGCGAACAAAGTCGAGGTGAAAAGGGAAAAAGCCGCTTATGATTGGCACGAACAGCACTCCTCCACCCACCCCGCCCAGTACGGCGAACACACCCATGACAAAGGTGACGATCAACAAGACCAAGGGCCAGAACCACCAGACATGCCCGCCGGCTGTCGAGGCCGTCGCCTGGGCACCAGCAGCTTCCGATATTCCGTATAATGAGAGAGTGCAAAGGAACCCGGTCAACAAAATCAGGCTTACTTTCCAATAGATTTTCATCTGCAGCCCCCCAAGAATAGTTATCTTAGCTTGCCTAGAATAATCAAAACTATGATTAAGACCTATTATTAACCTTCTCGTGATTTTTCGCACAATACAAGAATTCTTGGGGGGTGTCAAGACAATTTATTGCAAAATGCAACAAATTGCTGGCCTGGGCACGTTAGAGGGACAACGGCAAGGGCAGTTGATGCATACTGAAAATCCCCTGTTATTTTTTGCCTTGACACGAATTTGTGGAAGGTATAATAAAGTGGTCAGACCAGTAGTCAAGCAGACCGCCATTAATGAAATTAAACCCTATATATAAATCCAGGCTATCTGAAGCCGCAATCGAGCAGATAAAGGAACTCATTACCCACCAAAAGCTCGAGCCAGGCAGCAAACTCCCCTCTGAGCGAGAGTTAGTAAGCCAATTGAAAATTAGCAGGGCATCAGTGAGGGAAGCCCTGAGAGCGCTCGAAATCATGGGGCTCATAGAAGTTAAGCCTGGAAAGGGTACTTTCGTAAAGGGCACCACCATAGATTTGATGCTGCCCTTGCCTGACTGGATATCCTTGCACAGAGAAAACCTGGAGAACCATTTTGAGGCTCGTATGGTTTTAGAGCCTTCTGCAGCAGAACTTGCCGCGCTGCGCGCGACTGCTTCAGATATGATTAGAATGAAAGAGGCTATGGCTGAGTTTGATAGAAATCGCCTGGAAAACAATCTCATAGGAATGATCAACGCAGATATTAAATTCCACGGTTCTATCAGCGCAGCCACAGGGAATAAGACAATAAAACTCCTTATGGATACTATAACAAGGTTTCTATTTGAGGGCTGGAAGGCCACTTTAAGGCTGCATGGGAGACCTGAAAAAACCATTGTCGATCATGGCGACATTTTAAAAGCGATCACAAATAGGAATCAATCAGAGGCCAGGGCAGCGATGGAAAGACATCTTAGAAATGCGGTTGAGAATCTCAGGCATGCAGGTTTCAACAAATTTCTGCAGAGAGATCCCGTGTCATGAAAACTGTATTCTCAATTGTTTGTGACAATACGGCTGGTGAGTCAAGGTTCCTAGGCGAGCACGGTTGGAGCTGTCTTATTGAAAGGGGAAGCCAGAGCTACTTGTTCGATACTGGGCAGGGCATTGCTCTGCCGCACAACCTAAAGAGACTGGATAAATCCCTAAAGGGGTTACGCCATGTATTTATAAGCCATGGCCACTATGACCATACTGGTGGACTCAAAACCGTGCTAGAAGAGATTGGGGGGGCTGAAATTATAGCGCATCCAGAAATGTTTGCTCACCACTCCGTCAAGAAAGAACGCCCTGAGAAGACAACAAGGTACATAGGTTGTCCGTTTACCAAATCAGAACTAGTTAAGCTAGGGGGCAGATTCAACTTTATTGATGAAACTAAGGAAGTGTTGCCGGGCATATGGTTTGTTACGGGAATTGATCGTGATCCTGATAAGGTCCCCAATGATTCCAGACTTGTAGTTGAAAAAGGCGGCAACATTGAACCGGACCCAATAGAAGATGATGCAAGTTTGCTCGTCGAAACGGACAAAGGGCTAGTGCTTATTCTGGGATGTGCGCATTCGGGCATAATTAATATACTGGATTTCCTCCGGAATAATATGGGTATTGACAGGCTTTGCGCGGTCATGGGTGGCACTCACCTGGCCTTTAGCAGCTCTGAAATTCTACCGCAGGTGATAGAAAAGCTTGAGGCGTTTTCGGTAGATCTTGTAGGAGTCTCCCATTGCACTGGATTTGAGCCAGCAGCCATAATTTACAGTCATTTCCAGTCTCGCTTTAGCCTAGCCTCTGCAGGAAAATCATTCACAATATAAATCTGGACCCAGAGAAAGGAGGTGATGAGAGGTTCAAAGTTTTGTTTCGATTTTTATTGATGATTTAGTTTTCGGCACGATGTTTACACTTCCTAATGATATTAGCATAAGAGGAGGGGTGTCATGGGACAAAAAAGTAAGGAGCGTTTCCCGTAGGGAATTTCTTAAAAAGTCCGCCGCAGGGCTTCTTGGTATGGGGCTTGTTTCGGTATCAATGGATTCTCTTTTCCAACAAGATATTGCAACGGAAAGAGGCTCTTGGTTTGCTGTTTACTGCCCCTGCAGACCTTATCCTCCTTCTTCTTCTTGCTTATCCTTTTGTACTGGGGATCTGGCTTTCCTTTACTGATACCATCATAGGACGATCTGGTGGATTTGTAGGCCTTCAGAATTATATCGACCTCTTTCACAGCGAAGTTTTCAGGTTGACGGCCTTCAATACGGTCCTTTACACGTGTGTGGCCGTCTTTTTTAAGTTAGTCATGGGCTTCGCACTGGCTATTGTTCTGAATCGCGATTTTAAGGGTAAGGGATTAGTCAGAGCCATTGTCTTGCTTCCTTGGATAGTTCCAACAGCTCTGTCCACAATAGCCTTTTGGTGGATATTTGACTCAAATTTTTCGTGTATAAGTTGGCTGCTGCTCAAACTACACGTTATTCGAAGCCCTATAAATTTTTTAGGAGATACCATAAATGCAAGAGCATCGGTTATTATCGTCAATATATGGAGGGGGATTCCATTTTTTACCATCGGTTTAATGGCGGGTTTACAGACCATTAATCAAACCCTGTACGAGGCAGCGGACATTGATGGAGCAACTCCCTGGATAAAGTTCAAGAGCATTACCTTGCCTCTTATCATGCCTCTTCTTTCGGTCATAACAACATTTTCTATAATTTGGACATTTGCGGATTTTCAGCTGATATGGATCATGACCCGTGGTGGGCCTGATAATGCCACACACATTTTTGGAACCTTTTCTTTCCAGCGGGCTATAGCAGGAGGCCATCTTGGCGAGGGGGCAGCAATATCTGCATTTATTTTTCCCGTTCTGTTAATAAGTGTCCTTATTACATCAAAGTACCTCAAGAGAGAAAGCTAATCTGGATATTTATATGAAGCCTGCCAATCGTTTTGTGGCCGGTTTTATAGGATCCCCTACCATGAATTTCCTGGAAGATGCTGTCATAAAAAAGGAAGACGATAAGCTGTTGGTAAAAACAGATAGTCTAAGAATTTTGATCCCTGACGAGAAGAAGAATTCACTAATGCCCTATCTAGGGAAGGCTGTAACTTTGGGTATAAGGCCTGAAGACCTTTCAGAAAGTGATTCACTGGAGGACAATAGATCGTTTAAGGCACTTGTTGAGGTTGTTCAACCAGTGGGGAATCAAATCTTTATTGACGCAAAGGTTGGCTCACACAACATGCTTGCAGACGTCTCGCCCCAGAGTCTGGTTAAACCGCGACAGGAGATAATCCTTAAGGCCCGAGTGGAGAACCTGCATTTCTTCGATCCAGAGACCCAGGAAGCCATCTAGTGAATAAGGTGTTGTCCTTGATTTGACAACTTGGTTTTCCAGGGTAAATGTTTTTTGAGTTAAAAATGAGTTGAAACGTTGCCTGTCAAGGCTGGAGCCGATGTATTATTGTATGGAGGTAAGTAGGAGAGATTTTTGTGGAATAGTGGGTGGATGATAAAAGTTGTTGGCAAAACTAAAATTCAATTTTAAGTTTGTCGCATGTATGTACCACGGATGTTAAAAGACACATTATCTAAGACACTTGGGCAGTTCTGGGCAGTTTTGATTACAGGGCCGCGACAATTTGAAAGACCACATTTTTACTCAATGAATTCAGTTATGGATTCGAGTATGTTACTTTTGATGATCCTTTAGAGAGATCCTATGCGGTCTCTGACCCAAATCGGTTTCTTGATGGATTCAGCAGCAAGTCCTTAGTCATCGATAAGATCCAATATGTCCCGCAGCTTTTTCCCTATCTAAAAATTAGAATTGATTGAGACCGTGAAAACAAGGGCCAATGGATTCTTACCGGTTCGCAGCGACTTCTATTGATGAAAGACATCACTGAATCATTAGCCACAAAAATGGCCCTCCTGAAGTTGCTTTCATTCAGCTTAATTGAACTCAAAGGGAAGGACACAATAGATCATCTATACGAATCGGTTTGGACCGGTCTTTATCCAGGGCCAGCGCTTTATCCTGACAGAAGCGATTCGTGGGTTGGATCCTATGTCCAAACTTACATCGAAAGGGGTGTAAGATAAGACAGCTAAAGAATATGAGGGATTTTCGGAGCTTTGAAGTTTTTCTCGCGTTATGTGGTACTAGACACGGGCAGGCATTTCAGTTAACCTTGATTGCAAGGGGGTGCGGGATTACTGTGCCAATGGTAAAGGCATGGACAAGTATTATGGAGGCTTCATACCTGTGCGTGCTCCTCCATCCCTTTTACAAGAATTTTGGCAAGCGCGTCGTTAAAACACCTAAGCTATATTCCATTGATCCCTCAGTAGTTTGTACCCTGACTCGCCAACGAAATGGCGCGGCTGCTTTGGCCGGGCCAATGGGCGTAGCACTTTTTGAAGGCTTGATTCTTAGGGAGGCGCTGAAAGTATTTGTTACCAAGGGCGAGAAGGGAAATCTTTACTTTTGGCGTTTCAGGGACGGAGTTGAAGCGGACCTTATCGTCCCCACTGATCTCTATGGAGATGAAGTTGACTGCCACACCTACGCTTAAACATGTGAAACCCCTTGATAGATTTATCTCATTGGCAGGGCCTGAAGCACTATCAAGCTGCCTGCTTGTCTGCAGGGTAGAATTCACAAGATATCTCCCTAATGGCCATAAGGTAATTCCGTGGCATGAATTTCCAATGTGACTGCCATCCCAACTTGGCTAATTCATGTAACAATGAAGTAGTAGAGGGGACGAGGTAAGATGGGATCCTGTCGTTTTTGCCATAGGGATTCACCCCCCATATCCAACAGGCTGGGGTACTGTGCCGCATGTATAGAAGAGCACTTTGTCGAAGTCTGGCCGGAGTTAGAAAAGGTGCATCGGGCCAGCCGAATAGCGTATGGTCTTCCAGCCATCCCTCCCCGCACGGTGGGTGGTACCAGGTGTGGGCAATGTGTGCAGGACTGCATAATTGATGAGGGTGAGTGGGGTTATTGTGGTATCCGGAGGGTTGAAGGCGGGAGACTCAGGGGTGGCAGACCCCATAAGGGTAACCTCAGCTTTTATTACGACCCCTTGCCCACCAATTGTGTAGCTGATTTTGTTTGTCCTGCTGGTACCGGATCTGGCTATCCCCATTATGCAATGGCGCAGGGCCCCGAATACGGTTACAAAAACCTGGCAGTTTTCTACCATGCCTGTTCCTTTAACTGTCTTTATTGCCAGAACTACCACTTCAAGGAGTACGCGTCTTCATCTGCCATAGTCACTGCCAAGGAACTGGCCGAGGCTGTGGATGCCCATACCGTATGCATATGCTATTTCGGTGGAGATCCAACCCCTCAGATTTTACATGCCATAAAGGCGTCCCGCCTTGCCAGGCAACGGACCAAAGGGAGGATCTTGAGGATATGCTGGGAGACAAATGGCTCCATGGCAGAGCCCTACCTGGAACATATGGCAAGACTCTCCCTTGACTCAGGGGGGTGTATCAAGTTTGACCTCAAGGCCTGGGATGACAGAATCCATAGAGCACTTTGCGGGACTACAAATAAAAAGACTCTTGAGACCTTCAAAAGACTGGCTGCATATACAGAGAAAAGACCCGAACCTCCTTTTCTTATTGCCAGCACTCTTCTGGTGCCAGGGTATGTGGATGTGGAAGAAGTGGGTGCTATCGCACAATTCATCGCCCAACTTAACCCTGACATACCTTACAGCCTATTGGGTTTCCATCCTCATTTCTATTTGGATGATCTTCCCCCTACCTCAAGATCCCACGCATTCAGGTGCAAGGAAGCAGCAGAGGCGGCGGGGCTCCGGCGGGTACACATCGGCAATTTGCATCTTTTGGGGGATGCTTACTGAAAGCAAGTATGCAAAAGGTTCAATTAAGGATGAAAATTAAGAGGGGGTAAAGGAGGCAATTTTTAAGCCCTTAAAAAACTGCCGGTAAAATCCCCTGTCCCGGGTAAGCAGTGTATCTGCACAATTGAGAGCATGGGCTCCAATCAAAAAATCGGCAAGAATCCGTCTCTTGTTTCCCCTTGCCGCCCTATATTTTTTCCAAAGCTGTCCTGCAGCAAAGGCGGTTTCCTTGTCAATAAGCACAATCCTGATTCCGAGACCCTCCAAGATGTTGTCTAGAGTATGGCGGTCATCGAATTGAGGTGCCAGTTCCGCGTAAACAATCTCATTTATGACCAGCGAGCCGCTCTGAAAAGCTGTCTCTAAAGCGTTTGCCGAGCTTTCGCCGAACTCAGGATCAGGGAGAAAGATATCGAGCAAGATGTTCGTATCGACAAAAGTGATCATCTACCTCTTATCTCTTCCATGTAATCGTCAGTTCTACCACCCTTCCCTAGGATGCCGAATACATGCCTGACAGGACTTAAGTGGGTGGTTTTCTTTCTTAATTTGATCCCGTCTTCCAATGGCAGAAATTCTACCTCCATGTTGGGAAGTAACCCATATTTTTCCCTAAGTGCCTTGGGTATTGTGACCTGTCCTCGCCCTCCTATTTTCATACTTACATACCCCTATTTTCATATTTTATTTTTAAGTATAAAGATTCCTGGCTGCTATTTCAAGTACTCTCCAAGGCAACTTATTGGTTTTTCGCCTCCCTTTTCTGAATTTTTGCCCAGGTGTCTCTGAGGGTAGCAGTTCTGTTGAATACTGGCGCACTAGGTCTTGAATCCACTGGGTCAACACAGAAGTAGCCCACCCGTTCAAACTGGAATATGTCTCCTGGTTTGGCCTCGGCCAAGCTGGGTTCCACATAACAAGGGTTGAGCACCACCAGGGATTCTGGATTAAGATAGTCTTTGAAGGTTTTGCCCTCTTTAACATCCGTAGGGTTAGGTTTCAGAAAGAGGTGATCATAGAGGCGCACTTCCACGGGCAGGGCATGCGCTGCAGATACCCAATGCAAGGTCCCGCGTACTTTGCGGCCATCAGGGGCGTCTCCGCCTCGTGTGGCCGGATCATAAGTGCAGCGCAGCTCCACCACTTCCCCCGTGTTTTCATCCTTGATCACATCCACACAGGTGATGAAATAGGCGTACCTCAGCCGCACCTCGCGACCTGGGGCGAGGCGAAAGAACTTTTTGGGCGGGTCTTCACGAAAGTCATCCCTCTCAATATAAAGGACCCGGGAAAATGGCACCTTTCTTGTACCCATGCTGGGGTCTTCTGGATTATTGATGGCTTCCAGTTCTTCCACCTGGTCTTCGGGGTAATTGTCAATAACCACACGCAAGGGGTGGAGCACACCCATTATACGGGGGGCCCGCTTGTTGAGATCCTCGCGCACACAGTGCTCCAGCAGCGCGATGTCCACCATGCTATCCCGTTTTGCAAGGCCGATACGCTCGCAGAAAGTACGGATGGCCTCAGGAGTGTAGCCACGTCGCCGCAGACCTGCAATGGTAGGCATTCTAGGGTCATCCCATCCTCTTACATGGCCTTCCTCCACCAGCTGCCCCAACATGCGCTTGCTCATGACCGTGTGGCTAAGGTTTAGCCGAGCGAACTCTATTTGCTGGGGATGGTACACCCCCAGTTGGTCCAGAAACCAATCATAAAGGGGGCGATGGTCCTCAAACTCTAGGGTACACAGGGAATGGGTGATTCTTTCGATAGAGTCGGACAGACAGTGGGTAAAATCGTACATGGGATAGATGCACCACTTATCTCCGGTGCGGTGGTGTGGGACCCGCAGAATCCGGTAAATTACAGGGTCCCGCATGTTCAGATTAGGAGAGGCCATATCAATCTTTGCCCGGAGGGTTCGGGAGCCGTCAGGAAATTCCCCTGCTCGCATTCTTTGGAAAAGATCCAGATTTTCCTCCACAGAGCGGTTTCTGTAAGGGCTTTCCTTGCCTGGCTGGGTCAGGGTGCCTCGGTACTCGCGAATTTCCTCCGGACTTAGGTCGCACACATATGCCTTGCCCTTCCGGATAAGCTCAATGGCGTATTGATAAAGCTGTTCAAAATAATCAGATGCATAATAGAGCCTATCACCCCAATCATATCCCAACCACCGCACGTCCTCCATAATGGACTGGACATACTCTACATCTTCCTTGGAGGGGTTGGTGTCATCGAACCGCAAATTGCATAGGCCGCCGTATTCCTCGGCAATACCGAAATTGAGGCAGATGGACTTGGCATGGCCTATGTGAAGATATCCATTGGGCTCTGGAGGAAATCGGGTATGAACGCGGCCTTCATATTTGTTGGTCCTTAAATCTTCATCAATGATGGCACGGATAAAGTCCTTGGAAGGTTTTGGCTTAGCCTCTGGCATATTTTATCCTCTTCTGCAGGCTATGTACGCCGAATCTTTACTATCGCTCTAAGATGTTTCTAAGGTAAAAAGGGGTGCATGTCAACAGGTCACATTAGATGTGATCGTCATTACTTGACAGGTGGCTTTTTGCCCTATTATATTCCAAAAATATACGCCCCATAAACCCTATTTCCCTGGAGGTGCATAATGGCAGTAAAGATTATATGGTATGGGCATGCCTGTTTCCTGGTGGATACGGGAGATGCCAGGCTTCTTATGGATCCCTTTATCACAGACAATCCTTTGGCGCCCATAAAGGCCGATGAGGTGGAGGCAGATTACATCCTTGTGTCCCATGGCCACGGGGATCACCTTGGCGATGCAGTGGCCATCTCAAAAAGGACAGGGGCCATGGTGATATCAAATTATGAGATCCAGACATGGGTCATGGCGCAAGGCGTTGAGAAGGCCCATCCGCTTCACATTGGTGGCGGCTTTGACTTTCCCTGGGGAAGGGTAAAGCTCACCATTGCCCACCACGGCTCTGCACTTCCTGATGGCAGCTATGGGGGCAACCCATGCGGGTTCCTGCTCACTATTCAGGGCAAGAAGATTTACCATGCCTGTGATACGGGCCTTTTCTATGACATGAAGCTGATCGGCGAAGAAGGGATTGATCTGGCCATCTTGCCCATTGGCGACAATTTCACCATGGGGCCGGATGATGCCCTAAGGGCTGTAAAGCTTATCCAGCCGGCCAAGGTAGTGCCTATCCATTATGACACCTTTGACGTGATAAAACAGGACCCCCATGCCTGGGCAGAGCGGGTAAGAAAGGAAACCAATGTCCAAGTGATTGTCATGAAGCCAGGGGAAAGCATTGACCTAGGATAAGGCAGGCTCAAGTCCAGCGTCCCTGGCCTCTTTTCCCTTTACGGCTGGGGCACGCTGGGCAGTGTTGCCACTGGCTGGGTCAGGAGAAAGTCTCCTTTTTCTATCCAGGACTTCAGGATCTGGGCGATCTCGCGTGATCGCTTGTAAGAGGTCAAGGGAACTGTGGGGACATCCTGGCCATTGAAACGAATGGTTCCGCTCTTGAGTTCTGCGTAGGTTACGGTTCCCAGGCTTGTGGCCTCTCCTTTTGGGTAGTCGCTGCCGTAGTCAATGATGTTGGTATAGATCTCTTCATCCGAGACGCTGGTAAATCGTGCCATATTGGCGTTCAATATGGGAATGGGAACCCCTATACCCACTGCCAATGAACAGCCGTAGCCGAGCATACTGACACCAGCCACCCATTTTGGATCCATTTCCTTAAGATTGCCCATGACCATGAGGGTGCCAGCAGGCTGCATGGGAACACCGTTTTTGGACCTCTTTACATCTGGCTTATGCTGCGTTCCCGGGCCCAGTATGTATCCCTGGGCACCGCCCAGGAAGATTCTTGTGCCAAGGCCCAAAGTCACATAGTACGGATCATTGAACAGCGGGCTCAATTGCCCGGATGTGGCATAGTTGGCATTTCCGGCGTGGGGTTTGAGCACACCCATGTAGGTATAGATAGTCTTGTCTGACAGGTTAATGGCGCAGTTATAGTTTTGATAGGCGTTACGTGGATTCAAAAGCACGGCATAGGGAAGATCTGCAAGGGTGATGCGCTTTTTTACCTCCCGGTTGGGATAGCAGTCCGTGCCGTAAGCTACGGCCTTAAGGTACACCTTTTTGCCCGCAATAAGGTCTTGAATCACATGACCCCCACCGTATTTGAATTGTCCTGGATGGACGCGGTTTAGGGGGTCATCCTCGGCCGGTTCTGTAGCTCCGATATATATATCTACTGCGGCCAGTCCAGCATAAGCCGGCACCCCATTCAGCCAGACCTTGGCCGCTTTTATGCCGGGCTTGGTGTGGCCGAAATTGATAAAGGCTCCAGAGGAACACATGGGAGAGAAGGTCCCTGTAGTAACAACATCCACTTCCCTGGCCGCCTTTTCAGGCCCTTTGGCCTTGACGATTTCAGTCATCTCATCGGCAGTGATAACAACAACGGTCCCCTTTTTTATCTTTTTATTGATTTCGTCAATGGTCTTTGAGACTTTTCTCTTGGGCATGTCCCGGTGTTCCCCCCTTTCAAAAGAATTTTTCTATCATAAAGGGTGTATTTTCCTAAGACAAGCAAAAGTTGCATGCCTGAGCTCGCTATTTTGCCGTTTTGTGTGGATAGGTAATAATTGACAATAGGGGTGAGGCTGGGATGTCTTGGGGTGAACCTTGACTTTTGGGCCGCCTTTCTATAACAGTTCACAATTAGATAGAATGCCTTTTGGATTTATGGGGTGGAATATGGGAAGGAGTTGGTGGAGTGACAGCAGACAAGGTATTTAAAGTTGGGCAGTTCAGCATAGGGAGAAACGGTCCCTTTTTTTTGATTGCAGGGCCCTGTGTGGTTGAGAGCAAAGAGATCACTATGGAAGTGGCCCGTTTCTTGAGAAAGACCTCCTCTGAACTTGATATCCCTGTTATTTTCAAGAGCTCTTATGATAAGGCCAATAGGACCTCCCTCCACTCCTATAGAGGCCCAGGCATGGAACAAGGCCTTGAAATTCTTGCCACGGTGAGAAAGGATCTGGGGCTTCCCGTATTATCTGACGTACATTTGCCCTCCCAAATCCCAACAGCAGAAAAGGTGCTAGACGTGTTACAGATTCCCGCTTTTTTGTGCCGCCAGACGGACCTGATTCTTGCGGCAGCCCGTACCGGATTGCCTGTGAACATCAAGAAAGGGCAGTTCCTTTCACCTATGGAGATGGGACAGGCCGTGGAAAAAGTTATTTCAGCAGGCAATAGGAAGATCCTGCTGACCGAACGAGGGACCACATTTGGGTATAACAACTTGGTAGTGGACATGCGCTCTATACAGATCATGGGTGAATTGGGGTTCCCTGTGGTCTTTGACGCGACCCATAGCGTTCAATTGCCCGGGCAAGGCGGAAGCCACTCCGGAGGGCAGAGGCAGTTTGCCGCTGGGCTTGCCAAGGCCGCGGTGGCTGCAGGAGCAGATGGTGTTTTTATGGAGATTCACCCTGACCCTGATTCCGCCCTCTGCGATGGCCCTAACTCCTTGCCTCTCGATTCAGTAAAGCCTCTTATAAAAAAACTTAAGGCTATCCATCAAGTTGTGCGGTCTTGAGCCGCAGACCGGTCCTCCCTTACCTTTTTCAACCCCTTGGTCCCAAGTGCTGGTAGCTTGGGTCATAGCTTAATTCCGGCTTTTTTTGGGAAAAGGGGGACTGAAGAGATCTATGGAAGATAAGGCTAGAGTAATAGAATTGGTCCTAATGGATGTGGACGGGGTAATGACTGATGGAAGGCTTTGGGTAGGCCCCGAGGGAGAGATATTCAAGTGCTTTCACGTAAGGGATGGGCTGGGGTTAAAACGTTTGATGGCAAGAGGCATTCAGGTGGCTTTAGTGACTGGAAGGAGGTCTGCCGCCCTTGAGCAAAGGGCCAGGGAGCTGGGCATTTCGGAGGTGTATCAGGGCGTTGAAGAGAAAAGGGAATTTGCTAGGGCCTTGCGAAGGAAGAAAGGTTTGAACAAAGATCAGGTATGCGCCGTGGGGGATGACCTTCCTGATTTGGGGCTTTTTGAGGAGGCAGGCCTTAAGGTAGCTGTGGCCGATGCAGTCAAGGAGGTGAGAGAAAGGGCCGATATAATCACTAAGAAAAGGGGAGGGGAAGGGGCAGTACGGGAGCTATGTGAATGGATATTAAAGGCCAGAGGCGAGTGGAATTAGCTTTACATGCTATTTTCTACCCTGATATAATTTCTGGAAATGAAACGGTTTTTAAAGAATTATTGGCCTTTGGTCTGTTTGGGGATCATTTGTATCGCTGTGGGGCTATATGTGGCCCGGGCGGTCCGGGATCTGCCGGATGAGGCGATTCTTGAGCAGGCCCTTTTCAAAGACGGCATCAGGCTCAAAGAGGTCCATTATAGCCAGGGGGACCTTGGCAGTAATGTGAAGTGGAAATTGGATGCTGAGGAAGTGAAGCTTTCACAGGACAAGAAAACGGTTTCCTTTCGTCAATTTCATTTATTGGTAGAGCCCAAAGGGAGGCCTAAGGTGCAACTGAAGGGAGACAAGGGTACGTATTCGCGACAAACGGGGTTAGTGAACATGTGGGGAAACTTGAGGGTTGAATCTGAAAATGGCTACCGGGCAGCCTCTCAACATATTGTTTTCGACGAGAAGAACGGGCTCCTGAGCACTGAGGACCCGGTACAGATTTCTGGCCCGTTTTTCACCCTCACGGGAAAGGGCCTTTTTGTGGATTTGAAAAGGGAGATCTTTAAGATCCATTCTGATGTGACCACGATTGTGGCAAGGGAGTTGCTCAGTTCATGAGACGGTGGATGAGCATTGCCCGTATCTTGTGTTATCTTATATTATTGTTCTTCCCTGGTCTTTTTGTGTATGCTGAGTCGAGTAATCCCCTTGAAACTCCCCCTGCTGATCAATCCCGCCCCATGGTCATCAAGTCTGATTCCCTTGTGGTAGATGACGCAAAGAAAATAGTCATCTTTACAGGTCAGGTGAATGCCAAAAAAGACGATTTTACTATTGATTGCGACAAGATGGTGGTCTATTACAAAAGTGCCAAGCCTTCAGCCAGTAAAGGGAATCTAGGGGCCAAAATCACGAAGATTGTTGCAGAGGGAGATGTGAAGATTCACCGCCGGGCAGGGGGGGTGGCTTTGGCGCGGCGGGCCGTCTATTACCAAGATGAGGAAAGGGTGGTTTTGACCGGCGATCCCATGGTGAAACAGGGCGAGGACTTTGTGCAGGGAGATAAGATTACCATCTTTTTAAAAGAGAACAGAAGTATTGTGGAAAGTTCTCAACAGAGGAAGGTAAAGGCCGTTATTTATCCAAAGAGGGAAACCAAATAACTCGATGCATGGCCAGGAGACATTTGGAGCAGAGGGTCTCGTAAAGCTCTACAATGGAAGGCGGGTGGTAGATCAGATTTCCATCTTTTTGAAACGACGCGAAGTGGTGGGCCTGCTAGGACCCAATGGCGCCGGAAAAACCACCACCTTTTATATGATGGTGGGTCTTACTCAGCCCAATGGGGGCAGGGTTCTTTTGGACGGTGAAGATATTACCCATGAACCCATGTATGTGAGGGCTCGTAGAGGGGTGACGTATTTGGCTCAGGAGCCATCGGTATTTCGAAAGTTGACTGTGGAGGAGAATATCTTGGCCATCTTGGAGGCAAGGGGTGTTGCGCCTCAGGAGAGGGCAGAGAGGACTAGCCGGGTGCTTGAAGATTTGAACATTAGGCACTTACGGAAGCAGAAGGCCGCAAGCCTTTCAGGTGGTGAGCGCAGGAGACTTGAGATTACCAGGGCATTGGCCACTGAACCCAGATTCATGTTGCTTGATGAGCCCTTTGCAGGGATAGATCCCTTGGCAGTGGCTGACTTGCAAGAGATCATTAAACAGTTGAAAGATAGGGGCCTGGGCATTATTATAACTGACCATAACGTGAGGGAAACATTGAACGTATGCGACCGGGCCTATATTATTCATCAGGGTCGCATAGTGGTCTCTGGCAGCCCTGAGCAGATCGTTGCCAGTGAGGTTGCTAGGGGGGTTTACCTGGGCGACGATTTCAACCTATAGCCTTGGCTGTAAGGATGGATTATTTCACAAAATGGCCTTGGAACTGAAACAATCTTTGAGCCTGAGTCAGCAGCTGATTATGACGCCGCAGCTTCAGCAGGCGATCAAGCTGTTGCAGCTTAGCAGGCTGGAGCTCCTGGAGACCATTTATCAGGAGATGGAGACAAACCCTGTTTTGGAGGAACAGGGCGCAATAGAGAGTGAGGAGGAAGAACTCAGCGTCGAAGACGAAAAACCGGACCTGGACGAGGAGGCCACCCCTTTGCCTGAGGTGGATGTGGAGGAGCCACCCCATGATGAGGTAGACTGGGAAAGTTATCTATCCGAATATAACACTGGCTGGGCAGAGACCCCTTACGAAGACCGAGACGTTCCTCAGTTTGAAAACATCACCTCCACCAAGACCAACCTGTATTCCCATCTCATGTGGCAGCTCAATATGAATGATTTTGATGAGGCCCAAAAGGAGATAGGGCTTCACATTATTGGCAATATCACAGAGGATGGATATCTGGATATCACGGTGGAAGAATTGGCCAAGAATACCGGGTATCCTGTGGAAAAGGTGGGGGAGACGTTAAAGCTGATCCAGACCTTTGACCCAATAGGAGTAGGGGCTCGGGATACCCGGGAGTGCCTGCTGATTCAGGCCAGGTTTCATAATTTGGAGGGAACAATCGTAGAGAAGATCATCCTGGATCACCTTGGAGACTTGGAAGAGAAACGATACGAGCATATTGCCAAGAAACTGGGTATATCCATGGATGAGGTGATATCGGCCGTCTCTATTATCCGGGGCCTTGAGCCCAAACCCGGCAGAAGCTATTCGGATGAAGAGACCATTTATGTGAGCCCCGACATCTATGTCTTCAAGGTGGGCGATGACTACGAGATCGTTTTAAACGAAGACGGCCTTCCAAAGCTTCGGATCAATGCTTATTATAAGGATGTGTTAATTAGAAAGGACTCTCTGCCTGACAATGTAAAGGCATATATCCAAGAGAAACTGAAGTCAGCCGCATGGCTCATAAGAAGTATTCACCAGAGGCAAAGAACTATCTATAAGGTGACAGAGAGTATCGTCCGGTTCCAGCGGGAATTTTTTGACAAAGGAATCACTCACTTGAAGCCTTTGGTATTAAGGGACGTGGCCGAAGACATTCAGATGCATGAGTCAACGATCAGCCGGGTGACCACCAATAAATATGTATATACCCCCCAGGGGCTTTTTGAACTGAAGTTCTTTTTTAACAGCGCAATTAGCAGTGTAGAGGGAGAGGCGGTGGCCTCGGAAAGTGTCAAGGAGCACATTCGCAATATCATCAAAATGGAAAATAAACAAAAGCCGTACAGCGATCAAGAGATTGCGGATATTCTAAAAAAGCTGAACATCAATGTGGCAAGGCGTACCGTGGCCAAGTATCGTGAATCAATGGGAATTCTCCCATCTCGAAAACGCCGGAAGCCCTTTTAGATGTCCAGCCGTATTTGGATCTTAACGTTTTTCCGGGAGGTGGCCATATGGACATAAATGTGACGTTCCGACATACGGAGCCGATGGAGAGTCTCAAGACCTATGCAGAAGAGAAGATATCCAAATTGGACAAATATCTTGATTCCCCTGCAGAGGCCCATATCGTACTTACGGTGGAGAAATTCAGACATCAGGCAGATGTGACTTTGAGTGTAAACGGTACCAGGATCAAGGCCTTCGAGGAAACAGGGGATATGTATTCAGCCATTGATCAGGTGATGGACAAGATAGAGAAACAACTCAAAAGACATCTGTCCAAGATGCGTGATCGGCGGCCAGATAACACTCGCGAGGAGGAGATGCCTTCCTCCGAGGCTGCTGAGGGTGGGCCCATATTGGAAGAAGAGCCTGTTATTGAAGTGGAAAAGCTAGAGGCCAAGCCCATGGACCCAGAGGAAGCCGCTATGCAGCTTGGTTTTTCCAAACAAGATTTCCTTGTGTTCCGAAATGCCAAAACAAGTGAAATCAACGTTCTTTACAGACGAAGGGACGGTAACCTTGGTTTGATTGAACCGGCATAAAGGAGTTTGAACCCGATACATGAAACTATCAGAGATCATTACACCAGAGAGAATTATTCCCGAGCTAAAGGCCAAGGACAAGGCAAGCGTGCTGGAAGAGCTGGCTAAGGTGGTGTGTAGAGGTGAGCCAGGTGTGGACAAGGATGCCCTCGTAAAGGTGCTTCTTGAGAGGGAGCGACTTGGCAGCACCGGAATCGGAGATGGAGTAGCCATTCCTCACGGAAAGCTCGGTGGAGTAACCCAGCCCATTATTTCTTTTGGAAGAAGCAAGACAGGTCTGGATTTTGACTCAATGGATACCCAACCTGTGCATCTATTTTTCTTGCTTGTGGCTCCGGAGAATTCTGCGGGAGCACACCTGAAGGTTTTGGCCAAGATCGCCAAAATGTTAAAGAACAGCGGCTTTCGCAAAAAGTTGATGGAAGCAGAGGGTCGGCAGGAACTCTATGAGGTCATCGTGGGAAGTGATGATGAGCTGTGAGTGTGGGCTATGGTAGGACTTCTTATCATTTCACATTGTGATCTTGGCCGGGAGTTATTGAACGCAGCCGAGCTTATTTTGGGGAAGTTGGAAAACGCGGATTCCATTTCCATAACTACCACGGCCAACAGCGAGGAACTTCTGGAGTCCATTTCCAAGAAAATAGAGTCGCTGAACAAGGGGAAAGGGGTCCTTATTTTGACGGACATGTTTGGGGGCACACCGTCCAACCTCAGCTTATCTTTTTTGGAGGATGACACTGTGGAGGTATTGACGGGTGTGAACCTGCCGATGGTGATTGCAGTTGCACAGGACAGGGACCGGTTAAGTTTGAGCGAATTGGGTGAGAAGGCCCAAGAGGCTGGAAAGAGGAGCATCGCCCTTGCCGGTAAACTGTTAAAGGCAGAATGATTTCTTTGATAAAGATCACTGCAGAGGCCTTTTCCTTTTATCAGGACCAGATTTTGGCCATTGAACAGGTCTCTTTCCCCTCTCCCTGGAGTGCTGAGGCTTTCCTAGAAGAAACCCGCAATCCTGTCTCCCATCTTTGGGCTGCCAAGGCGGGAGACCACATAGTTGGCTACATCTGCTTTTGGATGTTTGCCGGCGAGATCCATCTGTTGAACATTGCTGTTCACCCTAAATGGCGTCGTCAGGGACTAGGGACTCTGTTGATTGAGAAAGTTAAGGCGCTTGGGCTTTCCGAGGGTGCTGAGAAGGTCTGGCTGGAAGTAAGGCCTTCCAATCATGCTGCACAACGTCTTTATGCCAAGGCCGGTTTTAAGGTAGTCGGCCGGCGTATTAAATATTATACGGATACAGGCGAAGATGCCATCGTGATGTCTCTCTCCCTAAAGGACTGCGGAAAAGGGCTTCAGCGCGTTGGATTCGGAGAGATAAAGGCAAGGTGCGCGGTGCCATGATGTCGAAACGATGAATTGTGAACTTTTCTGCGGAAAGGAGGTAGGCTATGGCGGTAAAAGTGGCTGTTAATGGATTCGGTCGAATTGGACGTATGACTTTTCGGGCGGGCATTCTGCGTGATGAAATCAGCTTTGTGGCCATAAATGATCTGACAGACCCTGCCACGCTGGCACATTTGCTTACGTATGATTCCGTGCACGGGAAGCTGGATGCGGAGGTGTCCCACACGGATAATTCCTTGATTGTGAACGGAAAAGAGATCCAGATCTTTTCTGAGAAGGACCCAGCCAGGCTGCCTTGGGGGGATCTGGGTGTTGATATGGTGTTTGAGTGTACCGGGCTTTTTCGGGAGCGCGACAAGGCCGCGGCACACCTGGAGGCCGGTGCCAAGAAGGTGATCATCTCTGCGCCAGCAAAGGGTCCAGATATTACCATTGTGATGGGAGTAAACCATAACGACTATGATCCTCAGCGCCATCATATTGTCTCCAATGCCTCTTGCACCACCAATTGTCTTGCCCCTGTGTGCAAGGTGCTTCTTGATCATTTTGGCATCAAAAAGGGATTAATGACCACTACGCACTCTTATACTGGGGATCAGCGACTGTTGGACTTTCCTCACCGCGATCTTCGCCGCGCCCGAGCTGCGGCACTGTCCATGATCCCGACCACCACTGGTGCGGCTAAAGCCGTGTCTTTGGTTCTTCCCCAGTTGGAGGGCAAGTTGAGCGGCATGGCCATAAGGGTACCCACGCCGAATGTCTCTGTTGTGGATCTGGTGGCCCAATTGGAAAGAGAGGTCACAGTGGATGAGGTGAACAATGCCTTTAAGGAGGCCTCGGAGACCTATCTCAAAGATATCCTGGCCTACTGCGATGAGCCCTTAGTATCCACGGACTTCAATGGTACAAAGGTTTCCTCTACGGTCGATGCCCTGTCCACCATGGCCATTGGCGATATGGTAAAGGTACTGGCCTGGTATGATAATGAATTCGGATATTCCAATAGGATGGTGGATCTGGCACTCCACATGGCCGCAAATGAATAGGATACCACACCAGAGGTGACAATAAAATGATTCAGAGAAGCCCACTGATTGCTGGAAACTGGAAGATGCATTTGACCATACCGGAGGCCACGGCCCTGGTACGAGAGCTGAGGGCCGGACTGCAAGGCCTGGAAGCCCCCCAGGTTTTGGTTGCCCCTCCATTTACCTCCCTTGGCCCGGTAAAGCAGGCCTTGGAGGGATCGAGCATCATGCTGGGGGCCCAAAACATGCACTGGGAGGACACAGGTGCGTTTACCGGTGAGATCTCGGGACAGATGCTGCTGGAAGTTGGGTGCAGCCATGTTATCCTGGGCCATTCAGAGCGTAGGCTGATATTTAAGGAAACTGATGATATGGTGGACAAAAAGGTCCAAAAGGCCGTGGCCCTTGGCCTTTCACCTATCCTGTGCATTGGTGAGACCCTGGAGCAAAGAGAGGCGGGAAATACCTATCAGGTCCTAAGGGAACAACTTGAGGGGTCCCTAGCATCCTGCATTGACAGTAGAGCTCTGCCTGAGACATTGATATTGGCCTATGAGCCTGTGTGGGCCATTGGAACAGGAAAGACGGCCACCCCGGCTCAGGCCCAAGAGGCCCATCAGTTTGTGCGAACCTGGATTCAGGAGGTCTTTGGTGAGGAAGCAGGTGCTCGGGTTAGGATACTTTATGGGGGCAGTGTGAAACCAGAGAACATCCGTGCCCTGATGGCCGAGCCAGATATTGATGGCGCCCTGGTGGGCGGGGCAAGCCTTAAGCCAGAGTCATTTTTGGGTATCATTCGGTATGGGGATTAAACAAGCTAGGGGCTCGCCTTGAGGGATTGAACCTGGTATAGAATATGGTCTGAATATGCCTTGGGCTGGAAAGAGCTGGTGTATAGGGTGAATAGGAGGGCTTATTTTTTATTGCAAAATTCATTTTTTGAGATAAAATAACGAGGTAAAGAATGCCTATGTATTATGGAGGGTGAGCGATAGAGGCGCCACCCCTGGGGCATCTAAAGGCTGAGAGGTATTTCATTGAAACCGATTCTTCTCATTATTCATGTTTTTATTTGTGTGGCCCTTATCTTTATTGTGCTGATTCAAAGGGGAAAAGGCGCAGACATGGGGGCTGCATTCGGGGGGTCAAGCCAGGCCGTTTTTGGCTCCAGTACGGCAGCTACCCTGATACATAAGGTCACAACTATTATGGCCATTATGTTTATGCTCACCTCCCTAGGGCTTTCGCTGTTTTTTGGTAGAGCGCATATCTCATCGGTCATGGAGGGGGTAAAGCAACAGGAGGCCCCTGTGGCTGCTGAAAAGGCCCCAGCCCAACCGGCTGGTACGCCAAGCCAAAGCGGCAAATAGTCTTGTGTGCCGAAGTGGTGGAATTTGGTAGACACGCTATCTTGAGGGGGTAGTGGGCAACCGCCCGTGCGGGTTCAAGTCCCGCCTTCGGCACCATTTTTTGATTTGGTTTAGGACGTGTTTTTGGGGAATTGGCTTATCAGCCAATTCCCCGTTTTTTTGCTTTGCTAGGCCCACGGCCTGAGCTATGATCCCAGTGGAGCGTATTTCTTCGGCCTTATGGGGCGAAATGTGATATAGGGTGGGCCTTGAGAAATGTGCTTTTCCAAATTAGGGTGGTAGACGAATAGTGTAGGTCGAAGAGTCGTGGTTCAAATGGACGAATCATGGCAGGGAGATAAAGAGAAAGGATATATTCAGGAATGAGTGAATACTTCAACCAAATATACCATAGGGTCGTCTCCAACCCACAGGTGTATCTCGTGCCGGTTGTGCGGGTTGTGGGCGTCTTTGTTGTGGCCTCCATTGCATGGTGGGTGTTGAACATGGTGGTTGCCACCATGAAGAAGAGATTGGGCCAGAGACCATTCTTTCAAAGGAACGATTACATTTTTCCGTTGACCCGACGTGCAGGGCACTATTCTATCCTTATCTTGGCCGGCGCGAAGCTGGTGGAGTTCCTCCACGTGAGCATGTTGGAGAAGGTGTTCTATGCCCTCCTGGTTTTACTCCTTGCCTCCTTTGTCAAAAGTGTTTTCAATCACGTGGTCCCGGTGCTGGAACGGGCCATTGCAACCCGCACAGAGACCAAGATGGACGATGTGATTCTTGATTTGTTTAGGAGTCTTTCAGGCGTGATCATCTATGGCACGGCCATAATTCTGGCCCTTGATCTACTGGGGCTCAACATAATGCCTCTTGTGGCCGGGGCCGGGGTGGCAGGCCTTGCCATTGGTTTTGCTGCTAAGGATACCCTGTCCAACCTGATAGCAGGGGTGTTGCTCATCATTGATCGGCCCTTTGAGGTGGGGGACCGTATTGAGGTGTGGTCAGCGCCTGCCAATTCAGCTACTTGGGGCGACGTGATCGACATTGGGTTAAGGGCCACCAAGATTCGCGCCACAGACAATATTGTAATCGTGATTCCCAACAACGAGATCATGCGGCGGGACATCATCAATTACACCACCATTACCAAGGAGATCAGGGTCCGCATCCCGGTGGGTATCGCTTATGAGGCAGATGTGAAGCGGGCTAAGGAGGCCATCGTGGGTATTGCCCTTGAACTGGAATGGGTAATGAAGGACCCTCCGCCCAAGGTGGTGGTCAAGAGTTTTGGTGATTCTTCGGTGAATTTGGAGGCACGGGTGTGGATCAGCGACCCCAGAAGGCGGATTGACACCATCAGCCATGTGACAGATAGGATCAAGGAGGTATTCCAGGAGCAAGGAATCGAGATCCCCTATCCCAAAAGGGACATTTTCATCAAAAGGGAAGAGACGGTAAGTCCTTGACACCACGGCTTTTATACCTTGAGCTTTTTCTTTTTGCCGATTTTTCTCCTCTCTTCATCCCGGATTTCTCGCCTGAGCAGTTTCCCTACCTTTGATTTGGGCAACATGTCCCTGAACTCGATGTACTGTGGCACCTTGTAAGGGGCCAGCCTATCCCTACACCATTTGAGTAAGTCGGAGCCGCTGATTCCCCGTACGTCTTCTTTCAGCACCACGATACCCTTGATGCGCTCCCCCACCCTGGAGTCAGGTACACCCACCACGCATGCCCCGATAACGGCCGGATGGTCCTGCAGGACTGCTTCGATCTCAGAACAGGAGACGCGGTATCCTTTATATTTAATGATATCCGCTCCCCTGTCCACGTAGTAAAGCTGCCCGTCCCTGTCGGCCTTTACGAAGTCGTTCATCCGGTACCAGGTGCGCCCCTCTAAGTTCACATAGGCCTTAGCGGTTTCCTCAGGCTTCTTCCAGTAGCCATCCGAGAGGTATTCCGATGTTACCAGAAGTTCGCCAGGAGTGCCTGGGGGTTGGGGGCTGAGGGTATCGGGGTCTACGATCCGGATCTCCCTGCTGGGAAGTGGTTTGCCCACACTTCCCGGAACCGGTTCTTCTCCCAAGCGGCTCATGGCCACAAAACCCACCTCGGTTGCCCCATAGACCTGATAAATGGGCACATGGAATTTTGCCTGCCAGCGCTTGAACACCTCAATGGGAAGGACATCGCCTCCACTCCAGCAATATTTGAGCGAGCTCAAGTCAAATAGATCCAGCCGGTCATTTTCTAGAATCATGCGATACAGGGTAGGTGCGCCGAGAAAAAGGGTTACCTTGTATCGTTCAATGGCCTTTAGAATGGGATCTACTTGTGGTATTGGCATCAGGATCGCGGTATTTCCCATGGTGAGCACCATGCCCAGGAGCACCCCTTGGGCCATCTGGTGAAATAGGGGGGCGACCATGATGAGCACTTCTCCGGCCTCGGATACGAAACCTTCACCCACTTGCTTTATATCGCTGACAAAGGAGACCATCCCCGTGTGAGTGAGATAACACCCCTTTGGAAATCCAGTGGTACCACCTGTATATAGGATGTAGCAGAGCTGTTCATCAGGATTGAAATCAACCCGAGGGGGTGTGGGGGGATACTGCCGGATGAGCTTCCTAAACCGATGGATGTTTTCCCCCTTTTTGATGGCCCCGCTGGGAACCTTGTCGAACAGAAACCCGAGGGCCCGTTTATAGAAGGGGAGTGTGTCCACGTACGTGGTCACGATAACTCTTTTAAGTGGGGTTTCGTCAAACACTTCCTGTACATAACGTAAATTGGTGTCCAGACACACGATGGTCTCTGCCTCGGAATCATTGATCAGGTATCTGATCTCATGGGGAGTATAGATGGGAGATATGGGGACGGGGATGGCACCGATTCGCTGGGCTCCAAAGTAGGCGATGATGAACTGGGGGCAGTTGGGTATGTATAACATGACCTTATCATCCTTTCTCACACCCAGCGCATGGAGGGCCGTGGTGAACCGATCAATTAACTCCCGAAGTGTGGCGTACGAATACCTTTCACCCAAGTAGATCAAGGCGGTGTTTTTGGGGTATTGCTGGCAGGCCCTGTCAAGGCCAGCGATGAGGGGTTCGTCATATCTTACCATCTGTGTTACCTGCCCTTTTTCAGGATGGGAAAAGGTTTGTATGATCCCATGGGCTGACAAGAACCATTGGATAGGCCCCTTTGTGCCTAGAGTCCGAAATAGGCGGATTTTACATCAGGGTTGTCCATCAATTCCTCTGATGCTCCTTCCAGCACGGCGCTACCGTTTTCAAGCACATACCCGTAATGAATGATGGGCAGGATCGGCCTGGCATATTGTTCTGTTATAAGAACGGTGAGGCCGAATTCCCTGTTGATGTCCTGGATAGCATCGGTGAGGATTTCTTCTATTACTGGGCTCAGTCCCAGGAGCGGCTCGTCCAGCAAAAGCAACTTGGGCTGGGCCATCAGGGCTCTACCGATAGCCAGCATCTGTTGTTCCCCGCCGCTGAGAAATCCCCCCTCCCTGTTTTTGAGGCGCTTGAGCACAGGAAAGATGGTATACACATATTCCAGTGTTCTTTTGGCCTGTTGTCTGGTGGCCAAGATGCCACCGATTCTGAGATTTTCAATCACACTGCTTTCCTGGAAGATCCTTCTTCGTTCAGGGCAAAGGATAATGCCCTTTTTGGCGCGCAGGCTGGGCTCCATTTCAATAATCTCTTGATTTTGGTAGCGTATGCTTCCCAACACAGTGATTCGCTCTCCACCACGCATTTCTTCCTTTTTTTTCATGTCCAAAATAATGCCAGAGATGGTGTACATGAGGGTGGACTTGCCAGCACTGTTGGTGCCGAACACCCCTGTAATTATTCCCTTATCGCATTTCAAGGAGACATTGTTGATGGCAATGGCATTCTCATAAAATACCATGAGGTCCCTGATCTCCAACAGAATCACCTTTTCTTCTCCCTGCCCAAATAGGCCTTTTTGACCTCTTGATTTTCCATAACTTCCTCTGGGGTACCGTCCGCGATCTTTTGACCGAAACTCAAGACAATAACCCGGTCAGCGAGCCTGAATAGCTCTCGGAGGCGATGTTCGATCATAACTAGGGAGATTCCATCCATTTGCAGCCTTTCCAGGAGCGGCAACAGGCCAGTTATCTCTGACATGCTGAGGCCTGAGAGGATTTCGTCACAGATGATCACCTCGGGCCGCAAGGCGATGCACCTTCCCAGTTCCAGCCGCTTGAGGTATCCAAGGGGGAGGGACCCTGCGGGTTTGTACGGCACCCTGGCGTCCCGTTCAAAGCCGATCTCTTCCAAGATATCAATGGCTACGGCGTCCACGTCGCCCAGCTTGCCACCTCGGGTCTTCCGAACCCTGGGTGCGTTCAGGGGTATAATCAGGTTCTTGAAGGCAGGGAGGCTGTGGTAAGGACGCATCACCTGAAAGGTGCGGGTCAGGCCGAGGTTGGCGATTTTGTGGGGCGGCATGCCCGTTATCTCTTTCCCCTTAAAGTAGACACGGCCCCTGTCGGGTCTCACGAACCCGGTAATCAGGTTGACCAAGGTGGTCTTTCCTGAGCCGTTGGGCCCAATAACCCCAAGGACTTCGCCCCTTTTAAGGGTGAAACTCACCTCTGAGACGGCGTTGACGCCACCAAAGGCCTTGCTGATCTTGTCAACGTGAAGTAAGGCTTCTGTTTCCACGGCTTATACTTCTTCCCACACCTCGAATTGGTGGTACTTGCGCTGAAAATAGCTGAGAAATCCTTCCGGCTTGTATACGATGAAGAGCAGCAGTATAAAGCAGTAAAGCACAACCCTCAATTGGCCGAATCCCCTTAGGGCCTCGGACAGAGGTGTTAATATGAGGGCCCCCAGTACGCCTCCTGCAAGGGTCCCCATACCGCCCATGACTGTGGCCGCAATGGGGAGGATGGAGAAGTCCATCCCAAAAAGGGAGATCCCCAGCCATCCATAAAGGTGGCTCAAATAGGCCCCACCGAAGCAGCCCATGAGGGATGCGATGAACACCGCCTTTATCTTGTATGCGGTGATGCTAATTCCGGAGGCCCTTACTGCCTGGTCATTGTCCTTGATACCCCGTAGGATGAGACCCATGTCCTCGTTGACCAGCCTCCTGAGGCCAAAGAGGGAGATGAGAACAACGCCCAGGATCAGGTAGATCTCGGACCACTGGTTGGGAAGTGTGTCCAGGGCACTGATCCCCTCTGTTCCGCCAAAGGCACTCAATGCGATAATGATATACACCGCAAACAAGGGGAACATAAAGCTGGCAATGGCAAAATAGATGCCGCGCAGACGGAGGGCCGGGACTAAGATCAGGGTGCTGATAACAGCCCCGCTTAAGGTGGCAATAGGAATGCACACAAAGGGTGGCCAGCCCGCGTAGGCGTTCAAAAGCCCGGAGATGTAGCCTCCTGCACCGATGAAAAAGGCACCGCCCAGGCAGACCAGGCCCACGAATTCGGCCAGGAAATCAAAGCCCAGGGCGAGGAGGGCATATATGCCAGCGGCGCATATCACCCGCCGCCAGTACATGTCCAGGAAAAGGGGTATAAGGAGTAGCCCAAAGATTAGTACGGCCCGGGGCAGAACAAGATAGAGTATTTCGGCCCAGGAGGACAGGGCGTAGAGGCCCTCGGTACGTACCTTAATACTCCTGTCTAGGCGTTTTTTGCGTCGAGACTCGGCTTTCACCCTTATACCCTTTCTTCCAGTTCCTTTTGTTTACCCAGCAATCCCGATGGCTTAAGGAGAAGGATCAAAATAATGGTGCCCACGAGTACCACGGATTCCCACATGGCCCCGAACAAGGCAGTGCTGATTTTCATGGCAAAGCCGATAACAAAGGACGCAAGCACCGCACCCGCCCAGCTTCCAAGCCCACCGATGATGCACACAGCTAGGGCATAAATGAGTACCTTGTAGCCCATTTCGGCGGTGATGTTGCCAAGGGGTAGGATCAGCACGGCAGCCAGCCCGGCCAAGGCCGAGCCCACGGACAGGGCAGTCATAGCTGTTCGGTCCGAGTGAATTCCCAGCATCATGGCGGCATGCTCGTCTTGGGCAATGGCCCTGAGGGACAGCCCCATCTTTGTATAATGGGTGAACACCCAGAGCAATACCACCAGAGCAAAGCAGGCTGCCACAATGATGATTCGCTGGTAGTCGACAAATACACCAAGAATACGGACCTTTCCGTCCACAAAAGGGGGCAGCATGTAAAAGGGCCCGATAAAGCCCTTAAACCCCGCGATTCCTTGCATGCGGAGCCCTTCCAGGATGATAAGACTTACGGCAAATGAGGCGATTATCTCGGAGGTGGGTAACCCCCTGAGCCGTATAAGCACAAGCCGGTATATGATGAGCCCGATCAAGGTGGCCAGAAAAAGGGACAACACAATGGCAATTCCATAGGGGATGTGCAGATTTTTGAGAAACGTCCAGGTGAGAAAGCCCACAAGTACGTAAATGGAGCCGTGCGCGAAGTTAGGAATCCTGCTTACCCCATAGACAAGGGTAAAACCGACCGCGATGAGGGCATAGATTACACTGTTGACCGTTCCGTATATGAGGATGTCCATAGGATGTACATGATTCCACTTATGTGAGAGGGTCTTTTTAGGCCCCCTCACATGATATTACCCGTGACCCTGCAAGCTGAGGCAACTGGATAGCGCTCTACTAAGGATACATGTGGGAGCTGCAACCTCAACGGGCCTATTTCTTGATCCAGGGCGGCATCTGGATCTTGCCCATGGCCGCCACTTCAGGAAAGACCTGCACACGCCTGCCGTTCTGCCATTGGACCCAGCAACCAAGGACGCTCGTCTTTGGGTCATACCCGTATATAATCTGGTGATTCTGATCGAAACGAATAGTACCCCGCACAGCGGGCAGGTTTGTCTTTTCCAGGGCTGCTATCAACTTGAGCCGATCCAGGCTTCCGGCCCTTTCGATGGCGTCCTTTAACACATAGATGGATTCGTAGGCACTAACGCACCCCGTGCTTCGGGGCTCCACACCCCATCGTTTTTTGAAGTTATTGAAAAAGGGCATGGCCTTTGGGGTGGCATTGGTAGGGACGCATCCGGTCTCAGATAAAGTTACAATAGTATATGCGCCTTTGCCGTTGGTGGCCTTCCAAAACCCTGGGTCCTCAGCAGCCCCGATGAACCCCATTGGCAGGGCAGGGACCTCCATGTCTGCCCATTGCTTAAGAAGGATGGAGGTCTCAGGGGAATATGCCCAGATGAAGAGGATCTGGGCGCCCGATTTCTTGCACTGTGTGAGGGCCGCGGAGTAGTCAGTGGTACCAATGGGGTGCTTGTCAAATCCCACAATCTCCCAACCGGTCTTCGTGGCCAGCTTTTGTACGATTCCGGCGGCCTTTCTGCACATGAGGCTGTCGTCTATGGAGATAAAAAGCTTGTTGAAACCGAAATCTGATTTCATCTTGGCAAGGAGGTCGATTGCCTCCTTGATATACCATTTCACGCTCCCGCTTTCTCGGAAGGAATGTTTGTATTTCTCCCGGTTCTTGGCCACTTTTTTGTCCCAGGTGGGGGTATAGGTTCCAATGGAGACGATATCCACCTTCTTGTAACGGGCAAAGAGATCCATGGCTGCGATGCTGCATTCCGACATACAGGGTCCTCCTACGACCACATCCACTTTCTTTTGTAGTATCAGTTTTTCGATGGCCAAAAGCACCGAACTAGTGGGGACTCCTGGTTCTTCGTCACGGCTGTCAATGATTTCAAGCCGGATGGGGCGCATGGTGCCTCCCACATTAACGCCACCTGCCGCATTCACCTCTTCCACGGCCATTATCAAGCCTCGCTCTCCGTTTTGCCCGTATGCACTTGCTCTGGGTACAGGGGCACCTACTAGGATAGGTTTGGCCTTGGCCAATACTGAGACAGCACCAAAAAGAAAGATTGAAAGGAAAAGGGCTAAACCAAACACGCCTGCCATGGCCTTGATAACTTTCCCACTCATGACATACTCCTTTCTGCGTTTTTGGGGTTTAAGGGAATCGACTACGTCTCGGATTTGATCCAAAAAAGGTTGAATGAGATATTCAAGTAGTGCCCATCCGGAAATCTTTAATTCATGAATGGTGCCTGAGTATCTTTCCAGCGATTCAACTGGGGCGAGGCGCTCTAGCGGTTTCATTCGTGGGTTAGGTCCAGGAGCTTATCCAGGCCTTCCGATAAGTAATAGCGAGGTCATTAACGATGAGAACGACTAGCAGAAGGATGTCAACGAAGTCCCCCACCCGCCTATGTTTACAAGAGGTTATGGAAATGAGTAGGTTATGTCAAGGGAAAATAAGTAATGATGGCTTTCCCCACCTTACTACTCCTAGGTCATCTGTTATCGAAATAGGAAAAGACATTAAACGACTGCCCTGGCAGAAAGTCAAATGATTCGGATAGTCGAAATCCTGTGGATTCCATTGTCTCGATGATCTTTTCTACATCCGTGAAGTGCTTGAATATGCTGGTAAAGCTAAATCCTTGCTTTGGCCCGTGGTCTATAATTGCAACCCTCCCCTCCGGTTTTAGTGCGTTTCTAAGATTACGGAAATACTTTACGGGTTCAGACAAATGATGAAATACATTTCTGGCAAAGATCAGGTCAAGGGAACATGGGGGCAGGTCGACTCCGCTGGGGCGGGCTACCACAAATTCAATGTTGCTCAGCCCCGCCTGTTTGGACTGACGCCTCACAAAATCCAGGTACTTAGGGTTACTGTCCACCGCATATACCTTGCCGTTGTCGCCGACCCTTCGGGCAAACTCAAGCGTAAAGTAGCCGCCTCCTGAGCCTATGTCCGCAATGGTCTGCCCTTGGGTTATCCTAAGGCTCTCTATGATCTGCTTGGCCCCTCGGCTGGGGGACGAGGCTTCCCGGTTGAGCATCTTGAGGAAAAGATTGGTAAACATTTTGTGGTCTCCTTATTTCGGATTTTTTTCAAAAGCCCCGTTCCAATGAATACGTCCGAAGCAGTCCCTAAGCTTTTGCAGCACTGATGTGGCAAAGCGCAACTCTTCTTCGCCCAAGTCAGCTTGTAGCCTTGACAAGAAGATTCTTTCCTTCTGTGCCATAGCATATGCCAGTTCTTTTCCCTGAGGTGTCAGTTGCACGAGACCGGATCGCTTGTGAGCGGGGTTGGGAACCAGTTCCACGAAACCCTCTTCGCTGAGTTGATTGACTATTGTTTGGATGTACTGACGGGAAACAAGTCGTACCCGGGCCATTTGCGGCACTGTTTGTGGTCCAAGACGGTCCAGGCTCCTGAGGATGCCACGTTTTGCTGCTGTAAGGCCGATATCGGGGTGAACGCCAGGCACAATAGCCCGCAAGAGGTGATAAAGGGCCACCACTTCATCAACGAGAGCCTCAATAGCTAGTTCCTTTTGGTCATTATTCATTATGACAACTATATTGTCATAATGACAAAAGACTTGTCAAGTAAAATCCTGACCGCTTACCCACCTATACCTGCGATAGGACCGCCTTTGAATGCCAGAGGATGGGAAATTATGTCTAACTCAGCCCAGGAAGGTATCCAGATACGCATATAAGGCAGGTGAGCCGCCGGTATGGACAAAGAGTAATGTCTGGTCTTTTTTAAAGAAGCCAGTTCGCACCAGATCTATGAGACCGGCCATGGCCTTTCCGGTGTAGACTGGGTCCAACAAGATGGCTTCGGTTTGGGCCACCAGCCTCACTGCCTCCACCATGGCGGGGGTGGGTAGAGAGTAGCCGGGCCCTACGTAGTCTCCAAAGCAAAGCACTGCTTCCCGAGGGATCTCTTGGTTCAGTTTTAGGTTGGCCGCGATTCTCTGAACCAGGTTGTAGACCAATTTTTCTTGTTCCTCTTTGGTACGGCTGACGTTTATGCCCACAACGGAAATGCCGCTGTTGTTGCCGTAAAAACCGGTTACAAGTCCTGCATGTGTGCCTGCGCTTCCGCTGGCGCAAACCACATAGTCCACCACCAGCCCCATATCAAAGAGTTGGGCCAGGATTTCCTCGGCGCAGGCCACATAACCCAAGGCCCCTAGTTCATTGGATGCTCCACCGGGGATCACGTATGCCTTGCGGCCCTCGGCGGCCAGCTCATCGGCCACTTTTTGCATCTCAGCCATCATGTCTGAGCCCCCAGGCACTACCCTGATTTCCTCCACACCCATCAAGTGGTAAAGCAGGTTGTTGCCACCAGCCCGAGGATTGTAGCTGCCAGGAACTCGTTCTTCCAGAACTAGCCTGCACTTGAGGCCTTCCTTTACCGCTGCGGCCAGGGTGAGCCGGCAGTGGTTGGATTGGACTGCCCCGCATGTAATCAAGGTATCTGCTCCCTGGGCCAATGCATCTGCCACCACAAACTCCAGCTTGCGGGTCTTGTTCCCGCCGGCTGCCGGCCCCAGCAGATCGTCACGCTTCATGAAGATACGGGGTCCACCCAGGGCCCTGCTCAGCCGTGGTAGTTCTTCTATGGAGGAAGGCCCGGTGCTGTAACGCCGGCGGGGAAAACGTGCCAAGTTCATCATGCTTCTCCTTTCCAAGGATTAATCTGAAGAGACATTATCCCTGTTTTTGCCCAATGGTTTGGGGTCACGTCCGGCCCGGCGGATGGCCGCCCTGGCCAAAAGCAAGAGAGAATCAAAGTAGGGGGCGGGGATATGCTCGGATCCCAGGATTAGAGGAATCTCGGTGCACCCGGCCACAATACCCTGGGCCCCACGGTCAAGTAATCTTTGGGCTATCTCAACCACATTGGCGGTTAATGCCTCTCTAGAGACGCCTGACGGGGATTTTTTCACCTCATAAATTGCGGCCATGATGCGATCCTGATCCTCCTGGTTACAGGCCAAGGTCTCAATGCCCTCGGTTGCCAGACGCTGCTGGAAAATTCCACTTTGTATGGTGCCGCTGGTGGCCAAGAGCCCCACCCTCTTGATTTCAGGATAGTTGCGGGTTATGGCCTCTGCTACCACGTCCAGAAGCGAGATCAAAGGTAGTGGGCTATGGCGCAAAAGATCTTCCCAAAAAAAGTGGGCCGTTACGCAGGGAATAATTACAAAATCGGCCCCTGCCCGCTCCAGGGCGCGGCAGCCCTCTATCAAGAGGGGAAGGGGTGAGTCCCCTTGCCCAAGTATTGCTTGGGTTCTATCTGGTACCTTGGGGTTGGAGTCGATCACCACCCGCAGGTGGTCCTGATCTCTTGAGGCCGGGGTGTTTGTGATGATGCGGGCGAAACAGGCCAAAGTGGCCTCAGGGCCCATACCCCCTAGGATACCGATGGTCTTATCAGCCATCCTCAACCTCCCTCATACGGCCTCCAAAGGGTTCATTCCAGAATCTGGTCCAGGAAGGCCCGGGCCCTTTCAGTCTTGGGGTTGTTGAAGAATTCCTCATACGTGCCGCGTTCCACAATACGGCCCTCATCCATGAAGATGATCTCGTCTGCCACCTCGCGTGCAAAGCCCATCTCGTGGGTTACACATAGCATGGTCATGCCCCCTTTGGCCAAATCGATCATCACATCCAGTACCTCTTTTATCATCTCCGGGTCCAGGGCCGATGTGGGCTCATCGAACATCATATAGTCGGGTTCCATGGCCAGGGCCCGAGCGATTGCCACCCGCTGCTGTTGGCCGCCGGAGAGGTTGGCAGGGTAGGCGTGGGCCTTCTCAGGAATGCCCACCCTTTCCAAGAGCTCCATGGCCTTTGCCTCGGCCTTTTTTTTAGACCACTTAAGGACCTTTGTGGGTGCCAGGGTGATATTCTGGATAGCAGTCATGTGTGGGTACAGCTCGAAACGCTGGAACACCATACCGATCTTTTGGCGAAGCTTGTAGAGGTTCACCTTGGGATCGTTCAGGGAGGTGCCGTCTACGATTAACTCACCTTCCTGGTAGGGTTCCAGCCCGTTAATGCAGCGCAGGAGCGTACTCTTACCCGAACCACTGGGCCCACATATGACCACCGTCTTTCCCCTTTCAATGGTCTCATTAATATCCTTCAGTACATGAAAATCGCCGAACCATTTATTGAGCTTCTTGATTTCGATCATAGGATATTCGCCTTTCTGCCCTTTTCCTCGAAATGCCGACTTATCCGGGAGCCCACAAGGCAGACCACCAGATAAACTAGGGCGGCAAAGCCATATAGTTGGATGGAACGTACCTCAAGGTTATCAACGATAGATACCCGGCGAACCAATTCCTGCAGCCCGATGACAAAGGCCAGGCTGGTGTCCTGAAAGGTAACGATGGACTGGGTGATCAGACTGGGCAACATGCGCCGAAAGGCAATGGGGATACTGATGTAACGGGCCGTCTGCCAATAGGTCATGCCAGTGGAGTAAGCGGCATTGATCAGGTCCTTACTGATGGTTTGATAACCGGCCCGAAATATCTCTCCAAAGTAGGTGGCCTCGAACACGATAAAGGATATCACTGCCGAGGGAAAAGGGTCAATGGCCTGGCCCATCAGGATGGGCATCACGAAGTAGAACCAGAAGATGACCAGGATCAAGGGGATGTTTCGCAGGAAGTTTACATAAGCGGTAATGGGATGATAGATCCAACCCCTCTTGGAAAGCCTAGCCAGTCCCACCAGCATGCCCAGAAGTATGCCGCCGCTCACGGCGAACACCGACAACTGGAAGGTAACTCCCAGACCTCCCATCAAGAACCAGAAATTGCGGGCTACTGCATCGAACACGGACTACCTCCCCACCAGCCCAGGGATCTTGAATCGCTTTTCCAAAAGCCCCATGAACTTGACCACTGCCATGCCCAGAAAGAAGTAGATAATCATGGCCCCTGTGGTGGCCTCCAGGCCATGGAATGTTTCGGCATCGATTCGGTAGCTCTGGAATGTCAATTCTGCCACCCCGATGGTCATGGCAATGGAGGTGTTTTTGAAAATGGTGAGGAACTCGGTTGTAAGTGGGGGAATGATCAGGCGCAAGGCATAAGGGATAATTACATAGCGGTACATCTGCATCTGGGTCATACCAGTGGAAAGTGCCGCCTGATATTGATCACGATGTATGGAGGCAAAACCAGCGCGGACGTGTTCGGCCACACGTGAGGCGGTATAAAGGCCCAAGCATAGAATGGCCACATAGATGTTCAATTCATTGATGTGGTTGATTTTCCGTCCCAGGTGTTCACCGAACAACATGGGCCCAGCATAGAACCAAAAAAACATCTGTACCAGGAGAGGGATATTGCGCAAGACTTCCACATAGAACGTCCCAATAAAGCGCAAGATACGGTAACTGGTCACCCGCAGGGTGCCTATGAAAATTCCAAGGGCCAGGGCTATGAACCAGGAAGAAAGCCCAATGATGACAGTAAGCCCAACCCCCTTGAGCAGCCATAGGCCATAGGGTTGGCGCCAGAGTACACCCCAGTCGAATTCATAGGCCAAGCCCATGGAAAAGGTCTCCTATTGATTGATGTTTGGATTGGCTAAGGGCGGGAGGAGTGAGCCCGTACCCCGCCCTTAGCGCTTGCATTTTACTTCTTTTTCCACCAGCCTTCACTTATGGGATAGACGATCATCTGGAGATAGTCCTTGTAGGCCGGGGACATCTTGATGGGGACAACACCATTGGGACCCATCCACTTTTCATAGATCTCAAAGAATTTTCCGGTCTTAATGGCCCAGAGGATGGTGTTGTTTAGGAAATCTCGAAAGTCAGAATCATTTTCGCGGCAGATGTAGGCATAGGGCTCATAGGCAATGGCGAAATCCACTGTCATCCACTTGTCCGGGTTCTGGTCCTTCATGCGCAGTCCTTCCAGCAGGCTCCGGTCCGTGCTGTAAGCATCGATTTTGCCACTCTTGAGGGCAAGCATACCTTGGGGGTGAGTCTCGGTGACTACGATCGCGGCAGGTTTGAATTTGCCCTCCTCAGCCAGCTTTCGCACGGCCTTGAGGTTGGTGGTGCCCCGGGCCGCGCCCACCCGTTTGCCATTGAGGTCGGCCAAGGTCTTGATGCCGGAGTCTTTTGCCACCAGGAAGGTGGTCTCGGAAAAGAAAAAGATGAGGCTGAAGTCCGCTACCTCTTCACGCTTGGCAGTATAGGTGGTGGAGCCCATTTCTACGTCTATAGTGCCGTTTACCACCATTGGGATTCGGGTTTTAGGGGTTACGGTGAAGGGTACAATCTTTATCTTCTTGCCGAAACGCTTGGACAAATTTTCTGCCAGGAGCCCGGCCATGTCCACTGAAAAGCCCACATGCTTGCCCACTTTGGCATCGATATAGGCAAATGGGATGGACCCTTCCCTGAAGCCTATTCTGATCTTTCCGGTTTTCTCTATCCTGTCCAAGGTGGGGCCTGCCAGGGCCGGTGCACACACCAGGGCCAATCCAAAAGCCAGTATTAATCCGATAATGGCAAGTCTTCTCATAACACCCTCCTTCCTCCTAAGGTTACTCTTGTGGTCCTTGCCCTCTGTCCCTTTGATGCAAGGCATATGCCAGAGGTGATGGCGGCCGGGATATTTTCCAAAAGATGGCACAACAGCATGAAAAAGCTAGCGATCTATGTGACAGGCTCGGCTCAGTAGGTGAATGTTCCACTACTATGAGACACCCATTTAGTGCGGGAGACGCACGCGCGAGTTCATTTTCAGCACAGGCGAACATTATTGAGAACTATTCGCCGAATAAACGCTTCATCTTGCGTAGCAACGAGTACCGGCTCACCCCCAGCAATTTGGCCGCCTCGGACTTGACTCCCCCTGCTCGCTCCAAGGCCTCGCTGATGAGCTTTTTCTCATAGGCGGCCAGTTTTGCCTCCAGGCCTTCTTCGAGGGTCTCCTGGTGTTTTACCCCTTGCCGCCGGGCCGAGGTTTCCTTCATAACCGCGGGAAGGTCCTCGTAGGTAATAATGTTGTCGGTGGAGAGGATCACAAGCCGTTCAACCAGGTTTTTTAGCTCTCTGACATTGCCGGGCCAGTGGTAGAGAAGGAATGCATCCCGTGCCTCGGGACTCATCTCTATGGGGGGCTTGCGGAACTTACGTGAGAAGTGGCTCAAGTAGTGTTCTGCAAGGGTTATGATGTCTTCGCCCCGCTGCCGGAGCGGAGGCACATCCAATGGTACTACGTTGAGGCGGTAATAGAGGTCTTCACGGAACTGTCCCCTGGTCACCGCTTTTTTCAGGTCTTGGTTGGTGGAGGATATGATCAACACGTCCACCTTGATCTCGCTGGCCCCACCGATACGGCGGAAGGAACGCGACTCCAGGAACCGCAGCAGCTTGGCCTGTAAAGGAAGGGGCAGGTCACCCACCTCGTCCAAGAATAAAGTCCCGCCGTCGGCCAGTTCCACCAGGCCGGTCTTGCGGGTTTTTGCATCAGTGAATGCACCTTTTTCGTAACCAAAGAGCTCGCTTTCCAGAAGGGTCTCCGGGATGGCCGCACAGTTCACCTCTATGAACTGCCTTTCGGCCCGGGCGCTCAAGTTGTGGATCATCTTGGCCAGGAGGTTCTTGCCTGTGCCGCTTTCCCCCCGCAAGAGGACAGTGGTGTTGTCCACCTGGGAAAGCTTTTTAACGGTCTCCAAAAGCCTGCGCACCGGCAGGCTGGAGCCGATGAAGTCCTCCGGCCGTGCCCCCTCTGCCGCCTGCCGACGGTGGTGCTCCACCTCACGGACCAGCTTGATTTCCTTGAGGGCCTTGTCAATGATGATTTCGATCTCATCCAGGTCAAAGGGCTTGTTGACATAGTCGAAGGCCCCGCCTCGCATGGCCTGTATGGCCGAGTCCAGGTTGCCGTGGGCAGTAATGATAATGGTAGGGATGAAGCGGTTGGCCTGCTTTATGCGCTCCAGGACCTCCAGACCATTCAGGTCAGGGAGCTGGAGATCCAAGAGCACTACATCCGGCTCATTGAATTGGATGTACTCCAGGAAGGGAGCAGCACGGTAAAAGGGCTGCACAGTGTGCCCCCGTTCCTCCAGTTCTAGTTCCAGGGAGTCCACCAATACTCGCTCGTCGTCCACCACCGCGATTTCAGCCATCTACCACCTCTTTGTCCTCTTGCTCTAATGTCTGGAAGATCAGGGTAAAGCTGGTGCCTTTGCCTTCCTCGCTTTCCACCTCTACCCTGGCGCCATTTTGGCGCAGCAGGGTTTGTACGATAGAAAGGCCTAGCCCCGTGCCCTCCTTGGCCACTGAGAAGAAGGGGTCAAAGATGCGGCCCAGCAATTCCTTGGGGATGCCCTGGCCATTGTCGCTTATCTTTAAGGCCGGTTTTTTCCCCTGTGCCTCTATGGTCTCCAGCCTGATCCGGCCCGTTCCCGGTTCCACTGCCTGGAGTGCATTAAGCAGAAGGTTGATCACCACCTGGATCATCTGATCAGGATCTGCCTGCACCATAACCCGCCTTACACGATTGTCCACTGTAGCGCCTTTTTGATGGATGCGATGGGACAAGAGGGCCAGACTGCGCTCGACTATCTCGGCCAGGTCGCAAGGCACGCGGCGGGAAGGACGTGGTTGAGCAAAGTGCAACAAGTCCTCAACCAACTGGTTCAGCCGGTTCACCTCTTTGGAGATACCCCGGGCCAAAGCCTTTTCGCTGGGATTGCGGGCCCTTCTTTCCAGAACCTGGGCGCTGGTCTTTATGCCAGCCAAGGGATTGCGGACCTCGTGGGCAAAGCCGGCCGAGAGCAGGCCCAAGGAAGCCAATTTTCCGGCCTGTACCAATTCAGCGTGGCGCTCTTTCAGTTGTTTGGCCATGGTATTGAAGGCATGGGCCAGGTCCCTGGTCTCCCTCCCACCGGAGACCTGGATACGGTGGTCCAGGTTGCCAGTGGCAAAGTTCCTGGTGCCCTCGATGATGGTTTGCAGGGGTCGGGTGACCCAGCGGCTGAACAATAGGCCAGCTATCAAGGCCCCTGCTGCCACCAAGGCTGCAAAGGCCAATGTATTGAATCGAGCCCGAGTGACATCGCTATACAGCACCTTTTCTGGAATACGAACAGAGATCTGCCAGTCCAGTAAGGGCAGGGTGGTTGTATATTCCCTTAACTTGCCAGTACCGGAATTGGAGGTAGGGGGCTGCTCGAATAGTTTTGTTCCCTTGGAATTGAAGATGATCTTTGTCACCCCCGGACCCAGCGCCAATTCTTTGGTGAAGCCCAAGAAGCTCTTCAAAGATGCCTCGGCACACACCAGACCCACGGGTCGATTCGGATTCCGGTAGTCATAGATCCTCTTGAACAGTAACATCCGGGGCGGATTGTGGTCCAGGTCTTCCTGATGAAAGTAGCTGTAGGAGGCAGCCCGCATCACCTGGTTCCGGCCCAGAGTTATGTGAGCGACTGTGGGGCAAGGCGGTGCAGTGGCCACCACCTCGCCCTGATTGGAATAAAGGGTGATGCGGTCGAAACTCTGGGTATTGATACGAAAAAGCTCCAGTTTTTCTTGCACGGTGCTGCGCTGGCCCGCATGAGGATACTGGAGGAAGCTTAACTGGACATAGGGAAACTTGGACATCAGATCCAAGTATTTGAACAAATTGTAGCATCGACTGTCTGTCTGCTCGGCCACCCTCTGGAGCAGTTGGCTTACATGTTGATCGGTGAGGGAGGTTATGGTGCTGGTATAAGATAGCATGGTGAGATATGAGATAACCCCCAAGGGTAGCAGACCGAAGACCAAGTAAAAGAGAAAAATGCTTCTTTTGAGGGAAATGTTTTTCATTGGCGGATTACCCTACCTGCTCCCCACAAATCAATAGGAGACAGTTTTCAGCACTCAGCTCTCAGCCAAAATACCCTGGCTTTTTCATCCCTTGTTTTTTGCACTGAAGCCTTATGGCTGAGTATTGAGTTCCCCTATCCAAAAATAACAGTTATTGGATAGATACGAAGGATAGGCGCTAACCAAAAATTAGGATAGTGATTTCTTGAGAGATGTAAACGAAAAAAGCTGATCACTCTTTTGCCTAAGGCTGGGAGGTGTGGTACGAATGGGCTGACCTTGACTATCTTTTTTGGAAAAGGTAATAAAGACCCAAGGCGTTCTGGGGATATTTAGCTAACCATAGATTTTTGCACACCTACATTTGGCCAGCCAATCTTATCTCCACATTTTTCTTGCCCTGGGGGAAGGTGGACAAAAGCAACAGCCAGGGAAGGAGGTAGAGAAAATGCAACGTAGTACACTGCTATGAAACGGGCGTTGTCAAGAGCAAAATGCTCCGCGACAGTTATTCCAATAAATGGTAGCTCGCTTGCAGGGGGAAACTCCTGCGCGAGAATGGGCCCAACAGTAGCTCGTCGGAGCGTTGGGGTTTCCCCCTGCAAGCGAGCCTCCGTTCCCTTAGACCTTGTTTTGAGTTATATGGGACAGTCATATGTCCTCTGTTATTTTTTTTGCAAAAAGGAGCAAGGGGTTGCTTCGACGGTGAATCAAACTGCTATTCGTGGGTTGGGTACCAACATTATTCATTATCCGTCCGGAGGTCACTCGATCTAGCTTCGTGAATAGGCCATTAGCCCTCAACATAGTGTCCCCGAGTGTCTCCTGACGTACCCCAAGCTCCATTTTGCTCAAACCTTTTGTACAGTGTGAAAAGTTCTTTGAAAAAGGGTTATCGTTAGGTGAATCTTCAGTTGGCTACAGGTTCAGGTTGCATCATGGCCCAAATAAATCCCACGAACTCTCTGGCTATCGCCGTGATTGCAACCTGTCGAGCTTTGCCCTTCATTATCAGGGCCCAATAGCGTTTATGTAGCCGTTGCATGCACTTTCGGGCTATATTAGCGCTTTTTGCATCTACCTCAGCTAAATCCTGTCTCATCTGGGGGCCAATGACCGGTTTTCTGACATAATGCTGTACCGATTCTACCAATTGAGTCCTGCAGCGCCTGCCTGCAGCAGGCAGGGCGGTTACCCGCCTTGGTTATACTACCACCTTTTTGTCTATCACCTGAGGAGTCCTCTGAGGGAATCAGACCAAGAAAAGCCATCAATGCCCTGGGGTTTGGAAAGCGGCGAAAATCTGTTATTTCTGCAATGAGTATCATTGCAGCAAGAGTGCCGATTCCTTTGAAAGCCCTAAGCCGCTTTACACTGGATGCATAGATATCTGAATGCGCAATCTGTTCAATCTGACTATCAAGGTTCTTGATACGTATTTGAAGGTATTGCAGATGTTCCAGATACTCATCCAGGACTTGCTGAAGTTGAGGGTTGTCAAACCTCAGTTTGGCCAGCCACATGCGATGCTGATGGGTCCATTTCTTCTTAGGCCAGTCCAGCCCCTGCGATAACAGCAAGGAATTGATTCGTAGCTTTACCCTCTTTTCATCCTCCTCAAAGGCTAGACGACAACGGATTAAGCTGCGTACCGATTCTTCATATTCTGTGGGCGGATGAACCACACTCAACATCCCATGGGCATAGTTTTGCGCTAGATTGCGGGCGTCTCGGAAATCATTCTTTCGTCGATCTCCCTTCTTCTTTGGAACCAAAGAAGGGGCAATAACATCGCAGTGGTAACCCCACTGTAGCATCTTCCTCTGGAAGCTATAGCCATTACATGAGGCCTCGTAACAGGCCATGATTTCAAAGTCCTTAGCTAGCTTTTTCATGTATTTTAAAATGACCTTGTCTTCATTCCTTATACGGATAGTTTGATATAGATCCTTTTCACCTTCGACCATAACTGCAATTGAAAGAGAATTCAGATGGTAATCAATGCCGACATATGCTATCTTTTTCTCCATGGGCTGCTCCTCCTTATTATAAGGTTTTTTTGTGGCTCCAGGTGTATACCACACCTGGGAGCAGCCCGTTTCATATTATCTAGCTTCCCTTGCTGCCGTCCTGGTGTCTTTGACCGTATTGATGGGCATAAGGTGGGCGTATGCGGTTTCCTTTTCGGCTGACATGGTAGTTGAATACAAGGGAAAAACTGCCAAGTATCCCTTCTATTATACCGATGGCATCTATCGCTATGACAAGACCGAGGATGGCATTCCGGTCTACTTCCTTGTTAAACAAAAGGCAGATTACATGACTTTCGTGGTTCCGTCGAAGAAGGTCTATTGCAAGGTCCCTAAGGAAGCCGCCTTCTTGATGGCCCCTGAAAATGTTATTGAGGCCCAAAGCTTTGCTGCCCCCAAGTATTACCAGCTCGTCTCTGAATCCAAAGAAAGGCTGGGGCCTTTTTCGTGCAAGAAGCAGGTCTATAACCACAGGAAGCCAATGGAAAAGATCAAGGCTTCTGAGGTCTGGATTGCCGAGAAATACCGCTTTCCCATCAAGATACTGACCTTTTATAAGGGCAAGGTGCTGGCCCGCTTTGAACTCAAGAATATCAAGGAGGGACAGCTCAAGACAGGGCTTTTGATCATACCCCCAGAGTTCAATGAGATCACCATCGAACAACTCCAAAAATTGGGCCGACAACCCCAAAAACCCAAAAGACCCCAATGGAGGGCTAAGGTATCTGCAGTCCCCCTCCTTAGTCCGCCCTTTGAAAAGAGGCTAAACCAGGGAGACATCATAAGGGTAAAGGTGGTCAAAGGCCACTCCATTGAATTTCGCATGGAAAGCTCGGGCAAGGAACCTGCCTCTTGGGCTCGGGTGGAATATTATGCCTTCAAGAATGGAAAGCTTGTAAAGAATCTAGGAATATTCGGGGGCTCAGCAACGCCCAAATTCAAGGAGCCACCTCATGGGGCAGATGAAATAGTACTGCGGGTGCTCAAGGGCACTCCGCGGCTGTGGGCCGGATCGGCTCCTTCCAACCTCATCAAGTTAGAGCACCTTAGGGGGTCGAGCGTCAAGTTTTACAGCCTCCCAAAAGGGAAAAGGGTAAAATTGACCTTGACAGACGACCCATCCGATCAAGTCACGTCCCATGGAAAGGTTCTCTTCTGCCGGGGATCAAGGACCGTGGCACAAGAAGGTTTCAGGCTGCGGGGCGGTGCTTCCAGATCATGGGATGTGGGCAAGTTCAAAAAAGTTGACACCATCTTTGTGAAGCTGAAAAAGGGGGCCATTGATGTTCGTATCGAGGATGTCTCTCGGACAGTTTCCGCACCTGTTCAGACAAAGGAGATTGAAAAAGGGCTCAAGGTATTGCCTTCGCCCTCCCATATAAATTACGGTCTGTGGAAGATCTCCCGCGCAGTGGTCGTCCCGGGCCTCTCCAAGCCTGCACCCATGGATAGGATCAAACTGTGCATCACCAAGGATCACTTCATCCCCTTGAAGGAGAGCAGGCTTTCCAACTGCAAAATAACCAATTTGAAAGTCGAGGGCTCGAAGGTAATCTGGGACTTTGTATTGACTGCTGGCGATATTAAGATGGTCTGCCACGGCCAGGCCGTGTACCGGGGCGATACCATGGATGGCGTTTATCAAGTCACGGTGGGCGAAAAGACCAAGATCAACTACAAACTTACCGGCCAGAGGATAGGAAAATGTGACGACTAATACCCATATCCGTAGGCATCCGATCCGTGGATGGGTAGGGGGTTACCCTCAAGGTAGGGTATTCCCCGACACATTAGATACGTAACGCCTTTTCACAATTCCACAGGATAGGGGAATTGGACGTAACCGCAAGGTCCTCAGGCATAGAATGTGGATGGTATGGCCTGCCAACCTTGCTAATCACCAACCCAAATGAGTTCAAGGCCCTCTATCTTCTTGAACTCCGGATCACCGGTAATCACTTTGGCCTCCAGCTCCATTGCCAGGGATATACAGAAAGCCTCTGCGTAAGACACAGGATATCTTGATTTAACTTCAGCGGCGCGCCTTATTCGCTGCCAATTGGGGTTTATGTATTTGATTGGAAAAAGGTCCTTATTCACCCAGAGACTCTCGGCTTCGTCTCTAAAACCGTCTTTGATTAGGCGATAATAGGTCCCACCGAAATTAATAGAACTCATATGGACTTGACTAGTTCTGAGGTGCTTGTCAACTATCTCATGGCAAGATTCGCCGGTAAGCCATTTGATCAATCCGTATGTGTCAAGGACAACTACTTCCACTGCTCCAGCTTCCGATCCTTTTCTCGTTCTTTTAGGAATTGTTTGCTGGTATACTTTCCTTTGAGCAATCCCCTCAACTCTTGCCAGTGCTTGACCTTTACACTGGTAGCCAAAGGTTTAAGAATGACTTTCTTGTCTTGGACGGTGACATCCAGTACGGTCCCCTTTTTTAACCCGAGCAACTCCCTTATGTCCTTGGGGATCACCACCTGTCCTCTCTCGCTTAATACGGTTCTCATACAAAACCTCTTCAAGAAATGATAAAACTTACTAACAAGATTTTATCTTACTTTTTTACACGTCAAAGAAATAGTGCTTTTGTGGTTTCATACCGGACTGTGGGCTTGTTAGGCGGGAGTGTGTTGATCCCGCAGAGGAGTGGTGAAAAGTAGGGCTACCACAAGGACATGAATCATTTCTCCTCACTTTTATGGCTTACTTTCTCCTTTCAGGATACACGATATACCCAAAACATCATTATGGCAAACCCAAGCTTGCGATACTGAAATCTATGGAGGGTGCGCAATAATGTGAAAGGGCATATCCGTGACTAGCGACGGAAAACTGGGGGAATCGGGTTCATATGCCGGCGAAAGAATCTATTCCCATCCCGGGGGCATTGTTTCTGCGATTAAATGAGAAATGGAGTTATCCCCTATCCTTTGGTGAGCCCTTTTGTCAAAGGTCAGCCAGAGTCCTTTTAAGTCTTCGGCAAGTGCGGCATAACATGCGTCATATCCAGTAAGCCCTTTTCTTACGAACTTGTCCGCCCTTTTGGCCAATCTCTCTGTCATGGGGTGCCTCAAGATCCCACCTTGGAGGATTGGAATGATTCCTTTTCTGAAGGCCTTGAACCCCTCAGGGTGCAGACGCTGCAACACCGCATAGACCTCAAATGAAAACAACTCTGGTACGGCAAACAGACGCGGTTCTTCAACAACTTTTCGAAGAACAGCCTCGGCATTTGCATCGGTCTCATCTTCCAGAAACCACCGTACCGCTACAGAGGCATCTATTACCCAGATCACGTCTCATAACCCCTTAGCTTGCGCAGAACTTCGATGCTGTCTAATTTTTGCTTCCTCTTTTTCCTCAAGGCCTTGATGGTCTCAAGAAAACGCCTTTTTTCTTCCTCTGCCTGTACATCCAAAAACCTGCGTTTAAAATCTTCGGGTGTGACCAACACTGCTCTTATCTTCCTGCCTTTAGAAATGAATATGGGCTGACCGGTTTTCGTCAGGCGATCCAAAATCTCGCCTAGATTATTTCTCACCTTGAGTGCATTGACTTCTTCCACTGGCTGGTACCTCCTGTAGTTTGACTAAAGTCTATAGTGCATATGTGTATATGTCAAGTGCATATTCATATATTCACTATATAGCAACCAGCAAACCAGCGAGCCTCGTCCGACTTCGTACCGACAATGCGCCTGTGGGTATTTATAAATCCGCTTTTCTCCGGATTTGTCTCCCTGGGCCCAGGGTGTGCGGCGCGCCTGCCTGTCGCGTTCGCGACGCAGACAGGTGCGGCGAACTCCGGCGGCAGGCGCGCATGCCTGTGCACTGTACGCAGACAGGTCGGCGAGCGGAAGACGGCCTGATCTGTGATGTCAGGTCACAGCGGCACCAGTCAGACCATGCCTCCTCCCAACCATTTCTCCTCTGGTGGAAAGGCCAAGAATCAAAAAAGGGGCCAAAAAGCCTCTTTCTTAACTCTTGGCTCCCCGCTTGCAACCCTGTTCATAACCACTCTCCACCGCCAGGATATCACCTAACACATTGATACACAACATCTTTTCACAATTCTGCAGGACAGCAGAATTGGCCGTGCCGCTTGTCGGCATGCCCGGCAGGGCGAGGGCCATGGATGGCCCGAGTCAAAGAGCGGCACATCCCCGAGGGGGCGGAAACCCTGCCTGCCGACAGGCAGGGGCGTTGATTCGGATTTCCTTTCCGCGCCCGAGACCTCCTTCCTGTCGCGGTCTGTGTCGCGATTTGCCGGGATATGGTGTTCCAAACATAGATGTCTTCTTTGCTCAGAGACTTCCACCACCTCACTAATCTCTCTCACAATTCAGCGCAAGTTCGCAGTATCTGCTGCACCTCCTGAGGCGAAAGACCACTCGTTCTGTTTGCGAATACCCTCCCAAGGTGAGGGCAAAAACGCGAAGCAGTCTGTCTACTGAACCGCCCGTTCACAATGCGTGTTCTGGCGTAGCTTAGAATACACGCTGCTCTTGCGCGAGTGATCGACACATAGCACAAACGTGCTGCTTCTAATACTAGACCTGGATATGACTGGCGCCACGGTCCAGGCAGGATCTCTTCTTTTAGGCCTGGAATAAACACAATTCGTCCCGAAAGACCCTTAGCTCCATGCATGGCCATGATACCGTACACGGGGACCCATCTGGCCCAGCGTGGCGATGCGCACGCAGTACTCGGTGCTGTTGGTCAGGAGTACCACCGCGTAGCTGGCACAGTGTTATTCCTCGCCGTCGTCATGTCTAGGAAACGTTGATCAACATCTTCGTACGCTCCGAGACGCTTAATCCCTCCCCCGTGTACTTCGGGGCTGGAGCTATCTAGAAGTCAAAGCGCATATCCCACTACCTGGTGGGCTTATCCTCATCTACCAATTCCCATATGAAATGACAGCATTCGTTCCCGTCGGCTATCCTTTTGCCCACGCCGCCCCTGTGGAAGATCAGCCTCTCTGGTAGGTATGAGTTGAACAGCGCATTGTCTGTCTGGCAGATTAGAGAGGTGGCCTCTGGGATGCCCAGGGATGTTGTGAACTCATGGAACAGGCATTTGGTGACCACGAATTCGAGCCTCTTTTCCGTCTGCAACTTTATCTCGATGGTATTCCATCTCGTGGTTCCGGTCTTGTTGATCTCGAATTCCTTCTCTATGAACTGCTTGAATCCCCTGCCTTTGTTGACCGGGTCGAAGAGGATATTTTGTTTGGCCACCCCCGCGGTCAGGGCAGGGATGCGCATGATTTCATATGCCTTTTGCTGCCCCAGGACCTTCTTGAGATTTATGTAGATCCAGAGGGGCATGGCCGTGAGAGCTATGAAATCGGCCGGGAATCTATTCGTATCGATCCGCCGCTTAAAGCTCCCAAACGTCAGCGCGCACTTAAGGAGAAAGAGCCTGGGGTACTTGATATGCCTTTTCATCATATAGATCAATAGAGGTTTCATTATTTTCCGCAGGTTCAGATCGTCTTGTCCAGGATTCATGACAGCCCCCCTTTAGTTCGAGACCTGGTAGTCTCTATAAGTTCTAGGCCTTCTGGGGTTCCGAGCCTTCCAAGGCCATGTCCACGGCCTTTTTGGCGTGGATCGCGGTCGTGTTAAACAGGGGTAGCGAAGTGTCTTCTGCATGCACCAGGAGCGGGATCTCTGTGCAGCCCAAGATGATGCCCTGGGCGCCGTTTGCGGCCAGGTCTTGGATGATCTTGAGGAACTTCTTTTTTGACTCCTCCTTGATGGTACCGAGACAAAGCTCGTCGTAGATGACGTTGTGCACGATGTCGCGGGAAGCATCATCTGAGATGACTACTTCAAGTCCGTGCTTTGATGAAAGGTGACCTTTGAGAAAATCCTGCTCCATGGTGTACTTGGTGCCCAGGAGTCCCACCTTCGAGAACCCCGAGGCTTTGATCTGTTCGGCCGTGGCGTCCGCAATATGGAGCAGAGGCACCTTGATGGAGTCCTGTACCTCTGGCGCCATCTTGTGCATGGTGTTGGTGCATATCAGGACGAAGTCTGCACCTGCCTTCTCCAGACGTTTGGCCGCGTCTATGAGTATCTGGGTCATCTCATCCCATTTGCCCTGGCGCTGGAGTTCCTCTATGGGGTGAAAATCCAGGCTATATAGCAGAAGCTCTGCCGAATGTTGGCCGCCAAGGCGGTTCCTTACCTCTTCGTTGATGATCCGGTAGTATTCGAGTGTGGATTCCCAGCTCATACCACCTATCAGCCCCATCGTCTTCATAGGAGTCCTCCTTACGCGGTATTACGGTCAAAGGCGGTAGATCTCACCTGCCAGCAGAACATCGACCTCTGCATCTAACTCTGCCTTGAAGCGGTCCAGTGCGTGGTCGCACGTATCGTGGGCGGAGAGCAGGACCCGCTTGGGCCTCACCCGGTTGAGGGCACCGATGGTCTGGCTGAGGTCCTCATCGGTGATCCGGTGCCAGGGTGGCTTACCCGTGCCGGCAAGCATCTGAACCTCAATGCCGGCGTATCTTCGGCGCCCCCCTGTGATAGGGAAATGGAGACCGCCCCCTATCGCATATATAGGGTCGTTCGAGATACGCTTCACCATTTCCAGAATGAGTTCTATGGTCGGATGGCCGCAGCCGGTGAAGACTGCCAGCCCTTTGTCTTTGATTTTGGCCACCAGGGCCTGCTCTTCTGTCCACCCGAAAAAGAACAGACTACGGGCCAGGGGCCCGGTGGTGGCCAGGCCCGCGGGCAAAAGGGTGGAGCCTTTCACCAGATTTACGTCAAACCCTGGTGCGGCGGCGGCCTCCGGCAAAAAGCAGAGTTTGTTTTCAGGAGAGCCGAGCTCGGCCGGGAGTAGTATCTGCTTAGATCGGCTCGCCTTTATGCCTCCCATATGGTCAGGATGGAGGTGTGAGATGGCAAGGGCATCGATTTCATTCAACGTTATGCCCAACTTGGCTGCATTGTGCCGCAACGTGGGGCGCTCAGGGCCAAAGCCCACGTCAAAGAGCAGCGTGCCCCGGTCCGTACTGAAGAGATATGAGACCCCAGGGTCTCCCAAATAACCGGCCTTGGTCTTCCATTCCACCAAAACGGTCAGCTCGAGAAAATCCAGGGTAGGGAGATCCAACTGCACGGCCTGCCGCAATCTCTCCTGGTTTACGACACTGGCCCGTATGCGGTCTCTTTTAAAGCGGCGGTTTCTGCGCCAGCAAAAAGGGACCACCAGCGGGCTCGCCACGGCGAGCAGCGGCCACCAAAGAGGATGGATGCGTACAGAAGCCATAATTGATAGCCCTCTGGCTTTAAGTCAGAGACAGACCCTCGTACTTTATGAAGGTGCCGCCTTTCATGACCATGTCAACCTTCGACATAACACTGATGTTTTTGAGCGGATTACCTCTGACAGCTATGATATCTGCTATCTTGCCTTTTGAGATACTCCCGATTTCATCCTGCATTCCGAGGATTGAAGCATTAACCGAAGTGGCCATCTTCAGTATCTCATGCTTGGGGATCCCAGCCGTAACATAGTGCTCCAGCTCCTTCGCGTAGCGCCCAAAGAAGCCGCTGAATGTCCCCCCATTGTCGGTGCCGAGGCCGATGGTGGCCCCCGTTTCATGGAGCCGGGACAAGTTTGTTAACTGATTGCTGAACATGTCGCGGAAATACTCGCGGTCGAATATGAGCTTCCGCCGTTCTTGGATGCTCAATTTATTTTGAGCCAGTGAAGCCTTGAGCCTGGCGGTCATCTGTCTGATAGCCTCGGGGGTGAGGTATTCCCGACCATGCTCTTGGATGAGCTTCAGAATGCTGGTTTCTGAAAATACATCCGCAAAAGCCATCATCGTGGGTATTATGGCCATACCCTTTTTGATAAAGGTTTCAATGGCCCTCCGGGGAATGATACCATCCATGGGCATATGCTCCAAAGTATGAAAGCCAAGCTTCACTCCCTTCACGAACCCGCTCAGAAGGGGCTGGTGAAGGGCACATCTCACCCCGTGCTCGGCCCCGATCTCAAGAATGGCGTTATAGCCTTCATCGCTGTGATTGGGAAGAGTCCTGGGGTAGTAGGAATAGGAATGTTCCTGATGTAATGTCTTCAGCCAGCTAGCCCCCAGCTGGAGCATCTCCTGGCAAGCGGCCTTGATCTCCTTGACGCCGACCGGTCTCTCGGCGTAATTCCCACCTAGAATCCACTCAACAAGAGGATTAGTAAAATGGCGTACCTTTTCTGGAGCTCCAAGAATCTTTCCTCGCCTAGTTGCAATTGGGGATAAAGAGCTGATCACTCGAGGGCCTGGGATTTCGAGTGAATCGGCCTTTTGCCTGAATTTATTTATCTTTCCTGGAAACCCACCCACATCTCTTACGGTGGTCACTCCACTCATTATGCAATTATAGAAGTTCAGGGCTATAGCCTGATTCATTTCAATAAAGGCACGAAAAGTGGGATCATACATAAATGGAACAGTCATATGGCAGTGGTTATCGATCAACCCCGGTAGGACCGTTCTACCCTTCAGATCCACTGGATGGAAGTCTTTGTAACACTCAAGGCTTCCCCGCCTCTCTACCCCTTGAATCCTCCCGTTTTCTACCAAAAGGATGAGGCCCTTCTGGAGTCTATTTTGGACCCCGTCAAATAGTTCAAAATTATACAGAAGTGTCTTGGGATAAGAAACGGGCCGCCACTTGGAAGGGATTTGAGTGCAGGAAGGAATAGATAGTAATCCCGAAGTTCCCAAGACAAGACCGCCTGAAAGGGCTATCACCAACTTGAGGAATTCTCTACGGTCCGTCAAAAGGGCCTGCTGATCCCTTCCTTCATTCTTGTTATTGAGCGACATGGCCCTACTCCTTTACTACGTTGTCACCAACCTCCTCACAAGGTCCGTAAACACCATTGTGCCGGCAGTGAGGTTTTCCACGGATATCTTTTCATCAATGCCATGAAGCATCCTGGCGTCATCCATGGTGACCAAAATAGGGCATACACCGTAGGTGGGGACGCCTCTATCCCGGAAGAAGCGAGAATCAGAGCTTCCAAACAAAAGAGAAGGGGTCACAATAGCCTGGGGAAAGTGAGCTAGAAGAACCTCGCGGATTAGCCTGAACGCTTCGGTATCCCAGGGGGATTCAGTAGCGCGGTTTACAGACACAGACTCGATTTTGATATTTCCATCTGCAAGCTTTTCTTTCACCCCCTCGATGATCTTTTGCGGGTCCTGGCCGGGCAAGAGCCGGATGTCGAGCACCGCCTCTGCCCGGGTGGGTATTACATTAGCTTTGGCCCCCGCGTTCATAGAAGTTACACTGATGGTATTCCGCACTATGGCGGATATCGGCGGCATGGCTAACAGGCCGCTTCCCTGGATGATCTGGGCCAAGGTTTCGGGCTGACCATCTTTCAGGAAGGGGCCCAGGAATTCCCATGCGGCACCGAGCTGTTTGAAATATTCCGCCACGATCGGGGTGACGGTGACTGGTTGGTCGGCGACAGTTAAACGGTTGAGGGCCTGGATCAACTTCTCCAGGGCATTTTCTCCATGCGGCATGGAGCCGTGCCCCGGAGGGCCTGACACATGCAGCTTGAGCCAGCAGAGGCCCTTCTCTGCCGTGGAGATCATCATAAGCGGGGAATTTGGAATCAGGCCAATTACCCCGAAGCCGCCTTCATTCAGCACCAACCCGGCCTGAAAGTCATCGCAATGGTGTTCCAATAGATACTTTACGCCCCAAGTACCACCTTCTTCTTCATCTGCAACCGCCAAGAAGATAAGATCGCGGTTGGGCGTGATGCGCTCTCGGCTGATATGAAGGAAGGCCAGGAGTTCCATAATGCCCTGGCTCTTCATATCCAGGGCCCCACGGCCATGAATGAAGCCGTCTTTCACTTCTCCACCAAAGGGATCAAAGCTCCATTCTTCGCTTTGAGCCGGAGCCACGTCCATATGGTTTAGAAGGATAAGCGGTTTATTCTGGCCAGTCCCTTTTATGCAGGCCCTGAGAGAGACTCGTCCCGGCTTTGACTCGTATGTCTTGTATTCAATGCCCTCCTTGTCGAAGATCTCGGCAAAGAACTTGGCCGCTTCCGCCTCGTTGCCAGGCGGATTGGAGGTATTGATCTTGATGTAATCAGATAGCAAGCCTACGGCCTCGTGTGTCACCTCTTCTCCCGGTTTCACGGTTACGCCCTCCCTTTTCATGTATCCTTCTCTACAAAGACGAGTCGAATACCGAAGGTTGCCACGTGGTCGATCAGGAGTCCTCCTGGTATTTCAGGGGCGGGCTTGAGAGTCACCTTTTCCGGGTTGATGGCCTTTTGGGCTCCATCGAGGCTTTCAACAGCCAGCACGATCTGGAAGGGACCATCCCCACACTGGCGCAGGAAGTCTTCCACTATCCCGGAGCCCGCCGGGGTCAGCAGATCGATGGAAAACCCTGCCACCTGATACCTTATGCGCCGGGCCCCGAGATCAGGCACATCCTGCTCGCCAACCCTTTCAAGGCCGAAGTCGTCTTCATAGATGTGGCGGATCCGTTCAATATCCCTGACCGCTATGGATATCCCCAAGATGTCCACGGCCTTGTTGGGATGCTGGGCCGGCGGATCCCAGGAGAGGCGTTCCTCGTCCGGAGTTGTCCACCTGATGAAGATCGGCCAGGCCAATCTCTGAAAGGTATTCAGGCCACTGGGCAGGCAAAGTTCCCAGTGCAGGGTCTTTCCATCCGGCCTGGTCCTTTCCATAGGCAGGGGGCCTATCGCGTCTTCCAATGCGCCGTTTTTGACCTGCTCTGCCAGCTTTTCCAGGCGGTCGGCGGCCATGCAGTAGCTGAGGGCCAGGGCATGGCCGGTCTCGAAGTATTTGGCAAATTCGGATTTGACCAGGCCAGAGGAAAGCCCTTTCTTCCAGTCTATGAGCCCCAGGAGTTCGATATACACCAGGCCGAACCGGATCAGGTAGTTATGATAACCAATGGCCTCGTTGCGGCCGCCATACTGGACCTCAAACCCGAGGAGGTCACGCCACAACTCGGTGGCCTTTTCCAGATCTCGGACAAAGATCAAGAAGTGATCGGGCCGGGATATTAGACCCTTGGCCACATCTTTGGCTGCGGCCTTGGCGGTCGGTTTTCCTGCCGACACAGGGGCGGCTGACTTTTTCGTGATCAGGTCTTTCATTACCCGGTCTTTACTGATAGGGCTGATGTAGACCACGTCGTTATCCGGCAACGGGTGCACACAGGCCAGGACGTTTTCGCCGTTTACCCTTACGGCACACCGGGCGCAGATCCCGTGCGCACATCGGCTGTGGCTGTAGTAGCTGAGGCTCGGGTCCAGGTTCTGGTGAATGTAGTCCAGGGCGTCCATGACGCTCTGGCCAGGGGTGTCGGGAATCTCGTATTCCCGGAATTCTCCTTCTATGTCCGTAGCTGGGTCATACCGATAGACTTTGACTAAACGCGGCATAGCAATTCCTCCCTATACGGGAACTCCGGCAGATGAACTGCCCGCTGCGTTCTTGAACTTCGGCTCACAGGAAAGGGCGTATTCCATGATGTTCGCCATCTTTCCCGTGGGCAGCGGCATGCGGGTCACATTAGGCTTTATGGTTGTCTGTTTTAGTTTTCCATCCACCAGGGTGTGGCAGTACCTTACTAGGAAGTTGTCGTGATCAACCTCTGGGTAGTCTTCCCTAATGTGGGTCCCGTGGCTCTCTTTCCGCATCAACGCCGTCCTCAGACCGCTCTCGATGCAAAGGACGAGGTTCTCCACACCCAGGGATTCGATCCACTCCTGGTTATAGGCCCGGGTCTTGGACTTGACGGCCATCTTGGGGATCATCTCGGTCCTGATCCGCTCAACATCCGCCAGGGCGGCCTTCATTCGGTCTTCATTCCGCACAAAGCCGAATCCTTTGTCGCCCGCGGCCTCCAGGAGTCTTTGGATCTCGGTGGGGCTCACCCCTTTGGCCCGCGACAGGGGTGCGGTGATCCTCTCCACGTGAGATTCCACCTGGGCCATGTCAATAACCGGTTCGGGGGCGTCCTTGATATAGGCGCTGGCTACTTCCCCGGCCACGTAACCCTGGACCAGCATCTCTACCAGGGCGTCGTGCACTCGATGGGCCCCGAAACAACCGGTGCTGCATTCTCCGGCTGCGTAGAAGCCAGGTATCTTGGTTTCGGTTTTCTCATTAACTAGGATGCCGCCGTTGCTGTATTCGTGCCCCAGGCCGACCTCCCAGGGTTCTCCGGCCAGCACAGCGTCTCTCATGTCGGAGAAGTCGTCCCCCTGGAATTTCCACGGCGTCTTGTACCAGATGGGCATCATGGAGACTAAGGTCTTTGTGCCAGCGATGAACTCTTCGCCACTCACGTGGTCGAAGGAGAAGTAGATGCCCCCATTGGGGCTTCCATTCCCGGCGGCAATCTCTTTCCCCCACCAATAGGTGAAGACCAGCTTCATCCATTCGCTGCCCATGGCCAGGGCTAGATGGTCTGGGGGTATCTTTTGGCCGATATCTTCCCCTTTTGCGTTTTTCATCCGTGGCGCCACGAGATCCGGGAACGTGGCCGTAAGGATGTTGTAAAGGAACGGAAAGATGGAGCCGCGGTGCAGGCTGGGAGACAGGCATACTCCGGGCACGAAAAGCAGGAACTCCATATCCGCCACGGAGAGGCCGGCCCGGAGTACTATACCCATGCCGTCCCCGGTCATGTCGGAGACCGTGCACTTGAACGAGAAGGGCTGGAAGCCACCGGTCCCCAGGATTACGGCCTTGGATTTGAATACGATGATCTCCCCAGAGTAGACATCTACACCTACGCCCCCCACGCAGCGGCCATCTTTCGTGAGGATGTCTGTTATGACGACATCTTCGATGACCTTGATATCTGGGTGTTCTTTGACCCCCTGACGCAAGGCCAGGCTGATGGATTTACCAGCCGTAAAGAAGCCGCCGGGCTTAAAGAAATGAAAGTACTGCTTGGCCTTTCGGCCCCAGTCCACTACCTGTTTGACTAAAGGTGCAGCCCTCTCTACGTATGTCTCGACGATCTTTTGGTCCGCGAGGTAAAAACTTTGCTTGACGATTTCCTCGAACCATTCGTCCTTGGTAAACTTTGGATCTCCATCATAGCCGTAGCTGACGGCACTGGGCCCATCCATGGCGAAGCTTCCGCCGGCCATGATGGTATTGCCCGATCGGCCCAATGCCCCCTTCATTACCAAGACCACATCCACACTTGCTTCTGAGGCGGCTACGGCCCCCATCACTCCCGCCCCGCCTCCTCCAACTGCGAGGATGTCAGTGGCTATTTCGCGGTCGTAGCGTCTGTTCTCTGACATTTGGTCCTCCTTCTTACGTGTAGCAGGGTTGCGCAAAACCCTGCTGTGGATATCAGTCTTTTATAAGAATACGAATACGGATTCGGTTTGTCAAGAGAAAAAGAATTCGGGTTCGCTTTGACACGCCCCGTCTTTCAGGGTATAAGGGTGCATAGGGGCGGCGTAATGAATCGACTTGTTTACGTCTCTGAGCGCAAAGGTTGTGAAAAAGGTCGCTTATCGGTGGAAAAAGGTGCGCTTGGTTTCAGGGATATCGGGAGATGAAGGAAGATTGTATTAAATCCGGTTATTCTACTAAAGAGCCGGTTCAAAAAAGGTCAAAAGAGACAAGACGGAAGATCCTCGCGGCGGCCAAGGAGCTCTTTGCCGAGATTGGTTTTGAGAGAACCACTGCTTCATTGATTGCGAAACAGGCCGGAGTCTCAATCGGCGGGCTCTATGCCCGTTTCAACAACAAGTTAGAGATATTCTTGACTATTTTGAAAGAATATGCAGAGAAAACCTGTATCTTTTTCAGAGAAAACATCGACTGGTTACCTGAACAAGAGAAAGACCTCGCTAAGGCAATCGATACGCTGGTACGTGGTCTCTACTATACCCACAGACTAGAAGGAAAACTCAATTTCGAAATAGAAAAGTTTATCATGATGAATGAGGATGCCAAAAAGATCTACGATCATTGGCAGAGACGGGAAGACGAAGGGATAATTAGATATTTAAATTACTTCTTTCAAGAAAAGGTCGAAGACCCCGAATCAACCGCCATCGTTATCCATCGAGCCACGCATGGGGTGTTTAGCTACATGTATCAAAATAAAGATAGTATAGATGAAGAGAAGCTTCTTTCTCATTTCTCCGCTATGATCAAGAAATATTTACTCTTCTAGTGCTTATGTAAACCTCCCTTTTTTAGTGCCAAATAAGTAGAGATTTTCGGTGAGTTTGTCATGAGGTGTTCTGCGGGCGTCAGTCCGCCGAGGGCCTCAAGGCACTTCTCCCGGAGCTCTCCGACCGTCATCCGGGAGAGGCTCATGATCTCCTTGTAGGTGTCCGTGTTCATCCGAAACCTCCTTTCGACGTTCTCTTTTCCACGCCGCGGCTAGGTGATCTCCGCGGCTTCTCGGGGCGCTAACCCCTTGTGGAATGAAGGCTTCGGTGGCCCGAACTATCAAGGCAATTCTCGGTAAACTCTTGAGATTCTTTGGGTTGCGCCACATCGGTCGGGAACGGGCCGCCCTCAATCATGAACCAGCGCGCCTTGATGTGGCGCAGGTAGCCGCGGGCCAGGATGGAAGCGAGTTCCGAGACGATCTCCCGATGCGTCATCAGGCGAGGGTCGCGCTGCTGCATGTGGTTCC